>CAYWJQ010000001.1:0-63802 GCA_964458595.1 uncultured Thermoplasmata archaeon
GACAATAATGTAATATGTCCTACATAAATGTAACGGAATCCTTTAGATCATCGAGCTCTGTGGATGTCTAAAAATAAATTCTTCTTATCCTCACTGTAGTTCCGGATGAAGAGGGATCGTATTCCTCGTCAACCGTATTTCATAGCTAAATCAACCGTAGATCATAATCAAATTTCAGAAAGAATAGATAGTTGACCTTTCCCAAAACTATATAATCACGATTAGCCTATTTACGATTATATGTTTGTAGATCGAAAAAGAGAGTTGCATTCTTTGAAAGAAGAACTAAAAGCAGATCGAAATTCATTCATAGTCATCTATGGAAGAAGAAGGATCGGGAAGACCTCACTCATCAAGGAACTTCTCAAGGAAGAAGACCATGTTTACTATCTCGCTACTGAACTCCCTATCAAGCAGCAGTTTGGGGATCTTCAGAAACAAGTTGGCAAAGAAATAAAAGATGATCTCTTAAAGAAAAAGGCCTTCAATGAATGGGATGATTTCTTCAATTATATCTCAGACCTAAAAAAGAGTTTTATCCTGGTTATAGATGAGTTCCCGTATCTTATAGAAGCTGAAGATGCTATATCTTCTGTGTTCCAGAAGGGATGGGATGAACATCTGAAAGGATCAGATATCGACCTTATACTTTGCGGTTCATCCATATCTATGATGGAAAACAATATATTGAAAAGCGATAGTCCGCTTTACGGAAGAAAGACTTCTCAGATAAAGTTGAAAGAACTCCCTTTAGTATCTTTAGAAGAGTTTTTGCCAAACGAAACTACCGAAGGCCTGATAAGATATTATTCCGTTTATGGCGGTGTACCTGCATACCTTGAGATGCTCGATGATGAACTATCTTTCAAAGAAAACCTCAAAAAGACTGTTTTAGACATCGATGCTCCTTTAAAAGATGCAGTCGATTTCATCTTAAAAACAGAATTGAGAAAACCTGAAAGATACAAATCCATACTTTCTTATTTGGCTAGAGGAATTACGACTCTCAATGGACTTTCTCAGGAGATGGGGTTAGAAACGAACAGGATATCTCAATACCTTTCTAAACTTAGAACCCTAGAATTAGTGAAAAGGGAAGAACCTGTCACTGTTTCCTCTAAAAAGAAGAAAAGAAGAGGGATCTACAAGATCGTTGATAATTTTTTCAGATTTTACTTCTATTACATACTGCCGAACAGGTCTGATATAGAAGAGGGTAGAGTGGGACCGGTATTGGAAGATCTAAAAGAAAGTGAGTCTTCCTATATATCTCCTATCTTTGAAAAAATCTCAAGAGACTATGTTAGAAAAACCATGGACTATTCAAAGATTGGCAAGTGGTGGTACCAGGAGGACGAGATCGACGTTGTTGCCTTAGATACCAAAAGAAAAAAGATGTTGATTGGAGAGTGTAAGTGGACCAACAACCTGGTCGGTAAAGACCTATATCAAGATATGCTTGACAAAGAGAAAAAAGTCAGATGGAACAAAAAAGAGAGGGAAGTAGAATATGCTATCTTTTCGAAATCAGGATTTGATGATGAGCTGAAAGATATCGAAGATCTACTTTTAGTAGATCTGAAAGATATTTTGGATGGTCTTACCAACGTATATAATCACGATTAGCCTAATTATGATTATTTGACTTTCCCCGGATATTGTCATGAAGATGTCAGATAAAGGTCAGCTCGTCGTTCCTAAAGAGATACGGGAAGACGAGAACTTCGAACCTTCAGATAAATTCATAGCGATATCGATCAGAGATGGTGTGATATTCAAGAAAATAGAGATAGATCTAGAGAAAGAATACGATGATCTCAAAAAAAGAGTAAGGAAAAGATTCGAAGAAGAAGAGGTTAGCGAAGACGAAGTCGATGAGGTAAAGACTACGTCAGTCTCATCGCTCGAGCAAAGCTCTGCGGATAAAGCGGTAGAATGGGGCAGAGAATTTGCTGAGGAAAAAGGAATTACAAGAAAAGACGTAGAGGAAGCTATCGAAGAGTACAGAAAATAGTATATTCTACCTAATTCTCTAAAAAATATATCAGATTTAACCCTACTATTTTTAGAAAAATTCAAAAAATAGTACACTTATTTACTAAATGAGATCAAAACCACGCCCGAAATAACTCGATCCTTGAGAAGTTTTTCCGATAAATACGATCCAGCTAGATGTTATATTTTGAATGAATCGCAGACCTAGAAAGTAGAGGATAACATATTTTATCTACCCCTACCATTTTCTGGTCCCTTAGTTCGAATTATCTCGGGCACTTAAGCAATTTCCTATATTCTGTCCAATATCTTTTCACTCATCTTTCGCAGAGCTTTCGCTTTGTATAGATCTAGACTCATCTCTCTCCCATACCTTCCGACAGCCGTCACCTCACCTTCTATATCAAGAATCCGATCATCTCGATCGACCAAATATCAAAAACTGTAAAGAGGCCGTAAAGCCATTAAAGGCTCCGGTTCTTAACCATTCGTCGCCTCCCCGTAAAAGAGATCCATATGAAAGAGAAAGGCCTAAAAGATGGAACAATAGCTTTATTTGCTTTTTACCTCCTCACATTCCCGACAACGGTGATACATGAGCTATCACATGTGTTAGCAGCGCAGATATTCAACATGGAAACAACAATGCAGTTCCAGATAGCGAACGGGTTTTTACAGGGGAGCGTACTACATCTCGCATCAGACACCTTTTTCCAAGGTCTAGTGATCTCTTTAGCCGGTGGTTTACTGACCTCGCTGATCTTGATCGCTCTCATCTTCACACTCAAGAACAGGATCACACCACATCTGATCGGTGTCTTCGTCGTGCTCGCGATCTATCAATTGACTTATGGAGTCTACGAGACCACAGCAAAAGTTTTACCGCCCGCCCAACAGATATCTATCAGTGCGGTAGTAGGGATCATCAGCTTCTCTATACTACTGATCTCGACATTTTACCCATCGCTTCTGACAAAGAACAAAATAGCAGAGGCCGTCAGATCAGTGGCCTCTAGTTGAATCTTTCAAATAACCCGAACTTTTCTTGATCGTGTCTCTGATGGCTGGATATATACCATATCTGCTCGGACTTCTTCATAGTGATTTTTATTATACCTTTTTTCTTTTCCTGACTAAATTATTTCCATTCCACGGTTCGTTCGTGAAGGCTGTCGGTCTTTCTATCGGCTACTTTGGGATGATATACCCTCCGATATGTTTGGCGGCTATTATCTACTTTTACAGATCTCATGATGAAAATGTATGCAGATTAAATGAGAAACTCGAAGTTGAGTGATCCCAAATGATGTTTGTTGACATCTCCAAAAAAACTCTCGACCGCAGATAAAGATATAAGTGATGTTTAACCTCCTTAAACATGGCCGAACACATCTCTAAAGCTATCGACGAAGCCAAGATAAGCCGAAAAGAGGGGGGTATACCCATCGGTTCAGTATTGGTGAAAGATGACGAAGTGCTAGGAAGAGGCCATAACAAGCGCGTACAAAAAGACGATCCCATCCTACACGCGGAGATAGACTGCCTTAGAGACGCCGGGAGGATAGGTTCTTACAGATATACCACACTATATTCTACCTTGATGCCCTGTTATCTGTGTTCTGGAGCGGTCATCCAGTTCGGGATCGAGAAAGTAATAGCGGGTGAATCTACCAATTTCTACGATCCGAAGACGTAGAAGTGGTGGATCTGGACCTAGACGAGCGCAAAAAGATCATGGGAGATTTCATAAAAAATAACAAAGAACTGTGGGACGAAGATATCGGGGAATTATGAATATCAGGACGTCGTTTTTGCTGTACCTCCAAAAAAGCCAAACACATCTGCGTCCATCTGCGTTATGTCTATCGTGACGCTCTCTAGTGTTTTTGTGTTGTCGGCGGTAACAGAATGTCCAAACATAGCAGCAGCATCCGCATCATCATAAGATCCGCTATACCACCTATCCATACCGTCGATCAGGTAATAGCCATTACTAGGTGCTGAGCCAAACCAGTCAGGCGTAGTAAACTCGGAGCTGGTCGTTGTTGTCCCATCTGCATAGTTGAGAGTGATGGTATATTTGGCCGGACTGCCAGCTCCTGCCCCGCCGGCCGATGTGAAAATATGTATCTCGTCATAATTTTCATCGGGTACGCCTGCTGTGACTTGCTCGCCTACGCTTTCGGCCTTCCACGTATTTTGTCCGCTCCAGTCAAATTCAACTTCTGGGTGATTAGAATCAGAACTAAAATAACCATCGTTGGGTAAACCGTTTGGATCATCTAGGTCATAATCCTCTGCGACCGCTTGAGTTATGAAGGCACCTTCCGCATCAAAAAGTCCATCGCTATCCTGGATACCGTCATCTGCTTCTGACCCTGTAACGATCGTGTCCGAGTCATATATATTAGAGAAATCTAATTGTACTCCTCCTTTAGTCCTGCTTATCGTCGAAGAACCTGATAAAGTCGAAGGCGTGGTTATCTCTTCGGAGATAGATGTTCCGTGTTTTGGGATGATCTGAATATCTAAAGTTTCTTGAGACCCAAGAGAACCGATTATCTCTTCATTTTCTTCATCCACCGCGATCAGATTGATGGTGAGCTTATACAGGTCACCCACTCCTACAATGGAATTGTCCTGATCATCATTTTCCTGTTTGAGGATCGGTTCCCAGGCATAAGATTCATCGTCTGCATTAGCGTCAACATCTGCTGCTCCTTCTAGGTTCACCTCTTTATCGTCGCTCTTTACCTGGATGACTGTTTGATGCAGATCCTGCGGCTCAGATCCGCCATAAATTCCCACCTTCAGATTGACTTCTTCGACTTCATCCTCGGTCAGGTCTTCATAGTTCACGAAAAAAGTATCTATCATTTTAAACGCGCTCGAAACTCCCTGAATCGCCTCATTACCCGTTTTTTCCATCTGCTGCTGTAGATCAGTCGCTGTATTGATCAACACTTTAGATGCTACTCCAGCTACAAGTACTATGGCGATGAATACGATTAGCGTACCTACTCCCATAGTGCCTTTTTCGCACTCTCGCTTTAAACGCTCCATTACTATTAGTTTCTCCTTTCGGATACAGCGTGAAAAATAACTCTCTTTTTTTACTATATAAGTTAAGATGTAATTATTTTTCTTAGTTATTATGATACATTATCATAAACAATTATCGTGATTTCTTATAGTAAAATGATAGAATGAAAAAGTATGATTATTAGCAACATGCAGACAACACCTTCGTATTCCTATGAACACATAGGAAAGCAAAATTTTTTATCTTCAAGATATTTATCAAATAGATATTATGAGGGACGTAGATCTAGAAGAGATCTCGGAAAAGATCGTGAACGTATGCATGAGGGTAGAAGAGGATGAAGTGATCCAGATTAGCGGAGGAATACATAACTTCGAGCTGGTGGAAAACATAGCTGTCAACATAAAAAAGAACGGTGCCTTCCCTGTTATAAGAGCTGGTACGGAAAGACTTATGAAAAAGATGACCGAAGAGGTTGACAAAGACATCCTTGAGAAAACTCCCGAGCATCTGTTAAGATGGATGGATGACGTAGATGGAAGGATATCCCTAGATAATCAGAAGGATGCTAGGGTCCTACAGCAACTTCCCGAAGAGAAGATAGGAGCTCAACGCAAAGCGAGAAAACCGATACAGGATAAGATCAACGAAGAGAAGATAAGATGGACGGGCATGGGTTACCCCACCGAAGAGAACGCCGAGATGTACGGTATCGATTATGAAGAGTTCTGGGACATGTTCTGGAAGGCGATGAACGTGGACTATGAGTTTCTAAAGGAGACTGGAGAGAAGATAGCCGAACCTTTAGAGGAAGGTAATGAGGTGCATATAACTTCAGAAAAAGGCACCGATCTGCAGTTCTCTATAGGAGAAAGAAATATAATCGTCGACGACGGAATAATCTCAGAAAAAGACATAGAAGATGGATTCGTAGGCAACAACTTACCCTGCGGCGAGGTGTTCTGCGCCCCTATCGAGGACACAGCGAACGGCAAGGCATTCTTCGACGTAGCTTTCTACCGCGGCAACGAGATCAGAGGTATCGAAGCTACCTTTGAAGATGGAAAGCTGGTCGAGGCTACGGCTGAAAAGAACGAGGAACTTTTCCACGAAGTGATAGAGAACGCTCAGGGGAACAAAAAGCGGATCGGTGAATTGGGGATCGGAATAAATCCAGAAGTACACGAAGCTATAGGCTACACGATAACAGACGAGAAAATCATGGGCAGTATACACATAGCTTTAGGTGAAAACAAGATGTTCGGCGGCGAAAACAGCTCCTCACTACATTGGGACCTGGTGATGCTCGATCCATCCTTAGAAGTTAACGGAGAAACGGTCATGGAGAACGGCGAACATCTGGTCTGAACTGGTGTCGATGACTTTTTTCACATAATTCCTCAGAAAGGTTTTTACACCCGCTGAACACTAACACTCGCCATGGATAGAGAATTTCTCAAAGACCACGTGCGGGAGGAAGTAGATTTTACTCAGACCGACCAGAAGAAAGGCGTTCCGATGCCGTCGGTACAGAAAGAAATTCCAGAGCAGGCGGAACTTATAGATCTGCCGGATCCAAAAGACCTGAACATAGATACCTCGCTCACAGAGGCCATATCCGACAGAAAATCGAGGCGATCTTTCGAAGATGAATCTATAGATCTGGAAGAACTGTCCTTCCTTTTATGGTCCACCCAAGGTGTCCGGGAAAATAAGAATTCCCAACGCACCTACCGAACTGTACCCTCGGCGGGATGCCGCCACACTTTCGAGAGTTACATCGCAGCTTTCAACGTAAACGGATTGGACGAGGCTATCTACCGGTACCTTCCTCTTGAGCATAAGCTCGTAAAAGAAAAGGAACCAGAAGAAATGGGAAACAAGGTGGCTAAAGCTGCGAGAGGTCAGACTTTTGTGGGCGACTGCGCCGCGACCTTCATCTGGACCACTATACCTTACAGGATGGAGTGGAGATACGGAGAAGCCTCCTACAAAGTCATCGCTATAGACGCGGGTCACGTCTGCCAGAACTTGTATCTAGCGGTAGAAGCTATAGATGCGGGGACCTGCGCCATAGCCGCTTACGATCAAGATCTAACGGATTCGCTGCTCGAAGTCGATGGCGAGGATGAGTTCACCGTATACATGGCACCCGTAGGGAAGGTCTAATTGTTATTATACCTGTATAACCTCTAAACCTCCTCTAATTTTTTTGCAGTATTATCTGAATTTATATCATCTCGGAGATGCTGAGTGAGTTGCATTCAAAAGCGTACAAAAATCAAAATTATTTTAAAAAATAGGCTTTTGATGAAAAAATATATTAACTTAGGAGAAAATGTAAAAATATGTCAATAAAAGCAAATGATGGTAGAATATATCTTCCCAAGGAATTGAGAGAAAAATATGGGGAAAATTTTCGTCTCATAGAATGCAAGGACCGTATAGTATTACTGCCAGTTGCGGAAGATCCGCTCGAAGAATTGAGAGAGGAATGGAAAGATGTCGATTCTTCCGTAGAAGAATTGAAACAGAAGGCTTTAAAAGAAGGCTTAGAAGAGGCAGGGAATTAACATGTATGTAGATCTAGATTTCATCCTCGCTCTCATTAAAGGAGAGGATTGGTTAAAAGATAAAGCGGAGGAAATTTATAAAGAACATAAAGAGGAACTTTGGACTTCAGACTTCACATTGCTCGAACTGATGCTTGTAGCTTATAGAGAGGAAAAGAATATAATTAAAACTCTGACGAATGCCGAAGCTTTGATAGAAGTGAAAGGACAATCGGATGATATCTTAGCTGCGGCAAACTACGTTGAAAACGAAAATATGACACCGTTCGACGCACTTCACCTCGTGAAATCAGGAGAAGAACCGATAGTTTCCAGTGACGATTCTTATGATGATTTTTCTGAAAAGATCGATCTTAAGAAAGATTGATCAGAAGTTATGAAGACCTTATCCATAACTACGATAACTCTACAGCCTCTTCTAACTCGGCGATGGACTTCTCATAGTACTCCGCTCCCTCGATCGACAGGTCGACAGTGTTCTCAGGACAGACTTTACCGCACCTTCCACAACCTCTGCATTCTTCCCCTATTTGATGAAGTCTAAATTCCTAAAAACCCCATTCGCTTCCTCTATCCCCGTGAGTTAGGATACCGCATTTCAGGTATTCATCTCTTCAGGAGCGCACACTTTCTTGATATGCTTTAACAATTCTTCCTTTCCCTCTTCATCAGCATAACCTTCACCCTTGAACAGAACTTTACCTTCCTCGTCGAGCAGGAATACGTAGCCCAAAGACTTGTCCTCGATCTCGAGTTTTTCCTTCACATCGGAAGTATCGCCGTAATACGTCACGACTTTATCATGCCGTTCTTCCGGTATACCTGACTTCATACCTCTATCGATGAAGCCGGAAAATATCTTCCAGAGCGATCCCTCGATCATCGGTAACTCATATATGTCTTTCTTTCCCTCGCATAAAGCGTTGAAGTAATGGGTCCAAGAATCTAGCATCTCCTGAGCATCTCTCTCGAAAGCGACTCCGATCAAGATGGCTTCCCCTTCCACGTCATCTGGAATCACGACTTCTTTTCCTGACAACGATTTTCCTTCTACTCTTGGAAATCTTTCACCCTCTATCATAAATATCAACTCTCTATGACAATATCTCGACGATGCTATATTAAGTTAACCGGAAAAGAAATGCGATAAGAGTGAAAATGCGTTCTCTATATCATCAGCAGTAATAAACTCCCAAGCAACCCTCACGTAAAACTCGCTTTAGGCACTCTGATCTCGAATCGGTTCCCTCCTAACGCGGAATCCTCTATATCTATCTGACAATTAGTCTGTTCTGCTATCTTCTTGATGATGTAATATCGAAGCCCTCCTTCTCCCGCTGTATAACCTTTGTAGGTCTTACTAGAAAGGAGTTCTCTACTACTCTCCGACAGCTTTTTCCCGTCATCTTCAATTTTTATTAGAAGATTTTTTCTTTTTGATTTGCAACTGATTTTTATTTTCTCACAATCGGAGAATTTTATTTGAGTTTCGAAGATACGTGAAAACAGGGTTTTTAGGGGATAATATCCCTTCACTTTTCCTACATTTTCTGGACATCCCTTTTTTATCCTTACCTTCTTTCTATCCGCTAAGTTTAAAACTTGTTTGACCGCCTCATCTAAAATGAAAGAGAGCCCCCTCTCACCTTCCCAATCCTTTTTTTCTATTTCTTTTAAATTTTTTATCATTTTCAAGATTTTGTCCGCTTCTTTTCCTTTTTCTAAAGATTTTTCCAGGTATTCATTCTGTTTTTCTGTCAACTTCGAGTTTTCTAGCAGTTGAAGATATCCTTGGATGATTTGAAGTTTAGTCAGCAGGTCTTGTCTGAGTAATGTAGTCAGAAAATCACTTCTTTTCTCGGCTTTTTTCCGGTTTTTCATTTCACTCTTCTTCTCATCCTTGAGCTCTTCAAAATAAATATTCACCCGCCCGATGAGAATACTGACTACAGAAAATAAAATAAAGAAAATTGTCAAGTTTAAAAATGATATATACCAAAACTCAAAAAATTCTTGCCCATAATGGAGGAAGGAAAGAAAAAATAGAGAGAGGGTAGAAAAAATGGAAGGTGAAAGATTCCATTTTTTAACATAAAATCCGCTCGTCACTATCAGCGGGAGAAATAAAAGAAAAAGAGGATACCCATTGTTTACCAATTCTGTAGATATGTATATTAAAAATCCAAAAAATAAGAAAAACAAAATAGAGATCGCGTTCTTCTTCCAAGCTTCCATGGTTCTTATATCTTTATAAAGAGATTTGCCAAACATTTGATTATCACTTCTGAACTCCTATTTTTTGGTCTTTGAAGATGAATCTAGAACATCGGGTGACCCTCCTGAATTATTCGTTTCTTCACTATTGTAGTCTCTTGTAGAGATTTCATCATCTTTTTAACCAGAAAGAGTTGTGTGTTATGAAAATACTTCTCCTGTGGTTATTTTAACTTTATCCTAAGATACTAAATTTGAACAAAGTTTAAAATTCATAGCAATTTTATTTCTTCCCTTTTACACAATAAAAATTATAATCTGTCTGAAGGGCTCATATCTACCAATAATTTTTATATCTATCCACCCGCCTCCAAGTTCCGAAAACCATGGATAGATTGTTCGATAGGGTGATGGTAAGACCTCCGGGAGAGAGTTACAAGAACTGCGTCTCGAAAAATCCGGAACATGACACGATCGATATAGAGAGGACTATGGAACAGCACGAAAATTATGTGCAGACTTTGAAAGACCACGGGATCGAAGTCACGGAACTCCCGTCTCTAGAAGAATATCCGGACAGCATATACGTTCAGGATACGGCACTGATAGAAGAAGCTTCTAATACAGCCGTCATCTGCAGATTCGGCGAAGCCGAAAGAAGAGGAGAGGAAGAGAGTATCGCTGGAGAACTAGAGAAAGAAGGATACGAAGTCAAGAAGATAAAGGAGCCCTGAACCGTAGAGGGCGGCGATATCCTGGTGACGGATCAAAACAAGGTCTTCGTGGGCATCTTCGAAAGAACTAACGAAGAAGGTATAGAGCAGCTCTCGAACTACTTTCCACACACGGAAGTGGTCAAAGTGCCGGTTTCCAAGGTGTTTCACCTACTTTCGGGCGTCAATTTCATTGGAAACAACACTCTCGCCGTCTGTCCCGAACTGGTAGACACTTCCCACTTCGAAGGATTTGATCTACTAAATATCCATAAACACCAGCAAGAGACCAAGTACTCTAACAAGCCGATAAATATGCTTTATCTGGGCGACGATAAGATACTCTTACCGGATGTTTATCCTACCACGGAGAAAATACTCCAGAAGAACGGTTATGAAACCGTCACGATAAACATCTCTGAATTTTGGAAGGGTGACGCCGGAACGACCTGCCCGATGCTGCCTTTCTATGAACGTCTGTAAAAATACCCTTCTGCATTCGAATTCGACTTCTTCGATTTGACTGAGAAAGATCATCAGAAAAATCCCTTGAACATGACTTACTACTGGTATCAACGTAGTTCCGCCAACATCACTACTGTCCACACTAATCTGTAGATACGCACTTCAGGCTTGTGCTTGGGACCTTCATGCATAAAAGGATCCTATCCAGACTTATGATACTTCTACAGCCTCTTCCAATTCACCGATGGACTTATCATAATAATCCGCTCCCTCGATCGACAGCCCGATAGCGTTCTCGGGACAGGCCTCTATGCACCTTCCACAACCTCTGCATTCCTCGCCTATCACCGCTTCACCGTCTCTTATCTCGACAGCATCCACAAAACATACTTCCACACACGCTCCACAGCCGACACAGTCTTCGTTAACCGCAACCTCCACGCCGGGTAAGCTCTTTATCTTCCCCTCTATATCGTCTCTCAGATCTGGAAGCATCTTCCACAGGCAGCAGCATGGACAGCAGTTGCAGATGCTCATCAGTTTTTCGTCCGGTCTTACATCCAACCATACCGGGTCTAACTTGTTCCTGCCTATAAGATGGACTAGACCCTCTTCTCTACATTTCTCTACGTGTTCCAGAGCTTCTTCCTCTGACACGGCTCTACCGTATTCCGGATCGATGTCTTTAGCCGCTTCACCCAAGAACAGACATCCCAACTCGACAGGATGATCTTCACATCCGTTCGACTTCCTGCAGATACAGAAATCCATTATCCAGTGGAAATCGGCTTCTTCGATGAAGTGCTCCACTATTTTAGATGGTAGAACGTAATTGTCGGGTATCTCCACTGTCTCTTCCATCTCGATAACGCTGTCCTTGGTAAGATAGTACATGTTGTCCTCTTCGAAGAACAGCTTGTCCGCCACATCTCCCACCACTGGATAGTTCGTCAGCTCCGCCAACCTAAATCTCTGGGGAAATAATTTTTTTATCAGCCTGATTACACGATTTTCCTTTTTCAATTTTGATCCTTCAGATCGAAAAAATGAAGACAGACTATTTAATCGTTCTCTTCCAGCACTTTACTTCTGTCTTTGATCGAACTCCTCGATTCCAAGATAGCGTTCTTAATATCCAATACATCCCTTTCTTACTCCACGCCAAAATGATTGCGATTATGATAAATATCTCAAAATAACGGAAGGTTTCCGCTCCGATCAACTAACCTACTTTGGTCAATTCGGGTATTTGAACTATATAAGTCAAAGATGTATATTTTAATAGATAGATAACTTCATTCGACCACGCGGGTATAGAGATCCACATCCAAAACTTTATCAACTTATTTACACCCTTTAAACCTCAAGATGAACGTACTATTTGTGTGCTTGGCGAACCAGCAGCGCAGTCCCACAGCCGAGGATATGCTGAGGAAATTTTCTGAGGAAGATGTAAAAACCAGATCGGCTGGGATACTTGAAAGCGCTAATAAGAGAGTCGATGAGGACTTCATCAAATGGTCGGATAGGATATACGTGATGACGGAAAGGATAAAGAACAGGATAGAACAGGAATTCTCGGGAGATCTAGGTGGAAAACAGATAAAAGTTTTAGGGATCCCGGATAAGTACAGAAGAGATGACCCCCGGCTCAAAAGAAGACTCCGGAAGGAGTTCAATGAAGATGACGTTCTCTCCAAATATATGGGAGAAGAGATAGGGAAAACTGTAGAATGAGCGAGAAAAGAGCGAGGATGACCTTCATTTATCTTTAGATTTTCAATTCTCTTTTTAGGCATCCTAAATCCGGGATTACGTCTCGGTTAGAGCTGAATAAAAAATGGTATATACAGGCCGCATCTTAATCCAACTTGGAGTCGAAAAATATGTTGAAAGTTTTCAGATGCTGGATATGCGGCGAAACTTATCTTGGGGAAGAGAAACCAAAGGACTGTCCCTACTGCGGTGCCGATGAACAATTTTTGAAGCCGGGAGAGGAGTACGAATTGCCCGAGGTAGAACTCACTGAAAAGTCAAAAGAGAACCTCGAAGAGGCTTTAGAATTGGAAGTGGACAACGCTACTTTCTATTACTGCGCTTATAACAAAGCAGAAGGACCCAAGACCGAGGGGATGTTCAAAAGACTGGCTAAAGTCGAGTCAGAACACGCCGAAGCTATCTGCATGTATCTAGATATCGAAGAACCAGAGATCGATAGGAATATAGAAAAGTGTTCGGAAGAACTTCCCGAAAATATAGAGGATGCGCACTCAAGAGAATCAAGAGCTATCGAGCACTACCAAAAATTTGCTAAAGAAGCCGAAGATCCGAGGGTAGAGGAATTCTTTGAAGCTCTCGTCGAGATAGAATCGGACCATCTTGAACTACACGAGAAGGAGCTCGAAGAGTTGACGGGATAGAATCTCGTTCAGTTCAAAAGTATCGTATCGAGACAAAAGCTCTTCTATCTATTTTTTCACAGTAAAAACCGTCCCGATTTCTTTTATGGTCTCTACGACAAAAGGCATCTCGCTAGAGAACACTTTTCGAAGATTTTAATTACCTAAAAAAAATTACCTTAGTATGCAGGGAGAAAAAGAAGGTTCAAAAGAGATAGAGGACGGCACTTACCACGGATACGACGAGGAAAGTCTCAGTAGAGCCGTCAAGGTCAAAAGCGAGATAAGAAGAGCTCTAGGATCTTTTCTGAGAAACAAAGGTTTCGTAGAGATCTCTCCGGTCATAATATCCCCGGAGACGGACCCGCTTTATCACGCCACTGGGAAGGCGAGTTTCGAGTACTACAACGGCGAGTACCAATTGACGAGGAGCATGATACTGCACAAACAGATCGCACTTCAGTCCATGGACAAGATATTCGCTTTTTCACCCAACGTCAGACTGGAGCCGATCGAATTGGCGGACACCGGCAAACACCTGGTCGAATTCACCCAACTTGATCTGGAAATCAAAGGCGCTAGTCGAGAAGACCTTTTAGAGTTGGGTGAGGAGATGCTGATCTATACACTGTCGGAAGTTAAGGAGAACTGCAAAGAGGAATTATCTTTCTTCGATAGAGACCTCAATATACCGGAAAAGCCCTTTGAAAGGATAAAATATCACCACGCCTACAATGAATACGGCAGGATATTTGAAGAGGTCCTTTCACAGGAAAAAGAAGAACCCTTCTGGCTGATAGATATACCTGCTGAAAATAGAGAGTTTTATGATAAAGAGGACGAGAACAGACCGGGCATATTGAGAGATATGGACCTTATATATCCCGAGGGTTTCGGAGAGGCTCTTTCCGGTGGCGAGCGGGAGCACGAGCCTAAAAGGATAAGGAAAAGGATAAAGGATCAGGAATTAGATCCAGAAAAATTTAGCATGTACATCGAAATGGCGGAGAAAGGCTTGCCTCCTTCTGGAGGCTTCGGTATCGGCTTGGAAAGATTAGCCCGATTCATTTGTGGATTAGAAGATATCAAAGATACGATATTGTTTCCTAAGATGCCCGGGAGTGTATCCCTGTGATCATCTGGAGGATAGATCATAATGAATAAAGGAATATCGGCGGATTCTAGTATGCTGAGAGGTGAACCCCCGCTCGAATATTTAGCCAAGGCGAACAGACTGGAAAGAGAGGGAAGGGACATCGTGAGGTTCGAGATAGGACAGCCCGATTTCGAAAGCCCCGAGAACGTTAGAAAGAAGATGATAGAGGCCGTGAACGACGGTTTCACCGATTATGTTCCATCGGACGGTATACCTGAACTGAAAGAGGCGATACAGCAGGACATCAAAAAGACCAGAGGATTCGAACCCGATCTGGACCAGATCCTCGTAATGCCCGGAGCGAAACCCGGACTCTATTTCAGCATGATGGCTACAGTTCAACGAGGAGACGAAGTCATCTACCAGGACCCCTGTTTTTTCACCTACGATTCTGAGGTGGGCTACGTGGGTGCTAAAAAGGTGAAGGTCCCTCTTTACGAGGAAAACGATTTCAGGATGGAGCCCGAGGATATCAAAGAAAGGATCACTGATAAAACGAAGATGCTCATGCTGAATTCTCCACAAAATCCCACGGGCGGAGTTCTAAGAAGGGAAGACATGAAAGCTATAGCAGAGATAGCCGAAGATAACGACGTGTACATCCTCTCGGATGAGATATACAGCAAGATGCTGTACGACGGTTTGGAACATCACTCTCCAGCATATCTGGACGAGTGCAGCGAACGTACGATACTCGTCGACGGATTCTCTAAAGCTTACTCAATGACCGGATACCGACTCGGATACGCGGTCGCTCCAGAAGAAGTGATCGAAGAGATGGAACTCCTATTAGCTGATGCGGTATCCTGCACAACCTCGTTCGTTCAGAAAGCGGGTGTCGAAGCTCTCAGGAACTCACAGGACTTCGTCGACGATATGATGGAAGAGTTCTCCAAGAGAAGAGACGTTCTGGTCGAGGGGCTCAACGAAAAAGTTCCTGGACTGAGCTGCATCTATCCCAAGGGAGCATTTTACGCCTTCCCGAATATCGAGGAAACGGAGATGACCAGCGAAGAGGTAGCCGATTATCTTTTAGAGGAAGCCGGGGTCTGTTTACTGCCAGGGAACAAATTCGGCGAACAGGGCGAGGGGTTCCTCCGCATCTCCTACGCCTCGTCTCTAGAAAGCATAGAAGAGGGTATCGAAAGGATGAGCGAGGCGATGGAGAAAAAGATCGGATAGCGTTCATCTATTCGCTAGTTTTTCATATATTTGTACTACGCTTAACTAGAACGAAATTAATCAGAGCAGAAAGTATTTATGGGTTTAACCACCATAACAATTATTTAAGGCATGGTTGGAATCAACTTTTCGATAACTTGGGTAGGGTGTTACATTGAAGATATTATTGGTCGATGATGAAAAAACTCACTTGGATCAAGCTAAAACATTCCTTGAAAAGGAAAATGAAGAGTTCGATATAGAGACGGCTATCTCTGCCGAGCAGGCCCTAAAGATGCTCGAAGATGGAGATTTGGAAGTTATAGTATCGGATTACCAGATGGAAAAGATGGATGGATTGGAATTTCTGCAGATCATAAGAAAAGAAAGAGACAGTGATATCCCTTTCATCATATTCACCGGGAAAGGAAGAGAAGAAGTGGCGATGAAAGCCTTGAATCAGGGAGCGGAAAGATATTTGAAAAAAGGAGGGGATCCGAGGAGCCAATACGGAGTTTTAGCGGATGCGATTGAACAAGAGTGTGAACTTTACCGAAAAGACAAAGACCTCAAAAAATCAGAAAAGGAAAAATCTCTGATCCTTGAAAGTACGGGAGAGATAATAGCATATCACGATTTGGATCACAATATCAAGTGGGCCAATGAAGCCTATCACGAAGCGACCGGTCTTTCCACTGAGGAACTACAAGGTCAAAAATGCTATCACGCTTGGGGATTAGACAAGGTTTGCAGTGGTTGTCCCGTCACGAAGGCGATCGAAGAGGGCGAATCTATCGAAAAGGAACTGACTCCTAAAGATCAGGAGCATTGGCCAGAGGATCAGGGTACTTGGCTTATAAAAGCTAGTCCCGTCAGAGATGATGATGGAGATATAATCGGGGCTGTAGAGGGGGCGGCCGATATAACCGAGCGAAAAAAGACGGAAGAAAAGTTGAAAAAGAGTGAAGAGAAGTACAAGAACCTATTTTATGAAACACCTCTAGGGATATTCAGTTATGACGAGAACGGCGTCATAACCGAGTGCAACGATAAATTCGTCGACGTGATAGGCTCGTCCAAGGATGCATTGATCGGCCTTGATATGATCAACGATCTAGAAGATGAAGAGTTGATAGAGGAGGTGAAGTCATCCCTGAGCGAGGGGAAGGGATATTACGAAGGGGATTATACCTCGGTGACCGCGGATAAAACCACCCCTGTCAGGGTCATGTTCAAAGGTATGCGAGACGAAGATGGAGAAATATACGCTGGTATAGCCCTGATCGAAGATATCACCGAAAGGAAAAGGAAAGAAGAAGAACTACGCGAGAGCAGGGAAAGGTACAGGAGATTATTCGAGAGCTTAGACGTGGGGATCATCGTTCACGACTCGGAAGGGGAGATAGTCTCGGCTAACCCCGCCGCTACAGACATCCTTGGGTTGAAGGAAGAGGAGCTCAGGGACAAGGATCTAGATTACTGGGAAGGTATACTTTACACTGAAGACAGCACACCCATGGATATAAAAGATTTCCCCGTTAGTAGGGTCTTAGAGGTCGAAGAACCCGAGCGGGGAACTGTGATCGGGATTTCTCCACCTGATGTTCGAAGACTGAGATGGTATATCATCAGTGCGGAACCTCATTACGACGAGAACAGGGATATCGAGAGAGTCATAACATCTTTTAAGGATATAACCGAGCTGAAAAGGGTCGAGGAGAGGATAAAAAAAAGCGAACAAAAGTACAGGCGGCTTTTCGAGAGCGCTCAAGACGGCATGTTGATATTAGATGCTGAATCCGGCGAGATCATAGACGCTAATCCTTTCATTCAAGATATGACCGGTTACTCTCTGGGTGAGCTAGTCGGAAAGCACCTGTGGGAGATAGGCACATTTAGAGATATTGCAGAGAATAAAGAAAAGTTCGAAAAGCTGAGAGAGAAAGAGTATGTACGGTACGAACATCTTCCCTTGAAGACAAAAGAAGGGGAAGAAAAATCCGTAGAATTCGTGAGTAATCTTTACGATGTCGGAGATGATGAAGTCATACAGTGCAATATAAGGGACATCACCGACAGAAAAGAGGCCGAGGATAGGGAGGAGTTTCTGCACTCCTTATTGAGACACGACGTGAAGAACAAATGTCAGATAATACGGGGGTACCTCCAGATGTTAGAAGAGGGTGAGATAGATGAAGAAGGGCAAAAAAACGTTGAAAAAGCTGAAAGGGTCACAAAAGAAGCTTTGAACATAATCAAAAAGGTCAGAAAATTGAAAAAGTTAGAAGAACAGGAGGAATCTATACCGGTCAAGATAGACTCGTTTTTAGACCGTGTCATCTCAAAACATACGGGACAGTTGGAAGAAGAGGGCATAAAGATAGAAGTAGAAAGCTCTGGATGCAGGGTGAAAGGAAGCTCTCTACTCGAGGAATTATTTTCGAATATTATCGAGAACGCGATAAAACATTCTAACGGAGATAAAATAAAAGTAAGCTCCAAGACAGAAGATGACGGATGCGTAGTGACGGTAGAGGATGACGGTAAAGGCATCCCGGACGATAAAAAAGAAGAGATCTTTAAAAAGGGGTTCAAAGATGGACCAGAGGCGGGTACGGGGTTGGGTATGTACATGGTTAAGAGGATAGCTGAAAAGTATGATGGAACTGTCGAATGTAAGGATTCAGATTTAGGTGGTGCTAAATTCGAGATGAAATTTCAGAGAGCCTGATGAGATCGATCAAAGGAAGAGTGAAAGATATGGATCATGAGACTTCGCTGGAAGAAAAGTTCAGAAACCAACCGCTCGGTACTCACCTGTGCTGTATTTATAGAAGCAAAGATGAACAGATGACCGCTTTATCTTCTTTTATGAAGATAGGTGTGGAGAGAAACGAGAAATGCCTTTATATCGTCGACGACAGGACCAAACAGGAAGTCATAGATGCGTTCAAAGATCAAGATTTTGATTTAGAAGAGGTCATGAAAACTAATCAGTTCGAGTTCATGACCAAAAGCGAGACTTATCTGAAAGACGGGTTTTTCGATCCGGATAAGATGATTGGCCTACTGGAGGATGCCATGGAAAAGGCCTTAAAGGAGGACTATTCCGGTTTGAGAGTGACTGGAGAGATGACTTGGTTCTTCAGCGATATGCCGGGAGTGGAGAACTTGATGGAATACGAATCGAAGTTGAATGATTTCATCCCGGATAATGATATCATGGCTCTATGTCAGTATAATGAGAACAAGTTTTCACCTGCGGTTTTGGTCGATGTCATAAGGACACATCCTAAGATGATAATTTATGATGATCTCTACAGAAACCATTACTTCATGCCTCCTAAAATATTCACAAAGCAAATGAAAGGAGAGGTTACAGAGGAACATTACGAAAAGATGAAGAAAAACATTATCCAGCGAAACCGGATGAGAAGGAAGAAAGAAATGGCTAACAGGAAATTGAGGAGAGAAAGAGACAGGGCTCGAAAATATCTGAAAACTGTCCAGGTTATGATATTAGGTATCAACTTGGACGGGCAAGTGATTCAAGCAAATCGAAAGGCCGCTGAGATACTAGGTTATGACAAGGAAGATATCCTCGGTAAAAACTGGTTCAAGAATTTCATCCCTGAAGAAAAGAAAGAAGAGTTAAAAGAAATTCATCAAAATGTTGGGAAAAGTAGTTTCCCCGAATATTATGAAAATCCGGTTTTGACCCGATCTGAAGAAAAAAGAACGATCTTATGGCATAACACGGTACTGGAGGATTTAGAGGGAAATGAGATAGGCACGCTGAGCACCGGGATGGATATAACTGAGAAGAAGGAAAAGGAAGAAAAACTGCGCGAGAGCAAGGAAAAGTTCAGAAGTTATGTAGAAAATGCGCCTATAGGAGTATTTGTCGTTGATCCAGAAGGGAACTACCTCGAAGTCAATGAATCTGCCTGCGAGATGACGGGTTACTCCAAAAAGGAACTTCTTGATATGAGCGTGACCGATCTACATCCTCCTGAGATCAGACAGGAGATAGTAGATCGTTTTCAGGAACTTCTAGATACCGGAGAGATACGTGAAGAACTCCCCTATATCAGAAAAGATGGGAGCAGAGGATATTGGATCCTGAATGCTGTAGAACTTTCAGGAGAACGTTATCTTGGATTTGCAGAGGATATCACCGATAGGAAAGAAGTCGAGAGGCGCAAAGAGTTCTTGAACACTTTACTCAGGCAGGATTTGGGAAGCAGATATCAGACTATCCAGGGCTATCTCCAACTTGTAGAGGAAGCCGAGCTTCCAGATAAATACAGAAAATACCTAGAGAGGGCGATAAAAACAGGTACTGAAGTTGACGAGATAATAGGATTAGCCAAAAAATTAGAAGAAATAGAAAAAAGCGATTATCTGGTCGTGAAAGATTTGCCAAAGGTATTGGAACATATTTTGAGTGATATCTCTGACCTGATAGATAACATGGGTGTGAAGATAGATATAGATATGATGGATGTTGACAAGGTCAGATCACATTATTCTTTGAAAACCCTTTTGTCACAATTGATCAAAGTCAGGATTCAAACATCAGGATGTGACTTGATCCGGATAGCCGGAGAAAAAAATGAACAGGAGATCATCCTAACGTTGGAAGATGACGGAGAACCTCTCCCAAAAGATCTCAAAGATCTGTTCGCCGGGGATCTATATACCGGGAAAACCAGCGGTGCAGGAGGCGTTAGATACTACATGTTGAGAGAGATAGCAGAACTCACGAACGCTAGTATCGAAGTCAAGGATTCAGAGTTAGGCGGTGCAGGGTTCGATGTTTACTTGAAGAAAGTCCAGAAAGAGGAAAAGTAGTATCAATAATTTTCCGAAGATCAAATCACTCAAATATGTTTCCTAGCGAATGTAGGTATGATAGTTAACACGATTTGATAATGACTCCTGAATCTGGACTAGACATCCTCCGGTAAATGAACGGAAATTGAAGATGATATTAAAGGAGACTCGATCATAAATTCTATTAACCTCGCCTTGCAAATTTATATCAGTGGGTAGAAAGAACGGATATCAACGGGAACTAAAACCTGAATCTGAGCCATTCGATCCTTTAGATTTAACTGAACAAACGAGGGAGATAGTCTGTGATGATTCCAGCAGAAAGTACACCGACTTTTACAAGGTCGGCGTTTACGGAGGTATAGCTACCGGTTATACCGTTGGATGTAACTTAAGATGCTTCTTCTGCTGGGTCGGACCTGGAAGGGATCGTCCGGAAAAATATGGGGATTTTTATCCTCCAAAGGAAGCCGCTGAAGAACTGAAGAGTGTCGCTCTGAAAAGAGGTGTCAAAAAAGCTAGGATCTCCGGCGGGGAACCCACTTTGTGTAGAGATCATCTTTTAGAAATCTTGAACTATCTGGAAGAAGACGGAACTCTAGATTCTTTTATACTGGAGACCAACGGCGTACTATTCGGTGACGATCAATCATATGTTGAAGAGCTCCAAGGATTGGAACTGCCATACGTGAGAGTATCTCTTAAAGCGGGTTTTCCTGAGCGATGGGAAGACAAGACTGGAGCGAAAGCGGAATACTTTGAATTTCCTTACCAAGCGATAGAGTACCTGTGGGAGAGAGATCTAGATTTTCACGTGGCCGCCATGGTGGATCAAAGGATTACTACGGAAGAAGAGATCAGGGAGGTCTACCGCAAAGTCGAAAAGATATCTAAACCATTGGCGGAAAACATAGAATGGGAATCTATCGATCTTTATCCGAACACGAAGAGAAGGTTGAAAACTAAAGGTATAGATTTGAAAAAGTTTCAAAAGGGAACTATTTGAGAGAGATATCATCATCGTCGCCGGTTTAGAGCAGAAAATATAAATGCTTCGAAACCACTTTGGATTAACTGCTTCATCGTCCTTTAAGGATATCGGGTGAAAAGTTGGATATATTACTGGTCGATGATGATAAGTCCTTACTCGATCAGCTTCAAGAATTTCTCGAAAGTGAGGATCGGAAATCCGATGTGAAGACGTCTTCTTCCGCCGAGGAGGCTTTAGAGAGACTACAAGATGAACAGTTCGATATCGTAGTATCCGAGTATAGTTTGCCTAAAAAGGACGGGTTGGGACTTTTAGAGGATATCAGGGAGAAGAGAGAGAACGACATTCCATTCATCTTTTTCACTAGAGAGGATAGAGAGGAAGTGGCCGTCGAGCCTTTGAATCTGGGTGCTGATGCATATCTTAAAAAAGGAGAGACTTCGACTTCAGAATACGAACGTCTTGTAGAAACGATCGAAGAATCTGTCCAACATCGAGAGACCCGTTATGAGTTAAAGAAAAATAGTAAGGTCCTCTCGGCGATACTTCACGATCTTCCCATGCTCGTTCTGGTCGTCGATCGTGATAGAAGAGTCAAAAAGATAAATGACACCGGTCTGAAATTCGCCGATAAGTCCCGTGAAGAGATACTGGATCGAAAGGGAGGAGAGGCCTTGAGATGTCTGAATCGACTGGAGCATCCCAAAGGGTGTGGCTTCAGTGAACAATGTGAGAATTGCACGATAAGAAACTGTGTTTTAGATACTTTCGAATCGGGTGATACGAACTTTAGAAAGAAGGGATCTCTCCCATCGGACGCGGTGAAAGAAGATTTCTTTTTTCGGGTCACCACGTCTCCACTAAAAACGAGCGACCATGAACGGGTCATCGTCTGTGTAGAGGACATCACGAGATTGGAATCGATCAAGAGACAATTGAAGAGGAGTTCAAGAAGGTTCGAATCGATCTTCAACGATCCCGAGACCTTTATATATATTCTAGATACGGATGGAAAAATCCTCTCCGCCAATGAAGCGGTTCTAGAAAGTATAGATGAGGCCGGATCCGAAATAGCTGGAGACAAATTTTGGGAGATGCCTTGCTGGTCAAATTCAAAAGAAGGGCAGAATCTAGTGAGAAATAATGTATCCGAGGCCATAGACGGTAGCTATGTACATTTCGAAACTACAAAAAGAAGAGCTAACGGAGACGAGATGTCTGTCGATTTCTCGATCAGACCTGTCGAGGATGAAGATGGAAATGTGACCTCGCTGGTCGCTCAAGGGAAAGATATAACGGCAAGGAAGGAAACGGAGAGAGAGTTAGGGACCATCCAAAAAGCCATGGAATCTTCGATAGCCGGGATAGCAATCGCTAGCAGAGAAGGCGAATTACAGTACGTCAATGATTCTTTCATCGAGATGTGGGGTTATTCAGAAGAAGAGATTCTAGGAAAGAGCTTAGAGGAGTTCTGGGAGAGTGAAGAGAAAGCTCGACAGATAAACCACGAAGTAGCGGAAAGAGGTACCTGGCGAGGTGAGTTGACGGCCGAGAAAAAAGACGGTACCACTTTTCCCGTAGAGGTAGCTGCCAATGTCATCAGAGATGATAAGGGGAAAAGCAAAGCGCTCATGGCTTCTTTTTTGGATAAAACCGATAAAAAGAGATCTGAAGAACGACGCGAGTTCCTACATTCAGTATTGAGGCACGATGTTAAAAACAAGATCCAACTTTCAAAGGGTTACTTGAAATTGCTCGAGGAGAAAGACGAAAATCTGGATCAATATATTGAAAAACTCTACAAGAGTATCGAAAGTGCTGAGGATATAATCGAGAAGATAAAGACTTTAGAAAGAGTGGGAGAGGGAGAAGAGATCCAACGGTTGAAATTGAGTCGGATAATAGATCAGATAGTTTCTAATTATCAAGAAAAAGCAAGAGATAAGGGGGTCGATCTGGAAGTCAAGGAGATCACTTCCAAAGTGAGGGGAGGGGCTTTACTTCTTAACCTGTTCGAGAATTTGATAGAGAACTCGATAAAACATTCTAGATGTGACAGGATAATCGTAGAATCGGAGGTCAAAGGAGATCAGGTGGTTGTAAGTGTGAAAGACGACGGAAAAGGTTTAACCGACGAATTGAAAGAAAAAATATTCGAAAGAGGTTATAAGAAAGGAAAAACCTCCGGTTCGGGATTAGGTATGTATCTGGTCAAAAAGATAGCCGAGAGTTATGGAGGAAAAGTAGAAGTTAAGGACGCTGCTATAGGAGGCGCTAGATTCGACGTTAGGTTGGGCAAAAGTTAGATGGAAGCCCCGTAAGAGGGCCAGATAAAACATATTTTATCAAAAAGACGAGTTATCTCTTTGTGGACCAAAAAATATTATTAAATCACAGCTTCTTTTCAAATCATGGAGAAAGACAAGATACCTCTAGATGAAGCAGCTGAAGAAGTGGAACTCGTGAGTAAAAGATTGGCTCTTCTGCATCTTACCTACGCTCAAACTCTAACGGAGGAACTCGGCGAGGAAAAAGGTAAAGAATTGACTCTAAAAGCTATCAAAAGATACGGAAAAAAGATAGGAGAGAAAAGAAGAGAAGAGATCGAAGAGAAAGGATTGGAGCCGACCGCTGAGCACTTCAGTGAAGGCGATGTTTTGAGGATACCTCGTTTCGGGATGCATTCTGATCTAGAGGAAGACGAAGAGGGTGATCTACAACTCTACGGCTGTACTTTAGGTAAGTTCTGGAAGGAAGAAGGTGAAGAAGAACTGGGCAGGTTGTACTGTTATGTAGATCCTGCGAAATATATGGGCTATAACGAAGATGCGATCCAGATACACGACAAGGCTCTTCCCGCTGGAGACGAATGCTGCCAGTTCACGGTTAGATCTTCCACCGAAGAAGAAAAAGAGATGTTCAGGTCGGAGGAAGAAGATTTTTCAGATATCGATGAAACCTTGAAGTGAGAGAATATACTTAGGAGGGAAGAGATTTGAACGATGAAGAGATCCCGATGTACTTGGACGGAAGACATTACGACTGTATGTATTCGATAGAAGAGGATATCCCTTTTTACCTACAATGTATCGAGGAATATGGAGAACCGGTTTTAGAGTTAGCGTGTGGAACGGGAAGGATATCGATCCCGTTGGCTGAAGAAGATATCGATATAACTGGACTCGATATCTCGGAATCTATGTTGGAAGTTGCGAGGGAAAAAGCGTCTAAAGAAGAGGTATCTCCTGATCTTATAAAAGCGGATATGACGGATTTCTCTTTAGACAAAGAATTCAACACGATAATGCTGCCTGCAAATACTTTACTCGTTCTGACCGGAGACCAGGACCTAAGCGATCTTTTTTCAAACGTAAGAGATCATCTTTCAGAAGAAGGGAGATTTATATTTTCCATATTCAACCCGGATCTGGAAAAGCTGACTAGAAACCCGGATGAGGAATACGACGTCACCGAATACGATGATCCCTACGATGAAAAAACCATCAAGATCAGCGAAAAGACGGATTACGACTCCTCGACACAGATTATGAGTCTTAAATGGTATTATCACAGGGAAGGCGAGGTAGTTTCGGTAAGAGACTGGGAGTTGAGGATCATATTCCCGAAAGAGATAGAAACACTGCTCGACAACCACGGATTCGAGATCGAGAAAAGGTACGGTGACTTCGACCGCTCCGAATTTAAAGACGACTCTCCGAGCCAGATAATCATATGTAAGAAAAAATGAAAAAGAAAATCTAGAGATCAGCTCATAAACTGAACTCTCCGCCCGTAAAAGGCTGTCTCAAGCGGATGAATCGTTCTCCGACGAATTCGGAAGAGCGCTCAGTCCTGCACGTGATAGTTCGGCGTATCTTCAGTGATCTCTACATTATGCGGATGGCTCTCTCTCTTTCCTCCTTCGCTGATCCTGTAGATCTCGGCGTCCCGCATCTCTTCGATGCTTCTAGCTCCTAGATGCCCCATGCTCGATTTGATTCCGCCTATCATCTGGTGGACCACTTCGGAGAGCGAGCCTTTGTATGGCACGAGACCCTCTACACCTTCGGGCACGTATTCTTCACGCCTTTCGAAGTTCTGATTATACCTGTTCTTCTCCTGCTTCTCAAGAGCGGATATCGAGGCCATGCCTCTGTATTCCTTGTATTTTCGCCCGCCTCGGAAGACTATCCTACCCGGGGCTTCTTCAGTACCCGCCAGGATGTTTCCCAGCATCATCGCATCGGCGCCCACGGCTATAGCTTTCGCTCCGTCGCCGCTGTATCTGATGCCGCCGTCAGCTACAACAGTGGCTTCTTCATCCCTGCTCTCTTCATCCCTGCTCTCTTCGAATACATTCTTGATAGCGGTTATCTGAGGTACGCCTATGCCGGAAACGACCCTCGTAGTGCAGATCGATCCGGGGCCTATACCGACTCTTAAAGAATCGGCACCAGCATCAATCAAGGATCTTGCACCGTCCTCGGTAGCCACGTTACCGGACATGAGATCCACGGAAAAACTTTCGTTGATCTCCCTGGTCGCTTCTATAACGTTCTCCGAGTTTCCGTGGGCCGTATCGACGACGATCAGGTCGCAGCCCGCCTCGACAAGAGCTTCGGTCCTGTCAAACTCGTCAGGACCTACCGCGGCACCGACCATCAACTGCCCGTTGTCGTCCATGGTCGCTTCGGGATGGTGTTTCTTCTTCTCTATATCTCTGACCGTGATAAGACCCTTCATCTTTCCTTCCTCGTTGATGAGCGGAAGTTTTTCGATCTTATTCTCATTAAGTATCGATTTGGCTTCCTTTATCTCCGTATCTGGATCCGCGGTGATCACATCAGAGGTCATCACGTCTTTAACTTTCCTGTTCAATTCAGTCTCGAAGCGAAGATCTCTTTTCGTCACGATCCCGATGAGTTCGTCTCCTTTGATGACCGGAAGACCGGAGATATCTTCATCATCCATTATCTTCTTGGCTTCTTTCGCGCTCCTCTCCGGCGTTATGGTCGTTGGGTTCCTGATTATCCAATTCTCTGACCTCTTGACTTTCTTCACCATCTTAACCTGTTGATCGATATCAAGGTTCCTGTGGATTATGCCCAAACCTCCTTCCCGGGCCATGCCGATAGCCATCTCACTACCTGTGACTTTGTCCATGGGCGAACTAAGGATCGGTTTCTCCAATTTGATATTCTCCGTAAGCTTGATAGAAGTATCCACTTCTTCTCTCAATACATCGGTCCTGCTGGGCTCTAGCAATATGTCGTCGAAGCTGAGTCCTGTTTCTAAATCCATTTTATTCAAACCCCTATTTGTTAACCCTTAGCTATCCTTCTACTATTTAATACCCACCTTTCGGAAATTGAGATTATTGGTCTTATCCTTTTTTTATCTCTCAATTTAGAATCGCCTGGAGATTATTTAATTGGCAAAAGACAATCCATAGTATTTTTCGGAAACGGCAACCACAGCATCATTAAATATTGGCTTTTTTGCCTATAAACATCCACTCATTCTCAGTTATTGGCTTAAACAAAGGGTAGAATAGATTCAATTGATCTGATCCATAAGACAAATATTTTTTATTTTCAATTATTTTAAAACCATAATCTTTACAAGTTTCTATAATTTGAGATTTTGGCAGACCACCGGTATCTCCATGATGGATGTGATAGTCGCAATATTCTCTTTCTAAATCCCTAGTCTCTTCATAGGGTGGCAAACCTCCATGTGATTCACCGTTCAACAAATCGCACCATTTTATATATAATTTTACGGATAATTTTTCTCGGTTTATCGGCTCGTGGTCTATATACAACACCCCTCCATCTTTTAAGACTCTAGATATTTCAGAAATCACCGGCTCAAAATTCGGTACATGGTGCAAGAGGGAATATGCTGTTACGGCGTCGAAATAGTTATTTGGAAATGGAATGTCACTGGCTTTTCCCCTTATAAGCCCATATTCTCTTCTATCATCCATCTCCTTCTCGGCAACTTTTAGCATTTCATCTGATAAGTCTAAACCGATCGTTTCGTAGAAGTGATCTTGAAGTTTCCTTAGAACGTTCCCGGTTCCACACCCGGCGTCTAAAGCCCTCATTTTAGAGCTGTCAGTTTTTATATGATCGCTTATCTCTTCCAACACAGAGGTTATTCTTTCCTCTTCCCAACTATTGAAAATTTCCGGATTGTCTTCTTCGTAGTTGTCTGCCTTCTTCTCGTGCATCTGAATATTTTTTTCGACAACTTTATCTTTTGACATTTTTATGTTCATGAGAAAACCCCCTCCCTTTAAAAACCTTGACCTTCACTCAATTAGAAAAATAGGTAAATCCATTACTACTTTTTCTCCTAAAGCTTCTCATATATCTTCAACAGTTTTATCCAACGATGAGATAGATATGAGCTTTTTTGTTAAGGAATCTTTCAGTACACCTAAAGAGGTAGAGGAAAACGAAATATATTTTTTCATAAACGAGTCTCTAGAGAAAATAAAGCTCAGATAAAGGGTTTTGAATTAGGAGCGTTTTCGAACTTATAATATCTGTATAGATCTCACTACCCACTGTCTGATTTTTCATCCGACTCCGTCTCATCGTAATAATTTTTTGTCGCATAACCGCAGTTCTTGCAGAATGCTGATTTATCCATCTTGACTTTCATACTTTTCTCTCCGCATTCTGGGCAGACCTTGGTGTCTCCTAATACCGGGGCTTCGCTCTCGATTGACTCGGTGCTTTCTCTTTTATTCTCTCTTTTTCCAGGTTCTATCCTCCTATAACCGAGAGCGAAGGATAGATATCCGGCTGAACTGAGAATGAGAGTAAAGGAGAGAACTGTAAGAGCTTGAAGTAGGAGTTTCTCAGCGCTCTGGATAGAGCCCATTCCTATCCTATAGTAAACATTAGTTGCTATTCCCAGTCCGATAAGTATGGAAGTTCCTAGGTAAAGATATATCTTGGATTTTTTATCGGCGATCTCATCAACGAGCAGGATCGGCATTATCCCGTACCCTATATTTCTAAATAGGTTAAATAGCCCTCTAGTCATAATTGAGACCCGAATTGCCTCCACCGACTGTCCTTGAAGAGCCATCTGAGAACCGATCTGTCCTAAAATATAACTGATTATGGCGATAACGATCGCTATCGTCACCTTGTTTTTATGAACCCAGGAGATTCGATCCGCGCCTTTGTACATCTTATAGATGCCCACTAGGAACAAGATCATACCGATTATTCCAAATATAGCTAGAAAGCAGATAAAGGATCTAGGATCGCTAGAGGGATTTTGGCTCCATGAATAAAAAACGATCCCGGATAAGAGCGCCATAACTGTATGTACGTAAAAACTGAAAGTGATGTACATTAGACCGGATCTAGTTTTTTCGTAAGTTTTTCTAGCCATCTTTTGCCTCCTTTACCATGAGGAAGGAAAAATATTATTATTTAAATTTTTACCTAGAAAAATCTATCAAAAAGTATCATTTATAGTGAAGATAAATGTAAGGTGGAAGGGAAAGATGAACGTGTCAGACTCTTCTGAGGATGTGATCATTTTCGTGTACAATGCTGACAGCGGGCTTTTGAATTCTATAAAGGATTTCGCCTGGAGGATATCGTCTCCAGATACCTATCCATGCAACCTCTGCGCAGTGACCTACAGCAATTTCGGTATGAAAGACGAATGGAGAGAGTTCGTCGAGGATTTGGAATTTAAGATCAGGTTTTTCCACAGGGACGAGTTCGATGAAAAATTTGAGAGGGATGAATATAGATTCCCGGCCGCTTTCCTCAGAACCGGATCTTCTCTAGAACCTTTTATATCCAAGGAAGAGATAGAGAGATGTAAACATTTACAGGAATTGATCGAATTGGTAGAGACCAAAATAGATGAAGAGTTAGAGCTGAGATGAGATCGTCGATTTTCTCTTTATCTTCTGTCCGAGAAAGTTTCCGGAATATCTCCCATGCTAGCTGCTCTCTCGTCGGCTATATCTTTTTTCTTCGAGTAGACGGCCTTTCTCTGGATCCTAGTATCTCTTTCACTTTCTCCTTTTCCCTGTTCGACCGGCCAGCGCCAGATTCTTATTACATGTTCAGTTCGGATGTAAACTTCTTCAAGGTTGATAGCTGTCCATTCGATAAAACCGACCTTTCTTTTTTCTTCAGCGTCCTCTTTCATCTCTTCAGGCTCTTTGAGTTCTTCCCAATCGATATCTTTAGCGGGACCTTGGTAAACATTTTTCAATACTAGAGTCTTCTTATCGAATTCATCCAACGTACCTAAAAAGGCCAGGCCGTCGTCCATAACGACTAAGATCTCATCCTCCCGCAGATCTTTTAACTTCTTCTCTAACAGCTCGTCGAGCATATCTTCTCTCTCCAATAATATATATTTTATCAAAACTACTAATAGTTTACGTTAAAATCCGTCCTAAAACTTAATCTAACCCCCGGATTTTTCAAAGAGCGATGTCGGGATCAAATCGAGCGTACGCTCTAGGGAAAAAGCATCGATGGTTGATCCTATTTCTCTTGGTACTGTCTATCGTAGTCGCGTATCTAGCCCGGATGAGCGTCTCTGTCGCGCTTCCGTTTATCTCCCAAGATTTTGGATGGACCACGGCGGAGAAAGGAAGCTTGGGCGGTATACTGATGGGCATATTTCTGGTCAGCTACGGCTTCTCCAACATATTCTTCAGTCCGTTCATAGATATATACGGCCCTAAAAAGATGCTGACCATCTCGATAATCACATGGTCTATAGCAATCGTGATCGGGGCGTATTTTGGACATATCTACTGGGCATTCTTACTTTCTAGACTTCTCTTAGGGCTCGGACAGGGAGTTCTGTTCCCCTGCGCGAGCAAAGTCACGGCGGATTGGTTCTCTCCGGAGATGAGAGGCAGAGCTAATTCTCTCTATATGAGCGGAGGACCAATCGGGGTGATGCTAGCCCCTTTACTTATGACTCCTATAATATTGAATACGTCATGGGAGTTATCCTTTTACTTTTTAGCTCTTCTCGGTTTATTATTAGCGATACCCATCTTCATGGTTATAGAGGGTAACTCTAGAGGAAAAAAGGAGGATTTCAGTCGCTCGTCCATGAATATAAAGGAAGATCTGAAGAAATTGATAGTCGATAGGCAGTTTCAACTCGTCCTTCTAGGATTCACGGCCATGTCCACTGTTTGGTGGGGCATGAGCCTTTGGATACCCACATATCTCGTTGAAGCACAGGGCTTACCTATCGATGAGATGTCTATCAGCGCCAGTTTTCCATACCTCGGGGCGATACTCGGTATGTACCTGGGCTCAATAGTAAGTGATAAAACGGGTCACAGAAGATGGATAATCATAACGGCGCTTTTCATGAACGCCCTTCTGTTGTCGCTCCTGACTATATTGAATATAGAATCGTTGACCGTAGCTTTAGCTTTACTCTTTTTGGCTTTCTTTGGAGGTCAGATGGCCCCTCCACTCTGTTTCACATTACTCCAGTCTAGAGTACCCGACGAAACCGTGGGATCCGCTACCGGCATAATGAACGGGATAGGTAATGGATTGGGGGTTCTCGGGCCTATATCTCTAGGTTTTATAGTCGCGTTGACAGCTTCCTACAACCTCGGTCTTCTGTTCCTCGCTTTCATATCGACTCTCGGCATACTGGTGTTTTATAGATATGAAGAGTGATCTAGGATTTGGAGGAGAGCCCTCAATGTTTTATAGGTCCCGAGCGAATCATGTATCCGGGTAACTATATTGCAGAGAGAAAGGGTCAAAAAGTTGGTCAAGTTGGTTCTCGTATTACTAGTCATCGTTATGTTCATTCTGGGTGTCTTCTTCGGTAACCTCGGCGGCGTTTACCGGTAGGATAAGTCTAACCAGGGTTCTATTCTTTTTTAAACTCTATAAAAACGGCTGCGGCCACGAAAACGATAACCCCGGTCACTATGTTATAAGAGGGTATGAAACTCGAATCTTCCTCGACCGTGATGTCGTAATCTACAAGTTCTATTTTACCCGCGACCTTCGTCTCTCCCGTTTCATTATCTATCTCTAGATATTCCAGTCTTACCATGTTCTTAGCTTCCGGGGAATAATAGGTTATCCTTTTCGAGGTCTCAGACGGAGTTATCGTCTTCTCTTTGGTTTTGTTCCTCTTTATAACCAATGTTTCGAACTCACCTGCTTCTGTATTTATTGTCCTTTCACCCTTGCATTCATAATTCAATGTGAAGTTCTGCTCTCTATAATTGGTTTTTTTAGTCACGGTCATACCCCATGACTTCCCGGTCTGAAGAGGAAAATCATAATTTCTCACCGGAGGTTCGTAAGTCACATATTCATCGTCGGTGTCGATGGTTTCATTCAATATATAAACGAGCTGCACCATAGCCAAGTTCTCTTCTTTCAAGTAGCGATAAGAGACTATAGAGTTTCCTACACTGACTTGGACTTCATAACAATCATATCCCCCAACTTTCACGCCTTTATCGGTCACATTCATGAAAAGATAACTGGACTCGTTTTTATCTGCCCTACTTGAAATATATTTCCAAGAATAGCCTTCTTTCCAATCCGGGGTGCCGCTGCTTGAATTATTTTGGGCACCGGCAGTAAAAAAGGTAAAAGAGAGCAATAAAATCAGTAAGATCACACAACTGGTCGTTATTTTTTCGATATCCACTTTCACCATGGGATAGAATAAATCTTTATAATTTAAACGTTTTCGGTGAAACCATTTTATTATCATCGATCCAATAGTCCACTCTTTCGATCGATAAATAAATCAGATTAGTTCGTTTAGAACCATTCATGGAGACCTATATGCCGCCTCCGTCGTCGATCTCCTCGGCACCCGATCCTGGAGCGCTGTATGCTTCTTCTTCCCAATCCTTACCATTTCCTCCTCTTTCACTTCTATTGAGCAATAAAAGCACCGCTACCATCAGTATACCGGGGATAACAAGTCCCAAGCAGGTCATATCCAGATAGGTGTGCATCACATAGAAGAGAAGAAGTCCTCCAGCCAAAACGCCCATCACGATCATGACCTTACCGATCAACCCTTTCATAACAATTTCTAAGTCTATAATTCAATACTTATAATTTAGGGATGGAGATTTTGACAGAACTTGACGATCTTAATTTCTTTCTTTCCCTTCTTTCGTAGATTAGTTGATATTACTAAAAGATCGGCATCTCGATCATATTTAAATAGTCACGTTCAAACCTTAATTTCTTAATCCTTCAAGATTGGTTTAAGTGGTAAGATAAAAAAAGAGAATCATGAAGAGATATTCGGAAATGAAAGGTATGATGCAAGTATAGAAAAGCCGAACTATACGGACAGGTTCAACTATTATAAAAAAGTCTATGATGGACATAAAGAGCAATGATAGACGGGTTGTAAGAGACTGAATATTCAGGTTAGAGTCAAGAGTCTCAATTATATTCCTCCCACCTGAAACACCCCGCCTGATATCAAAATCAACGTGGGGCCGATGAAGTTAAAAGCTCCATGAAACCCAAAAGGTGTTATCAAACTGTCCGTTTTGTCTCTTAAATATCCCATCATCAAACCAAGGGCGACGGCAATAAGAGAAGTCCAGATATTTAGAAAACCTAGATGAGCGAATCCAAACAGTATCGAAGTCAATATCAATCCATAAGAACGACCGTATCTATCTTCGACTTTCGGTTGGATATAACCCCTGAACAGTGTTTCTTCCTGGAGGGGGGCTACGAAAAATGAGAAGAGAAAGAGATTAACGATGTACCCTACAGGGACCTCATCTGCAAGGTGCATTTCTATGGAACCTAGGTACAATAAAGAACTAGTAACTGCTCCTAACAATAGACCGACGAGCAAGTAGAGCCCCCATCTTTTGCCTTTCCAACCTATTTTAGCAGCTCCATCTTTGTAGATGGGTATAATCAATAGAGGACTTCCCAACATGAACCAAACAAAGGCCGCTGGTAAAACTGAACATCAAAATTTTGGAAAAACCAAGTTGTTGAACTTCTCATGGAGAAAAGGTAAAGGACTAGACCTAGCCCTAGGATCACCTCTCGATTTTCCTTTAACATGGATCTCATCCATTCATATTAAATTAGAATTAATAATTTTAAATGGTAAGTAGAGTTGACAGGAATTGTTAATCCTTTAGAGGACTTCCCACTCATCTTCCAGTAAGCCGTAGATATGAAGATCTCGAAATTCTCCGTCGATAAAGTCAACTTCTCTTAAAACACCTTCTTCTTCAAATCCTAGATTCTTCCAGATCTTCTTCGAACGAACATTGTGGTCGAAGACTCTAGCGTGGATGCGGTGAAGTCTCAGTTCTTTGAAACCGTAATCTATCATCAGTCTAGAGGCCTTGGTCCCCAAGCCTTTGTTCTGTTCGTCGGGATCGATCCAAAGTCCTATTTCCGCATTGCCACTTTCCGCATCTATCCCTATCAGTGAGATCATCCCTTTACTTTCTCCATCTTGAGATATGATCAGATGAGATTGTCCTTCTCCCCCGCTCACCTGATTTTCGAAGAATTCTTTCTCCTGTTGGATGTTCTGTGGATACCTGAATTGGAGATAATTCCTTATTTCGGGATCGTTTATTTTGTCCCTCATCCACTCTATATCCTCTTCTTCGATGGTTCTGAGTTCTATATCTTCCCCTTCTAGGAATACTGCCCCGCTCATAACTATTCTAAAAGGATAAAGGTATATGTATTTTATTTCTATTAAATACGGCTAGCCTTGATATAAAGTTTTAAATACGTCCGATAACACTGTTATAAAATATGAGTTGGCTGGGAAAATTGAAGGATTTCTTATCAGGATGTCTCGATTACGAAAATCCCTCAGCAGGATGCTGCAAGAGTATCGGAGCTATACCCGGTATCCAAAAAGAGTATAAAAAGACCTGTGAAAACAAGGATAAGAATAATTAAAATAGTCGTAATTAAAGTCAATGATTCCAGTACGGTTTTGGACATTTAAGATATCTATCAAGAAAATTATTTATTTAATAATCTCTGTTAAAAAGATAGGTTGGTGAGTGCATGAAGATCTGTGTGATGGGGGCTGGGGCAGTCGGTGGATATTTCGGTGGAAAACTAGCTTTGAGTGACAACGAAGTAAGTTTGATAGCGAGAGGAGAACATCTTGGATCTATAAAAGAAAGTGGTGTCAAGGTCAAAAGTGAGGTTCATGAAGATTTCGAGGTGTCTGTTAAGGCGACAGACGACCCTAGTGAGATAGGAACAGTAGATCTAGTTCTGATCGCTGTGAAAGCCTACGACACGAAGGAAGCCGGAGAACTTATCGAACCGTTGGTCGGCGACGATACGACGATCCTTTCTTTACAGAACGGAGTCGATAATGAGGAAATATTGGGCGGAATGTATGGGAAAGAGAAGGTTGTCGGTGGAGTCGCATATATATTATCTAGGATCGAAGAACCCGGTGTTATCCATCATGAATCCTTAGGAAGGATCGAGGTAGGAGAGATGGATGGAAGGATAACGGATAGATTGGATAATATCAAAGATGTTTTCGAAAGATCAGGAGTTGACTGTGAGATTACTACTGACATAAACAAGGTGCTGTGGAGAAAACTGGCATTCAACTGTGCTTTGAATGCGATTACAGCTCTAACAGAAAGTTCGCTGGATGTTATCATGAAATTCAAGGAATCTTCTGAGGTTTTCGAATCGACGATAAGGGAAGCTGTTAAGGTAGGTGCCGCTACAGGTGTTGATATGGAGGAAGGTGAAATCATCGACGATCTTATAGAGGTAGCTGAAGAGGCTGGAGATATGAAAAGCTCGATGTTGTACGATCGTAAGAAAGGAAAAGAACTAGAGATAGACCCGATAAATGGAAAGATAATAGAGATGGGAAACGAACTAGATATTGAAACTCCAGTCAATAAGACTCTTTACGCATGCCTCAAGATAATCAACCGAATTCAGAATACGTAACAAGTACGTCAAGAATCTGTTATATCCAACATATCCAAATGTAGACGATTAGGTCCTCGTGTGAAAGTAATTTGAGGTCCTATCATGGTCACAATTGATTCATATAGACGACGAAAAATCTAAATTTGAAGACGCTCTTCAAAACTCATGATATAGGGATTTGAGGAGTTGAAAAGGACTGCAGAAAGTTCGAGAGAAAGTACGGTAACTGTGCTCAGGCAGTCTGCGGCGCTTTTTTAGAGACCTACGGTTTTCCGAGCCAGGACATATTCAAGTCGTCCTGTGGGCTCTATGGCGGAGTGGATCTGAGTGGGAATTCGTGTGGTGCATTGAACGGCTCTATTCTCACTATAAGTTATTTGAGTGGAAGAGGATTTGAAGACTGTAACAAACCGATCCCCGAGAACTGCAGTGAGATGTGCAAAGAGATAGTCAAAAACTTCGGGTAAGAGTACGGCTCTATAAACTGCAGGGATATTCAGGAAGAAACGATAGGAAAGAGTTTCGATTTCTGGGACGAGAAGATGTCAAAGCTTTCAGGGGATCCAGCGGGCCGGATGAGAAATGTCCCGGAGTAGTAAAGAAAGCTGCGAAATGGACAGCTGAAATTTTAGATCGGTACGATTATATGGACTAAAAGTTAGAAAGACGTCTTAATTATGAATGAATATCGAAGATAGAGATCGGATTAACCTAAAGTGTATTTTTCGATACCGAAAATAACTTAACGAATGACTAACATGTCTTCAATGGGTGATATAATCGCTGAAAGAAATGTAAAACTTATAGAGCAAGCGGGTGTAGATGTAGACGAACTGATCGAAAAATTAGTGGACGCTGCGGCAGCAGAATTCACCACTTATTATTACTACACACTTCTCAGGACACACTGCACGGGCTTAGAAGGTGAAAGTGTAAAAGAGATAGCTGAGGATGCGCGTCTGGAAGATCGTAACCATTTCGAAGCATTGATGCCTAGGATATACGAACTGGGCGGAGACCTCCCTCACGACATAAGGGATTTTGCGGACAGAGCGGCCTGTATGGATGCTAAACTGCCCGACGAAGAGAGCATCGATAACTTACTCGAAGCGCTGTTAGATGCGGAAAGATGCGCTGTCGGCGTTTACACAGAGATCTGCAAGATGACTCAAGGTAAAGATCCGAGGACATACGAACTCTCGTCAGCTATACTTCACGAGGAAATAGAGCACGAGGCGTGGTTCGAAGAACTTCTTACAGGAGAGGCTTCAGGACACTTCAGGAGAAAAGAACCCGGGGTCAGTCCTTACGTCTCAAAATTCCTACAAACCAAATAAAAACCTTTTTTCTTTTTTACCATTTTAATCATTTTTAATCGTAATGAGTTCAATCATTCTTTTTGTACTTCAAAGCTAGGTCGGGTCTATCGGTGATTATCCCGGTGACACTTTTTTCGAACAATTTCCGTATCATCTGGATATCGTTAACGGTCCACACATAAACTTCAAAGCCGGCTTTCCTCATCCTTTTCAGGAAGAAAAACTTGAGTAGTTTATGATTCGGGGATACGAAATCGGCTCTACACCGCTCCAATCTTCGCTTTGGAAATAACTCTGAAAGTCTAGTTTTTATCCTGTTTGTAGGTTCTTCGACGCCAAGCAACAGGCCCGTTTTTATATCCGGATCGTGTTCATTTATCCGATTAACAGTTTCATCGCAAAACGATTTCATCAAAAATTCATCGTAATCCAGATACTCTCTCACGAGTTCTATTACTTCTTCCTCGTATCCTCTCTCTTTGAGTTCTATATCTAGCCCTACTTTTCCTTCGCAGAGTTGAATAACTTCTTCTACCAGCGGAACTTTATAGCCTTTCTTTTTGGAAAATTCTAATATCTCATCATACTTCAATTCAGAGATCTTTCTTTCTTCGATAGATAGGTCGTGAAAAGCTATCAACTCACCGTCTTTCGTCCTTCTCACGTCAAACTCGACCATATCCGCACCTATCTCTATAGCCTTTCGAAAAGACTCGATGGAGTTGTCGAACTCGACCAGTCCAGATGCTCCGCGGTGTGCGACAACTTTGGTCTTCATATATCATCCCTCATAGGTTGTTTTCGAGGAAAGAAGTGATTTCCTCTTTATATTCCTCTGGATATCCTTGTATAGATCTAACGTGATCGGCTTCGGTTTTCCAGAATTTCACATCCGCGTTTTCCTCACCGACCATCTTATAAAATTTTTCTACTTCCGATATATCTACTAGAGGATCGTTTTTACCGCCGATAAGTAGAAGTGGTTTCTTCAAATCATCTGCCAATCTGAACATGTCCGTCATAGCGATATCGAATAGAGTTAGAGCGATAGGTTTTACGAATCTATAAAATATCGGCGATAGACCCGCAAAGTATTTCAGACTTCTAGCGGATGTTGAATCTAGATCCAAAGGAGGGCTGTCGACTATACCGCAGTCAACTCTATCCTCCAAGACAACTCCTTTGATACCTATCATAGCTCCCATCGAATAACCTATCAAACCGATCTTCTTCCTCTTCTCATCCTCTATCCAATCTATCGCCGCTCTTAGATCCAAGAGTTCCTTATTCCCTATCGTCGTCCTTTTTCCCCCACTTTCTCCATGGGCTCGAAAATCGAAATACAATATATTATAGTCCAACTCCTTCAGTATCTGTAACAGAGGCCTCATATAGACTTCGTACCATCTGCTGGACGTGTATCCGTGAAGACAGATCAGAGTTTTATCGCTTCCCCTATCGATCCACCACCCTTTGAGAGGGACCTCGTCTTTCGTTTCAAACGATATATCTTCGTATTCGAGGTCTAGGTCTTCAGGCGTCCACTCGCCCGTCGATCGTTCCGGTTTTGTCATCTTGTGGGCCACGAATACGAAAAACGTCAAAAAGACCAAAAGCACAGCCACGGGTAAAAGGATCAGTAACATCATTCTTCTTCCAGCTCCTCCAAAGACCAGATCAAAGGTATAGCGATGATTACCAAAATCGCCGCCAGCGGGAACAGGAGCCTGTAGTTACCGCCCGCCATATCGACGACTACACCTCCCACGACCGCGGACAACAAGATCGGAAGAGCTTTGGTTGCCTCGAAGACGCCGTAATACCTGCCGTTGAAGACCTCTTTCTTGTACTTGGTCAGAAGATCGCCGACGACTGGCAGCGAAGCGGCAAGCAGGGCTCCCCATCCAACGCCCGCGATCAACAGCGCCGCCAAGATCTGCATCTTGGTTTGCACGAACCAACCGCCAAGCAGCGGAAGCGCCAATATAACCGCTCCAGTGATGATACCTAATCTTCGGCCGATCTTATCATAGATATAACCTCCAGATAAAGATCCTACGAGGACAGTAACGTTGAAACCGGCCATCGCGTAAAGACCGAAGGAATGTACTTGGTTGACGTGGGCGGTACTCGCATCTCCGTGCAGTATGAAAGCGACGATACCGAAGACGAAGATGGCTATAAATTCGAAACTCATCCACAATAAAACTTGAGCCGTATAGAAATGCAGAAAGTTCTTGTTCTTCAATATACTTTTGAGATATGAGATCAGTCCCTGCTCAGGGATCTTATCGGGTCTTTTAGGTTCCTTAACTCTGAAATAGGTGAATATAGAAGCCGCTACCAGGAAGAGCATGGTTATGATGAACATGGAATACTTCCCCCATTCGCCGTAAGTCGCTACGAAGTAACCCGATAAAGCGAACAGCGCTAGGTTCCCGCCCCATTCCGCAACGGTGATAAATCCGCTGGCTCTTCCTCTATCTCCGCTACTTATGAGTTCCGGCAGTAATGCCCTGAATTGGCTGGTGTAGGAGTACATCAAGAGATAAAAGATCGCGATAACGAGCGTGAAAAGCCATAGTGGGGCTCCGAGTCTAAAACTCGTATAGATCATGAAGGCGGCGATACCCGACAAGGCTCCACCAGCTAAAATGAAGGGTTTCCTTCGACCGTGTTTCGATTTCACCGTATCGCTCATGTACCCTAAAAGGATAGGGATGATCATCCCGATCAACCCTTGGAGTCCGAGGATGATACCTCTGACAAAGGCTGACCCGCTGTATTCACTCAAGAGAGGAAAAGTGAAACCCTTGTTCAGCGCCCATCCGAAACTCCTGCTGAATCCCAGGAAAGCGAGGGTGAAGATGACCCCTTTATAGAAACCCTTTTTTTCCAAATTACCGGATACTATATTTTCCTGACGAATATAAAGATTGGGATTTCAGAGTCTGAACGGTTTTTATTTAAAGCCTCTTGTTTATAGACTCAGTAGTAAAGCTTTCTCGTAGATAGAACTGATTTTATCAATATTTTTAAATCGGTAGGAATTTAAAAATCCAACGCTCACTTGAAGCAAGTTCTACTGGAAAATTGCAGATTTCCCATCGATCTTTAGAATTTTCAGAGAAAATTCTGAAACATCTCGTGATACAGAAGTAGATAGGTGCATCCGAATGCTGTCCATCTGACGTCCAGTCCTAACAGCCAGCACCAATAGAGGGATGACTCTATATCTACAGGAATTACATTCCCTCCATAATAGGAAAATCCATTTTCCTAGTAAAAATCAAGAAATGTAAGAACTCAAAATAGAGAAATGGTTCAGGATGAAATTCCTGGCATTCTACAGGAAGGAGAAGTTTTTCCTGTGATATCAGGAACCATGTTCCTGAAATACCTCAAGCGAAGCTTTACGGGTGCTTTCACAATCAAAGATTCTTTTCATCCTCCCTGACGGTGCGGATGGTCTAGGATTACATCCTTTCATCCTCCCTAACGGTGCGGATGGTCTAGGATTACATCCTTTCATCCTCCCTAACGGTGCGGATGCAATTCAAGATGCTAGCTTACAATACTGATCGACAAGCGATGAGTAGCAAGAGGTTTCCTACTGAGCCATCGTCACTTACGATTTAAATAAATTTTCTACAATCGATTTTCGTAATTATATGGAAGGGAAAGAGATAATCTCAATCGTGCTTATCATCGCTTTGATCTTGTCATTCCTACCGGCTATACAGAGCGGACAGAGCTCGGAATCGCCGATCGAGGAACCCCCGATATGGAAGAAAAATTACGGAGATAATGAAACCATCCGTATTTATCCAGCATCGGAAAAGAAATTTTTCTTGATCCATGAAGAGAAGCTTGAAATCCTAGATCAAGACGGGGGGAAAGAATGGTCAAAAACTTTTCCGAATCAAGTGGTGGGTCTACCCACTCTCAAAGATGATAATGTTTACCTCCAAACAGGGTCTGCCGAAGAAGATAAAAACCAGTTGAGATGTTTGGATCGGGAAGACGGGTCAGAGATCTGGAACGAAACGATCCACGATTTTTCCAACAGTATTTTGGTGAACGAAGATCACGATATATTCTTGCCTCATCATTTTGGAGGAAACATGACAAAAATCTCCTCTGAAGGAGAAAAGATGTGGGCAAAAAGCTACACTGAGGGTTCCTATGGATCATATGGGATGATTTTAGAGAACGGCCAAATGGTCGTTCAATATCTTCACAGAGAAGAAGAGGATGAGGTCCGCAGCATATCCCCGGATGGAGATGTAAACTGGAAGATCAGTTTTAAAGAACATTTAAAAGGGCTACAGGTGGATGAAGAAGCCAATACACCCTACATTTTTACTTATCATGAGATCTATAAAGTGGGCTCCGATGGTGAGAAAAATACCGTTTACCAAATCGAGACGGAGAAACATCTGGATTCATTTCGAGTTAAAGACGATAGGATATATCTGATCCAAGGAAGCGATGACGGTAATAACACTCGCTTGAAATCGATCGATAGAGAAGGTGAGGAATTATGGAGCGTATCGATCGACAATATAGACACAGAGAAAGAACTCCCTTTCATATCTCTCTCCATACCCGGAAACGAGAGAATATACTGCCAATATCATAATCGCTCTCATTATGTCGAGAGTGTTTATATGAATGTCTATAAAATAAAGGCCTTTGATTTTGACGGAAATCTGGAATGGGAACATGAATACGAAAACGAAACTGCCCATTCCCCTCACGTAATATCCAAGAACGGAGTGATAGTAACCAATACAGACGAAGGTAAAGTTTATGCGCATCAAGGACACGATCCTGAATCCGGTGAGAGAATACCAGGATTCGCTTTACGTCCTCTTTTACTGGCTGCAACTATCGCTTTTGTGATCTATAAAAAAAGTGGAGTTCGTCTTATCATATTGATTGGTGATTTCTTTTTCGTATAGTGGCCTGTGGCAAAATAAACCATCTCTGATGTGAACATGAAAACAAAAAATATGATTTCCTACCTCAGGCTACAGGGACTATTTTCCATCAATCTTCGGAAATCGAGAACTCGATATTAGTTACATCCTCGTTCCAAGCCATGAACTGAAACTCGTATTCACCGCCCTCCAAATCGCCTAGGGAATAGGAGTTCTCGACCGTCTTTATCGTCTGGCCAGCCGGACCTGTATACCTTTCGATCTCAGTATTTACAGAAAGAACGCCGTTTTCTTTAGAAACATTACCCCAACCTTTCACGCGATAACCAAGATTTCTAAAGCGGATCTTCACTTCTGCGACCAAGTCGTCTTCAGTATGATTTATCGATATCGATACTTTCCCGGCCTCGGGTGTGTAATGGGCCCATTTTTCTTCAGATCCATCTTCCATATCATCACTCCCGGGATCGGCCGTATCGACTCCTCCTACATAACCATAAACGCCCCATCGTGAATAAGATCAAGACTCCCGCTAGGACTATGACCGAAACTTTCGCCGCATCCATCTTTATCTTCTCGTTATAATATTGGAAATAAAACCAATAAAAGTTGCGCTCAACACCAGACGATATTTTTCTAGAAACAAGCACAAATAACTGTTCGTTGTTAAACACTAGCTCTCTGTCGAAGCTAAATTCCTGATCCAACCGAGAGCAAAAAAGCCTACCAGCTGAACATCTTTCACCTACAACATGATTGAGCTAAACCAACTAGACCTAAGAAAGAAATTTATAAGATGCACATACATTTACGAAACGGGGTCGATAATATAGCACGAATAACTAAAAAGTGCGGATTCTGCGGCGGTAGTGGAAAAGTTGACGATGAAAAATGCCCGGTCTGCGGAGGAGACAGCTACGTGGTGGTTGAAGATCCTGCTGAGGAATGCCCGCTATGTGAGGGGAGAGGTAGATACGGTGGTAAAAGATGTTCGGCCTGTGGCGGCGCAGGATGGGAAGATGTAGTTGAGTGAAGCTTACCAAATAATCATCCATGTTCTTACACCCACCATACGTGACTTCCTCCCCATCCTAGAAGGATGGGGCTTCTGACCAAAGCTAATGAGGTTGCATTCCGCTCGCTGACTTCATGAGGGAGTAGAACTCCATCAGAGCGGTCAGGTCGTCGCTTCCAGCTCCGGGACTAGCCACAAAGCCCCCTGCATCAGAAAGTGGCTTCAAAAGCTTACTGAGGAATTCGAGTTGAATTCCTCATGTCGTAGGAATTTCATAAGAAATTACTACTAAATTAGAATTTTCTGGGAAAATTCTGATACTCGATGGAATTTGTAAAGAAATTCCAGTAGATTCCTAATGCCCGCCGTCCGATGTTGTGCGCTCCATTCTTGTCCGAATGTATCTCCAAACCGCAGTTGTTACACTTGAACAGTCCGGCGTTCCGATCGCCTTTCGTTCCACATCTCGAACACCGTTGAGATGTGTACGCTTCGCTCACTTCTTTATATGCTATACCGTTCCAGCGTGCTTTGTACTTCAACTGTCTTCTCAGCTCGTAGTGCGGAAACCTGTGCAATTTTCGGTTCATCTTCCTTCCGTTATCCTGTTCCTGCACTCCCTCTAGATCGCCGACAACGATCAGCAGGTTATTCTCCTCAGCATACTGGACGATCTTGTTGGTTAACTTATGGATGCGGTCGTTGACCTTATCGTATTCACGCCGATAGAAACGTGATCGGTTGTTACCATATTCGGTTTGTCGTCTCAGGTAAAAGAAATACGTTTGTACGTCACGTATTAAACAGCCATCCAGCATCGTATCTCGGTCAGGTAACGCCACTGACGTTACTGGCTGTCTCAAGCCCAGATCGATGCCCAGAACGCCGTCGTAACGCTCCCATACAAACGCATCTTTCTTGATCATGATATGGAGACGGAACAGTCCGTCTTTCTTCAACAGCTTAGTTTCGCAGACCTCGTGTTTATCTTTGATATCCATGTGCGTCTTTATCGGCACTTTGATACCTCCCCAACGCTGTTCACTGAGGAATTCAACCTGAATTCCTCATGTCGATGGAATTGCATAGCAATTCCAGTAGATTGACGGCATCTTAAAGAAATAGTCCGCAAGTTCGGATTTACATTCTTCTATACTCAGTAAATCCTTTCGGATGAAAAGAGGATACTGTTTCTTATCTTTAAGGTCATCTGTATCAAGGTTCCGCCCGGTCTGTTGTCTATGTGCGCTGTAAACTTTATCCGTTCCTTCACCTGTATGCAGCCAACGCTGATAGTTCGACCACATCTGTTCAAGCTGTTCACGCTTTATGTTGGTCAGCTCAACAACGGCTGACTTCACGGTCTTTGAAACGTCCATCTCCTTGTACTTACAATCTTTTTGAAGTATTTAAGGGCTCATCAGAGGGATGAGTGAAAGTGGCATTCATCCCTACGGCAGAGCCGTAGGGTTTTCTGCCTTAACAAAAGGATAAATAGGTCAACAAAACAAATATAACTTTAACCCTATCTCCTAACAAGATACTATGTCTAGGCCAAGAACTTCTGCTTCCAAAACGGTCCTTATAGTTATCGGGATCACCATCCTAGCTTTACTCTTATCTTTAGCTTTGGGGGTCGTTTTCACCATAGCATTATTTTCCTTAGGATACAAGGTAGATTCCACTTCTGCTCTAGTGGGCATAACTGTCGTCTCTCAACTCGGCTTTTTACTCCTAGCTTTCATCTATATCAAATGGAGGAACATGTTCGTTCCGTTCGATGTTCCGTCGAAGTCAGACCTGCTGTACATCGGTGGTGGGATAATAATCACACTGACAACCGCTTTAACACTCACACAGCTCCTATCGTATTTCCATCTTATGCCTGATTCAGGGATAGGAGAGATCGGAGAAACGAATCCCATGTTTTTGTTGGCTCTAGCCGTCTTATCGGTGATACTGATAGCTCCCTCGGAGGAACTTCTGTTCAGAGGGGCGATCCAAGGACGACTGCGCGAGCGCTTCGGACCTTTTGCGTCCATCACCACCGCGAGCCTACTTTTCGGGTCTCTGCATCTACTAAACTATACAGGCTCTATCATACCTATCCTACTGACCACTTTAGTCATAGTCGTGATCGGAGCCATCCTAGGGGTCTTATACGAGCGAACCGAAAATCTTCTCGTTCCGATCCTGATTCACTCAGTATATAATTTCGTTCTCTTGGTTCCGAGCTATTTCGCAGTGGTTTGAAGTAAATCAGGATGGAAAATATCTCTATGATTTAGTTCATGAGTGACCGATTCAAACATATTCCTTTCTTATTGATTTGACGTAATTCATCGACTTATCCTATTACATGGATATATCTAGACTCTTTTCACGAGGATATCCATCTATCAAAACTTTAGAAAGATTAAAATCTCACCAAAGATTCATATATCGAAAAACTTTTACCACCGATATCTCAAAGGATATACAAAAAAGGAGGCTTTAGCCTGAAAAAGAGAAGATCGATCTTTTTGATATTCGTCCTTTTCCTGATCGGTTCTTGGTTGGCCGGGAACATGATGAAATTCCAGTTCGGTTCCGGAGATGAGATTGGGTGGAGTTTCGGTTCTTCCGTGACCTGGATCTTCGTTATCATCCTGTTCTCTATACCTGCGGTGATATTCTGGAAGGCTAGAACAAAGATGTTCTTCCTGTTATTCGGTGCCGCTCTTTTCTGGCTGCTCACTCCGATATTTTTTCAGGCATTATCGTTCATCTATTACGCTCTGATAATCCTGGGGTTCGTTTTGATCACTTTAGCTCACTGGAAAGGGCATATAAGCAAGAAATGGACCTTCGGTCTGTACGGTGTCTGCGCAGCGGTCGGAGGTTTGACGATTTATCTTTTCCAGATGGGCAGCGGGGTAGAACACGCACAGGATAATGTCTCCGGAGGAGGCGGGATTACAGGTGTTTTCATCTTCTTGATGATCTCCGCTCTAGCCGTAGGTTACTTACTATATCAAAAATACGATATATTCGATCTTCTCGGTCGTTTCGAGGAGGAAGAAGAGAGCATCGAGAGCGATATCTCCTCCACGGTGGAGAAAGCCATAACCGATATATCGGAAGGTAAAGACATCAGAGAGACCATCATGAGGTGTTACGAACAGATGGGTTTGATCCTGGAGCACGAAGGGGTAGCGGACGAAGAATATATGACTCCAAGGGAATTCGAGGAGGCCGCGAATAAAACTCTCGACGTCGAGACTTCCAAGATCTCGCGTATCAGGGAGATATTCGAATTGGCCAGGTACAGCTCCCACGAGTTAAGGGAGAAAGATAAAAACGAAGTGATAGAAGATCTCGAAGCGCTGAGGGACGAGTTACAATGAACGGTCAAAATAGCAATTTAAAGAAGATAACCCAGATAAAGAGAGACCTGTTCGATCATGAAGGTGAGAGCAGTATTTACTTCTATATCGTTACCGGCGCGATAGCCCTTTTATTTCTCATATTCATAATGGAAAGAGGAGGACCCTGGGGTGGAGACCTATTGACTATCTTGGCGTGGGTCCTCGGATTCGTGATAATCCTTCATATCGCCTATTTACTGATAAGCTGGACATCCAGCGTTACCGAAAGACCCGACGTTTGGGAGGAGACGAGAGAATTCGATACAGATGAAAACCTTCAGGTCAAGAAGATCTCGACCCTGCTGGACCGCGCAGCAGAGGGAAAGACGGTCAGCCAAGAGAGGCTTCATGAGAAGATCAAGGACATATTTTTCATCAAATTGAAAGAAAGGAAAGACCTAAACGATGAAGAGGTACGGGATCTGGTGAGAGATCCCGACAGATTCCGCGATCTCGTTAAGGACGATACCATCTCAGACTTCATATTGTCTATAGAAGAAAATAAAAAAGGGAAATTTAAAGTCCAAGATATGAGTGAAGAGCAGTACAAAAAGAAGATAAGGAAGATAATCCGGAGGATCAACGAATGGGATTAGATTATGAAGATGATATACCAACCTCCGAGGTTGATAAGACGTGAATCTGAATAAAACTTTCGTGACTTTGACCGTTCTAGCGGTCATCGGTACGATACTCGGCAATCTATTCAGGAGCTGGGCTTTTTTCTCTCTCACGATCGGGTCTCTAGCGCTGCTGGTCATCGCCGCCAAGTTGAGACCGTCCAGCGATCTGCAGGTCAAGGTCTCAAGAGAATCCGATAAAAGAAGAGAAGTATATGTCGACGACGAGGTCGATGTGACCGTACACCTTAAAAACGAGAGCCAGAGATCGCTCTTTCTTGAGGTGAAGGACGTTCTTCCATCCCATGTCGAGATAGAAGAGGGCACCAATCACCGGACGATGTGGTTGGATAAGGAAGAAGAGAAGACACTCGATTACAAGATATCCTGCCCGGTCACCGGGAAAGTCAATCTCGGACCAGTAGAGGTCAGGTATCGTGATTCACTCAACCTTTTTTCAGAGGCCATACACTCGGGAGGGGAAATGTTCCTGAGAGTCCTTCCTACGACCGAAGAGATGACCAGCGTTGATATCTATCCCAGCTATACCAAGTTCTGGATGGGAGAGATAAAATCTCAGAGCATAGGTCTCGGTAACGAGTTCTTCTCCATCAGAGAGTACCACCCGGGAGATGAACTCAGAGATATAAATTGGAAAGCCACCGCTAGGCAGTTATCTCCGATGACGAACGAGTTCGAAGGAGAAAAATCTGGAGACGTCATATTGGTTGTTGACGGTTACAAGAAAGGGACTGTGGGCACCAAGAGGCACAACACTTTACGGGCCTCGGTGGGAGCGGCCGCATCGCTGGCATCGAATATACTTTCGGCCCGTAATCGAGTCGGACTCATCGTTTCGGGCGAATATCTGAACTGGGTCTACCCCGGCACGGGGAAAAATCACTACCATAAGATAATGTCGAACCTGACAAAATTCGAAGAGGGCGGATCTTGGGGTCTCGAAGGAGTGAAGAAGCTGCTGGAAGATTTCTTCCCTAGAAGAAGCCTAATCATATTCATATCACCCCTGACAGTTCCGGAATTCAGTGAGACCATAATCGATCTCTCCAGGAAGGAATACGACGTGATGGTCGTCTCTCCTGATCCCCTCAAGGTGGAGAAGGACATACTTGGAGGATACGACGAGACCGCCGAGGGACTGTATCAAACCGAAAGAGACAACGTCATAGAAAGCCTATGGAGCTACGGAACGACGGTGGTGGATTGGGATCCGAACACGCCTCTAGAACCGGCTCTAAAGGAGGTGTTAAGATACAAAGAGAAAATCTGAACAAGGTCTTTTCGCTGGTCATACTCTCGGCAGCGATACCGGCTTGTTTGATATCTTTACACTCCGCTTTCTGGTTCCTGCTGTTGATATTTCCACCTATAACTATGATAGGATATCTGTTTAGGAAATCCTCAGTGATGAACGCCGGCATAGTGCTATCGATCATCCTTTTCTTCCTGCTGAACAGGAATTTTGTCTTCAATCCACTTAACCTGTTCTACCTGATCGGAACGCTGTTCCTTTTCATCGGGATCTGGTTCTTCGGACATCATATATTACTTCTCGATATGATCGAAGAGAACTCTAGAAAGGGTCCCGACGTGAAGTACGTGACCAGATTAGAAAAGACCACCTCCTACAAGATAATAGGCAATGTCGCTCTCGGAGCCGTGCTCACGTTCCTCGCTACGGTCATGGGCATGTACGGCTCGATCGGGAGGATGACCGCCGGTCAGATCGAGACCGTATTGATGGTGATCTTCAGCTCCGCCATATTTGTAGTGGTCTACGTTATCATAAAAACTCTCTCGGCTGAAGAGGAACGATAGTAGTCCCGCATGCTAAACGATCATGACCCCTCTAAAATACATCCTTTCCTATGATTTCATCTAAACCGCCTTTTCCCTAATTCCATATACATAACATATATCCGATAAAACTTTATACGCTGCGCCGGATGAATAGGCATATGGGAGATAAATATAAGATCGATGAGTTGGAAGAACTGAAGCCTTTAGATACAAAAGATATCTTGGCGATCGCATGGAAATCCGAGATCACTGCCCAAGAGATGTATCGAGAGTTGATGGAAAAAATCGATGAACCGAGTTCGAACTCTATACTAAAGGAATTATTAGGGGAAGAAAAGATACACGAGGACAAGATACGAGAGAAGTTCCATGATTTTTTTCCCGGAGAAGATCCAAAAAAGCTTGATCCGGAAAAAGTGATCTTTACGGAAAAGATCGACGAAGAACCAGATTCATCCGAAGATGTCCTGAAGTTGGCCAAAAACGCGGAGAAAAAAGAAGAAGAATTTTATCATTCTCTTTCGAAGACCAGTGAAGATCATTCAGCTTCTAGACTGCTTTCATATCTTGCCTATGAAGAAAGCGAGCATCATGAAAAACTGAAAAAGAAGATATCGCAAAGTTGATAATAATGGGGCCCGTTCTCGGAGGATGGTTATACGGATTCGTTCTAAATTTGTTATTGATTTTTTCGGGTTCACTTCTAGTTATTACCATCGTTTACATATTAATGGTCTACAAAAATGTGAAGCGACGAAAAGAGGTAGAATCGAAAAGAACACAGTGGGAGGAATGGCTGAGGGAATCTAAAAAGGGAGAGGTCGATCGTGAGTTCTGGAAGAAAAACATAGATAAGAAAGAGGAATCTTTTGGCAATTTTCTGATAGAGAAAACCCGAAAAGGAGATCAAGATTTAAAATTTTTGAAAGATGTCTATATCAACCTCGGCTTCGTAAAAGAGGACATCGAGAGGTTGAACAGCGATAAGTGGTACAAAAAGACGAAAACACTGGAAAGATGGAAACATCTGGATCTTCTGCCTAAAGAAAAAGATGTACTCAACCTTTTAACATCTCAAAATAATGCGGTCAGACTCGCCGCTTTAGACCTGATAGCCCATCATCAACATCCGGGGCTTGGAAAAAACGTCAAGATGATATTCGACTTTTATAGTGAACACGTGGATGATTATCTTCTAGTGAAATTGATGATCGCTGATATATCGATAGAAGACCTTCAAAAATTGACCCAAACTGATGAATACAGATTGAAACGGGCAGGAGTGGTCCTTCTCGGTAGGGTAGGAGAAAAAGATTCCATAAAAGTTTTGAAAGAACTCGAGAAAGGGGACGAAAATATCAGATACGAGATAGCTAGATCTCTAGGCCGGATAAGAACGGTTGAGGTAGTCGAACTGCTTGACATGATGAGAGGTGACGACAGTCCAAAAGTGCGTAGAGAAGTGGCTAGATCGTTGGGAAGAATATTCCAAGAGGCTATTATCGATGACTCCTGGGAAAAGTTGATCCGGGCTTTATACGATCGAGAGCAAACGATCAAAATACTAGAAGAACTACTCGAGGACGAAGAACATGAAGTAAGAGTGGCTGCATTCTTAGCACTATCGAATCTAGAGGAAAAAGGTAGAGAAATCATCAATAAGTACAGAGATAAATATCCTAGCCTAGCTAGAGAGGCGCTCCTTAGATCTTTTTCAGGTGGTGTGAGATATGACGCCATATGATATCCTGTTCGGAATTTTAATGATCTACAGCCTTTTCGTGCTTGTGTATTTCTTTTTGATAAACACCGGATATCTCGTTCTTCTCTATCTGGCTGCAAAAGAAGTCTTTTTTCACAATAGAAAACCGGATTTCGATATATGTGAAGGTGAAGGCTGCGATTTGATCCCGGATATAACCATCGTCGTGCCTGCTTATAACGAGGAAAAAGTCATCGCCGAAAGCGTCAAGGCTCTGCTGGACCTGGACTATCCGAGACTTGAGGTATTGGTGGTCAACGACGGCTCGAAAGACGATACGATGAAGGAGTTGAAAAGAGAATTCAAGCTGGTCGAGGTACAGAGAGGCGTCGAAGAGAAGATCGATACAGAGAGCGTCAAAAATCACTACAGATCTATAGAAAAAGATAGATTGTCGGTTGTGGACAAAGAGAACGGCGGCAAGGCGGATGCTCTGAACGCCGGGCTAAATTATTCTCGAACAGATCTTTTACTGGCTATCGACGCCGACACGCTGGTGGAGAAAAACGCTCTTAGAAAGATGGTCAGACGATATATGAGCACGGATTCCCGGGTCGTGGCTATCGGAGGGATCGTCAGAGTACTGAACAACTGTAAGGTCGTGTCCTCAAAAGTCAAGAAAGCTAGACTTCCCAAAAAGTTTCTCCCCGGCATGCAGGTGATGGAATACATCAGAGCTTTCCTCTTCGGTAGAACGGGATGGAGCCGGATAAATTCGTTACCTATAATCTCCGGCGCTTTCGGACTGTTCGAAAGAAAGGCTCTGCTCGACATAGACGGTTATAGGAGAGAAACAGTCGGAGAAGATATCGATGCGGTCGTGCGTCTTCACAAAGACATGAGAGAAAAGGACGAGGATTACGATATATCCTTCCTGCCGGATCCGGTGTGCTGGACCCAGGTACCGGACAGGAGAAAGATCCTCGGAAATCAAAGAGCGAGATGGCAGAGAGGACTGACAGAAACCCTGACTCACAACAAAGGCATGTTATTCGATCCGGAATACGGAAAACTCGGTGTGTTCGCCCTGCCTTTCTTTCTTTTCTTCGAACTTTTAGGCCCTATAATCGAGATCACCGGATATTTCGCTTTCTTCCTTTTCTTCTTGCTCGGATTATTTAGTCTCCCATTCTTTCTTTTGTTCTTAGCTCTATCTGTTGTCTACGGCGTGATCCTCTCCCTTTCCTCGCTACTTTTAGCGGAGATCTCTCTCAAGCGTTATGAAGATCCAAAGGATAGACTCAAACTGTTGGTGTTGGCGGTCCTGGAAAATTTCGGATACCGACAGTTACACAGCCTATGGAGGTTCAGAGGCATACTACAGTTCTTTAGGAAAAATTCAGAATGGGGTGAGATGCTCAGGGAGAAGATTGAGTGAACTCATCTCTAACATCTTGGAAAAAGCTATCAAAGTAAAGATAAAGGTTTTTAGAAAGTCTCAATCCGATAGAGCTCCCGGCCATCTCTGCGTCGTTCCTTTCTTTCTCTGTAGGATAGGAGGCCGGCGGTTTATTGCTAGTTTTTCGATGCTAACCTCTTGTTTACGTTTTTCCATGGAGAATTTTCATATAATATCTTATGAACTAACACGATCTTACACGATAACACCTATTTAGTCTAAATTTTCGACCAAACCTCTATATCGAATAAATAAAATATATAATAAAATATTAAATAGTTGTGCTCTCCATATCGTAAACAAATGAGAGCGGTATAATGGAATACGAGTTTGAGATATTGGAGTGGGATGAAGACGAAAAACCTTTAATCTCTCTACGAAAGTGATACAGGGGAGGACAATCTCGGAGGCGAAAGAAAAGTTCGCTCAAAAGTACGGGGAAAACAAGATGTACAGGCTACTATCGGGCGCGGTCTGAAAAGCACATTAAACGCACAACCCTTGAATCGAACTTATCAACCTTTAGCTTTGGTGAATTTACAATCTTTCACCTTCATATGAGGTATCAATGTAGGTGTCTCCACTTCCCACCATCTTATCTGTTTAAGATCCTCTCCGATCGCCTCTAGGTTCCCACACATATCAAGAAGGTTACCCTTCAATCTCAGATTCCTGATAGGTTTCTTTATCTCCCCATCCTCTACGAGGAACATCGCATCTCTAGGTACAGTAGAGAACTCGCCTTCCTCCCTGTTTGTAAATCTAGTATACCAGTTGGAGGTCAAATATATAGTACGTCTGGACGATGTCTCGATCATCTCCTCTAGGCTGTGATCCCCTGGTTCGAATCGATAATTAGAAAAGACAGGTAGAAGGGCTCTTGGATCCTGCTCCGAATTTGTCATGCCTAGAGGTCCGAGTGTAGAATTAGCGGTCGTTTTAGGTCTCTTCCAGAATCTGAGTTTTATCGTATTTATGAATCTCCACAATTTTGCCGTCGATGTATTATGTATAGGCCCCTTAAATACGCCATCCTTGAAAAGAGGTGTCCGTTCTGAAGGAGTACCTTCGGAGTCGAAAGGTCTGCTGTTAAGACCGTCTTCCATCAGTGGATCTTCAACAACAGTCAAACCTTCGGGACCTATCTGATCCCCCTCTTTTTTCTTGAGGGCACTCATCCCCGAAAGCATCGCGATGGGATTCGCACCCATCAAAAGATTACCAAATATGTTAGCGCCAACGGAGGGGCTCATTATCAGATCATATTCGCCGGGGTCGCCTTCTTCAGCCCCCGAACTTCTCGTGGCTAGTCTTCCGGCTCTCTTCCCGGCCTCTTTCAACCTTTCTTCTATGCTTGAAAGATCTCTAGTCGCTACCAGACCCTGTCCGCTACTCTCTTTATCATGATAGGACCGTATAGTAGTTCTACAATGGGATGATTTGTAGGTGCCTCCATTCCCATAACCGGTCAATATCCCGTTTTTACTGCTGCCAAAATGTAATACGCCGGCAACATCCTCAGCTCCGGCATCCATCGACGATTGGATGGTCTTTTTCACCAACCCCGGTGCTTTCTTACCGAATCCCTCAATCCTCTTATCATAGAGTCCCTCTATCGAAGGATAGTCGCTGTGAGAGTTATCGTCCATTCCCCAAAACATCTTACTCTTGGGCAGATCATCCAGAAGTTTTACTTGTTTAGGCACCCGTTTCTTTATCTTTTTCCTATCAGGGTCTTGTATCGTCAATGTATTTATCTTTCTGCCCATAGATAATGGATGTCCTTTGGATACGAAAATGTCCAGCTGATAATCATGCCATTCTTTACTCACATCTATCGAGGACTTGGAAAATCTTATCTGATGCTTTTTTTCTTCCTGCAGCTTGGCGGTCACCTCTTTGGCTCCGGCACTCAACGATGTCTCGACCGCGGTCTTTAACAGTTCTTCTGAAAATCTTTCTCCCACCATCTTTTTCACCCCAATCTGATATCTCTCATCCTGAGATATGGTCCTCCGGTAGAGACCGGAACAGGCTGCATCGGATCGCTCTTACCGCAGAAATTCATCCGAGATTCGTAGTCGTCTGAAACGGCGTCTATGCTCTTGAGTAATTTAGGCGTAGTCAATTCCAACGTTGGTCGCTTCACCATATTATCGGTGACCTCACCATCATCTATCAGATAAGCTTCGAGCCCGACGTATTTGCTGTGAAAACGCCTATCGTCTATGTTCCATTCCGTGAAGCTTTTCATCATTATGCCTTTATCTACGTCCTCGACCAGTTCCTCTTTAGTATGATCTCCGGGTTCAAAAAACGTGTTCGACATCCTAGGTATGGGCTCTCTGCTGTATGAAGTAGCTCTCGCCGCACCGTTCGATTTTCTATCAAATATCGAACCGTACTCTCGGTTCAATAACAGATCGTTAAGATTGCCGTTTTTTATAAGATATCTAGGTCTAGCTTTTACGCACTCGTCATCATATTCATAATAACCTGGACTTGCTTCAATGGTAGGATCATCTATAACGGAGACTGCTTCAGAACCGATTTGTATGTTGTCGTCGATCTTTCCTTTTCCTTCCAACAGGTCTTCATAGAAAGATTCACCGGCCTGTGCAGCTTCTCGTCCCATTATCCTGTCACTTTCACTCGGATGTCCTACATTTTCATGAGCCATGATACCGGACACCTCCGGTCCCACAACCACATCTATCGGCTCATCTAATTTCATGCTTTCAGCATCTCTAGCAGATCGGATGAGTCTTTTACTTTGATCGATAAAGAAATCTTGAATATCTGCTTCTTTCAACCATTCCCAACCCGAACTGCTTCCTTTCCCGATCATACGCTGTTCTTTCTCATTTTTGACTTTAGCGTTCAATACTCCCAACAAAGAGATGTAGGATTCGTCGGATTCGACCTCAGAGCCATCAGAGGTGGTTATATACTTGGTTCTATCATGCATGTGGAAAAATAATATCCTGTTCTTTATCTTGCTTTTCAACGAGAAAGTTCCTTTTCCAGTCTCCTTTATTTCCTTATCAAGCTCTTTTACATATCTCTGCTTTTCTTCTCTGGAGATATCTTCGAACGGGGTCTTTACAGGAACGCTCCATTTATCCTGAACCGTTTTTTCATCTGAGATCCCTATCTTTTCGGTCCTATCGCTCAGTTCAGCCATCTTTGTTATCGAATCGATCCTTTCTTCGACTTCTTTCTTTTCTAATCTGTCTACAGAACCAAATCCCATCCCTCCTTCAGATAAGACCCGGACACCTATACCTCTATTAGGTTCCTTTTGGACTCCCAAGAACTTTCCGTTCCTAGTGAAGTAATTTTCATTTACCGAGTCTATGAAACGCGCTTCTACATAATCCGCCCCTATCGATCTGCCGTATTCAACAGCATGATCCGCTAGATCTTTTCCGTTCATGTAGATATCCCGGAGTGTTAAATAATCAAAAACATATAGATTTTATGCATGAGCTATGAGGAGGTAATAAATCTTCTTTTTTCAAAAAAAGGAGTAATATATCGTAGTAATATTTATTACTTAATAGAATGCCTTTCAGTAGGAATTGAGATAACTACCAAAAATCTGGTCGGGAGATGTAGGCTTTACTGCGGGTCCTACATCATATACAGAGCTTATAAAGATTCTAGAGAACGTAGAGAGAAGATAGCCAAAGATAACGATTGTGATCGCGAAGATGTGAGATGTGAAGGAGATCAGAAGGTCTTGGATGAGGGGTGGAACGAAGATAACGATTGGGGAAGAATTGCGATGTTATCGAATGTTTAGAAGCAAAGGATCTCGAATATTGCTACGAATGTGATGATTACCCCGATTGTGAAATATTTAAAGATCAATACGAACCTAATCTAGAGAAAGAGGAGAATTTGAAGAAAATCTAAAACGGATAGAGAACGGCGAAGTGGAGGAATGGTTGGAAAGGGAAAAGGAAAAATGGAAGTGTAATTATAGTGAAATGTCCCTGGTCCAGCTGTGCTATTTGATGCTCTTCCTTTCGGGATGTTTTAAGCCCTAACCATTTAATAACTCTTTTACAGTAGGAACTCCAAGAGAGATAATATGTTTCGGATCAAAAAATACTCCGCATTGCTACTAGCCTTATTATTGGTAGTAAGCGCATTCCCGGTCCTGTCCGGTCAAACGACCGGCATTAAGAAAAGTTCATTCGAAAGGACGAGATCATCAGCAGAAGAGAACTATCCTTTTTCGGAAAATTACCCATCTCTAGATAAACTCTACACTTGGTACGATGAATTGGAGAGAAAACATCCTGATATCGTAGATAAGATGAAGATTGGGGAATCCTACGAGGGAAGGAATATATGGGCGCTCAAAATTTCTGATAATGTTAAGAAAAACGAGAAAGAACCCGCGGTCATGATAGACGGAAACCTGCATGCGAGAGAATGGTCCGGAAGTCAGGTCGCCTCTTATTACCTTTGGAGGCTGGCGACTGATTATGACACGAACAAAACGGTCCATTGGCTGATCGATCACCGCGAAATATACGTCGCGCCGATGGTGAATCCCGACGGATATTACTACGACGGTAACGGTGATCTCGGGGAATCAGAGATGTGGAGGAAAAACAGGAACTCTTCGACTCCGACAGACGCGGTGGGTGTCGATCTCAACAGGAATTGGGACGCTGCCTGGGATCAGGGTAATTCAAACCCTTCGAGCAATGTTTACCACGGCGAATCCCCCTTCTCGGAACCCGAAACATATCATCTAAAAGAGTTCATATTATCCAAAGATATAGACTCCTACCATAATCTCCACAGCCATTACGGCACTCTCCTGATCCCGTGGGGTTATACCGGCGATCCTTCACCCCACGACGGTTGGTACAGAGAGATGGCCTCCGACATGACCTCTATGACCTCCTATCTGGGAGACGAGAGTAAGGAATATAATTATGGACAGCCTAAAGGCGAGATAGGATACTCCGCTCCGGGGGGAGCTTACGATTGGGTATATAATGCAACCGGTGCGATATCTCTGACTTTCGAGATATACACGGGAGGTTCATTCTATCCTTCTGTCGGATTCATAATGGATATAAACCGCGACGTATACGACTCTCTCGTATATCAAGCTAGAGTAGCAAACTCGGACTTGGGAACAGGCGAAACCAACCTTTCTCCACCCGAACCTTACGTAGTCCGTGGAACTGTATCCGATAAGACTACAGGTGAATCCATCGAAGGGATGACGGTCACCGTAAAAAACCAAGATACGGGAGAAAACCTCACTGTCAAAACAGACTCCAACGGATATTACGAATTCAATTTCGCCACTCTCACGGAAAAAGGATATGACCAGAGCGACAATTTCACGCTGATCGCTGGAGAGAAGAAAAAAGAATTCAAGGTGGATGACACCTGGGGTAAAAGTGTAGATATGACGCTTGATTCTTTGAATAGTATCGAAGTGAGACCAAAAGATATCACTATCACCGCTGGAGAGACCCAAAAGTTCAACGTCACGGCTTACGGAGAAAACGGAAACGAGATATGTGAAGTCACCGAAAAAGTAGAATGGTCCGAAAACATCAATAAATCAACCTGGAACGGTAACTTACTCACGGCCAAGACTGCCGGAGAGTGGACTATCACCGCGAACTACAAAGGTTTGGAAGATTCGGTAAAAATGACGGTAAAGCCTTCGGAAGTCGAGACCGTTAAGATATCTCCGTCGAGGGAAACGACGATACTTTCCGGTGAAACCCTGCAGCTCTCGGCTAAAGCCCTGGACGAGTACGGAAACATCATAACAGAGAAAGACAAGGATTTCCGGTGGGATGGAGCCGACGAAGAAGGTGTGTTCAATAAAAGCACTCCGGGCGATCACGACGTGATCGCGGAATACAAAGGGGTACTTTCGGAACCGATCACTATCGTGATGAAAAGAACCGACCCAGAGATAGTGGTTAACGAGTTCAGCGTCGACTCTCCCGATAACGGGTCTGACCTGAAGATCAGCGTATCAGCGAAGATAGGGAACTCCGGTACAGCCCCTGGAGCGATCAATCTGACGAGCGACGGGAAGAATCTAGATTCATGGAACTTGGATAAAGGCGAAACCATCAATATAGACGAGACCTACGAACTCAAGGAAGAAGGTGAATATACACTGCAGTTAGGAGATGAAAGGCATACGGTCACGCTGGAGAAGAGCAAATCGGATAAAGGAAGCACGCCGGGGCTTACAGGCCCTGTACTCCTAGTTGGCCTTATCATCTCGGCAACCATATACTTCCAGGTAAACGATAGATCTTGAAGCCCTGTCGAAAAAACACCTTATCCCTATACTTTTTCTCCCTTAAGCTCTCTAACCACCCATTCAGATCGATATACTTTAAAACCCTAAGCGTTAAATAATCTAAATCTGTGTGGGGAACATCTCGAGGGAAAAGATGCAGGTCGAAGAAAAATGTCAAGTCATGTTGATGACCGCGATCTTATTGATCAGCATTGGTACTGTCGCCATCGGTTCATCTTTTGGAGGAACGAATTTTAACGACGATGGAGCCGATTCGGCTGAAATGACTACGGGTAAAAATATCTCTAAGGATGTTTCAAAAAATGACGATAAAACATCTAAGGTCGAAGTTTCTGATGATAGAAACCTCAAGATAGATGGCAATTCATTCTATCCCGACCATTTATCAAAAGGAAAATATCAATCTCAAAAGAAAAAATTTAAAGATAGACTGTCCGAAGGAAAGATCAAAAAAGAGGATTACGTGAACGTATCTAATTATGAAGACCATCGACCGATCAGGATCGATAACGGGAGCGAATTCGCGGAAATAGCTAATAAGGAAAATTGGACGGGAAACGGTACCGAGAACAACCCGTACTTGATCCAGGGATACGATATCGACGCGAAAGGACACGGTTTTGGTATCTTTATAGGTAACGTAACGGTAAACTTCACGATCAAAGACTGTTATATCCACAATGCGAGCGGAAAGAACTTCAGGTATTTCGAGAACACGGGATTGTACCTTTATAACGTATCCAGTGGAAGGATAGAGAGCAACGTTATGCTCTATAACCAGAACGGGGTAACACTGAGTTCTTCCAGGAACGTCACGATCATCGATAATATCATCATCTCAAAATCTTTACAGAACTCTCAGCCCGACCGATACGAAGCATTGAATTTCAAGAATTTTCCACGACCCGATACGGGAACGGTTAAAGATCCGAAAGATGGTAAAGGATACTCCAAGGATAGCGTTCTCGTCAAGCTGAAATCTGAGCCAGGGATTAAATCGGCCGATAAGAAAGAAGTGCTGAAAGAAAAAGCCCACAGTATAGCCGAAGACGTGGGCGGTTCCACCTCTCGTATATTCAAGAACGTAGAGGCCGCTCAGATAAAGGTGGATGAAGACAGAAGCGTGATGGGAACGGTGAAACTTCTGGAAAGGAGACCAGAGGTCGAATATGCCGAACCAAATTACGATCTGCACTTGAACAGCGTTCCTAACGATCCGGGATTTGGATCACTATGGGGGCTTCAACAGGTGAGAGCTCCCGATGCCTGGAACACCACGAAAGGCAGTGGAGAAGTCGTTATAGGAGTCATCGATACAGGGGTGGATTACAACCATCCCGATCTAAAAGACAATATTTGGACCGGGACCACTGATAACGGGACCAAATACCACGGCTACAACGCGATCAATGAAAGTTACTATCCGATAGACGATTACGGTCACGGTACACACGTTGCGGGAACGATCGGTGCTGTGGGTGACAACGGCATAGGCGTCACCGGTATGAATTGGAACGTGAGCATAATGCCTCTCAAATTCCTCGGCTCCTCTGGAGGAGGAACGACCGCGGATGCGATAGATTGTCTAGATTTCGTCCTTGAAAAGAAAAAGGAAGGCGTGAATGTGGTCGCTACCAGTAACAGCTGGGGCGGAGGTGGAAAGAGTATGCTTCTTAAAGAGGCGATCGCCCGTCATAGAGATAACAATATACTGTTCGTGGCGGCCGCCGGCAACGCTTATTCAAATATCGATCGTCAACCCACCTATCCGGCTAGTTACGACCTCACCAACATAGTTTCTGTCGCGGCGACCAATCAGGAAGATAAATTGGCGTCCTTCTCTAATTATGGAAACCGCAGTGTGCATGTAGCGGCTCCGGGAGTCGATATAAACAGCACTTTACCCGGCGGCGAATACGGAAAGTACGACGGTACATCCATGGCAGCGCCTCATGTTTCGGGTTTGGTGGGTCTTTTAGCCGCACACAATTCATCTTACGATTACAACAATTTAAAGAATATCCTGCTTTCCTCTGGAGATCACCTAAAATCACTAGAAAATCTGACCATGACCGAAAGTAGGATCAACGCCTCGAAAGCGCTGAATATCTCACCCGATCCGGACGAGGTAAATCTCAGAGTTCACAGACCGCTGATATCGATCCAGTCCAATCGAGAGACTGACATCATGATATCTCTCGATAACGGTGTCGAACCGATCCTAGGAGCGAATGTGACGGTCGATATTAACGCGAATAGAGAAACCCTCCACCTTCAGGATAACGGAACGGGAGCGGATCAATCATCCGGCGACGGTTACTACACGGCGGCTTGGACACCGACGATAGATGGTGAGATCATATTGAATGTAAGTGCGGAGATAGACGGGAGGAAACTGACCAAAGAGATCAAGGTTAACGTTTGGGGCGTTTCGGCACTATCTATCGTTGATTCTAATTCGACTCGGATAGTGAACAATACAGCAGCTAGATACGATCTCGGTATGTCTCTAATTTCTTCCTCCGATATCGAAGTTCTAGAGAACAACGTGACCTCTAATAAATTCGGTATCGAAATATACAAATCGGGCGGAAATAGGATCGCCGATAATTTGATCCATAAGAACTCAGGAGGTCTAATGGTAGAAAAAGCCGGAACCAACACTGTCACGGAAAACTCGTTCATCGAGAATAGTTTAGGGATATACCTCCTTAGGGCGGACAACAATTCTGTCTCGAATAACAATCTGACGAAACAGTTGTTCGGGATGCAGTTACGCGACTCCGATATGAACACGATATCTAAAAACAAGATAGTGGACGGTTTTTACGGGTTGGTAGTACTCCGATCTAGCGGCACCGATATAACTTCAAATATGATCAATACCACCAGTGATAAAGGATGGCAGGGAACACTTTTGATGATGACGAATGAAACGACTTTCAGAGATAACAAGGTCCAAGGCTACCTTTATGGCCTTTTCGTCAACGCCTGTAACGGGTCCGTGATCAGCAGTAATAACTTCGGCAAGAACCTTGCAGATCTCTATACATACAACTCGCTGGATACGTCTATCAAGAATAATTCTATGAGCAGGGGTATAGTTCTTTTCGGAGAACGCTTGGATCACTGGACTTCCCACAATATCTCCGAAACCAATAAGGTCGACGGCGAACCGGTTTACTATAAAAAGAACATGAACGGCGGATCTATATCAAAGGGTGGTGGACAGCTGATCCTCGCCAATTGTACCGATGTTGACGTCAAAAATTTGAATATCGATGGTAGCTACATAGCTTTGACCGCGGGATTCTCGAGAGATAACAACATATCCCTGAATGACTTCTCTAATAACAGTTTCGGAGTAGGATTGGCAAACTCCCATAACAATGCATTCTTTAATAACCGGATATCTTCGTGCAATGCGACCGCTTTCTCAATCATGAGTTCCGATAGAAATGAGTTCATAAAAAATGAACTTTACAACGATTCATCAGGATTAGGTCTGCAGAGTTCCAGTCAAAACTTGATAGCGAAGAACAACATGTACAATAATAGATATGGGGGGCTCTACATGGTGAGCGATAGCGGATCTAACACCATAAAAGATAATACAGCACTCAACAATTCCCTAGGATTTTACTTGAGCGATTCTTCAGATAATGTCGTCTTCAATAATACCCTTAAAGAGAACCTAAGGACCGGAGTATATCTCAGAGAATGCAGCGGTAACACCCTATATCACAATAATTTCCTCGACAACAGAAAACCGGCACGAGACGAAGGTGAAAACCAGTGGTACAAAGATCTAGAGGGTAATTACTGGTCGAACTATAAAGAAAGATATCCCGGTGCTGTAAAGCTGGAAGACATGGGTATCTGGAATAAAAGTTATAACTTGACAGGCAACAAAAAAAGAGATAAGTATCCGCTGATCGAACCGACAAAGCCCGTCGTCAGTCTAGAACATCCCCCGGATGAAGGAAAGTTGAAGAAAGAAAATATAACTATAAAGTGGTCGATGAAATACTTGTACGGTGATAGAGGGGATTACGAGATAAGTATAGACGGAGGCGATTGGATCGAGATGGGCGAAAAGAATCAGTATAATCTCACAGGACTCTCGGAAGGTGATCACTCCGTTCGAGTGCGGATCATAGGATTGGAAAAGATATCCATGGATAAAGCAAGATTCACGATCGATACGATACCGCCGACCATAGATATTACTTTCCCGAAAAAAGACGAGTTCAAGAAAGACTCTCTGAAAGTCGAATGGAAAGCTTCATCCAACGGCACCTCTATAGATCATTTCGAAGCGAAAGCGGGAAATAGAGAATGGGCCAAAGTGGGAAAAGCCACATCTCACCAATTCTCCGATCTTAAGGACGGAAAATACAATATAGAGATCAGAGCGGTTGACGAAGCTGGAAATACCGCTAAGGACTTCAAGCCGGTGATGATAGACACTCAAGCGCCTGAGATCGATATCACGAGTCCTGGCGAGAAAGATCTGGTGAACGACGAAAAACTGAAGATCCAATGGGAGAGCACCGATGAAGTGAGTGGAGTCGATCATTACGAGGTCAAGCTGGCTAATAGAGATAAAGTAAGTTATATGGGAACCGACAACCAATATGTTTTTGAAAATCTAGAAGACGGAAATCATACGATCAAGGTCCGGTCGTTCGACGAACTGGAAAACGAGGCTTTCGATACAATCACTTTTACACTAGATACAGCCGATCCTGAAGTTAATATCACCTCACCGCAGAAAGAAAAAGTGTTCGAAGAGAAGAATTTGAAAGTCGAATGGAACGGAAGTGACGAACTGACAGGTATCGATCACTATGAGGTGAGGATCGACGGAGGAAACTGGAAGACAGTAGAAGACAACACCACTTTCTCATTCAAAGATCTAGAGGACGGCTCTCACACTGTAGAAGTCAGGGCTTGGGATAAAGCCGGAAACAACTATACTAAGAGCATTTCCTTCGAAGTAGATACCACTAACTGGTTGCTGATCGGTCTAGCGATAGCCGCGGGAGTAGGTGTCCCAGCAGCTGGATTACTTTTCATGAGGCACAAGAAGAGCGAATCTTTTGAGGATCTCGAGGAAGACGAGGCCGAATTCTCGGATGAAGAGAAGGCTAAAAAAGATAAGGAGTGGAAAAGAGAAGAGAATGACGAGGAATCCGTAGAATCATTCTATGAAAAAGAATAGGATTGAAAAAAATACCTTCCCCCAATCTCTTTGCATTTTTTCTCTTATCGATTTTTCTCCCTAGAGTCGAAAATAATAACGGCGTTACAGAATCAAAGCTTCCTTATCCTATCAATCTTCCTCACTCCGTTAGAAAAATATGAAGTTCGTAGGAAGAAATAATTCTTCCAATTCTCACTCGGACATAGTCCTCGCGATTCGTAGGAATTATAGATTTCACGTACTTTTTCATTTCATTCAAAAGTTATGAAGACGCCGAAAAATCAAAGTTTTTTCTTGCTTTACAATTTACTTTGTCCCGCCCGTTAATGTGTAAAGCGCCGAGGAGGAGATTCGAACTCCTGAGGTGCAGAGCACCAGTGGCTCTCGAGGCCACCGCCTTAGGCCGGACTTAGCTACCTCGGCTGTATGAATTCACGCACACTGCGATAGAGATAAA
>CAYWJQ010000001.1:63902-293801 GCA_964458595.1 uncultured Thermoplasmata archaeon
AGAGGCAAGTGGAACGTAGTTCCGCGAAGTAGCCGGACTTAGCTACCTCGGCTGTATGAATTCACGCACACTGCGATAGAGATAAAGGTTTTTTCGATAAGGCCACCGCCTTCTCTGCACTCACTAGTGCAGAGGCAAGTGGAACGTAGTTCCGCGAAGTAGCCGGACTTAGCTACCTCGGCTGTTGCTGCATTAATGGATTCTCGATATTCATTCTTATATCCACGTAATATTTAAGTATTTACAAAGACGGTCTTCCTTCAGATTTTAATACAACCTCTCGCTTTGCCAATCGGATGAAAAAGATAACGCTGCTCTTGATATTGATGCTCGTCCTGCCGGTTTTGCCCGTTTCCCAGGCAGGAGGAAAACCCTCTATAAAAATAACAGAAGTTTATTACAATACCGGGCCGGGATGTGAGTTTATAACTCTACAGAATAAAGGCCGGAGAAAGAACTTTGAAGATATCACTTTGACCGATGGAGAGAATGAAATAAATTTTGAAAATATAATATTAAATAAAAGCGAAAAGTTAGTGATCTCAAAAAATGATGGATACGAAGATGTCTGGCATGAAAATCCAGATATGACTTGGTCAAACGGCGAGTTAGATGGAAAATTATCACTCCCTGACGGAAACGGTAAGGTGATACTGAAAAACAGCGGTGAGGTGATCGATTCTTTCTATTATGGGGATATAGATGAAGGAAAAAAATGGGATGGAGAAGCGACTGAAAAACTTCCGGAAGGGGTCTATGCTAAAAGAAAAGATATAGATACGAACAGTAAAGAAGATTGGAACTGGACACGAGAGTGGAAGGTGGGGCATTCGGAGTTCGAATCGAAGACTTTCCATTATGAAGGAAGAGCAGTAGCCTTCACCTCTCCGGATAGCTCCTATGATTCGATCATGTCTTTCCTAGAAAAGGTGGATCACTCGCTCAATATCAGCATCTATAAACTGACAGATCTAAGAATAGCTAAAAAGATCGCAGAACTGTCTGGAAGAGGAGTAGAAGTTCGAGTTTTAGCCGAAGGTGAACCCGTCAACGGCATTCCAAAGAAAGCTAAATACGCATTAAGTTTGATTGAAGATAGCGGTGGAAAGGTAAGATTGATGGGGAAAGGAGAGTATGCTCCCTATGACTACATACACTCGAAATATATGATCGGGGACAACGAGTCACTGTTTTTAGCGACGGAAAACATCGTCAGATCCGCTTATTCCCCGAGCGAAAGTTTCGGTAACCGGGGCTGGGGGACAGTACTCGAATCCGAAAGAATAGCCTATTATTACCAGCGTGTATTTGAACAGGATTGGAGGTTCGGAAATGATTTTGAGAGTACCGTAAAACCGATCGATAGAGAGAAATACAAAGAGGGGCCCTATTTTTCCCGGCTCAACAGGAGCGTTATAACAGACGAATTTGAAATCACCCCCGTACTGTCTCCGGATACCAGTACATCTGAAAAAACTATTTTGGACATGATAGAAAAGGCCCAAAATTCGATCTATGTTCAACAATATTACATCAGGCACTGGGAAAAGGGCAAAAATCCTTACCTGAAAGCTATAAAAAGAGCGGCTGAAAGGGGAGTAGAGACAAAAGTGCTTCTAGACTCCAGTTATTATAATATCGAAGGAGACAAAAACGGAAATGACGAGATAAGAGATGAACTGAACAAATTTGCGGAGAAAAATGATTTAGACCTCGAGGCGAGATTATTATCGAACTACAAAGGGTTGATAAAATCACATGCCAAAGGGATGATCGTGGATGAGAAGAAGGTATTGATATCTTCGATCAACTGGAATGCGAATTCGATCCTTCAAAACAGGGAAACCGGCGTTATAATAGAAAATAGAAAAATCGGAAAATACTTTTCGGAGGTATTTTTACGGGATTGGCGGGACGATATAGAACCGATTGCGGACGCGGGTAGGAACAGAACGATAGGAGTCGGTGAAAGTATATCACTGACCGCCCGAAACAGCTGGGACGATCACAAACTCGCTGAGTACAGCTGGGATATAGACGGAGATGGAGATTTTGAAAGAAAAGGTGAGAGATTGACCGTAGCGATCGATAAGAAAACAACTCAAAAGATAATTTTGAAGGTCAAAGATGTGGGCGGAAATATAGATAAAGATTCAACTTCCTTAAGTGTGAGAAATAAAGGCGAGGGTTTGAATTTAGGTAGAATAGCGGGGTGGGTCATCATCGCTTCACCCGCTATAATTATAACTCTATTTTTGATAAACGCGGTGTTTATCAGCAGATCCTAGGCACGGGATCTCCGACCGGCATTTCCAGTATCCTTTTACCCCCTACTTTTGTTTTCAGCACTACGCCGTCTATATCTTCTTTCACTTCACCGATGATCGCCGCGTTTTTTCCTTCCTCGGTGTCTCTCAGTGCTGAAACCACTTTCTCGGCTTTGGGAGGATTGACGGCTAAAACGAATTTGCCTTCATTTCCTATAGACAACGGGTCGATCCCCAACATCTCTCCGGCCGAGGACACCCACTCTTTTATCGGGATCTTTTCCTCCTTGATCTCTATCCCCAAGGAAGATTTTTGACTCAATTCGTTGAGCGTATTCGCCAAACCTCCCCGTGTGGGATCTTTTGCCGAAGCTACCCCGCCTACCTTAAGGGCTTCCTCCATCAGTTGAGATAAAGGGGCAACGTCGCTTTCCACGTTCCCTCGAAATCCGTAATTTTCTCTCTCCGATAATATGGTGATACCGTGATCCCCTAACGATCCTGTAACGATTATCTTGTCTCCGGGTTTCAGATTATCGTCTGAAAGCCATCTGGTCTTTCTCCCTCCGGCCATCTGAAGATTTTCATCCATAAGAGGATGTCTCTTACCTATACCGGAAACGGTGAAGATAGGCTCGTCGATGTCGTCCTTTTCGACGACTTTAGTGTCCCCGGTAACGACCGGAGTTCCGACTTTTTTGAGGACCTCTGAAGCGCTTTCAAGCATCTTTTCCAATTTTGAGATCGGATATCCCTCCGGTACGACCATCGCTAAAGATAATCCGAGTGGGTCGCTTCCCATGGCTAAAAGATCGTTTATAGTGCCTGAGACGGACAGTTTCCCTAGATCTCCGCCGGAAAAGAAGACGGGCTTAACGGTATGACTGTCGGTGGTAAAGACGATGTCATCCATGACCGATCCGTCGTCTAGATTGGACAGGGCTATCTCACCCTCGTCGTTTCCAAAATAAGGAAGTATATGTTCTGAGATCAACCTTTCCATCTTTTCTCCGCCGGCTCCGTCCGCTAGGCTTATATTTTCTTTAGATTTTTGAGACATACAAACACCACGCTTTTACTCATGACCTTTTATCTGTAAATCATCTTGCCTTAAAAGCCTTTTTATAATGACATGTATTCCTTTTATCGTGTTCGATATAGACAAGATAGACAAGACAGCCGCGATCATCAGCATTCTGATGGGGATAATCACGGTCTTGATATTGATCTATCTCACCCCGGAAGGAGCTTTTTTGATAATTATCCTCTGGCTGTTCGTTCCTGCTTTCATTAAAAAGATCGTGGACCTTTTCAAGAGAGTATTGTAATGAGAGGAAAGATTTTAAATAATGACTATTTTAATCTTGTGTAATGCTTCAGATAATCTAAACTATAACTTATATCAAAACAAAAAGCTTTATAATAAGTGAGTAATTGATAAATGCTCAGTCTGTCACCCTAAATCAAAGGTTAACAATGGCCGGAAAATCCCAAGGTGACTCACCAAAAAGATCGTCGAGGTCCGACGGATCGTTAGATGGAACTATGTCAGTTTCTCAAGAGGAGCTGATAGATGAGTTCACCGTTTTACCGACTATCACCGAGCAGATCGCTCGTGATCTGATAGGTGAAGGTTTCGAAGCTTTAGATGATCTCTATAAAGCGGATATAAAGAAATTAGCTGCAGTCAGGGGATTAGATGAGAAAAAGGCCGATCAGATAAAAACTGAAATAGAAAAAAGGGCGAAAGAGAAAGGTTTTTCATCTGTAGATGAGGGTAAAAAGGACGAGGACGAACTCGCCCAGTGGCTGACCGGGAAAAGCGACAAGGATCTCGGAGGGGTTCTCAGCAAAGAAAACGAGCAAAATGAAGAGCTGAGCCCGGCAAGAGAAGATAGTACCGAATCTTTGAAGGCTTGGCTGAGTGGAGAGGAAGATTCATTTAAGGATTGGTTGGGGCAAGAAAGTTTTGAAGAAGAAAAAGAGGAGATAGAAGAGCGATTAAAAGAAAAAGAACGTGAATTAGAAGAGAAGGAAAAGGAGTTGAATCAAAAGGAAGAAAAGTTGGAGGAACTTAGCAGTAAGTTCCAAAAACACGTAGAAGACCTAGAGATGGAAAAGTTTGATCCCGAAGAAATGATCGAGAAAAACAGCGAATTGAGCCGAGATTTAGAAAAGAAAGAAGAAAAAATAGAAAAATTGAGAGAAGAAAAATCCGAACTCGAAGATGAGATCGCGGAGATCAAAAAAGGCAGCGTGGCGATGGTAAAGTACCTGAAATCGGAACAATCACAGACCCCCGCACCTCCCGATGAGAGCGAAGGCAAAGTAAGCGAAAAGAAGCTCCAGGCCCTCAAAAACGAGAACGAAAAATTGAAAAAGAGGATAGACGAGCTAGAATCTAGAGAAGAGGTATCGGGGATAGACGACGAAGAGATAAAGAAGAAACTCGAAGAGAGGGATGAAGAGATAAGGGAACTGAGAAAAGAGCTCGATCATAAGGAGGATCAGATTGAAAAACTTAAAGAACAGGTCGGCCAGAAGGAGCAGGAACTCAACGAAAGAGAGGAAGATCTTCAGCATAGAGAGAAAGTCCTCAGAAAAGAAAGACAGAAATTAGAGTCGATGAAGAAGGAGATGGAAAATAAAACAGAACAAGAAAGAAAAAGAGAGTTAGAAGAATTGAAAAAGGAGATAGAAAAGAAAGAACAGGACCTGAAGGCGAAAGAAAAGTATATCGATCAGAAAGAAAAAGAATTGAAGGCCCGGGAAGACGAACTTATAGACGAGGAGCTGGAGGAGCGTCAGGAGGAGATACTTCAGGAAATAGAACAGGAAAAATGTAAGACCGGTACTGGAAGACTCGATGACCTCTTGCTCGGCGGTATACCTTTGGGTTCGAACGTTTCTATCTACGGCCCTCCTCACGTTGGAAAAGAGGTTATGGTCAACAGCTTTATCGCTGAAGGATTAGAAAAAGGGGTACCCGCGATATGGGTGATCACCGATAAAACGATAGAAGATATAAGGGAAGAGATGAAATTCGTTTTACCTACATATGAGGAATACGAGATCAGAGGCTTGGTGTACTATGTAGACGCGTACTCATCCAGCATGGGAGAAGTCGAAGAGTCCGAGAGGGAAAAAGATCACATAAAATATATCGAAGAACAGTCGGATGTCAGGGCTATCACCGAAGCGGTGAACGAGTTCGCAGAAAAGATCAACCAGGAGAATCGTTATTACAGGATGGCTTTCGAATCGGTCTCCACGATAATCGCTTATTTAGATACAGAAACGACATTCAGGATACTGCAGCCGTTTACGGGGAGAAGGAAGAAAGAGAACGCGGTTTCTCTTTACACATTGGAGAAAGGTATGCATACGGACCAGGACATCTCGATGCTCGGGCACATAATGAACGGGGAGATAGAATTCAAGGTGGAACAGTTGAAGAACTATCTTAGAGTGGAAGGTCTCGGCGACGTCCAGACAAGAGATTGGATAGAATATACCCAAAGTAAGAGCGGAATATCTATGGGTTCGTTCTCTTTGGACACTATCAGGTAAAGAGGGGTAGATTTGGATTATCAACTATTTTTCAGCATAGTCCTAAATGTGGCGATGCTTCCGATCTTATCTCTTTCTCTTTTCATAGCTTTCATGAGTAAGCGGACTTTTTTAAAAGAAAGCGGCTTCGATAAACCGGTTGTAGGGATAATAATAATAGGTTCTTTTTTCGGGATCTTCGCCGACATACCCGTTATAGTAACCGGCGATACTTTATTGAATATAAATCTAGGAGGAGCCCTGATCCCGATCATCGTGTGCGGGGCGTTGATATACAGGAAGAATCTGAACCTGATCAGTGTCGCTTCGGGTACCGGAGTCGTTTCGGCTATAGCTTTCTACGTGACCAGGATAGAACCCGGTCTGGGGATAGTGGCGGAGTTTCCCTATTATCTTTTTCCACCACTAAGTTCGATACTCATTGTATTCATTCTGTATTTCGGCTTGAAAAGAAAAGACACCTATCTGATACCTTACGCTTATACTATCTCAGTTTTAGGTACGCTGATCGGGGCCGATCTCGTCAGGATACCTAAACTCCTCCAGATAGGTTTATTGGGTTCCGTGGGCGGGGCTGGAGCCATGGATCTCGTTTATCTTTCCGGCCTGATAGCATCCGTTCCCCTTATCTTCATCTACTATCGGTTTCATCCGAGATCTTTACCTACTGACCTGGTCGATAGGGCTAAGGAGACTTTGAATCAGGGTAGATATTCAGAGAGTAGAAAGCATATAATCCAAGGGGTGCAAAAAGAGATCCAAAAAGCTCATAAGATGCTACTTCGGAGTCCAAGATTTTTAAACGATCCTAGGAACGATACAGGAGTATTGTATCAGATAGGCATCGGTCATGCGGCGGTGAAAGACTATCTGACCTTGGCTAACACTTCTTTAGGTTCCGATCCGAGAGAGGCGAAGAAGGATTATCTAACAGGAAAACTTTTGAGAGATAGTATAAGAAAAAAGTTGAATAAGCTCTACACGAGTCTCTCAAGGAGATTTTTAGCATATTTGCTCGATCTGATGTTTTTGTTAATCCCGTTAGTCTTTCTTCTTTATTATCTCTTCCAAACAGGTGTTATATCCTTTCAGGTATCGGGCCCCCAGAGGGGATTGCAGGGCAGAACGATATTTTTGGCTATAACCTCATTGGTGACTTCGATACAATTCATATACTTCACTTTATCCGAGTGGTACTTTGGAACGACAGCTGGAAAGGCGGTTTTAGGTCTGAAAGTTTTAAACGACGAGATGGAAGAGATTACCTTTCTACAGAGCGCCGCGAGGAATTCCGGGAGATACGCGGATATGGTACTAGGGTTTTATCTCGTAAGTTTGGTCGTCATACTGCGAAGCCCGGAAAGGAAGAGGATAGGAGATTACATAGGCGGTACTAGAGTAGTCAAAACTAAATAACTATTCTTTAATCCCTATACATGAAATCGAGAATCGATAGTATCTTCGAATGGGCTGAGGAAGAGCTAGATGCGATAGTGATCTACAATTCAGTCAAACCTCATGTCGATAAAAGTTTCTTTTACATGACCGGTCTTAAAAAAGGGGAGTTTGAGAATTGTGCTTTGATAGCCTATCCAGACTCTTCCGCCGAGATGTGCGTCAGTAAATTAGAAGCGGAAAGCGCGGAGAAAGCGGATATCCCGATGAAAGTGATGGAGGACAGAGAGGATCTAGACGAATGGCTGGAGGAAAAGTTAGAAGACAAGGAGACCATAGGTATAAACGCTTCTGAATTGACTCACAAAGGATTTTTGAAGATAGAGGAATCGACCGATGGGGATCTGATCGATATCTCCGATGCTATCATCGAAGCTAGAAATAGGAAGGACGAAAACGAGATCGAGGTTTTGGATAAAGCCGGCGATATAGCTTCTAGGGTGGCCGAAGAGATCACCGATGTGATAGAGGTAGGGATGAAAGAATATGAGATCGCGGCGGAACTGTCCTACAGGATGAGGAAAAGAGGAGCCTCCGGAGACGCGTTCGAGATAATATCTTCTTCCGGGCCGAATACCGCGGAACCTCATTACACATCCGGGGAAAGAAAGGTTCAAAAAGGAGATTTCGTTCTCATGGACTTCGGAGCTCTTTACAAGCAGTACAGATCCGATATAACGAGGACGTACTTCGCCGGAGAGGCCTCGGACAGGCAGAGGAAGATGTATGAAACCGTACTCGAAGCTCAAAAAACTGCGCTGGAAAAGATCGAACCCGGCGTCGAGGGTACGGAAGTACACAACGCCGCTAAAGAAGTGATCGATAGCACTGAATTCGAAGGAAAATTCATACACGGGCTCGGACACAGTATCGGACTCTCTACACACGACGGCTCCGGATTATCACCGAACGTGGATGTCGAACTAGAGCCGGGCATGGTTTTCACGGTCGAACCCGGTGTATACATATCTGACTACGGTGGAGTGAGGATAGAGGACGACATCGTTGTCACAGAGGAAGGCTGCAAACTTCTCACTGACGCAGACAAAGAGATGAAGGTCGTGTAAAATCGATCCTTCTAAATCAAAATATTTATATTCATCTAATGAATATCCCTCACAAGGTGTAAACTTGGCTATCGGATTCGTGTTGATAAAAACAGCGCCTGCAGCGGAAAGAGACGTATACAATATAGTGAAGGAACTCGAAGAAGTAACAGAGGTACATTCTCTCTTCGGAGAGTACGACCTGATAATCAAACTGCAGGCGGAAAACTTCAACAGCCTCGGACAGACCGTTGTTGATAAGATCAGGTCTATCGAAGGTGTAGAAGATACCAAGACACTGACAGGTATTGAGTTTTAGGAGGTAATATGATGGGTTTGGAAACATATGCGTTCGTGACGGTTCTTCTCTTGACGCTAGGTCTAGGACTGTTCCTTTCAGGAGTGTTCACAGCCTATTTTGGAAGAGGAAAAAGTAGGATGGTCGGCGTGATCCTGACGATCGTCGGTATACTGTTCTGGATAGGGTCTTACGCTGTACACTACATGGAGATATTCGGAACAAATGCGTTCATGGAAGTATTGAAGGCAGGTCTATTCTATGTTGGAGCCTTCGTAATCGGTGCCGCCATCTCGATAGGGATATTCCTAGTAGCGATAATGAAGACGTAGGCCGACCGAAAAAACTATTTTACTATTCTTTTTTAGCCCTTCTATGAGAGTTAAAATCATCCTTGGAAGCAAGAGTGATCTCGAAGTGGGCGAAAAAGCTGTAGACGTACTTGAAGAGTTAGATATCGAGTACGAGATGACAGTTTCTTCGGCTCACAGGACTCCAGAAAGAACGGAAGAACTATGTGATGACGCTGAAGTCTTCATAGCGGTAGCGGGTCTATCGGCCGCTTTACCCGGGGTCATCGCTTCACACACGACTCAACCCGTGATCGGAGTTCCGGTCAGCGGTAGGATGAACCTGGATTCGATGCTATCTATAGCACAGATGCCTCCCGGTGTTCCGGTCGCAACGGTAGGGATGAACAGAGGCGACAACGCCGCATTATTGGCGGCCGAAATCCTTTCGAACTCCGATGAAGAGATCAGGGAGAAATTGGAAGAATATAGAGAGAATAGAAAACAGGGTGTTTACGAGGATGCCGAGGATGTCGAGGAAAAATATGGAAACTGAGGTATATGAATGATAGATCCGAAAGAATTTATTCAAGAAAAAATAGAGAAGATCGAAGAAGTCGAAGGTAAAGCCGTGGTTGGATGCAGCGGCGGCGTTGACAGCACTGTTTCCGCCGTTATCGCCAGCGAGGCTCTAGATGAAGACCTACTGGCGATATACGTGGACACGGGATACATGAGAAAGAACGAGACTGAGAAGATGGACGAGCTCTTAGAGGAGATGGGAGTCAATCATAAGATAATCGATGCAAGAGAAGAATTCTACGATGCTATGGAAGGGGTTACGGACCCTGAAGAAAAGCGCAAGATCATCGGAAATAAATTTATCGAAGTTTTCGAAAGAGAGGCTGAAAAGTTCGATGCTGATTATCTGGTCCAGGGAACTATCGCTCCCGATTGGATCGAAAGCGGCGACGAGAAGAGAGATACGATTAAATCTCATCACAACGTTGGCGGTTTACCCGAGGAGATGGGTTTAGACCTGATAGAACCGTTGTACGATCTTTACAAGAACGAGGTAAGAGAGGTCGCGAGAGAATTAGGTCTGCCTACGGCGGAAAAACAGCCTTTCCCCGGCCCAGGATTAGCTATAAGGGTGATGGGAGAAGCGACTCCGGAGAGGACAGAGATTGTTCGAAAAGCTTGCCATATTGTAGAGAGCGAGATAAATAAAGCCGTAGAAGAGGACGAGATGGAAAGACCATGGCAGTATTTTGCCGTTCTTCTTCCTATCAAGACCGTTGGAGTACAGGGAGACAAAAGAGCTTACGGCCACACGATAGCGGTAAGAGCGGTCCAGTCACTTGACGCCATGACCGCCAGTTTCAGCGATATCCCGTATGAGGTGAAGGAAAGGATCTCTACGAAGATAACTAACGAGATGAAGGATAAAGTCAACCGGGTGGTTTACGACATAACAAATAAACCTCCAGGAACTATCGAATGGGAGTAATAGGTCCATCGATCTTTAGAAATTGACAGTGCTCGAGATGTCACCATTTTTCCTCCTTTTTATTTCTATACTTTTTTCCTTCTTCGGCATAGGTTTGGGTATAATAACTGGATTGATACCGGGTATACATGTCAATACCATCGCATTCCTATTACTGAGCTCTCTAGGAGCTATATCGCTGTTCGTTGGTGAGACGATCTCTGGTCTCGATCCGATGAGGTCCGAATTACTGATCATGATCTCATTGATGGTGGTCGGATGTGTAATCACACATAATTCGCTTGATTTCATACCCTCTACTTTTCTAGGAGCACCCGAAGGGGATACCGCCCTTTCGGTTCTCCCTGCTCACGAGATGCTGTTAGAGGGAAAGGGCTACGAAGCCGTTAAAGCCAGCGCGCTGGGAAGTTTTGCGGCGTCATTACTAGCTCTTTCACTGATCCTTCCGGCTCGCTTGATCATGGGTAATCCAGTGAATCTTTACGAGAAGATAGTTCCGTTCATACCTCTGATATTGTTCCTAGTGGTGTTGATCCTTATACTTCAGGAGGGGAGGAGTTTACTCGATTATCGGCCAAAAGGCGTCTCGCTGGGAATATTTCTGCTCAGTGGCCTTCTAGGATTTATACTACTCACCCCGACGGGTCTGTTTTCTTACAATTGGACTATCGTAGAACAGAAGGGTATCTCGACCACTTCTCTACTGCTGTTTCCACTCTTCACGGGCCTCTTCGGTATATCGAATCTTTTAATCAGCCTTTTAGATGAACCGGAAGTCCCCGAGCAGGAGACCGAGGAGATAACCATAAATCTTGACAGGAAAGGAAAGTTGAGAGGTATAGCATCCGGGACGTTTTCAGGAGGTCTCGTCGGATGGCTTCCAGGGATAACGGCGGCAGCGGCCACGGCTATAAGCAGGATCGCGATCCCAGGTAGAGACAGAAGCGAAGGTGAACGTTCTAGAGAATACATCATGGCGGTTTCTGCAGTCGATACCTCGTGTGCGATATTCACGTTAGTCGCTCTTTTCGTGATAATGAAAGCTAGAAGCGGTTCGATGCAGGCTGTAATGAAGATAAATAAAGGCACTATTCAGGAATGGGCTCACTTGACCGAGATACCCGGACTGTTTCTTCTACTTCTTTTCGGTGTGGTCATATCTTCGACTATAGCTTATCTCTTGACTCTAACCATCGGAAAAGAGTTCACCGATATCCACAAAAAGATAGAATATAACAAAATAACTAAGGGAATAATAGCCTTCCTCATACTGGTTATCTTTATTCTTTCAGGGCCGATGGGACTTTTGGTAGCTGCGATCTCGACCGCTATAGGCGTTATACCTCCGCTCTATGGAGTGAAAAGAGTACATCTCATGGGCTGCATAATATTTCCAATAATCCTTTTTTTCACGGGTCTAGATGTTTATCTGCTCGGTATCGTCCTTTGAAGAGATGGTTCGGATATCGATTTTAGTCTGAAAAATCATAGGCTTCCGAAATAGCAGTTCATCCGGTGTATCTAGTGATGGCCATCGGTACGGGCGGCATGATGTTCTCCTGGTTCAATGACAGCGGTTTCTGGATAATCAACCGGGTCGCGGGACTGACGAACCTGGAGACCTTCAAGTGCTGGTCCGCGGTGAACACCGTGATGTCGATCGTCGGGATAATATTCACGCTGATAATGGCGGCGATCTTCCCGATGGCGTAAAAAACCTCTTCTCTTCTTTTTTCTAACTTTCAAGTTGGATCTCTCGATAAAATTTATTTAGGTCAGCTATGATTGAAGAATGATGTTACAGATATTTCCTATCAGTGGATTAGGAGCGATGATCTGTTTCGGTCTTTTGATATTGGTCGTGGTCGTTTTGGTGATTGCCTTTTTCTTGAAGATGCTGATCGAATTTTTACCAGCGACCATAATAGCGGTCTTGGTTTACCTCTTCACGAAAAGTCTATTCTTGGCGATCGTGGTGTTCCTGGCGATAGCCTTCGTGCTTTCATTGGTAGATAAGATAAAATAGATTTTATACAAAATATCATTCGAACGGCGCCGTGATCAATACCAGAACCGGGAATATTTCAAGACGGCCGGCCCACATCTCTATTATCAACACCACTTTTTCGTGGAAAGGCATACTCGCCCCGGTTATACCTACGCTCAAACCGACATTGCCTTCTGCAGATGCGACTTCGAAAAGAGCGTTTACGGTAGAATCTCCCCCATACATTAATACCAAGGCCCCTCCGACGAGCACGACGAGATACAATACCGCGTAAGTTGCCACCTCCATGATCTCCTCGTGACGATAGTACTTTCCGCCCACTTTGAGCTTGTGAACAACTGACTCTGGAAGGAGCATCTTTCTTATCAACCATATCAAGGCATAGAAGATAACCACGACCCTTATCAGTTTGAGAGCTGAAGCCGTAGAGCCGTAGCCGCCCCCGAATATCATCAAGATAGTTAGAAGGGTTTTCTGAAAGTCAGTCCAAGTCCCTACCGGAGCGGTGTTGAATCCCGTGCCCGTGAGAGCTGTGATGACCTGAAAAGATCCGTATCTTAGCGAATCAAATGTGAAACCTAAGGTGATGGCCAGGATGAAGGTTGTTATTAAAACGATTATCAGCATGGCCTTGACTTCTATGTTCTGGAAAAATTTTTTGATATTACCTATGAACATTTGATAATGCATCGCGAAGGAGATCCCACCTAAAATCATGAATGGCATGATGGCGATCTCCATGTAAAGCGCGTTAGGATGAGCCGATAATCTGTAGGTCATTATACTGTAGTTCTTGACGGAAAATCCACCGGTAGCCAGAGCGGTCATGGCATGATTGATAGAATCGAAAAAAGGCATACCGATCAAGAACAGGATCAGAGCCAAAAGGCCCGTATAACCGGCGTAAATAGCCCATATCCTTCTAGTCGTTTTCACCACGCTGGGCACTAACCTGTGGCTTCTTCCTTCGGCTAAATAAAGACGGTGAGCTACCGTTCCGCTTCTTACCACTAAAACGCTCAGGAAGAGCAGGATCACGCCTACTCCGCCGACCCACTGTATCAGCGAACGCCAGAAAAGTACCGCGTGAGACAGACCTTCCACCCTCAGTCCGTACATGGTCAAACCGGTCGCGGTCCAACCCGACATCGACTCGAAGACGGCGTTTATGATCGTGAGTCCCCTGTCGGGTCCGAAAAAGTGTCTGACAAGAATGAACGGGACCCCCCCTATGATCCCGTAAAGGAGCCATACGAGAGCGGAGAGGGTGATAGCCGCTCCCAGATACAGTTCGCTCTTCTCGAACAGTATGAAAAGTATGAATCCCGCTGCGCCGGAGAAAAGTCCTGGATATATGAAGCATAGGGCTAAAACTTTAGAACCGTCTACCACCAAGGCAATTCCTGCAGGTATGATGAATAAAAGACTGAGGACCATCAGTAATATGCCGAGATAATAACTCACAGTCTGGACTAATCCATACTCCTCAAAATACGGATGTATTATATTTTTCAAAGATTCGGTCTGTTCCTTTATATTGACCCAGATGAGATTTCTTGGCACCTTTTTACCACTCCGGTTGATAACTTGCCGTGTTTTATCTGAAAATATTGACCTTGTATTTCATTTTTTTCTTTTACGTGATAATTTTAATCTTTTTGTATGATAATGACTACGATGATTATCTCACGGTTAGGCTTTTTCGGGGATAATCCATATATAGGATAGTTGATAATTTTGATTCGTATCTGATTTTAAAATGGAGGCTATGAAGATGTCAGGTAACGGCAATATAAAGATCATCGTCACTTTCGTTATATTATCTATGATTTTAGCAGCTGTCATCCCCGGTTTTGCTTCAGCCCAGATCAACGATGAATGGAAGAAAACTTACGGCGGCTCGGCAGATGAGATAGCCAGATCAGTAATGTTCACTGACGATGGAGGAGTCATGATCGCGGGTTATACAAATTCTTTCGGACCGGGTAAATTGAGAAATTACCATATGATAAAGACGAACACAAATGGTTATACTGAATGGAGAAATACCTTTGGAGGTAAATATGACGATGAGGGCGAGGATATCATCAAATCCGAGAATGGAGGTTATCTGATAGCAGGTTCAAGCGAATCATTCCAAGGTAGAGCTCAATATGATTTCTGGATGGTTAAAACAGACTCTAAGGGAAAAAAGCAGTGGGATAGCGGTTTTGGGGGTAAGTATGATGAAAAGTGTTACTCGGTTATACAAACAGATGATGGGGGATATATGATGGCAGGTTCTACTATAACCTATGGTGCAAGAGGAAATGACTATTGGGTAGTAAAAACTGATGAAGAGGGAAATAAATTGTGGAGTCGCGCTTACGGAGGTGATGGCGATGATATATGCAGATCGATTATCAAAACCAAAGACGGGAATTATCTCTTAGCTGGATACACTGATTCCTTCGGCGACCCTGGTCAGGGAGCTTATCTAATCAAGATAGATGAAGATGGAGACGTAATATGGAATAGAACTGGTGGGGGAACGTTCGATGATTATGTTTACGATGTGATGCAGGTAGAAGATGGAGGTTACGTTTATGTTGGAAGTACGACATCCTATGGTGCAGGTGAAGAATCCTTTTGGATGGTGAAGACTGATTCTAAAGGGATTGAGGAGTGGAATTATTCTTCAGACGGTGATTTTGATGAAGTAGCTTATGCTGTTGATCAGAGTCAGGAAGGTACTTACGTGATGACAGGTTATACTTCCTCCTACGGTAAGGGCGGAAAGGACCTATGGGTCGTAGAGATAAGTCAGGAAGGTGATTCGATCTCCAAACAAACATTTGGTTCTGGTGGTGATGAAGTGGCATATGCCATAGACATCTCAGGAGAAGATAAATTTGCTCTAGCCGGATACACGGATTCTTTTGGGGCTGGAGGAGAAGATTACTGGGTCGTACAAACAGGCCGCCAGAAAAAAATACCGCTGACCTGGGTTGTTGGTGGAGTGATAGGGATAATACTTCTGATATTGGTTGGTAATTTGCTGAATAAAAGATATAGGTTATGGTGATAGATGATGATCCAAGGGAGTAGCTAAACTTTATAGCTCAACTTACTTGGAGAAATCTTTTCCTCCTTTTACATATCTTACAAAATAGAGTATTGGTAATATCTCTATCCTGCCCAGCCACATATTTATGCAGAGTAATATCTTTAAAAAGGGATGAAGAGCCAGACTGGTCAAACCGGAAGAAAGACCTACTGTGCCTATAGCGCTGGATACTTCATAGAATGATCGGAGTATCGGATGACCGAATATAGTGAATATAAGGAAACTGAAGAAGAGTACTATCAGGTACATGGCTATAAGGGTGAAGGTGTGCGTGAGTTCTTCTTCATCTATGAATTTGTCTTCTATATGTCTGTACTTTTTGGTCTGGACCATACTGTCCGGCATTATCATCGCTTCGGTCCTCCATATTATAGATTTTGCTACGAGACCGACTCTGTAAGCTTTTAAGCCTCCACCAGTTGAGGATGAATTAGCGCCCATCATCATGGATAAGATTATGAAGATGAGAGCTAGAGGAGCCCACTGTAGGAATATAGCCGAAGCGGGAACTGTATTCCATCCAGTAGTGGTTAGGGCGGAGGTCAGCATGAATATTATGTCTAAGGGATTGGAATAACCTACAGTTCTGACCGCGAACCATATCAAGAGAATGCTTATGAATGTAAGGAGTCCGCCCCAGAAGACCTTGGTCTCTATATCTTTTGCATATTCCTTCAAGTTCCCGCTCAGGAGATAATAGACAAGAACGAAATTTGTGCTTCCTAATATCATTATAGGCAGAGATACGATTTCCGCTGTAGTAGATCCAAAAGCTCCCAGACTTCCTCCTCTAGTCGAAAAACCTCCTGTACTTAACCCCGCCATGGCATGATTGAGAGAATGGAACCATCCGAGTCCGGATACATAAAATAGGGCTGTGGAGACACCTAAAAGGCCTACATACATCACTGCGATTATCTTTATGGTATTGTTCAAGGATGGAACAATCCTGTATTGTCTACCCGCGGCGACGGCCAGTTCAGCAGTGTTTTCCCAGTCCCTCAAAGGAACAAGTACTACGATACCCATGGCTATTATACCGAACCCGCCGGTGAACTGCATCAGGTGTCTCCAGAAGTTTATAGAATGCAGGAACAGGTCAGCGTTCCCCCCTATAGTTGTTAGCCCGGTCGTCGTCCATCCCGAGATCGCTTCAAAGAAGGCATCAAGATAGGTGGGTGCGGTGCCGGTGAAATAAAAAGGTAAAGCTGAGGGCAGCGAAACTAGGGGCCAAGCTAGCACTACCAGTCCGATGGCGTGTTTTCTTTCAAAGTTCACTCTTTTTGGTGAAAGCCTGAGCAGAGTTCCAGTTACTGCGGAGATAAACGAGGCCCATAGGAAAGAAGAATATACTGTGGCTTCATTATACAAAACCGCCACGATAAGCGGAAGCAGAAGCAGTATAGAAATTATAAAAAATAGCACTCCAAACTCTCTTAACAGTAGAAAATAATCATCCTTTGAGTATATCCATCTCAATATATCACTTCGTTTTTCTCGAAGTATAGGACAAAGAAAGGGGGTTCAGTGATGGAGACACTATAGGACACCAAATCTCTTCTTCTTCTCGAACTCTTTTTTCACCTGTTTGACAGTATCAGTTCTCGCTAATACGGTAACGATGTCGTCAGGCTTGATCTGAGTGTTGCCGTCGGGTATAACAGAGTGTTCTCCTCTCATTATATCGACTATTATAACACCCTTAGGTAGTCCAGCGTTCTTGATCTTTTTGTGAGCTATCGGGGATTCCTGTGAAACATTGAATTCTAGTAGTTCAGCATCCTGCTCTCCCACTGTTAGGATGGTTCTAGATTCTCCGATGTTGTTTTTGATCTGCATGGCACTAGCTCTTGTTGTGCTGACAGTTTCTTCTATACCCAAGCTCGAGAATACACCTTCGTTCTTGGGTTGGTTCACCCTGCCTATAACCTTTGGAACTTTGAATATCTTCTGGGCTAGTTGACATGCGATCAGATTGGATTTATCGTCTCCGGTAACGGCGACAAGAACATCGGCTTTATTCAGGCCAGCATCTTTCAAGTAGTCGAGATCGGTCCCATCGCCTTCTATGATCAACGCGTCGAATTCCTTGGAGAGCTGTTCAGCTAACCTCTCGTCTTTCTCCATAAGCACTACGTCGTGGCCCTCTGGCAGCAGTAGTTTAGCAAGATCTTTACCCACTCTGCCGCCACCTATTATTACCACATACATGTCAACACCGACTACCTCAACGTATTCTTTTATTTTAGAATTTTCCATCTTTAAGCCAAAATAGCTAATTTTCCGAAATATAGTCAATGACCCGACTTTTTGAACTTCTAGAGGGTTATTGACTAGTTGTGGATGCCGGAACTTTAGTATAAAAAGTTCCGACTTCCACTATAATCGCGATTTGTAGGAAAAATATTTTTTAGACAGTAGTGATATCTAGGTATGATGGCATCGGTAGATGAACTGGTAAAGCAGTTGGGAAGCTTCTGGAGATCCAAGAGAGAAGATGCCATTGACAAGTTGGTCGAAAAAGGCGTCGAATCTCCTAAAGAAGTAGTGCCAGCGTTGATAGGAGCCCTAGGTCACGACAAAGATAGGATAAGAGAAAACGCCCAGACCGCCTATGATAGACTATCGACCAGGATAGATGTTGTTCCGATAATTTTGCGCAGCCTAGGAGAAGGTGAATTTCTTTCTAAAGGTTCAACACCTACTGCTGGAGTCGGTGGTGTAGCTGTAGGAAAGCTGGATGGAAGAGATGTCATAGTCGCTGGCTCTTTGGACACCAATGTTTACGTAATGGACACCATGGGCACTCAACTTTGGAGAGGGCAGGAACCAGATACAGAAGTCAAAGGTGTCGCTGTTGGAAAATTGAGAGGAACGGAAGTGGTCGTTGGAGGCGGCTTGAACATCTATGTATGGGATAAGAACGCCAATCTTCTTTGGAAATCCCATGAACCGACTGAACCTATCAACGGCGTAGCTATTGGTAAGCTTGGCGGTGTTGAAGTTGTCGCCGCCGCTTCTTCAGATTCGAACGTGTACGTTTGGGACTCTTACGGTAAATTGCTCTGGGCCGTCACAGAACCAGACGATGATGTCAACGGCGTAGATGTAGGTGAGATCGCAGGTTATCAGGTTGTCGTCGCGGGTTCGTCAGATTATAATGTGTATATGTGGGACGCCTACGGAAGATTGATATGGACCGGTGAGGACCCCTTCAGAGAAGTGTATGGAGTGACGATAGGTAAATTGGGCGATAAAGAGGTCGTAGTCGCGGGTTCGGCCGATGGAAGAGTCTACGTGTGGGACGAATCCGGCAATACCATGTGGGTCGGAGAAGAACCCAGCTCTACAGTCGGAGGAGTTGCGGTCGGCAGGATAAAAGGTAGAGACGTCGTCGTAGCTGAAGCCGAAAGCGGAGAAGTCTATGTCTGGGATAAAGAAGGTAAACTACTGTGATCATTCAAGGGAAAAGTTATTTTACTATCAAGCATAAATAAGCGGATAATATGAAGAGCTACAGTGGACCATTCCTTTCAAAAGAAAGTTTCATCCAAGCTGAGATAGAGGTGGAGGATGGAAATATAGAGAACTTCACCGAAGGAGGTGTAGGGGGGGAAGACGCTATAATCATACCCTCTTTTTACAATTCTCATACACATCTAGCGGATTCTGTAGTGAACGAAGCCCCTGTGGGAACTATCGAAAAGATAGTCGGGCCGGGTGGATTGAAAGAAGAGAAACTTTCCTCCGCGGACAGACAAGAAGTGATAGATTCGATGAGCGGATATATCGCGGAGATGGCGGAGTATGGAGTCAAGAGGTTCATCGATTTTAGAGAGGAAGGAGTAGAAGGATTGAAACTGCTGAAGGAAGCACTCGCTTCTGTGGAAGAAGAGATAATCCCAGGGATCATGGCCCGTCCCAAGCGTCGTTCCTATGACAGCTGGGAGCTGAACAAACTACTATCCATGGCCGACGGTATAGGGCTCAGCGCTTATCGGGACTGGGACGAAGACCAGATATCGAAGGTGGCTGACAACGTGAGGAACGAGGGTAAGCCCTTCGCTCTGCACTGCTCTGAGGACGTGAGGGAGCCTATAGAGAAAGTGCTCGAACTGGACGTACATCATCTGGTCCATATGATCGAGGCCGAGGAAGAAGATCTCGAAAGATGCGCCGAAGAGAACGTGCCGATCGTGATCTGTCCCAGGTCGAATATGTTTTTTGGAAAGGTGCCGGACATACCTAAAATGTTGGAATCCGGCGTGACACTATCATTGGGGACCGACAACGCGATGATAACCAACGGAAACATGTTCAGAGAGATGGAGACCGCTTATAGGGTGTCCATGATGAAAGGGGAGGTTTCGCCTCTGGAAATCCTCATGATGGCGACCTGGAATCCTAGAAAGACGCTAGATTATAGATCATCGAATAATGAAGAACATTACTTGATCTTGGAACACCGAGAGGGCGACCCCGCTTACAATGTAGTTATAAATTCGTCTCCTAAAGATATAAATAAAGTAGTGGAGTGGAAAAATGGAAGATTTCAATAGGATAATAATACCGACGGACGGATCGGAAGAAAACGAGAAGATAGTCAAACGCGGCCTATCGCTGGCCAGGATGCTCGGAACCGGTGTGAAAGTTCTTTTCGTGCTCGACACCGGCAGTCTATCGGGACTCCCTCCCGATGAGATGATAACTACTTTGGAGGGTCAGATGGAGCAAAAAGCCAGTGAGATCCTAGACGATATTGAGAAAAGGGCCGAAAAGAAAGGTATCGATTTCGAGAGGAGTATGCAGAAAGGAACTCCCGCGGAGATAATAATTTCTGAATCTGAAAAAGGAGATATTATCGTGATGGGCCATCATACGAGATCTGGCCTTTCTCGGCTCATCACTGGAAGTACAGCACAAAAAGTTATTAGGAAGGCTGAATGTCCTGTGATGGTAATTAGATTGGAGGATGAATAGTTATGGCGGAAAAGAAGAAAGTCAAAGAATATATGACTAAAGACCCGGTGGTCGCTGAATTGCCGGGTAATAGAACCGAAGTGATAAACAAGATGGTGGAACATCAGTTGACCGGTTTGCCCGTGGTCAAAAACGGAGAACTAGAGGGCCTTATCACTAGGATAGACTTTTTCAAAAATCCGAACGAGGATCAGTTGGCCCTGCTCTATAGAAAAAATCAGCCGATTATCTCTTCGGAAGCTGAAATGGAAGAAGCGGCTAAATCATTCATAGAAAAAGATACACATTACATGCCCGTGGGGGATGAGAAAAATTCCTGCATTGGTATACTGACCACCGCTGACCTTTTACCCTATGTGGAAGAGCAAGACATAAAGACTCCCGTAGGGGAGATCTTAGGAAGGGACTGTATCCCGTTGTACGAAAAGACGCCTATCAAAGTGGCTCTTCAAACGATGTCACTGACGGAGATATACGCGTTTCCGATAGTAGATAAAGAGACCGTCTTGACCGGTATAATCACGGACAGAGATCTCTTCAACCTTACCGAGATCGAAGGGAAGATAGAGAAATCCGATCTTGGACTTGAGGAAGATGAAGACAGCTGGTCTTGGCAGGGTCTGAAAAACGTTATGAAGCTGTATTATGAGGAGTCGAAGATCGAACTCCCCGACATCGTGGTCGAGAACGCCATGGTGGAAGATCCGCTTTCTGTGTACGACCAGACCGAAGTCTCGGAAGCCGCAAGGATGATGAGAGAGAACGACTTCGGGCAGCTCCCCGTAGTCGACGAGATGGACAATCTTGAGTCTATGCTCTACGAACTCGATCTGATCGGATGCGTGGTCTGAGGCGATACGATGGTAGATAAAGAAGACCTCGTATCGATGTGCAAGAGAAGGGGATATATCTGGCAGTCGGGTGAGATCTACGGCGGAGAAGCCGGATTCTATGATTACGGCCACTTGGGAACCAAGCTTTTGGACAGCTGGAAACAGGAATGGAAAGATTTTTTCCTGGGCTTGGACAACAATTACCACCTGATCCACACCAACAATATAATGCCTCACAGAGTGATGGAAGCTTCAGGTCACGTCGATCATTTCTCGGATATAATGATACGGTGTGAAAAGTGTGACTCATACTTTAGAGGGGATACCTTGATAGAGCAGGAAACCGGAGAGAACGCGGAGTGGATGGGTAAAGAAGATATCAAGGAAAAGATCGAAGAACTAGGTATCTCTTGTCCGGACTGCGGGGGAACATTTTCGGAGCCCGAAGATTTCAATATGATGTTCAAAGTCTCCCTCGGACCGACGGGCGAGAAATCTGGATTTTTAAGACCAGAGACCGCCCAGGGAACTTATATCAACTTCAGGAGAGAATTCAGAGCTTTAAGGAAGAAGATGCCCATGGGTTTGGGCACGATCGGTCCGGCCTTCAGAAACGAGATATCTCCCAGGCAGATAGTATTCCGGAAGAGAGAATTCCTTCAAGCTGAACTCCAGATATTTTTCATTCCGGATGAGCACGAGAAAAAATTCGATAAGAAATATGAGAAGATAAAGGATAAAGAGATACGCCTCGAAAGGGCGGATTGGGACCGAACAAAGAAGATTTCCCTCGATGATATAGAGGATCTACCTTCGTTTTACCTTTACCACCTTGGAAAGATGTACGAGTTCTATACCGACGTCATGGAGTTGAACACCGAAGATATCAGGTTTAGAGAATTGTCAGAGGACGAAAAAGCGTTCTACAACAAGATACACTTCGATATGGAAGTCGATTTTGATACTTTGAACGGTTGGAAGGAAGTGTCGGGTCTACATTACAGGTCTGATTACGATCTCAAGCAGCATCAGGAAAAATCGAATCAAGATCTATCCGTGCCGATAGACGATGGTAAAAAGATACCTCACGTTATCGAACTGAGTTTCGGCATCGATAGGAACGTTTGGTCTCTTCTAGATAACGGTTACCGAGAAGGAGACAGGGACTGGCTGGATCTTCCTGGAAAGTTAGCGGCCCGACAAGTAGCGGTGTTCCCGCTGGTTAGAAAGGACGGTCTGCCCGAAAAATCAAGTGAAGTGTTCGAAAAGTTGAAGAGCGATTTCAGGGTCTCTTGGGAAAAGAGCGGCTCGATAGGAAAGAGATATGCCAGAAACGACGAGGTAGGGACAAGGTACTGTTTAACCGTCGATTACGATACCTTGGAAGACGATACGCTGACTATAAGAGATATAGAAAGCACAGAACAGATAAGAGTGAGTATAGAAGAATTGAACGAAGTTCTGAGAAAACTGGTCAGCGGGAAAAAAGAGTTCGAGGAATATTTACTGGAGGATTAGGAAGATTCCTCTTCCTTTATCGATTCCAGTTCACTTATAACGTTCCATATCAGAGTTCTACCATGTAAGGGTATATTGGGATCGTCCGCCAAGTCCTCCAACTTAAATATCGAGGACGCTATCCTCACGTCCAACTCATCGTTCGACTCCAACAACATCTCTCTGCATTCGTCCGCACCCTCTCTGATATTTCTGGGTATAGAATTGTCTTCTTTTATCTCGTCCATCAATTCACACACATCTTCCAACTCTTCATCTACGTCGCTCATTATCTCCACCTCTTAATCTTTTGATTTACCTAACTTTTCCGATCTATGTGGCAACACTTTTCGGGGGGTCAGGCAAGAATCAATCTTTACAGGCTCTATTTATGTAGGTTGGGACTCAGGTAAATAAATCTTTTCGTCCCGGCCTTAGTCGAATCAATCGATTGATAAAATAAGCAAGATTAAAAATCTTCGGTTTATGGAAGAGAAAAGAGGGGGATTATACCCCCTTTAGCGAACCCCTTATTAGATTTCTAGATAAACCTCGGAGTGTTCCCCGACAGGTCATTCATCATAATGCGTATCGCAACCGAATTTATGATAGACTTCTTTCCAACTATAGTGAGCGTCTTCTTCCTTCATGCTCATCACGTTACAAACAAATCGGTCCATATATAAAAGGGTCAACACCGGAGGGGTGAGTGAAAGTGGCTTTTAGATGATATATCAATGGGTTATCTTCATACTTTTGACTTTCATCGCGGGCATATACGGGATGAATTTTGCTAACATGCCGGAATTGGTGTGGTACTAAAGTTATCCCGCTGTTCTAGGGATCATGTTGTTCGTAAGTCTGCTGATGATATCGTACTTCAAGAAGAAAGATTGGCTTTAGTGCCGGTCGAGCCTTCATTCAAACCTTTTTTCAATCCCTCTCCATATTTTCCAGCTGGTTCATGAACCAGACTTCCTGCTGATTGAACGGCACCTTTATGTCGTTTTCTTGCAGCTCCTTCTTTATCTTCCATAAGAGCTGCATCCTCAGTTCAAACCAGTCCGTCGAGGGAGCCCAAACCCTGACTTTTAGTTCTACCGCACTACTGCCGAGCTCCTGAACGAAGACTTGTGGAGGTGGATTTTTCAAAGCTAAAGGTTCTTTTTCTATCATCTCTTTTATTATCTCGATAGCTCTATCGGCGTCGTCCTGATATCTTATACCTATATCGTATTCAAAACGTCTAGCCACGTTTTCCAGGTAGTTCGTTATATTGGCGGTGAATACTTTTTCGTTGGGTATTCTAACGTAGATTCCATCGAAGGTCCGTAAAGTGGTAGATATTATCCTGATCTCTTCGACTACTCCCATTGTCCCTTCGCCTCCTATCTTAACAACGTCATCGACCCTGAAGGGACGTTCGAAGCTTAAAAACACACCCGAGATGAGATTACTGACGATACTCTGACTCGCAAATCCGATCACTATCCCCAAAATACCTCCGGCGACGAGTATTCCGGAAAGGTTGAATTCCAGTAGTGGAAGAACGGATAAAAATCCAATACCCAAAACGACGATATAGACGAACTTAGAGATAGTACTGAGCCTATCCTTGGAGATCTTATCTTTCAAAGAATTTTTGATCTTCAAAGTTATTATCTTTCCTATCACCGCCGTGGCTAAAAGTATGATAAAACTCAACAGTAGGTCATAAATCGTCACCGATCCGTAGATCACTCTCTCCAGGATCACATCTCACCCTCCATTCTGAACGTAGTCCTTCTTAATGGCTGTTTCTTCCTGTAGACCTCTCTTGCCTTTTTCATCCCCTTAGATAGAGGCTTATCGATGAAATCGGTTTTCGATAAGTCTTCTTCCTCGATCACCATCTTTCCTCTCATGGCGACTCTCTCTTCGTCGAAGTAGATCTTCATCCCGTACGCGTTGAGAACCGTCCTGTTGATCTCCCTCCACTCCTCCGTTCTATTGTATATATTCATCTCCAGCAATCCTTCGTAGAGAGGATCTATGTCATCGAGAGGTTTAGACGAAACTCTAGAATTCCAGTACTTGCAGATCGTACCCGTTTTTACGTCGCCGTACAGCGTGTACTTGGGCTGTGATAAAGCGAATATGTCGAGAGGTTTATCCGGCGATTCACTACCGATGAAAACGGCCGTTTCGATCGGAAAAGACAAATAAATCCTCTTTTTGGTCTTCGGATCGATGACCATCGGTTTCTCGAATTCTATTTCAAGTGCGGACGTCAATTGCTTGGGCAGATTCAGTGGCTCGACTGGATGGATGACGACTTCATTCTCTTCTGAGAGAAGTCCTTTTTCTACCGATTCCTCTCCCACCTGTCGAAAGTAAGTTATCTCTTCGTCCTTTTTTATACTCAATGTTAAATCATCTCTTTCTATTTCAAAAGGAAGTTCGTCACCCCCGTATATCGTCATATTAAAGGTAAATTAAGGAATGGACATATAAATCTTAGGAGAAAGTGACTCAGCAGAAAACCCTTATTAGCAGCGAAATAAGAGAAGGATTTATCGAATTTAGTAGGAAGAAAAGTGTCATTAGAAGGATTTTTAGATCGCTATTGAAGCTATATCCGCTCCTAGAGAGGTTTCTAAAGAACCGAGAAAGTTATTGATACCCTTCCGAAATTAAAAAATAAAGATGTACGCCGGGATAGATCTATCAGCGAAAGATGAAAATCCAACGGGTATCTGTATTTTGGGGGATGAGACTGAGCTCTTTACCGTTTTTTCCGACCAGGAAATAATAGAATCTGTGAGAGATACCAGGATAATCACTTTCGATGCACCGCTGACTAGGACCGATAGATCATTCAGAAAGGCAGAAAGAGAACTGAGGGAAAGGTTGGGCCCTATACTTCCTCTGAACACACCTAGCATGGAGAAATTAAGTGAGAGAGCATTAGATATAAAGAAAGAACTAAGACGCGAGAGTACGATAATTGAGACCTATCCTAGGGCGGTAGAGAAGTCGCTTGATATCGATCAGAAAGATGTAGGTCTAGATTTTGATAACGAGCACGAGTATGATGCTTACCTGTCAGCTTTGACCGCTAGAGCTTTTGATATAGGAGATGCTATAAGATTCGGTCAAGATTCAGAGTTCATTTATATACCCTCTACGGAGACCTCTAGATAATTATAGAAAATTTTATTTAGTCTTAAATTATTTTTTAGTTGTAGGGGTTAGATTAGTTATGGAAGGTAAAGATCATCGAGAAATGAAATCATCCGAGATTGATATATATCAGGTAGACGCATTCACTGATAGACCGTTCGGTGGAAATCCTGCGGCCGTCTGTTTATTGAGAGAGGAATTGGATGACTCGAAGATGAAGTCCATTGCTGCGGAGATGAATCTATCTGAAACCGCATTCGTTGAACCTTTAGAGGAGAAATCTTTCAAAGGATCCAAGAGATTTTCACTCAGGTGGTTCACGCCTGAAGTCGAAGTCCCGTTATGCGGTCACGCGACTCTAGCTACCGCTTGGACACTGTTTGAAGAGGTTGGAAACGAGAGGGATGAGATCACTTTTAGTACAAAAAGCGGTAGTTTAAAAGCGGAGAAGAGAGAGGGAATAGTTCTAAGCTTTCCTACGGATATGCCTGTGGATGAAGAACCTTCTAAGGAGATATTGGAGTCGCTAGGGGTAGTAGAATATGAAGATTATCGCTATTCAGAAAAAACGAATAACGTAATGATCTCTCTGTCTTCAGAGGAGAAGGTTGAGGAGTTAGAACCTGATTTTTCAAAGCTGGGTTCGATAGATACCGATATACAAGGTATCATAGTTACCGCGAAAGGAGAAGATGAGTATGACTTCGTATCTCGATATTTCGCTCCCTGGGTCGGTATAGACGAAGATCCGGTGACCGGCTCAGCTCATACTGTTTTAGCTCCTTACTGGTCTAGATTATTGGACAAAAATGAGATGAAAGCCTATCAGGCTTCTGATAGAGGTGGGAAGTTGACTGTCAGGTTGATGGACGGAAAGACCGAATTAGAAGGTGAAGCAGTGACCGTTTTAGAAGGTAATCTGTATATATGATCGGGTGAATTGATCCTTCATGAATGTCCTGGGCATATTGATCGGGAGCTGCGATAACGTCGAGGATACTGAGAGGATCTGTGATCTGTTCACAGATTGCCCGTATAATTTAATCAATAAAGCTGAAGATAGATTTATGACGCTAGTATTTTATATGCCTGAAGACCACGCCTGGTGGTTAGAGGAGATAAAAGAAAATCCTGAAGAAACTCTTGGACTGAAGGAAGCAGATGTATTTTTCTCAGATGAGTTCGAAGGTTTGAGAGATACAGATCTTAAGAAGGATTTGGAAAAAGGGCCTTGTGGTACCGATTGTCAAAGATGTAGGTTTTATCCTGATGAATGTAAAGGATGTCCTTCTACGGTGTATTATGCGTGTGATTGAGACATTCTTCTTTTTTGAGCAAAAAGTTATCCTTTATCTGAGAGAGGAAGCATTTTTTCGTGTAAACAAAATCAACAAATAGTTAAAAGATGATAACAAGATGATTCAGGTGAGGTATTTGAATTATGATAAGTATGAAGGAAAAGAACTGTCCGAAATAGGGATGGGTTGTTACGCTTTAGGAGGCGCTTACGGTTCCGTGAACTCAAAAAGATACAAAGAAGTCTTGGAAAGAGCTTATGACCTTGGCGTGAACTTGTTCGACACAGCCGACACCTACGGACCGAAGGCGGAGGAGATTTTGGGAGAAACTGTCAGTCCATTTAGAGAAGAGATCAACATATCAACGAAGGTTGGGGTTAAGGAGGGATATGAAGCGGATCTCTCTTATGATAGCGTTGTGTCCGCATGTGAGGAAAGCCTGGAACGTTTGGATACGAGCTATATCGATTTCTATTTCGTTCACTTCGATGATCCCGATACTCCAGTAGAGGAAACTGTAGGTGCTTTAGAAGACCTTAAGACGGATGGTAAGATCGATAATTACGGTCTTAGTCATCTTCCCATCGAAAGAGTAAAAGAGTATGTGGAGAAAGGTGATATCACGATATCTATGTTGGAATTGAGCGCTGTCGCTAGAGATTCGAAAAGGGAGCTATTACCGTTTTATAAGAAGAAGGATATCGGTGCATTCGCTTTCAGCGTTACAGGCAGAGGGATATTGACAGGTAGATTTGATGAGAAGCCCGAATTTGAACCTGGAGATATAAGGAATATGGACCCATTATTCAAATACACTAGGTTTGAATCGGCTCTTAGAATCGCAGATAAGATGGAAGATGTCGGGGGAAAGTACGATAAGTCCTCGGTCCAGGTCGCGATCAACTGGGTGATAAATCAGGACGGTATCATCAATGCTTTAACCGGCCCTTCATCCGTAGAACATCTGGAAGAGAACGTGGGTGGAAGTGGATGGTACCTTTATGAGGAGGACTTGGAAGAATTGAATTCCTTCATCGATGATGAAGAGGAAAGGCTAGAAAAGATCGAACCTAAGTTGGTGAAGAAAATATTGACTGGAGAGTTATCAGAGGATACCGAGACAGCTTTTAACGATTTAGTCTATGCTATGGAGACTTCGATAACCCGTGATATGGTGAATGAAGGGAAAATAATGCCCATCTTTCAAAAACTGATGTCTCAGCGCAAATCGGAGAAGGGTTTGACTAGAAAAGGTCTGAAGAGCTTCCAGAAAGAGATAAAGAACACGATCTTCTAGCGAGCGTTCTTTTTCTGGATCCGATTCCCGCTCTTTTATTTTCTTTTTGAAAGAGATGCTAAACTTTTAATTATGGATATTATAATCTCCAACCATGGGAAGATACGCTAGGCATCTCGTGCTGCCCGAGATAGGAGAAGAAGGCCACTCGAAGATACGAGGAGGTGAAGTAGCGGTCTTCGGACTCGGAGCACTAGGTTCCACCATCGCAGACTCACTAGCTAGGACCGGAGTGGGGAAATTGAAGGTCATAGATAGGGATTTTGTGGAGATGTCGAACCTGAATCACCAAGTCCTATATGATGAGGGAGATATCGGAAAACCCAAAGCCGAAGCGGCGAAGGAAAGGATATTGGAGATAAACAGCGAAGTCGAAGTGGAAGCGAAAGCGGTGAACATAGGACCCGACAATATAGAATCGTTGATAGAAGGCGTGGATATAGTTCTAGATGGTACTGACAACATGGAAGTCCGATATATCACCAACGACGTCTGCGTGAAACTCGGTATACCTTGGATATACACCGCCGTGTTAGCGACTTACGGCATGACTAAAAACATCATGCCAGAGAAAAACGCCTGTCTCCGCTGCTTTTATCCCGAAAAACCCTCGCCTGGAAGCATGGAGACCTGCGAGAGCGCCGGAGTTTTGTTTACTCTCCCTAGAGTGATGGGCAATATCGCCGCAACAGAGGGAGTAAAATACCTGATGGACAAGCCCTGGAGAGAAGAACTGCTCACCTTCGATATCTGGGATTACGATTTCGAACTGACCGAGGTGAATAGGAGGGAGTCGTCCTGTGAAACCTGCGGCGAGAGAAACTTCGAGTTTTTAGAAACCGAAGAGGACACCATCACGGAACTATGCGGTAGAGACTCGGTACAGGTGACTCCAGCTAAAAGGGAAGATGTGGATCTCCAGAGATTGAAAGACAGATATGAAAACTCAGAAAGGATGGGAGAACAGATGGTAAGGATCTCCGTCGAAGATCATACAATCAATATCTTCTCCGACGGACGGGCTATAATCGAAGGTACGGAAAATCCGAAAAAGGCTCAAAGTCTTTATTCTAGGTATATAGGAAAGTGAAGCTACAGATCTACTTCCTCAAATTCTATACTCCGCATCAGTTCATCTATTTTCAGTTCACTCTCTTCTTCCTCTACCTCGTGGGCTTCGCTGCTCACTCTGGGTTCTTCGGGATCCACCATACAGCATATCGTGGGTCGAGTGGATATATCGAAAGTGCCTATCTCCTTAGCGATATCGATAACCTCCGTCTTATCCAATCCGATCAAAGGTCTGTGGATCGAGATATCCATGTCCTCGTTAAGGCTGGATAGATTGCTCAACGTTTGAGAAGCTACCTGGCCTAGAGATTCACCGGTGACCAACGCATCAGCGTCGTTCCGATCAGCCAGCTTCTTCCCCGCTCTGTACATCATCCTCCTGCACAGAAGACATCGAAAATGTTTGTTTCCTTTAGAACTGATCTGTTTCTGCACATCGCCGAACGAACCGGAATAACAGTCGATACCGCCGTGGATATCTTTCAACTTGGCGGCAAGCTCTCTGACCGTTTTGATCGTTTTTTCGTCTGTAAAGGGCCTGTTATCGAGATAAAGCAGATCGACCTCTGCACCTACCTCCGCCATCAGATGAGCCGCGACGGGAGAATCGATACCGCCGGATAAAAGGACTATCACTTGTTGGACCATCTTACCTACCTGAGAGGGTTTTTGGATTTAAATATATCGATGCGCCGCCTTGTATTTTTGTCTAAAGCTCCGATCGTGCTTCTCTGCTCGTTTATGTTGAACCTGCGGGGTCCGTGATAGAAGAACACGTTATGGATCGTCATCTTTCAGGAACTCCCGCGCTCTTCGCCGTCATATTTGATCTTGTAGTTGTTTTCCCCTCGGACCGCACGACCTCTATTCATCCGAGATAAATATTTACTTCCTCCACAATTTTTATAAGTCCGCCCTCTCTTAGAGGTCTTGCTCGGAAGCAAATGGAGATTTGTTCCGAAGAAAAGCAAAAGATTTATAATGCAAATCTTTCTACCAGAAAAGGCTTAGAGAATATGACTAGGGAATATACCCGCTTCGAAAAGGCTAGGATAATCGGTGCCCGCTCCCTCCAGATATCTATGGGAGCACCGACGATGTTGAAACAGACGGAAGACGGACCGTTAGATCCGGTCGATATAGCTATAGAAGAGTTTGATAGAGGGGTTATTCCCATAACCGTGATAAAAGAGGGAGAACAATGACCGATGAAGACGAAGAAGAAAATGAAATGTTGGTGCCAGAAGACACTTACCTGACTGCAGGGATACATATAGGAACGCAGCAAAAATCGAAGGATATGGAACCTTTCATATTCAAAGTTAGAGACGACGGACTGTTCGTTTTGGATGTGGAAACAACTGAAAAAAGGATAAAGACGCTGGCGAAATTCTTATCCAGATATCAGTCGAAAAGGATACTTCTCGTCTCGGCTCGTCAGTACGGTAAAAGGCCGATAGAGAAGTTCTCGGATGTTATGGGAACCGCCAGTATTGCCGGTAGATTCATACCCGGTACACTGACAAATCCTTCGCTGGATCATTTTATCGAACCCGAAGTCGTCATAGTCGTCGATCCTTCCGCGGACCGTCAGGCTGTGAAAGAAGCCGTTAACGTCGGTCTTCCGATAGTAGGTCTGGTCGATACGAACAACAGATTGAAGAACATAGATTATGCGCTCCCGACGAACAATAAAGGTAGAAAATCGCTCGCCCTGGTGTTTTGGCTTCTAGCCAGAGAGATGAAGTTATATCAGGGAGAGATAGACGAGAGAGACGAGTTCGATTACGAGGTAGATGATTTCGAACAGACCTTGTAAAAACTGTCGAGAACCTGCTTAAGAACCTCAAATCTTTTTTCTATTCTTTCACTCAAGGGATTCTTGGATTTACGATCGATATCTTTAAATCATCGAAGAAAAAGTCGAAGGGATTTTATTTCAGTATAACCTGATAGTCTCCAGATTTCTTGGAGCTCGAGTTTTCATCCCGTATTTTTTGTATATCGTGCTCGCCAGATTGGTCGCCTTGCTTTCTTCGCCGTGGCTCACCAGGACCCTGTTCGGATTGGGATTCATCTTGCTTATGTAGTGGAGGAGCTGTATCCTATCGCTGTGGCCCGAAAAGCCCTCGCACGTGTGTATATCCAAGTTGACAGGTATGTCTATCTTTTCGCCTTTTTCCGCCATGGTGATCTTGTCGTAGCCCTTCTGCACTTTGTTCCCTAGAGTTCCCTCGGCCTGATATCCGACGAATATGAGTGTAGATCCAGGATCGTCGGCCCAGGCTTTGAAGTATTCTAGAACCGGGCCGCCGTTCATCATCCCGGCGGTAGCCAAAACTATAGCGGGTTCGTCACTATCGCAGATCTTCCGCCTATCTTCCATATTTCCCACTTCTTCAAAGACATCCGAGAGGAAAGGATTCTCGTCTTCGTGGAATATCTTGTTCTTCAACTTGTTGTTCAAAAATTCGGGATAGGCGGTGTGTATAGCTGTTGCCTCCCATATCATGCCGTCCAGATAAACTGGGGTTCTGGGAAGTTCGCCGTTCTGCATCGCCTCCTCTATCACCAGCATGACTTCTTGAGAACGGCCCACCGCGAAGACGGGTATGATAACTTTTCCGTTCTTGTTGTTCAAAGTCTGATCTAAGATATCTTTGAGTTGTTCCACGGCATCTTTCCTGCTGGGCTGCAGATCGTCGTACCCGCCGTAGGTCGATTCCATAACCACGGTTTCGACTCTCGGGAAATTATTGGAAGCTTGATTGAAAAGCCAGGTATCGTCGTATTTTATATCGCCCGTGAAAGCAACGTTATAATCTCCGTCTCCTATGTGCATGTGCGCTACAGCGGAACCCAAGATATGGCCGGCATTGTGAAGAGTTAGTCTTATATCCGGAGCTATATCCGTTGTCTCTCCATATTCCAAAGGAATAGTCCGCATCACCTGTTCTCTGACGTGATTCGATTGATAGGGCGGGTCTCTGGCATCGCTGACGCTGACCTTTATGTAATCCAGCTGGAGCAGAGCGGACAGATCTCTCGTTGGTGCAGTACAGTAGACGGGTCCTTCGTACCCGTACTTGAAAAGTGCGGGGATGATACCGCTGTGGTCAAGATGAGCGTGGGTCAATACGACTGCGTCTATCTCCTCTAGAGGCAGAAGTTCGGGAGCGTTCAAAAACGGCGTACCTTGATCCTGACTGCTTTTTGCTGAAGGATTTATACCGCAGTCCACGAGTACTTTGCTGTCACGCGTTTGAAGAAGGTGAGCTGAACGACCGACCTCTCTATAGCCGCCGAGCGCGGTGACTCTAGCGAAGGTCTCCCCCTCGCGGGTATCTCTATTTATCTTCCTCCCTACCTCGTTCAAAAATTCCTTCCTCTTGTCTCTGACCTTTCTCAAAAATTCTCTCGTGTCCTTGATGGTCTTGGATTTTATGGGAGGAGTCCTTATGACGTCAACGGCCCAACCGGTCTCTCTCTTTATCTCGTTGAGCAGTTTACCGTCTTTTCCTATGGCGATACCCGGAGCTTTGGCTTCGATAGTGATCTCGCCGATATCCTGCTTGAAATACATATCGGTGATTTCAGCCTCGTCCGGTACTACTTCTTTGATCTTCTCTTCAGCTTTCTCTGGATCGTCCAGCAGTGAGGGATCCGGTCGAACTGTGACTCTTCTCTTCAACTTCTCGGCCAGTTTTTTGACCGTTTCGGCGTCCTCGGTAAATTTATCTATATCTTTCGTGTAGATGACTATTACCGGGCCCTCGAACTGGATATCGGTGATCCGTACACTGGTGGGTAGTACTTCTCTGACCGCTTCTTTTGCCTCTTCTAAAACGTCTCTAACACTCATGGAACTCACTTTTTTCTCTTTTATCCATTATTTTCCGATCGTTAAATTGAATATTATGAATTTAATAGGGACTTGGTCTCGGGTTTCCAGCCATTATCGGTTAAGAATCAATATCTATTATAGAGATAGAAAGGGGTTTTGAATCTTTTTACAAAGCCGGAAGGTTTCTTTCTTCTCTCACTTTAGAGATCGTGTCTTCGACCTTTTCTTCCTCCAATCTTTCGAAACCTTCATCGGTTATCTTGGCGACGTTCACGCCGTCTCCGGAGGCCGAATCCCGGCTGCTCGAAACCAGCAGGGAAAGAACGGCTAACTCAACACCCTCTTCTATATCCATCCCTTCTTCGTAATGATCTTCGAGTACACCGTAAACGAACTGTGAGCCCGAGCCCTCGGCAACGTATTTGTCGTCGATAGCTCCGCCCATAGCGTCTATCGAGTAAACTTTTCCGGTACCGTCGGTATCGACTCCGCCGAGAACCAGTCCTACGTAGTAGGGCATCAATCTTCTGCCCATCATTATATTGGATAGCAAAGTGGTAGCGGCTTCAACGGATATCGTTTTATTTCTCTTCAGTTCGTAAAGCTCGACTTCTGAACTGAGATATCGGGTCAGCGCCTGACCGTCTCCTACTAATCCGGCTATATTTAATCCTATGTTATCGGTGATCTTAAATAATTTTTTAGTGTCCTTGTGGGAAATCATGTGTCCCTTGGTGGCTCTTTTTTCTGTCGCTAAGACTACGCCGTCTTCACAGACCAAACCTAGTGTGGTTGTACCTTTATTGTTTTTATCTTTTTCATCCATACTTTCACTCTCAACCCAAGTTATGAGATGATTCCAATTTTAATATGGAACCAGATTTCTAAAATCTTTTTAGCACTCCTTCTTAAAACTGCGCTCCTATTTAGTTGTTTCCATCTCGTTCATTTCGATAGGTCAGTTGACTGTTTCGTCACTACTGGGAGGAGCGTGAGAAGATCAGCGGTAGATAGAAGGCCCCGTCTTGCTCGACGAGACTTCGTCCTGTTCCTCCATCTGTACTCCGCCTAGAGATTGAAAATGCATGGTAGCTCTCATCCCCAGGTTCACCACATATTGGATAGTATCGAAAAAGAGTCCTTTCTCTATCTCTTCTTTATACAGGTGCCTCTTTATCACGATGGAATCCGGCACCCCTTTATCGTCTCTCTGGATGTTATAGATGTTCGCGTCTTCGGCCAATATCATCACCAGTCCTTTTTCGAACCCTGACCTCTGTTTCTCGTTCAACTTCTGCAGTATATCTTTGTGCTCCTCGCTCACGTTCAGTTTGTAGACCACTTCCAACCTTTTCTCGTTCTCTTCGGGATTGCCCAGAAGTACCATCCTATCTCCGTGTTTTAGCTGGACCAACCAATTCAGACCCGCTTGATCGGTTACTTCGTACTCTCTGCCGTCTTCGTCGAGCCATTTTAATAACTGTTCTTTCATGGATAGGATTTACAGACGGATGGTTTATGTATTTTTGGAACGGGAGTCGTCTAAATGAGGATGAATTCCAACCCTCTCAAGACGAAAAGAGGCACGACTATCATGAGAAAATCGTCGTCTATCCTCCAAGTGGGGTACTCAGCCGCTACAGCTGTCACTGCTCCGACCGCCGACAAGATGAGGATTACCGAAAGAGAAAAATCTACGAGAAGCGTCAGTATGATTATACCTAAAGCTGACCAACCTATGAACGGGAGGTAAGGATAAAGTTCGGGTTTAAGGCCCTGTATCTCCCCTATAAGCGGATCTATCAGACCCATGCCCAGAAGGCATAAAGCGGCCAGGTGCATCGGAAAAAAATACAGAGTTATCGCTGCCGCTATCGAGGCCCATGCGTAGGAGGCGAATCTTCTTTTTTCGTATTCCCTCATGCCGTAAACGTGGAATCCGAAGTAAAGTCTGAGTGCTTCGAAGCTCAGTACAAAGACAAGGGCTATCGCCAACAGGATTTTTTTAGGATAGCCGAACAAAGGATCCGGTATGAAGTAGTAAACCAGGACTATCCAAGCCATCGAGTGTATGATCCTTCTGAACAACTTTTCTTTTTCACTCATCGGGTTTCTCCTCGATATTTTGCAGGATCTCTCCCCGCTTTACGAGAGCATCGAGGCAGTTTATCGCGCGCTTAGTGCTCGGATAAGCCGGGATACCTTCTTCGTAGAACTTTTTCCTCCATTTGTCCCCGGTCTTATCTCCTATACACGAGACTATTATGGGCTTGTCGCCCTCGTGATACCACTTCGAGATCGCTTCGACCATCCCCTCCCCGACGTACGGGGACTGGAACAGCGCGTACAGGAAAATAGCGTCGATCTTGTCTTCGTCCTGAAGTATCTCTAGGACGTCGTCTATCATCTCGTCGGTGACGTTAGCTGTCAGGTCGACCGGGTTATCGGGAGACGCGATAGGAAGCAAAGCATCGTCCAACCTTTCCTTTATATCGTCGGAGAATTCGGGCATGTTCAGGTCCAACCCAGGGTCCGAGTCCTCTATGTAGTCCGAGGCTATGACCCCGGTACCTCCGGCGCTGCTAACGACCGCTATATTTTTTCCTTCTATCGGAGAGTTCAACTCTAGAGCTTCGGCGAAATCCGTGAGTTCCCTCTCGTCATAGGCGGTTATGATTCCTCCCTGTTTGGATACGCCCTTCACGACTCTATCCGAGGTGGAAGCTAGAGATCCGGTGTGAGATTGGGTCGCCTTTTGACCCACGTCGCTACGGCCGCCTTTCAGCATCACTATAGGCTTACCGGGGACCGTTTCCTTGGCCTTGTTATAAAATGCTCTGCCGTCGGAAAGGCTTTCTAGATAGAGGGTGATAACGTCGGTTTCATCGTCGTTTGCGAAGTACTCTAAAAGTTCGACCTCGTCGACGTCCAACCTGTTACCTATTCCGACGAAGCCGGACAGGCCGGTATCGTGCACGCATAGACTCTCCATGAACGGCGTGGCCATGAATCCGCTTTGAGAGATGAAAGCTATCCCTCCTTTACCCGGGCGCTCGACCCTTTCTTCCGGCAGAAAAAACGTGTCCAGGTCGACCGGCGGAACGAGTACGCCCATGGTGTTGGGTCCGAGAAGGCGAGTTTCGCAGTCTTCTAACGTTTCCTTTATCTCTTCCTCCATCTTTTCGCCCTCTTCACCGGTCTCTCCGAACCCGCCGGAGACCAGGATAATCGCTCCCACGCCGAGATCGACACAGTCCTTCACCGCGTCTACAGCGTACTTCGAGGGTATAGCTAGGATGGCGAGGTCCACTTTTCCCGGCACGTCGTCTATCTTTTGGTAGAAACCTTCCTCGTCCTCGGCCTTCGGATTTACAGCGTAGACGTCCCTCGGAGAATCTTTCAGATTATCGAATATTATATTTCCCATCTTTTCCTCGTCACTGAGAGACACTCCAAAAATAGCCACGCTGTCTGGATCCAACAGTTTATCTATATTTTTGCCGCTTCCGGATGAACTCAAATCAACCACCTGAAGTTAATAAACCGGTCTAACCTATCAAGTGGGTACTAATGAAATTTTTTGTTGGTGTTGTGTTTTGGATGTGTCCCTCACGACTGACGGTTTTCGAAACCGATGGCTAGTAAAAGCGCGGTGAGTGTCGGGCTGACACGGCTTTGGTTCTCTATTCGGTCGGTTTGGACGAGATGCTTTTCTTCCAGCATATTGGACAGTCTCGATATAGTGCTTTTGGAGAGGGAAAGTTCGTCGGTCAGTTCGTTGTAGAACATCGATCCCTCCTCGGCGAGCTTTATCAGCAGTTTTTCTTCGTTGTCGGTCAGGTCGTAGTGAACATAAGGGAGTTCGATCCTTTTCATCTCCCTCTTTATCTTCTCGTAGTTGTATACCCGGGCGATCTCGCGGTTGAAGAATATGGCGGAGGTAGCGAGAGGAACGAGCAGCGACCTTACTTCCCCGGAAAGATTGACGACTATTTCACCTTCCGCTCCGGCGATGATGTCCGAGATTTCTAGGATACAGTCGTTGAAATTTTTAGTATCTAAAATCTTCTTTTCCACCTTTATGTCGGGCGAGAAGTTCTCGACCGTTTCTTTCAGATCCTCGAAGGCTCTGTCGCCTCTCTTCTCTTGGGGCGGTTCGTCCGGGCGAAGGACTACCAGTCAATCGTCCTTGCCTATACCGTCTTTAGTGGTGAAAGAGAGAGCGTGGGTGGTCTCGAAACCCAGCGGAGTTATGAGCGTCTTTTTATTCTCTTTTACCTCCGAGTTCTTGTTTCGCACGTTCGACTCCATGATATGGGATAATGAGACTTCCTAATTAAAAACTATCGTTTTAGTTTTCTAGGACCTTGCAAGTGAAATTGGAAGTTTTTAAAAATAATAAAATATATTAATGCTGTCGAAATTAGGATTTAAAGATGATAGAGATTCGAGATGGCGTCGATACAGCGGATAAGATCTTCGGACTTCGTATTTCAAAGAGATTATATATCTTGTAAAAGATTTACCGAAGGGAGGGATCAGCGATAAGGGCGAAGATCTCCGTGGAGAAGATCTCTGATATGCCCCTTCCGTTTGACTATCAATACTGGCATTACAGCATGTTGTTGGATAGACTTCAAAGCGCTGATGGAGATCTTGCGGATTTCCTGCATTCACATACCGGATACAAATTCTACACTTTTTCTTGGCTGTTATCGGACGATATGAGACCTAAAGATTCGGGTCTACAGTTCGACTCCGCCCATTTTTACATCACATCTCCAGATAAGAAATTCATAGAAGGTTTCGCGAGCGGTCTGCTTCAAAAGCCGCATTTCAATCTGGGTCATACTGAATTTGAAGTGAGATCGGCTGAAGTTTTGGAAGAGAAAGAGATCGGATCGAAGGAAACGTTCAGGTGTTTGTCTCCGATCTATACGAAAACTTGAAGAGAGGATAAAGGAGACTGGGATCTTTTACCGCTTAAAAACCCGAAGTGGCATGAAAATATCCATAACAACTTACTCGACAGGTATGAGGAATATTATGGAGAAGAACCGCCAAACGACAATTTCGAGATCACCAAATTCCACACGGAACCGGAATACAAGCGTGTGAACTTTACAAAAGAGGTTGATGGCGAGGAAAAGGAATTCAGCCAAAGATGCGCGAGGGTTAAGTTTGACGTGGAAGGTAGTCCGGAGCTGTTGAAGTTGGGTTATGAAGCAGGGTTCGGGCAGGGAAATGCGAGGGGGTTCGGTTGTGTTGAGGTGGTCGAGTGAAAGAAGAGAGGATAAGAGACAGGAGGAAAGATGCGATAAAGGAAGCAAAAAGAGCGCGAGAATTCAGTGAAGAAGAAACGTTAGAGATGGGTTTCGACATGATAAATTTTGCAATGGATATACAGCTTTCCTGTAGAAGTTGTGGATGACGCACCGGAACTACGTTCCATCTACTCGCAAGACCTCTGTCTTGCTCATACGTTGGAATTAAGTTCCACTTACTCGGAAAGCGGAGCTTTACTCACGCAACGCAATTACAAAGGAATATAATTCCCTTTCTCACTCAAGCATAGCTTTCGTGATACAAATAAACACGAGCGTCTTCGACCGAGATCTACTGGAAAATAAGATTTTCCATCGAGTCTCGGAATTATGAAATAATTCCAAGCATATTGGAAATAAATTTCCAAGACTATTCGGAAAATTTGAAAACATTTTCCGAAAATAGAGACGAGGAAAATATTCCTTAAAGTTCCGTCTTCCACTATAATTCCCACTTTAGATTTCATCCTTCAATATATTTTTTCTCGTAGTTCGAGATACTTTTCAGTAATGACCGAGTAGCCCTCTCTTTTTTGCGATCTTTTCCATGAATTTGAAGATGAGTAATCCCACGATCAAGTATGCCAAGGAATTGATGATCAGTATCGAGTATTCGAACAGGGTAAAGTCGAGCAGCGTGAGGCCGTCGATCATCATCCTGTTTATAAGTTGGTTTCCCCACGAGATCGGCACGAAGTAGATTATCGGGTGATCCGTGATCCTCGGAAGTACTAGGAGAAGGATGAAGAGGAACTGCAGGATCTGGTTTCCCGCTTGGACTTTCTTGAAGACCAGTGAAAGCCCACCCATTATGTAACCGATACCGTAGATGGAAAGGAGTGTCAGCCCTATCAGTATAACCACACCGGGGTTCAAACTCAAGTACTGTCCGGTTACGACCATCATTATGCTGAGGAACGCTAGGAAAAGTAGGAACTGAAAAATGAAAGAGCCTAGAACACGATATGCGGAGATCCTTCTGAAAGTCGAAGGTGTAAGGTATAACTGTTCTAAAGTTCCGTCTCTCGCCTCTCGAAGTAAACCCCACGACATCTCGCTGTAGGCCATGACCGCGAATATCCACATCGCGAACCCGATAATAGTTCCCTGTAAAGTGGCGGTACCGGCTTGGAAGCTCTTCAGTCCGAAAAAAACCAGTATGAACAGGATGAATATACCGGCCATGGTCATCAGCGTATTCAGGAAGTATCTTTTCAGTTCTAGGAAGTACTTTTTGACCACGGAGTAAAGTATGAGGTGCTCCTTCATCCTACCGCCCCTTCACTATTGATAACGTTCATGAAGATCTCCTCCATATTCGTATCTAGATTATCGACCTTTTCCAATGTTACGTCTTCTTTTTGGAGTTGGTTTACTAGGCTGTAAAATGTATCGGAGTCCTTCAAGGAGACTCTCAACCTGGTCTTACCGTTCTCGTGTTTTATCTCGGGGACGTCGTAATTAGTTTTTAGTTCGGTGAGTTGATGTTTTCCTTTGATTATGAAATCGTAGAGATGCACATTGAATATATCTTTCAGGTTCTTTACACTGTCGTTTGCCAAGATCTTTCCGCGATTCATGATGATCACTCTTTCACAGACATCTTCGACTACATTCATGTCATGACTGCTAAGCAGTATCGTCTTTCCTTCCTCTGAAGTCAATTGCTTCACGAAACCTCTCATCTCTTTGGAAGTCTGGACGTCTAAGCCTAGAGTCGGCTCATCTAGGAGTAAAAAATCAGTACCTCTGATCAAAGAGCAGCTCAGCGCCAATTTCTGCTGCATACCTCTTGAAAGTTTTCTGGCCTGTGTATTTTCTTTTTCCTGGAGATCGAACCTTTCTAACAAGCTTTTGATCTCAGGTTTTGCTTCTTTTAGGCTCCTTCCGTGAAGCCTAGCGAAGAACTCCAAGTTCTCTCTGGTGGTCAATCTCCAATAGATGTTCCTGTTGCCTTCTAGAACGGCACTAGTGTTGCTTACAGCCTTTCTGGTGTTTTTTACCGCGTCTATACCGAAAATGCTGATATCTCCTTCAGTGGGTTCCACGAGACCGCATATACATTTGATGGTAGTGGTCTTTCCGGCGCCGTTCGGACCCAGGAAGCCGACTATCTCACCTTCGTCCACCGAAAAAGAGATCCCGTCTACAGCTTTGGTCGACTCACCTCTCCACTTGGGGTATGTCTTGTGAAGATCTCCGACCGTCAGTGCCCTCATATGATGCCGTAATAAGGATTAAGATATATAATTAACTTTTGATTTTTCGGACGAATTCTCTCAAACTTTATTTTCAATGTGGTATCGGTTAGAGGAGATCTTCGAAAAATTTTGCTTTTTCTCTATTTACAGATCGTTTAAGCATGATTATCATGATCTTGGTTAAACAAATAGAGATTTTCGTTCGGTTGCTATGGAATATCGTCAGCTTTCCTGTGATGAGAAGGAATATATAGGATGTAGGAAGTGCAGCGACGTGTGTCCTATGGATATCAAGGTGGACGAGTATGTACAGGAGAAATCTAGAGTGCTTTCCAGCGAATGTATGTTTTGTTTGAAATGCGTAAATTCGTATCCCGAAGAAGTTCTCGAAGTCGAGAGCGGTGTGGATGTTAGTGGTAAAGAAAGGTTGAGGGAGAGAAAGTAATGGACGGAGAGACTGAACCTATCGAGATAACGTTAACTGTGATTAAGGTGTTTTGTAAAAATATGTTAATGCAATTAACGTATTTTAAAAATTCATTGTAGGGATAGGATGGTATCGGAAACGAGATGAGTGTTTGTGGTGATTTTATTTGCTCTTAGTTCTCAGTCTCGATCGATAGCCTTTCTTTGAATTCCTCGGCATTCTTCTGATGTTTTTTAAGAGTCGATTCGTTCATCCTATCCAGGTGAGAAGTCATCATCTTCATCCTAGGGATGCTTTCTATCTTATCTCTATGCTTGTCGATGAAATTCCAGTAGAGACTGTCCCATATCTCTTCCCATTTTCCTCCATCGTAGTTGGACATCTTGTCGATGTAGTTGGAAGACGAGATGTAGGGTTTGGTCATCATGTCGGTATAGCTGTACTGGCTCATACCGTAGATGTTCGGAGTCATCACCCAGTCGTAGCTGTCGATGAACATCTCCATGAACCAACGGTGGACCTGATCCGGATCGAGTTCCAATAAAAGCATCGGATTTCCGAGCACCATCAATCTCTCGATGTGGTGGGTGTAAGCTCTCTCTTTTATTCGGTTAATGGCCTGATCGATAGGTGGGATGGAAGTGTTTCCGCTGTAAAATTCGTCCGGAAGTTCGTTTTTGTTGTTCCAGAAGTCGTGGTCTTTGATTTTTGATTCTAGATGGTAGATTGCCCTTACGAACTCTCTCCATCCCAATATCTGTCTGATGAATCCTTCGACTGAATTGAGAGGAAGGTCTTCTCGTTCGTGCGTTTTTAAGGTTTTATCGATCACTTCTTCCGGAGTGATCAACCCGATGTTCAGGGAAGGTGAAAGGATGGAATGGTAGCCGTAAATGAGGTCTCTATCTATAGCGTCCTGATACCTGCCGAAGTTTTCCAACCTATTTTTTAAGAAGTCTTTCAGGTTCTCTAGAGCCTGTTCACGCGTTACAGGATAGATGAAGTTCGTTAGGCTTCCAGGGTTAGCGGAGAAGTTTTCTTCTATGTATGGTTTTTCCTCTTCTATCCTTTTCGAGTGGAATTCGGGTATGGTCGGAGGTTCGTGGTCTTCGGGCATCTTTTCTCGATTTTCCGGATCGAAACTCCACTTCCCGCCTTCGGGCTTTCCTTCTTGATCGACCATCACGCCCAGCCTCTTCCTCTGAGCTCTGTAATATTGAAGATGCGAGTAATCGTCTTCCTTGAAGTAATCTTTGTTCCAATCCATGCTCGTCAGGAACATCGGAGATCCCTGGAACTGTAGTTCGGTATCGTGTTTTTTTGCGCGTTCTTCGATCCACTTTTTCAACTTGTGGTCTTCCGGTCGGTAGAGCTTGAGCGTTTCGTTGTCCCTGAACGGTTTTTCTAGATTACCGTCGAACTCGATGTAGTCTATTGTTGTCTTTTCACTTTCGTAATCTTTCATCGAAGCTCTGTGGAGTAGCAGTTTTTGCTTATGGAAGTCGAAATCGGTGAAAAACCGAGGATGTTCCATCAGGATGATTTTTTCGTCATATTTTTTGCGAAATAGTTGATGTGGAAAGATCAACCATGTCATGATATCGTTCCCTCCTATGTTGTTTATGCGGCTCGGGGTTAATGATGTTTCCTGAAGCAGTCGTTTTTTGTATCATGCAAATCAGAATATATCCTTCATATCTGTTAAAGAATATATATTGAGGTCTTCAGATTCTGAGGAGTGCTTTTTCACCCTATCAGTAAATCCGGACCTAGAAAATAAAGCGTATTTTTCCTCTCTATTTTTGTTCTTCCATCGGACCTTCTTCGATTTTTCTTTCAGATCGTCGAGCAAACCGAGACCGAACTTGTTTTTACTTCACTTGCACTCACCGAATAATATTTAGGAAGCAAAGCTTCCCATAACTCTCAGAAACTCGAAGATTTTATAAGTCAATGAGGATTTCTTGAAGAAATTCTTATACCATCAGGAATGAAATTCCTAAAAGGAGCCGAAGATGCTCCTTGTCCGACTTCACATCGTCATTTATTTTTTGAAAATGGCTAGAACATACAAGGGTTTTTCATCTACGTCTCTCACTAGACTACAGGTGAAGTCCATGGGTAACTGTTTTCCATCTCCGGTTAAACACATCGTTTTTCCTTCTATTTTGTCTTTTTCGCCCGCTAAAAGTTTTTCTATACTTTTTTCACATTCTTCCCCCTTCTCGGTAGAAAGAAATTTTTCGATAGATTTACCCGTTAATTGTTCCTCTATCCATCCCAAAGAATTACAAAATGTTCTATTTACTTCTTTAATTTTTTCATCTTCGTCTATCAGAATTACAGATTCGCTAGTGTTTTCGAACAGTATCCTAAAGGCTTCCTGACTTTCCCTCATCACTCCGAATGTTTTTTTATAATCCGTAACATCTGTCCCCGATGCTATGGATTTTTCAGAGTCCGGGATCATCCCTACTTCCATCAGGATGTCTCTTACATCACCAAACCTGTTTACGAGCTTGACCTTATAATTTTTTGGAACCTCATCAGGTTTTTCTCTTCTCTTTTCGTGGAATTCCTTCATCTTCGGTCGATCTTTTTCAGCTACAAATTGTGGCCACTTCATATCTCCTTCGATCTCTTCTTTAGGGTACCCGGTCCATTTAGTAAACTCCTCATTAGCCAGCGATATAGTTTTATCTTTTTCTATTATCACCATAGCCGTACCTGTATTTTCGAAAATTGCTCGATATTTCTTCTCTTTTTTACGGATTTTCTTTTCCATCTCATGTTTATAGAGAGCCATCTCGATATTGCTGTGCAGCTCTCTTCGACGGAAAGGCTTTATTATATAACCAAAAGGTTGAGTTACTTTCGCGCGCTTCAATTTTTCATCGTCCGAGTATGCGGTCAAGTATATGACGGGTATATCGAGTTCATTTTTTATCTCCTCGGCGGCCTTAACTCCGTCCATCTCTTCTTTTAGAACTATATCCATCAGGACGAGATCGGGACGACTCTCCTCCGCTTTTTCGAGAGCTTTTTCCCCGGTATCGACGATCCCGACCACCGAATAACCGATATCTTCCAAAGTGTCTTTTATGTCCTCCGCTACTAGTCTCTCGTCTTCCACGACCAGTATTTTTCCTTTACTCATCTTGATCCCTCTTTTTGAATTCTATCGTGAAACTTGTTCCGTTTTCTTTGTCTATCTTCAAATCCCCCTCTAATTGATCTTCGACCAATATCTTGACCAAATGAAGGCCGAAAGTTTCGGTGTCGTTTAGATCTACCTCGCTTTCAATACCCGTTCCCGTATCCTTTATAGTGATATTTACCTTCTTTTGTTCTCTTAATGAAGAAGATATTTTCAGTTTTTTCGGTCCTCGATGGTCTTCAGGAAAAGCGTGCAGGAGTACGTTAGATACTATCTCGTTTATTATCAAACCGCAGGGTATAGCTTGTTCTATATTCAATTCGATATCCTCCATATCCCGTTCAAACTTTATTTCCTCTCCCCCGATGTTGTAAGTTCGGTATAAAGTCTTGACCAATCTTTCTATGTAATGAGAGAGTTCGATAAAGGCCATGTTTTCTTCCCTGTAGAGCATCTCATGGATCACTGCCATCGACATTATCCGCTTTTTTCCTTCTCTCAAAGCCTGTGAGACCTCTTCCTCTTCTTCTTGTTTTGCCTGAAGTCTAAGCATGCTAGATATCATTTGGAGATTGTTCTTAACTCTGTGGTGTATCTCACTTAAAAGCACCTTTTTTTCTTTCAAAGATTTTTCCAATTTTTCTTTAGCTTTCTTTCTCTCGGTTATGTCTCTAAATATGGTCATGATAGAACTTTCGTTTTCAAATTCGATGGAAGAACCACTCACCTCGACATCGATAACTTCGTCATTATCCATCCTGATAAATTTTTCTTCGTGCAGCTCGGTCCATTCACCTTCTTCTGTTGAATCTTCGACTTTATCTGTGATGATATTACGATAGTCGGGATGTACCACTTCGATTATAGAATCTCCGATATGTTCTTCTAGATTTTTCATACCGAGTGTCTCAGCACCGGCAGAGTTTATATATTGAAGCCCCTCCTTGCGGTTATAGACCACGATACCGTACGGACTGTCCTCTACGATGGACCTATATCTTTTTTGGCTCTTTCTCAGTTCTCTCTCGGTTTCTTTTCGCTCGGTTATATCGGTATGGACCCCGACTAGACTTACGATCTCTCCGTCTTCGCAAACAGGATAAGCCCTAAGGTGTATATCTAAAACTTCGCCGTTCTTATCGTACATCTTAACCTCGCCGGTCCATTCTTCGCCTCTTTTTAATTCTTCAAAGATCTCTTGACCGATCTCTTCATTGACGTAGAGCTCTTTAGGTGGATCTTCTATCGCCTCCCCAAAGATCTCTCGGAAAGTTTCGTTTAGATAAACAGGTTCCCCAGCCGGTGTAGAGATGCCGACAGCGTCCATAGAGGCTTCTACGGCTTCTTTGAAATTTTTGAGTTTATCTTCGGCCTTTTTTTGGTCTGTGATATCGTTCGCCATCGATAAGATCATCCATCTCCCGTCGAGAAGTTTTCGTATACGAGATGAACTGAGTTCCCAAATCCTCTCCTCATCATCTTTTGAATTTATAGTATAGATACCCTCAGTTTTTTTCTTTTTTTGATCGAACAATTTTTCGAGTCCCTCTTCAAATCTTTCCTCTCCACCGTCTAATGATTTATCCATCCATTCGCCGAGGGTAGGAATGTCCTCTTCTTGAAACCCGGTGATGTCGCTCCACATCTTATTTACTGAGAGCACTTCACCGTTTTCCGCGTGCAGCATCACGGGATGAGGAGCTAACTCAATAGATCTCTCAAACTGTTTCTTTCTAGCCTCTAGTTTTTCTTTGGTTCTATAGTGATCTACTTCTTGCTTGATCGCATCTATCAGTAATTCGTACCTTTTTCTTGGCTCACCACCTTTCATTATGTATCGATCCGCGCCTAAATTGAGTGCTTTCATGGCCACTTCTTCTTTTCCCTTGCCCGTAAATATTATGAAAGGTATATCTATCCCCGAATCTCGGACCTCCTCTAGAAAATCTAGTCCGCTCTTAGGAGACATCTTATAGTCGGATATCACCGCGTCGTAATCGAACTTTTTTAACCTGGCGAGACCTTTTTCAGCTGATCGAGATATATCAACATTGAAACTGTCTTCCAGTTTTTCAAAAAATATCTTTGACTGTTCAATTATGTCTTGGTCGTCGTCCACGAGCAGAATATCCATCGATCTACCTACCTCGTCACTTTCAAGTTGAATAATCAGCAATATGCTATCGAGCGAATCATATATATATTTTTCTTAATCTTAATCTGAACGCTCATTTTACAGTATGATCTTTATATCCTACGAGCAATGCACATCCTAAACTTTTTGGTAAGTGGAAATTATATATAAGGGATTATCGTCATGGTCTCTAACTAGATCGCATCTGATCTTTAATGAGATTTTCTTACCGTCGCCTGTTAGACCTTTAATTTCCTTTTCAGCTGAATCTATTTCCCCTGATAACATATCTTCGATCATTTCTTTACAATCCTCTCGATCGTCAGGATGGACCAGTTTCTTGAATGGTTTTCCGGTGAAATCGCCTTCTTCTAAGTTTAAGAGTTGACAAAGAGAATCATTTATCTCTTTCAGTTCTTTTTCCTTATCGATAATAGCGATAGGGATCTGCTCGTTTTCGAAAAGCGTCCTGAAAGCTTCCTGACTTTCTCTCATAGCTCCGAAGGTCTTCTTATAATCGGTTATATCGACTAACGATGCGACTGATTTATTTGACTCGGGTATGATTCCTACTTCTACAACTATATCTCTAACGTCGCCGAACCTGTTTACAAGTTTGAATTCATAATGTGTTGGAGCTCTCTCGTCCTCTTCCCTTCTCTTTCTGTGATACTCTCTCATTTTTTCCCTATCTTCTTCGGCTACAAATTTTGTCCATTTTATATTATCCTCTATCTGTTCTATAGAGTATCCAGATAACTTGGCGAATTCTTCGTTAGCCAAGGATATGGTTTTGTCTTCATCGATTATCACCATCGCTGTCCCCGTCTGTTCAAAGATAGAACGATATCTCTTCTCCGATTTTCTCAGTTTTTCTTGGGTCTCTTTCAGATCAGTGATGTCCACTAGAGATATTATGACTTCTGAATAATCCTTTTCCTTCCTACCCAGGGCTGTCCACTTCATATAAAAATACTTTTTCTTTCCTTTAAGGGTATAATTTACTATTTCTTTGGTCTCAAACGTGCTTCTATCCTCCGCTAGAGCGCTCAGTTCTTCTTTCAAGATTTCGTAAGTTTCTTCCCTAAATATCTGGTTTAGCCCTTGTTTCAGTTCATCCTTGTTTTCAGCCCCGAAAACGTCTAAAGTTTCCTGATTGACATCTTTTACTTCTATGAGACTGATACATTTTTCTAATTCGGAAGGATTTTCACTGAAATACGCTTCGAAATCTTCTACACCCGACTCTTTCAGATCTTCTAGGTATTCTTTCACTTGACTGAAATCTTCTTCCCAGACAGAGATAGGAGATTTTTCGAAAAGGTCCCTGTATCTTTTCTCGCTCTCTTTAAGCTCTTGGTACAGATTGACTCGTTCAATAGCTTCGCTCATATGCATGGTCAAAAGTTCCAGCATGGTCAGATCTTCCTCATCGAAATACCCTTTCTCTTTCGACATTGCTTGGAATATCCCTATATCTCCTAAAGGAACTGTGATCCCCGACCTATAACCTCCCGACAGAGGCTCTATATCTTCATGATTCTCAAAGTCGTGGGTTATATCAGGCTCTTTAGTTTGCCAGGTCTCTCCGGCTATTTCGTCGTCTTTGTTTCTCCTTTCAAGCCGGTGATCTGGAACACCGGAAGATTCAGCCTTCAATACTAACTCATCTCCTTGACTGATGTATACGCCGCAGGTCTGTATATCGAGTATATTTTCCGCCGCATTGATCCCTATCTTGTAAATTTCATCATGATCGAACTTTTTCTCCATCCTTGATGTCGCGTCGAGTATCTTTTCTATCTTTTCTTTATTTTCTCTCAGTTTTTCCTCGGCTACTTTTCTTTCGGTGATGTCCAACGCCATCTCCACGACACCGGCCACTTCACCGTCTTCGTCTGTACGAGGACTTGCTCTCAATAACCAGTATTTTTCCCCGTATTTGATGATCTCTTCCTCCTGTTCTCCCGAATCCATCGCTCTTCTAACCGGGCAGTTATCCATCGGTTCTTCGGCGTCTCTCAGAGCTTTGTAGCACTTTTTTCCTTTCAATTTTTCGTTTTTTTCGATATTTGCAAAATCTTTTGTTTCCTGGTTTGCCCACTTTATACTGAGATCTGTATCTAAGTACAAGATATGTTCTTCCGCCGTATCCAAAATTAAAGATTTTTCTTTTTCCGTCTCTATCCGTTCTATGGTTTCATTTATGTGAGAGGCTAGGATCTTTGCCATCTCCAGATCGAATTCGTCATAGTCGCCCCTTTCTCTCGAAACTGCTTGAAAAATTCCTCTATCTCCGATTGGAACGCTAACCCCTGATTTTAAACCTTCTTGATGAGGTACAACGTTATCCCAATTATCTACATTTTTTATTAAAACACCTTCTTCATTATCAAATGTTAGTCCCTTTATACCTTCATCTATTGGATAACGATCTCCTCTTTCTCCTACACTTTTTTCAGTAAATCTTTTACCTACAAAGTAATCATCCTCTCTCATGAAAATACCGCTAGCATAGAACCTAAGGATTTCTTTCGCAGATTGGAGAGCTAAGTCGAAGACTTCCTGTCTGCTCCGACATCTTTCCATTTTGGTGGTGGCTTCATAGAGTTCTTTTACTTTTTTCTCTCTTTCTTCCAAACGCTGTTGAGCCTCGACTTTTTCTGTGATATCCGATATAAATCCTTCCAATGCTTTTATTTCCCCTTCGGGGCCCGTTAGAACTCTCCCCTGTTCCCAAACCCATTTTAGTTCTCCTTCTTTGGTTATGATCCTATAAGTTATTTTGAATGGTTCATCGCCAAAAACCGATTCTTTGACGTCTTTATGGACTTTTTCTCTATCTTCTTCGTGGATCAGATCTCCCCAAGAGAGTTTTCTATCGTTTATCAGGTCTGAAGGATCGTAACCCGTCAATTCCTTGCATCTTTCACTCAGATATTTCATGGTACACGTCTCATCCGACGTATCGTACCTGCATCGATAAACTACTCCTGGGACGTTCTTGATCAAAGTTGAAAGACTTCTTTCACTTTCTTCCAAGGGTTCTTTCATAGTCTCCTCCTTTTCGGTTTTCTTTATCTCATCTAGAGAGTCCCGTTCCCTCGTTGGAATAATATGGCCATTCCGTTAAAAGGCCATTTTGGGATAAAAATTACCCTCTTATAGAATAAATAATTTATCCTGTTTCACAAATCGGAGAAATATATTTTAATGACTGAGATAATATAGCTCCGTAGATCATGAGACCTGAAGAAAGTTATCTGGACGTGGGGAAAGAAAAACTCGCTCATCTTACCCTGCCTTTAGCGATCACGGGCGCTTCTTTTGCCGCCATATTCATAAGGTTTTCGAACGTACATCCGATCGGAATCGCATTTTACCGTATGTTATTTTCGAGCATAATCTTACTTATTTTTGTCTATCCCTATTTAGAGGAGATAAAAGGATTGGGAAAACAAGATTGGATCATCCTTTTCACTACTGGATTTTTCCTAGCGGTTCATTTCGCCGCCTGGATCTCATCTTTGAGCTTTACGACCGTTGCGTCTTCTGTGATCTTAGTTTCCGCTCATCCGTTGATAGTTACATGGATTGGAGGATGGTATCTGGATGAAAAAGCCCCTATTCAAATATATGCGGGTATATTCATAGCTCTAGCCGGAGTTTTCCTGATGACCTTTTCGAATTACAGATTCGGTGGATGGGCTATATTTGGCGACCTGTTAGCTATTCTTGGCATGTTAGCCATGGCCGGATACATATTGAGAGGAAGAAAGATACGACAGAACATGTCGTTAGTACCTTATGCCTTTCTTGTGTACTCTTCGAGCACGTTATTTTTGGGAGTTTTTTCTCTAGGTTTTTCGACGTCTTTTACCATTTATCCGGCTAGAGAATACCTCATCTTTTTCGCACTAGCCCTCATCCCCACGATGATGGGTCATACCCTATACAATTGGGCGCTGAAATATGTAAAGGCAAGACTGGTCTCCATAAGTCTACTGGGAGAACCGATAGGATCTTCCATACTCGCTTTCTTTATATTAAGCGAAGTTCCGCCGAATTATACAATAATCGGCGGAGCTATAACTCTAGTAGGAGTTTATATGTGTACAAAATATCGATAGGTGCTAGGTCGCCGGGGTTGGCGCTCAGCTCACCACCAAGTGACTCCAGATTCATCCTCGACCCCGCTATCCCTCGAGCATCGGCAGTCCAGGTATCGACTGCTCCCTTCCGGGCCTGGCCTGATGAACCTGGCTAAGACAGAGAAGAACAACCCTCCGGTTGTTCTTCAAAGCACCTCCGATCCCGAGGGACGAGATCTCATCGTCTGAATCTGGCTCGGCGGTGGGCTGATTACACCGTCCCCGGTGGTCACCCCCGCGTATCGACGTTTTCGGTGTATAAGGACACGCCGAACGCCCCGGTTAGACCTAGCAACGTTAGTTACAAGTATGTGATATATAAAATCAATGGCCTTGACTTGGACCACCTTTTTCCTACGATCCCACTTCATTCTGGTCCTGGAAACAAGAGAAAGATTGCTGGGAAAATGTTAATAAGTTTATATCCTTGGGTGGGTAAGTTTTTAATAGTGGGCATATTATGAACTGAATCACTATGAAGAAACCACGTAAAATCAAGGACTACTGTCCGTCTTGTGACACGCATACCGAGATGGAACTGAGCAGGGGCAAAAACAGACCCGGTAGCGAACTCAGGAAAGGTCAGCGAAGATTTAGAAGAGTCACTTCCGGTTATGGAGGTTTTCCTTGGTCGAAGCCATCCGGCGCAGGCAAACCGGTGAAAAGAGTCTATCTCAAATACACCTGCACAGAATGTGGAAAGACCTGGCAAAAGAAATGCCAAAGAGCCGGAAGATTTGAGTTTGAGGAATAGATGAGTTGATATCATGGCCGAAAAGAAAAAGTTTGTCAGGATCAAATGTGAAGACTGCGAAAATGAACAGGTAACTTTCAGACACGTATCTTCTGAAGTCGAATGTATGGTCTGTGGTGCTCCATTGGCTGAACCTACGGGCGGTTACTCTAAATTTAACGGGGAGATAGTTGAAGAACTTGAGACCTCAGAAACAAAAGAGGGTGAATGATGGCCGAAGACGATGAGTACGAGTGGCCCAGCGAGGGAGAATTGGTCATCTGTAACGTGAAGACTGTCAAAGATTTTGGATCTTTCCTAGAACTCGAAGAATACGGTAAAAAAGAGGGGTTCGTTCACATATCTGAGATCTCATCTGGATGGGTTAAAAGGATTCAAGATCATATCCAAGAAGGAGAAAAAAGAGTCTGTAAGGTGTTGAGAATAGACAAAGATAAAGGGCATATCGATCTTTCCTTGAAACAGGTTAACGAACATCAAAAGAGGGAAAAACTGCAGGCTTGGAAGAATCAGAAAAAAGCCGATCAATTACTGCGTATCGTGGCCGACAGATACGGGAAGGATTTAGAGGAATGTTATGACGAATTCGGTTTTGAATTGAGTGATCATTTTGGAAGCTTATATAAATCCTTTGAGAAATGCTCCGCCGATCCGGACATACTCGAGAAAGAAGGTTTTGAGGGTGAATGGATAGAGTATTTCGTAGATGTCGCAAAAGAAAATATTTCGCCTCCCTATGTAAGTATTACGGGATTTGTGGAGATCTCATCCACCAATCCGGACGGAGTGGAAGATATAAAATACTCTCTTTCCGCTTTCGAGGGCACGGAAGATTCGAAGGTTGAGATAAGCTACGTAGCTGCCCCGAAATATAGAGTGGAGATCCAATCTAAAGATTACAAGAAGGCCGAAGAACTCTTTGAAGAACAGGCTAAAAAAGCCGTCGATAAGATAAGAGAAAGAGGCGGCGAGGGCGAGTTTTATAGAAAAGAATGAATCGGTCTTACTCGGATTTTACTCTCTTAATTTTTCGTAGTATCTTTCTTTTTCACTGAATATGCAACCACAGTAGCCTTGTTTGTAGAGCCCCATCTCGTTAGACAATTCGTGATGCTTTGAAAATCCATCCCTTAGATCCCTATAAATGAATTCAATGTTCTTCTTTTCACTTTCTTTTTTCCCTACTTTTTTTATCATCTCGTGATTTTGATAAGGAGAAATGGTCAAGGTCGTTGAAAAATACTCGAAACCTTTTTCTTGAGCAATCTTGGCCGTCTTACTGAATCTCCACTCGTAGCAGAACTCACAGCGTGGATCTGATTTTAGCGCCCCCTCGAGAAATGATTTTAATTCATATTTATCTAGATAGATGATATCGATATCTTTTTCTTCCTCAAATTTTTCCATGGCCTCGAATCGCTTTCTATATTCTTCGAAAGGGTGAATATTCGGGTTAAACCATAAGGCCGTAACTTCGTCGAACTCTTCTTTGAAAGCTTTAATTGAATAAGTAAGACAAGGAGCACAGCATGCGTGTAAAAGCAAACTCATCTTTGAACAGTCCTCACATATCCAAAGAAAGACGTTTTTTAGTCTCTTTTTGCTTTTCTTTTTCGATCTCTAGATTTGTACCACAGTTCGGACACTTACCTTCTTCAGCCCCACAAGATCTTTCGTAAGTTTTTCCGCAGCTGCAGTAGATGATCCTTTCTCCTTTTTCTATGTCATCACCGCATATATCGCAGGTCTCCTTTTTATTAGCTCGTTTAATTTCTATACCCATACTAATGTTCAAGTCTTCCTCATCTTTGAATTTCTTATCGTCGAAGATCCGAAATGCGGTGGCGATTATTTTAGCGTTCTCTTTATGAGGTTTGATCCTCCCTTCAACGACTATCTCTTCGCCAGATTTTAGCTTATTCTTGAGATCGAAGTTTTTCCTCTCTCCTCCCCTAATCTCAATACTTGGGTCGTTAGCGAGAGCTTCACCGTTATTCATTAATTTCACCTTCGTATGATTCCATTCATCTAAACTCAACATATCTGATATACTGACTTCTATATCGGGGCTGTATGGCTCGAGAGCCTCTTCTACCTGTTCGTGAGCTTCTTTCATCTTTTCGAAGGCTTCTATTTTGTCCTTTTTCTCCTTGATCTTCTTGGCTTCATCAACTTTTTCTTTCACTTCACCAACAGGGGCTCCGAATTTTTTCGCGTTATCGATCGATTTTTGGACCTTTTTCATGAGTTCGTCGTATTCTTTTTTCTTTTTCAATCCGGAGATCTCTTTAGCTTGCTCTATTTCCCTCATGGCCTTGATAGGATTCTTGAAGTCGAGGAGAGCTTTAGCCGTTTGTAGCTTATCTTCTGCCTTCTTGACGTCTTTTTCACCTTTTTCTTTTATCTCGTCTTCAATTTTATATATAGTTTCCTTTATCTTTTCCTCATTCTCCCTAAGAGTCGTCTTGATGTTCTCCAGATGGTCGTGGGCCTTCTCATATTCCCCGTTTTGGAAAGATTCTTCAAGATCTTCTTTTTCTTCTAAAGGACGGGAACCTTCAAATTTTTCTCCTTTGAAATCTTCTAACACACCTTCTATGTTTTCCAAAAAAGAATTGGTCTCTTCGTAGAGTCTGACAACTTTTACTAGATTTCCGGACGTTTCGATCGCACTTTCTAAGACCTTGGGATAGAAACCGTTATCGAAAGAATCTTTCGCCTCCTGGAAACTTCTTCTTGCTTGATCTACAAGGATACCCTCCTTTTGCGCTTCCTCTACACCCTTTTCGGCTTCCTCTAAAGTTTCGTTCGCAATTTCCCTCTGTATTTCGTCCTTCTCTAACTCGCCTTCGCTCTGCAGTGCGAACTTGATAGCTTCTGTGTAATCTCCTCTATCTTTGGCTTTGATAGCTTTTTGGATCTTGTTTTCAGCTAGTGCCGTATCTATATTTTTACTTCTTAACTCATCGATCTTCTCGGTGAATCTATTGATTATATCTTCTACCCTCTCCTTTTGGGAATTTTGGATATCGACTTTCGCTTTTTTGGCTTTTTCTATGCTTTTTTCATACCTATCCTTCTTGAAATAATCTTTAGCTTTTTCCATCAGTTCTTTTTCCTCTTCTATGTCCGCCCCCATAACTTCAGCCTTTCTTAGTGTGAATTTCGCATCCTCGATTTTTTCCCTTGCGTTATCACTCTTATTTTTAAGTTCATCCAGCTCGTTCTCTATGTTCTTGATATTATCGAGAGCTTTAAGGAAGTTTTCTTGATTGAGAAATGACTCAGTCCTTTTGAGTTTATCTTTATAATCCTGGACGGAGAAACCTATATTCTGGGCAGAATCAAGAAACTCGCGGATATCTTCGATTTTTTCGTTGGCTTTTTCTCTCAATAGAGTATTTAACTCCTCATTTTTTCCTTCGATCTTTTCTTGAGCTTCTGAGTAGTTACCTTCTTCAGTCAACTCTGCTAAACTCTCCACCTCGACATTGAACTCTTTGATCTTTTCCTTCAGCATCCCCGTCTTTTTCATCTTCTTCAGTTTCTCTTTTATTTCTCGTTTGGTATCGGAGAAAAGAGTCCTAGCTTCAAATTCACTAAGTAAAAGTTCTGCTTCTTCAGCTTTTTCCATGGAGTCTTCGTAATTCCTTTTTTTGAAATCCTTCTTGGCCGCGACCAATTTATCTTTGATCGGCTTTATATCTTCCTTTTTCTTTTCTTTCTTAAGTTCAGACAATTTAGAAGCACTGTCGGATATCTTTTCATATGCCTCTGACCTTTCTTTTCGTTTTTCCTCGGCTTTTTCTTCCACATCAAGAGAAGATCGGATAGCTTCCATAAAGTTATTATTTTCTAGATGTTCCTGTGCATCTTTCAATTCATCTTCGAGAGTTTCTATTTTCACTCCGGTCTCTTCAGCCTCTTGTAAAGTCTTTTTTGCTTCTTCATAGAATTTTTCCGCGTGATCCCGGATTTCCTCGGAGAATTCCCGTGAGATCTCATTCACTTTAGTGATAGCTTCCTCGTTCTTTTCGTTTTCCAACTTCCCTTTCGCTTCCGCTACTTTTTCTTTATATGGCTTGATATCAATTCCTTTGATATCTAGTTCCTCTATATTATTTAATCTTTCAGAGAGGTCTTCTATATGTTTTTCAGCGGCTCCGGTCTTAGCCTCTTTAAGTTCCATTTTAGCTTCTTTCATACTTTCGATCGCCCCTTCGAAATTCTCCATATCTAGTTCCTCTTCACTTTCGTCAATAAGTTCGTCGATCTCTCTTTCTATCTCTTCGTCTTCGATCTCCGTTCTTTCTTTGTTTTCCCTGACTTTCTCTATCTTCTCTTCCAATTCTTCTTCTATCTTTTTCTTTGCGATGTTCTTACCGCTCTTTGCCATATTCGCTGCTTCTAGATAGTTTCCAGAATCTGCCTTTTTTCGACTCTCATCTAACTGCTTTGAGATATCTTTTATCTTGCTCTCTAGATCATCAGCGAGATCTATCAGATTTGCAAATTCATCTAATAGCTCCTCGACTTCCTCTTGGACTTTGTTTTCCATTTCCTCGTCCAATTCCTCGATCTTTACCATGGTCTCTTCGTAGTTCTTTTCCTCCAATCTCACCTCGGCTTCATCCATCAAGTTCTCAAGATCGGGATAATCCGTATCTAGTACGTCTTTCAATCTCGCTAGCTCATCCCTTTTATTCTGAATTTCTTTCTTAGCTTTGTCGAATTTTTTTATCAGATCCTGGACTTCCTCCCTTCCTTTCCGTGCCCATTCTAACGCCTCTTTATAATCATTATTTTTCAAAGAGTCCCTTGCGGTGTTCAATAATTCCATCGGTTCCTCGATATCGGCCCCGATATCCTTAGCTCTGATGAAGTCCTCTCTGGATTCGGCTATGGTGTTGAGCACCTTATCGAATTTAGCTTCTTCGATCTTTTCAAAAGCTTCTTTTAAAAGATCGTCGGCTTCCTCAATATTGTCTTTTTCTATCAATTTCTCAGCTTCTTCCACCATCTCTTCTACGGTTCCAGTTGGGGCATCGATCTCTTTTGCCTCCTCTATTTCGTCTCTGAGGTTTGCGAACCGTTCCTGCAGAACTTCTTGATCGTAATATTGGTTTATCCTTTCTCTGCATTCTTGGAACCGGTCAAGAGCAGTGTTATACTCATCGTTTTCTTTCTTTTCTCTCCCCTCGTTGAGGCATTCGACGGCCTTCGGAACCTCGATACCTTTCTCTTTGAGCCGATCCATCCTCGAATCCAATTTGTTTCCCATATCTTGTAGTTCATCTTCGACGGCGTTTTCGATCCCCTCTCTTGCTTCTTGGATCAGAGAGTGTGTTCTCTTATACTCTTCCGCGTCTAGAGAGTATCTTGCCTTTGAAATTATCTCTTGGCCTTCGGTTTTTACATCTTCAGATTCCTCGACCATCTCGACAAGGTTTTCTAATTCTTCCAGTCTTTCATTCAAATCCTCTTCGATCATTTCTTTTGACTCGTTTTTTATTTCGAGTGTTTTCTCAAACCCCTCTTCCAATTTTCCTTCTTCGATCAGTTCTTCACTTTCTTCGATATCTTCTTTCAAGGAACTGAATTCTTCCTCTTCGGTTTCGGATTCGAAAAAGTCATTTATTTTTTCCAGAATTTCGCTGTGTTTAGATAAAGCTTCAGCTTGAATTTGGTCTATGACTTCACCGAACTTTTCCACTCCTTCCTCAAAATCTTTCTCAGAGATATTCTCATTTCCTTCTTTCAAACGTTCCTCAACATCTTCAAGATCGAGTTCTGCTTCTATAGATTGAGCTTCTCCCAGTAATCTTTCTGCCTTTTCCTTTTTCTCTTGAGCCATCTCTTTCTTTTCGGCAGTCTCTTTGGCCTTTTCTTCCATCTCTTTCGCTAGTTGTCTAGCCTTGAGATATTTACCTGACAATTTTTTCACCCCAGTTGATCGTAGACCTTTTCTCAAAGTCAACTATCATTTATATAATTCCTCTTTAATATTCATATGTGCTAGATTTATTCATTTTAAATTCTTGAACTTTTCTCTCAAGCGGTCGCGGGTCCGCAAAAAGAGGTATATGATCTGAGAATTTATACTTTTTGGGTTGTACAGAGGCTTTTAGTGGTCCTTGGTTCCTTATATGGATAAGAAAGAGTAAAAAGTTAAAACCCAAATTTTTATATAAAATAAAAAACGATATAAAAATCGGTTAACGACGATGCAGGAGACAGTTTTATATCTTATTTATTATTTATTGCCCTCCCTTGGACTAATAGGGATCTTCGGAGGGATTTGGAAGTCTAAGAGTTATATATTGGGAGGGATTAAATTTCTGTCACATAGAGATGAAACCGATATTGGTAAGATCGATAAAGAAATAAAAAAGATAAAAACTTTACAAATTTTGCTCGTGATGTTTCTTCTATTTTCGACTCCTCTTTTGACTTTTACCACCGCTACGATATCGGATTCTCATATCCATCAAGATTCATACTGGATAGTCGGGCATCCAGTACATACCGATGAGGAGAGCGTAAAGGGAGAAAATTGTCATGCACAATCCTGGTCTTCCACTACCTTGACTACCGATCCTGTTAGGAGATCTATAAAGTCTAGCTTTGATCCTGGACCAGTGATAGAAAAAATGAAAGATGAACCTGAATATTGGCACACTGAAGAAGTTATAAAACAGTCCAACTTACATAGCGTAACAGATATACCTGGAAGATTGGCAGTATATAAATTGAGTTTTAAAAATGAGACAGGGATCGTGATGACTTACACCTATTTTACACCTATTCCTATCGTTAGATCGTTTGGCTTTCGGGTAAATGAGGAGGGTGAGGCGATTTTATTGAATCAAGATACTATTATATTTCCGATGAATCCTTCTGATCTCGACTTGATGAAATGATTAAAGTGAGATAGTTAAATATCAGTCTTTAAATACCTTCTATCCAATCTATCACTAGATCATATACGACCGAGTAAGGATTTTTACTCGAAAACTTTATATCGAAAAAACTGTCATAGGGAGAAATCGTGGTGGAATAAATTGGTACAATATATTTACTATATTATATATTACCTGGTCTTTCCGTTGGGATTTATCTCTCTATTGACATTTTTATGGAAAGTACAAAATTTCACCAGAGGAGGGATAGATTTTTTATCTTCCCAGAAGAAAGCTGATATGGATAAGCTCGGAGATGAGGTGAAGACTCTTAAGAAATATCAAGTGATGTTTGTCATCTTCCTTCTACTTTCTCTTCCCTTCATGACCTTCAGCTCGGTGATGATATCGGACTATCAGATGCGTAAAGAAACTTTTGTCGTATCTGGAGCGATGGGTAGTTTTACGACCACGCAAAATCCCATCGATAGGTCAATAAAGGCCAGTTTCGACTCTGAATCCATAATAGAAAAGATGAAAAACAATCCTAAATATTGGCACACCGATGAGATTTTGAGTCAATTGGACTTGAAAAAGTTGACTCGTATCCCCGGCAGATTAGCGGTATTCAGGATGGATAAACACCATAGAAACGATATAGTTATAACTTATACATACTATTCCCCATTACCTATAACGAAAACCTTTGGTTTTTTGATAACTCCTGAAGACAAAGCGGCTTTAGTCGAGGAAGATATTATAATCTATCCTATGAATCCTGAGAAAACTGATCCATTCGGTACTTCTGGAAGAGCGGGACTCGGATAATCTTTATAAGGGGGATTTCCAAAATCTTTTTATCTTTCTTATATTTCCCTTAATTGGTGGAACGATGGCATTGGTAGAGTGCGTACCTAACTTTTCTGAAGGACGGGACGAGAGCGTAATAGATGAGATCACGGACGAAATCGACAGTGTCGACGATGTTGAGCTCAAAGACGTTGATATGGGCTCGGACACCAATAGAACCGTAATCACTTTCGTCGGCTCTCCTCAGGGCGTTAAAGAAGCCGCTTTCAGATCGGTGAAGAAGGCTTCTGAATTGATAGATATGAGTCAACATGAAGGAAGTCATCCCAGGATGGGAGCGACGGATGTCTGTCCTTTTGTTCCCGTGAAGGGAGTAACTATGGAAGACTGCGTGGATATAGCTAACGAGGTAGGCGAGAGAGTCGCCGAAGAACTCGATATCCCCGTTTACTTGTATGAAGAAGCCGCTACCGAAGAGAAAAGAAGGAATCTTGCGACGATAAGAAGCGGTCAATACGAGGGTTTAGAAGATAAATTGGAGGACCCGGAATGGGAACCCGATTACGGTCCCGCGGAATGGAACGACAGGGTCAAAAAGACGGGCGCGACCGTCGTAGGCGCTCGTGAGTTCTTGATTGCTTATAACATCGATCTCAATACGACCAACAAAAAGATCGCTTGGGACATAGCTTTAGAGCTGCGAGAAAGGGGAAGGGCAAAAAGAGAAGGAAGTCCCGACGACCATTACTGGAAAGGTCAGATCGTAAGGTACGGTGAAGATGAATATCCCTGCGGCGAGTGTGACTTCGTCGCGGAAAGCTTTGAAGAGGTCAGGGATCATACCGAAGAAGAACACGGTTATGATCTGAAGGAATTCCTAGAAAAAGAATACGATTACGACTTTGACGATCTAGAGGGTAAAGCGGTGAAGAAAAAAGGAAAGTTCGATCACTGCAAAGCCATCGGCTGGTACGTCGACGAGTACAACAGGGCGCAGGTCTCGATCAACCTCACTAATTACAAAAAGACCGGTCTTCACGATGTGTACGACGCGGCTAAAGAAAGGGCTCGAGAGATGGGAGTGGAAGTCACCGGCAGCGAGATAGTCGGTCTTGCTCCTTACGACGCGCTGATACGGACCGGACAGTACTATCAGGAGAAGATGGGTCAACCGACCGGTATACCTAAAGATGATATCATCGAGACCGCGATCCAATCTCTAGGGCTTGAAGATGTCAGTGAATTCGATCCGGAAGAGAAGTTGATCGGCGGTCCCTCGAAACCGGAAGACGCGCTAGTTGATATGAAAACGGATGAGTTCGTGCACGAAGTTTCGAGAGATTCTTCCACACCCGGCGGAGGCAGTATCGCCGCTTTATCCGGTTCTATAGGAGCTGCATTGTCTTCGATGGTCAGTAATCTCAGTACCGCTGGAAGAGGAACGGAAGATATCGATCCTAAGTTGATGCCGGTAGCGGAAAAGGCACAGGAATTAAAGGACGAGCTGCTCAGAGGAGTGGATGAAGATACCAACGCTTTCGACAAATACATAGAAGCCAAGAATATGCCGAAATCCACCGAAGAAGAAAGAGACAAGAGAAGAGAGGCTATGGAAGAAGGTCTTAAACATGCCTGTAAAGTCCCGATGGATACTGCCGAAACTTCGGCCGAAATTTTGGATCTTGCGGAAAAAGTCGCCGAATACGGTAAAGAGGATGCTGTTACCGACGCTTTGGTCTCAGCTCAGATGGCCTACTCGGGAGTCGTAGGAGGCATAGCAAACGTAAAGATCAATTTACAGGACGTCCACGACGAAGAGTTCATAGAAGATATGCTGGAGAGAAGTGAAGAGTTAAAGAAAGAGGCCAAAAAGAAAAAAGAGAAAGTCATCGAGAAGGCCGAGGAAAAGTTCGAATTCGATTAATGAGAAACTTTTTACAAAACCTACTATTTTTTCTTTCATCTATAGAAATATTTTTATCGGGACACTCCCATGTGTTTATCAGATCGATATGCAGATACCAGGATATGAAATAGACGGAAGGATCGTACCTTTGGACGAAGAAAATCTTGAAGATATAATGTGCTGTCCGGGAGGGTTGGAGGTTAGGAACGGAGATTTTTTGGGAGATCTCTCTAAAACGCTGTCCTGGAGAAAAGAAATGTTCGATAAGGGTATGGAAGGATTCATAGTTTATAATGATGGGATCTCGGGAGGCTTCATAGAATACATGCCGGCCGAAAATGCTCCGTATCCGATAGATGCGCCGGACTCAGCGGTGGTGATGTGTTTTCACTGGGCTACTGTAGATGAGACGGATGATAGCGGACATCATAAGAACGAAGAAGAGTTGCTAAAAATTTTGATTGATCAAACTAAAGACGAATTTTCCGGTCTATCTGTGTTGGCCTGGGATAATCCGGTTCATTTTCCTATAGATTTGTTTGAGAGGTTGGGTTTCGATGAGGTTAAAAAGAACGGATATATCTCGCTGATGTATTTATCTTTTGAAGAAGACGGTGAAAATCCATCTTTATTAGGACCAAAATTTGAGCCTAGAGATTACTCGGATAAAAACAAAGTTGCTATAGACGTTGGATACAGTAATAGGTGTCCGTACAGCATCCATAATAAAAGCAAAGTCGAAAAAGCCGTCGGTGAGATGAATTCAGGTAAAATAGATCTCAAAACTTATGGGGTCGATACTCGGAAAGAAGCGATAAAATATTCCATAAGTCCTTGGAATTGGGATTGGTCGTTCATCAACGGTGAATCTATGGCTCATAAAGAGATGGAAATCGCGCAAATTAAAAATGTCTTGAAGGAAAGATTGGCCCGTCTATGACTTTCTCTCGGTCCTGCTCGATCGAGTATTACAGTATTAGGCTAGAACAATTTACCCCAAGAATGTTCGAAGTTGCTGTAAGTCCGACCGAGATCGGATTTAGGGACTCTAAAGGATTTCTTTTTGTCTTTGAACTTGAAGTCTACGAGATTAGCTGGATACTCGTTGTAATAGAAGATGTTCTTCATCCCGAATTTTCTTTTTTGCTGGAATCTCCAATAAGCTCTCGAATATGCCGAGAGTTTCATGTATATCTTTTTTTCTTGGTCTTCAGCTCTTACCACGAAGCTTGGAAGACCGTTATCTGACTCTCGTGAGATATCCACGTTTTTAGTCCTGAACCTGTATTCCGTGTCACTCTCACTATGATAGAAACGTATAGATCTAGACAACCTGATGTCACCCCAGTTCAACCAGGACTTTTGTTTGCGTTTCGACCTGAACATCTGGGGGCCTATGAACGGATTGAAGTAGTGGATAAAACTCCCGTTCTCGCAGTGCACCAAACCCCAGTACCAGGGAGTTGCGGGAGCGTTCACCTGGACTCGCTGGAAATAACCACTTCCATCTACCCTTTCACCGTTGATGCTGCCTCCGAGTTTCATCCCGTATACTTTCATGATGTTGTAACTGTATTTTTTCGTTAACTGCTGCTCGTTGAACCTATGTTTCTGAAGATATCTATTCCAAGGAGTCATCTCTAACTCGAAATCGTTATCTTCATCTTTTATATTGATAAAATATTTTTCTGGAGAACCGTAGAATCGATAATCGGCGTCCTCGGACAGTGGCTTCAATTCTCCTTTTTTCCCCTTATGAGTGACTTCGAAATCCATCTCATCAAGTACTATAGGATCGTGCATTTCTTCGCCGTCGAACCACCATGCTGCGGTCATCCCGTTGAATTCTAGCTTGTCATCATTCCAAGTGGGCAATTTTTTCAATTTCCAATCTTTGTCGTTCACTTTGATGTGATCGGTATATTTTGTTGACCAAAGGATCATCAGCTGTTTTGGTCTTTTCGGGTTCTCCGGATTCTTGATGAAAAAGATCCACCACCACCAGTACCAGGATAGATCCTTGATCATATCGTCTGTTTTAAGGACCCACATGTTGTCGTAGTCTTTTCCTTTAGGAGAAGATCGCTGATCGGCCATCACTTTGTGATTCTTATAAGGGTTAAATATCTTCTGGTCGGATTCATCGTTAGATACTTTAAAATTCCCGTGTTTTTGTAACTCGATAACCGAGGTCAGTCTTTCTCAAAAGAATTCTGTTTCATCTTTATCCTGGTCGATCTATCGATACCTATCAAGTTTCCACAACTGCACTTCACCTCTTTATTTTCCTTAACGCTGTCGTCCTCGATTATCCTCTTTTTATGACAGTTGATCAGATTCCCGTCTCCGTATTTGATGTATTTGAAAATCCTTTTTCCACATTCTTTACATCTTATATCGAGCGTTCTTCTTCTCATCTTTTGAAAGTGAAAAAGATAGGAAAGTTATTTAATTTTCCAGTTCATGCGTTCAAATCGAACATATGATAGGAGGAGATAATTTGCAGGAGCTTTCGAAAGATTTTAGAATAGTTTTTCCTACTGATATGATCTTTGGGGAAGGAAAAAGGAAAACTTTGGGGGAAAAACTCGAAGAATATGAAATAGAAAGACCTCTTATAGTAACAGACAAAGGGATAAAACAAGCCGGTATCTTCGAAAAGATAAGGCCTCAATTAGAGAATGTTGATTATGAGATATATGATGGAGTCGAACCCAATCCAAAGGATGTCCACGTTGAAGAAGGGGCGGAGATCGCTGAAAGTTTTGATCCGGACGGTTTGATAGCCGTAGGAGGCGGAAGTTCCATCGACTGTGCAAAGGCAATTGGAGTCTTGTATTCAGAAAATTCTAAATCGATAGACGGATATTACGGAGAAGGAAATGTGAAAGCGGAATTACCTCCTTTTATAGCTCTTCCTACGACTTCTGGGACCGGCAGTGAGATCACTTTTTCGGCGGTTATAACCGATACCGATCAAGATCGTAAAAGGAGTGTGAGGAGTGAAAAGTCGGTTCCAGACGTAGCTATTTTAGATCCAGAATTGACAAGAACTTTGCCGAAAGAATTGACAGCTTTTTCGGGTATGGATGCCTTCACACACTCCTTAGAGGCCTATACTGCAAAAACCGCGAACCCCATCTCTAACGCCTTAGCTCTTTATTCGATGGAATTGATCATCGATAATCTTCCGACCGTGGTTGAAGAGCCCTATGATCTAGAAGCGAGGTCTAATATGCTCGTTGCGAGTTCGATGGCCGGTATGGCATTCAACCATTCCGACGTGGCCTCGGTTCACTGTATGGCGGAAGCTCTAGGGGGCAAATACGACGCGCCGCACGGGATGTGCAACTCCATAATTTTACCTTACATGATGGAATATAACAAATCATACTGCCCGGAAAAGTATGCCAAGATAGCTGAACGGATGGGATATGATTTCGTTGATGCCTCGGAAGGGGCCGAAAAGGCTGTGAAGGGTATCAAAAAGATGAATGAAGAATTAGGTATCCCCTCTATCCACGAAACCGCCCTGAAAAAAGAAGATATCGAAGAACTCGCCAAAATATCGGCAGAAAATCTATCCAATGAAAGTAATCCAAGGCCTATGTCGAAAGAGGACTACGTGGGATTGTTCGAAAAGATGCTGAACGATTAGTTTTTTTCTGTATGATCGGCTGTTGGGGATAAGAAAATAAAAGATGAGAACCGTGTGATTGAAATATCAGAGAACCACTCATAATAAACTGATGAACACGGTCGATAAAATCTTGTCGGAGGGTATCGATTCAGTCACTGAAGACGAATACCGGGAGTTCATTCTAAGGGCGAGTGAAAATCTAGAGGATCAAAATCTTGTAAAGAAAGATTGGGATGAATTCGTGACTGTTGGAGACACACATGGGGATCTGGAAGCCGCTAAGATACCGGTAGAATTTGCCGTAAAAAAAGGATTGCCGATCGTATTCCTGGGTGATTACGTCGATAGAGGTTCAAAACAACTAGAAAACCTTGCATATGTTCTAGGACTTAAAATTCAGAGACCTGACAAAACAGTGCTGTTGAGAGGTAACCACGAAACAGAAGACATGAACCGAAGATATGGCTTTTACGATGTTTTGAAAAGAATATTCTCACTCCGGATCTATGATGAGATCATGGATCTATACGAAAAATTGCCCCTAGCTTCTGCTATCGATGGATCTTATTTTTTGGTTCACGGAGGTATAGCTGAGGGTGTGTCAGAGTTACGGGAGATAAACGAGTTGGATCATCGGGATGAAAAGTATAAAGAATTTTACTGGAACGATCCTTCAGAGGATATAGATAAATTCAAAATGAATTATCTCAGAGGAGGATATAAATTGTACGGGAGGAAAGCGCTGGATGAGTTTCTTCGAAAAAACGATCTAGACATGCTCATCCGAGCTCACCAGTGCTTCGAGCCGGGATACAAGTACTTTTTTGATAAGAAGTTGCTCTCGATTTTTTCCGTTCCAGAATATAGGGGTAATCCGGAAGGAAAATTCGCTCTTGTTTCTGAAGACGAAGTCCGCCTTAAGGATGTGAAGTATTGACTTTTTGTTGCCTTTTGATATAAAAAGACGCAATAGAATGCGGTAGAAATACTATCAGAGATCTGATGACCGTATCAATTCATCTAAGTCTTCAATGGCGTTCTTTTTCCCTCCATCTCTGTCCAGTAGAAAAGATGTGATCCCGACTTCCTTTGGGTTTTCATAGTCCTGCTCCGGGTCGTCACCGACATGAATCATGGTATCCGGTTCTATTTCGAGATCCCGGCATACATCTCTATAGATATCTGGAGACTTGATAGGACTCTGAAAGTCGGAGACTGTAGAAAACTGACGAGAAAAATATCCCGAGAACTCTCCCAGCCCTGTCTCAATAAATAGCTTAGTCCCTCTCGAGATGATGATCAATTCATAATCTCGCGACAGTTTTTCTATCGCGTCTTTAGCGTCGGGGTACAGGTCATAATCTTCTCTTATGTCTTCCAATATCTCTCTGTCTCTATTTTCTAGACCTAATTTGTCGAACCAAAAGTCGGTCAGATACCACCTGATATCTGTTTTCCCGACTTTCTCATATTCTTTTATGATCATCTCTGAAGCTTGCTCTATATCGACGTCTTTTTCTTCTGAATAAAGCTTCGGTATCTCTTCCAACCAAAACCTGTCGGGAAATCTCTTAGGGATAAGGGTACCGTCCATATCGAAGGATATGATCCTTATATTTTTCTCTTTAACCATCGTTGGAACGACCAATATTTTCATCGGTTATCAATATTTTGAGTCTTTCCAAAGTGAAGATCGAGAGATTTTGATCATTCGATAGACCTCTCTCTCAGTGCCTCAGCTATGTCGCTTTTCTGGATGGCCCTTATCGGCGAGATCATAGATAACAGGAAAAACACTAGACAGGACGCTATTATTATCGAAATAGTCATGACCGTTATAGTCAATGGATAATAAAAGATCAGATCGCTGTATATATTTCGAAGTATAAGACTGAATCCGTAAATAGAGGGAACGCCCACTATTATACTTATGATGCCGATCGTGATGATCTCCTGAAAGATTGATTTTGCAGAATCTCTTTTCCTGTATCCAAGCATCTCCAACAGAGCATATTCAGATTTCCTTTCCAGCACATTTATCAAAGAGACGGTTATCACGGTTACGATCAAAAGTGACAGGTTGATCCAGAACATGAAATAAAGTAATCCTTTCATGTTCTCAACCATCGTGCTCATGGAATCGTCGAAATCACTCGAACTTATCACGTAGGAAACGCCTCTGACATCGTAAAAATTTCTTTTCGCCTCACTCACTCTTGAATTCGTTTTAACATATATTCCAGAAGATAGATTCTCCATCCCGCTTATCTCTCGAGCGTCCTTTTGGGATAAGAAGATAGTATTTCCTCTCAGATCGTTAACTATCGCTGAGACCTTCAATTTTATGTCTTTTTCAACAGTCTTTACAGTGATTGAATCTCCGACCTTTTTCCCCAGCTTGTTCGATAATTTATTCGTGATAATACATCTATTTCTTCCATATTCTATATCTCCATCCAATTTGATGAAGTCGATCATCTCACTTTCTTTAGGGATGCCCAGCATCTGGACGTTTTCACCGTCGACCTCTCCCCGGCTTAGAGTGTAAGTTTCGTAACGATCGATTTCACCGCTAAACCTTTTCGATATCTTATCTATTTTCTCATCTCGGACCGGTCTAGAGAAAGTCACTTGAAGATCCCAATTCTGATGGTCTTCCCAATCCTCGGCTTGATCGACCATCGAATCCATCATCACCAGCCAAGAGCCCGATATCCCGATCGTGAGAGATAACACTATGATGAGTGCAATCACTCTTTTCGGTCTTCTGATTATGTTTCTCAGAGAAAATTTACTGATACTATTTACCTTCTGACCGAAGTCGAATTTTAGAAAGGTCTCTTCCGATTCCTGGCTCCTCATAGCTTCTAAAGCATTCATATCGTTTATCCTATAAACCGAGATCAAAACGGCGACGAGCACAAGTCCTATACCAACTCCGATAGATAGTATAAAAGGGAAGATCGAAAATTTTGTCACTACCTTTATATCCATAAATATTTTTAGACCATATCCGGCCCACATGTAGCCGACAAATATACCCAGGATCCCACCTAAAATACCGGTGATAAGACCAAAAATACCTCCGAAACCCAGATAACTAGAGATCAATTTTTTCTTTGAATATCCCATAGCCATCAACACGCCCATCTCTTTTTGTTGACTGAGTATGATCTTGCTGATCACAACGATTATCAATACGGCGCCGATAGTGGAAAATATGGCGGAAATTATGGGTATGACTTTCTCTTCCTCCTCTATCGCCGATTCGAATATCTGGTATATGTACTCGTCCTCTCTCTCCGTGATGCCCTGAAAGCCGTATTTTTCACTTATTTCTCTTATCTGATTTTTGACCTCTTTTTTATCTGCGTCTTTTTCATAACTCACCAGTATGTTATTATATCTTATAGAGGAGATCTTCTGGAGTAAATCTAGATTTACATAAGCCACGGCGGTATTTCCTGGGGTTGGGATGGAAGATCCAGGCACCGGCGGAACTGCGGCGTATTCCGCACTTCTCACATGCCCTGAAACGTGGAAAGTACTTTCATTTCCGACTAACTTCGCCTTTAAGTCCTCCCCGACTTCAAAATCGGGGTTTTTCCCCACTAATAAAATATTGTTTCCCCGGAGTTCATCGACCCCTCTTTTGAGAGTGTAAGTGTTCATCTTCGATTTTTGGGGGTCTATCCCTACGAATATTATAGGTTTGATATTCGAAGGTTCCTTTATCAAACCGTGTAAGATCAACCTTCCTTCGACTTTTCCGACCCCTTTTTGATTTTTTATCTCTCTTAGAGCGCTCTCGTCGGCATCGCCTACGGAGACCTCTAGATCTGCATAGTCGTACTTCTCGAACATCTTCTCTCTCGTTTCTACCATCATCCCCTTGGCGTACAACCCTCCGATCATCAGCCCTAAAGTCACCATGAAAACAAGAGCGATAGCTATGATCCTACCTTTCATATCTTTTATATCCCTGAAAGGTTTTAGAAATAATTTAGATACCACGGTATCACATCTCGTGCAGTCCACCTTTCTTCAGTTGATATATCTCGTCGGCGTATTCTCTGAGAGCTCTATCGTGACTCACTATCACCATGGTCGTTCCGAATTTTTGGTTCACTTCCCTCAATAGTTCTATTATCTGCTCGGATGTTTTTTCATCGAGATTTCCGGTAGGTTCGTCTCCGAAAATTACCTTCGGATGTTTGGCTAAGGCTCTCGCTATGGCCACTCTCTGCTGCTGTCCCCCCGACAACTGCTGAGGAAATTTTTTCATTTCCCTCTTAAGTCCTACTCGTTTCAGGTACTTTTTTGATTCGGTTTTTACCTTCCCCTTCCCCCAGTCTCTCACTTCACAGCCGAGCTCAACATTCTCTAATGCGGTTAGCGTCGGCATCAGATTGTAAAATTGAAAGATGAATCCGACGTATTCCGCCCTATGTTTTCTAAGCTCATCGTCGGAAGCTTTCGAAAGATTTCTTTCACCTACAGAGATGTCGCCGGAATCGGCTCTATCTATACCTCCGAGTAGATTGAGCAGAGTGGTTTTTCCACTTCCCGAGGGTCCTATCACCAACGTCATATCACCTTTTTCGACTTTAAGTTCAAGATCTTTAAGAACCTCTCTCTCGGTTTTACCGCTGATATATGATTTGTTCACATTTTGGGCTTCGAGGAAGCTCACTTCATCCACCTCCTGAAAATATTCTAAATGTTTCTTTTTTCAGTTCTTCCGTATCTGGAAAATTTTCATAATCTTCTAAGAACGTGTACTGAAGAGTCAGTCCATCGATACAGGCCGTCAGTAGATGAGATTTCAATCTTGGATCGTCGGCATCAAGATCTTCAAACATCTCTGTCCCCATCTCTAGCATCTTTATGTAGAAATCGTTGAACTGTTCCTCTATGATGTCCTTTTCCTTGTTCCTCTCATAAAGTTCCATGAAAAATCGCATGAGCTTTGGATTTTTCAGGAAGATATCGAAGGAAAGATCGATCATCCTTTCCAACTGTGATTCGTCATCTTCGATTTCGTACAATTCCATGAATAACGGCATCCAATTATTTTCCATGTAGTCCATCATAGACTCACTCGCTAACTCGAATTTAGAATCAAAATAATGGAATATAGCCCCTTTTGAGACCTCCGCTTCATCCGCTATTTGATTTATGGAAATCCCGTCGTATGAATTTTTAACGAATTGATCGAAAGCAGTCTTCATTATTCTTTCTTTAGTATCGTCTCCGCTCATATCACATACCAACCAGTCGGTATGTTAATTGTTCGAAGAAGTATTTATTTCTTTCCTCGATTTCAAGACTTATGAAAAATTCAATCACTCTTCACATACAGTAGTACCTTACCGTGATCCGATCTCTCGATCCCTCTATCTTCCGCTATAGAAGCTATTCTTTCTGACGCTGTTTTGATCGAGTACCTAGCGCAATCTTCTTCAAGACTCCTCACCAACCCGTGATCTATCAATCGTTCTATTCCTTCCTCCGAGCCCGAGATGAAAGGGATGCTGAGAGACTCGAACGGCTCGTAATAATAGAAGAACACTAAAGAATCGATTTTCCCATCTTTTCGGATGCTGAAGCAGTTTCCCTTTTCTATCTCTTTTTCCAACAAATCTTCATCTATCCTCTTACACGTCCAGCTTGCTAGAAACTCTTTCTTGTACTCTTCAAATTCTTCGGAAGAAAAAACGAAATCCTTAACCTCTTCTTTCCTGTCTTCCTCCACGATCCCGTTTATACTTTCTTTATATCTCTCTAAGTGCTTTTCTTTTTCTTCTAAACCCTTCTCATCAAGCCTAAGAAAATGATATGCCTGTTTAACTTCAAAACCTCGTTCTGAAACCACCTTTTTCACCGGGCTTTTGTCTTGGCTCGTCAGGAAGCGCAGAGCTTCATAACCTTTCTCTTCTAGAAGATCGATCTGGGCCTCGATCATATCTCTTCCGTAACCTTGTCCTTGATGTTCAGGATGAACTCTCAAACCTTCTAACCAGTAAATACCATCACTCTGCTCTGTATGTTTAGCGACCGCTACGATTTTGTTATCCACCTTTCCACAGATAAATCCCCCTTCTTGGATCCACTCGTTGATCAGATCTGGAATGTAATCGTGCCCCTCCCAAATATTTTCAGTCAACTCTAAAATATCATGCTTATCCGATTCATCTATACTTTCGATGGTGAATTCATCCGTCATGGTTTCTCATCAAAAAGCTCCTACATTAAATCTAGGTGGATTCTTGAAAAAGCTAGTATCTATTCTTGAAAGTTAAGTTCTCCTTTCTTTTCAGATTCTTTTCTTCAGGTTCTTCATCAGGATAACCGATAGGCATCAGAAATTGACATACATAATTATCTGGTAATTCCAATATCGATGAAACTTCATCTATATCTAGATATCCTACCCAGCATGCTTTAAGTCCCCGATCTACTGCTGTCAAAAATATGTGTTCGCCTGGAATCAGGCCGTTACAATTTTCAAAAAGCAGTGATACTTTTCTTTGATCATGATAATCTCTAAGATATTCTATAAATTCTTCTCCGAATCTTTCCTTATCGACTTTTAATTCAAAGTCACCTTCATCCAATCCTGCTAAATCTTTTCCTAATCGTGTGCAGATAGCGATAACTAAGGGTGCGGTAGAAATCCATTCCTGTCCGCCAGCAGCTTCAGCGATCTTATCGATCTTCTTTTCATCGGTTACTATACCGAAAAGCCAGTTCTGCTTATTACCTCCAGAGGGTGCGTGTCTGGCAGCATCTATCATAGCATCAATATCTTCTTCTGAAACAGATTCATCTTTGAATTTCCTTACAGACCTTCTCTCTTTTATAACATCCATGAACTCCATGTTATTATCTCTCCCACCACTTTTAAAATATAGAAATAAAAAAAGTTTTTTTAGTGAAATGTTTTTTACTCATCTTCCAGCATCGGCATCTTTATGTCGTGTTCTTTTGCAAATTCTATAGCCTTCTCGTATCCCGCATCGGCGTGTCTCACTACACCGGAGCCTGGATCCGTCTTAAAGACTCTCTCGATATTTTCCTCGGCCTCTTTTGTACCGTCAGCGACAACGACCATACCCGCATGTGTAGACAAACCGATTCCGACTCCACCGCCGTTGTGGATAGAGATGCTGTCAGCTCCGGCACTCAAATTGAGCATAGCATTCAATAAAGGCCAATCCGCCACTACGTCGCTGCCGTCCTTCATATCTTCGGTTTCTCTGTTTGGACTTGCCACGCTCCCTGCATCAAGATGATCTCTAGTTATCGAGATCGGTGCGGATATCTCTCCACTCGCGACCATATCGTTTATCTTTTTAGCGAATTTTTCTCTTTCACCGTACCCTAACCAGCAGACCCTAGCCGGCAGACCTTCCCACGGAAGATGTTCTTCAGCTAGATCTATCCAGTTCTTCAACTGTTCGTTCTTTGGGAACAACTCTTTGACGACTTCGTCAGTCTTCAAAATGTCTTCTGGATCGCCTGAAAGTGCCATCCATCTGAACGGACCTCTTCCTTCACAGAACATCGGTCTGATATAGGCGGGAACGAAACCCGGATAAGCGAACGCATCATCGAAGCCAGCATCTTTGGCCTGCCCTCTTAAATTGTTACCGTAGTCGAAAGCTATCGCACCTTCTTCCTGCATCTTTACCATGGTTTGGCAGTGTAACTTCATCGATTCCATCGCTCTCTTTTTGAACTCTTCTGGATCATCCTCTCTTAGCTTGACTCCTTCTTCGTATGTTAAACCTTTAGGGAAATAGTTCATGGCATCATGTGCACTTGTTTGATCGGTTACAACATCTGGGATGATCCCTCTTTCTAATATCTCAGGATGGGTTTCAGCAGTGTTTCCTATCAATCCTATAGATTTCGCCTCACCGTTCTCTTTAGCTTCTAAGGCAAGATCCAAGGCTTCGTCTAAATCTTCCACGATAACATCACAATAACCATTATCCAATCTTTTCTGGGCCATCTCTGGATTGATTTCAACAACAAGTGCAACACCGCCATTCATCTTTATAGCTAATGGCTGTGCTCCGCCCATGCCTCCAAGGCCGCCGCTCAGGCACAATTTTCCCTCTAATGTGCCGTCAAAATGTTTACGGGCTAAAGCAGCGAAAGTCTCGTAAGTACCCTGTATGATCCCCTGTGTACCGATATAACACCAGCTGCCGGCGGTCATCTGTCCGTACATCATCAGTCCTAGGTCTTCTAACTCGTAGTATTTGTCCCAGGTAGACCATTTTGGTACGATGTTTGAATTTGCTATTATAACTCTTGGAGCTCTCTCGAATGTTTTAAAAACACCAACCGGTTTACCGCTCTGGATCATCAATGTTTCATCATCTTCTAATTCTTTTAAGGTCTCAACTATTTCCTCATAACATTCCCAATTACGAGCGGCTTTACCCGAACCCCCATAGACGACTAGGTTATCTGGATCCTCCGCATTTTCGAGATTATTTTTAAGTTGTCTCAGCATAGCCTCCTGTTTCCAACCTTTACAGGTGAGTTCCGATCCTCGAGGAGCTTTTATATCTACCATTTTCAACACCTGATCTATCTAATCTGATTTAGCTATACGGAACAGGAATATAAAAATTTACCAAGGAATTTTCGAAGTACGGCCTTGTCAGCCCGATAAAACTCATTTGTATTTATCTCTTAGTGATTTGATGACCTGGTCTCTCATCCATTCTTTTGCCAAGAACTTACCTTCCCTATGCACTTCTCTCAGTATCTCATCGTAATTATCCGCCTTTTTCGTTCTAGCCACTAAAATATAGCTTCTTCCAATCCCTTTTATGTAATTTTTTCCAGCCGGGTCGTTAAGAACGACAGTGTCCGGTTTATCCAAATCGATCTCTTCGTTTGCTTTTCTACCCGCGCCGAACATGGTAGCGCACATCGCCCCATAAGTTCTCAGTTTCGCCTGGTCTAAACCTCCCTTGGAGTCGACGACTTCTCCGCTGGAATCGATGACCAGTGTAAATATAACGTTATCCACATCTATCATTCTCGAAAGTGAGGATTTGAGTGGACTGCTTTCTTTTCCTTCATCGTTTTCTTCGGCTGTCACGGTTAATCCTCTTTTCTGTAATTTTTTACTGTTAATTGTAATTTTCCCACTCGATATCGATCTTAAAAATATAACTTGACAATAATTCTATTTTTTCATGGTTTCTGGTAATCTTTCTATGATATCTTCCGGCGTAAGACCCCATTTCAGGTCATCGAAGGCTTCATCTCCCGCTCTGCAGGTCATATAAGCTCCGAGTCTCGCGGAATTGAAGGGTTCTAGTCCTTTAGCCATCAACGCTCCGATCACGCCCGACAAAGTGTCTCCCGTACCGCCTACGGTCATACCTTCGTTCCCGAAGTCGTTCCATCTGTGCTGTTTTCCGTCGGTGACATAATCTTCCACCCCTTTTACCACTAGTACCGCTCCATTCTCCTTTGCAAATGAATCAGCTCTCTCTTCTAGTTTTTTGTCATCCTCTTTTCCATCCGTCAACATCTCAAATTCTTTTTTATGAGGGGTCAAGACCGTATCGGGGCCTATATCGATTTTCTTTTCCGATACAGCCTTCAAACCGTCGGCGTCGACGAGAGCGGGTTTGTCCAATCTTTCGAGCAGATTTTTTACTGCCTCGAAAGTATTATCATTTCTACCCAAACCTGGTCCGATGATAACAGCATCGCTTTCTTCCGAGAGTTTCAAAATTTTATCTACGTTATTCTTATCTACTCTCTCACCTTCCAATTCATGTACGATGAAATTCGCCGAGTAACCTGAAATTATATCTGAAACAGACCCGGGCACGGCGAGATGGACGAGATCTACCCCGCTCCTGTAGGCCGCCTTTCCGGCTAAAACCGGCGCTCCTGTATAGGGTCCTCCGCCCACGATCAACAGTCTTCCGTTTTCTCCCTTATGTGAATCTTTGGAAGGTCTGGGATATAAGATCATCTCACCGGGTCCCGTATGGGTGATAGCTTTTTCTGGAATACCTATATCCTTTATCAATATCTCTCCCGAATTTTTTTCCGACATACCCTCCTTGAGATCGTGAAAAGTCACCGTAAGGTTTGGCCTTACAGAAATGTCCGCTCCAAGGCCGCTCGGGACGTCCACGGAAACTATTGGATTATCCGATCCATTTATCTTTTCGATCACACCTCGATACGGCTCTCTGATATCACCTTTTATCCCCGTGCCAAGAAGAGCGTCCACGAGTATCGTATCTTCATCGAGGCTCTCCCAATCCATTTTTTCTACGAGTTCACAATCTACCTTTTCAAGATTTTCTCTGGATATATCGCTTCTAACACTATCTTTACCTTTGATCAGAAAAACCTTAACGTTTTCTTTTCCCCATCGTTCCGAGATATATCTTGCCGCGACATAAGCGTCCCCTCCATTATTCCCGGTCCCGCAAATAAATAAAACGTTTCTTTCAGAATAATTATCGATTATCTCTTCAGCTAGACCTTTTCCGGCGTTCTCCATGAGTTCTTCAGGAGGAACACCTCGAAACTCCGAATTTCTATCCATCACGGCTATTTCTTCGTAAGGTAACATATCGTTTCAAGAAAAAAGAAAGAACATAAAAATACTTCGGAGGTCAGATCCTAGGACCTATCATCTGCCACATCAATAGGAAAAGGATCAAAAGAGCGACAGCGTAAGTAACGCTGTTGGAGACCTTTTCTCTCAAGTCTTGTTTTAGACCTAATTTTTTAGTCAAACTTTTCACTCCATCTTTGAAGAGATATCCTCCATCGAGAGGAACCGCCGGTAAAGAATTGAAAAGGCCGACCAAGAGATTCATCCAAAATATCCAATATAGTGAATGGGCTACCATCCAGAAAAGCCCACTAGGCATTACAGATAGAGGCCCGGTGACTTGATAAAGTTGTGTTATACTGTCGGGAAGTGGAGAAAGTCCAAGGAAGGGCAAGGCTATATAAACCATCGTGTTCTCGAAGATTTCGGAGAAGGAATCGGATCCCGAGAGAGGATTACCTAAAAGATTAGGGACCCAATCCATGTCTTGAGGAACGAATCCAAGATACTGTGAAGTTATCCCTATCAGTCCTTCTTTAAATCCTAATTCTGTGTTATTTTTTCGATAGCCGGACTCTGCTTTTCGTTGATAGGTAAAATTGACTTTCTCGTTTTGGGGGACGCTTTCAAGGACTTCGGTGAGATCTTTTCTGTTTTTGATGAGTTCTCCTTCGACCTTGTAGATTATGTCACCTCTTTTCAATCCATTTTTATCGGCGGGATATCCCTTGTAGATGCCCGTGATCACAAGCCCCGTGGTGATCTCTTGGTAGTTGTGTTTCTCCTTCCCCTTCATCACCTGAACTTCAACCTTTTGCATTGGTTTTAGATCGATCGAATTCAGGTCTTGTGAGTCCTTGATCCGTTGATCGCCTATCTTCAATATCTCGTCGTACTCTTCGATACCGGCTCTTTCAGCCGGAGTCTCATCGTATACTTTTGTTACCATCACCCCTTTCTCCCTAGCGGAGATAGACCCTATGAATACTGTAGAGAATATCAAAACAACTATGATCGCTAGGACGATATTACTGGTCGGACCCGCGGCGAACAGTCTATCCTTTTTTATATTTTCGTCGACTTCGTCCATCTGATCTTCGTCAGGTTCGACGAAGGCACCTATGGGAACGACTAAAAATACCAGCCCGAGTGACTTTATATCTATATCCGCCACTCGGGATAAAATCCCGTGTGAAAATTCGTGAACGATGATAGCTATCGCTAGACTCAATATTCCATATCCTAACGGTATGATCGGATTTAAGCCGGGCAGTACAAGAACTTCATTAGCTTGAGGGGCCTGATCGGCTGGTACGGAGGTCGCTACATAAGCTGACCAAGCTACCAACAAGAATATAAGAATCATGCCGATAGAGACGATGACCAAACCCATATTGCCATAGTTCTTCCAGAAACGCTTTTTCTGGGATATACGCTCGATGATATTCCTCCCCTTCTTCGTTTTCCACAGGAGGAACGGGCCCGAAAGTTCTAAACCAAAAGGCTCCAGCACGTCGAGTCTATCCAATAGAAACATCAAACCAATGAACGCGAGGACAACGATCGCCCCGTAAATCACACCTGTACTGACCATGGGTCTACACACTCCTATCTCTTTGACAAGTTAGTTCAATAGCGCCACCAATATAAATGATGCGGTGCTTAAAACAGTCATGGGTATCAATGTCCTTTTGGCCAATTCGTTAGAAAATGCTCTAACGATCAGTACTTTCGAAAGGGAACCAAATCCGAAAGCCAGTAGCATCGTCGAAACCGCAGTGACAGCGCCTATTTCGCCGGCCATATAAAGAGATGAAATCGAGGCAGAAACCGAGGTCGTAGAGACCAACCCTCCGAACGAGACCATGTATATGCCCAAACCACCTACATAATTTTGAAGTATATAGCTGGATACCCAGACCAGGCTGAAAACACCTGCAAATTTTACTGCAGGTCTAAGTGCGAAGGGTGTGCCGAGTTCTATCTTCAAGCCTTTTAAACTCTCGTCCCGTTGGTCCTTTTTTCTATTGTGGTATACCAAGAAAGCTAAGGTAAGGAATAACAGAAGAGCGATAGGGATTAAAAAGCTCCTAGCTAGTGCTATCCCGCCTACCGTTATTATTATGATATAGTCTTTGATAAACATTGAGGCATTAGCCAACAAAACACCCATAATAGAGTCGGTCCCTAATTCGTCGATATTTTTGAACTTTTCAGATACAGAGGCCGTAGAAGCTGCTGAACTTACTAGCCCACCGATAAAAGCTGATATCTTGAGTCCTTTTTCCGCCCCGACGATTTTCATGATTATGTAACTGATGAACGAGATAGTGGAAACGAATATGACCATCAACAGAGCTTGCAGGGGATCGAATACCCTTCCCGGTCCGACCAACGGATGTACCGGACCAAGCGTGTACGCTATAGGTAACAATATCACCGCGACCACTAAAAACCTCACAGCACTCATCATATCCTCTTTTGAAAGAAATTTTGCGAAGTGATGTAGGATCTTTTTGGAAGAGGTCAAACTAACCAATATCAGACCTGAGAGAGTTCCCATGAGAGGTCGTTCCAAACCGAATATCATACCTATCAGGAAAATCAAAAGTAGTGCGATAGGAGTGGTCAAACCACCGGAGTTTTCAAAACTTCGGATCACTGGTAAAGAGAGAAAAAGAAATGAGAAAATACCTGCTAAAACGATAATCGAGATAGTCCGAGCTTGAAAAGCATATACGAAGAGATAACCCGTAATACTGACTAACGTAAAAGTCCTTATCCCGGCTCCCTTTATCTCGTTTTCCTTATAAGCTCGGTAAGAGCGCTCTAACCCGTTCAGAAGACCGACCAAGAGAGCCAATAAAAATGAAAGTAGTTGTAACTGTGAGATCATCATCCATATAGTAAATAGGGATACAAAGTATAATCTTTTCGTGTTCTGAAGTCCTTGTTTATCTGAAGATAGGAGCAAAAGGTATAAATAACCCCTTAATCATATCTTTACAACAAAGACATAACAACATGAAATTGTATAGTTGATTGGTGAATATCATGAAAGAAAATGAAAAAGTTTTGAAGGTCGCAGAAGCACGGTCGAGTGATGTCGGTAGAGGACTCGCTAGGATAGATCCAGAGGTCAAAGAAAAGTTGGATCTCAAAAGTGGGGACATAATATTGATCCAGGGGAAAAAGGAAACCGCCGCGAAGGTATGGGCGGGTGATGAGACCGATAGGAATACGGGTTTGATCAGGATCGACGGTCCCACGAGAAGGAACGCTGGAGTCAAGATAGATGAAAAAGTCGGTATAGAAAAAGTGGGGACTATACCCGCAAAAAAGGTCACTTTCGCACCGACTCAACCGGTCAAATTGATGGGGGGAGAAGAGTATTTGAGGAAAAAAGCCCTTCGAGATAGACCCATCACGAAAGGCGACACGATCACTTTGAATATCATGGGTAATAAGATCGAATTGGTAGTTAAATCTTTTACACCTTCTAAAGAGGCTGTTATCATAAAACCCGATACCACCGAGATAAGCATCTCCGAGAAACCCATAAGTAAAGAGGAAGTGGCCAAAGCGCCCAGGGTTTCCTACGAAGATATCGGCGGTCTCGAAGAAGAAGTCGAAAGAGTTAGAGAGATGGTGGAATTACCATTAAGGCATCCCGAGTTGTTCGATAAAGTAGGCATAGAAGCCCCTAAGGGAGTACTATTACAGGGGCCGCCCGGCACAGGTAAAACACTGATGGCGAAAGCGGTAGCCAGTGAAACCGATGCTAATTTTTACACTATAAGTGGCCCTGAGATAATGTCTAAATACTATGGAGAAAGCGAAGGCAGATTGAGAGAGATATTTGAAGAAGCGGAGGAGAATCAACCGTCGATAATATTCATAGACGAATTGGATTCTATAGCTCCAAAACGCGACGAAGTGTCAGGTGAAACGGAGAGACGTATTGTTGCTCAGTTGCTCTCGCTGATGGACGGTTTAGAGGCTAGAGGGAAAGTGATAGTGATAGGAGCCACAAACAGAGCCCATGCTCTCGACCCCGCGCTGAGAAGACCGGGTAGATTCGATCGGGAGATAGAGATAGGTATGCCGGATAGAGAAGGAAGAAAGGAAATACTGGAGATACACACTAGAGGGATGCCTCTGGATGAAGAGGTCGATCTGGACGACATAGCTTCTCACACTCACGGTTTCGTCGGCGCCGATATCGAGGCTTTAGCCAAGGAATCCGCCATGACGGCTCTGAGAGAGGTGCTTCCAGATATAGATCTTGAAGCTGAGCAGATACCCTCGGAAATCCTAGAGGATCTGACCGTTCAAGAAAAACATATCAACCAGGCCCTGCGAGAGATGGATCCCTCAACGATGAGAGAAGTGGTCATCGAGACCCCTGACGTGACTTGGGAAGACGTCGGCGGTTTAGAGGAAGCTAAACAGGAATTGAGAGAGGCCGTAGAATGGCCCTTGAAGCATGAAGACATGTTCGATCATATGGATGCCGAAGTACCTAAGGGGATACTTCTCAGCGGTCCGCCGGGCACAGGTAAGACACTGATGGCCAAAGCTGTGGCGAATGAGAGTGAATCCAATTTCATCTCGGTCAAAGGTCCTGAGTTCTTCTCGAAATGGGTGGGCGAAAGCGAAAAAGCAGTTAGAGAGACTTTCAGAAAAGCCCGACAGGCCGCTCCGACTATAATATTCTTCGACGAGATAGACGCACTAGCTCCGGAGAGAGGTAAAAGCGCCGATTCGAACGTCTCCGAAAGGGTTATATCTCAGATCCTCACGGAACTGGACGGTCTAGAGGCTCTTCACGATGTTATAGTCATCGGAGCGACCAACAGACCGGAACTGATAGATCCGGCACTGCTCAGGCCGGGTAGATTCGATAGGAACATAAATGTCGATATGCCGGATAGAGAGACCAGGAAAGAGATATTCGAGATCCATACGAGAGATCGCCCCCTCAGCGAAGATGTCGATCTTCAAGAACTGGCTAAGAAGACAGACGATATGAGCGGAGCGGATATAGCTTCGATCTGTAACGAAGCGGTGATGCTGGCGATCCGAGAATACATCCAAGAGAGCGAAGAGGAGATGAACGAAGAAGAAATAGAGAAGGCGACGATAGATCATCAACACTTCGAAGATGCCTATCAAAGGGTGAAGAGTAAAAAGGAAGAGAAAAAGGAAAAAGATCTCAGTGAAGGCCCAAGGGCCTATCACTGAGCCTAAATATTTTTTCTTTCGACCACTAACAACGTTAATTTTATTACAGCGCCCTCGGTATTGTTCCTAGTGATTTAGATGACGGTATCCTATCCAGAGCGGAAAGGTGAATTACCTCTCGATTCGAATGAGAATCTCTTTCTTTCCGAGGAATATTACGAGGATATCAGGGATCGGATGGATTTTGATATAGGTAAATATCCTTCCCCTACTGGTAAAAAACTGAAAAACCGATTGGCCGAATTTTATGATCTGAGTCCTGAACAGGTCATTGTAGGCAACGGTTCTGACGCTATTTTAGATACTATTTACAAGACCTTAATGCCGGAGGAGGGAACGGCCGCACATTTTCAACCTTCTTACGAGATGTATTCTTTTTTCGCTTCCCGTAATGAAAGAAAGATGATCCAGATACCCCTCGATTCTGATTTTACGATCCCGTCAGAGATAGACGCTTTAAAAGAAGTGGATGCGGTCATAATCTGTTCACCGAACAACCCAACAGGGCTATCCGTAGATAGAAGGAAGATAAAGGCTATGTTGGAGATGGATCTGACCGTTATAATAGACGAGGCTTACGGCGAATATTCAGATGAAGACAATCTAGACCTGATCGAACAGTACGAAAATCTCGTTCTGGTGCGAACGTTTTCTAAGGCTTGGGGTCTTGCCGGTATTAGGACTGGATATGCTCTGACATCTCCGGATAAAGGTATTGAATTATTGGAAAATATGCTTCCTTACAACGTCAATTCTCTTTCCCTAGAAGCGGCAGATGCTGTCTTGGAAAAGAAGGAACAGGTGATGGAAGCTGTAAAAGAGATGAAAGTGGAGAAGAAAAGGCTTTCTAGAAATTTAGAGGCTAGAGAATTCAATCCTCTTCCATCCCAGACCAACTTTCTGCTCTGTAAGACTCCGCCTTCCGTCGAGGCCGAGGAGATCTATCAAGGGCTTTTAGAGAGGGGGATAAGGATAAGGACCTTCGAGGATATCCGGTTAAAAGACCACGTTCGGATAACTATCGGCGATAAAAACATGAACGATAAACTATTGGAGAGTCTAGACGAGATCCTCTAAAGGATGCCGAGGATAGAAAGGATCCGTCTCGTGACGATCGTGATGAATACCACTATTCCTACCCTGATGAATATGTCAAGACGGTTCGCCGTGGATGGCCTGATATAAACGCTGGATAACTCTCTTGTTATCAAAAGGCCTATCAAGGTCAGTATCATGAAAAGCTCTAAACTTTTATTTCCCACTAGAGCCAATACCAAAGCGATCCATAACGTCATGGAAAGAGCTATTTTCTGGGTGATATCCATCAGATCTCCTCCAGAGTGTACTTTATATGCTCGCCCTCTATTTGAAAATCTTCTATCTTCAATGACGATGACAATGACTCGGAAGCCGCCGTCATATATGCGCTGCAGATTGGGCATCCAGTCCTAGTACATATCTTTTCTGAAGTGTCCCTAAGATCTTCACAATAATCAGCGTATCTGTCGAGTGTGATCCTGAGTTTTATCAGGTTTTCTTCTTCCCTTCTTAGACTGAATGATTTCGCTAGGTTCATCCCTTGGGACAGATGGCCCATACACTCTCTTCCTATTTCGATACCTTTTCCTTCTATACTGTATTCCATCTTTTCTTTCGCCTCTTCGAGAAGCGGGCGGCCTGGTGGCACCAACGACACACCTACTCTGCCTTTACCGGACGAGACTATAGTCATCTCATCATAGAGATCGGGTATTTTTTCAAAAGTTCCCGCGGGTACGTAGACTCTCGACTCAGTAAGATTTTTGTGGGGATTTACAATCACACCTTTTTCAGCCATCTCTAGGTCTTGTAGTAAATTATGGATCGAAAGTACACCGCTTTTCAGCCCCGCTACGGAAACGTCCTTTTCAACCGTGGGAAGATGTACTATCAAAACGGTGAATATACCTATGAAAGCTGCACCCAAAGCCGCATTTATATAACTAGTTCTTAAAAATAAGTATGAGGCTAAGATGATGAATATCATGCCGATGATCTTCGAGCTGTATTCGGGTCTTAGAAATTTACGCCCATTCATACTAAAGAAGAAAAATAATCCCGTATAATAAGATTGTTGGTTATATTTTTCTTAAATGGCCTTCAAACAGCTTCTAAAATAAATTCAAGGAGCTCAAGGCCCCTGTTTTCCCGTTTCTGGTGAGAAATCTAAGTCTTTAGAGTTGGGTCTAGAAATTAGCGACAACAAGTAGATGACCGTGAAGATCGTGAGTAAGAAAAATCCCACGTAACCCAATTTGATCAGACCGATAAATCTAGATATCCAAAGAAAAGCGAATATCGCACCGACCACGAGGTATATTTTCTTGATATTCGGATGCATCCTTATTACCTCTCTTTGACTCCTCTTATCTATATCTGGGTTTGATGTTATTAATCTTTCTCATGTAGCGGTGAAAATGTGGTTCGATTCCTTATCGATCCCTACGAAATTTCACAACTTGTACTCGTCTTCAATGTCCTCTTCGCGGGAATCCCCCTGGTTAATTTTTTTATCTTCCTTTTTTCGTTTCTATCGTATCTCTCACGCTTTAAAACGGACCTTCCGAGTAATATCAAACTCACCGTGATCAGAATCAGCACTATCTTCCAGATATCTGATATATCTATTGTCTCGACTTCGAAATCTACTTTTTGGACCTTACTATTTCCGGCTTTATCCCACGCTCTCACCCATATTTCGTGATTTCCCTTTTCCAATGTATAAAGGGTATACCTAGTCCCAGAACTCATATTTTTCCATCCCCCGTCATCGATCTTTATTTCATAGTACTCTATCTCCGTTACATTGTCCGTTCCTTCCCATTTTATCTGAACAGAACGACCCCGGATCAATTCTCCTTCTTTTGGTCTTAATATATCTACTCTAGGGGTGCCTGTGTCTATGATAAAGTCTACAACCTTGACTTCACTATATCCGGCTTCGTCCACAGCCCTGATCGAGATTTCATACTCACCGTCTTTCAATCCTCGAAGCTTCACTTTCCTGGTACTTTCGATATCTATCCATCTACCGTCGTTTATCTTCAATCTATAATATTCGGCGTTTTTAGAGTCCCATTTTATGGTCAAGTTTTTTTCATTCAATACCGAGTCTTCCCGCGGGTTTTTGATACCCAAGTCAACTATCTTAACGGTAAAATTCATGCTAACCTCTTCGGATGATCCGCCAGTCCCTTTTGCTCGAAGGTGAACTGTGTACTTTCCGTCGACGAGTTTTGAAAAAGTATGGCTGGAGTTTCCGGTCACGTCTAGCCACCTTTTAGATGCATCCTTTCCCTCTAATCTTATCTCTATTTTTTCTTCATTATGAGAGTCCCACTCGAAGGTGATATACGATCTTCTTATCACTTGACTCGGTTTAGGTGAGGTGATATTGATCGAGACGCCGGTATCTACATTAAATACTACCTTTTCGGATTTACTTATACCTCTCTCGCCTGTTCCACGCACGATTACAGTTTTTTTCCCCTTTCGGAGCTCGGAAAATGTATAAGATTTCGAATATCCCACATCTATCCATCGTCCTTGATTTGATCTCACTTTAAATTCTACTGGATCTTTTCCTCCCTTTGACGCCCAGACGACTTTTTGTTCTGTCGAAAACAGTTTCTCTTCTGAGGATGGAGTCAAAATGGATATACTGAAATCATCTATCGACTGTCTATCTGTGAGGGGATATCCATCCTGGTTGTTTCCACCCCGGATATCATATGCCGTGTCCCAGATATTGGAACCTTCTTTTTGCTCCGCGTTCTTGTACTCAGATCGGTAATCGGACCAATAATTACCTTTTGAACCATTATCCCAATCGTTCTCTCCGTCGTCGTAGGCCTGGTTTTCGTTAGATATTATCTCGTTGTGGTATATGGTGTTGCCTGTAGACCTGGTCAGGTATAGACCGTACCACTCGTTATAGGAGATATTATTTCCAAAGATCAGGTTTTTATCAGACCTATAAAGATAGATACCGGGCAGTTCATTTTTCGTGATGATGTTATCTTTTATCACGTTTTTAGTGGAGTTCACCATATCGATACCGGCTACATTTTTTGAAAGTTTATTGCCCTCTATATAGTTTCGAGAAGAATGCTTCAGGAGGATAGCTATATTCTGATCCGTGATATCGTTGTCCTCTATATGTGTCCCATTACAGAAGCCCAAAAGAACGCCTATGCTCCCCCCGCTTATATGAAGGTCCTTTATCCGAACGTCGGTAGTATTGGCCAATATAACCTGTCCAGCATCGCCTGAAATATATCCCCCGCTCCTGTTCTTCCAATAATAGATCTTTTCGCCGCCGATAGTGTTGGTTTCGTCGATCTCTTGAGTGGTCCAGTATTTTTTGGAATCTCCGCTCAGGTAGATACTGTTATTCAACAACTGGTTATCTTCAAACACGTTATTTTTGGACCTCGACAGGTCGATACCGTAATTTCGATTATTTTTGACGGTGTTCGATTTCATCTCATTTTTATCAGAATATGCTAAACTCAATCCGTCGTAATCGTTCAGATAAAGGTTATTTCCGATTATTTCGTTATCGTCGGAAGAGAAAAGATATAATCCGAGGCTGTTTCTTTCAGCGGTGTTATCTGATATATGGTTACCGTTAGATTCTTGGATATATATCCCTTCATCGTTAAGAGTTACCTCGTTTCCGCTAACAGTATTATTCTTACTCTCTTCCAAGTATAGACCTTCGTCATTATATTGAATATGGTTACTGATCACTTCACTTTTATTGGATGATAAAAGATGTATCCCTTTTTCATTGTTGAAGATATCGTTATCGTCGATCTCGACCTTGAAAGAATTTTTTAGTTCGATACCCTTGCCGTAGATAGGATAATGCTGTTTGGAGATATCATTGTTTTCGAGCGAGACTTCCTCGCAGGAAGATAGATATATCCCTCGATGATTGTTTATGAATAAGTTCTTTTCTATCTTGATATTTTTAGAATCTTTTAAACGGACTCCATTGGCGTTCAATCTGAAAGTATTATTTGTTATAATACCGTTCCGGGTTTTTTCAAGAAAAATTCCGCTGTTCTTTTCAGGTACTTCTGATGTCCGATTGGAGTTTCGGATCCTGCAGTCTTTGATCACAAAATGGTGGGTGACATTTTGAATAGAGATGCACGTATCGTTACTTCCACCGTTGATATCATATCCCTCTATCACGAATGGATCATTTTTGGTACCTTTTCCTTTCCATCCTCTTTCCTCGGCTTTCTCGGAAAAATCCTCGTTACCATTTATGTTGATAGTTTCTATTCTTTTATAAAAATAAATATTGACAGTTCTCATGGAATGATCTCCATCCTTCCCAACGGCCTTCACTTCGATCCTATTTTTTCCTCTTTTTTGAAGATCTACGGTGAAGTTCGAGCCGGAACCTACCTTCATCCAATCTTTTCCGTTATAGCTCACCTCCACCTTTTCCGAAAAGTGGGTTTTCCAATCTATAGTTAATTTTTCATCCTGGACCACTTCGCCATCTTTCGGAGAAATGATATCGATCCAAGGGGATGTATTTATCGAGAAAGAAATATTGTCATAGAGGCGATCTTTTACGTCTTCGCTGTTTCTCACCTCTATTGTATGCTTTCCATCCTTTAGGTTCTCGAATGAATATGAACTCTTTTCACCTATCTCGATCCAGTTTCCTTTATCGAGTCTTAACTCCCTATTCAAACTTTTTTTGGATGAGATATCGATAGTTATATCGTCCTTTCTTACGACTTCAGATCTTTCGGGAGAGGTGATTTTCAATTCATTTTTTTCTGCATTGTAGATCGTCAAGGCATAGTCCTGGTCCGTCACCCCATCGTTGTCCGAATCGCAGGGTATGTTCTCTCCTTTCACTGTTACTTCGTATTTTCCGGACCGTAGTTCGTTAGGGCTGATGTATACGTTCTCCACGTTATTCACGTCGTCCCAACCATCTCCGTCAGTATCGAAATCTTCCATCGTAGGTGTATCGGGATAGGTGTAATCACTGTCACTCCATGGATCTTTATCTTGGTCGAAAGCGTTGCCCCTGTACACGCTGCCGTCGGGTGAAACGACTTCTAGATTGAGGTTGTTTTTGAGAGTCTTCACATCATTCGGTCGAGCTTCTTTATCCGTCCAAACCAATGAAATTTTCAAAGATGTATCCATCTTTTCCGGCTTTATCTCGTATCGAGCCGATTCACCGGTTTGAAGCTCTCTTTTCTGGTCTATAAGTTCAAAATTTATAGGGTCTTTCTTCGGATATTCGAGCTTGGAGATGTCCACCATACCCCATCCTTCAGCGGGATTAGGGATCGATTTGATCTGGTGTCCGTACCCTTCTAGAGGCCTAGCGGTATTTATGAGGAGAGATTTGACCATGGCGGGACTAGGCCTTTCTCCATAATTTTTTCTGTACCAGTCTATTACCACCGCCGAAGCTCCAGCTACAGCCGGATTGGACATGGATGTACCCGATTTCCAGATATACATACCACCGGAAGTTTTAGTGGGAGTGCTGGTCGATAGGATATTTTGTCCCGGGGCGACCACGTCGGGCTTGATCCTGCTGTCGTTCGTCCAACCTTTCGAGCTGAAATCGGATACATGATTTGGATTCCCTGTACTTGACCCTCCGTAATATTCACCGTCGGGCATGAAGGTCTCCGTGGATCCTACAGTGATCACGTTTTTAGCGTTCCCGGGGCTGTTTATGGTCTTTCTACCCCCGGATCCGGAATTCCCGGCCGAGACGGTGATAACCATGGGTTGATTTCCCTTCTTTTTTTGATTAGCATCTCTGACTGCACGGTCGAAAGCGGAGTCCAGTTTTACATAGTCTCCGTCGGTGGAGGCGCCCCACGAATTGGAATGAACGTACGCGTTCGCTTCTCTTTTCGGGATCCTGAAGATCTTGGAATAATTTGGATCTACCCACCCGGGGTCGAAAATCTTTGCTGAGAATATCTTCGAATCGTAAGCCAAACCCTGTGCCATGTAATAAGGTCCGAATCCGGGATACTGTCCTTTTTTTCCCATCCCCTCGTAAGTATCTCCTGCCGCCGAGCCGACTACATGAGTACCGTGCCCGAAAGTGTCCTTCCAACTGGTCAGATTACCGAAGGCGTGTCCTCCGACAACCCTTCCCGTAAAATCTGGGTGACCGGCATCCCCTGAAGTGCCGTTCCCTAAACCGGTGTCGGCGAAAGCGATGGTCACATTCTTTCCCGTATAGCCGAGCTGGTTTATGTAAGCTCCGTAGTCACCGTACTTTCTGTAAGGCGTTTTTGGATTTCCAGCCGAATTTTTAACTTTTCCTCGAAGGTATCCGTTGTCAAGGTACCAAGCACCTCCCCCGATTATCTGTGATTCCATTTCGGAGTGCAATTTCGGTTCAACATCTTCGGCGATCCAATAAACGTCATTCATTTTGGCCAAATTCCTGATCTCTTTGAGAGAAGATGCATTTACCGTAAAACGACTTGTTTTTTCACCATTCACCTTCTGTTCTATCTTTGGAAATCTACTCTTTATTTTTTCTCTAGTTTTTCTTTCAGAACTCGATTTTATAGTTATCTTACCCGGTCGGATATCTTTAGGGTATTTGTATCCTGGATGGTAGATCCCTACCCAATCTACGAAAGATCTAGCCTTCATCTTTTCGGATTCTTTCGGGGTCATCTCCACTTCATATGCATAGTGATGTACGTAATCGATTATATCCGCGCCATCTTTTTTTAGGCTTCTTCTCCAATCCGGGTGGATAGGACCGATCATATGGACGATGTACAGGCCTTCCGTTCCACTCCTATATCCTTCTTTTTTGAGAGATCTATCCATATCCGGTCCGCCTTTCGAGATATCGAAGGAATAACCGTTTATACATATCTGGGTTCTGGATGGGAGTCCATTCAAACGGGTGTCTTTTTTTCTAAAGAGATCAACCTTTGCAGGTTCAATCCTGATAAGAGCATCGTCACTATATCTCTTCACCACTTCAAAAGAGGATTTATCAAGACTTTGAAGTGTATTTTCACTCAAATCTTCGGCTAACATCAACTGCTTTTTTGATCGAGAGTCTTCAGAAAGAAGTCCATATATAGGACTGAAAATCCCTATCAATAAGATCGAGATGCAGAAAATCACGAGATATACCCTTCTTTTTTCTCTCATTTTCTTTCAGCACACGGATATTAATGACCCGACCTGAGATATATTAAATCTTTGAACAGGATCGATAGTTACAGGTCTAGACCCTATAAAGATAGCTCTAAAACGGTTTTGCAGTTTTCACGGGAAACCTTTTTATATATATTGAAGTTAGATGGAACCGTGATAAGATGAGCGATGTTAGAGACAATATAAGGGACTTTAAGAGAGCTAAAAAGGCCTTGATGGAAAATAACGAGGAAGCGATGAGCGAATTTTCCGACTTCATGGACGAGGTACTGGAGGAAAATCATCTGGACGTTAAGACCAAAGAACTGCTCGCCCTCACCACAGGGATCACAGCGAGATGCAAATACTGCATAGATATACACACCCAGAAAGCTTTAGAAGCGGGAGCTACAAAAGAAGAGATCTTAGAAGCGGCTTTCGTGGCGATAATGATGGGCGGCGGACCCGCGATGACTTACATCTCGGAAGTTAAAAAAGCTCTAGACGAGTTCGAGTGAACAAAACTCTTCTTATTTTTTATATTTTTAAAAATAGAGAACCAATAAACCTATCGACATCACGAATCATAACGCATAAATACGGAAGTAACTATCTAGATTAAAAGAGGTTCGTTATGGAGAACGAAAACAAGATAATAGGTATCGGACTGCTCGTTTTAGGGATCTCGTTGATGCTGGTAACTTTCTTTTTTGCCGTAAATACTTTGATCAATCCCGGATTCATCAAGGGTTTTTCGGAGCTGATACCTGTCTCGGGGAGCTCTGGAATAGGAAATATAGTGCATGCTATAATCTATTTTGTTCCCGCGATTATACTGTTCGTTATGGGAGGGATAGGTGGCAGGATACTAAAGCACGGTATAGTTTTGATCCGTTCGTCGAAAAAAAGAACATCGGTTAGAAGAAAGAAAACTCTAGAACAGAGAGAGAACGAGATGAGCGAGAGAGAACAAAAAAAGCAATTTTGATACTAAATTTTTTTATTTTTAATATATCGGGATATCTTCGAAAACGATAACAAAACTAAAATTGCAGTAGTATTACGTAGTTATGATGTCTATAGAGCAGATCGACGATTCTAAGGCTTCAGAAAGTTTACCCGAAGATTTTGAACCTTATGTGAAAGAATGGTTCAATGGCAAATTCGATAAGTTAACACCTCCGCAGAAGTATTCTTTCGATCTGATCCACGAGAACGAGAACTCTCTCATATGTTCTCCTACCGGCTCTGGCAAAACTTTATCCGCTTTTCTCTCTATACTAAACGAATTGTTTCTCAAAGGAGATAGAGGCGAGTTGGAGAATCAGGTTTACTGTCTGTACGTTTCTCCTCTGCGCGCTCTCGGCAACGATATCCAGCGCAACCTCGAAAAACCTCTCGAAGGTATAAAACAGATCGCCGAAGAGATGGACATAGAAATGCCGGAGGTGAGGTGCGCCGTAAGGACAGGCGATACCTCCTCACAAGACAGGCAGAAGATGCTCGACGAGACCCCCCATATACTCGTCACGACGCCGGAAACTCTAGGTATAGTGATGAACGCTCCCAAATTCAAGAAGAAGCTCCAAAATCTCAATTACGTGATAGTGGATGAGATCCATTCACTATGTGATAACAAAAGAGGGGCTCACCTTTCACTATCCTTGGAAAGACTCCAACATATGTGTGACGGTGGATTCACCAGGATAGGACTTTCCGCGACACAGGCTCCCATCAACGAGATAGCGAAGTTTTTGGTGGGCTATGAAAACGGCTCTCCCAGGCCGTGTAATATAGTGGACGTTTCGGCTTCGAAACAGATGGATCTGAAAGTTCTCTCTCCGGTAGAAGATCTCATCCATACTTCCGGCAGTATAGTCAACGACAAGATGTACGAGAAGATAGACGAACTGGTGAAAGATCACGTAACGACTCTGATCTTCACGAACACCCGAAGCGCGACGGAAAGAGTCGTGAATAATCTGAAGAATAGAGATCCTGAGTACTACGAAGGCGATATAGGCGCTCACCATTCTTCGATGAGCCGTGACAAGAGGCTAGAGGTAGAAGAATCCCTGAAAAGAGGCGACCTCAAAGTAGTCGTTACCTCAACCTCGCTTGAACTGGGCATCGACATAGGTTACATCGATCTAGTATTACAGCTGTCTTCACCCAAAGGCGTTTCTAGAGCGATACAGCGGATCGGACGTTCCGGTCACAGACTCGGAGATATAGCGAAAGGAAGAGTTCTGGTGATGGATCGTGGAGACGCTCTGGAATGCACAGAGATGATGAGGTGCGCCAAAGAAGGAGAACTGGACAGGGTGAGGATACCGGAAAACTGTTTGGACGTTCTCTCGCAGCATATAGTCGGTATGGGATGCAACAAGAAGTGGAAACTCGATGAAGCTTTCGAAACCATTCGTAAAAGTTTCACCTTTAGAGATTTGAACAGGGAAGATTATGAGAAGACCCTTAAGTACGTGGCTGGAGAGTACGCCTCTCTCGAAGATCAGAAGGTCTACGGTAAGATATGGATAGATACCGACGATGACAACGAAAGAGTCTTCGGTAGGAGAGGAAAGATGACCAGGGTCATCTACATGACAAATATCGGTACGATACCTGACGAGAGCGCTTATAGAGTTTCCACAAGAGACGGAAAGTTCGTCGGCACACTTGACGAAGATTTCTTGGACAGGCTCACCAAGGGCGACATATTCGTGCACGGTGGAGATACCTACGAGTTCCGCTACACCAGGGGCATGAAAGTTTACGTCGATCCCCGTCCGGAGAAAGCACCTACGGTACCTTCTTGGTTCTCTGAGATGCTGCCTTTGTCTTATGATCTCGGTAGGAAGATAGGTAAGTTCAACAGCAGGGTGATAGATATGATCAAAGAGGGAGACGAGCCAAAAGAGTGGATAAAAGACAACTATTACGTGGACGATAACACCGTCTCCACAATAGTTTCATATCTCGATGAACAGTACCGTTATGTCGATTTGGTACCGACCGATGAAAAGATACTGATCGAAAAGAATTTCGAAGACGACAAGATCAACCTCATATTCCACACGATATTCGGTAGGAAGGTTAACGACGCCCTTTGCAGGATATTCGCGGATCTAGCTTCAGAAATGTTGAACTCGAACGTGGGTATAGTGGTAGACGATCACGGCTTCGTTCTGATCTGTCCCGATAAGGATATCGACGTTGACGAGTTGATGGATATCACCACCGGAAGCGATCTCCGTGACGTCCTGAAAAAAGCCGTGAGGAAAACGGAACTTATGAAAAGGAGGTTCCGACACGTAGCCGCCAGAGCCTTGATGATACTCAGGAATTACAAAGGTAAGAAGATGAGCGTGGGGAGACAGCAGATGAAATCACACTTTTTGCTCTCTGCGTGTGAAGATATAGATGAAGAATTCCCTATAGTTAAGGAGACCTATAGAGAGATAATAGAGGATTACATGGATATCGAAAACGCTTCCGATATAATCCAAAGTATTGAAAAAGAGGAGATGGGTTATGAAGTGGTGGAAACCGACGTACCCTCTCCGTTCGCACACAATCTGGTGATCCAGAGTCAAAGCGATGTACTGAAACTCGAAGACAAAAAGAAGAGACTTCAGAATTTGCACGAAAAGATCATGGAAAATATAGAAGGGGGGACCGGATGAAAATATTCGATAGATTCGAGATAATCGATAATTATCCCGCTTTATATCTTAAGGACCTTAAAGCTATCGTCGTTTCGGACCTCCACCTCGGACTAGAATCGCTGATGGCGGATTCCGGCATGTTCATGCCGAAGTTCCAGCTCTCCGAGATGAAGGAAGATCTATCTAACATGATAGGGGGAAGAGACGTAGAAAAATTGATCGTCTGCGGCGACATAAAACACGAATTCTCTGAAACTTCCTACGGCGAGAGAAAAGAGGTTGAAGAGTGGATCGAGTTCGTGGGAGACCTGGTCGAAGAGATATACCTGGTCAAAGGTAATCACGATAATTACCTGATATACCCGATAAAAAACTATGAGAACGTCGAATTGGAGGAAACTTTCGTTTTCGACGACGTGTGTTTTGCCCACGGACACGAAAAAAGCGAAAGGATGAGAGGTTTAGATGTAAATTTCCTCGTCATAGGTCACGAACATCCCGCTTTGAGCCTGAAAGACGATATCGGGGTCAAAGAAAAGATACGCTGTTTTCTGTACGGTGAAACGGAAACCGGTCAGAAACTCATAGTTATGCCCGCCTTTTCGGAATTGGCCCAGGGTTCCGATATGAACGATGTAAGGGAAAGAGAACTACTTTCACCGGTCCTTAAAGATATGGTAGATCTGGATAAGATGAAAGCCGTCGGCGTGGATAAAGAAGCGGGACTCTTTGAATTTCCGGAATTAGGTGAGATTAGGAAAATAGATAAAAAGATGGGGTAGTCGGAAAATGTTTTTTAAGAAAACCAGCCGGCCTTTTTCATAGCTTCTTGGGCGACCTGTCCGCTGGGACCGTCGCCTCTAGCGACCGTGACTCCCACGTCTTCTCCTACTTCTTCCGATATCTCGGATACACCTTCATGGGTGAATCCGGGACAGAGTATTATCGAGTCTATGGAACGCTCTTCTTTATATCGTTTCGCTACCTCTACGGCTTCTTCGCGAGATTTCACTAGGTTGATGAACAGCTTGTACTTTCCCGTTTCTATCTCCGCGGTATGTTCTTCCTTCTCTGCGTCCGGCGCTTCCGCTATGAACAAACTTTTGAATTTCATATATTCACCTCCTATCTATTTCAAGTATCGAATCGGAAAGGGAGAAATCTTCTCCTTTTACGTGACCCAGTGATGGCTGAGATTCGAGATCAAGACGCCCATTTTTCACCGCCTCTTCGTCCGCCTCGACATGGACGACTTTTCCCACCAAAAGAAAGTGGTCGCCTAACTCCACTTCATTGTGAAATTTGCATTCGATATTGACGAGAGCTTCTTCTACACTCGGAGGAGCGACCTTTTTAGATTCCCTTTCATTCAGTCCTATTTCATTGAATTCGCTTTCTTCTCTGGGCAGGGACACTTCCGTTTCTACTCCTTCCTTCATCCAACTTTCCGTCACCGGTGCCACAACGAATTCTTTAGTTTCCCTGCAGTTCGCAGTCGTGTCTCTACTTTCGGCGCTGAATATGCCTATCATCGGCGGATTGAAAGATACTGGCGAGACGAAACTGTAAGGAGCGAGATTAGCGTTACCGTCCTCGTCGATAGTCGAGACGCAGACCGTAGGTCTAGGAGCGATAAAACCGAAAAATTTCTTTGGTGAGATCTCCTCTGTCATATTATCATACCTTCACAAGCGAAATGAAGCGAAGGTTACTTATCTCTTTTTATCATTAACCATCGCGAGTATGAAAGAAATCGCAGAAGATGACAATCTTGAGATCGTCGAGGATGGAAATAACGTGCTGGTAAACGGTACTTTAGATGCGTATTGGGTACTGGAAGAGCATATCCCTGTCCTCGAAGATGAAAAAAAGAGTTCCGGTTCCGATCGATGGTACATAGAGAGATTGGATGAGTTGTTGATCGATAAAATAGATGCTGAACGTGATCTAGAAGAGACCTTAAGAGAGATCATTATGGAACTGAAAGATGAATGGAATCATCTGGATAAAAAAGAAAAGAAAGGATTAGGCTATACTCCTTCCGCTTCGATCGGATTGGTTAGGCTCGATGAAGATAAGATAGATTACTTTGTATTCGGAGGCGCCGGTCTGATCATCACGAATTCGGTGATGAATAAAGTAGAAAGCGATGTGAACACGGGAATGAGCCCAAAAGAGAGACGAAAGATAGAGGAGTTGAAGGAGAAAGTGGGATTGACCCATCAAGAAGCGATAAAGGAATTGAGAGCGCATAAAAAAGATAAAGACGCAGAATTAGATGAATTATTGAGCTTTGACGAAGAGAACGTTTTTCTCGCAAAAACCGGTTTTTTCAACCGAAAAGAATTCGACGAACTTCTGTTGTTCAACCAAGGTTACAGGAAGATAGCGGACGGATACGATGTCTTGGACTCATGGGAGGATATTCTCGAGTCGGCTAGAGATGGGCTGGAAAGTACGGTAGAGAAGATAAGAGATGTGGAAGAGAACGATCCGGATCTTAAAAAACATCCGAGGTTGAAAAAGCACGTGGACGTGGGAGTCGCTAGGATAGATCTTTAGGCCGGTTTTCAAGCAGAAATTCTAGTAGGCTTTCGATCTCTTCGGATTCCATATTTTCTTCCGCATTGGAGATGAATTCTGTTACTTCGAGCTCAGGACTTTCCTTTTGATATTCTACAGCTTGTAGAACCATCTCTAACCTATCTATGTCTCTAGCTATGATCGCTTCTCGACTATCACCTTGCTCATACTCTTTCCACAGTTCCGGCAAACTCAGATCGCTGTCAAAAGTTCTAGATAATTCTTCGATCACGTTTTCTTCTTTTTCGAATTTTTCTTTTTTGGAAACGGAATCTTGGGGCGTTATATCTCCTACTTCGCTTTCCGCTAGGTCATGCACCAGCAGAAGTTTAATGAGTTTGAAACCGTCTACATCCAACTCTTTTCCGAGAACCAAAGCCATGAAAGCGGCTCTAAAGGAATGATCCGCGACCGATTCGGGATCATCGACCCCTATCCGCTTCCATCCTTTTCTGCCGACCTCCTTCAACATACCAGCTCTCTCGAACAGCTCCAAGTATTTCTCTATCATATTTAACATCGTAAATCGATGGATATTTATAAACGTTCACGAAATCGACTTATCGAATATGGATGAAAAACCTCGACCAAAGAAGGAGATGGAAAGCTTAGGATACGATATCGTTTACAAACCTCATAAAGAAATAGCGGATCATATGGCTTTCTATAAAGTCGAATATGATAGTAAGGTTATAGCTCCGCCTATTGTGAGAAGATATGATATATCCTTGAACGAGGTTTGGCTTTCAGAGAAATTTAAGCCCTATGAAAAGTATATTTTGTACCACGAACTCCAAGAGATCAAATATAGAGCGGAGGGCTACGGTGTGAGAGAAGCTCATCTGAAAGCCAAGGAAGACGAAAAGATCTGGGAAGGAGACCCGAAGTGGGAAGAATTGAGAAGAGAGATCAACCTTGTTGGAAGAGAACTATTTACAGATGTCCCTGGATTTAGCGATGAACTCTTCGATAGACTGATGAAGAATCGACCTTACTTCGATATGGACGAGTTGAAAGATGTGAAGGGAATAGGCGAAAATAGATTCAAAAGATTGAAAGAAGAGTTTTGGTGTTTTAGGGATTGATCAGTTTCAAATCTTTATGTGATCTCCCGGTTCCAGCATCTTGTTGGGAATACCTTCTTTGTCCAATCTTTTTTTGAGACCTTCGGCGTCATCTATGTCTTCTTCCGGATCGTAGTGGAAAGGGACCACGATCTCGGGTTTCAATCGCTTAAAGGCCTCCACGTAATCATCGTAGTAATCTTGGAAGCAGGCTGTAAATACCGCCTTCACTCCTTCGACTTCGGGGAAGTAAGCTGAGTCTCCAGAATGTAAAAGACCGTTGTAGAAGTAACTCACGGAATCATCGGAACCGTAGCAGTCACAATCTAACACTTTGATATCACCGATCTCATCGCCGGCTTTTACTACTTCGCCTTCGAGATCGAACTTTTCTAACGTCGTTTTTGGACCGTAGAGGTCGGCGTTTTCTTTCACCTTCTCATAGTCGGCTGGAGAGAAGTGATCGTCGTGTTCGTGCGTGAGGAGTATTATATCTGGATCTTTTTCATGTTCTACCGTCAGGTTTGGATCGATCAATATGTGTTTGTCTCCGAAGACTTCGACAGCCGCGTTACCTAACCATCTAACCTTCATCTTTCCCACCTATTATATTCTGCATGGTTAAGGAAAATAAAAAATTTGTGAAATGTAATTTGTCGACTTCATGTAGGAAAACGATTAAATACAAAAGGTTTATTAGACTCAAATATGGCAAAGCAAGAAGGTGGTGGAGGTTTCCAATCCGCCGCGGGACTGATGCGATACTTCGACGAGGAAGAAGACAAGAGTCCTAAGATAGACCCGAGGATGGTCATAGTCCTTATTATAGTTATGATAGTGGTCATTGAGATCGCTAAATGGCAGTGGCCAGTTCAATGATATCTAATATTTTTAGCTGATTTTTTTCATCACCGGAAGTGCGAAAAATAAAAGAGCGTCTATTTTATTTTTTGCTTATTAATTTTTAAAAATTAATCCAAAAAACACTTTCCTTAATAAAAGTTTTCCCAAAAGTCTTATTATGAATAAATAGGGCAGGGAAAAGAAATAATAAACACCTACCCTTACTCAAACTCGAAAATTTTGAATTTAAAAAATAAATGGTGAAAACATGATATTAGCTTTAAATCGATCCGATTGGAAAGATCAAATTCGAAACTTAAATTATATCATCAACCGATCTACTTTTGTGCCTTTTTGTACTCATTCAAAGTAAAAAATAAGTTATATGGAGGGATTGGATGGAAAATAAAAGCTCGATCTTTCAGAAAATATGTTTGATATGGGTGATCTCTTTATTATTTATATCAGCCTGTTCCGTTTCTATAGGATCGCCTGTATCCGATTTAGATGAAAAAGGCTCGTCTCAAAAAGCTATCGATCGATCGGTAAAAAGTGAAGCTGAGGAAAAAGAATCAACCTCAGATGGTGATACTTCAGAGATTCAGAGTAAAAAAGAAAACAAACCGACCATGCTGAAAAAATCGACCAAAACCGATCTTACTGACGAAACCAAGACTAAGGAAAAAGATTCCAGAGTTGAATTGAAAGGAAGCGATAAAAAAACAAAGGCGATCGACCAAAAGAAGAATAAGAATAGAAAAAACATATCAACGAATGAGGTTTCTATCTCACCTAATAAACAACCTAGTGACGACGTAACGATAACATCGCCGAATGTAGGTGAAAACATCTGGCCCGACGCTACGCTTGATTTTGATTGCAGTTATGGATCGACCGGATATGGTAATTATTATGTAAATATAAGAAGAGATGGTAACTTAATACACACTATCCAAAGCCCTTCCGACCCCTCAGACAGCTACTCGTTCAGTGATCTCTCATCAGGACAGGCGACTTTAGAAGTAGAACTGATGGGGGAAGATACTAGTATTAAATACAAGGGCGTTGAGCCGTTAGCTACTGAGGTCGATTCAGATACGGTTGATGTCTCCGTTGTGGCTTTCAAAAGCTTCACGATAGATTCTCCTGGAAAATGGGTCAATAAAAAAGACGTGACGGTAGAATGGAGTGTTGATTCTCACTATGATCTTTATTCTAAAGTCCGGGTTGACGGCAATAGCTGGAATAGATTGGAAAGTTCCAAGAAATATACCTTTAATAATCTAAATGAAGGACAACATACTGTAGATGTATATATCGAAGATAACGATGGCAATACAGAAACAAAAGATCATACCTTCACCATAGATACCACTGCCCCTACAGCGGATCCGGGTGGTTCTTATTCCGGAGATGAAGATACTCAAATAGATATGGATGGAAGCGGTTCTACAGATGAAAATGGAATTTCCTCCTATAAATGGGATCTAGACAATGACGATAATTTCGATGACGACAGCGGTTCCTCTATCTCCCATACCTGGAATGATCCCGGTACCTATATCCTTGGATTGAAAGTTATCGATGCTGCCGGGAATAGTGATGACGGTTTCACCTCAGTTGAGGTCAACGATGTGACATCCCCTACAGCAGATTCAGGCGGTTCTTATTCACGGGCCGAAGATACCAGTATAGCTTTTGACGGTACGGGTTCTACGGATAATGGCGATATAGATTCATATGATTGGGACTGGACAAATGATGGAACATACGAGGGTTCGGGAGCGACGCCGTCCCATACTTATTCGACTCCCGGTGATTATACGGTAAAATTGAAGATCACTGATGGAGGAGGAAATACAGATACCGATACAGCCAGTGTCACCGTAAAAGATACCACCGATCCGATCGCTGACGCCGGCGGTCCTTATTCAGGTGATGAAGATAGTTCTATAAATTTTAACGCTTCTGGATCTTCCGATAATGGTGAAATAGCATCCTTTAGTTGGGATCTGGATGATGACGCGACTTACGACGACGCTTCCGGAATTAAAGCGTCCAAATCATGGACCGACCCCGGCACTTACACGATAGGATTGAAAGTCACGGATACTGCAAATAATACCGATACGATCACCACCAATGTTACCGTGGAAGATATAACACCGCCTACGGCCGACGCAGGGGGTCCTTATTCAGGCGATGAAGATACCTCTATAGCGTTTGATGCGTCCAATTCCACCGATAATGGGAATATTCATTTTCGATGGGATCTTGATAACGACGGAGGGTATGATGATGGTAATGGCTCATATATCTCGAGGACTTGGGATGATCCTGGCACCTATAAAATATCGGTAAAAGTAACAGATTCTGGGGGAAACAAAGATACCGATGAAACAGAAGTAACTGTATATGACACGACAGCTCCAAATGCAGATGCAGGAGATTCTTATTCAGTTGATGAAGATACCAGTATAACTTTTGATGGTTCGAATTCTACGGATAATGGCAATATAGTTTCATATGATTGGGATTGGACAAATGATGGAACCTACGAGGGTTCAGGAGCGATGCCGTCCCATACTTATTCGAACCCCGGTGATTATACGGTAAAATTGAAGATCACTGACGGAGGAGGAAATACAGATACCGATACGGCTAACGTCACCGTAAAAGATACCACCCCTCCCGAGGTGAATATTGAGAAGCCCTCTGATAACAGTGTTCATAATTCGAGTAGCGTGACCATGTTTTGGAACGCTTCCGACAATGTGGGTATAGACCATTACGAGGTCAGCCAAGACTCTAAATCTTATATAGGAGTGGGAACCGATTTATCATATGATTTTACTGATATGAGCGAAGGACAACACACTCTTTCAGTAAAGGCGATCGATTCATCGGGGAACCAAGCGAATGTTAACATAAATATCACTGTGGATACCAGTGCGCCTCTTGTAGACCATGGAGGACCGTACTCCGGAGATGAAGACACTTCTATAACTTTAGATGCCAGTAATTCTTCCGACGAGATAACCTCAATCGCATCTTATGAATGGGATCTGGATAATGATGGAACTTACGAAGAGGCTAACGGTTCTTCCGTTTCGAAAATATGGTCTGAACCCGGAAATTATACGATCGGCTTGAAAGTAATCGATGAGGCGGGAAATCTAGAAACAAAATCGACTACAGTGACCGTTCATGACAATACGACCCCATCTTTAGAGATTATATCTCCAGATGACGGAACGATCTACAATAAAAGCGTGGTTGCTTTCAACTGGAATAGTTCTGACAACGTCGGTATTGATCACTTTGAGATCAAACACGATTCGACTTCATATCTCTCTGTTGAACAAAACGAATCGTATGAATTTCAGAACTTATCCGACGGATCTCATATTTTGTATGTCAAATCGGTCGATGCCGCGGGTAATTTTGCGACCGATAATATCTCGGTGATAGTAGACACGACGAAGCCCGATATCGAAATAGTGTCCCCCAATAAGGGCAGAGTTTACTCTTCGGATGATATAAGGGTAAATTGGTCTATCTCAACAAATGCAACTCAATCGTATATAATCAAAAACGAGATAAAGATGGACAATGAATCTACCTGGGAAAATTTATCTTTAGCAACCAACAAAACGTTTACCAGCTTATCTGACGGACATTATAAAGTATATATAAGGGTCACGGACGAGGCCGGAAATGCAGCAAGGGTAAATACTACATTCACAGTGGACACGGGAATCCCAGATGTCGAGATAGAAGCACCTACGGACGGTCAATATTTCGACGAAAATTCTGTAGAAGTTAAATGGAACGGTTCTGATAATACAACTTCTGTAAGTTATCAGTTCAAATTGAACGAGAGTGAAGAAGGTTGGATGGGATTAAATGATTCGACGAGTAAAACTTTAGAAAATCTATCGGAGGGTCATTACAGGGCATATATAAGAGCTACAGACGAGGCTGGAAATAGCGCTACGGTTAATATAACCTTTATCGTCGACACGACCTCGCCCAGGATAAATATAACAGCACCGAGAGAAGATAGTATATTCGATTCTACTTCGGTAAAAGTATCATGGAACGGATCGGCCGAGATATCGGGTCTTGATTATTATAAGCTCAAAGTCAACGGGGAGTTGAAGTACAAAGGTAAAAATGAAACCTATCGACTTAATGGGCTGTCCAAAGGTGAAAACCGATTGATATTGACAGCAAAAGATAGAGCCGGTAATATGGCCAGCAGTGAAATAAACATCACGATAGACGTCGATCCTCCCGAAGTGAGTATAACCGCTCCAGGTGAAAACGAAGTTATAAAGGATAATTCCTTGAAGGTCAATTGGAGATCTTGGAACAACGATACACGACTGGATATAGATCAGCATTCGATCTACCTTGATGGAGAAAAGATCGATACCGATATGGAAAGAGATCATTATATCTTTGATAATCTATCGAAAGGCCAGCATACCGTGGAAGTCAAGGCGATCGACGAAGCTGGGAACGAAGGTATGGACGGGGTAACTTTCTACGTTAAGATCCCTTCTCTCGATGTTAATATAACCAGTCCGAAAAATGGAACCTTTTCGAACGCGAATAATATAGAAGTGATGTGGAATACGACCTTAGGCGCCTATGATCTCGATAGATACGTACTAGAGATCGACGGAAGGCAGGTTTACAACGGAACTCAGTCAAGATATACGTTGGAAAATATAGCAGAAGGTAAACATACCATAACCTTAACAGCTCATGACGAGGGAAACGACCATGCCAGTGATTTAATCTTTTTCACGTTAGATCGAACCGGACCCGAGATAGATATCACGTCTCCAGAAGAAGATGAAGTATATTTCACCAAAAACATAGAGGTGAGATGGGAAGGCGTCGATAACATCTCAAGTGTCGATCATTACTCATTGGTGCTTGATCAGCGTGAACCGATCAGATCGTATAACGGAACGGAGTACGAGTTCAGTTCCGTTGATAGTGGAGAACATATGATAGAAGTAAGAGCCGTCGATACGGCTGGAAACGAAGCTTTGAAAAGTGTAAGATTCGAGACCCTATCAAAAAGGGTGATAGAAAAAGCAGAGATAAACGATGGAAAGTCGAATACTACCCAAAGGAAGATCAGTATCGATATAACGCTTACAGGAGGCTCTAACGCGACTAGTATCAGGATTGCTTTAGATAAGGAATTCAATAAAAAATCTACAGGATGGATAGAATATGAAGACCCGATTTCTTACAAACTCCCTTCTGAAAGAGGTAATTATTCAGTTTATTTAGAGGTCAAAACGAAGAAAGGATTGAAATCCAGAACTGTTAGTAAAGAGATATCTTATCAGTCGAGCGGAGATGGGGATGATGATGGGAAAGATGATCTGGGCGAGATCCATCTCAAGTACACAGGTGTTTCCACTATAATATTTGAGCAGAATCTAGAATACGAACTCCAATGGAATAACAGCGGTAAAAGAGAGATAGATAGATATAAACTGATCGCTAATTCTTCTCGTAAAAGCTCCGCTATCGCAATATCCAATCTTAAGGAGAGAAATTTCACTTACAAGTTCGAGAGATCAGAGACTGTAAAATTCGAACTTATAGCTTTTTCAGGGTCCGGAAAAAATGAAAGTATCACTTTTGAAGTGAAAGTCGATCTGATCGAGACGAAAGAAGTCAAGAAGGATTGGCGGCCCAGTGAAAGTGAAAAGTTGAGTTTAGACATCCCCAAGGATAGAGAAGACGACGTAAGCGTGATCTGGTATGTAGACGGAGAAGCGGAGGCGACGGGTTTTGAATTCGAGCCAGAACTAAAACCTGGAGAATACAATATAACCGCCGAGATATCGAGTGGGTCAGGAGAAGTGAAGAAGAGTAAAGAATTCAATGTGGACGTGGAAAGAAAAACCGATGGAGGAATTCCTTACCTCTATATATTGACTGGAGGGGGTCTGATCGCAGGAATTGCTGTGGCCGGTGCGGTACTCTATGATCGTAGAATGGACGGCTCTATGTTGGGTATGGACAACGGCAAGAAAACTGAAGACTTGGATCATGAATCTGGATCTCTAGAACAGAAAGAAAAAGAGACGCGAGAGAATAGTGAACGATCACAGAAGAGCTCTTCTATAGCTGGCTCGGAAATGAAAGGTAAAAAAGTCGGGGTGCCTAATGGATCATCTTCGGACCTCGATGGTGATGTCGGAGCCGATATAGGTAAAACTTCTCTCGGACCGAGTGAGGCCGTAAAGATGGCTTTCGAGGAGATGGAAAGAGCTACCAAGAACGAGGCGCATCATCATCTCACCACCGAAAAAGATATTCAGATATCCTTCGATGAATTTGAAGAGGAGATAGAAGAACTGGTCAGGGAAGAAAAATTAGCTAAGAAGCCGCAGAGATCGAAACCCGATCTATATATTTGGAAAGAAAAATAGAACATCGACTTAAAGATCAGCGAACAGGATTTAATAAGATTTATATTGGGCGCCCTCTATCCATAAATGTCAAGGGTATGAAAAGAACTACCAAACTTCAGAGGATCAGGGAACTCGTCCGTATACTCAGAGATCACGGTCTTCAAGATTTCATAAGAGAGATGGGTCTTTCCAGCTTTCTTTCTAGGTCTAGGATGGAAGATGAGATAGAAAGAAAGTTGGAGGATGTAAAAGCACCAGAATTGCGTGAACTTTTCGAGGATCTCGGGCCGGCCTTCATCAAACTCGGTCAATTTTTGGGGATGAGACCCGATCTTATACCCCCTCATTTTGCAAAGGAAATGCAGAAATTGTACGATGAGGCGACTCCATTCCCGGCCGAGAAGGCTAGAGAGATCATAGAAGAGGAACTAGACGCCGAACTCGAAGAAATATTTGATGAATTCTACAACGAACCTATAGCGGCCGGATCGATAGGCCAGGTTCACGAGGCGAAACTTAAAACTGGCGAGGAAGTCGTGGTCAAAGTTCAGAGACCGGGTATCGAAGAAAGAGTTAAAGCCGACCTCGAATTGATCGAAAGATTTACGAGCATCCTAGAAGACATATATCCTGAAAGTGAAATGTATCAGCCTCACGAAGTGAGCAAAGAGTTCAAGAAGATGTTGGAAGATGAATTGGATTATACCGTGGAGGCGAGGAACGCTCAAAGATTTTATAACGCTTTCGAGGATCAGTCAGAGATCCATGTCCCGAAAGTGCACTGGGAATATCTGACAAGAAGAGTACTCGTGCTGGAGAACTTAGAAGGAAAAAGTATGAGAACGTTGATGGACGGGGATTATCCACAAGAATTCAAATCCGAGATGGCTAGAACGTTCGCTCAGAATATGATGAAACAATTCTTTATCCACGGTATATTTCACGCTGACCCTTCTCCAGGTAACATCCATTTTTGTGAAGAAGACGGTTCATTGACTCTACTTGATTTTGGAGCTATCGGTCGATTCAACGAAGAAGTCAGGAATAATTTGATAGATATCTTCATAGCGATGTTCGAAGAGGATATCGACAAGGTCAAGGACCTGTTGCTGGAGATTGGCGAGATACGAGGAGAATATGATGAAGAGGAGCTGAAGTGGGATATCGAAAACGTATTACAGCTGTACAGGAACAAACCTGATCTCATGCTGAAGGAGGGTCTAGATAATGAGATAATGGAAATCGTTCGTACTCATAATATAGCACTCCCTGTGGATTTTCTCTTGATGGAGAGAGCTATCGCCGAGACGGAGGGGATATGCAGTAGTTTAGATCCGGAATTCGACTTTTTTGAAGCTTCTGAACCGGTTATAGAGGAAGTCATAATAGAGAGGTACCATCCTAAAAAGCAGATAAAAAATATCTTTGAATCGGTAAATAACTATAAGGATCTATTCTTGAACTTCCCTGATAGAGCCAATAGCGTACTGGATAATTTACAAAAAGGCGAACTGAAGATAGATATAGAACTTCAGGGTCTAGAGGATATGGAAAAGACCCTAGATTCTGTCTCCAATAGACTGAGTTATACTATATTGACCGCGGCTATAATAATAGGCTCAGCGTTGATCGTACTGTCCGGAGAAGAGGGTATATATGCCTCTTATATTTTCTTGATTGCTATAGTCGTGGGTGTCTGGTTGATACTGACTATCGTGAGAAGAGGAGGATATTGAGTCGCAGATTTCAGCTGAAAGTTTCATCAACTTCTCTTTCAAGCTGCTCGATCTGGGACTGTTCTAAAGCGTCTGGGCTCACCGGTATAAGTAAGATGGAGCCTCCAACCGCTACTTGATCTTTTAAGGATTGGATCAGATGTAAAACTGTTTTAAAGGTGTTGTTGATAGTCAAAAATTCGATCCCGTTGAATAGAATTATAGAACCTTCTTTGGCGATGTAAGATTCCAATTTCAAACTCAATTTCTCAAGGTTCTTAGGTTTCACGGCCGCTTTATCATCAACGTTAGATAACCATATCATCGAGATATCTTTGATATCTTTTTCGCCTTCCTGCTGCTCGAACAGTTCTTTAAGATCGTATTTTTTCTTCGCTTTATCTGGATATTCTCGACTTACACATACGCCCACCCCGCTTTCTCTAGTTAGATCTTTGAAAAGTTCGTAAGACCGTGAAAGATCATCCATCTTCAAAAGATTGGTAGAGCCTTCGTAGAAATCTTCCACATCTAGGTCGAATTTTTCTTCCTTACTCTCCTTTTTTTCTTCCTCTTTTTCTTCTTTTTCCTCTTTTTTGGAAGTTTGTCCTTTCTCGCCGGGCTGTTGCTCTTTTTCTTCGATCTTCTTTTTTTGAGAAGTTTCTAACTCTGATCGACGAGTTTCTTCTCGGGAACTATCATATTCCTCCTCTATTTCTTCTTTAGCGTTTTCCACTCTCTTCTTTTTCTTTGTAACAGTGGCAGCGATCTCCTCTTCTTCAGATCCTATCTCTTCCATGGCATCGGTAAATTCGTTCACTTTCTCTAGAGCATCGACAAATTCTTTTTCTTTTATCAAGAGATTAGCCTGCTTCAGATGACTTACGGGCTTGGAGATATCATCACCTTTCTCTTTTGCCTCTTCCAATCTCTCCATGCCGTCTTTCATTATATCCTGTACTTCTTGGGGTATCTTTTTGAGAAGGTTTGCTTTAGCTTTCTTTAAATTTTTTCTGATTCCTCTTTTATTTCCTTCTTCATGGGCTTCTTTTGCTTCCTTTAGGAGTTCGTCGGCCTCGTCACAGTCTAGTCCTATATTTTCAGAAAGGTCTTTGAGCTTCAAGATTTCGTTGACGCTCATATCGCCTACTTTCATATCGGTTTTTTCAGCCATCTCTTCAGCTTTGACTATCAACTCACGGGATCTCTTGAATCTATCCTCCTTTTTCGCTTCTTTTGCCTCTCTAAGCTTATCCATGAATTCATCTCTTTTCTCTTCGTCGAAGATCGAATCTACGTTTTTTTCTAATTCAGAGATCTTGTTTTCGATCTCATCTCTTAGAATTTCTGAAGATTTTTCCCTCGCATTTTCTAGTTCTTCAAGAGCCTCTTCTACGTGGCCTTCTCTTGACAGGTCGAGTGAAGTATAAATCGTATCTCTTATATCTGAGAGTGAAAGATCGAATTTTTTAGCCACTTCCAATATTTCGCCGAGCTCTTGGACTGTACTGTTTATCCTACTTTTTATCTCGGCTCTTTCGCTTTTTTCTCTTCTTTCGACCCTTCGAAGAGCTTCATCAAGGATATCAGAAGCGCTTTTAGATTTACCAGAACTTATCTCGTCAAGAGCTTTTTGCTTTTTTTCCTCTAGAGATGTATAATTTAGGTCCTTGCGTTTCCAATCCTTGATATTTCTATCCAACTTTTTCAGATCAGAATCGAACTCTTCCAATTTTTCTCCAAAGTCTAGAGCTTCTTTGATTTTATCTACAGCTTCTGGATGTTTCGAGGAGTTTGCGAGGTCCTGACCTTCCTCTATAAGCTTTTCAAAATAATCAGTAGGGACGGATCTTTCATTCAACTCGGATAATTTTAAATCCGCCTCTTCTATCAACTCTTCAAATTGTTTTTCTACCTTCTTTTCTTCTTCCTCTTCGAATATAGCTCCACAACTAGGACACTCTCGATCATCTTCTTCCACGTTCTCCCCGCAAACAGGACACTCGAAGATGATCTCCTCTTTTTCGGGTCCACTTTCTTCTTTTTCTTCCATCTCTAATTCTTCTTCTAACTCATCAAAGAAATCGTCTAGGGAATCGTCTAGGGAATCGTCTAACGAATCATCCTTTGAATTATCTGGCTTTAAAATGTCCTCACCGGCCGCTCCGGTATCCTTTTTTTGACCTGCTTCATCTCCCTGAGTATGGGATGAATTTTCTCCTATGTCTATTATCTCCCTATCGAGACCGCATCTCGGACATTCATCTGCTCCTTCCGGGATTTTAGTATCGCATGCGGGGCATTGAATCTCAGGTTTCTCAGGCAGAGGGTACACCTCTTTCGATAAGTCAATAATTTAGAAGGTCTTATATACCTTTCCATCTGAATTTTGGTTTGAGTTTTGACCGGCTTTCATAGACGCACCACAAATTTAAATATAACTCTAACAGCTTGCTTTTTCACGAACGATAGAAAGTAGTTTTTACCGAGGTGGGAAAGTTGAAATATAGAAAATTTGGCGAAATAGATTGGAACCCTTCAGCTTTGGGTTTTGGAGCGATGAGATTACCTTATGAAGGCGACGACCGCGGTGAAATAAAAGAGCCCGAGGCCATAGAGATGATAAGACGGGCGATCGATAACGGTGTCAATTACGTCGATACCGCTTGGCCTTACCACGATGAGAACAGCGAGGAATTGGTCGGGAAAGCCCTGAAGGACGGCTACAGAGAGAAAGTAAAGATAGCTACCAAACTTCCGTCTTGGGAGATAGAAGAAGCAGAGGACCTAGATAAATACCTGGACAAACAGATGGAAAGATTGGATGTAGAGCATATAGATTTTTATCTGTTACATGCGCTCAATAGAGAATACTGGGAGACTTATCAGGAATTGGAAGTGGATATATTCGAATGGATGAAAGAGAAAAAGGACGAGGGAAAGATCAGTTACTTAGGATTTTCATTTCACGATGACTTGGAGATATTCAAGGAGATAGTGGACGCCTATGATTGGGATTTCTGTCAGATCCAATATAACTATCTAGATCAGGAATTCCAGGCTGGTAAAGAGGGTCTCGAGTATGCCGCCGAGAACGGTCTGGGAGTGATAGTGATGGAGCCTTTGAGAGGAGGTAAACTTGCCAAAGAACCTCCGGAAGTCATAGATAAGATATGGGATGAATCGGATAAAGATTGGTCCCCGGTTGAATGGGCTTTGAGATGGCTGTGGAACCAGGAAGAGGTCTCTCTCATCCTCAGCGGGATGAGTGCGATGGAGCAGGTGAAAGAGAACGTAAATATAGCGAGTGATTCTTCCGTTGATTCCCTATCTGAAAAGGATCTGAAGATAGTAGATAAAGTCGCCAACAAGTATAGAGAGATATCACCCGTAGAATGTACTGGATGCAATTACTGCGTCCCCTGTCCAAATGACGTCGCGATACCTAGGAATTTTCGGATGTACAACCAGGCCGAGATATACGATGAGTACGAGAAATACAAGGAGATGTGGGACGAGAAGATGAAAGACGAAGCTAAGGCCAGTAACTGCGTCAGGTGCGGTCAATGCGTCGAGGCCTGTCCTCAAAACCTAGAGATAATGGATCTATTGGAGGACGTTTCCGTTTACTTCGAAGATTGAACGTCCTTAAAAACCCCTTATACTCAAAATATTTATAATCTATCCACTTTTTTAATGTTGAAGATGAATATACTTTTGGTCGACGATGAAGAAGGTATAAGGGATCAAGCGAAGATATATCTGGAAAGGGAAGATGAAAAATTCCATATCGAAACAGTGAGGACCGCAGAAGAAGCTCTAGATGAGTTCGAAGAAAAGGATATCGACGTGATAGTCACAGATTATAAATTACCCGAGATGAACGGGATAGATCTGCTCAAAGAAGTGAGAAAGGAAGATAACGAGATTCCTTTCGTTATATTGACAGGGAAAGGAGACGAAGATATAGCTATCAAAGCTTTGAATCTAGGGGCCGATAAATACTTCAAAAAGAGACAGGACACGAAGGAATTGTATACGAGTTTAGCGAAGACCATAAAGGAAATAATCAGCGAAAGAGAAAAGGGGGAGATCTTGCAAGATTTCCCTTCTGAGGTATTGGACCTTTTAAGAAAGATGTTAGATGGAGAGATAGGATCTTTAGAACCCGAGATTTTCGTCCAGGATGGTTCCTCAACATCATATCCGGATGCTGAAGACATATTGAACCTATCTAGTGGTGAGACCGTAGAAGTTCTCGAATCTCTAGTAAGGAGGGAGATATTGGAGAGAAAATTTTTCGATCAATTTTTAGTTTGTCCATCCTGTGCGTCTTCTAACATAAAGATATCTTCCGCATGTCCTAACTGCGGTTCTTTAAGGACTCAGAAAAAAGAGATCATCGAACATCTAGATTGTGGATATCAGGCAGCTACCCAGCAGTTCTCCGAGGAGGATGGAAGGTACCTCTGTCCGAAATGCAACGAAGAATTACAGGCGATAGGTGTGGATTATTCCAAGATGTCCGATATAGGGACATGTGAAAGCTGTGGTGAAATATTTGATTCTCCCGATTATATATTGAGATGCGATTCATGTGAAGATAAATTCCGCTTGGAGGAAGGAGAAGAGAAAAATATCTATTCCTATAAGTTGAATGAAGAGAATAAGATGAAACTCAGGATGAAATTGAAAGAGGATTGAGAGAGAAGTCAGGAGAAGGGGGCAGTGGGATGAAGAAAAACGTGATCTTGATAGGGATATCGATAATCGTATCCTTAATTTTATTCGCTTATCTCCTAGATTCGGCTATTATCCTCGTTTGCCTATCGATCAGCGGTATAGCGGCCGTGTATTTTTTTCTCACCTTTTTGATCTCTAAAAGATTCGATCGTTCTCCCAAAAGGTGGTATCCGGCACCTTTCTTGATATTCAGCATATTTTTACCGCTCGTGATCGGAGCCGTGTTATATTTCTATGATTTTTTCTCAGTTATCTTGATCGTTCTATTAACGAGCCTTACTCTGGTATTTTTTTATAATTTCTTGATGGTCCCTTTGGCTTTAGCTAGCAAGTATTTTGAAGAAAAGAGGGACACGGAACTCCAGACTTTACCAGAGATAAGTATACTCGTGCCGGCTTATAACGAGGAGAATCATATCGAGAGCTGCATAGAAGCTCTATTAGAAACTGACTATCCAGAGAGAAAAAAGCAGATATTGGTGATCGACGACGGAAGCACGGATAAAACTCTTAAAAAAGCTAAAAGATTCGAAAATAAAAATCTTAAAGTCGTTCATAAGAAAAACGGCGGCAAATATTCTGCATTGAATTACGGGTTGATGTTCGCTGAGGGCGAAATAGTCTTTTCTGTAGACGCCGACAGCATCGTTTCGAGACGGGCGCTAAAACTCATGGCTAGGCGCTTCAGAGCATCTTCCGATATCGGTGCCATAGCCGGAAATGTCAGAGTCTTGAACAAGGATAGTCTTCTGACTAGGTGTCAGGCTCTCGAATATCTAGTGGGTATTAATATATTCAGGAGCGCACTCGATATATTCGGTTCGGTTTCGGTCGTTCCGGGCTGTCTCGGAGCCTTCCGTAAAAGCCTACTCCAGGGCGGGGGTTCATACGATCCGGACACACTGACCGAGGATTTCGACGTGACTATAAAGATGAGAAAGTTGGGAAAAACGGTCCAGGCGAGCAGTGAAGCTTACGTTTATACGGAAGTGCCGACCACTCTTAAAGACTTGTACAGGCAGAGACTGAGATGGTATAGAGGAACTTTTCAGACACTTTTCAAACACAAAAACATATTGACCAACCCGAGATTTGGCCTTCTTCAAACTCTGTCGTATCCTTTTCTCCTCGTATCTATCATGTTTTTACCCGTCGCCGGGATCGTAGTGTTGATATCAATAATATTGAGTGTTCTCAGCGGATTATTTCTTCAGATCATTGGAATATTTTTGTTTTTCAACGTGATCATGATATTGACTTCTCTTTTAGCGGTTGAATTGGAAGGCAGTGGACGAGAACTTCTGATATACTCCCCATTTCTACTTTTTGGCTACAAACATCTACTAGATTTCATCAAGATCAAGGCTCTTATAGATGTCATCAGAGGTAAGACGGAGTGGACAGGCCCTAAAAGAACCGAATGAATCGGTTTAGATAAGGGTGGAAAGTCTTCGTTGATAATCATTTTTAGAGAGCGAGAAAAAGAGGGAAAAAAGATATTAACAACATATGAATACATAATCATATGATGGATCGTTTATATAAATGTCTAGGCAATTCAAATCGGAGAAAGATCATCTACTGTATAGGTGATGGAGAAAAATGTGTGAACGAGATATCGGAATGTTTGGAATTAGAACAGTCCCTAGTCAGTCACCACTTGAAAGAATTGGTCGATTGTGGCATAGTCGAGAAACATAGAGATGGCAAAAAGATATACTATCAAGTATCCGAGCTGAAAATCATAGAACTGTTGGAAAAAGGAAAAGAGATCGGAGATGACCTTGAAGGGAGTTGTTGAAGATGTCAGAAGAGCAGGGACTAAGTTTTTTCGAAAAGTATCTGACTGTATGGGTAGCCGCTTGTATAGTGATCGGTGTCGTCGTAGGAAGATACGTCCCTTTTGTTCCCAACACATTAGGAGAGTTTGAATACGCTCATGTAAATATACCTATTGCCATACTGATATGGTTCATGATCTATCCTGCCATGGCGGAGATAGACTTCAGGAGTATCTTGGGCGTCAAAGAAAAGCCAAGAGGACTGATAGTAACCTGGACATCTAACTGGGTGATAAAACCATTCGTGATGTACGGGTTGATATGGTTCTTCATGACGATAGTTTTCAGCGATTTTATTTCTGTAGAGCTTCAGAATCAGTACATAGCTGGAGCCGTGCTGCTGGGAGCTGCTCCATGTACTGCAATGGTCTTTGTATGGAGTTATCTTTCAGATGGTGATCCTGCATACACCCTGGTTCAGGTGGCCAGCAATGACTTGATCCTCTTGTTCGCCTACGTTCCCCTTGTGACCCTGTTGTTAGGTATAGGTGGGATCACTATTCTTATGATACTTTGATACTTTCTGTAATTCTTTATGTTGGGATCCCCTTGGCTTCTGGCTATCTCTCTAGGACTTATCTGATAGATAAAAAAGGAGAAGAATGGTTCGAGAACGTATTTCTGGAAAAGATGAGTAACGTAACTATAATCGGCCTACTCCTTACACTCGTTTTACTGTTCTCTTTCCAGGGAGACATAATAGTAAACAATCCATTACACATCTTGCTGATAGCTGTACCACTGGTGATATTCACTTTCACAATATTTTCGATAGCATACGGCTGGTCCTACCTTTGGGGTCTAGATCATGAGATAGCCGCACCAGCCGCTGAGATAGGAGCTAGTAATTTCTTCGAGTTGGCCGTAGCTGTGGCGATCTCGGTTTTTGGGATCACATCTGGTGCAGCTCTAGCTACAGTAGTTGGAGTCCTAGTAGAGGTTCCGGTGATGTTAACTCTGGTGGCGATAGCTAATCGTACTAGAAAGTACTTCTAGGAAAGACAATAGATACTGAGATCGAAAACAGAAAAAGAAAAGGGTGTTTAAGAGGTCATCTACTGCTTCGTAGCGCCCACTTCTTCAGCTACATCGGTAAGATCGAGGTTCTCTAGTTTTCCTTCGGTGGGAACTCCTTCTAGACTCCAACCTCTCGCAGTGTAATACCGGTCCAGAGCCTTCTCATATTCTCTTCTCGGAACTTTTGCACCTTCATTAGGACCGTATGGGATTTCTTCTCTGTAAACTCTTTCCGGTAAAACGTCATCTTCTCTTAGGAAGCCTTCTCTCACATTGTAAGCTTTAGCCACGTTGTGAGCTCTTTCTCCAGCTTCTAACAATTCGCCGTTTGTGATGTCCCAACCTGTGATCGCGTTCACCAAACCGACTTGCTTTTTGTCCAGATATATTCCTCTAGAGAACTTGCAGATCCCTGTGATATCGAATATCATCATCAGATCTTCCATCATCTTGAGCGGGAATCCTTTTGAGACAACGTCCCTTCTCTTGTAATCGTCGAAGTACCAGAAACTTCCTCCGTAGTCTAAAGCATATGCACATGACGTTAGATGGTCTCCTCCTCTTGGAGCGACGCCCATTGCGAGTCCCATGCCGAACATACCTCTAGCTTCGTATCCCGGAGGTTCCATACCTTTCATATGGATGGCAAATTTTTCCGAGCCCTTGCCTAACCTTTCAGAGGCTTCTTTGACACCGTCGCAGAGCAGTTCACCTAGGTCACCTTCTTGTTTGGCTATCCTTCTCACGGTTTCGATCATCGCTTCCGCATTACCGAACTCTAGATCCAGATCGGTTTCAAGCAATCCTTTTTCGTAAGCTTCCATGGCCCATGCCACGGTTACTCCGGCAGAGATTGTATCGATGCCGAGTTTATCGCATATCTCGTTCGCTTTCGCTACTGCTTCTACATCGTCTACACCGCAGTTTCCACCCAGCGAGTACTGAGTTTCATATTCTGGTCCGTCTATAGCTATATCGCCGTAAGGAGTGTCTTCGGCTTTGAAAAACTGACTGCACGGTTTAGTACAGTATGGACAGGGTCTTCTGCCGTCTCTGTACTCTTCAGTCCATTTTCTAGGATCGATATCTATACGTCCTTCCATAGGATCATCTAATTTATCATAGGCCTCTTTGAAATACCCGGCCTCCCAATTCTTTACCGGGAACGCGCCTATTTCGACGTTCAATGGATGTAGGGCTTCTCCTGAACCGTATTTCATATCGGTCTGACCCTGCTCTTGAGTTTCCTTTCTAAATTTAGATATCAATTCCTCTAGCTTTTCTTCGTCGTGTATAGGATAATCTTTGGAACCACTGATACCTATACCTTTTAGATTCTTGGAACCCATCACGGCTCCGATACCGCCTCTCGCAGCCTGTCTTTCGTTACATTCTATTATGGACATTTTCGAAAGTTTTTCGCCGGCGGGTCCTATCACCGCTGTCCGCACGTCGCCGTATTCATCCTTGATCATTTCTCCGGCTTCATGCGTGTCTTTACCCCATATCTCTCCTGCTTCTTCAAGTTTAATTTCACCGTCTTCGACTATCAATACGGAGGGTTCTTCAGCTTTGCCTTCGATGACCATGGCGTCGAATCCCGCTTTTTTAAGCTCGTCGCCGAGCCATCCACCTACCAGTGATTTTCCGTATCCGCCGGTCTGAGGACTCTTGAATCCAAAAGTCGTTTTAGAACCTGTCGGCACTTTTGGTCCTACCAAGAGACCGGGAGAGATTATCAATTTATTTTCTTCTGAAAGAGGATCAACATCTTCTCCAACTTCGTCGTAAAGTATCTTGGCAGCGAATCCCGCTCCACCGATAAACTTTCTGATGAACTCATCCGAAAGTTCTTCCGTTTCGGCGCTGATATCGTTCAGATTTATTCTTAACAATTTTCCCCAATGTCCAGACATAATAACACCTATTTTTACTAATCTCAAGTTAAACCATACGTTTTGAACTAATAAATTTTCTGTTATTTGATTAGAAGGTGGGATTTTTAATATTGATATATTTAAAAATATGATAACATAGATAATATTCATAGTGAAATTTTTTCTACCAAGTAATATATTGTGTTATCTTCGAATTATTTCGTTTCATATTTTATCACCTTCTTCGGTCATTTCGAAGAAGTTTCCTAAAATATATGAACGAAGTCTTTTCCAGAACACCTTTTCAGGTGTTCTCAGATCAAGACTGAAATGAGGTTTGATCTGGTTATAAAACTCAATAAACTCATCCATTGAATCAAACCTGTAACGATGTTTTTCATAAGTATCAAACCATTTCTCGATCTTGCCGTTGCTCTGCGGATGATTGTACTGACAGAGCAGATGTTTGATACCTTTTTCCTTGCAGTAGTTTTCAAATGGATGATCAGCTTCTCCATCTTTGTCTCTTTTATTGGCGTAGAATGCTGTCCCGTGATCGGTTATCACTTCTCTGATAGATCTTACATGATTGTATTTCTCGAAAGCTTCATCTAGCAGTTCTATAGAAGCTTCAGCGCTTCTACCATCATACTCTCCTGCGGAGAGTATTTTACGACTAGAATCGTCTAATACAGCACAGATCCACTTACCATGCTTGTTTTGATGCCAATCCATATGAACAGCTGAGAGACTGTGATTCCGTTCATACCTGACCCAAGGTTTCTTTCTTCCTTTTTTGTTATCATTTTCTCTAGCCATGTTATTCTCCAGCAATACATCATGAACTTTGTTGTTGTCTATCTTTACGTCATGTCTTTCTCTCAGACGTTCAGCGATCGCTACAGCACCCATACGAAATTTTTTCCAGATTTCCTTTATTCGTTCTATCAATTCTTCTGAGTACTCTCTAGTTTTCTTTCTACCTTGCTTTTTCAGCTTTGGAACTTTACCAGTTTCTCTGTATTCTTGAGCTAACTGCTGAATACGGCGTTGACTTCGGTTGAAGTCCTCTGCTGCTTGAGCAGTTGATAATCCTTCATCAACAACCCATGTCACTATCTTCTTGACTTGTACGTTGTTCAGCGCCATAGAATCATCATTGTTATCACTACTTAAATCTTGACGAAATTTTTTGCAGACAATACACTACCAAGTAATATATCAAAAAATATTTTTATTAATAGCTATATAACTACTATAAGATTAATCCACCGGAGGGAAATCTATTCACCGAGATCATCTACTGTATAATAAAGGGGTGGGTGTAGATGATTAGAGAAAAGATCAGCTTAGAGACCTGGATCAGATTACTCGAGATGGATTTTTCTGAGAAAATAGCTATCACTTTAGGGGTGAATTTGCTCTTGGGGCCGTTCATTTTCGTTTTAGCCTATTATTTTAATAACATTATTTTCTTCACCTTGTTCGCTCTGCCGGTTAGCTTTACAAGTTTCTTTTACGCAAGTAGGTTCAATGTAATTCCAGCATTGATCGGTAGTGTGATTTATATTGTTGCTCTCACCATTTTTCTGGGTAATTTTCACGTTACTGAAATCCTACTCACAACACCGATACTTTATATCCTCAGTATAGCGATAGGGTATGCGGGCTATGAACTTCTACAATGGGTGAAAGCGGAGAATAGAAAGGATCTACTTAATACGATACTTCGTCAAGACTTGCGAAGCAACAATCAGTTGGTCTTGGGTTATCTACAACTTATCCAAGAAGATGATTTGTCGGAGGAAAATAGGAATTATTTCAAAAAAGCCCGTGAAGCTGCGTTGAAAGAGAATGAGGTTTTGGAACTAGCTCAAACACTAAGAAAGATAGATGGTGATGAATCTCTGAGAGAAAAGGACTTAACCAAGATAATAGATGAAGTTTTAGATGAGATATTAAGTTCAGATAAGTCCAGCGGCATAGAAATAGAAAAAAAATACGATGATAGTATCAGTAAGATCAAAGGAACTTATTCTTTAAAATACCTTTTCGTAGAGATATTGAAAAGCAGATTGAGGAGTTCTAAGTGCAGCGAGATAGAGATAGATACGTATGATAAAGGAAATAAAGTTTTGGTCCAGATCGAGGACGATGGTAAGGAAATTCACCCAAAGATAAAGGATCTTCTTTCCAAGGAGGAATACTCGGGAAATACTACCGGTGATGGCGGTTTTAGATATTATATGATCAGACAGATAGCTGAACAAAATGAAGCGGATATCGATGTAAATAATATCGATCTAGATAGAGTAAGATTTGCTGTTGAGTTGAAAAAAGCTATGTAGGAGTTTTCTTTGGATTAGGTTCGTTGGGGAAACCTATTCCTCCGGCTCAGTAGAAAACTTTTTCCTAGATAAACATAGTTTTATCAATATTTTAAATACGTAGGAATTAAAAACTCCAACTCTGTGACAAAACTTGTTTTGGAGTAAGTTGGATAATATTTTTTCCAACGTTCACTTGAAGCGAGTTCTACTGGAAAATTGCAGATTTCCCATCGATCTTTAGAATTTTCAGAGAAAATGTGTAGCTAAGTTTTTATACTGAGCCTGTTTATATACCCACGATGTTGCACACAGAAAAGTTCGGAGAAGCTGAAAAAGGTCATCTGGTACTTGTGCACGGTTTAGGGAGTCATTTCAGACGTCAATATAGGTTGATAAAGAGGGCTAAAAAACGAGGTTTTAAACTCCATACTTTCGATTGGCCAGGTCACGGGGAATCAGACGGTCCTAGGGGTCACGCTAGGATGGGAGAGACCATCGAGATAATCAATGATATAGTTGAAAATACTGATGAAAGACCTTTTCTGTTCGGCCACAGTCTAGGCGGTTTGACAGTGATCAGGTATGCCCAGGAATATCCTGGAGCAGTTGAAGGCGTGATATCGTCTTCACCGGCTTTGAAGAGTTCAGAGTCAATGTTTATGGAAAAGTTCGTTTCTTTTTTTGCTAAACTCTTTCCGAAGAAGACGATATCGAACTCTATAGATGTGGAAGAAGTGACCAGAAGTGAAGAGGAAAGGAAGAATTACAGTCAAGACGAATATGTCCACGAACAGATTTCACTAGCGCTGGCTAGCGACCTTTTCAACAATATAGATAAAGCTCACGAAAAAAACGAAAGATTCAGCGCTCCACTTCTGCTCTTGACCGGAACCGCCGATAAAATAACTCCGATAGAAGGCGCAGAGACCTTCTTCAAAAGTTTAGATATGGAGGATAAAGAATTTAAAAAATTTGCGGGCTCTTATCACGAGATCTTCAACGATCCCGAATGGAAAGAAGAGTATCACGAAAAAATATTGAACTGGCTCGAAGATCATTCCTAGACTCTCTCAACATCTCTGGTAGCTACTATGTCCACACCCGATCCAAAGACGTCTTCGACGATCTTATCTCCCACTTCGATCGGCGCATCGACCTCGATGTTGTTCATCGCATCCATAACTTCATCAATTCTATCCTTTTCAACGGGCTCACTGGTCTTAACTGAAACGGTCGGAAAGTCACCTTTATTACATCTAACCACGCTCATCACCGTTCTGGTCGGAGAAGATACTTCCTGTTCAGCGTATTCTTCACCATCTTTACAGGCGTTTCCTTTCAACTCCAATATTTCTCCTTTTTCCGTCTCGACGGTCACCTTGCACCCGAGAGGACACATTATGCAGACGACGGACTGCTCCTCCGTCATCTTCTCACCTCTAGGGTCAAACTATCTTCTATGCTTTTGAACCGGTCTTTAGAGATATCCAGCTTTATCATCTCTCCTGGATTCACCGAGGTCGATTTGAGCTTCTCATCATTTTCTTTGATCGCTATATCCACTTTAGGTTCCGGCTCTTTCACTCTTGCGTAAAGCCTGACGTGATTTTCTCCACTTATCGACTGAGGGACCACTAGCTTGATATTCCTACCCTTCTTTATATCGATCCAGTCCTTCGAAGGTATGCCTTCGTTTTCGATGAACTTCTTAACTCCCTCGGCCGCTCTTTCTCCCTGATAAGCTGCGAAATCCACGTAATCGTTGATCGCTAGAATATTTCCGGCGGCAAATATACCGGGAATACTCGTCTCTAAAAATTCATCCACTTTTGGTCCTTTAGTCCCAGGGTCTTTAATAACTTTCAATTCGTCCAATTTTTTAGTGTAAGGTATAAGACCCGTAGCTAAAGCTACCGTGTCACATTCGAATATTTCCTCCGAATCAGGGACGATATCTTGATCGTCATAGACCTCGGCGGTAACCACTTTCTCTACTCTTTTATCCCCTTTTATCTCTTTGACTATCCTGTTGGTATATAGTGGGATGTCGAAATCATGCAGACACTGAACCACGTTTCTGGTAAGTCCACCAGGATAAGGAAGCATCTCCATCACACCTGTAACCTCCGCTCCCTCGAGAGCAAATCTTCGGGCCATGATAAGTCCGATATCTCCGGAACCGATTATGACGACTTTCTCCCCCGGCATCAACCCGTAGATATCCATCAAAGTCTGTGCTTCACCGGCGGTGTATACCCCGTTCAATCGATCTCCTTGAATACCGGTCTCATAACGGTGCCTCTCTCTAGCCCCGGTACAATATATGATCGTTTTAGATTTGACCGAAAAAAGACCCTTTGGGGTGATCACCTCTACTTTCTTCCTCAGATCGGATTCATCTTCGATTGAACTGACGTGAGCTTCCGTTAAGTAATCGATATCGAGTTCCTCAACCTTATCTATCAGCCTATCCGCGAATTCCGTACCGGTCAGATTTTCATCATAGTAGAAATTTCCGAAACCCGGGTGAGTACACTGTAAAGGTATACCTCCTATCTTATCTTTGCTTTCTATGAGAAGAACATCTAAACCCAACTCTTCACATCTTACCGCGACGGCGATACCCGCCGCACCCGCACCGATCACCACGCTCTCGTAACTTTTTTCTTTCAACTTATCCTTCCTCCCTTTGCAGCGTTTTAACGTCTCCTATACCGTATCCCGTTCCTTCACCTCTAGTGTTGATCTCCCACATAGGGATGTCAAGCTCCTCGGATAATATCTTTGCGATCCTAGCCCTGCAGTACGATCCTTGACAGAAACCGAAAAGGGCCAAGGTCCTAAATTTTATACTGTCTAGAGAGACCTCATCTCCCAAAATCCTCATCCTTTCGACCGCTTCCAAGACCTCCGCTTTCGTCACCTCTTTACACATGCAGACGACTTTACCGTAGTTTTCGTTCTGGTCTATCAGTTCATCTTTTTCTTTTTTATTCAGCTTTGAAAATCTGGTGATCCCGTTCCTACGAGGTCCCCAATCATCTTTTTCAGTCAGATCTATACACAGCTCTTCAGATAAGATATCCACTACCATTTCAGCGATAGCGGGGGCGGAAGTCAATCCCGGTGATCTTATCCCGGCCGCATTCACGAAGCCCCATGGATCATCATAACCTTCGATTATGTACTCCCCGGCGGGAGGTTCGGGTCTCAACCCGGCGAAGGTCTTTGAAACTCGAGCCTCACTCGGAAGTTCCCTTAACAGTTCTTTAGAATGTTTCCAGATGAAATCCAAACCTTCTTCAGAGGTCGATCTCTCATCCTTGTATTCTATTGACAAGTCCTCCGCGGTCGGTCCGAGCATCAGATTACCCTCTACAGATTGGACCGCGTATACTCCCTTCGTTTTTTCAGTAGGTGTCGGATGTATCAATCTATCCGGTTTTTTCTCCACGTTTTCCTCGAATAGATAGTACTCGCCTTTTCTCGGCTTTATCTCGAAATCATCTATGCCGACCATACCGGATATTTCGTCGGCAAATAATCCAGCCGCGTTTATCACCACATCGGCTTCCACTTTTCCCTTATCGGTCACTACGGAATCCACTTCTCCATCTTTGACAACGATATCTTTGACTTCGGTATTAAGCTTGATATCTACTCCATTATCGACCGCGTTCTCGACTAACGCTATCACGGCTTCCCAGGGCTCGATGACGCCCGCACTGGGAGCCCATAGCGCGTACTTCGCTTCCCTAGAAACCATCGGCTCTAATTCCATCAATTCTTCTTTTTCTATGATCCTGAGTTCGGTGACGCCGTTCTCTTTTCCGATCTCTAGATACTCTTTCAGCACTTCCAGCTCATCATCGTCTTCAGCGATCATCAATTCGCCGGGCCACTCGACCGGGATGTCCAGCTCTTCCGTCCAATCGTGCCACATCCTGTTCCCTTTCACGCACAGTTCGGCTCTCAATGGATATCTTTCAGGGTCGTCCTCGTGTCCCGGATGAATTATGCCGGTGTTCGCTTTGGTCGCTCCCCAACCCACGTCTATCTCTTTTTCTATGATCGTCACATCTAACTCTTCATATCTGCTAAGCACTCTAGCGATAGAAGCGCCGGTTATCCCGGCACCGATTATTATTACTTCATTCATGATTTAACCTCATCGTATCATCTCTTTTTTCAGCCCAGCCCAGTGATCTTTCGACCGCTTTTCTCCATCCTTCATACGATCTTTTTCTTTCTTTTTCACTCATATCTGGTTCGTAGACTTCTTCTGCATGCCACAAACTTTTGAGTTCCTCTTTATCTTTCCATATCCCGGCTTCTAACCCGGCCATGAATGCGGCGCCGATAGAAGTGGTCTCCAGTTCTTTAGGTCGAAGTATCCTCTTATCGGATATATCGGCCTGAAACTGCATCAAGAAATCGTTCTCTGCTGCTCCGCCGTCGGCTCTTATCTCTTTCACTTCTATACCCGATTCCTCTTCCATCTCTTTTAGGACGTCCTGAGAAAGGTAGGCCATGGCTTCCAGAGCGGCTTTGGCAAGATGAGCTTTATCCGTTCCCCTGGTCATGCCGGTTATCGTCCCTCTTGCATACTGATCCCAGTAGGGAGCGCCTAGACCGACAAAAGCCGGTACGAGATACACGTCTTCATGGTTTTCCACGGACTCCGCAAGTCTTTCAGCTTCGTCCAGCTCATCTATGATCTCTAGGGAATCTTTCAACCACTCGACGCCCGCTCCGGCGATGAAAACGCTTCCTTCTAGGGCGTATTTCACCTCCCCGTCCAAGCTCCATGAAACGGTGGTGAGTAGATCCTGAGAGCGGCACTTCTCTTCACCAGTATTCTTGAGAACGAAATTCCCCGTCCCGTAGGTGTTCTTCACCATTCCCTTCTCGAAGCATGACTGGCCGAAAAGGGCAGCCTGTTGATCTCCGATGCACCCACAAATCGGTATCTCCTCTCCGAACAAACTTTCTTCCGTATGACCGTACAGGTCCGATGAATTCCTGACCTCTGGAAGTATCGAAGCTTTTATATCAAATATGTCCAGCAGATCTTCGCTCCACTCTAGATCCCCGATATCGTAAAGCATGGTTCTCGAAGCGTTCGAAGGATCGGTAGCGTGGATCTTACCTCCGGTCAACTTGTAGATCAGAAAGGAATCTATAGTTCCGAATATGACCTCACCTTTGGAGACTTTCTGCTTTATCTTCCTTTTCTCATCGATCAACCACTTTATCTTGGGCGCAGAAAAGTACGAATCCGGGATCAAACCGGTTTTTTCATGGATCAGATCGAAATGCTGTTCTTTCATCTCATCGATTATCTCAGAAGTTCGTCTATCCTGCCATACTATGGCCTTGTGAACAGGTTTTCCGGTATCTTTATCCCAAAGTACTGTTGTTTCCCTCTGATTAGTGATCCCGATTGCAGATATGTCCTCTGTACTTGCTCCAGCATCTTTCAAGGCTTCTTTTGAAGATTTTAACTGTTCCTTCCAGATCTCCTCGGCATCATGCTCCACCCATCCGGGTTTCGGGAAATGCTGTTCGAAGGAGTTCTGTCCTTTACCGACTATTTCACCTTCAGGATCGATGACGAAAGATTTAGCGCTTGTGGTTCCTTCGTCCAGAGCTAGAATATAAGATCCGGTCGTGACCATCGAGATACCATACGTTACTACGTATAAAAAATTTGTATGGGTCCAAGATCGGGTCTTTTCTAGATATTTACAATAGATTTTCAAAAAATATTATTAAAGGGCCGGATATAACCGTGTGATAAACCAATAGGTGGGTATATGATGAAATTCGGTTTGTATCTCCCCATATACGGCGGATGGTTCAGTTCATCGATAGAAGAGGACGAAAAGGCTCCGAGTTACGGATACGTGAAAAAAGTCGCTAGGAGGGCTGAAAAGATAGGTATAGACACACTCTGGATTCCGGATCATCTGTTGAATCCGCTGAAAGGAGAAGAATCACCCTCTCTCGAAGCCTGGACACTCGCCTCTGCGATCGCCGAGACAACTGAAAAGGTCGATATTTCGCATACCACCATATGTGAAGCTTTCAGACGTCCCGCGGTCCTGGCAAAAAAGATAAGCACACTTCAAGAGATAATCGGTGGTAGATATCTGTTCAGTATAGGCGCGGGCTGGTATAGGAGAGAATATGAAGCCTATGGATTGAAGTTCTACGACCACGACGATAGGATCGACAAGGCTAGAGAAGCGATCGAGTTGATAGAGAGGCTCTGGGAGGAAGACGGCGTGGATTATGAAGGCCGATATTACCAGGTAGAGAAAGGTCTTGTCAAGCCGAAACCAGATCCAGTTCCGCCGATATGGTACGCGGGCATGTCCGGACCCTCTAGAGAACTCGTCGCGGAAAAAGCCGACGGCTGGTTGATGGCCGCCGACGAAACCGCCGATATAGAAGAACATATCCGAGATATGGGTCAGCGGCTCAAAGAAGTCGGGAGAGATCCTTCTGAGATGGAATATGCGGCTCCGGCCATCACTTTTCTGGGTGAGACCGACGAAAAAGCTCGAGAAAAATTGAAAGAGATCACCGGTGAGAATGAAGACGTTTATAGGAGTGTCCAGGAGAAAGGTCTTGTCGGGAGTGTAGAGTCCGTAAAGCGAGAGATAGAAAAGCGTGAAGAAATAGGACTCGATCGACAGATATTCCAACTGACCCCGACTTTAGAAGAGATGGACATGATAGAACGGATAGTGAAAGGCTAAAAGGGTTCATATCTCGATAATGAGCTGGGTTTAAAAACATAACATTAATTATTTATTTTCCCTAACGGGTAAAAGAACGATGAGGGTAGTGATCTTAGGTGGTGGATTCTGCGGCTCGATGCTCGCTAAAAAGCTGGATCATAGAGATGATCTAGAAAGTATCTTGATAGATGAAAAAGAGTATTTCGAATATTATCCCTCTTTACCCAAATTGATCACCGATCCCGATCTTCATGCCGACATAACGAAAAGCTATTCTGATTTTTTGATGGATACGGAGATCATAAGCGAGAAAGTAGAAAAGATAACCCCGGAGAAGGTTTCAACCGGGGATAGGGAAGTTGGGTTCGATATTCTAGTGGTTTCACTCGGAGCCGAGTACCCAGTCTATCTGGAAGATGACGAGAACGTCTTCACGATCAGCTCGGGAGAAGAGGTGAAGGAATTATCGGTTCAGGTCTCGAAAGCGGATAAGATATTGGTAGTCGGCGGTGGTCTTATAGGAACTGAGACCGCGGCTGAACTAGCTTCCAAGACGGAAAAAGAAGTCGTCCTCGTCCATTCTCACGAAAGATTGATCGAAAGGAATCCCGGGATGGCCTCCTATTTCGCGGAGAAGTATCTCGAAAGCAAGGGTGTGAACTTAAGATTCGATGAAAAAGTAGTTTCTCGCGAAGGAGATACGTTCAAAACCGATAGCGGTGAAAAGATCGAGGCCGATGTCTGCATATGGTCTACTGGTCTGGACTACGATGATAGCTTGTTTAGGGGATTTGAAGGATCCTGTTTCACCGAGAGCGGTGCTTTGAAAGTGAATGATCATCTTCAATTGAAAGGCCATCCAAATGTGTTCGTAGGAGGAGATATCACCGATATAGATGAGGAGAAGACCGGGCACAACGCCGATGCACATTCTAAAGTCATCTTCGAAAATATCGTTAGAACTCGTGAGGGAAGAGCCTTGAAAAAATACAGCAGAAGTGAAGTAGCCTTAGTGATCAGTCTCGGGGACATCAACGGATTACTCTCTTTTACCCCTGTAGCGGTACCCGGACCCGTTCCCGCCTTGATAAAACACGTGCTGGAAAAAGGTGCTCTTCTGAGATTATGATCGAGAGATGATTTATAAATATAGGTCCAAAATCAGATCAACGCCGTACCCGCACATCAGAAAGATAGAAAATATCGCATACCACTTGAAATTGATAGCTGAGACCCGTTCTATCTTTTTTTCATGGCTTTCCATGTCTTTCAACTTGGACCACATCTTCGGAAGAAACACCGTATAGGGAACCAAGACGATCAGTAGAGGCCATCCGGGATTTAAAAAATGAAAAGCCACTAATCCGACGTTTATGAGAGCTAGGGAATGTATCGCTATCAGCCCGTAACGTGATCTTTTAAAACCGATCCTTGGGACAATCCCGACCTTTCCTCCTTTCACATCAGTGGGAAGGTCGACCATCTCTCCCATCCAGACTATGAATAGGGTCCCTAAACCGGTGATCGGAGATATAGATAACAGTATGGGATTAAAACCCATGTTCTGCCCGAAACCCGCCAGAAGTACAGCCAACGGACCGAAACCGATCCAAACGACGATCTCTCCTAGACCTCTATAAGCGAATTTAACGGGTTCCGCAGTATAATATTTACTGAAAAAAATGGACAGCCCGATGACCATCCAAAGAGGAATCCAAAGACTCTGATCTATGAAGAACATGAGCAGGACGGTACATATAACACCGACGACTATGCCCGCTCTTGCGATCAGGAACATCTTCGGAAGAAGCTGAGGATGTTCGACGACGACGCCTGAGCCTCCGCTGAATTCGTTCTTCTTCGATATATGGTTGTCCGCACCCTGCAGCGTGTCGTAGATATCGTTGTATACGTTGGTCGTGATGTGGAGGCTTATCCCGATCGTGAAGACGAGTATGAATCCGACCGGCTTGAACGATTCTGAGATGGAAACGGAAACTAGAGTCCCGGAGACGATAGGTACAACGATCGCGAAGAGGAAGGGGAGTCTTACCATCTCAAAGAAATTCGGTTCTCTCTCACCCTCGTCCATTTTTGCCTCTTTAACTAATTTGTGATAATTTAAATAAAGTTATCGCCGATGCACGACCTCTCCCTTTAAGACGGCCACCAAAGTATTAATAAGCATGTTATATTTATATAGTGATAAGAGATCAGGAGGGCTAGATTTGAAAGATGAAAGGTTTCACGATCACGAGATAGTGGTGATCGGCGGTGGTTTATCGGGTTTGAGAGCTTCTATCGAGGCGATGATGGAAGGAAAAGATGTCGCGGTGATTTCGAAAGTACATCCGATGAGGTCGCACAGCGTCGCTGCACAAGGAGGTATCAACGCCGCTTTGGGGAACGCGCCGGACGCCGGGGAAGATGATTGGAAAGATCACGCCTTCGACACGGTCAAAGGATCAGATTACCTGGCGGACCAGGACGCTGTCGACAAAATGTGTAAAAATGCGCCGGAAGCGGTTATCGAACTGGAGCACATGGGAACGGTTTTTTCCCGCTTCGAAGACGGCAAGATAGCGCAGCGTCCATTCGGAGGAGCCGGTTTTCCCAGGACTTGTTACGCCGCGGATAGGACCGGTCACAATCTCCTTCATACCTTATATGAACAATCGATATCTAGGGAGATAGAATTTTACGACGAGTATTTTGTCACTTCGCTCGTGACCAAAGATGAAAGATGTGTCGGTTGTACCGCTTTGGATGTGAAAGACGGTACTATCCATTCCTTTTCTGGATCTGTAATACTGGCGACCGGAGGATTCGGCCGGATATATAATCGTTCAACGAACGCGCTCATAAACACCGGGGATGGGGCATATTTGGCCTATGAAGTCGGGGCTGAACTGGAGGATATGGAATTTATCCAGTTCCATCCCACGACGCTTTACGATTCTAATATACTGATGACCGAAGGAGCCAGGGGCGAGGGAGGATATCTGAAGAACAGCAAAGGCGATAGATTCATGGAAGATTATGCTCCCGAGGCTATGGAGTTGGCTCCCAGAGATATCGTAGCTAGAGCGATCATAACCGAGGTGGACGAAGGCAGAGGTTTCGAGGACGAGTATGTGCATCTTGACCTCACGCACCTCGGCGAAGAAAAGATAGAGGAGAAACTGCCGGGGATCAGGCAGATAGCTAAAGATTTCGCCGGGGTCGACCCGGTAGAAGAACCTATACCGGTTCAACCGGGACAGCACTATTCGATGGGCGGCATCTCAGTGAATCTGGAATGTGAGACCGCGACCGATGGACTTTATGCTGCGGGCGAATGCTCCTGTGTCAGCGTCCACGGGGCGAACAGGCTCGGCGGGAATTCACTTCTGGAGACGGTAGTGTTCGGAAAGATAGCCGGGAAGAAAGCTTCCGAAGAACATGAATCTAGAGATATCGATGAAAAGGTATTCGAGGAATCGGTCGAAAGGGATCGCGAATTGATCGATTCTATCAAAGAGAAGGAGAGCGGCATACTATACAGCGAGATACTTCAGGAGTTGAGAGAAACGATGTTCCAGCACTTCGGGGTTTTCAGAAACGGCGAGGAGATGAAAGAGGGTCTTAAAAAAGTGAGAGAATTGAAGCAAAAATTCGAAGACGTGTATGTAGAATCCGACGATGAAAAATTCAATCAGGCCCTGATAAGGACCTTGGAATTGAGAAACATGCTGCTGATAGCTGAAGTGGTCGCGATAGGAGCGATAGAGCGACAAGAGAGCAGGGGTTCCCATTACAGGACGGATCATGAAGATAGGCGGGACGATGAATATCTTAAACATACCATGGTGAAGAAAGGAGAGGATGGCCCTGAACTCGAGTATTCCGACGTAACTATGGGCCGATTCGAGGTAAAGGAGCGTGAATATTGATGAAATTCAAAATATTTAGGTCCGACGGAGATGAAGAAGAGCGTTACGACGAATTTGAAGTCCCCTATCGTTCTGGCCAAACGGTTCTAGACGCCCTTTTCTATATCCAGGAAAATCTAGACGATTCACTTTCCTTCCGCTACTCCTGCCGAGGAGCGGTCTGTGGTTCCTGTGCTATGCTTATCGATAAAGTGCCGAGACTGGCCTGCAGAACGCAGGTCAAACCGCTCGTCGATGGAGAGGACGATGCGGAAATAAAGCATTACGCGGCACTGGATCGCGGACCTGAAGTGGAAGAAGATTCCATCTTGGTCGAACCGCTTCCGCATCTGCCCGTAGAAAAAGATCTTATCGTGGACCAAGAAAAGTTCTTCGAGTATTACGAGGAGGTAGAACCGGTTCTGAAGCCGAAAGGTGAGGAACCTGAAAAAGAGCGAAGGATGGACCCTGAAGACGTCCAGGACCTGGAGGATTACACCAACTGTATACTCTGTGCCGCATGCTTTGGAGCCTGTCCGGTCGACGGGGAAAACGAAGATTATCGAGGGCCGGCGGCTCTAGCTAAATTATTCAGGTTCTATATCGATCCTAGGGAAGGAGATAACGATGAAAGGTTAGAGTTAGCCGATCACCCGGACGGATGGTGGGCGTGCGAGTTCCACTTGAACTGCAACGAGGTGTGTCCTAAAGACGTTCCGCCGAATATCGCCATAGGAAAAGCTCGGTCGAAATTGAAGAAGGACGAGGAGGACTAATATGAGAAAAGAGCGGGATTCTCTCGGGGAGAAAGAGATCCCAGAAGACGCTCTTTACGGAGTACAGACGAAAAGAGCGATGGAGAATTTTTCTGTTACTGGCCGTAAAGAAAGGCCCGAATTGATAGAAGCGTATCTCCGATTGAAAAAAGCCTGTGCGGAAGCTAATATCGAGACCGAAAAGTTGGATGATGATAAAGGAGAGTACATAATACAGGCCTGTGAAAGTCTTCTAGAGAAAGATTCCTATCCAAACTTCACAGTGGACGTATTCCAGGCCGGCGCCGGTACTTCTTTTCACATGAACGTCAACGAAGTGATAGCCAACAAGGCTTTGATGATCGCCGACCGGAAAAAGGGCGAGTACGATTTTATCCATCCCAACGATCACGTGAACATGTCTCAATCCACCAACGATACTTTCCCTACAGCCTCTCATCTGGCTATAATAGAGATGTCGGACGGACTGATCGACCAATTGAGAGGTCTAAAAAGTGATCTTGAGGATAAGGGTGATGAGTTCTCGGATATCGGTAAGTCTGGAAGGACTCATCTCATGGACGCCACGCCGGTCACCCTAGGCGATGAATTCAAAGGTTACGCCAGAACAATCGATAGAGCTGTAAAAGGCCTTGAAGACTCTATGGAGGAGCTCTATGAACTTCCGATAGGGGGAACAGCGACCGGAACCGGGATCAACACACCCGAAGGTTTTAGAAAAAAAGTAGTAGAAAAATTATCTATAGAATTTGATAAACGATTCAGAACCGCCGAGAACAGTTTCGAGGTGCTGCAGAGCCGGATGCCCATGGGTGGATTCATGGGAAGTCTGAAAGATTTAGTCTTGGAGTTGTTAAGGATTGCCAACGATCTGAGACTTTTAGCGAGCGGACCCAAGACCGGATTGGCCGAACTCGATTTACCCACTGTTCAGCCCGGTTCTTCCATAATGCCCGGCAAAGTGAATCCCGTCATGGCGGAGTGTTTGAACATGATATGTTTCCAGATCGTCGGTAACAGCAAAACAGTGGATATGGCGGTGCAGGCCGGCCAATTAGATTTGAACGTCATGACTCCCGTAATCACCTACGATATCTTGGAGTCTATCTCCATGTTGAAAGAATTTTTACCAGATTTCAGAGAAAAATGTATCCATGGTATAAGTGCAGATGAAGAGAGATGTAGAGATTATCTCGAATCTAGCGCAAGTCTAGCTACGCTGTTGAGCCCCAAGATAGGATATATGAAGGCCGCAGAGATAGCGAAGGAATCGAACGAAAGAGACATACCGGTCCCGGAGTTGGCTGTCGAGAAAGGTATAATCACCGAAGATGAGGCCGAGGAATTGTTTTCGACGGAGAATGCGGCCGAGGGCAAATATTGATCAACTGAAAGAGTAGGTTTGGAGTAGAGACAGACATGGTAGATACAGATTTCATTAACATCTAATTTACCCACATCATCTCTTCCAGATATCTCTGTGATCTTTTACGAATTCCTCAAAAGAAGTAGGCTCCCTTCCTAGGATCTCTTTTACAGTATTAGTGGATTCATCTGCACGACCTAATCTAGCCGCCGTGTACAACCCGATCATCACCAGTATCTTTCCTAACTCGATCCCTTCGTCATTTTTTCTGATCAAGAAATGAAGGATGGAAGGAGAAACGTACTCTATCTTTTTATCCAATATCTCACTCATTATTTTCGCTATCTCGTTATATGTCAGAGAATCTCTTCCCGTCAATTCGTACGCTCTATTTTCGTGTCCGTCTTCAGTCAGTACTACAGCCCCTACTTCACCGATATCTCTTGTATCGATAAAGTTGGTTCTCCCATTTCCCGCTGGAGCAAAAATCTGATCTCTATCTCTTATCTCCTCGAGGTGAGTGGTCGTCAGGTTCTGCATGAAAAAGCTCGGTCTTAGAAACGTGTGATTCACGTTTGAACTCTCGATATATTTCTCGATATCGTGGTGAGGGACGAACGGATTATTTTCGACGCCCATCAAGGAGAGAAAAACTATCCGATCCACACCGGCTTTTTCCGCTTCGTCCACGACAGGAAAGATATATTTTTCTACGTCGGAGATAGCCGGTGGTCTTATCAGGAGCAATTTTTTAATATCATCCAAACTCCCTTCGATAGTTTTTTCGTCTTCAAAGTCGAAGTTGCGATATTCAAAGTCTGGATCGAACGATTGTTTAGCCCTATCTATATCTCTTACGGCGAGAACGATCCTATTCGGGTCCATATCTCTATCTATGAGGGATCCCACAGTCGGCCTGCCAACATTTCCAGTTCCTCCCGTGACCATTATTTTTTTGAACATCTTAACTTCCGATCCTTAGAGCCTTTATCACGCTGTAGATCAGATTTGTCAGTAATACAGTTACAGCTATAACACCGAGCGATAGAAGCAAAGAGTTAACATCTCCAACAGGTTTCGGTTTTACGGAAAGTTTCTGATTGTTCGCGCTTTTTCTTATCATCACATCATTGTACTTTAAGACGGCACTTACACCGTGGACACCGCCCTCGGCTTTCCATGAAATCTTGTAGGTTTTAGATTCCCCTGCACCTATCCTTATATTAGATATGTTTTCTATCTCCGCATCGTCTACCAGGAAAACCAATGTAAGGCCCTGGAGAGGCATAGTGTCATTATTTTTCACCGTGACAGTTATAGTTATATTATCATCCTCCATTGGCTCACCATCAGAGAACTCGATCTTTTCTACTTTTATATCTGGTTGAGTTATCGGGTTCTGTCCACTGGACTGACCTTTCGCCGAAGGTACCAAAAAGAGACTTGACATCAACACTAGAAGCAGCAATATGGAAATCTTTCTAGAACTCTTTCCATTCATTCTACTCGCCTCCTATCCGCAAAAACGAGGCTCATCAGGAAAAATATCACTGTATAAGCTAGGATCACCATTATACCGGTATTGAAATGGGGGGTGAAAGTGGTCATTGATGCACTAGGCGGACCTCCGAAATTAGAACTCTGTGCCACTGCTAGAACTTCTGTTATAAAAACATCGTAATATGTGATCAGGAACCAAGGTTCCACCTCTACGAGTTTTAACACCTGTTCAACTATGGGCAGTATCATCATCAGCGAAAAGAAACCTAGAAGGGTAGAAGTGATGGCTCTATCCAAAACGCTGCTCAGGAAAAATATCAAGCTCACGGCACCGAACATGTACAGTATGGAGAACAGGTAGGACTTCAGAAACTCAGTCGATATTCCGCCGATACCGTAGACATAATGTATCTCGACAGCTGTTACGACATAATATATGGTCAATACCAATAATGTAGAGATTATGGAAGCGATATATTTCCCTATGAAAATACTGTTGTGATCTTGAGGTGTCGGAAATAATATCAAACCAGTTCTGTTTTCGAACTCTGAAGATATTATATCTCCGGCAAACAATGCACCCGCGATGATGACAAGTAGACTAACGAAGTTAAGGTTTAGTATGGCGAATCCGCCTGCGGTTTCAGCCAGTCCGATATCCCATATAGACGGTACTATGTAAAATATAGATGCCAGAACAAGAGCTAGCAGAACAGCCATCTGGATTCTCTTCCGCCGGTAGTGCTTCCGCAGCTCGAATTTAGTCGATAAGAAAGTATCATAAAGATCGCTTTTGGTCTTTTTAACCACTTCAGACATTTTGATCCCCTCCTTTTTCTTCCATGAGAGATATATAGAAATCTTCTAGATCCTGTTTCCCACAGGAATAAGTCGTTATCTTGAAGCCTTCTTCAACTAGTTTCGATAATATCTCAGCCCTCGTTTTCTTATCTCCGCTGTTGTATATCTTCGCTGTATTTCCTTCTATCTTCACTTTTCTTATCTCCTTTATAGAACTCAATTTTTCCTTATCCGGCTTAGATAGCGGATTCAAAAATTCAACGGATATTTTCTTATTTTGAGTTCCATCTAAGATCTCATCCACATCGTTGTAAGCCATGATCTCTCCTTCAAAAAGGAATATCACCTTATCGCAGGTCATGCTGACCTCTTGAAGAAGGTGGGAACTCAAGAAGACGGTTATGTCTTTCTCTTTCAAAGTCCTGATCATCTCACGGACTTCTTTTATACCTTCTGGATCCAAACCCATCACGGGTTCGTCGAGTATCAGTATCTCGGGAGAGGATAACAGTGCCAAGCCCATAGCTAATCTTCTTCTCATCCCGGTGCTGAATTCGTCTATCTTCTCATGTTCCCAGTCTTTCAGTTTTACCGTCTTCAGTACCTGTTTTATCCTTTTTCTTATCGCATCTTTGTCCATCCTGTAGACCTTACCGTACTGAGCCATAAGTTCATGTGGTGTTAGATAGTCGTACATCCCTGGTACTTCTATAAGGGCCCCGACATCACTCAGAGCATGGGTCGGGTCTTTGAAGACGTTTATGCCGTTGATATATGCCTCACCAGAGGTAGGCGATAATAAGTTGGTGAGCAGTTTTATCGTGGTCGTCTTTCCCGCTCCGTTAGGTCCGAGATAACCCACAACATCTCCTTTCTTCACTTTGAAAGAAACTCCTTTCAAAGCTGTGAAACCATCATATTTCTTCACAAGGTCTTTGACTTCTATCGCATACTTCTTCTCACTCATATTTTCATCTCCACTACCCCTCTTTTTCTATATTCTTTATCATCCTCTTGAGATATTCTCGAAACTGATCTATCTCTTCCTCATCGAAACCCTTCAACATCACGTCCTCTGCTTTACCGTCTATCTCCTCAATTATGTCCTCCATCTCTTCTCTTTTTTCCGTCAGAAAGATCCTCGTAGCTCTTTTGTCTTCCCGATCTTTTTCTTTCCTCAGATAGCCTTTTTCCTCTAAACTTTTCACTATCTTGGATACCGTAGCTTTGGAGATGGGAAGCATCTCCCGTATCTCTTTTTGGGTCACTCCGTCTCCTTTTTTGATAAGACTGAATAGAAGGGGGAATTCTCCACGATTGAAATCATAGGGTTCCAATTCCTCCTTGACGAAACCTATAAGCCTTTTGTGACCTATCTGATATAATTTGTGGATGGACGTTTCTTCTTCGATATCGGCTTCGATTTTTTTCATGAGTCTTTCACGCGCCCCTAATGGACTAAAGTGGATTTAACAAAGGTTTCATATGAAACTATATTATAAGAAAGTTTCGCATGAAACAATTTTCCGAACTGATGGGAAATAAAAAATACATCGGTTAGAGATTTAGTATAAGAAATCAGTCGACTTTGAAAAGAAAATGAGTTCGGGTGAATTTTCACCCTGAAGGTATTTTGATGGCCCTATTCAGCCACCGGTTTTTTAGTAGTAATATAGACCGAATCCGAAGACCAGCGTCAACAATGCTAGGCCGACGGCGCTGATCGTTGCACCGTATTTTATCATGTCCTTTATCTCTATCTCGTCGGTTCCGTAGGCTATAGCGTTTGGCGGAGTACTTACCGGTAACGCCATGGCCATCGAACATGCTAGAGCTATCGATGCCATGATCGAGATGGTGGAATTTAGGTCCATCCCTATGACTACCATTATCGGAGCCATAAGCGCGGCCGTCGCCGTATTACTCATGAAAGTGGAAAGCGTGATCGCTAAACCGGAGAAAGCTAGAATCACCAGAAGAGGTCCTAAAGCGCCTTGATTTATTAGACCAACGATCCATGTATCTAGTCCTGTCGAGGAGATGGCGTTTCCTAGTGACATGCCACCACCCATCAGTAATAGGACGTTCCAATTCAGGTCGGCGAGATCTTCTTTATCCAATATCCCGGTGCTGAAGAAAACTATAGCAGGGACGATAGCCACTATACCCGAAGATTGGAACAATGATCCGACCATCTCGAATGAAGACGTCAGCCAGAGAACGACGGTGATGATGAATATCAAAAGAACGAATTTCTGGTTTCTAGAAAGACCTGGAGTGGTTTTGTGATCTATATCTATGTTCAATTTATCTATCGAGGGCTTAAAGGAATAGAACAGTAACAAATAAGCGAAGAAGAACATGATTAGAGTGATCGGTCCGGCTATCAACATCCACTCTAGAAAGGTAAGTGTAAACCCGTTAGAGGCGAGAGCTTCTATTATTATCGCGTTCGGTGGAGTCCCGATCGGCGTGGCCATCCCTCCTATGTTGGCCGCGAACGGAATACCCAAAACGAGAGCCTTCCTAAATTTCTCCTCCTTCGGTATCTGGGTATAGATCGGCACCGCTAGAGCGACCATCAGAGCGGTCGTAGCGGTATTGGACATCCACATGGATAAGAAGCCGGTGACGAACATCATACCCAACATGACGTTCTTTGGAGCTTTTCCAACGTGATAGAGCATATATTTAGCTATCTTGTTGTCCACGTTGTATTTATGAAGCGCGGTCGCTAGAACGAAACCTCCGAAGAACAGCGCTATGATAGTATTGAAGAAGGGAGCCAAAGCTTCATCTGCGCTAACTGTAGCTTTATCTATCAAAAATATCTGCGAGATTACGATTATGAGTGATGTAGCGTATAAAGGGATCGCCTCAGTGATCCATAATATCGCGGCTAGAAAAAGGATGCCTAATGCGGCTCTTTTACCGCTTTCGAGCCCTTTGATTACGGGGATAGGAAACGTATAAATGGCGATAAGAAATATAATCCCTATGGTAAAAATAGCGAGCTCTTTCTTGTATTGACCTATCAAGTATCCAATCGAGTCATGCTCGGATTTTTCTTTCATAAGGACACCAGCGAAAAGACCTCAAGCTAGGGTTGTGTTTATAATTTTTCCTTCCTTACTACGATCACTTGAATATCCTTACAGTTATCTCGACCTTACCGACCTTTAACGATAAAAAGTCGAGATAACATCCGAAACTATTTTGTATGACCTCTAATTGTTCCCAAGCGTAAGATGAATCGTATGGAAGAACCGATATGTTCGATAGAGATAACCAAGGACGAATCGGCCTTTAAAGCGAAAGTGCAGACAGGTAAAGGGAGATATGTCGAATTCGAGAGCGAAGATATAGAATATCTCCTCGAAGATATCTACGAGGATCTTCAGCTGGAAGTAGAAGAGGATCACTGGTAGGTAACTTTGACAGATATTTACAATAGGCCGGGACTTTAGTGTTCCCTCCATATATCCCACCCCCATGAAAGGCTCGCTTCGTTCGATTTTTGATAGTGACAGCGAAAACTTTCCCACTTTTTGATATATGATGCGTGGGCCCAAGATCCAAAATCGGAAATGGACGAACCCTAAGCGGGGGAATATCCTTTCAAAGTATGGCCTTTCTGACTCTTTTTCTCATGCTTTCTCTGATCTTTTCATCAACCATCTTAACCAGGTAGTTATTTGAAAAAAGCTCCTTTTCATCGGTAAACTCTAAAGTCGAACTCTCTGATCCAAAATCGAAGGGTAGTATCCACTGTATAACACTTTCGTACACTTTTCTGCCCGTTTTTTGAAGGGCCTTGATAGTGTTTGAATCCTTTATCACCTTAGCCCATACGGACATCAAGGCTTCTTTTGCCTTTGAAGCCGGGTCGAAATCTCCCGCCAGATCGTTCATCGAATCTTTCAATTTTTCACGTTCCGGTTGAAGATCTTTATCTGTTTCAGCGAACAGGGTTTCGTATCTCTTTTCTTCTCTATCGATATCTTCTAGTTGGGTGATATTTTCTACATCACTGCTGGTCACTTTTTGGTATAATGATAGTGGATCGGCTATGTTGATACGTTCCTTTATAGTCTCTGATAGGTGAACTGCAAAATCGAATATGGCATCCCATCCCCGCCGGTAGCTATTGCTTATAGCTCCTATGTTCGGGGACATCGTTGAGAGAAAGGTTAAGGTGTTCCATTTAAAATTTGTCCCTTAGTTTGACTCTACATGAAAAACGGTTTTACTCGATCTTCAGCTCAGTCTTCATACTCTATAGGATCTTCCAGTCCCGCCTTTTCGAAACCTTTCAACCTGAGTTTGCACGCGTCGCATTCGCCGCATGCCTTTTCTCCCCCTTTGTAACAGCTCCAGCTGAGATGAAGCGGAACGTCCAATTGATCGGCTCGCTTCACTATCTCGTCTTTGCCCATGTCGATGAGAGGGCAATTTATCTTTACTGGATCGCCCTCTACACCTCTCTTAGTCCCCTCTTCGGCCATCTTCCTGAATGCCTGGTAAAACTCGGGTCTGCAGTCGGGATATCCGCTGTAGTCTCTAGCTGTGGCTCCTATGTAGATGGCGTTCGCACCTATACTTTCGGCGTAAGAAAGGGCATAAGAAAGGAATATGATGTTACGTGAAGGTACGTAGGTGGAAGGTATCTCCTCTCCGATCTCTTCTATCTCTTGTTCCGGTATCTCTTCCCCATCTTCGAGCAGTGAAGATTCGCCAATTTCCAGTAGAGGGATGTCGAGCATCTTGTGTTCATCTACGGAATAATAGTCGGCTAGATCTTTTGCGCTTCTTCTCTCTCTTTCGTGCTTCTGTCCGTACAGGAAAGTGAGCGCGTACAGTTCATCGTATTCCTCGTTAGCTATGCCTAGGGTGGTGGAAGAATCGAGTCCTCCCGAAAGGAGAACGACGGCTTTACTCATCCATCTCCCTCCTCGCCCAGGCACCCTGTCCTCTAGATTCGTCTACACCTATCTCTACCGCTTTTATGTTTACAGGAAATTCCATCTCCTCGATAACTTTTGTCAGAACGTACTTGGCGAGATTTTCGGCCGTCATCCGTTCCAGTCCCAGGATCACGCAGTCTCTTTCCGGAAAAACGTATCTATTATCTTCGATCTCGAAGTATACTTCTTCGCCCTGGACGGTGATGTTTTCGGACTGTCCCGGTATAAGGACACGATGGTCAAATCTTTCGGCCAATTCTCTCAATTTTCTCTTGATCGGTATGAAATCATATACCAACCCTTCCTCTTTCGGTTGACCCTCTATCCTGAAGTGGATAGCGTAGTTGTGACCGTGCATACGCCCGCATTTCTCGTGACCGGGAAGTAGGTGTGAAGCGGAAAATGTGATGGATTTCTCCCAACCGTCGACTTCCAATCTTATGAGGCTCATGGATAGAAATGAAGGTATAAGGGCTTTAAAATTTTCTATAAAGTTGAAGGGGAAATTAAAAATAGATTGGTCTCTTTGTTTCTACGAGTGAAAGATATGGCTGTTCAAGACGGAAACTATGTAGAGGTGGACTATACTGGAAGGCTGACGGACGGATCCGTATTCGACTCTTCTAAAGAAGATATAGCTAAAGAAGCCGACGTTTACAACTCAAAAAGAGAGTACGAGCCGTTAGGCTTTACCGTGGGTGAAGGGGAAGTCATACCTGGATTCGAAGAGGGCGTCAAAGGTATGGAGGTCGGCAAAGAGAAAGAAGTCGAGATCCCTCCTGAAGATGCTTATGGAAAATCCGGAGATCATCCTTTAGCTGGGGAGACTTTGATATTCAAGATAGAAGTTAAAAATATCGAATAGCTAAAACCTCAACTATTTTAACCCGCTTCTTTTTTATATAGACCGATAAGGATGTCTAAAGAAGTTGAACAATATCATAACTTTATAGACGGTGATTGGGTAGAATCGGAAAAAGGGGAGACTTTCGAAGTAAAAAATCCTGCCGATCTCGATGAGATCATAGCTATTTTTCAAAGTTCGACTGAAGAAGACGTTGATAAGGCTGTCCGAGCCGCTCTTTCCGCGAGTGAAACGTGGGAAGAGATGGCGGGACCCGAGCGGGGCAAGATACTGAGAGACGCTGCCGCGCTGATGGAAGAGCGTAAAGAAGAACTGACCGAAACGCTTTCCAGGGAAGAGGGGAAGACGTTATCGGAAGCGGGTGGAGAAGTCCAGAGAGCTATAGATATATTTTATTATTATGCTGAGAAAGCCAAAGAGCTGGGCGGCGAGATAAAATCTTCTAGTAAGAGAGATAGAGGTGTGTACACAATCAAAGAACCTCTGGGAGTCGTTGGATTGATAACGCCTTGGAATTATCCGATCGCTATACCAGCATGGAAGATAGCTCCAGCACTGGCGGCCGGAAATACGGTCGTGGTGAAACCCGCTTCATTAGCTCCTAACGTTTGCCGAAAGATGGTGGAGATATTGGAAGAAGCGGATATCCCTGAAGGCGTGATAAATCTAGTCACGGGTTCTGGCTCAGAAGTGGGAGACGCTCTAGTAACTCATGAAGACGTAGAAGCGGTATCGTTTACGGGCAGTAGAAAAGTGGGTGATCTGGTCTATAGGAAAGCTTCTGAAGACGGTAAAAGAGTGCAGACCGAGATGGGCGGAAAGAATCCCGCTCTGGTGATGGATGACGCCGATATAGACGAAGCGGTCGAGATGGTTAAGAACGGCGCTTTCGGAGTCACAGGGCAAGCTTGTACGGCCAATTCAAGGGCTATAGTTCATGAGAAGGTGTATGATGAGTTCGTGGAGAGATTGAAAGAAGAAGCTCAGTCAATAGAGATTGGCCCCGATACCGAAGACCCGGGTATGGGTCCGCAGGTGAGTGAAGAGGAACTCGAGAGCACATTGGAGTACATCGAGATCGGGAAGGAAGAGGCAGAACTGGTCTGCGGTGGAAAGGAACCCGAAGGAGAGAAATATTCCAATGGATATTACGTGGAACCGACAGTCTTCAAAGATGTTGAACCGGACATGAGGATAGCTCAAGAAGAGATATTCGGTCCTGTTCTCGCCGTCATCAAAGCCGAGGATTATGAAGAAGCGGTCGAGGTAGCTAACGACGTCGAGTACGGTCTATCCGCGAGTATAATTACTGAGGACCTATCCAAAGCTCATAATTTTGTAGACGATATAGAGTCAGGGGTCGTGAAAATAAACGAGAAGACCACCGGTCTAGAACTGCACGTTCCCTTCGGAGGTATGAAAGGATCTTCCAGCGAAACTTGGAGAGAGCAGGGCGACGCGGGATTAGATTTCTACACAATAACTAAAACCGTTTACCTCAATTATTGATATTGTATGGAAGAGTATCTCGAAGAGTTGAAGAACTGCACTCTCTGCGAGTGGAGGTGCGGAGTGGATCGACTTGAAGGTGAGTGCGGAGTCTGCCTTATGGGAAAGCCCAAAGTGGCTTCTACAACACTACATCCCGCACCTCCGAAGAGTTATACCGTTTTCATGACCGGCTGTAATTACAGGTGTTTGAACTGTCAGAATTGGGATGTAGCTCATCATCCCGAGCAGAAAACTAAATTGAGAGGCGAGATTTCTCCGGAAACGCTCGCGGAAGAAGCCGTCACTAGAGTGAATTCGAGAAGAGGTAAACTTATGGGAGCTGACAGGATATTTTTCAGCGGAGGTTCTCCGACCGTCAGTTTACCTTATGTGGAAAAAGTGGTGGAAGAGGCCAGGAAGATCGATAGAGATATTAAAGTGAATTACGATACGAACGGATTCATGACCGAGCGTTCTTTGGAGAGAGTGCTTGGATTCACTACTTCTATCACATTTGACATAAAAGCCTACGAAGATCAGGTTCATAGAGCGCTGACAGGAGCTCCCGTTGAGCCCGTGCTTAGAAACGCGGAGTACGTAGCTAGGAAAGCAAAAGATAAACTGTGGGAATTTAGATATCTATTGATTCCGGGCATAAATGAAGATGACGTTGAGAAGCTGGCGGGATTTTTGGCTGATATCGACGAAGAACTTCCTTTGAATTTTTTAGCTTTCAGACCCAATTTTGTGATGGAGGACTACGAAGGAGCTACACGGGAAGTCATGGAACGAGCGGTAGAGAAGGCTGAAGAGTGTGGTTTGAAGAACGTGAGTTGGTCAGGAAGAACAGGTATATCTGGAGAGATCTCAGTCGAGAAATCTGATAGATATAAGAAAAAAGGAGCTAAGATAGCTGGCAGGATCGCCGAGGAAAAAGGATGCGTCACTCATCCCCGTGACTGCGGTAGATGTGGCGCGTACGATGAATGTGAGATCAAGAGGTACAGGCCTTCGAGGAGGACTTGAGTTACTCGAATCTCAAGAGACCGTTATCATTCATTATTATATATGAGTTCCATGACGGAGGATTCGAATCGGTATTTTCACTATCGATGAAAAGATGATAGGTGTTCAACGACAAAGATGAATCCGGTCTTTCAAGACCGTCTATTTCGAAATAATCGCCCTCGTCCAATATTCCATTGTCGTTTTCATCGTGGTATATCACGTTTTCTTTTTCTTTACCGTCGGAAAGCTCTCCGTAATCCACCATAAGCTGTTCATCAGGTCGGGGTATGTTCTCTTTGTTGGTCATCTCATAATCGTCTCTAAGATCATGAGCTCCTGAATACAAACTACAGCTCGCCTCACTAAGACTCACCTCATTTGAGGACCCTTCAATCGAAACTCTGAGGGTTTGATCAGAGGCCATTGTCTGATCCAGTTTGAAGCCGCCAATGTCGTTAGCTTCCCAAACAATCTTCTGTATACTCGTGGCTAGAAAATCAGGATGGAATTGAGGTGAAAAAGTCATCTGTTCACCGTTAAGATATCCATTTTCGAATTTCACATCGATAGTCACCTTATCGCCGACTTCGTGATCGAAAGAACCTTTTTTGAATAAATTTAGCTGCCCGTAGTTGTCAAGTTCTATTTCAGTGAATTTTCCCTGGTTAGTAGAGTAGCTCGTGAGCGAAGTCACCTTCCCTTCAACTGTAACTTTCTCACCTGCCCTATCAGATTCAAAATCGTACCGATGGTCGTAGATATCGTGATCATTGTCACCAACGACTTTAGAATCCAGTTCTTCGATCGACCAGTTACGATACTGAGTGTACCAGGTATAGATTCCGATAGTCGATACGGTCAATATTATAAGTAAAGCCAAGACTATAATCTTCCTATTCGAATCACCCAACATCTAATCAGTCCTCTATTTTTAGTATGAGACTTAATTATTTAAGATATTTGGTATATCACTTGAAAGCGATAGCTCCGTACCCAACGACTTCTCTCTGATCTGTAACGTCGCCGCTGGTCGCGTACTTCAAAAGTTCGCCTTCAGTGCCTCCCGAACCGATCATCATCGAGACCACGGGCGCGTACCCGCACATGGAAACATTTTCTTTTTGTACTGTTTCGAACAGCCCTTTCGGATCGTTGTTAATGATCTTGTCTATAGCTTTTTTGTCTTTCTCTTTTGCAGTTTCCTCCAAAACGTAGTGTGAGAAGTCGGTCGAAGCCACTATCGCTACGTCCTCGTTTTCAGTGGCTTCTTTCAGTCGTTCTCCAACCTTTTTCGCCGTTTTGAAGTCCTGCTTGTTGAAACAGATCGGTACGGTTTTGAATGAATCCGAAAAGTACTGTATGAAAGGTAACTGGACTTCCATAGAATGTTCCCTTCGATGGGCTACATCATCGACTTTGATCAGATCACCGGTCAACGATTCTACCAGACCATCAGCTATCTCGACGGTGCCTAGAGGTGTCTTATAGTCTTCTCCGGAGATGGCTACGTCAGCGCCCATACCCTGATGGCTGGGTCCCAAAACTATCACGGTCTCCGGTATGCCGGCTTCTACTAAAGCCTTGTAAGAATGAGCGGCTACCGGTCCCGAATAGATATATCCGGCGTGAGGAGAGACTATCCCCTTTATGTCGCCGTCGCTTTCTCCTTCAGAAGGCATCGAATCTGGTCCGAGTCTGTGGTTGAAACATTCTTCTATCTTGTCTTTTAGAGCGCTTTCCGTACCGGGATAGAACTGTCCGGCTACCGCGGGTCTTCTAACCATGGATGGTCACCGTTCTAAAGATATGATAAAAGTTTACTTAAATCTATCGTGGGCAAAGCTAAATTATAGGGAAGAAGATTGTAGAATCATGTTGAAGATAGACGGCTCCCACGGCGAGGGCGGCGGCCAGATACTGAGGACGGCGGTGGCTATGTCGATGGTGGAAAGAGAAGCCATCGAAGTCACGGACATCAGAGCCAACAGACCGAATCCCGGTCTTTCTCACCAGCATCTGATGGCTTTGGAAGCGGCTTCGGAGATCAGTTCTGCTGAAAAGGAAGGACTGGAGAAAGGTTCTACTGAGATAGTGTTCGAGCCCGGAGAGATTGTGCCCGGTACTTATAATTTTGATATAGGCACCGCCGGTAGCGTTACTTTACTACTTCAGGCGTTGATCCCCCCGGCCTTCTCGGCGGATGATGAATTGACGATAAAAGTGAGAGGAGGCACCGATGTGAAGTGGTCTCCTCCGTACGATCACTTCGATAAGGTGTTTTTAGAACTGCTGAGGGAGATGGGCGGAGATATAGAATCCCAACTTCTCAGGAGAGGTCATTACCCCAAAGGAGGTGGAAAAGTGAAAGTTTCCGTTTCGCCGAGCGAGCTCCAGGAGTTGAACACCTCGACGGGGATAGACTCCATCGAGGGTAGAGCATTCGTGACGGATCTGCCCGATCATATAGCCGAAAGGATGAAAAAAACGGTCTTGAAGGAATTTTTGGAAGAGGACGTTTCAATAACCATAGAATCTACCGAATCCGACAGTCCCGGGACAGGAATCACGCTGTGGACCAGAGGCGGCAGGGTATTGGGAAACGGCGTGTTAGGTGAGAAAGGAGTTCCCGCTGAAGAAGTAGGCGAAGAAGCCGCCGAAGGGTTGAAAGCGGATATAGATGCTGAAGTGGATCTGGATCCGTGGGCCGCCGACCAGTTGATACCTTATTTGGCTTTAACGGATGAAAGCGGAACTCTCACAACTAGGAAGAAAACTTCTCATCTGGAGACCAACGTTTGGGTGGTCAACCAATTTATGGATGAAAGTATCGGATTGGTTGAAAACGAAGGTGTTGTGGAAATAAAATATTGAGTGATAATATGAGAGCGAAAGTGTTTGTGAACGTCGCGATGTCGGCCGACGGCAAGATCGCTCTGTCGGATAAAACCGAGATAAAGATATCTGGCGAAGAAGATTTTGAGAGAGTCCACAAATTGAGGAACGAAGTGGACGCTATCCTCGTGGGTATAGGCACGGTTTTGTCTGACGATCCGAAATTGACCGTCAAGCAAAAGTTTGTAGAGGATCCAGATCATCCTCTGAAGGTCATTCTCGATTCAAAAGGTAGAACGCCCGAGGATGCGAAGTTGTTCGATAAAGGCGAGTTCCTCATCGCCACGACTGAAGGGATCGATAAAGATAATTGGATCAAGTGCGGAGAAGGAGAAAGAGTCGATCTAGAGATATTGATGGAGAAATTAGCTGATAGGGGAGTTGAAAAACTCCTGGTCGAAGGCGGCGGAGAAGTGATAAGTTCGTTCTTCAAGAAAGATCTGGTAGACGAGTTCACCGTATTTGTTGGAAGTTTGGTGATCGGAGGCAGGGACGCTCCCACTCCAGTGGACGGGGAAGGTGCTCAAGTCATGGATGAAGTTGTAGATCTGGATCTATGCGGTCATGAGGAGATGGACGACGGGATATTGTTGAAATTCAAGGTGGGTCACTGATGCCGAAGTTCTTGGTCGACAGGATGCTGGGACAGACAGCGAAATGGTTAAGATTGATGGGTGTAGATGCGAAATACGCGCCCGAAGGCGAAGACGAAAAATTGTTGAAGATAGCCGAGGAAGAAGACAGAGTATTGCTGACCAGAGACAAAGAGTTGGGTAGAAAGGAAGTGGCTTTTCTGGTGGAAAAAGCTCCACCGGAAGATATAATAGAAAAGATTTCGGACAATTACGAACTCGATATAGAGCCTTTGAGCAGATGTTCAAAATGTAATGGAGAAGTAGAGAGGGTTGAAAAAGACGAAGTCGAAGACGAGGTTTGTGAAGCTGTTCTAGAGAGACAGGAAAAATTCTGGCATTGTTCTAAATGCGGACAATATTACTGGAAAGGAAGTCACTGGGATCAGATCATTGAAAAGATAGAAGAGATCGTCGATATGCATGAGGAGAGGAAGTTGAAACTGGGAAGTGAATGATACCAAGCACAAAAAACTTTTTATCCACTTCTATTCGTATGTGGAAAAGATAGACATGAATACCGACTATAAAGCTCTGAACAAAACTATCGTCCTCGGAGTTGCACTTTTGATGACCTTCACGATCTTAGTTTCGTTCACGACTCGACCTAACGCTGCTAAAAAGCCGAAAGAGATAGAGGCACCGGATTGGAACAAAGGCGATCAGTGGAAATATAGGATAAAAGTGGGCCCGGACACGATGGGCAACGTCACTCAGCGGATAAAAAATACCGATTCGCGTCTGACAGGTATCACCACCGGATCAGGGGAGGAAAAAGAATACGATAACGTTTACCATATGGTGAAGGAAGGCAAAAATAAGGTTCACGAGTTCTATCAGAAAGAGTCCTTATCTCTTATCTATTCGGACACTGAAGGCGGTGGATCGACTTTTTACAATCCACCTTTGGCCGATTTTGATTTTCCACATAAAGTGGGTGAAGAATGGAACGACACCAGTGAAGAGTACGTGGAGAAGAGGACCGGCTACGAGCAGGCTAGAAGGATCCGGATAAACGGAACAGTGGAAAAGAAAGTGACGGTAGATGTTTTGGCCGGTGAATTTGAGGCATACAAATTAAATGTCACCCTTGTCACCGAAAAAGAGGAGGGCGTCAGCATAGGGAGGATCGTCTCTTATTATTCTCCAAAGGTCAAAAACAACGTTTTGATAGAAAGCTACGAAACGAAACTTGACCCTAGGGGGGGAGAGCCGACCGAAAAATTTACGGGAAGACAGGTCCTCTTTTCCTATGACCTAAAAACTGACAATGGGAACAACAACAATAACGGTAACAAGATCCCTCTGGTTAACTCAGGAACAGTGGTCTTCATCTTCGTGACTACCGCCGGTCTGTACTCTTGGAAGATCCGTCATAAAGAAAAATGAACTAGTTACGGGCTTTTATCTTTCTCTTTTTTTATACATCCCCATCGAAATAGGGCTAAAATATATATACTAGGTTAAGAATTTCATCACGGAAATAAGTGGAGCATTTGCTCTGCTTATAAATTGGAGGAAAAAATTATGAATGAAAATCTAAGACGAATCTTAACCGTTGTAGTGGTAGGACTAATGGTCCTATCAGTCTTTACAGCGGCAACTGCAGTGATTTCTGCAGGACAGAGTGATACTACAGTTAAAGCAAAAGACAAAAACACACTGAAGACGCAGGACGACGATCCAGTGATAAAGAAGGAGAACATGCCCTCGCAAGAGGAGCTGAAAGCGAGATTAAAACAGCTCAAAAAGGAATTCAAGAAAAACGGTATGCAAAAAGAATTGAACATGATGTCCAAAGAGAAGATGGATATAGTAAAAGGCGGAGATGCTAAGGTCACTGAAACGGATAACGAAGTAAAAACTGATCCATTCATCAGAGATCTTCATGACGTTAATCCAGTCCACGACATGGGTATCAAAGGCGGAAACGTCAAAGTATCCTTGATGGATACCGGTTTCGACATGGCACATCCGGACCTAGCGGGAAGGCATGCCGTGTTTGAATATGACAATACTACTATGGATCCCAGCATGCAGGCTTATGACGGCCATCCGATAACTTACGACCCTGTATCGATGGCGGAATACGTAACGACTGGTAGTGCATCACAGGCACAATGGTATGTAGACACTGGTTACGAGGCCAAAGCCTACGAAAAAGACGGCAACATGGTAGCAAGATTCCAAGAGAAACCTTACTCAGTTAATCCGTATTTACTTCCAGACGATATAAACCCGGGAGAAACAGTGAGATTTGGTGTTCATCCCGACGATAAATTGGCGAGTTGGTACGGAGAAAGACCAGCTGTTTTATTGACCCAAGAGAACGGACAATGGAAGAACGTGAGAGTAGATCTAGACAACGACAGGAGCTTCAAAGATGAAAACCCAGCTTACATAAATGGAACTCAACCCACCTCAGAACTATTGACGAAAGATATAAACGGTGACGGAATCACCGATATCTCGGGCGGAATGATGTACTTCGTGGGAGATGGTTCCACACCGATTCCTTACGCTCAGCATTTCAGAGATACTATGAATAAACTTCTCAACTTGCAATTAGGTGTTCCACCAGGATGGATTGGAGCAAATACTCCATACGCAGACGCTTGGGAATACCTAGAATTACCCGCACCACAGACCACACCAGGAAATGGAGATATGGTCGCTCTCATGGGCGACTTCAATGCACCAGGATCTTATGGAGCCCACGGCACTTGGACCGCGACAGCTGTCGCCGGTCAAGGCGTTACTGGAATCCCCAATACTAAATATGCTCCAGATGCATCTGGAGGGAACGGATTAGTCAGAGGTCTAGCTCCTAACGCTAGTATCATCCCGATGGCGCCTTTCTTCAACGCGGCAAGTGGTCCTTTAGCAGCTTACATGCCGACCTACAGTGCACCGTTCTTCGCAGCTCAAGGTTACGATGGAAATGTTTCTACAGCATCGGATCAAGCACAGATCGCTTCAAGCAGCTTTGGCATGACCTCAGGTTATGCGACATTCGGTGGATACAATTTCTACGAGAGATATTTCGATTACATCGGATCAAATTATACTGATAATACACTCTTCGTAAATTCAGCTGGCAATGAAGGAGTCGGATTCGGAACGCTTGGTTCCCCGTCTGGTGGAGAAGCGGTACTCGCAGTCGGCGGAGCTAACAGCCAGATGTACAGGACATTAGAAGGAGATGACGCCGGACCCAACCCATGGCAGGGTGAAGTTGCTCAAGTCGGCAGTAGAGGTCCTGCAAGAAGAGGTACTCAAGGAGTCGATGTCTTGGCAGGCACAGAATACGGCTACGGTGGAGATCCAGTCAATCAACAGCCGTTCAAGATAGGTGAATTCAATGGAAGCACCGCCAATACATTATGGTCAGGTACGAGCTTGGCCGCACCGAACGCAGCCGGTGTAGCCGCTTTGGTTTACCAGGCATATTGGCAGGAGCACAATACAAGACCCACTGCCCAGATGGTGAAGAGTATCATCAAGCAGGGGGCTCGTGATATCAATAATTCGCCGTTCAATCAAGGATCAGGCATCGTCGATGCTGCATCTTCCGTGAAAATGATTTATGGTGATAGCAAGGGAATCTACGCTACTGCAACTGAAGATACTGTAGAATATAAAAAGATGAACTATGGAGGGACATTGGGTAATGTTAGTGTACCGGTAGTTGTAGAATCTCCCACTATGGCCGAGGAATGGACTCCGGGGACTAATCCAGATGTGAAGAAGCCTATTTATGATCTAAATGAAAGCACAGGCGAAAAGATGGGAGTCGTGGCATATAAATCATTAGATATGACCACTCCGATGAACGTCAACATCATGAATCCTGGAGATACTTATAAAGAAAACTTCAACTTGAAGAGTTGGAATGAGACCGAACCGTTGAATTACACTATTGACGCAACTCATCTGCAGGAAGTTGGAGATAATACTGTTAAGTTCACGAACACGCCACCATCAGAACCGGTTCTCTTTGTCAACGAGGATGGAATTTACAATATAACTGCTAATGGCTCTATTGGTGAGATGCAAACATCGCTAGATAAACCGAACGCAGATCTATTCAGATTTGGAGTTCATTCCAAGACTACAGAACCAGGTAGCCTGATGGAATTCTATGACTGGACGGATGATAACGAAAACGGCTCATACGACGGCGTTCCAGAGAGAAACAGGATAAGTTATGCCTGGGCAAACAAAGGTGGAGATTACTTCGACATCTACAATCCGATGGACAGGTTGAGTAAAGGAATGGTCATCAGGATGAGAAATTCCGATGTATCATCAGCTTACGACCTCACTTTGACCGTTCAGCAGTTCAACCAGACTTCATGGAATTGGGTATCAGTTGATAACGCTACAGGAGAAGTACCCACTACCGGAGCTCAAGAATTTAACTTGACCGCTCATGTGCCGTCCGATGCCGCTACCGGTATATACGGCGGAAAGGTCATGATCCACAGCACTGAACTCGGAAGAACCAAAGTCATGCCGGTTACTATCACGGTCGGTAAAAACGAACCAGCAACCAATGGAACTATCGATCTCAGATTCGGCAAAGGCGAAGGCAACATGACCTACAAGCAAGACAACATGTACAGGAACGACAAGCTGTTCGGAAGCTGGGGCGGCTCTGGAACCGGTGATTGGAGAGTTTATTACTTCACTCTTCAGAATCCAACTGACGGCCCAGTAGCGTTGAACGTAGATCTTCCGTACTCTTCCAGTCACGCCAAAGCATGGTTGTTGGGACATACTGCTACGGATCCAGGATTCGGAGTCTTCAGTTGGCAATGGCCTGGTAGATATGGTTCGGATAGTCTTGGACCGATAGCTGAAACAGATAGAGTCGGAGATAACATAGCATTGACTACTGATGGTCCTGTATCAGCTGGACTACATGCAATAGTCTTGAACAGCCAAGGTATATCCGGTGAGATGCCAGCAGAAAGCGTCAGTATTCAAATGTTCAATACAGGAGAGAAATACTTTGAGCACGACATTGATAGGACTATAAGCACCCAATCCGAGGCTGAGAATCTCACATCTGGCACGGTAGAATACAGAGCCGATGTAGGTTTCGATGCTAGCACAGTAACGAACGTGACCGCGCCGGCAGCGTTGACCGAAACCGAAAGTTGGACAAGCACGGTCGGAGCAGGTAATGCACACTGGCCAGGCCCACCTGCAGTGACTCAAACCCTGGTTGATGATGCAGCAACGAAGAAGTTGACAGTTACTTCGGTAAGCGAATTAAGTGTTGCCATCACGCAAGCTGAAGCGTCTGATCTTGACTTGTTCCTGATAAAAGACGCTGACGCAGATGGTGAGTTGACTACGGCTGATACCATCGTCGCCTATCACGGTATAACTGGATCGATGGAACACTTCACGGTGGATGACCCAGCAGACGGAATTTACTGGGTAGCGGTCAATCCGTACACAGCTTCAGCTGGAGATAGCTTCACAGCCGAGATATCGATGTCTATATCAATACCAGGAATATCGTGGGAAATAAACGAACCAAGTTCATTCAGTACTGGTGATACGATTTCCTTCAGCATCGACTATTCACTGCCAAAGATGGCTGGCACCTACAGTACTTGGATAAGTATAGGTAGAGAAGGCGCCGGTAGAGGAATCATCCTTGAACCTGAAATAACGCTCAATGCAGGAACCTCTGGATCATTTGAACTACTTAGCGAAGCAGAAGACGGTGACGCGGTAACTGATGAAGCTGAGCAAACAATGATAAATAGTCATCACAATCAGCTAGTCTATAAGTTCAGTAATTCGGTCATAGACACAACGATGATAGCAAAAGATACCACGGTGATGTTCGGTGGAGAACCAATACCTGAAGAGGCCGTTACCATTGACAAGATAAACCAGAAAGTGATAATCAATCCGTACAAGGCGAACGCGATGATGGGATACGGTCAAATGACCCATGAAGTCGTCGTCGAGACGATGACATCGGCTGGCTTCGAGGTAACTTCCACGCCGAAGATGGTAACAGTAGATAGCCTCGAACTTAACGTTGATCCAATGCAAAATTGGTATAGATTCCCATCCGTGATCATACAGGGACAGGCCAAGCCGGGCTCTACGGTTATGGCAAACGGTAAGAAACTAACGGTCGGTCCACAGACAGGTAAATTCTCCGGCTCACTCAAGATGGAAGACGGTACCCACGCCATCAAAGTGGTAGCTCAGGACATGTACGGAAACGAACTGACCTTCACCAAGACCGTACATATCGATACTACCGCTCCAACGATAGACAACGTAGACGCACCTGCCGAAGTAACCTCTCAAATGGCCGAAGTAACGGGTACGATCACTGAAGCCAATGTCGAAAAAGTGATGGTCGGCAACGTAGAGGCAGAAGTCGACGGCTCAACATTCACCGCTATGGTGCCGCTGAAGGACGGAGAGAACATGTTCACAGTAAAGGTCGTCGATATGGCCGGAAACATGGCCACTCATGACATAAGCATAACCTACAACTCACCGTACGTGACTGGAGATTCCCTCGACAGTACATTAGAGGACTATGCCACAAAGGGCGATCTAGGTCAACTGCAGAGTGAAGTCAACAAGAAAGCTTCTGAAGACAGAGTAAGAACCGTTGAAGATGACGTGGAGAATGTCGAGAACGATGCCAGTTCGATAAAGACGATGATGTACGGCGGAATGATAGGACTGTTGATACTGATGATCATACTCGTCGGTGCAGTCTACATGATGCTGAACAAGAAGATAGGCGGAGAAGGACCGACGATGGAACCAGAACCAGAGACTGAAGAACTCGGAGAGGAACCGACGATGGAAGAGGAATACGGTGAAGAAGAAGAGGAACCCCTCTTTGAAGAGGAAGAGACAGAAGAAGAAGAAGAGACAGAGATATTCGAAGAACCAGAGGAAGAGGAAGAAGAACTCTTCGAGGAAGAGCCAGGTGAAGAGGAATTCGAAGAAGAATTCCCAGAAGACGAAGAAGAGGAACTTTAAAGACAGAGAACACCAAAACCCTAAAACCCTTTCTTTTTTAATTTCGAAAGAATTTTTCTCGATCTCAAAATTCTCTTTTAAAAAAGTTCATAATACAAGAGAAAATAGTAAACTGCACGTTTTTAAAACAAAAGATAAAAATAGCTAGAGTAAAGTTGGCCCTTTATCATGAACCTTAAAATTGACATGCGGACTTCCATAGTTATAATAGTTACATTAGCCTTAGTCTTATCGAACACGGCTGTGGTGATAGGCAATTCTGAGCCCGCTGATGAAGGATCTTCTTGGCCTATGTTTGGCGGGGGTAGGGACAACGACAGCAGGATCGATAACGCGGCTAAAGAATCTTCAGGGAGCCTGAACTGGGATTTAAAATTAGAAGGAAACTTAGATTCCTCTCCTTCTATCGGCCCTGAGGGAGATATTTACGTCGGCTCGTCGGAGGGTTACCTTTATTCATTGAGTCCCGGCGGAGAAAAAAATTGGAGATTCAATGCTTCGGCCGGTATAGATTCGAGTCCGGCTGTGGGTGAAGAGGGCAATATCTATTTTGGAGATCGAAACGGCAATTTCTATTCACTCTACTCGAACGGAACCCTTAGATGGGTGAGAGATATCGGAGCTCCTTTTGAAGGTATCGGCGAGAATGCGACGCCTTCTCCGATATTTTCCTCTCCCGTTGTCACGTCAGACGGATCTATTTTAGTGGCTATACAGAGATCGATGCTGTTCTCTTTCTATTCCAATGGAACTGTAGAATGGAAGTATAACCCGGGAGGGTATATCTTATCAACGCCGGCAGTCGATGAAGATGGCAGGATATATCTTGGTATGGTCGTCCCGATCCTCGGATGGGGCAGGATGGAAAGTTTAAGCCCTTCGGGAGAAGAGATCTGGAATTATACTATCGAGGAGAGCGGCACCGGCATATATTCTTCTCCGACTGTAGATTCCGAGAAAGATATCTATTTTGGATCGAACAACGGCACATTGTATTCTTTAGATAAGGATGGTAACTTGAACTGGAGATTTGAAACTCAGGGACAGATATTTTCTTCCCCGGCGATAGGAAAAGACGGTACCATCTATGTAGGATCGGCTGATGGGAACCTGTATGCCGTTAAAAGCGATGGAACGGAGAAGTGGAGATATAAAACAGGAGGAGCGATATATTCTTCACCTTCTGTCGGTAGTTATGGAAATATTTACTTCGGTTCTGACGATACCAAGTTTTATTCGCTGAGGTCCGACGGCGTGAAGAGATGGACCGTCCAAACTGACGGTAAGATCTTCTCCTCTCCCGCCATAGATCTTGAAGGCAACGTATATTTCGGTTCCGCCGACGGTCACTTCTATTCCATAGGTACGCGGGACCAATCATGGTTTAGTCTCCATATACCACTGATCGGCGGCGTGCTGCTTTTTATAGTCGTGTTCGTTCCTTTCGATGATAAAAGCTAAGGAAAAAGGCGAAAAGTTAACGTTCTTTATTAGGCTTTCTTCCGTCCAATTAGAGCGGTAAAGATCAGTATATATGCGGTTTAGGTCTCGAATCCACCAAAATGTTTGCGTCACCATACAAAACCCTCTTAGAAAAACTTAAATAACAAGCTCTTTCTTATCCAGTTTGAGGTAGAGACTATAATGAAATGGAATAGAATAATATGTCTGCTAATTGTCTCGGTTTTACTGACCGGGGGATTAGCGGTAATGGGTTCAGAACCCACAAAAGCTGAAGGACTACCAGAGACTATTCAAGTAGGAGTAGAATTGTCTCAGGAAACAGGCTTAAGACAAGCAGCACAAGGTGACCTGGATATTTTCATGCAGTCTACCGGTGGACAAACGTTCGCGCAGATGTCTGATGAAATTCAAAATGAACTAGGAACCTGGAGCTCGAGCGGCAGTTACACGAACTTTTATTTGAATCCCGCCCACGAAGGTGACGGCACCGATCCGATGCAGAACGCTTTGGACAACGGATGGGTAGACAGCCCGGACGATGTGAACTATACACTGAACAACCACGATGGAAATTGGGAATTCAATCCTTTCTCGATGGATAAAGTAAGATATGCGATGAATTTCTTAGTGGACAGAGAGAGCCAGATACAAGATCTTGCCGACGGTTTCGGTCAACCGAGATATATTTGGTTGAACGCCGCGACCGGTGGTTATAAAGACAATCTTGAAAGCCTCGTCGAAGACGGAGATCCTGGAGTTCCGGGACTTGGTGGAGATGCAGACGGCCACGGTTTGAGTCCCAGCGGAGATCAGGAATTCGCCGCGAACCTAGTCGAAGCAGCGATGAATGAAGCTATGGGAAATGTATCTATCGGAGAGATCCGTGGACCAGAACCGAGTCCGACCGGATTCTGGCAGTACAAACCACCTAACGGAGAATACAGCGATATAATGCTCGATGGTTGGCACAGAGAAGAAGACTGGAGAAAAGACGTCGGAGCCGCTTTCGCTACAAAGCTCAAAAAACATTGTGACATAAATGTAAATCCGATGATAAGGACGAAAGCTGAAGCTATCCCGACCGTATTCTACGGCGAATATGATCAAGCTGTTTGGCACTACTACACCGGCGGTTGGGGTGCCAGCGCTAACGTTTACTATCCCGACCTTTCTCTCGCACAGATGTACGCTCCGTGGTACGGCTTCATGCCTACCTACAACTCTGAAGGACATTGGAGCTATGCTAACGACCCAGACGGTCAAAGGCTCAACGAATTGACCTTGCCACTGAATAACGGTCAGGTCAACAACATGACTCAGTACTGGGATATGACGAGAGAAGCAGTGGATTTAGCCTTGAAAGAGTCAGTAAGAGTTTTCCTTGTAACAGAAACGAACTTCTATGCCTATGACAAAGATACTATTAATAACGTCGTGACGAACGCTGTCACTGGCTGGGATCAGGTATTCGGTCCAAAGACGCTTGATACCACGCAGGACAAGATAAAGTTAGATTACTTCTCTGCTCAAGAAGCGCTCTACATGGATAACTGGAACTGGTATGGAGGATCAACCGGAGCTTACGGAGCCAACCAGAGAAGGTTCCTCCTTGACTTCGGTTCGTGGAATCATCCACAGACCGGTAAAGCCATGGAGGTAAGATGTCAGTGGTCCGGCGATGGTAATCAGGGAGATGTAAAAACGGACTACAAGTGGGTAGAGAACGAGACCGGAGCTATGGTCCTGAATAAGAACGTTTCCGTTCCTTCCGACGCTGTCATATACAACGACGCCACCGAGACTTGGGAAGATGTCGGTTCAGGCGTGAAATCGGCCATGATGGTGACCTACGACGTCGTAGAAGGTAAATGGCACGATGGTGAGGACTTCACCGTCAGCGATATCATGGAATATTACGCAAGGACCAAGGACATGGTCTATGAGAATCCCGACAAGCCGAACGATTATTATTACGGTGCATACGCCAGCCAGATGAAACCGACCTTCGAGAGTATAAAGGGTACCCAATGGAACGCTGAAGAAGGCACATTCACGATATGGGGAGATTACACGTTCCCATCCGATTCTAATATGGCATCTTATTATTCCTTCTTCCCGAGAAATCCACAGCCGATGTATGAGGCCGTCTTACAGGAAGTAGTCGATACAGATCTGTCTACTAGCACCGAGAGTTGGTCATGGGAATCCGGTGTCGCTGACAACTGGGTACATCTACTCAGCCCAGATCACGGTCAAGTATTCACACAGACGATGCAGAAGATGAAAGAAGAGAATTGGAGGCCACCATACGTTAAAGATGCGAACAACGCACCTATCGTGGTTTCACAGGACGAGTACGAGACCAGATTGACAAAGATACAGGACTTCTTCGATGAACATGACCATCTGTTCATTTCGCAGGGACCGTATTACCTTGATGACCTAACACTCGAACTCAACGAGATGACCTGGAAGAAGTTCGACAACTATACGGAAGCTTACAGTTGGGATTATTGGCCGAATCAGTTCGAAACCAAGACAATCAACCTACCAGAGTTAGACCATAACGGTCCGGTAAAACAGGGCGAAGATCTCACGGTCACCGCGACGGCTTACGTGCAGGAGAAGTATCCGACCGAGCAGTCCGTGCCGGTAAAAAGAGAAATGAATCTTGATCCTTTCGAGCTTGTGATCAAGCAAGAGGGAGAGACAGTACATACTGTACCCGGCGAGGATATAACCATAACACCAGGTGAAAGCCAATCGACACTTGAAGCAACCATACCAACGGATGATCTATCACCAGGTAGCTACAGCGTAGTCTTGACGATAGGTATTCCGGGTGCTAGAGAAGATGCCACCAACGACGCTAGTCTTATAATCGAAGAAGGACAACAACCGGGCGTTGAGTGGAGCGTCAGCAACTTTGGCGTCTCTCCGACAGAGGGCGAAGCGCCATTGACGGTTGATATAACAGCAACCGTTGAAAACACTGGAACTTCATCCGGAGAACTCGTGCTTATGGCCGGAGGAAATGAAGTCAACTCATGGACAGTAGATCCTGGTCAAACCATCAACATCGACGAATCCCATGAGTTCACGAGTAAAGGAGACTACGACATCAAGCTTGACGGTCCAGGCGATACCAAAACAGTAACTGTCACAGAAGAAGACGACGGCGATGGAACGCCCGGCTTCACTCTAGGACTACTAGCTATAGGCGCAGTGATCGCAGTAGCTATCTACCAGAAGAAAAGAAGATAGATCCAGTAACACAAAAACCAAACCCTTTCTAACCCCTTTTTTCTTATATTTTCGTTTTCCTCATTGTCCACTAAAAGAATCATCTCAGACGATATTTTTAAAAATTGCATATAACATATGATGTTTGGTGTTTTCAATCATTTGTAAGACTTTCTCTCTTCATTCTCTAGCTAAGCTGAGCGATTGTCCTTGACCCATCCGCCTTCGGGATTGACGTCCTGTTGTGATAAACATCGTGGGATCTATAGTGAAGGACACAGACGTTCGTATTTTTTGTGTCCTTCAGGTCTTCATGAATGCGGGGCATTCATCTGATATCAGGAACAAGTTCCTGAAATATCTACAGGAAAGCCGTTGGCTTTCCTTCGAGTATCAGAATTATGTAATAATTCTAATTTAGTGATAATTTCTTAAGTGAAATTATCACGAGTGTAAGAATTTTGACAAAAATTCTAACAAAATCGAAATCACTGATTTCGATACTTCGAGGAATAAAATATTCCTCTATAGAGGGAATTTCCATCCCCTCGCTTCGAGGAATAGAATATTCCTCTAAAGTTGAGGATGACATTATTTTGTTCCGTTAATAATGTCTTCCTCTATATTTAGTAGAGATCTTTGAATCCCTAGAGCCTCACAAAAGTTTTGACTTCCTGAGAGATCAGAGAAATGACTTGGGGAAAATAAGGATTATGATCCCAAGGAATCATGTCATTTTATTTTTAAAATAACCTATCGATCTCATCGTCTATTTTTTCGATTATATGGTATCTAAAAAGTAAAATTGAAAAGCGTCCAAAGGTTAAAATTTTGCCGATATAGAAAGAAGTAAAAACCCCTCCGTTAACCAAATCTTTAAATAACAATAATTCTAATGCTTGGATGATAGATATGCCAGCTTCTTGGAAATATTTCGCTGTAAGGACTTTAAACATGCTGTTGGTCCTGGTGATAGTGACTTTCATTCTTTCTGCAGCCTACAGTGGTGCTACTGAAGACCAATTGAGATCTCAGATCAAAAAACAGATACAGATGGAAAAAATGTCGATGAAAGAAGAGCCTGAGGAAGGTTGGGATGAATGGAGAGAAGAACGTATTAAAGATTACGAAAGACGATATAACTTACACGTTCCAACCTGGCAACGAGTGTTTTACCAAGCTGCGGATGTTTTGACTTTCGATTTCGGCAAAGCTAACGCTATGAAGTCGAATGAAGGTTCGCAGCAGGTATTTGACATCATAATGGATCGCCTACCGAATACGATTCTGCTTTTCACTACAGCGGCTGTAATCTATACTGCTCTAGGTATCGCAGTCGGATTGAAAGCCGCTCAAAAAGCGGGTAGCTACTTGGACAAGTTCTTGTCGCTCTTCAGTATTACAGCGTCCTCCATGCCGATGTGGTGGGTCGGTATGATGGCTATCATGGTATTCGTATATGGATTGGGGTGGTTCCCTACCCCGGAGGCCAATTTTGGTTTGATATCTCGGATGGGTTTCTGGGATTATACCACCCAACTGTTGAGAAGGATGGCCCTGCCCTTGATAGTCATCGTGTTTGTCTTCTTTGGAGCTAGAGCTTGGACTACAAGGAATATCGTCACGGGTATATTGCAGGATGATTACATCATGGCCGCGAGAGCCAAAGGTGTACCCGAGAGAAAAGTCATCTACGGGCATACTTTGAAAACGGCCGCACCGCCGGTCATAACCTCGGCTATCATGGCGTTACTGCTATCCGTTGGCGGAGCCATGATCTCGGAGATCATCTTCGGATGGCCAGGAATGGGATTACTATTGAGAACGGCCTTACTGTCCAAGCGTGATGTACCGGTGATATTAGGTATCTCGTTCATCACAGCATTCCTGTACATATTTGGTTACTATCTAGCGGACTTGATCTATGGTTTCCTCGATCCGAGAGTAGAAGTAGGAGCAGGAAGTCAGGTGTAAAACGAGGTGAATAAAACATGGTTCATTGGGATGATGTTAAGGCTAATATAAAGGAAATGCTAAGTGAATTGAAAAATCAAAAGATCGGAATCGTAGGGCTTGGTTTGATAACTGTAATGGTACTCATCGGGGCGTTTGCCCCTATGATAGCCCCTGGAGCTAACGCTCATTGGACAAAAACGGCCGATAGATGGGCGGAGAATCCAAAGAGAGCCCCGCCAGTATGGGTAGACTGGTTGACGATGAAAGATTACGCTCATCATAAGACCGTTCAAAGCTACGATTTTGAGAAAGCCGGCTCTATCCACACTATAACTTTCACCCGCCAGATGGATTCAGATGTTCCGCCCAAGGACGTGTATCTAAGGATCGACGGAGAGGCTGAAAGTTTAAATCAAATAAGAATCGACGTCATTCGGCCTGACAAAGGAAAAGGCATGGCTAAGTGGTCGAGGATAGTAGATAAAGACTTAAACAAAAAGGGCTCCTTCCACATGGAGATGACCTTCCAGAGAGGTTCGAATTTTAGAGATTACGCCTATACTGAAGCGTCTCAGTTCTTGATCAGCGAATACGGGATGGCTAGAGAAGACCTCACATCTAGAGTTTCCATGGATCCGACCGCGACCCTTTTCGGTAAACCGAACAAAGACCTCATGAGTTCTCCAGACGTGTTGAAAGGAGAATACAAGATCAAGATCAGGTTGATAGGCGAAGGAATACAGATGGATGAGAAAGGGACAAGTGCCACTTTCTCCGGAGCCGTCTTCGGCCTCATGGGCACTGACGGCGGTAGAAGAGACATATGGCAAGGATGGGTTTGGGGAGCCCGATATGGATTGATAGCCGGTGGTATAGTAGCTTTGACTACTATCATATTCTCCACCCTGTTCGGTATGACCAGCGCTTATTACGGTGGATGGGTCGACGAAGCGATGCAGCGATTGAACGAGATAATGATGGGCATACCGGCTTTGCCTATTCTGATCATCCTTCTGATGTGGAGGAAGAGCATATGGATATTCATCCTAGTATATGCCTTATTGATGTGGCGTGGAGCCGCCAAGGTAATCCGATCTAGAGGACTTCAGGTAGCTAAGGACACCTATATCGAAGCCTCAGAAGCTCTTGGAGCCAGCTCCAGCAGGATAATCAGGAAACACATGATACCTCAGATATTGCCATACTCATTCGCCCAGGCTGCACTATTGATCCCGATCGTGATCATGGCAGAAGCGGGACTGCATATCCTTGGTCTAGGTGACGGCAGTATCGTGACTTGGGGTACGATACTTAGCGACGCAAACAGTTCTCACGCCATGCTGAACTTCAAAACGGCATGGTGGTGGATAATCCTGCCCGGAATAGGTATGGTCTTGGTTGGATTCGGTTTCATCGCCACTGGAATGGCCATTGAAAGGATAATCAATCCGAAGATGAAACAGAGGTGAATATTATGGATCAAAATACAGTGTTAGATGTAGACGAATTGACGACTCATTATCTCACGACCGATGGAGAAGTGAAAGCCCTGGATGATGCCTCGTTTGAATTAGATAGAGGTCAATCCATGGGAATAGCGGGCGAATCGGGCTGTGGTAAAAGTACCATGGCCTTTTCTCTTTTGAATCAGGTGCAACCTCCTGGAGAAATAATGAGTGGTTCTATTGACTTGGATGGTATAGAAGTGACCAATTTAAGTGAGTCAGAAGCTAGAAAGAAGATCAGGTGGAACAAGATATCCATGGTATTTCAGGGAGCTATGGAGATCCTAACCCCTGTTTATACCGTGGGTCAGCAGATGAAAGAACCTCTAAAATATCACAAAGATATCACGGGTGAAGAAGCTAAGAGGATATGTGTTCGCTACCTCGAGTTGGTAAATCTTGAAGAGGGCATCTTCGACAGGTACCCCCACGAATTGAGCGGTGGACAGAAACAGAGAGTAGTGATCGCGACAGCCCTACTGCTTGAGCCCGACGTCGTTATCTTCGACGAGCCGACTACCGCACTAGACGTGGTCGTGGAAGCGAGGATAATGAACGATCTCAAGCGATTAAGGCGAGAGATGGATATATCCATGCTGTTCATCACCCACGACCTCAGCATTTTAGCGGAGATATCTGATAAATTGGCTATCATGTACGCGGGTTGGATCGTCGAGATCGGACCAGCGGAGGATATCTACAATGATCCGAAGCATCCTTACACAGAAAAGCTGATGGCCGCGATACCGGATATACATACAGATATAGATAGGCTAGAATACATACCCGGTGTACCCCCTAATCTAGTCGATCCGCCTTCTGGATGCAGATTCCATCCTAGATGTCACAAGGCGATGGAAGTTTGCAAGGATCAGGAACCAGAGGTGTACGAGGTCGACGGAGTGAGAGTCAAGTGTCATCTGTTCTCCGAAGATGAAAGCATATCCGAGAGTGCCGAAGCTTCTTATGAGACGGCCTACGATGACGAGACCGTAACCGGAACCATAGGCGAAGAACCAATGGAGGAATGACAATATGGCTAAACCATTATTTAAAGCAAGAAACTTGACGAAACATTTCGATGTTACACAATCGTTTTTCCAGAAGATCAAAAGAGCGAAGAAGAAGAAAGTGAGAGCGGTCGATGGTATCGATTTCGACATATACTGGAAACGGAACTTCTCGATCGTCGGCGAATCCGGCTGTGGAAAGACCACGGTTGGAAAATTGATGATGCGGCTCTTGAACGCTACAGACGGTAAGATGTACATGAAAGGAAAAGACATCACCCAGATCGATAACAGAGAACAACTGAAGGCATACAGGAGGACTACACAGATCATATATCAGGATCCTTTTTCGGCTTTGGATCCCAGAGATAGGATACGAACGGCTTTGGAAGAACCTCTACTCGTACATGATATAGGTGATACGAGAGAAGAAAGGACAGATATGATCCATGAGGCCCTCGAAGAAGTAAGATTGACACCCCCAGAAAAGTTCTTGAGGCGTTATCCTCACATGCTTTCGGGAGGTCAGAAACAGAGGGTTTCCTTGGCCAGGGCGATGATATTGAACCCTGATTTCATCGTGTGCGACGAGCCCGTCTCGATGTTGGATGTTTCGGTGAGAGCTGAGATCCTCAACCTGATGAAGGATCTTATAGAAGAAGAGGACGTGACCTATTTCTACATCACCCACGATATATCCACGACGAGGTTCTTCACGGACTATATCGGAGTCATGTATCTAGGTGATCTGGTAGAAAAAGGTCCGGTTCACGAGGTCCTAGACAATCCACAGCATCCCTACACACAGGCGTTGTTGGTAGCTGTACCGGAACCAAATCCAGAGAAAGGACAGGGAGTTAAAGAAGTACCGATAATGGGAGAAGTTCCCTCTGCTACACAGATACCAAGTGGATGTAGGTTCCATCCTAGATGTCCACATGCGGAAAATATCTGCTCTGAAGAAGAGCCACCGGAAAAGGAAATCGGAGAAGAGCACACTGCGAAGTGTCACTTCGCGGGCGAAATCGACTTCGATATCGAGGTCGCCCAATAATAAAAACCTTTTTCATTTATTTAATATAATATTTGTACTCAACACAGGTAATTGTATGACCGATAAAAAGGAAGATCGTGGTTTATTGATAAGGATTCTTTCTGATCGAAATATACAACTAGGTTTTGCTTTTTTAACTATTGCTTTGATACTCGCATTCGTCGGGGCTATTTCTGAATTGAGAACATCGACGGTTTCTGGAGACGTCGGTGTTGAAGATAAATGGGATAAGATCTATTATCCTTACAACGCTATCAACTCCACTCTAAAATTGAAATACGACAGTAATGGGACGAATGAGGAGGCTTTGATCTGGTTTGAAGATGGTTATCCGTATCGGAATGATTCCAAAGTTATAGGGATAAGGGATCCAGAATCAGGATTCGTAAAAGAAAATATCACTCTCAAGGATGATGAAAGCACTAAGCTCGATTTAGAAAATCTTGAACGAACACCTACCACTATAAATTTTAATTTTACCGAGGGCTCATTAGAATATAATTACACTGTTAATTATGCGAACAAACCTTACGGGTTATTATCGCTTCCCGCGATGTTTTTCTTGTTACTCGGCATGGTTTTTGCATTCAGAGGTAAGGGTGTTATCCTAGCGGAGATAAAAAGAAAGAAGATGGAAGAAGAGCAGGACGAGAAGGGCAAAAGAAAAGAAAAAAAACTGGCCGAAGAGAAGACTGAAGAAGAGAACGTGGTTTACGAAGGAGAGAGCGGAGGCGGTGAAGCCGATCATATAGATTTCATGGGTATGTCTCAAGAAGATGAGGAGGAAGAAAAATGAAGATGTATTTCAGTCATCCGACTTTCACCTTCCATACTAAGACTGAGAGGAAATGCATAAAGATCATCGAGGAACATCTAGAGCCCGATGAACTCATAAACCCTGCCGATTTCGGTCTTAAACACGACACCAAACAGAAACTCAAGGATTCAGACGCGGTGGTAGGCATGGCAGTATCTGAGTTCTTCACGTATCTAGTCTGGAAAGAGATGGAGATCAACGGTAAAGAGGAGAATTTTTATACATTCATGGTGGAAAACAAAAGTTCGATCGGACCTCTAGTCGAGGGCGTCCCAGATAATATAGAAAAACTTAGCAAGAAAAAATCAGAAAGATTCAGCTACGAGATCACGAAAAAGGATTACAAGGAAGGATTTTTGAGTTCGCTTTTCGGTTCTCATAAAAAAAGATTTTGAAGAGGGTAATATATTTACCCTTTCATGACACCTATAGGTTCGAATTTAGCGACTATTTTCGATAGTCCTGCGTTGTGTGTCACTTCTACAACGTTATTGACGTCTTTGTAGGCGCCGGGGCTCTCTTCTTTAAGCACTTTGTCGCTGGCCGCTTTAACATGAATACCTTGATCGGATAGATCTCTCTTGATCTGGCCCGCACTGAATTTTTTTCTTGCTCCCGTCCTGGACATCGTTCTACCTGCACCGTGACATGTCGATCCCCAGCTCCTTTTCATCGCATGTTCGGTCCCGACCATCAGATAGCTCGCGGTACCCATATCTCCGGGTATAAGCACAGGTTGTCCTACATCACGATACTTTTTAGGTACTTCTTTACGACCGGGAGCGAAGGCTCTCGTCGCGCCCTTACGGTGTACTATAACGTCCTTGTCCTTACCGTCCACTTCGTGCTCTTCTTTTTTAGCCACGTTGTGGCATACATCGTAGATCAACTCCATGTCCATGTCTTCAGCGGGCTCATCAAAAACGTCTTCAAAACTCTCGCGGACCCAGTGCATGATCAACTGCCTGTTGGTCCAGGCATAATTGGCTCCGCAGCTCATCGCTGAGAAATAGTCTTGTCCTTCTGGAGAATCGAAAGGAGCGCACGCCAGCTGCTTATCTGGAAGATCGATATCGTACTTCCTGATCGCCTTTTCCATCTTATCTATGTAGTCGGTGGCTATCTGATGACCGCATCCTCTTGAACCCGTATGTATCATCGTTGTGATCATACCCTCTTCGAGTCCTAAAGACTCGGCCATATCTTCATCGTATATTTTGCCTATCTTCTGTATCTCGATGAAGTGGTTACCTCCGCCTAATGTGCCTAATTGAGGTTTGCCCCTGTCTTTAGCTTTCCTGCTGACTTTGTTCGAGTCTGCGCTTTCCATCCTTCCGTTGTCTTCAATTCGGTTCAAGTCCTGTTCCCAGCCGTAGCCGTTCTCGACGGCCCACTCCACACCGTGATCCAAAGCTTCTTCCAATTCATCCGTTTCCAGCCTCAATCTACTTTTCTTTCCGACTCCCGCTGGAACATTATCGAAAATCGTGTTAACCAGTCCTTTGATATTGTCCCTGATCCTATCCTCTTCAAGATTCGTCTTCAGCAATCTTACTCCACAGTTTATATCATAACCGACACCACCGGGCGAGATGACTCCGTCCTCGGGATCCATCGCCGCGACCCCGCCGATCGGAAATCCGTAACCCCAGTGGATATCGGGCATAGCTTTAGATGCACCGATTATGCCCGGCAGAGTAGCGACGTTCGCTATCTGTTCCGGCGCGTTATCTTCTCTAATAGATTTGATCAACTTATCGTTAGAAAATATCCACCCGTCTGCCCTCATACCTCTCTTGTAACTTTTCGGTATAGTGTACACGTAATCGGCACTTTTCTTCAATGGACCGTTCCAACTTCTACCCATGGTTATCATCTTCCCATGAACATTCTGGGATTAAATACTTTTGTTTTAACAGAGACCGCCAATCCTAAAATCAAAAAAAGGGATCATTCAGAGATAGTTGACAATATCTTTTCCGCGGTCGAAGGACCGATACCTTCGACCTCTTGAAGTTCTTCTTCATCGGCCATAAATACTTTTCTTACCGAACCGAAATGCTCGAGAAGCCTTTCTGCCAAGACTGCAGAAATCGAGGGTAACCCTTCCAAGATGTATCTCTTCCTGTCGTGGGAGGACATGCTTTTCTTATCTTTTCTTACCGACGTCGCTCCACCTTCTTCCTCGTTCCTTTTGACCATCGTAGAGAGGAGTGAAGCTGTTTCGCCTTCGTCGCTCGCGAAGAGTATAGGTATGCGGAAGTCGCAGGCGAGTGAACTAAGAGCGCCGTATATGGCGTTATCTTCGATATTTCTCTTTTCGTACAGATCTTTTCCCTCCAATATCAACACGGGCTGCTGATAGTTTTCCGATAAAGACCTGGCCTGTGAGAACAGCCTGCCGTCCATAACGGACTCTAGAAAATCTGATACCTCTTTTCTTTCGACGGCGATATCCTCAGATATTATATAGTCTCCTATAGAAAGCTGGGCGGTGTCGATCCTGATATCCTTTCTAGACAGGTTTTCCACTACCCTGCTGTTCTGTTCTCTGTTGTCGACGGTGATCTCCCAACTTTTTTTGTCTTCCTTTTCTCCAGCTTTTTCCTTCTGATCGTAGTCCATCAGGGATTTTTGACTATCGTCTTTCTTTCTAGATACCTCTTTCTTCTCCTCTTTCAACTTTTTCTTGCTCTTTTTCTCGACCACGTCATATTCTTGATCTTCTTTCATAGGATCACCCACGCTTATTTTAGATTCAAGTTCATCTCTCAACCTCATGAGGTTCCTCTGCATCTTTTTCTCTTTATTTTTGCTGGACCAGTAGTACGCTTCGTCTCTCGTGTCTTTCGTTATCAGGATAACGACTTTCCCCTTCCTTTTTCGAGCGGTCCTCCCTCTCCTCTGGATAGTCCTGATCTCTGAAGGCACCGGTTCATAGAATACGACCATATCGGTGGCGGGTATATCTAAACCCTCTTCGCCGACGCTGGTCGCCACAAGCACGTTGAATTTTCCCTCCTCGAAGTCTTCGATCGTTTCCAGCTGTTCGTCCTGTTTTAGGCCTTTATCGCCCTCCTTGTCTCTCTGCCCTATAAACCGAACAGGTTTAACTCCATCTACTTCTTCGAGCCTATCCTTGACTTTCGTCGAGGTGTTCCTATAATTCGTGAACACGATTATCCTAGAGTCACTCTTTTGCTCCATCTGCTCTTCGACGACCTCGACCACTTTCCCGATCTTAGGATGTTCCTGGTCTATGTCTTTCAATTTCGCCAGAACGTCTTGTATCTCTTGAGACTCCATGATTCTTTTAGAGGCTTTAGATCCTCCTCTCGCTTCGGCTTCTTCCTTTATCTTTTCGAGATATTCTCGGAGGCTGTCCGGCCCCTGGGTCTCAGCCTGGTCCACTGCATGATCTAGCTTTATGGCGGAAGCGACCAGGCTGGCCGCCTGATAGAGAGCAGATTCGTTCGAGGAATGTATCTCTCCCTGGATCTCTTTTCTCGCGTCTATTAGGTCTTTCCTTGAAACACGCTTGGGATTTTTCTTTTCGAGGAACCCGAATTTCTGCAGCTTCTCGATATTTTTCTCGAGAAGCTTTTTCAGCTTACTCACGATCTTTTTGTAATCTTTCGTCAGTCTTACGTCGATCCACTCTTTTTCCAGCCTGTTCGTGTACTTGACGACGTCAGGATCGTACTTCGTCCTTATCTCTACATGTTCTAATCCTAGAGTTTCACAGACCGTCATTATATCGTCTATCTCGCTACCCGGCGAAGCGGTAAGTCCGAGCGAGAGACTGTCATACTCCCTGTACATCTCGCCTATATACACGTAGGCGTAATCACCGACGGCTCTATGTGCCTCGTCGAATACGGTCAGTGAAACGTCACTGAGGTCGATCTTCTGCCCCATCAGGTCATTCTTTATCACCTGCGGAGTCGAAACTATGATCTGTTTTTCTTTCCACAGTTCTTCTCTCTTATCCGGTCTCACCTCACCAGTGAACACCTTCGCTTCTTCCACGTCCAAGAGATTCTCTATATCTCTCGCATGTTGATTTACCAGAGGTTTGGTCGGAGCCAAAAACAGTACTTTCTTTTCGGGATGTCTTTCGAGCTGTTCGGCGATGACCATGAGGGCGATGATGGTCTTTCCCATGCCGGTCGGGAGAACTACCAGAGTCGAGAGTTCCTTTGCGGTTTTACTTATATTGGTCTGATATTCCCGCTCCTCTATCTCTTCCGTTCTCAACAACCCATTTCTATCCGGCAAGGCTACTGACCACCTTTCTTTCTTCAAAAATCATTTCTTCAGATATCTAGGTCCTCTTCGATCTGCTCTTCCATCTCTTCTTTGAGAGCGAGTTCTTCTTCCCATTTATCCAGATTATCGAGTATTTCTTTTAACCTCTTCAAACAGTCGATGCAGATCCATTTTTCTCCTATCTCTTTCCCGGGAGTCTTCTTGTAAGTTATCTCTTCGCAGAATTCACAGTAGTGCATATCTTCGGTGCGGTGCTCGGCGTACGCTTCCATCCTCTTACCCTCTTTCAGACTGGAAAGAAGCTTCTCTTTCAATTCTTCGTCGATATCTTCCTCGTCTATATCGAGGTCGTCGAAGTCTAGTAGATCAGTGTTTTCCACCAGTATACCACCTGTGGGTAATTTTACATGTGTTAAAGTATTTAAGTTATATCATCTTAGCCCACTTTTCCTCGATCTGCTCCTCTATAAAACAAGTTTTATATCCATCTACACCACTTCGGATCCATGAAACTGGTCTTCCTCGGAACAGGGGGTAGTTATCCGACGCCTGACAGGAACGTCTCCAGTCTAGCTTTGAAGTATGAAGGAGAAGTCCTGCTTTTCGACTGTGGCGAGGGGACTCAAAGACAGTTGATGAAGTCTTCGCTTTCATTCATGAGCGTGGATAAGATATTCGTCACTCACTTTCACGGCGATCATTTTTTGGGGATACCGGGCCTTATCCAGAGCATGAACATGAATGATAGGGAAAAGACCTTAGAGATATACGGTCCCCATGGGACCGCTTCTGTTTTGAGAGAACTGGTTTCTAAAGGTTATTTCAAACCCTCCTATCCTGTCGAGATAACGGAACTGAATCCTGAAGCACGATTGGTCTTCGACGGATATCTAGTCAAAACGGTCGAAACCGATCACAATGTTCCCAGCCTCGCCTATTCTTTCGAAGAGAAGGACAGAAAGGGGAGATTCGACAGGCAGAAGGCGTTAGATCTAGGAGTCCCTGAGGGGCCTCTATTCAGTAAGATCCACGAGGGTCAGACTGTCGAGATAGATGGAAAGGAGATACGACCGGAACAGATAGTAGGTCCTCCCAGGAGAGGGAAGAAGATAGTTTATTCCGGAGATACTAGGCCGGTACCCGATATGATCGAAGCCGCCGAAGAGGCGGACGTTTTGATTCACGATTCTACTTTAGACGCTTCGATGTCAAAAAGAGCGGTAGAACAAGGCCATACTTCGTCAGACAGAGCCGCGGAGATAGCCGAGGACGCCGGAGTGAGGAGATTGTTCCTTTATCACATAAGCCCGAGGTATACCGACGGTGAGAAATTGGAGGGCCAGGCCAAACAGATATTTGATAGATCCGAAGTTCCGAGAGATCTGGAAGAGTACGAGCTATGAGAATCTATAGCCAAAAATGATAAAAAGACCTACGGTTAATCACTACCAGAGATATGACAGAATTCATCGAGGCCGTTCTTAGATCGAAACGAGAGCTGGATCCTTCCTGCATACTTCTATTCACCCAATCGGAGGAGCTTATGGAAGCTCTCTCCGATGACCTTGAAGGAGAGGATCTAACTATCTTCACACAAAAGCCCACACTCTCCTCTTTTTTGGGCAAGTCTGATGTGAAGATAAGAAAAACTAAAGACTCTCCGGCAGTAGGTCTCGATGTTCTGGACCAGGCCAAAGAGATAGTTCTCTCATGCGCAGCGGAAGGGATAGTGGAGAGAGATGAGAGAGTCATGGTGGTCATATCCACCGATATACAGAGCATACTTTCTTTCGATATGGAAGATATAGGCGTAGTGAATTTAAAAGAAGAGACCGAGGATAGGATAGATGTCGATCTTTTAGAGTCTATATTCAATCTCGGCACTAAAATAATCAGAGAAGGTAAAGAAGGCCTTCCAGCGGGAGCTCTTCTTATCATAGGTGATATGAATCATGTCTTAGAAAACACTACCGAGTCTGTCAGGAATCCTCTTAAAGGGAGTGCTGAGGAAGACATAAATGTTAAAGAAAAGGGTAACTGGAACACGATAAAGGAATTCGCGATGTTAGACGGTGCTCTGATATTTGACAAATTCGGTAACCCGGTAGCTGCTGGAAGATACGTCATGTTCGAGGACGGATTTAATGGAAAGATAGACGATGGACTCGGAGGGAGACATCTAGCCGCTTCATATATAAGTCAGAAAACCGACGCCTTGGCTATGGTGGTTTCGACCGAGGGTGCGATCCGTATCTACAAAGATGCCGAGAAGATATATGAAGTCGATATTATTTGAGGATCTGATTTTTTATTTTTCTAAATCGTATTTTTTGATAACTACCTTAAAATAAGGTAAAAAAACCTTATGGGAAAGGTGTAAATAATAATAATCATTCCCACCTTTGTGTTAACATGAAGAGAATAAAATATAGGGAGCTGGATGATAGTGGAGCCCTAGAAGGATTGCCCCTTTATATGATAATACTAGTCGTTATAGCCGGAGTCGGAACCGCGGTGATCGGCGGATGGATGATGAACGCACAGTCGACCGAATTGGGTAGTATAGAAGTGAATGTAAGTGAGAAAGATAATCAGAAACTCGATCTCTCAAAAGATTGGGGTCAGAGGACAGTTTACGTGACCGCATACGATCAAGGCGGAGATTCACTCAAAGGAGTTACGGTATCAATAGAAGGTTGTGGAGCTGGAGATATCGATGAACCGGTGAAGAAGACCGACGGAGACGGCAAGATATCTTTTACTCTGCAAAAAGACGATCTACATGTTCCTTCCGGCAGTTCCTACGGTGAGATAAAAATCACCGCAAAATACACCGGAGAGATGACCCTCACCAAATCGGAAACGATAATAGTCACGGAATAATCTAACTTAATATTCCTGAGGAGATACCCTGCTCGATACAGAAGAGATCCTAGGCCGCTCCGAGTCGAAAGCTGAAGAACTCGGAACTAAAGGATGCTGTTATCTCGGGAAAAATGTATCCTATCCCGGGGGAGAATACGAAGAGATGGGTAAGACCTACCTAGATATAGTTTCTCCTCACTGTATGCTGGTAGTCGGAAAAAGAGGGACAGGTAAATCTTATACCTTGGGAGTCATCGCCGAGGAATTCGCTAAATTAAAAGAGGAGTATTCTGACAAGATCTCACTGGTACTCGTGGACACCATGAGCGTTTTCCACAGCCTGAAAAAGGAGAATACTAACGATAGAGAGAAGGAGCGGATGGACAATTTCGATATCGAGCCCGAAAGTTGGTCTAAAGATGTGAGGATACTTGTTCCTCAGGCGGCGATAGATGAAGCTAGTAAAGACGGCAGGGAACTGCATTTCGATCAAGTTTTAACACTACCTCTTTCGAGGGTAGAAGTGCACGAATGGCTCGAGCTTTTCGATCTCGATATAACTGGTCCTACAGGAACCCTTCTGAGCCAGGTGATATCGGATCTGAAAAACCAAGGTGACTTTTCATTCGATGACGTCTATGAGAAGATCGACCGGACCGATGCGGATGAAGAAAGAAAGGAAGCTCTAAAGAATCTGTTCAAGATGATCCAGGAGCTCGGACTGTTCTCCGAAAAAGGTATGGACAAGGATATCTCGGAAGGAGGAAAGATAACTGTCCTAGACATCTCATATCTGGGAAGGCTGGGCGAATATGAACTCCGGAATCTGATCGTCTCTATCTTCGCCAGGGAACAGATGGCAAAACGAACTTTGTACACTACGGTGGAGATGCAGTCACAAGCCGATCTTATAGATTCAAACGATACTTCCAAAGAGATAACTGAGGAGTATCCGATCGTCTACATGCTGATCGACGAAGCGCATCTTTTCCTTCCAAGAGGTGGAGGTACGCTTTCTACTGATCCGTTGATAGATTGGATAAAGTTGGGAAGGCATCCCGGACTTTCGCTCATAATGGCGACTCAAGAGCCTTCAGCTCTGCACAAAAGCGCGATACGACAGTCGGACTTGATAATCGCGCATAATTTGACTTCAAAAGATGATCTAGAAGCTCTGAGATTGGCGAAGCAGTCCTACATGAAGAAAGGTCTCGACGAAGTAGTAGCTGAGATGGAATTCAAAAGAGGTCTAGCGATGATCTTCGACGACAAAAGAAGAACGCTTCAGCTCTCGATGGTCAGACCGAGGCACACTCTGCATACAGGTGTAGATGCTTCCGCTTTACCGCCGGAAGAAAGATGTTAGAACCGGGGGATCAAAAATAAAAAGATTTTAGAAATATTAATCGCCCATCTTTTCTTCTAAGCTTCGCTTCCATTTTTCTCTTATCGCTTCGATCTCCACGTCTATCAATACGTCTCCGTTAGATTCGATGACTAGATTCTCTCCGCCTGTTTTACCCAGCTTTTCTAACGGAACCGAAAAGATACTTTTGAAGTCCTCCTCATTCTCTTCTTTCACTTCGACCAGCCATCTGGTGTTGCTTTCCGAGAAGAGGAATTTATCGGCTCTCAACCCGTCAGGTTCGATCTCTACTTTGACTCCAACATCTCCGGCAAAACACATCTCGGACAGCGCAACGCCTATACCGCCTAGCGAAACGTCGTGGCAGCTTTCAATTAAATCTTTAGAGTATGCTTCCAACATCTCATCTATACTTCTTTCCAAGACATCTACGTCCACTTTGGGAACGTCTCCACTTTGTCCCCCTCTCATCTGATAGTACTCTGAAGCTCCCATCTCGTCTTTAGTTTCCCCGACCAGGTAGATGCTTCTACCTTCTTTTTTCAGATCCATAGTGACTGCTTCTCTGACGTCGTCGATCAATCCGCTCGCTAGTATAGACGGTGTTGGTTTCACCGCACCTTCGTCCGTTTCGTTGTAGAAGCTTACGTTTCCGGAAACGAAAGGAATACCTAAAGGTCGAGCTACGGCATCTAATCCTTCAGCGACGCTCTCAAAATCGCCCAACCTCTCGGGTTTCTCTGGATTGCCGAAATTCAGGCAGTCCGCGAAGGAGTGCGGTTCGGCACCGACCGCGACCAGATTACGTATAGCTTCATCCAATGTCGACATCGCACCCGCCTTTGGATCCAAAAAAGTCATGGAAGGTACGACGTCGGTCGTGACAGCTAAACCTTTGAAAGAGTCCTCTAAAGGCTTGATCAGCGAAGCGTCACCGGGCCCCTGTTTTCCCAGTTCACCCTGAAGCGGTTTCAAGACCGTGTTCTCTCTCACTTCGTGATCGTACTGTCTTATCACCCATTCCTTGCTGTTGATATTATCTCGCTGGAGCATCTGCAATAAAGTAGTTCCGTAATCTTCACATTCTTCCGGTTCTTTTTCCTCTATTTTCTCATGGTGATGAACTTTTTCGGTAGGCCTGCAGTAAGTCGGACCGCCGGTCTGGAATTCTAAATCGAGATCCATGATCTTTTCGCCTTCATAATGCACTTTGACCTTCTTCTCGTCGATCACTTTTCCTATCTTGGTAGCTTCAACATCCCATTTTTCGCAGATGTGCATGACTTTATCCACGTTTTCTTCTTTAACGGCGTACATCATCCTTTCCTGACTTTCAGACACCCAGATCTCCCATGGATCCATATCTTCTTCTTTGAGCGGGACTCTATCGAGGTGGACTTTCGCGCCGTATCCTCCGTCTAGGGCCATCTCACCAGCGACGCAGGAAAGACCGCCGCCGCCGAAGTCTTTCATGCCCTGCAGCAGATCTTTCCTGTTCAATTCCAGACTGGCATGGATCAGCGGCTCTTTGGTTATGGGATCTCCTAATTGTACCGCTCCGATATCCTCTTCTTCGGAATCCTCGTGGAGTTCATCCGAGGCAAAAGTAACGCCGTGTATCCCATCTCTTCCCGTCTTTCCTCCCGCCATGATGAAAACGTCGCCGGCCTCTTGAACTCTGCTCCTGATAAGCTCGTCCTTTTTCGCTATACCGACGCAGCCCACATTTACGAGACAGTTAGTCGTGTAACATTCATCGAAGTAGACCATGCCGGAAAGTGTGGGAATACCGAGCCTGTTCCCGTAATCGCCTATACCGTCTACGACACCGTCGAAAAGATACCGCGGATGTTTCGTTCCATCAGGAAGTTCGTCGTGATCAGTATCTAGATCACCGAAGAAAAGCGGATCAACGAAAGCTAAAGGTTGAGCACCCATGCAGGTGACGTCTCTCACTATACCTCCTATTCCTGTTGCAGCGCCACCGTAGGGCTCTATAGCCGAGGGATGGTTATGGCTCTCCAAAGCTACAACGTATGCGTGGTCCTCATCGAATTCAACAACACCCGCATCTTCCTCCACCACGTATATATTTTGAGGCGCCTCGATATCGAAAACAGTGTCTTTCAATATCGGCTTAGAGGACTTATAACAGCAGTGCTCGGACCAAGCCTGACCTATAGCTTCTAACTCAAGGTCCGTAGGATTTCTCCCTAGTTCCTTGAAGTGCTCCTTGACCATTTTCATCTCGTCGACACTCAGTCCTACGCCGCTCTCACGGCTTATCTCTTCTAGTTCCGACTCGTCGCTTTCCAAAATATTGACTTCGTGAAGTTCGAAGGGCACGTCCCTTTCGATATAATGCTTCATGATAATACCCTCTAACTTTTGATATCTATATCATATGTTTGAATGACGGGATTGGCCAGCAATTTCTTACACATCTCCTCGACCTCTTCTCTGGCCTCTTCTTCGGAATATTTTTCTCCGAGATCTATCTCGAACAGTTTACCCGTCTCGACTTTTTCGACGTCCCATCCGAGCAATTCTAGTGTTTTTTCCGTGTTCATGCCTTCAGGGTCCGCTACTCCTTCCTTGAGTTCTATCTTGACTTCTGCGACTACCATGAAATCACGTATCTAAATTGAGTAGTCATTTAATAGGTTTATCTTTCCTAGCGTAGAAACTCTATCTATTCATAAAAAAGGCGATACTATGAACCACACCCCGAATACCAACATTATCGCTCCACAGGCCGCGAAGACTTTTCTCCTATGTTTATGCCAGTATTCTAGGGTCCCATGAGAGGAAAAAGTCAAAAACGAATCCCACATGAGATCGCAGGACCAGTGAACGACCGAAAATACGATCAAAAACAATAATCCGTACTGCATTGCTCGTGTTATAAGTGCCGCACCGACTGTAGCCCACCAGACGAAAAAGTACGGGTTAGCCGCACTGGTAATAACTCCGACCATCGTTGGCTTATATGGAAATCTCTTCTCATCTTCATCCACGGGCATGAACAGTTGAATGCCTAAATATATGAGCAAAATACCGCCGACTACACCGATCACAGCTTTAGCTTCCCAAGATGCTATGAATGTGAGGCCCAAAGCGACAAAAGCGATTATCGGAAACTCCACCATCGCGTGACCGAAAGCGATCTTGGCCCCCGCCTTCTTATCTTCCGCCCCCTTCGCAATAGCTCCCGCGGTCACGGGACCGGGCATCATCACCCCGCTGAGCGAGATGACGACCGTAGCCCCTAGTAGAGCCAGTGGTTCCCACATATGTTTATCCGACTACGCCTCCTTCTTCTTCCAGGTCCATGTCTTCGAACCTTTCAACTTTTAATCTCTCGATATCCATCGACGGTTCTTCTCCGGCGACGAGTTCCGCCGTAACTTTGTCGACCATAGGCGAGACCATGAATCCGTGTCCGCTGAATCCGTTCACTTGATAAAACCTATCTACCTCCGGAACACCGCCGAGTATGGGTTGAGCGTCGGGCGTGGTATCGTAAAGACCGCCCCACTGCCTTATCATATTCACTCCACTGAATCTAGGTATGAAATCCAAAAGCGTGTCGGAGAACTTCTTCATGAACCAGAGACTGCTCTTCTGGTTCACTCCGGGTTCTTCGTCCGGATTTCCTATGCCGCCGACAACATTGCCGTGCTCGCTCTGGCTGAAATAAATCCCGTGCTCGAAAGAGATGACCATGGGATCCAAAAAGCGCTCGTACGGCTCCGTGACCATGATCTCGTGTCTCACCGGAACGTTAGGGATACTCGCTCCGGCCATATCCGCTATCTGGGCCGACCATCCTCCGGCCGCGTTCACTACTGTATCGGTCTTGATGTCGCCCTCGTCAGTCTTCACTTTCGTTATCTCGCTTCCATCGGTAACTATGTCTGTCACTTCCGTATGCTCTTTGACATCGATGCCCATCTCTTTGACCCTGTTAGCGTAGCCGTGTATCACTTTGAACGGATATATCGTACCGTCGCTCTGGTTGAACGTCGCGGCTACGACGTCTGAAATATCAAGTTCGGGAACGATCTCTTTTGCCTCTTCAGGACTCAAGAAATCGCTCTCCACACCTAATTTATTCTGTAGCTTTACATTCTTCTTGAACTGATCGGCTTCTTCTTCATCGAAAGATAAAACTAAATAACCGCCCTGGTAGAACTCTAGATCCTCTTCTAATTCTTCATCCAACTCCTCGAACATCTTCCTGCTCTCTAACGCGAGCTTGATGTTCTCTTCGGAGGTCCACTGCTGCCTTATACCTCCACCGTTTCTCCCGCTTGCTCCGTACCCGAGATATGATTTATCAACGACTAAAACGTCGTTAAACCCCTTCTTGCCGAGATGATAAGCGGTCCCTAATCCGTTGATACCGCCGCCTATGATGACCGCGTCATATTCGTCAGTCATCCTTTTCACCCCCATCCTCGGGAGAGGCTAACAGGCTGAACGGAACCGGCTGCGAGGGAGGTCTTGCGGTAGGTTCGTCCATCTTATCAATACTTTTGCCGGTTTCTCTTCTCAATATCCTTCTGACGAGCAGCAAACAACTGTTACCCTGACAGGGTCCCATCCCTATTCTCAGATGTCTCTTCAGTTTTTCGAGTTCGTCATAACCTTCATCGATCGCTTCGACGATATCTTCTTCCGTGATATCTTCACATCTGCAGACAACCGTAGTCATTCTATCACCTCGAATCCCCTTACATCCCAAACGTTCTCCCTATCTATTTCTAGTGTTACGGCGTAAGTTTTACCTGACTTCCTGACGTTGGTTACCTCGGCTTCTTCGACCTCTTCGCCTTTCCTATCAAGCGCCATGACTTTTTCCCCTTCATCGGGTACCGGCAGATACTCGTACGGAACGGTTACCTTGCACTTCTCTTCGCTGTAACTGCAGTCGATGACGAAGATAGCTAAACCGGGGCACTCGGTGACGCAGAAAGCGCATCCGGTGCATGCCTCGTAGTCCACTTCCGGCGTATCCGTGATCTCCTCCATATCGACCGCATCGAACGAACAAGCGGCTACACAGGGATCACATGGAATATTTTCTACGCACTCCATCAAAACAACTGGACCTTCTTCTAATCTTTCATCGTCCGGAATATCTAGATCTTCTTTACTCAAGATTCCAGTACTCTTATAATCGCTCATCCGCAGATCACCTCTTTTGTGATCGAGGATGACGGGATAACGTCTCCAGTCATCCGCACACCTCCTCGTCAACGGTACAACTTTTAACCCCCTTTCTCGGCACCTCTCCGTATGGACCTTTCCTCATCTTTTCTAGACCTTCCTTCGCTTCCTTTTTAGACTTCCTAGTATCTTCGGTCTCTTCTCTCAGCTCTTCGAATACAGCTGCGCCGGCGATTTTACCTTCTAAAGCGGCTACGGTAGCTTCTTCTATTCCGGCTGAATCACCAGCGACGTAAATACCTCTTCTCGTTGTCATCATATCTTCCGTTCTCAGCGGTACGTAACCGCCCAGCTCACCGATGTATTCCATCTCACAGTCAGCTTGCCTCAAAAAGTTAGTATCTGGACTGAGGCCTACCGCCAAGCAGATCACGTCACACTCTACCTCTCTTTCAGTTCCTTCCACAGGCTGCCAATCTTCATCTATCTCTTGAATCACGGCGCCCTCTACTTTTCCTTCTCCGATCGCTTTTTTGATCGTGGTAGACGTGCTGATCGGTACGCCCGCTCTTCTTATCTTTGAAGCGTGAACTTGATAACCACCTATCTCCGGTAGAGCCTCTATAACCTCTACCACATCAACGCCGGCTTGAAGCAACTGGTAAGCGACGATAACGCCCACGTTTCCGGAACCGACCATCAGTACCTTGTCGCCCGGAACTATACCCTCTTCGTTCATCAGCGTCTGTACTCCGCCGGCGCCGTAAACTCCAGGAAGGTCGTTGTTCTCGAATGAAAGGTAATTTTCGATAGCCCCACCCGCATAAACGATGCCGTCAGTATCGTAAATAGTCAACTGCCCATCTTTTTCGACGGTCACTTTCTTCTCTTCATAATACCCGAGGACTTTCGTCTCAGTATGTATCTTCACGCCCACGTCTCTGGCCTCCTCGACCAGCTCTTTACCTATCTCTATTCCTCTCGTTCCGGCGTCCTCTTCGTGACTGCCGAAAAATTGGTGGGTCTGTTTTACCAACTGTCCACCGAGGTTATCTCCTTCGTCGAAAAGGTGAACGTCGGCACCGTTTCTTGCGGCAATTATACCGGCCATCAGTCCCGCCGGTCCTCCGCCTATAACAGCTACCTCGATATCTTTTTCGATCCTTTCTTTTCCTCTACCGACATCGATATCCGGAAATTCGGGTTTGGCTCCGTGTCTTTCTACCTGCATTCCTTCTTCAGCCTGTGTGACACATGTTCTAACGTGAGGTCTTCCATTCACGGACATGATGCAGGAGGAACACTTACCTATAGCGCAGAAGAAACCCCTTGGTCTTTCGAGCTTCTTGCTCTCGGTAAATTTCTTAAGGCCGTCCGCATAAAGAGCTGAGGCTATAGTTTCCCCTTCATAAGCTTTTATTTTATCGTCCTCAAAATCGAAATAAAATTCTTCTCCTCTATCGAAATCTAAAATGGGGTGATCAAAAATCCTTCTCTCGCTCATCTAAGCACCGTCCCAATGGATTGAGTTGTTCCATAAAAATATTACTGTGAAAAGTGACCCCGTTATGATATATATTCTATCCATTAAGTCAATATAACAAGAAAGGAATAAACCGACGATGCCGAAAAGGTATGTATGCAGGGACTGCGGAAATCTAGCGAGAGAACAGGAGGAATGCAGCGATTGCGGTGAACAGATGGAGAAACTGGACCATCCTAGAGGATTGGAAGGCTCTATCCCTTTTATCATGGCGGGTGCCGCCGGGCTTTTACTCCTGCTCAGTTTCGTTTTCGATCTTTACTTTTTGATATGGTTCACGTTCCCGCTGATAGGGACGGGAGTAGTCTACGACCATCTATATCAAAAGAAGGTGGATAGGACTCTAAAGAATAGGATAAACAGATAGAAATAAAAAACAGAAAAGACCTCTTTTAACGGCTAATATCCTTTTTATACCCAGAGGGCGGAAAGATTAATATACTCCGAAGCATGTGGTAAATATGGTCCATAACGGGTATTATATGTGTTATGGGATGCACTCGAAAATCGGTGTTTATGAGTTATAGGTTTATCTTCAAAAGGTTGGTCAAATAATGGATGAAGAGTCGATATTACAAAAAGAAGAAATGTACGATTCTGACAAGATTAAGGTCCTAGAGGGTCTCAAAGCTGTTAGGAAGAGACCCAGCATGTATATAGGCAGTACCGACGAGAACGGCCTCCATCATCTGGTGTACGAAGTTGTGGATAACAGCATAGACGAGGCCATGGAAGGATACTGCGACAGGATCGAAGTCACCATACAAGAAGACGGAGTTGTCGAAGTGTTGGATAACGGGAGAGGTATCCCTGTCAGCGAACATCCCCAGTATGAAAGATCCGGACTAGAGATCGTGATGACTAAACTCCACGCTGGAGGTAAATTCGATAGAAAAAGTTACAAGGTTTCAGGGGGCCTTCACGGCGTAGGCGTCTCGGTCGTCAATGGATTATCCGAATGGCTGGAAGTAGAGGTGAAAAGAGAAGGAGATGTGTACCATCAAAGGTACGAAAGGGGCAAACCGGTCACGGATGTAGAAAAGGTAAGAGAAGATGGGAAATTGAGCGGGACGATTACAACTTTCAAACCGGACCCGGAAATCTTCGAGACCGTCGAATTCGATTATGAGACACTAAAAGAAAGGCTGAGGGAGCTCGCATTCTTGAATAAAGGTTTGAAGATCAAGATCAAAGACGAGAGAGATGATCGAGAGGATGTTTTTCACTACGAAGGCGGTATAGTCGAGTTCGTCCAATTCCTGAATAAAGATAAAGAAAAACTACACTCCGAGCCCATATATTTCAAGAGGAGAGAGGACGGCGTTCACGTCGAGATCGCGATGCAGCATAGGACAGAGTCTTATTCTAAGGAGATCTTGGCCTTCGCCAATAATATCAATACTAAGGAGGGTGGCACCCATCTAAGCGGGTTTAGAGCAGCTCTAACTAGAACTTTCAACAAATATGCGGAGAAAAACAATCTCGATGAAGATGTAGAAATAAGGGGAGACGATTATAGGGAAGGTCTAACGGCGGTCATCAACGTCAAGTTACCCGAGCCGCAGTTCGAGGGTCAGACAAAAACTAAGCTGGGGAACAGCGAGATGAGAGGCATAGTCCAATCGATAGTCAGCGAGGAATTGATGACCTACTTGGAGGAGAATCCAGATGTAGCGGAGGCGATAGTGGAGAAAGCGGTCACCGCGGCTAAAGCTAGACAGGCAGCTAAAAAAGCTAAAGAACTCACCAGAAGAAAAGGCATATTGAGCAGTGTAGACCTACCCGGCAAGCTGTCGGACTGTGCGAATCCCGATCCGACGGAATCCGAACTTTATATCGTAGAGGGCGATTCAGCCGGAGGATCCGCAAAGCAGGGAAGAGATAGAGATTTCCAGGCTATCCTTCCTTTGAAAGGTAAGATAATAAACGTCGAAAAAGCCCGTTTGAACAAGATGCTGGAGAACAAAGAGATCCGTTCGATCATTTCGGCTATAGGTGCCGGGATAGGTGATGACTTCGACCCCGACGAGTGCAGGTATCACAAGATCATAATAATGACCGACGCCGACGTCGACGGCGCTCACATACGAACATTGCTTTTCACGTTCTTTTACAGGTACATGAGACCCCTGATCGAGAGAGGTTACCTTTACATGGCTCAACCCCCTCTTTACAAGATCACTAAGGGAGGCGGTACCCGACACGCTTATACCGAAGAAGATAAGCAGGAGATACTCGACGAATGGGGTAACAGAGGAGTCAGCATCCAAAGGTACAAAGGATTGGGTGAGATGAATCCCAGCGAGCTCTGGGAAACTACTATGAACCCGGAGAATAGGATACTAGCTAGAGTGACGGTTGAAGACGCGGAAAGGGCGGATGATCTTTTCGATCTCTTGATGGGTAAAGAAGTGAAGCCGAGGAAAGAATTCATCAAGAATAACGCTAAGGCCGCCACCAATATAGACGTGTGAGGTGAACAGGATGGGTGAATCTATGGAAGAGACGGATATGGCAGATGAAATTTACACTAAAAATTTAGAGGAAGAGATGGAAGATTCTTACATCAATTACGCGATGAGCGTCATAGTCGGGAGAGCTTTACCCGATGTAAGAGACGGTTTGAAACCGGTTCACAGGAGAATACTTTACTCGATGAGGCAAGAGGGATTAAGCTCGGACAAATCTCATAAGAAGTCCGCTCGTGTGGTCGGTGACGTTTTAGGTAAATATCATCCCCACGGCGACCGTGCGGTTTACGACGCTCTCGTCAGGATGTCTCAGGACTTTTCTCTCCGCTATCCTCTCGTGGACGGTCAGGGGAATTTCGGTTCTTTAGATGGAGACGAACCGGCTGCGATGCGTTACACAGAAGCTAGATTGGAAGAGATAGCGGAAGATCTGATGGAGGATCTGGATAAAGATACCGTAGAATTTAGAGATAATTATGATGGCACGTTAGAGGAACCTGTGGTGATGCCTTCTAAGCTCCCGAATCTGCTGTTGAACGGCGCCAGCGGTATAGCCGTCGGGATGTCTACCAACATACCTCCGCACAACTTGGGTGAACTCGTGAACGCGATAAAACTGCTGATAGACGAACCTGAGGCCTCGATCACTGAACTTATGGAAGAAGTTCCCGCGCCCGATTTTCCGACCGGCGGTATAATTCATGGTTATAACGGCGTTTACAAAGCCTACAAGGAAGGTAGAGGGAAGATAAAGATAAGAGCTAAGACCAGTATCGAAGACCTAGGCGGGAAAAGGAAGAGAATAGTCGTTGAAGAGATACCTTATCAGGTGAATAAAGCTAAGCTAGTCGAAAGTATAGCTTCTCTAGTTAAAGATGAAGTGATAAGCGAGATATCAGACCTTAGAGACGAATCGGACAGAGATGGGGTGAGGATAGTAATCGATCTCAAGCGGGGAGTTATTCCCGACGTAGTGTTGAACAAGCTTTTCAAACATACGCAGATGGAAGTCACTTTCGGAGTCATCAATTTGGCATTGGTAGATGACGAACCTCAGGTCTTGAATCTTAAGGAAACCTTGAACCATTTCATCGATCATCGTGTAGATGTCATAACTAGAAGGACAAAGTATAAACTGGATAAGGCTCAAGATAGAGCCCACATCTTGGAAGGTCTTCTCACCGCTTTGGACAATCTAGATAAGGTCATAAAGATAATCAGATCTTCAGAGGAACAATCGAAGGCAAAGGAAAGGTTGAAATCCGAATTTTTGCTGAGCAACGATCAAGCTCAAGCGATACTAGACATGAGGTTGAGAAGATTGACGGGCATGGAAAGAGAGAAACTGCAGAGCGAATATGAAGAGATTGAAGAAAAGATAAAGGAATTCAAGGAGATCCTAGGGAACGAAGAAAGGATATTTGAGATCATAAAGGACGAATTGGACGAGATGGTGGAAAAGTACGACGACGAGAGAAGGACTGAGATCAACAAAGACGCGGTAGAAGTGGAAACGGAAGACTTGATTCCTGAGGAAGACCTCGTGATAACGCTTACCCAGAAAGGCTATATCAAGAGGCTGCCCGTTGAGACATACAGGGAACAGAGAAGAGGTGGTGTCGGTCTGATAGGCATGGATACCAAAGAGCAGGATCATGTGACCGATCTGTTCATCACCAACTCTCACGATTATCTTTTGTTCTTCACCGATAAAGGGAGAGTTTACTGGAAGAAGGCTTACAAGCTTCCGAAGGGTAGTCGGCGTTCCAAAGGTAGACCAATTGTGAATGTTCTTCCGCGTATGGATGATGATGAGAACATAAAAGATCTGATACCTGTTGGTGAATTCTCCGAGGACGAATATCTGCTCTTCTCGACGAAAAAGGGCAAGATAAAGAGGACCGCGTTGTCCGAGTACAGCAATCCTAGAGTTACCGGAATATGGGCTATCAAGCTTCAAGATGACGATGAACTGGTGGAAACGAAACTTTCGAACGGCTCCAACGAAGTGATGCTAGCCACGAAGAAAGGACAGGCTATCAGGTTCGCTGAAAGCGAGGTCAGACCCACCGGTAGGTACACCATGGGCGTGAAAGGCGCCAGACTGGAAGATGGTGACGAGGTCGTCAGCATGACTCTGGTCGAAGACGACGATACGATCTTGACAGTTACAGAGAAAGGATACGGAAAAAGATCCGATGTGAAGGACTACAGGAAGACGAGTCGTGGAGCTAAAGGTGTGATCACCATGAAGACTAAAGAGCGGAACGGAGACGTCGTTTGTGTTAGGAAAATAGAAAAGGATCAAGAGGTGATCCTTCTCAGCAAGAACGGCATGGTGATAAGGACTAATGTTGAAGACATAAGCAAACAGGGAAGGAACACGATGGGCGTAAAAGTGATGGAGTTGAAGGAAGACGACACCCTCAAGGCGATGTCTAAAGTCATCAGCAAGGAAGAGGAGAAAGAGATTATAGAGGGCTCTCAAGAGGAGGAGGATACTGACGAGGAAGTGTCTAGTGAAGAGGAAAATGCTGAGGAAGACGAGGAATAGAAGCAAAAACTACTTATTGATGAACTAAATCAGAAATCTACTGCAGTGGTTAAGTCTGGATAAACGCAGACTAGTCCACCAAACGTATGGGCGCGTGGCCTGCTGGGGAAAATATAAAATACATATTTTCCCCGTACATTCACACGTTGGAACTCGCTAAAGCTCGCTCCACTTGTTCGCAAAGACCTACTTTGCTCAAGGCCATCAAGATGCCCTTGAATATAGCCCGGACATCTAATATAACCGAGCTGAACCCGACTACGGAATGAGCAAAAGATTCAATCATATTGGGCGCGTGGCCTAGCCTGGACATACGCAGGAATCAAAGATTCCTACTATCTCCAAACTAGACCACAAGAGAAAAAACAACATGGGCGCGTGGCCTAGCCTGGACATGGCGCTGCCCTTCTAAGGCAGACATCATGGGTTCGAATCCCATCGCGTCCGTTTTTCTTTGAAAAGCGGTAAGTTAGAAATCTCTGATTTCCGACGACATCCGCTAACAAATCTTTGATTTTTAGCGGTGAGTTAGAAATCTCTGATTTCTGACGACGTCCGCTATATTTTCTCTGAAAATTAGCGGGCAAGAAGAAAGCGCTAGCTTTCTTTGGCGTCCGCTATATTTTTTTAACCGAGGGATGAGTATCCTTGGGTTCGTGAGTCGATCCGTACTTCAACAGCAAGATTTTTCATTCGTCGTAGAACCGCAGCAATCGGAATCGGTCTGCGGTCCACAGCAACTTTCTACAGATCTCTCATCGATCCCCACAATCTCTCTGATAGCTTCTTTTATCATCTCTTTGGGTATAGTTTCATAAGTATTTCCTTCATACTCGAAAACCCTGCAGTCATTTCCTCCACCAGTTACCTCGTAGCATTCCGGACCAGTCACATCGTCGCAGGAGGGGCAGTAACTATCCTTTATCTCATAATCCTCATTTACGATCTCTTCTATATCCCTTCCATTTATCCTCAAGGTAGGGGATCTAACGACATCGTATTTTTCTGCTTCTTCGTCACTGGTAATCTTTCTCTTGCTTATGCTTATCGAGCTAACATCGTTTTGATGTATCTGTTCTCTCATCTCTCTAAGCGCCTTATCCAAGGTTTCATCACTCGACTGACATCTTTCACATTCGGATAGATCAACATAAAGAAAATCGATAACTAAACTGTCTTCGCTCGTATCGCAGCATACTTTATCCATATTATCATTCAGATACCTACTACAAAAACTTGATATATTTAAATCAACCAGTTTAGAGACCTGTAGTAGGTTAAGGATCCTGAAAAATCAGCGGTCCATTCAGAGATGATGGCAAATGAACCTTTCATTTCTCTTCACACAATTTGTATTCGATCCGACCCTCTCAAATTTTTTCACTCTTCTGATTTTGCTTTGACCACTGCCACGGTAGCATTCGTATGTTTCAAGATCCGAGATGTCGTACTTCCAAGGAATACTTTAGAGATCCCAGATCTCCCGTGAGAACAGATATATATTATGTCGTTTTCTTCCGTCAAGTCCGTTATCTCTTCAAATGGTTCTCCAAATTCGATCCTGGTCTCTATTTCTACACCCATATCTTCCGCTTCGCTTTCGACCTCTTGCAGCACTTTTTTACCCTTTTCTTTCAATTGTTCGTTGCGCATGTCCATCATTTCCTTTCCGAATTCTTCGAACCTGTATCTTCCCGCCCCCTCGGATAAAGCACTCGGAGGGATAACGTAGACAGCCAGTGCCGGTATGTCGAACTTTTTAGCAGATTCCAATCCCTCTTCAACCCCTAGGAAAGAGAGATCAGACCCGTCCGTTGGAAGGATAACTCTCTCATACATACATATAACTATTACAGGCTTATAGTAAATATTTATGGATTTGAGATCTTTTTAAAACTCTTAGATCATAATAAAAAAGAAAGGAAAATTATTTTCCGGAGATGGTGACGTCGTTCAATCTTGCACTCGGTGTGTCGATGATCAAGCTCCTGCTTCCGACTTCCATGAAGCATTTCTTGTGATCGTCGGCCAGTTCTATGGTTTCCAACATCTCCGGTATATTGCCGGATATCATTGCTCCGTCGATCCTGCCCTGTTTTTCCCCGTCTTCTATCAACCACACGGGGTTGGTAACGACACTGAAGTTACCGTTGACCGGATTTGCAGTATGAGCGCCAAGAAGATTATCCACGTAGATACCTTTTTCGGGCATCAGCCCTTCGAGACTTTCATCTTTTCCACAAAGGACTATATTCCTGTGAGAGGTTTCCGGAGGCGACTTGAAACCGTTCCTCACGCCGTTAGAAGTGCTACTTTTATCGCTTTTCACGCCGTCTTCCAGGTTATAGATGAAGTTTTCGAGCTTTCCATCGTCTATTATAGAAGTGGGACTGCTTACCACTCCTTCATCGTCGAACGTGCCACTACCGATACCCCAGTCTTTAGTTGGATCATCCAAGATCTGCAACTCCTGGGACGCAACTTCTTCGCCCAATCTTCCCTCATAGACGGATTTTCCTTTTCTCACTTTTTCCCCGTTTATGGCGGGGACGAATCCGAAACCGATCAGTTGAGATAAGGCCGATTGACTTATTATCACAGGATAATCACCTTCGATCATCTCTGAACTTTCCCTCAGGGAATCGACTTTTTCTCCCGCATCGACACCGACCTCGTGGAAATCCATATCCATCTGCCTGTCGGTTGCGGATTCAGTCGCCTGGACCGAAGTTTCACCGAGATCGATCGAAGCCGCCACGGATCCGCGGATCGCGGAGTGTCTTTCCTTCAGCATGACCCCATTGGTATTGGCTACAGATTTGGTGCCTATAGACATGTTCAATCCGCCTCTGGTCGGGATTATATCTTCGGAGACTGAAGATGTACCGTTAATCATACTCTGTGTCAACGAGGCTCCTCTGGAATCATCGATCACATCTCTAACCTCTTCATCGAAGACCCGTACATTTGGTGTATCCTCTTCTTCAGGAAGGGTGATATCCAGCTCTTCAGAGAATTTAGAGAGTTCGATCGCATTCCGTACGGCTTTTTCTTCTTCTCCGGGAACGCAGTATCCGTAACCGACTCTAGCGTTCTTTATCACTCTTATACCGAGGCCTATATCTTCGTATTCAGAGCTCTCCGTCAGCTCGCCCTTCTCTATACTGTAAGATATAGATCTATCTTTTACAGCGAAAACGTCACCTTTCACTCCCTTCTTTTTTATCTGCTCTATAGCCTCTTTAGTGCTCTCTATCATCTTTTCGCTCATTCTCTACCACCTACCGTTACCTCGGAGATCATAATGTTGGGTCCGCCATGACTGACAGGTGCGGTCTGACCTTTTCCACAGTGACCGATGCCCACTTCGCTCTCCTTGGTCAGTCCGACTATGTTTTTCAAAGTATCTAGAGTGAATCCGTTGAAGCTCACGTCTCTGAGCGGTTTTTTGACCTCTCCGTCTTCGATCAGGTAAGCTTCCTGAGCGTTGAACTGGAAGGTACCCTCAGCTGGACTCACCTGGCCTCCGCTGGATGATTTTGCGTATACACCCTTATCTATCTGTTCGACCATCTCGTCGAATTCCATATCTCCGGTTTCTATCAAAGTATTACTCATCCTTACCAAAGGTTTGACTCTGAAATCTTCGGCCCTCGCTCCCCCGTTGGGTTCCATGTCCAATTTCCAGGCGTTCTCTCTATCTAATATAAAATCGTTCAGTTTTCCGTCCTTCACCAAAACGCGTTCTTTAGCTTTCGTTCCTTCATCGTCATAGAAAAACCTGCCGTAACCGTCGAAGGTTGGATCGTCCTTTATCGTTACACTTTCATCCGCTACTTTTTCACCCAACTTTCCGTTCAAACAGCTGTTGCCGCTGGAAACCAGATCACCTTCAGCCGCGTGTCCGAACGCTTCGTGTACGAAGACTCCGGCCAGATGGGGGTCTAAAATCAAAGGCATGGAGCCGCTCGGTGGTGTATCCGCTTCTAGCAAGTTTTCCAGTCTTTCCGTCACCACGTCCACTTTATCGTACGCCTTTTCCGTCATCTCGTAACCTCCAGTTCCTCCGGTTCCTTCCGAAGCTCTCTGAATAGTTTCTCCCTCGCCAGTGATTATTAGATAAGTGACTACTCTAGGCACTTTCGTCCTGATCTCTGTTCCCTCGCTTGTATATATCTCCTTTTCAACAATGGATTCCCTGTACCTCAGATCGGTGGAATCCACGAAATCTTTGTCAACTTTTTTCTCCAGGTCTTTGAGCAGAGATATTTTTTCATCCACGCTGAAGTCCAAGGGATTTTTGTCCATACCGATCTCTACATTGTCCTTGTGCGTTCCCACGTCTGCTAATCCTGTCTCTTCTTTTTTGTATTCGTTACCGCTTTTCGCCATCGAAAGCGCTCTTTCAGCCGTTTTCTCTATCTGAGAAAGGTCCGAGGTACCCACGCATCCCCATCCGTTCTCGTATAGGACTCTGACCAGAGCTCCCTCTTCGCCGCCTTTCGTGATCTTGTCGATCTCTTTATCTTTGATATTGAGTGACATCCTGTTCCAATCTTCCTTTCTGATGTCGCAGTAATCTGCCCCTTTTTCCATCAACTCTTCGATAACTTTTTTAGCGTCCATAGTGAAACTTAATCGATTATCCGATAAATATTTTCTGAAAGTAGCTAAAAGATAATTGAAAAAATTATTATTGCTTCTTTTAGATGAGATATCCGTGATAATATGGAATATGAAGATCTGCCCGGTACAGATCTAGGACTATCTAGGGTCGGTCTGGGTACCTGGGCTATAGGAGGTTGGATGTGGGGAGGCAGTAGCGAAGAACGTTCCATAAAAACGATCAAAAGAGCGATCGATGAGGGCATCAATCTGATAGATACCGCACCGGCCTACGGTTTCGGGAGATCAGAAGAGATAGTCGGAAAAGCGGTGGAAGAAGCTGAGATCGATAGAGAGGACTTGATCATCGCGACTAAAGTCGGTTTATAGAGTGGAAGGACGGGGAAGTTTTTCGCAACTCGTCTAGAGAACGTATTTTTAAGGAGATCGAAGATTCGCTCGAAAGGCTGAAAACTGACTATATCGATATTTATCAGGTGCACTGGCTGGATCCGGAAGTTCCTATCGAAGAAACCGCCGAAGCGATGGAGGAACTGCTGGAGTCTGGAAGAATAAGAGCTATAGGAGTTAGCAACTATTCGGTGCAACAGATGGAGGAGTTTAGAGAATACGCGCCCCTGCACGCGTGTCAGCCCCCTTTCAACTTTTTCGAAAGGGAAATAGAAGAGGATATTCTGCCTTATTGCTCGGAAAACGATATCTACTTGCTCACTTACGGTGCGCTCTGTAGAGGTCTGTTGACGGGCAAGATGTCTGAAGACAGGGAATTCGAAGGAGACGATATGAGAAAATCGACAGACCCTAAATTTCAGGAACCGGTTTATTCGGTTTATCTAGAGGCGGTCGATGAGTTAGATAGGTATGCATCCGAAAAATACGGTAAGGAGGTAATACATCTAGCGGTAAGATGGATATTGGACAGCGGCGTTCATACGGCGCTTTGGGGAGCTAGGGAACCCGGGCAGTTAGATCCCGTTGAAGAGATAACTGGATGGGGCACGAGTGAGGATGAGTTGAAAAAAGCGGTCGAGATCGTGGAGGAAACGGTCGAAAACCCTGTTGGACCAGAATTTATGGCGCCTCCTTCCAGAACGGAATTCGAGAGTTGATCTGGGAAGGTAAATACTTCGTCAAGTTCGGTCATATATCTATCCAAAAAACTAAAAAGGAATAACTATTCTACCAGTAATCGCCCCTTTTGGGGGTATAGGGTAACACGGCATCCTAACGGGCTCCAGTTACGTGGGATGATCGCAAAACGGGTTTACTGACCGCTAAGGTGTGATGATTAACTGGAGCGGTGACCCGTAATTCGACACACGTGAGGTCGCTCCTCGCGTGGAGGAAACCCGTTCATCGGGGTTCAAATCCCCGTGCCCCCATTTATCAAAATCTTTGATTTTGATGACGTTGGAACTTTGTTCCGAAATTTTTCTGCGAAAAATGGTGACACTCTGCGGAATCGTAGATTCCGCTGGGCTCCTCGAAAAGGGAAGCTTTTACACGGAACAAGTTCTGTGAATTGTAGGAATTTTACATTCCTACTAACTTGGAATTTTTATAAAAAATCCGAGAATCGTGATAATTTCACTTAAGAAATTATCACTAAATTAGAATTATTAAATAATTCTGATACTCGATGGAATTGTGATACAATTCCAGTAGATGAACGAAGAAGGTGATAAAATATGAGCATAAAATATGAGCAGGAATGACATCCTTTCATTCTACAGGAAACCTTGAAGGATTTCCTTCGATATTGCGAATTTGAAAAAATTCCGAAATACCTCGTGCAAAGCCCTGCGGATGTTTTCACAATAAGAGATTCTTTGCATCCTCGTTAGCCCTGCGGATGACACGAAATAATTCGAAGATAACACATAAAACCTCTTAATCCAATAATTTTAATTAACACCTTTGATTTTTTTAATCAGATTTATACAGAAGCAAAACTGAGTGATATCCTATTGGGGTATACGTGACTGAAGAAGTTGAGGAGTTGATGGATAAACCTTGGACGAAAACAAAGGAGCAAGCACTAGATTACTACCAGGTCTCGAAAGATGATGGACTGGATGAGGGAGAGGTGAAGGAAAGAAGAAAAAAATACGGTAGAAATAAATTAAAAGAGAAGAAAAAGAAGAGCAGATTGAAGATTTTAGTTGATCAATTTAAAAGTTTTTTAGTTATATTATTAGGAGTCGCCGCTGTTATCTCATTATTCATCGGTAAGACACTAGAAGGAGTTTCCATCATAGCAGTTCTTATCATCAATTCCATCATCGGTTTCGTTACGGAGGTTAAAGCAGTCGGTTCTATGGAAGCCCTCCGTGAGATGACAGAGATAGATACCCACGTTCGTAGAGAAGGAGATGTAGATGAAATACCAGCACAAGACCTGGTTCCAGGAGATATAGTAACACTCGAATCAGGAGATATGATACCAGCAGATTTAAGGTTGGTTGAAGCGTCCAAGCTACAGGCTGATGAGTCTGCACTTACCGGTGAATCAGTACCGGTTGGTAAGGTCACAGAAACTCTCGATCAGGATACTCCGCTTGCTGAAAGAAAAAATATGCTCTACAAAGGCACATATATCACAAGAGGTACGGCAGAAGGTGTAGTGGTTTCAACTGGAGGCGAGACTGAACTCGGTCAGATATCGGAAGCTATCGAGGAGGCTGAAGAAGAGACTACACCTCTTGAAGATAAACTCAATACCCTCGGTCGAAAGCTGATCCCCCTACTGCTGGTAGTTGCTGGGATTGTTGCTCTGACCGGCATAATTCGGGGGATGGATATATACTTGATGATAGAAACCGCGATCGCTCTAGCCATAGCTACCGTCCCTGAAGGACTCCCTGTTGTTGCAACACTAGTGTTGGCTAGAGGTATGCTCAGGATGGCAGATAATAACGCCCTACTCAGCAGACTATCATCCGTTGAAACCCTTGGTTCCACAAATGTTATCTGCTCAGATAAGACGGGGACCTTGACAGAAAACAGGATGACCGTTAAAAAATATGAGACTACAAATAGTTCGGTTGATCTGACTGGAACTGGTTTAGAAACTGAGGGTGAATTCATCTATGAAGGCGAGAAAAAAGGTGAGCGTGATAATCCTGTTCTGGACGAATTACTAAAAGTAGGTATTCTTTGTAATAATGCGTCCTATGAAGAAGAGGATGATGAAAAAGAGATTATCGGAGATCCGCTAGAAGTCTCTCTATTGATCGCAGGCATCAAAGGAGGGTACGAACGTGATCAACTTTTAGAGAAAATGCCTGAGGCTAAAGAGGTTTCCTTCGATCCATCGTTGAAGATGATGGCCACCTACCATGAAGTAGAGGATGGATATAAAGTAGCCGTTAAAGGGGCTCCGGAGAAGGTGTTAGAATCATCTTCTAAGGCCATGACACCTGATGGTATCGAAGATATGCCGGAAGATCAAAAAGAAGAATGGATTCAAAAGAATGAAAGGATGGCTGAAGACGGATTGAGGGTCCTTGCACTCGCAAAAAAAGAGGTTGGAAGTGTTGAAGAAGAGCCATACGAAGACCTTACTTTTCTGGGTTTGGTAGGTATGATGGACCCACCAAGGGAAGAAGTAAAATCAGCCATCAAAAAGTGTCAGCAGGCTGGAATAAAGGTTGAGATGGTGACCGGTGATCATGCGGCCACTGCCAAGAACATAGGTTACAGCGTAGGTTTGATAGATTCTGAAGATATAGATGTGATAGATGGAAGTGAACTCGCTGATCCAGAAATTCTAGATGAAGATAAATTCAACCGTTTCGTGGAAGCACCTATATTTGCCAGGGTCAGTCCTGAAAATAAGTTAGATCTGATAGAGATACATCAAGAGGACGGTTCTATAGTAGCGATGACCGGAGATGGTGTTAACGACGCTCCAGCCCTGAAAAAGGCGGATATTGGAATAGCAATGGGTGATAGGGGGACGCAGGTGGCTAAGGAAGCATCGGATATGATCCTGCAAGATGATAATTTTTCAACTATAGAAGAGGCTGTAGAGGAGGGCAGGATCATATTCAGAAATATCCGGAAATTTGTCATCTATCTACTCTCAGGTAATATGGGGGAATTACTAGCTATATTTATTGCATCTTTGATCGGTTTCCCACTACCTCTTCTACCTCTGCAGATCCTTTTTCTCAATGTGGTGATCGACGTATTCCCAGCCTTCGCACTCGGGGCCTGTCGCGGTACTGAAAATATTATGGATATCCCTCCAAGGGATCCTGAGGAACCGATCCTGACCAGGGCAAAGAAGTACGAGTTAGGAATCTATGGCATCTTTATATCAGTAGTGACTGTCGCATCGATGGCTACAGCTGGTGAGATCTTCCCGATCGATATGTCCCATCATAAGATCGTCACTATCTCATTTATGACCTTGGCATTTGGAAGGCTTTTGCACGTCTTCAACATGCGTGAATTGAGTTCTGATGTCTTGAAGAACGAAGTCACAACGAACAAATATATATGGGGTGCTCTGGGATTATGCACTTTGATTTTGGTGAGCGTTGTATACTTACCAGGTATCTCGACAGTCCTAAAAACCGTAGATCCAGGAGCAACCGGTTGGGCCTTGATCTTTGGGATGAGCCTAGTCCCTCTTGTATTAGGTCAGTTAGAAAGGGAAATTAGAAATAGAATAGAGAATACCTAAAAAAATTTAGACCCATAATAAAATCCTAATATTTTTCTAATAATTTCTCAAATTCATTAGTGAAATCTTCATACTCTTCTTCTGGAAGGTTATTGATGTTAGATTCTTTTACTACTTTTTCTAGGTGTTTATCCATCACTCTTGAGTGTTTGTTCATTTCGTTGCCATGCTTTTCTACTTTATCTATATGAGACTCCAATACAGAAACATGATTCTCTAATTTTTCAAGATGGTCTATCAACACCCTTTCAAAACTTTGTAATTTCAATATATGATAGACTAAGATAATCAAAACTACCGATTCTATTCCTAACACTGACACCGATATCAGTAAACTCATTTCCATCTTTATATCACCTATATATAAAAGTGATGTAAATTAATATCTTACGTGGTTTTTTTTCACCTTTTTTATCAGTATTATCTTTCACCGTATTCCCCTATGATATAGTTTACGGCTCTGAAAATTATTATCGCTAGGATTATTGATAAAGGCATTCTTCTCCGACAACTTCTTCAAGGGTTAGACAGGGAATAAGTGACCTCAACGGGAAGAGATGCGGGGATAGAACCAATTATCAAAGCGGCAGCTAACATGAAAATTTGATAATAACTCTATCCATAAAACATGAACACGAGTGAAGCCACTGACACTAAAATGAGAGCTAACTTACTGATCGTCCGTCCAGTTTCTTCCACTTCACTGAGAAATGGGATCTCTTCCTCTTTAGAAGCTTCAGTTATAGCTCCCGTTTCCGTATCAGTTCCTGTAGCAACTACTATACCTTGACCCCCTCTCGTTAAACGGGTATTCATGTAGGCCATATTGGTTCTTTCAGCTAAAGGCCTCTCCTCATCAATAGTTTCAGTATTTTTTGAAACGGCTTCACTTTCTCCCGTCAAAACTGATTCTTGTGTTTCAAGATTGTCAGCTTCCACTAATCTCATGTCTGCAGGTACTTTATCCCCGACTCGATCCATACTACATCACTAGGAACCAATCCCTCATAATCGATCTCTTTATAACCACCTCTAGTAAAACAGTAGCCTCTGTCTTCATCATCTCTCGGAGCCTTTGGGCGGTTTTCTCTGACTTATGCTCCTGATAAGCACCTACTGAAGCATTTATTATCACAATCGCGTATATGATAACGCTCTCCGCTAAATGTTCTAAATCTTCTCCATGATCCAAGAAATAAGTTATGAGGGCTACAGTACCGACCACAATAAGCAGTATCGAAGCAAACTCAGTAAGATGATCAAAAACAATGATAAAAAAGATGGAGGCTCTCTCATTTCTATTCTGTTAGGTCCATACCTATCTTTCCGCTCCTCAATCTCCTCTTCAGAGACCCCATCTTCTATTGAGGTGTCATATTCTTCTTCAATATCTTCAGTATTCTTTCGATAGTAATCGATAGATACTATCTCTTCATAAATCTCTTATATGTATGTATGGCATGTGAAACCACACAGAATAACAATCATCACAAAAGGGGAATACATTCTTATTTTCATTTATATTTCACTTTAGAAGATAACAGATTTTTTGAAATCTATAGCCTCTTATGGTAAAAATGCTAGATTCTACCTCTAAAATAAGAGAATCTGCTACCTATCATCAATCTAATTTAAATTAGAAATCTTTCAACGATTCCACTCAACTTCCTCCACATCTTCCGTTTCTCTGAGTATAAAGGGCCCCATAGATAGGGTATGTTTAGTCACGGTTGCAATACGAAGGATATAAGCCAGAAGAATCAAGAAAGGAAAGAGAGAAATCGTTGCAGCCACAGCAATCAATAACATAAGTGTATTGCTTCCAAATAGAATGAAACTATAGGTAGTACTATTGAAGAATGCGACCATACTTCCTGAAACCAATAGTGCTGGAATTGCAGCTATGATAATCCGTAGAGAGAGATTTATAATGTCCCACTGGAAGTACAAAGTTTTGAAGTGTTCTCGAGCGGGACCGAAAAGCCGAAGGACCTCAATCAATCTTTCTATGGCTTTCTCTCCTTCTTCGTTGAAGGCATCGCTGTACCGCTGTTGTATCCGTCTTGCAGTGAAGATCTTCCAAGAATAGTTGAAGTTAAGTGCTGAAGAGATCACTTCAAACTTGCCAAATTGTGCTTTGTCTAGACCATCCGCTACTCGATCTGCGTTCCCGATCAGACTTTCTGTTAGATCCTTGATCTCTTCCTCTAGTTCTTCCTTACTTGTACCGACGATAGCTCCCTTTAGATCTTGTGCTCTTTCCTTTGAAACTTGAACGAGAGCCCGAAGGAACTGCGCGGGGCGTGAAGGACTAACTGGTGATTGGATAACATCCGCAACATCCTGTCGAAAATCCATCGCCTTCTCCATCCGTTCCCGTTGATCCCCTACTGCACCGAATTCCTGAGAGAGCACTAACTGATTAAGAGTAAGGACCAGGGTCACTCCTGTTATTGTAGCAGTAAGAAATGCTTGAAATAGAGCGTCTACTGAGTCGCTAGTCCTGATCGCACTCTCTGCAGGAGAATAAAGATAACCCACCGAGAGAAAAGTCCCGAAAACGATCAACAAAAAAATTGCGGTCACAAGCCATCGGTCTGCCTCAAGAAGAAACCACAGTTTAAATCGGCTCTGCTTTGCCCGTTTTCGTAATAGGTCACTGGGAGCTTCTCCATCGCCAGCCATCTCTCTTTCAACCCCTTTTATCCTTTGGCTATTTAAATACTGAATTGGATACATAAAAGGATTACCCTACAACCTTTGACTTTATCAACCATCACTTCCCGAAAAGCTTTGACACACCGGCATATACATAAGTGGAATAGGTTTTAGCTTCGCTTCTAGAAGTTTTATCAGGCTTATGTTTAATAATTCTGAGTCAGACTTAAATCTCATAGTGAATCTTTTTATTACTTCAGCAGATCATATCTCAACCCGGGTTATTTCTTTTATTCTGAAGAGACCTGAGTCTTTTTAATAGCATAAAATAATAAGTGATAAAAATGCTGACTTTATACAGCATACCCCCAGGTATATGAGGATAAGATAGAAGCCATAGTCAAGACCGGATACTACTCCAGTAAATCAGACGTGGTTAGAGATGCGATACGCCTTCTCTTCGAAACTAAAAACAATCTGAAACTTTCCACAGTTATAGAGATGTACCAAAATGGCAAGGTACCTTGAGTAAGACTGCAGAACTGGCAGGATCTGATACGATCTCCTTCCAAGAGATCCTGAAAGACAGAGGAATAAAAACCGAGATACAAGTAGATGATAAAGGAACACTAAAGGAAAGATCGAAGGCCCTTGACGAATGATATAGAAGAAGAGAAAGATCGCTAGTCTAGTTCCCTCCTTTAACCCGTAGATTTATCCAAATTCCGTTCACTCATCATCCCAACTCTTTCTTAAATGATATGTATGCTGGCTTTTTTTCAAAACCCAGCTTTTCGTTGAGATGAACTATTCCTTCATTCCCGGTTTCATTGCTGGTCCTGATCGTCGATATCCCATGCTCCCTCGCTTTCTCTATAGCTTTCACCTTCATCGCCGTGGCTATTCCCATCCTCCTGTATTCCTGTTTGACCCCCGTCAAAACAGTGTAAAGAGAATCTTCGCCCTTTTTTGACTGACTGCTCATGCCGATGAATTCATCATCCTTGATAGCTAAGATGAAAGATTCAGGGAAGGAACGCAACCTCTCGAAAACACTCTCGATATACCGCTCATAGTCCATTTTGGTGTAATCCCCGTGCCCCATCTTCTTCGAAGATGTGGCCACTGCACGGAAGGAGACCTTTCGCTTGCACACAAATTTTATCAAATTTGTGCACTCCGCGGAATCGAAGATTTGCAGGAATCAGAGATTCCTTCTCTCGCCAACTTGAAAGCTTGGCGATTCCACAGGATCACTCTTTAGTTTCCCATGAATGTTAGATCTCCTTGCGACGGTTATTCAAAAACTATTTAACCACTTTAGACCATTCTATATATTGGAATGGTCGGGGGCATATGAAGGCATTATTGATAGATGACGAACCCAGTCTTTTAGATCAGGCGAAAGATTTTTTAGAAGATAAAAATGAAGATTTAGAGATCGAAACGGTGCTGTCCAGCAAGAATGCTTTGGAACTTCTCGAGAAGAATCAATACGATGCTGTAATATCTGACTACAAGATGCAGGAATTGAACGGTATAGAACTGTTGAAGATACTTCGAAAAGAAAAGAACAGTTCCATACCTTTCATCATGTTCACGGGGAGAGGACGAGAGAAGGTGGCGATGGAAGCTCTGAATTTAGGGGCTAACCGTTACGTTAGGAAGGGTGGTGACCCTAAATCGCAGTACACACTTTTGGCTGAAGCCATCGAAAAGGAAGTCAAGCACCGTGAAAGGGCTGAAACACTTGTTGAGTTGAATACTCTACTCGCTTCTATAAGAAGTATCAATAAGCTAAAATTTCAGGAAGATGAGATAAAGCCTTTGATGAGAAAGGCCTCTAAGGTACTTTTCGATCAGGGAGGTTATCTGAACATTGAGATAGCTCTTTTGGATGAGAACAGCGGTAAAATCACACCCTTTGCCAGTTCCGGCGAACATGAGATGTTGGAATGGGAAGTCAACCAAGACGGTAAAGGAGACGCTCCTAGGTGTATAAAAGGGGTTGTGAAGGAGAGGTCCAGCCTAGTTATCGATGACAAGGTCGAGCACTGCGAGGAGTGTGAGTATCCGCATAAAAATCCCAAGCATAAGACCATATTGATCCCTATGAAGACCGAAAAAGAGATCTTCGGTATATTGATCGCCTGCCAGGAACCTGAAAGACTCATATCTCAGAAAGAAATAGAACTTCTCGAAGATATGGTTGAAGACTTGGTATTGGCCCGAAAGAGGATAAAGATAAGGAATACTTTGGAACAGGAGCGTGATCTTTTCGTTGAAGGCTCTACGATATTATTCAAGTGGAAAAACGAAGAGAAGTGGCCGGTCGAATATGTAACTCAGAATATAGAGGAGATCTTAGGTTATTCTCCTGAAGAATTGATGGATGGGGAGATAGATTACGCGGATATAATATCGAGAAGGGATTTAGATCAGGTCAGAAGAGAGAGAAATGAGAATGTAGAAGCTGGTTACAAGAGGATAAACCACCAGCCCTACAGACTTACCAAAAACAACGGTGAGAGGATATGGGTGAAAGATCACACGAAAATAGTGAGAGACGAAAAGACTGGAGATGTGAAACATTACCTGGGTTATCTAGTGGATATCACAGAACAGATACTAGCCGAAAGAGCTTTACAAAAGAGTGAAGAGAGGTACAGACGCTTATTCGAGGCGGCTAAATCTGGAATAATGCTGCTCAATGCCAGAACTGGGGAGATCAAAGACGTGAATCCCTATATGAGAGATATCTTAGATTTTTCTTTAGAGGAGTTGCAGGAGAAAAGATTGTGGGAGATAGAAGGGTTTCAAGGAATAGCCAAAAATAGAAGGGAATTTCAGCAACTCACCGAAAAAGAGTCCACGCATCAGGAGGACCTAGTTTTGCAGACTGAAGAAGGTGAAAATGTCTCGGTAGATCTGATCAGTACCGTCTACAGAGCCGGGGGAGAGGAGGTCGTACAGTTCAATATGAGAGAGATCGATTGAATATACCAAAGAGGATCGGAAGGGCTAAAAAGGTGAAAAGGCGGATCTCGATATTTGAGGTAGTTGTTCTCTCGCTACTTTATTCTCGATGATTGAATGCTAGCCCTTCGATCTTTTACTTGTTCACTCCTCGTTGTAATAGCTCGTTATCCTATTCCAAGACTTGGGCGAACCCACGGCGGGCAATAGTTCGAAATTCGATACTATCTCCCGATCCATCAAGAATTCATTGGCTTGCTTGTTCACTTTTTCCATACTCTCTTCGAAGAACCTCAGGAAAAGAGCTTTTTTACCCATATATTTGGTCACTTCGTAGATCCTTATATTGTTGACGCACTCTTCTATGAAGTCGTCGAGTTCGTCCGCCGATTTATCTGAATTAATCTCGACAGTGGCGTCGGCATAAGCCACGTCGGCTTGGTGGAAGAACAAAAGTGCTATTATATAGATATAGCCTTCTTCCTCTAATTTTTGGCGCCTTCTTCTAGCGGTCGTTATGGACATCTCCAATTTCTCAGCGAGTTCCGTATCGGTGGTTCTACCGTTGTCTCGCAAGATTTGATAGATTTCGATATCTTTCTCGTCTAATCTGTCATCCACTATATCTAGAAGAAAATCTTTTTCCTCTTCCTCATCTATTTTTTGTAGCATTTCTCCCACCTCTTAAGGTTTGATAGTTTTCCTTTCGCGTACTGTCAGTTTTTCTTTTACGTTTCCTAACATAATATCGTCCTCGATGCCGGGACAAATCATTACCCTAGACCTTAATGTATATTTTGCCGTTTATCTTATCTTCGAAACCTTTTTTAATTTTTCCCTCTTTTCAAGCAGTTGATATATATTTGTTTCATTTAAGTATTTTATAAATGAAATGCCCTTTGAAATAGCTATATAGTAAATTATAGAGGAAGACATACAGGATTCACATCCTTCTGTCTCTCGGTTTCTTAACAGAAACAATCTAGACATAACTCATAACTAATTCGTTATGCCTTCCACAACTAGTCAAAGACGTAATCGAATTCAGCAAACCATATGTCTTTGACTACAAGTTAATAAGAGTACTTAACTCAATCTTCTAGATCTTCTGCATCCTCTTTTTCATCCACCGGAATCCCCTTTCTCGGGACGGGCTTATCTTTGATGACTTTTTCCTTCCACCATCCCATCTTGTAAACCACTAATGCTAGTCCACAGGCTATGACATTGCTGAGAGCCATACCCAGCCATACTCCGTCGGCGTTCATGCTCAAGAAAATAGCGAATATGAATACTAGTGGAAGTCTCATCGCCCACAATCGGCTGAGACTCAATGCCATCTGTTGTTTAGTATGGCCAGAACCGCCCAAGATGGAGGTCACCCCTCTGAAAACCCCGAAGAAAGGCATCGCCAATGCGAAGATCATCAGGAAGTTAGCGCCCGCTTCGATCACCTTTTGATTACCCGGCATAAATCCTCCGATCAAAAAATTTCTCAGACCGAATATGGTTACCGCGAAGAGAGACATCAGACTCACGATCGCTAGAATACCTTTCTTGGTGACCTCTTCGGCTCTTGCTTCGTTATCGGCACCTAAGCTCTGACCTACCATGGTACTTATCGCCATGGCGAGTCCGCCCATGACTAAGAATGTGATGTTCAGGATCCTATTCCCTACGCTGTAAGCTGCACCAGCCACTTCAGGGTTCGGTAACCGGTAAATCACCGCCCAAAGTATCACAAATCCGATGGAACTTCCGAATCTTCCGGCTGAAGCGGGAAGACCAATATTCAGGAATTTCTTGATCTTTGATATGTCGGGTTTGAGATAACCCCACTCTAGTTCTATACCCAATCTCCCGGAGAAGAGAAGATAAAGAGCGGTCAACGCTCCGATGCCTCTCGTGGATATAGTCGCTATCGCCGCTCCTCTTATACCCAGCATCGGTAAAGGACCCACGCCGAATATAAGTAATGGATCGATCACCATGTTCAATATGACCGAGAGAGCGGTTATCTTCATCGGCGTAACGGTATCTCCCCAACCCCTCATTACGAATGTAAAGGCAAAGAATAGGAACATGAACGGAAGTCCGAGGAATATTATCTGGAGGTACATCGTCCCGTAGTGGGCCAACTGTGCTCCTTTGGTTCCTGTTCCGGTCAGTAACTGAAGGAATTGAGGAGTTACAAAATATCCTATGATCCCTACCGCTATCGAGAATAACGTTGCTATGAAATATAGCTGTCCTGCATCTCTTGAAGCTTCTTCATAGTTTTTCGATCCTGTATGTTGTGAGACCAGCGCTAAAGCGGCTACTCCAAAACCGATACCGATAGACATCATCATGAACACGACCGTCCATGCTTGTCCTACTGCCGTTACGGATAACTCCGCCACATTTTTGTTGGGCAGATGACCGAGCCAGAAAGTATCTACAAGATTATACAAGGTCCGTAGAAATGTAGCCACCATCATCGGCCAACCGAGTTTAAACATGACCGTTATTATATTTCCTTCTAGCATCTCTTCCTTCCCTGGTCGGCTCATCCGTTCTTTCAGGAAAGGATAGAGGCCTTCTCGACTGATATCGGAACGAGCGGACCTCAAACTCCTCCTAAAGCTCTGTAGGTAAGCATAGACCTTTTTTAGAAATCGAGACTGGTCTCCGTCCATCGGTTATTCGATTGCGAAACCTAATGAGGATATAAAAAATTTTGCATAGCAATGCAAGCATTAAGATGCTTTGATAATGATAAGATAAATATTGAAGGTTCGAAGACAGGATTAAATAGTAGTTTTTCCCGCTATAAAGCAGGTCTTTATATCGAATTTCTTTTTCACCAACTCTTTCAACTTTTTGATGCCCAAAGTTTCTGTGGCATAGTGACCCGCGAATATCAGGGACATGTCGAGATCTAAAGCGGTATTGTAAGCGGTATAGGTTCTTTCCCCCGTGATGAATAGATCAGAACCTACATTTTTTGCCTCCTCCAGCGCCTTCCCTCCTTTACCGGTCAATATACCTAAGTTTTTGACCGATCTATCTCCTTTCAGGACGAAGGTTTCAGTATTCAGTTTCTCTTCGATCTCCTGAGCTATATTTTTCACTCTTCTTTTTTCTCTAAGTTCGGCCATCCTGGCGATTTTTGTTCCTTTGTATTCCATAAAACTTTCTCCGATATTGGCCCCGATAAGTTTCGCCAACTCAACATTGTTCCCTATTTCATCATGAACATCCAGTGGTAGATGAGCCATATACAGCCCGGTATCGCTGTCTATAAGCGGTTCTATCAGGTCGTACATCCTCCCTCTCAGTCTTTCGATACCATCGCCCCAGAAGAGCCCGTGGTGAACTACCAGGATATCAGCATCTTTATCGACCGCTTTACTTATGATGTCCTTCCTGGCATCTACGGCGAAAGCGGCCTTTTCCACGGGGACTTGAGCATCTACCTGTATACCGTTTATTCCGTCGTCTTCTATCTCTTCGATAGATAGATATTCATCTAGAAATTTTACAAGGTCGGAATCACCGATCATCACATACACCTCGATCTTAGATTATTTTGGCGGTAAATAGCCTTTTCCTTTCTCAAAAACTCTGAAAAATAATATAAAGTATTTCATCCTAACCAAGTTCGGTGTAATTATGAAATGCCTGTTTTCGGTGGATATAGAAGGGATCTCCGGGGTGGTTTCGGCCGGTCAAGGTCAGATGAACTCTAAAGAATATGACAGAGCTCAGGAATTGATGACTAAAGAAGCAAACGCCGCCGCTAAAGGAGCATTCGATGCGGATGCCGAGCATGTTTTCCTGACAGACGGCCATGGGAAGATGAGGAACATAGTCATCGAGGACCTAGACGAAAGGGTGGAGCTGTTCAGCGGTAGACCAAAACTTCTGTCCCAGATGCAGGGCTTGAGCGAAGATCTTGACGGCGTCGGGTACGTGGGATACCACAGTTCCGCCCACAGCCAGGGGACTCTCTCACATACCTACTCGGGGGCAGTGGTGGATAAATTGATGATAGGCGAAACCATGGCAAGCGAATTCGCGATGAACTCTTTCCTGGCGGCCCAGTACGATGTCCCAGTCTTCTTCCTAGCGGGAGACGATGAGATCATCCGAGAAGCTAAAGAACTCTATCCGGACATCCCGCACGTTCAGACGAAAAAAGCCACGGGCAGATACAGCGCCAAATGCAAGCATCCGAAAGTGGTGAGGGAAGAGATACAAGAGAAAGTTGAAGAAGCGATAGAGAACGACAGAGGTAGGATAATAGAGCCGGAAGATACACGCTACCATGTCAGGTTCAAAGATGCGGGAAAACTCGACAACCTTGAACTTCTGCCTTCAGTGGAAAGAACCGGCCCTAAGGAATTCGTAATAGACGAAGGAGATATCGAAACAAATTACAAAGTCTTCCGAGCATGTACGATGCTCGCTACGGTGGACTCGCAGTGATATTCACCTAAAAAACAATTAAGTTTATATAAAATATTTTTATTTCTCTTACCGGGTCCGAATAAGATGAAGCAAGATTATACCTATCAACAACCTACGGGAGGACAGAGTTATTCACCGATCAATCCAGCCTCTACCCTTCGAAGGATAGCGGCTTATATAATCGATATAATATTGATTGGTCTCATTCAAGGGCTAATCATTGGCATATTATTTTTCATGGGCTTCTTTTCCTTTCAGATGTTTTTACAGCCTTCTTCACCTGGTTTTGGCTCTTTTTTCGGCGGCCTTCAACTGGCGTTCACCTCTTTGTCTGCGATCATACAGTTGGGTTATTTCACTCTGATGGAGTCTGAAAAATTCAGCGGAGCGACTTTAGGAAAAAAGCTTCTCAGCATCAAAGTCGTCGGAGAGAACGGAAAAGAAGTGGACATAGAGCCTTCTTTCATCCGGAACCTGGCTAGACTGCTTTGGAGTATACCCTGCGTTGGATTCATAATATTGATAGTAGATGTGATACTGATCCATGAAGATGGCCAGAGGATAGGTGACAGGATCGCCGATACTTACGTGGTGAAGGAGTCGGCATCAGGTCAAGGTTATTCCCAGTATCAACAGGACTATTCCTCTTATGGTCAGGGTAAAGATCAGGGTCCGGGCGGATCTAAAAAAACACCTCCGCCTCCTAAACCAACTGAAGAGAGAACCCAATCCAAACAAAGAAGCGAACCTTCACAACCCTCCACCAAACCGCCTGAGCCCTCTAAATCCTCGAAAGGTAAATTCGGAGAGACTAAAGAGCGGGAGAAACCTCCCTCACCAGATGAGGGGTCGAAAACCTGTCCCAAATGTGGAAAAGAAAGTCTAGTCGTCTCGGCTAACGGGAGTAAATACTGTACGAATTGCGACTACACTCATTGGGATTGATCGGAGTTTAAGGGCTCGGGAAGCAAAAGAAATTTTATAGTTTATCGAGGTTTAGTTATTAGAGGAGGAAAAAATATGCAGCTCGACTCTGACAGATGTCACTTCTGTGGTAATTGGACGAAAGATTACAAGGAGATAGGAGATAAAAGTATATGTCAGGATTGTTTGGATGATCTTATGGCGCTGGTAAAAGAAGAATTGGGCTCATAACTCTATATCTACACCGTAGACCTCTTCTGGATTCTCCTTGTGGACCTTCCACAGATCTTCTTCAGAGAGGATATCATTTTGATATAATTTTGCTGTTTTTCGAGGAACGTTTTTTATCCCTAGAACTGCACCTGGTCGATCCGGATCATCTAGATAATCGGTTTCTAACATGAATCTATTTCCTTTCGAGACGGCTTTTTCGATGTTTTCTTCATTGGCCAAGATGGAGGGATATAGTCCGTGATTTTCATCTTCTTCGATCAATGGGGGAGAATAATGCTTGACTATCCTGCCCCTCTCCAAGCCGACTTCATCTCCCATCTCTCCTATCTCTTCACATACTTCAGGTGTTGTACTTTCAGTATGAAGAACGACCGGACAATCCACGTCCGAGGCAAGTTCCATCCCATACTTCATGATCCGATTGGAAGCTTCCAATAACTCTTCGGAAACGTCGAAATGCGGTCTGCCGATCTCGCCCAACGCTACAGCATCTCCCTGTTTCACGTATTCGGCGGCGAGTTCCATCCCATCTTTCAGGATTTCTTCCCCTTTTTCCAGTCCTACTTTATCTTTCAGATCGACCAAATCGACCGGATAAGGACCTAGAGTTACATATATATCTACAGAGGTGTGCTTCTCACACTTTTCAGCCAGTCTCAAGGTTCTATCGTAGATCGGTTCGTAACCATTTTTATCCCATTCTCTTAGATCATGATAGGGTAAATGGGAGAGCATTAGGTGCGTACCGCCGGCTCTTTCAAATTTTTTCACGGCCTCGACATTATCCCCCTGTTCTTGAAGGTGGATATGATCGTCCAATATAGGGATTTGTTCTCCTTTCAGATCCATGGATTTTCTTATACATTCCACCTTTAAATCCTTTATCGGGATCGTCTTCGGCGAAACGTTAAAAAGACACAATTCTTCTACAAGACCAGATTGATCGAAGTCGCTGTCGTAGGAGCGGGCCCTGTCGGCCTAAGTGTAGCAAAAAAGACCGCCGAGGCAGGCTATGAAACGAAAGTGCTTGAAAAAGGCGCATCGATAGGAAAACCCGTACAGTGTGCCGGCTTAGTGAGTTCTAGAGTTGTATCGATGACCGGCACTGACAGCGTCATAGATAGGCCGGAAAGAGCCGTGATAAACTCACCTTCCGGACGAACCCTATCTCTTCAAACCGATGATGAAAAAGCCGCTGTGATCGATAGGACAAAATTCGACAGGGAACTCGCTAGGAAAGCGGTTAAAGCCGGCGCCGAGATATCACTGAAAACGTCAGTGAGGAGTACATGGGTTGATGAAAGACGCAAACTCGAGTATATGAAGGAAGGTGAGAAAAAGTCTCTATCAGCGGACATAGTAGTGGGTGCTGATGGTCCCGGGTCTATTATGAGAAAGAGCGCGGGACTATCCGAACCGGAAGAGATCCTTCCAGCGATCCAGGCGGTCGTAGCTTCGGACGATAGATCGGTACAGATACATCTCGGCAGCGAGACCGCACCCGGTTTTTTTCTCTATGAACTCCCATACAAGACCGGAAAACTCGTCGGACTGGCGAGCGACGACGGAGATACGTACGCTCACCTGATGGACTTCTTGAGAGCTAGAGGGATGGAGGATAAAGTGATCTCTTTTCTCTCAGGGACTATCCCGCTGGGTCAATTAGACGAGTATGTATCGGATAGATTATTGCTGGCTGGAGATTCCGCCTCCCATATAAAACCTCTTTCTGGAGGAGGCATCTATTTGGGTTTAAAGGCGGCCGATATATGCTCTGAGGTCATCATCAAAGCTCTTCGAGAAGACGATCTTTCAAAAGAAAGATTGATCGAATATCAGAAGGGATGTAAGAAAACGATAGGAAAGCAGATCTCGAAGGGTATGAAGATGAGAAAAGCTTTCAAAAATCTCTCAGATGAAGATTTAGACGACCTCATCCGTATACTTGATAACGATAAGGCTAAGAGCGTTATAGAGGAAGAAGGAGACATCGATTTTCCTTCTAAAGTCGTCAGACCCCTCCTCAAAAAATCTCCTAAAATACTCAAATTCACGGGGCCGGTGCTAAAAAGTATCTTCTAACCACGGAAAAGAGCCATATTGTTCCTGCATATAAAACATAACGGCCAAGACCCCGGTAAGAACCGTGACGAATCCGAGAACGTATTGGGGCCATCTCGGTATCTCTTCTCTAACTGTGAATGAACTTTCTGGAAGAATGCCGCTCACGTTCAGCATCGATGTACCTATCCCTCCTTCTGAAGAGCTATTCTCACCGCCTGAATCCATGGTTCTCTTCAATTCCGAAGTCGAAAAATAACCTTTCGATTTCATCAATTCTTTTTTTCCCTCGTGCCAAAATATGATTTTGAATCTAAGAGAATAGACTCCTTCTTCGGTTTCCTCGAAAGAATGCACATCATACTTCATCTTCCGAGTTTCTCCGCTTTCTAGTCTTTCGATATCCCTGCTCATATCGATACCGCTGTCTCCTAGAGAGGGTGGATGACTGACTTCGGATATATTCTTCTGCTTGTTCATATAGATGCAGTTATATATCTCCACCGTGAATGTGATGTTTTCTAACACCGTCTCCTCCGGGTATGGGTTTTTTAAGATGATCGTTATACTGCCTTTTTCTCCAGGTTCTATATTGGGTGTATCAACACTACTTATCAGATCGTTGGTATATTTCGGATCGGATATATCAACAGATGAAGCAGCTGAAGATAAAAGAGCCGAAACGATAATCAGGATCGAAAGTATAACTAGAGGCCTTTTATACATCAGCGGATATTAGTTTCCTATAACTATAAAATACTTATGTGACCCAAGTTGATAGAAATACTGCATGTCTAAAAAAGGCCGGCCCGTCATTCGAGTCCCGAAAGAGAAAGGTCAACAAAAGCTCGAAGAACTGAAAGAAAAGAAGAAATTAGACCCGACCAGATCGATAAGGGAGGAGGAAAAAGAGTTGGTCATCCCGGTCAAGCGAGGAGGTGACGGATTAGCGACCGATATGTCCAAGAGGGAAAAGAAGAGAACCCCTTTCCAGCAGATCAAAGACGAACTCGGTTTAAAGGAAGAAAAAAAGGAAAGACTACCCGATAGATGGGAAAAGATCGGCGATGTTCTTTTCATCAAGTTACCTGAAGACCTGTATCCGAAAAAAGAAGACATAGCGAAGACCTACGCTGAGGCTCTAGATGCAAAAACGGTGATGCTTCAGGGCAGCATCGAAGGAAAGATGAGAGAGCCAAAAGTCGAAAAGATATATGGTGAAGAGACCGAGACCGTCCATCTTGAAAACGAGGTAAAGTATAAGCTGGACACAGCCGAACTGATGTTCTCGAGCGGAAATATTGATGAACGCGTCAGGATGGCCGAGACGGTTCAAAACGAAGAGGTAGTAGTAGATATGTTCGCCGGTATAGGATATTTTTCTCTTCCCATGGCGGTCCATGGAGATCCTAAAAAGATATATTCTCTAGAGATAAATCCCACTTCCTTCCGATACTTGAAAGAAAATATCTCTCTAAATGGCGTGGAGGATACGGTGATACCTTGGAAAGGCGACAACCGAGATTTTAATTTCACAGGCGCGGATAGGATAGTGATGGGCTATCTTCACGATACGTGGAAGTATCTGGATAAAGCGGTCGAATTTCTAGAAGGCTCAGGTATAATCCATTACCATACCAGGAGCCTCGATTCAGAGTACCCTGAAGACGTCGAAAAGGAACTTGCAGAAAATCTGAAAGAGGATCATGAACTACTGAAGATGAAGAAGATCAAATCATACGCTCCTCATATTTTCCATGTGGTTGCCGACATACGGATCAATAAAGGAGAAAAAAACACAATATATTTGTAGAAAAGCGTTTCTTTAATAATTGATAAGATGAAAGAGGCGATGTATTGGGAGGAAAAAGAAGGAGATAAGGTCCGATGTGATCTTTGCCCTCATAACTGTCTCATAGAATCCGGAGATAGAGGATTGTGCAACGTCAGAGAGAACCGAGAAGGAAAATTATATTCTTTGGTTTATGGGAAAGCCGCTTCTTTGACCGCCGATCCGATAGAGAAGAAACCCCTGTATCATTTCTATCCCGGAACCTCGATTTTGTCTTATGGGACCATGGGGTGCAACTTATCATGCACTTTCTGCCAAAACGCCTCTCTTTCCAACGGCAGTCCTGAGAGCCCTTATCTTGAAGATTACTCTGTCGAAGAGATGGTAGAACGGATATCGAAATATTCTGGGATAGCATGGACCTACAATGAGCCGACGATTTCTTACGAGTTCAGCTACGATGTATTTAAAAAATTGAAGGAAAACGAAGGAGGATATACCGTATACGTGACCAATGGATATATCGAACAGAAACCTCTGGATAAACTGATCCCCTTCCTAGACGGTATGAATATAGATATCAAGGCCTTCACGGATGATTTTTACAGAAATATAGTGGGAGGAAAACTTCAACCGGTTCTCGACACGGCAAAAAAAGCCTCCCAGGAGGGTGTTCACGTAGAAGTGACCTATCTGATAATACCCGGCCACAACGATTCGAAAAAAGAGCTGAAAAGATTCTCGAGATGGGTATTGGAAAACTTGGGGGAAGATACGGTCATCCATTTCTCCCGATTTCATCCCGACCATGAGATGAGAGATACCCCGTCCACTCCTCAGGAAAAGATGAAAGAGGCCAGAAATATAGCTGAGGAGGTAGGATTGAATTTTATATATCTAGGGAATATGCGGGCCGATAACGATACCAAATGCCCCGAATGCGGCACGACGATATTGTCAAGGTCCTATTTCTCATCCGGTAATTTGAATCTCGAAGAGGGTAAGTGCCCGAGCTGTGGAAGAGAGATACCCATAATCACTCACAATACGGAATAATCGATCCTGTATTCCTCGTCGAGGTCCCTGTTTCTAGTGTTGAGCTTTTCGAGAACTTCATCCATGTCGGATCTCGATAAAAGTAGGAGAACATCTAGTCCCTTCTCCGCAGCATTTATGGTCGACTCTACGGGAGCGAATTTGAGATCCGGTTTTAACCCGATTATATTGCAGAGACCGTACTGAAGCTCATCCATTATCGCTATTTTATCGTACTCTAGACCCTCTTTTTCGATCTTATCTTGAAGGAGATCAGCTCTCTCTTTCGCATCGTCGTCTAGATCGGATCGAACCAGGTGAACTTCGCCTAACTCTATCTCTGTGATGCCTTGAAGACCTCCGACCTTTACCGGTTCTCCTTCCTCCGCATTAGAAATGGCAGTCCCCATGCTGGTAGATTCTCGCATGGAGGCGTGCAGAAAACCGTCTTCCATGTAAAGACCTATCCTTTCTCCTTCCTCTATATTTTCTGAGGCTATGGCTGTACAGGTCGAGATAAAATTTATATTTTCACTCGCCTCGTCTAAAAAGGAACCAAGATCAGATATAATGTCTCTCACCAATTCCATCCCTTGAGAGGTGGGATGGTAGGAACTTCTAGACCTATCCAGTAAATCATTTTCTTCCAACTCTGATATGTAGTTCGAAACGGCCTGCTCACTCATCTCCAGATCATCTGATATCTCCGCAAGTTTAGTTGGCTGATCTACCGCGGATTTATACAGTATGAGAAATTTGGTCATCATGGATTTGTCTCTCAAATCTTTCATCATTGTCACTAGCCGTTAATGTATGGATATACAATTTAACATTTTCCTGAAAAGGCGATTTGATAACATAAATAGAGGTATAAGTTGAGACCTTTAAGATATATATACTTTGAAAGTAGTATGATTACCAAATGGACCCTTTCGCCCATATCACTCTACCCCTACTAATTCTTCTCGCATTAAGGGTAAAAACTAGAAAGGCTTTATTGATGCTCCCGTTGACTCTAATCTTAGATTTCGGCTTTTTCTTTAGAGGACTGCATCGGATGGTTTTCCACAACGTGTTTGTGGCGGTTCTCATACCGTTAGTGATTCTGATATACATATACAGGTATCACTCTAAATACGAGAGCTACGCCTTTATCGCCTTTTTTTACTTGGTCAGCCATGTCATACTTGATCTTGGAAAGGGTATGGCGTTTCTTTATCCTCTGACGACCGATTTTTATTATTTTGAAATGCAGCTTTTTTTCCAATTTTTGGGACCTATACCTATTCCAGATCCTACCTTTGATTTTGGAGTCATCGTCGCTGAAGATACAGCGATAGTTGGTGGAAATATGGGCCCAAAAGAGACCGCATCTCAGTATCCCTCCGTATCTAATATATCATCTGGACTATTGTTCACACTGATAATCGCAGCCGTCATGTATTATCAAAAAGCCCATACATTTCTAGATGAGATCCGGCAGCTTTTATTGGATATAAAAGAGGAGATATATGAGAAATTGAAGTCGATTGGAGAACTGATCAAGAGCCGCTAGTTCTTGAAACGGGGATAGAAACCGGATATAATAATTTTTATATCATGAAGGATTTCTTTAGATAGGGATGGAAAAAAGAAATAGACAAAGAGTGGTAATGTTCTTCGTGCTCCTTCTCGCCCTGACCGGATTGATTTTATCTCTGAGGAGATCGGATATATTATGGGCGGTTTTTTCCATAACAAGCGTATCGCTGATGTTCGCGCTCTCTAAAACTGATATTGAGGACCAAGTTAGATGGGATATGATCAAATTGATCTTCGTCCCACTTCTACTGGGCTCCGCCGGTATCCTTAGAGTGATAAGTTTAGGGGCTATCCTACCCGCTTTTGGATTTATGCTTTTGATAATACTCGATAAACATACTGATGTACGGGTCAATATCTCCTTTTCTACTGCCTTTATAATCTTATTTTCACTAGCCATAGGGGCGATAATAGGCATGGCTAGATTCGTGAGCGATCTCTTTCTTGGGACCTCGTTTTTAATAGATAATTACGACTTGATGATAGATATGTTCGTAACCACTTTTTTTGCCTTTTTGGAGAGTATCTTCGTTAGAGATTATTTATTCAGAACAGATTTCGATTCTCTTGATAATCTGAAATCCCCATTTAAAACAAATTCTAAAGATCTGAAAAAAGTATTTGTAGAAACACTTAGGGTGGGATTCAAAGAACAGGGAAGGGACGTAAAGCTTCAAATTTCAAAAATTTTACAATTGGGCATAATCTCGATAACTATATACGGCCTTATAACGTTGGATATATGGATATCCGTTTTCACCTTGATAATATTTGGATTAACCATGATACCATATATTTACACTTGGAATCTGCAAGGTGAGATCCCCTCGGTATTTCATTTTTGGATTTCCCTCACTCTATTTTTGTATGTAGTCGGAGAGACCGCCGGATGTTATTCGGTTTTCGGATTGACGTATTTTTGGTGGAATAATATAACGCATTTTATTGGAGGGACGGCCGTGGCTATACTGACCTATATATTATTAGTATATCTGAATCGTATATCCGACTCCTTATATCTCCCCCCCTGGCTGATACCTATACTCGTGGTCACGTTCATGATATCTATAGGTGTTATCTGGGAGCTCCTTGAATTCGGGCTGGACATGATACTAAATACGAACATCCAGGCTTCTTTGTATGATACCATTACGGACATAGCGTTCGATATGTTCGGTACTTCGATAGGGATGCCGATCGCTTATATCTTTTACTCTGAAGATTCTAATTCATAAGAGATTTTGATCGCTGAGAACAGGAAATTTTTTAGAGGGTCTTGGATCTTCGGATCAACTATATAGTAAAAGACACAACTCTAGATGAATTTTTCAGTGTGCAGGACTTTGTCCTCTCATCCTCAGGCGAAGCCTTGCGGATGTCTTTGACTCATTTCAGGAATTATATTCCTGATGGTATAAGAATTTCTTCAAGAAATTCTCATTTACTTAGAAAATCTTTGATTTTCTGAGAGGTATTGGAAGCTTTACTTCCTATTTAGTAAGAATTTTAAATTCCTACAATCTCAGGAAAGTGAGCTTTCCTAAAAGAAGTTGTGGATGTCAGAACTTTAGTTCAAAAAATTCTGACTTCCACTATAATTCCAATGAAGAAGAATTTTTAATTCCCCATTGACAGCGAGGATAAAGTGGATTTTGTTCCACGGGTATCCGCAACCTCAAAGGTAGTAGAATATAATTCTAACCCCATTTCGAAGAAGAACTTCAAAATAGGATGAAGAATTAGGGCTTGAACTTGACTATTAAAAGACATACCGAGGTAAATAACAAAATTGAAACCCATAAAGGAAAGAATAGTTTGTTTATTTTCCCTCAATAGATATCTATCAGTTTAACCCATGATAAACTATTAATAAATCCTATAATACTTAAGTTTATAACTGCAATATTAGAGGTGTAAACATGAGTATTGAAGAAGCAAAAAAAAAATAAAGATAAGATAGTGGAAAAAGCGGTAGAGAAAGACAAAGAGTTCATGGAGATGGCCGTAGACATCATCACCGACTATTTCGAGGAAAATCCCGAGGGATGCTCCTCTGGTAAACTTTGTCCGGAAGCCGTATCTGCTGAATGTAAAGGGATGCCCTTCATAACTGAAACAAGGATCAAGCAGGTCTTAGATATAATGTACCATGAGGACTATCTTGAAAGAGAGATTCCCGAGGGAACTGGAACCCCGCATTACTCCCTCAAATAAACCTTTTATATTTTCATAAATCGGGAGCTAATCCTTATGTGTTCGAAGAAGAAAAAATGCTGCGATAAACCAGAAGAAAAAGCCGCAAAACGCATCAGCAAACTTAAGGGTCTAGCGAAGGCACTGCACTGCCCTACAAGATGGGATATGATAGAGATCATAGGAAACGGGACAGCAAAAACAAAAGATATCAAAAATGGTTTAGAAGAGAAAGGGTACGACATCACACAATCAGGACTTTACTATCATCTTTCCGAACTGAGAGAGGCAGGTATAATTGAAGTAGATAAATTTTTGGAAGAAGGTCAAGGTGCACCGGAGAAGATCTGGAAATTGGCTAAAAAGAAGATAGAGATCGAACTAGTAGCTGAGGAGGAGTAGGTAGATGACTATCTCCGTTGAAGCCAACGGTCTCAGTAAAACGTTTGGTGACGTAGAAGCAGTAAAAGATGTCAGTTTTGAGGTCCAGAAGGGCGAGTTCTTCGGTTTTCTAGGTCCAAACGGCGCCGGTAAAACCACGACTATAAGGATGTTGACCGGTTTGATCACACCTGATTCTGGAAAAGCGTCAATAGATGGTATCGATCCTCACGACCATCCTATACACGCAAAGATGAAGATGGGAGTTATACCTGAATTCGGTAACATCTATGTTGACTTGACTGCAAAAGAGAATCTACATCTAGCTGGAAAATTCTACGGGATGTCAAAAAAAGAAAGAGAAAAAAGAACATCTGAACTGCTAAAGATGTTGGAACTAGAGAGGCGAGGAAACGACGCAGTCCGTACTTTCTCTAAAGGCATGAAACAGAGAGTGAACATAGGATGTGCTATCATCCATGAACCTCCTGTTTTGTTTTTAGACGAACCCACATCTGGTCTAGATGTACAGAGTAAAAGACTCGTGATTGAGTTAGTCAGGAAGATGAAAGAGAGAGGAAGTACTATTTTTTTGACCACGCATAATATACAGGAAGCGAATGAACTCTGTGAACGGGTCGGAATCATCCATGAAGGAAAGCTGGTTGCTATCGATAGACCAGAAAAATTGAAAAACACATTCGAGAAGACACAATCTATCGAAGTCTCGCTTGAAGGGAAATTTGAAATAGACCAGCTCAAGAATGATCATGTGGATAAGATAAAAAGATCTGGAGATAAGTTTACAATCTTTACAGACAAACCAGATGAATCCGTAAAAAATCTGGTCAAATTAGCGGATGAAAATGATATTAATATAATATCGCTAAAAACGAAAGGGCCAAGTCTAGAAGAAGCTTTCGTTAGGTTGACGGGTGGTAACTGATGAGTTATTCGGAGTTCTTGAGAGGTGTATTTACAACGGCAGAAAAGGATATCAAGATATACTACAAGAAGCCTCCTGTGATAATATTCGGTCTGCTCTTTCCGTTCCTGATGTTTTTAGCGTTCTATATCGGTAGGAAGATCGACTTAGCTTTATTCTTCCCTGGATTCCTAGCTATGACTCTATTTTTTACTTCTTCCTCAGTAGGACCATTGGTCACACCATGGGAGAGACAGGCAGGCACTTATGAAAGACTGCTTTCTTATCCCGTTAATATCAAAGCTGTGTTGATGGGAGATATATTGGCCGGGTCTGTATTCGGTATAGCTCTCTCTTCAGTTGTAATGGTTGGTAGTTCAATCTTTATCAACCTCCAGATCGTGAATATAGGGATATTGCTGATGTCTATACTCTTAGGGGCCATAACCTTTTCATCTCTAGGAGTGCTCATATCCGCACCAGCTACTACTTCACCATCCTCAATCATGATGCTTTCGAGTCTGATCCGATTCCCCCTGATATTCATAAGCGGGATCTTCATTCCACTTCAACAGATGGAAGGGATTATGGGATATATGGCCTACATATCTCCTCTTACATATCTAGTAGATTCATTCCATTCAGGTATAGGTGGAGAGAATGTGTTACCTATTGGCGGCGGAATAGTAGCTCTGCTGATCTTCAGTGCAGTATTTTTCCTACTGGCTGTTCAGATCCATAAAAGGAATATGACGAAAGGATTATGAAATCCTATACTAACATTCAATAAGAAGAGTAAGAACAAGGCTCGTTTGAGGTAATAATAAGATACAAAATTAATAGTAAGGTGTAAGTCCTGATATCTCATTCCTTTTTCTTGTATTCTATACAGTCGACGGGACAGACATCCTGGCACTTGTAACACTTGAGACATTCATCGTCGATCACCTGTCTTTTTCCAGAGTCTAGAGTTTCTATGGTATCGGTGGGACATACACTTTGACACTTCCCACATTCGATACACTCATCTGTATCGACTTTCATCACGTATCTCGAAGGCTTAGAGGTCAAACTCAATATAGTCCCATAAGGGCACAGATACTTGTGAAATAACTCCTCATCGAAGACAGTCATGAAGACCACACCTATCACCGTTATGATTAGCAGTACCGGCAATTGCATACCGAGGATCCTTAGAGCGACCATTGTCCCGAAAAATAAAAGCATTATCGAATATCGGAGTTTCTTCGATCTCAATATATCTGGAACACCTAGATCGCCTAGAGATATTTTTTCTTTCAACCAGATGATCGGCCTTGACAAAGAGTCCATAGGGCATACCCAACCGCAGTAGAATCTCCCTAACCCGATAGACGCGACAGCACCGATGATGAATACTACGATCCACAACTGTAGTCGGTTGATATAGAACAGGAAGGCGAATAGTGCTAAGAAAATAATCTGACTTGCCATCCTGAAATATTTTTTTGAGTTCATTTATCCTCACCTTTTTTCAAAATTTTGAACAGATTTTCTAATATCTTGTCGGCTTTTTCAAGTAGGGAATAGGAAAAATGATGATGCCTCCATTTTAATACATTCATCCTTATAGCCCCCATATATAATTCTGCAAATGTCTCAGGATCGACATCGCTTGCAAATTTTCCCTCTTTTATACCTCGTTTCACGATCTCGATAAGAGTTTCCTCATTTTTTTCCCGGTGACTATCGAATTGCTTTTTAACTGATTCATATTCTTTGAAGATCTCGTCTTGAAAAAGGATCGCGGTGAATGCTGGATTCTCTTCCAGCATTTTGAATTTTTCTCTCAAAATTTCTTTTAAAATCTCAAATTCATTTCTTTTCTCTTTTCTATCGACGCTGATTTGGTCTTTATCGAAAATCCATATAGCTAGGTCGTTAAGGATCTCCTCTTTAGAGTCAAAGTGTTTATATATCGCTGCTTCCGAGACTCCGATTTCGTTCGAGATTTTTCTAATAGTAAGGTCGGTATAACCCTTTTCTTGGATTATTTTCAGCGCAGCCTCAAGTACGTCTCTTTGTCTTTCATCCGAAGGCAGGCGTTCTCCGCTCATAGTTAGTTAACGTTTACTAACTTAATTAAACCTTGCCCTAAACATTACACTCATCAAACTGAAATCTAAAGATATCTCTATACACGTTCAAAAAGCCCAAAACCATATCCTGGGATTGGATACCTATCTTTTCGATATCTTCTTCCTTTTCACACAGTTCCTCCTTTCCCTTTCCCGTTAAACGATAATATTTCCTGTCCTCATCTTCTTTCTCTGTTCTTTCGATGAGGTCATCATCTTCCATCCGCTTTAAGGCACCATAGACAGTCCCATAACTGGGGTCCCAATGGCCGTTAGATTTATCCTGGAATTTCTTTATGAGGGCATATCCGTAAGTTGGTCCCTCCTCCATGGCCTTCAGAATCAGATAATTGATCAATTCAGTTGGTATCCTTTTTTGCATATCTCTCACCTATCAAGATAACTACTCTCTTAAGCTTGTTCTTATATACTAAAAGGAGGACAATTTTTAAGTATTACGTTGATTAATGTTACGTTACAAAACATCATGACCGTCGAAAAGACACTGTTCAAAGGTATATCGAAAGGGATATCAGCTCACTCGAAAAAAATCATCGTTTTCGTAGTCATATTCACACTAGTGATGGGATATTTCGCCTCTAACTTAAATATGGAGGCTGATAAAAGTTCCTTCTATCCAGATACGGAAAAGACGGAAAATTTAGACGAAATAGAGGATTCCTTCGGAGCTACGGAAGGTAAAGTTCAGATCGTCAATGTAGCAGAGGACGGAAATGTGTTAAGTACCGAGGTCTTGCACGATCTGCTCGTAATGAAAGAAGGCTTTCGTGAAAGTGAGACAGTGAACAGCACGCTCATCTCTTCTAATGACGCTCCCGATGGTATGATCACTTTAGCGGATTTAGTTCTTAGAGCAGATAGAGCTTTCGAAGTTGAAGAAGACATCATAGCTCATACTAACGAAACGGAGGAAGCGATCGGAACTCTTCAAAATCAGAGTGATATGTATGTTAAATTAAATGGATCTTTGAGTTTAGGAAAAACTCTTCTCGGTTTTCCTAACGCCCATATTCAACAGAGCGCCATAACTTCCTATGAAGGTATGTCGGTGATCGTTTCCGAGCCAAAAAGATGGAAGGTGGTGGGGGAATACCGTGAAGAATTCATGGGTCTCATAAAAATTCTAACTGATGAAAACAAAACGCTGGACGAAAAGATAGCTTTCACGGAAAATCTCATCTTAAAACTTCAAAAAGATGGAGTTTACGGCTACGAGTCCTTTGTGGATCTACTTGAAGGGACGAAGAACGTTCTAGAAATCTCTAAAAAATTACCAAAGAAGCAACAGCAGCAGGTCTCCCGAACGGCCATAGGGATGACAGTTAGATTCCTCAGCATCCCGGAGAGCATGCCAGAAGATCAGAAAGGGATGGACTTTTCCAAGGAGATGCCCTCTCTTTCATTGAATGAAACTGAAAAAAGGGATAGATTGGAGGAGATGGATGATTCTGATGTCAGGAAGACCGTTCACGACGTGATCGATTACGACTCCGAGCCCTTGAACAAGTCAGTGAACGAAACGATCTCAAACCTGAAGACTATGACGGACATCACGGATGAATCGATACAGGTTTTAGAAGATCTAAATTCTACATTAGATAATATCTCTACAGAAAATAAATCTTTACTTCAATCCATATCCCGATTTCGAGGAGCGATCGAAAATAATAAAACTATTCTAGAAGAGAAAGAAGAATTCATACAGGAGACTAAGCCCAAACTGAGATCAGCTAGCGAGTTAGGAGATCGGTTTCAGGACTTAGAAAAGGGAATAACTAGGATGTTAAGCCGGGACTTCGATGAGGATGAAGCGGCGACCGATCTTTCAGCAAAAAGTACGCTCTCCATAGTTCTGATGAATTCGAGTTTGAGTAAAGATACAAGGTTGGAAGCTCAAAAGGAATTGATCGATATTGCGGAGGAAGAAAGTCAGCATTCTACGGTTAAAGTATCAGCGGATCAAGTCATGATGGAGCAGGTCAATGACAGTGCGCAGGAGAGCCTGTACTTCCTCCTCCCCATAGCTTTTCTTTACGTTATAATAGTCCTGGTTATAGTTTACCGTTCTATAATCGAGAGTTTAGCTAGTCTTTTGTCACTGATCTTCGCGGTGATATGGACGTTTGGAGCTGGAGTTTTACTAGGATACACCTTCAATCCATTGATCATCGCAGTTCCGATACTCATGACCGGCTTAGCTATAGATTACGGTATCCATATGATCATGAGGATCCGAGAGGAGAAAGATAAAGGTAAAAAAATCGAGTCATCGGTCGTATTGGCCGTGATAAGTGTAGGGGGCGCTATACTTTTGGTGACCATAACTACCGCAGTGGGATTTTCTTCCACTACTCTGAGTAGTCTAGAAGTGATGAGGAACTTTGGAGTTTTAGCCACCATCGGCGTGCTGTCGAGCTTCTTTTTGTTCGTGTTTTTCCTCCCCCCTGTAGTTCAGCATGTAGAAAATTGGAGAGGGGGAAAAAGAAACAGGAAAAAGCAAAAGAAAGCGGCTAAAAGCTCGGATGAAGATGACGATAATTTCATAACTCGTCTCTTATCTTCTTCCACGATCATATCGGATCGACATCCTATATTGGTGTTGTTGATCGTATCCCTCATAACGATAGCATCTGGATATGGGGCGATGCAGGTCGAAACGACGTTCGAGATGCAGGATTTTTTACCCGAAGACAGCAGTCAATATCAAAATATAGAGTATATCAAAGATGAGTTCGGTGTCAATCAAACCGATGTGTATTTGCTAACTAAGGGAGATCTAGACGATCCGGCTTATTTACATGCGTTGAATGAAACTCAAGATGATATGGAAGATGATGAGATGATAGTTCCCGACGAGGGACTATCATCGCCTTTGACGGTGCTACGGAGATACGGGACCGCGAATCCTTTAAATCCCGATTACAACGAAACGATAGTGCAGGAGTTCGACGATAGCGATGTAGATGGTGATGAGATACCGGAGCGGAATGTAACAAAGCTTTACGACATGCTCTTCGAGGATACTGATAGCAGAGATGCTATAGAAAATGTCTTAGAACGAAATCCTGAAAACGAGTATGATTCCGCCTCTGCGATCATCCAGGTGAGGGAGAATTCAAAAAAGTTGGAGGATCTAGATAACGCAGAGATCATGGGTGATGAACTGTTGGAGGACTCGAAACCGCTGAGGGAAGAGGGCTATACTACGAAGGTGACAAGCAGTACAATCATTGACCATGAGACCGTTAAAGATCTAAGCTCCACACAGATCAGATCGCTCATACTCGCTGTGATCATCGTCGCTATCTTCCTTACCCTGGTATTTTATTACCTTCATAATTCTCTTGTCTTAGGGATCATAACGACTTTTCCCGTATCTCTTGTGACTCTTTGGTTGCTCGGTCTAATCTATCTGATAGATATCCCTCTGAATTTCATGACCATAACGGTGACCGCTCTAACCGTCGGCTTGGGAGTCGATTACAGCATCCATGTGACTCACAGATTCATGGAGGAACGGGAAAGTAAAGACAGCCTCTATGATGCGATACATAAAACTATTCAGCATATCGGCAGCGCTCATCTCGGAGCTCTATTTACGACCGTTGGCGCGTTGGGTATACTCGCCACCTCCGACATTTTACCGTTATCTCAATTCGGATACATCACCGCTATAGCCATATTGTTCAGCTTCATAGCATCGGTCTTTGTCCTTCCCTCCGCTCTGATGCTGTGGGCGAGATGGGGTGGAGAAAAAAGGAAAAAAGAAGAACTACCGGTGCTTAAAAAGAAAAGAGATTTGCCTATGATGAAAAAAAGTTTACCGGTGATGAAAAAGAAAGAACTTACAAGTGAAGGAGAAAAAAGGTTCAAAAGAAAAAAGAAAATAAGATCTACAAGTACTGAAGAAAAAAGGACCCACACGAGAAAAGAAAAAGGATCTACAGTTATCGAAGAAGAAAAGATCGAAAAGAAAAAGGAAAAAAGAACTATGACTATCGAAGAAGAGAGAGTCGAGAAGAAAACGGAAAAAGGATCGACTGATATTGAAAAAAAGAAAGTCCAGAAACAAGAGGGAAAAAAGTCTAACAGTAAAGAAGAAAAAGAAGAGTAACATCTATAGTGAAAGATTCTAGGCTTTCACTTCTAAGGTCACCAGGATGATATTTTTTTACTTCATCTTACTTCTGACCTTTGTCAGTATAGTCAACAACTCGAACAATTTGTTGACCTCTCCTACTTTTTATCTATAAATTTAAAAATTATTTCTGAAAAATGAAAATCTAGACCAAAATAAATTTTTCATTCATCAAGGCCTCCATCTGTCTTCTTCATTATCCATTCTATTCCAAGCCCCATCAATCCAACAAATATGATAGTGAGTGACAATCGTGCCAGCATAAATCGAGGACCTAAGAACTGAAGCTCCACCATCTCCTGCGGTATCTTTATGCAGGCCCACGCCGAAAGGAATACCACTATATTGGATATCCGAGCTCCTTTCTCGATCAAAGTGGAAGCTAGAGGGAACGCCACGTACAAAGGCCCAGTAGGTAGCGTACCGAATAAAAGTGCGAGAAAAAATCCTTTAGAACCAGAGGATTTACCGAAATAACTGACCACTGTTTCGTCAGGTATGTAAACGGAGAAAAGACCCATCAAAACCATCACCGCGGGAAGTATGAACGCCATCTCCATCAGATAATCCAAGGAAGAGGACAGAACAGGATCTCTCCTTCCAGGAAAAATGGTGATCAGGATCAGAGCGAAGATGAATATCGCCCCCAAAATAACCCAACTCCGGATCATCTTCTTCTTCTTTTCCTTCACAGTATCACCCCGATCAGCAGCGCTATAACTATAGCTATGACAAAGCTGATCCCGTTCCTTAAAAGGGCGAATTTTTTACCCATGATCTTTATCTCCATCGGAAGGGTCACCACCCCTATCATGGTCAAGGTGGTTATGAAGGCGGCTACTGCGGTGACTGTTGCGCCGCTATCCAGCATAGAAGCACCCAGCGGAAAAGCGATCAGAGCGGGGATGTGAAGCACGGAACCTACCGCTCCGACGAGAAAAACACCTAGTAGACCGGATTGCTCACCCACGAAACGGGATATCTCCTCTGGAGGTACGAATCCCAAAATCAATCCTATGATTATTATTATCGCCAGTATCGTCGGTAGTATACGGAAAAACGACTTTGCAGCATTTTTCAGCGACTGTACGGCTTTCTGTTTGTCTCTATAAAATCCATATACGAAGCAGGCTAATGCAAAAATGTTGATAAATATAGCCGTTACACTCATCACTTATCCATCCGTCTTTGGTATCTGTATTCCCTGTATTTTCGCTCCTTTCTCTGTTTTCATCGAGTAGGTACCAGGCTCTGAGATCAAGCATTCACCTTCTTCCAACCTGGCTTCATCTTGGTCAACTGAGATCTGCACTTTCCCTTCAAGCACGGTGAAAATAACGTATGATGACATATCACATGGCGGGATCTCTTCTCCTTCGGACAGCTGTACATGTCGAACCTTGAACTCTTCTCTTCCAAAAATCTTCTTTTTTCCTTCGATCTCCTTCAAGTCAAATACTTCCATATCATCTCACCTCATCATTCTTCCCCAAATTCTTTTTCATAAAATCTAGTCATCTTTTCCATCATCCTTTTCCTCTCCTTGATCATCTCCAGCCAGCTTTTCAGATACTCTCTTCCTTCTTCGGTTATACTGTAAACCCTTTTATCCGGCCCAGAATCGCTTTTCTCCCATTCAGATGTTAGAAGATCTTTCTTATCCATCCTTTTCAGTGTAGTATACATCGTTCCGGATTTGATCTTATGTCTGCCCTCGCTCAGCTCTTCTATCCTGTTGATTATGCCGTATCCGTGCTTAGGTTCCTCACAAACCACACGGAGGATCAGAAACTGGAGCCATCTGCCTTCTGGATAGCCATGATGGGAGTTACAGTCATTTTTCAGTCGATCGCACATCACCCTACTATGTAACAATGTTACATAAAGGTTTTCCTGAGGATGAAATATCGGGAGAATAGATTTTTATTTATAGTCAAAGACGTAACATTTTTGTAATTTTCTAACGTCTTTGACTCATTTCGGGAATTACATTCCCGATGGTATAGGAATCTGGGATTCCTATTTAGTAGGAATTTTAAATTCCTACGGTCAAAGGAAAGCTTACAGCTTTCCTGTGATATCAGGAACAATGTTCCTGAAATATCTACTGGAATTGCTTGGCAATTCCATCGATTCGAGGAATGTAATTCCTCGTAAAGTTGTGGATGACGCACCGGAACAACGTTCCATCTACTCGCAAGACCTCTGTCTTGCTCATACGTTGGAATTAAGTTCCACTTACTCGGAAAGCGGAGCTTTACTCACGCAACGCAATTACAAAGGAATATAATTCCCTTTCTCACTCAAGCATAGCTTTCGTGATACAAATAATCACGAGCGTCTTCGACCGAGATCTACTGGAAAATAAGATTTTCCATCGAGTCTCGGAATTATGAAATAATTCCAAGCATATTGGAAATAAATTTCCAAGACTATTCGGAAAATTTGAAAACATTTTCCGAAAATAGAGACGAGGAAAATATTCCTCAAAGTTGCGTCTTCCACTATAAGTTCTTTCAACTTTTCCTCCACTGTTTTCGGTTCACAAAGAATTGAAAGATATGATGGATAAACATCCTGAGATAAACCGGGACGAGGTGACGAAACAATCGTTCAGAGAGAAACTGACCGATCTTGAATTTTTAGAAGAATTCAAATTTGAGAGAGGGTTGACAGAAGAGGCGCTGGAATTGAAGAAAAAATTCAACTAGTCACTTCGGGATAGGTACGAGGAGAGTTCTTGAATGGATTTAGTAGTCGATACTAACATCCTTTTTTTCGGCGCTGAGGAGATGGGATCAAAGAAGGGATCGCTGAAAGATATTGGCTGATCAAATGAGATTTGTTATCGATATTGTTTAATAAATGTTATTTTCTCATCCTACAACTTTTTAACTCCCCATCAAAATATATAAAGATCGAATCAGTGATGTGCTGGAGAAAAGGAAAGGTCAAAAGCGTAGCTTTGGGGAAATTGTTTGCAGAGGCAGAGTAGGAATTTTTTGAGAGAATTGACCGAAAAAAAGATATCTATGAAGACGTGATCGATCATCGAGCACCGATAACGTCCAATTTTCCAGTTCATCTGTAAAGTACAGCATCTCGTCCAGTTTTGAAACACTTGATTTAAGTTCTCGTTAGTCGATTTGACCCTCTTCATCTTTTTCTGTACTTATTTAGTTTCGCCTCTCGATCGACCTTTATTTTCCCTTCGTCTTCCAGCTTCCTTAGTTTATTATATATCTGGTGTGAAGGAAAATCCATCTCCTTTTTCAGTTCTTTGATCGTTTTTTTCTCTTCAAGGCTTAGTATTAAAGACCTTTCGAGACAGTAAGAAGACAATTCTTTTCTGATGGGCGAATCAAGATCGTAGCGTTCTTTGAGTATATCGAGAGTCGATAGGACTGAGAAGGAAAAATACCTCTCTCCAGCACTCTCCTGTTCTTTTATTTCTTCCATAAGGCGTTCCCAATCGATTTCGCCCTGTTCCATGATCAGTGCAGCGTCTTCTAGGTCTCCCTCACGATCCGTAACTGACTTGAACAAAAAGATATCGGTCAGTGAAACGAGGTGTACTGTCAAGTTTCCATAGTTTTTCTCCTTTTGGACTCGATCTTTCATATCCTGGGTCAAACTCAGCAGTCCAGCTACTTTTTCCACGAATATATCCCAGCGGGGACGATTGGGTTTTTCGAGCACAGTTCTAGCATCCAGTCTTTCGTATGTCTTTTTCAGTTCAGTATTCCGTTCGTAACCGGCTTCTTGAAGCGTATCTACAAATATATCTAGGTTCTTTTTATCTTCCAAAATTATATCGATATCCTTCGTAGAGTCTTTTAGATCCCTCATGATCAGGTTGCCACCGCCTATAAGGTAAACATCCATCCCTTTGGATAGTTCTTTTCCGACCGATTCGAATCCTCGTGTCAGTATCTTTCCAGGGAATTTGTTCTTGGGATATACATCGTAATCTCTCCCCATCTCTATGAATTCATCCCAAGGGAGGAATAATTCACTTTCCTTCACCTCTCTCCTATCGATATACGCCATAAGGTCTGCAAAATTTTCTAGACAATTCCACTTTCCGGCCAATTTCCACAACCTATCGGTCTTTAGAGCGTCTCTCCGCTTCAGGTAAAAAATCGCGGCGATAGACATCTGTTTTTTGTTCTCAGCGAATTTTACCGCGTGTATCAAAACGTTCTCGATGTCGATGGTTGTCTCTCCACGGTGGAAGTAATTTTCAGAGGCATGATACTCCAATCCGTACCGGCCGAAAGCGGAGAAGGCAGTTATCTCTTTGTTCAGATTTTCCTTCGTCTTGATGATCATCTCGTCGTTGGTTTTATAACTCTCTAGAAAAGGCTGCCTATCTCTTGCTTTAAGAAAGTCCCGCAGCGTCTCATCTTTTATTTGGTAGCCCTTTTCTTTCTCTACGACGACTCCGACCTCTTTGAGATCCGACAGGGCTCCGTAGACGGTCGATTTGGAAAAACCTTCTTTTTCCAATTCCGCTGGAGTTTTTTTGTCTGAGAGCAGCGATTTTAAGATGTCCTCTTTTTTTCCCGCAAGTATCTTCTCCAGATCGGATCTTTTCGAAAGTTTTTTCAGCAGATCGGCTTCATAGGTGTCCGCTAAAGATATAGTTCCGTCTTTCTTGACAAGGCCTTCATCTTCTAGATCGCTGATGAGTTCGGACGTCCAACTCCTGCTTTTGTTCACTTTTGAAGCTAAAGATTTTAGCCGGAGGGGTTCCTCTATGAGCAACAGTATTATCTTTATCTCGCTTTTACGCATATATTCCAAATATAGCGGATAATTATTTAAAGATTTCGTTATAGTTGGAATATATTTTGTTTTTCCGGTCCTCTAGGATTTGAAGAAGATCATCGGTAAACATCCAACACCCAATCGTATTTTTCTACGAATTCATCCGCATCTATGTAGAACGCTTCTCTGACCTCGTCTACGCCCTTTTCTTTTTCGATCCGGTTTATCATAGTACATCCTACCCTGTATGCCAGTCTCTCCTCACCGAATGCTCTGTCCGTGTATTTCTCGAAGGACCAATCTTCGGATTTTTTTAAATCTTCACGCAATCTATCGTAACTCTTCACGTGCTCTTTTATCCTATCTTCAGTTGAAAGCTCGTGATAATCCTCGGTGATATAATGACCTTTAGAACCAATGTAACCGTCATCTTTTCTCGATCTCAAGGGAGTATAAACTGCATAACCTTCGCTGTGGAAGAAGGTGTTAAAGAAGGAGATCCTGTCCTCAGCGGATCCGACTTCCATCATATTTGGCATCCCATGTATCCTGCTGTAAAGTGCATGGCTGCTTTCATGTATAGCTAGATATATGAAGTGACGTGGATCGTCGAAAAACAACTGTTCATTAAGGTTGATACAGACGCCGTCTTCAAGACCTATACCTATATCGAATCCAAAAACTGGATAGATGGTTATGTCTTTATCTTCATCCGGCACTACTCTGTCGAGTTCGGCCTCGATTTTATCTAGCCATATTTTCTCGTTTTCCCTGATCACATCCATAAGGTCTTCGATCTTTTCACGGTTCTCATCGATATCGGAAACGCCGTAATAACCACTCTCCACTCCATCTACAGCTTTCTCTATCTGTTCCTTTTCCAACCCTTCTCTGAGCTTCTCAGCGTGTTCTCTTATTATCTTGTAAGCGTCGTGGTTCCAGACTTCATCGATGCTGGATTCGTTATCAACGTATGAAAGAAACAATTCTGCACCCGAGTGATCGATCTTCATTTTTTCACTCCCTTTTGATCTTCTAGCGTTTCGTGGTCTGCTTTTAGAGCTTATCTGTATTTAAAAATTTTATGTATATGCTGCGTTCTCTTCTTCGTAATCACATCCCATATCTTTCACTCTCCAATCCACTTTAGGATATCGTTCAGCCCATTAGAGGGAAGATTTAAGTAATTTGTAACACGTTGTATTACACATGACTGATGAAACCCTCACTGTGAGAATAGATCACGGATGGAAGGAAAAGCTTGAAGAGCTCGCTTCAAAAGAAAAAAAGACCAAATCTGAGGTTATACGGAAGGCACTGATCGACTACATAAACAGTAAAGAAGAAAAAGAGGAGCTCAAAACACTCGTTTCAAAAGAATATGCTGAAGGAAAGATCTCTTTTGATGAATTGATAAAGATGCTCGGTTATGAAGAGGCTAAGGATGTCGCCTTTTACGTTCATACTGCTAAAAAATCTTTGAAACAAGGGCTTTCTTCAGAAGGGTTAGAAGAGGAATGAGGCAGTGGTAAAGTGAAAGCGGTTTTAGATACTTCTGCACTCATCTCTTTAGAAACAATAGAACTGCTCGAACCTGCTTTAGAAAGCATCGAAGTTTTGACCACTTTTCAGGTCGTAGATGAACTTGAAAGCATGATAGAATTTGAAGATCGGTTGGCTGAAAGAGCGGAAAGTGTGATCAGATACGTGGATGAAGAGAAGTTGGAAGTAGTCGAGGTCTCCGAAGAAAAAATCGATAGAGTGATCTCCGAGAGTAAGAGTGTAGATAAAGGTGAAGCTTCTTGTTTCTTATATGCTAAAGAATCTAAAGTAGAAAATCTCGTGATGGATGACGTTGCGGCCGCTTCCTCGTTGGAAGGTGAAGCTATGAGAGAAGGGATACATCAGCGTATTTCGGCGGCGGTGATAGTTGAGCTCATGCAGAATGAGGTGATATCGAAGGAGAGAGCGAGAGAAGCCTTGGATAATTTGATCGAAGATAGAGATTGGAGAGGAAGCGTTCTAGAAGTGCTCGCTAAAGAGCACTTTCCCGGTAGTTGATTTACTTCGAAAACTGACCGATCTAGAATTTTTAGAAGAATTCAAAAGTAGGAGTGAATTGACAGAGCAAGAGGGCTAGAATTCGGGAAAAAAGTCAACGAGTCGATTCGGGAGAGTTACGAGGAGAGTTCTTGAATGGATTTAGTCGTAGACGCCAACATCCTTTTTTCGGCGCTGATAAAGGATATGACTGGAAAATGAGAAAAGGATCAACAACATATATTTTTAGGAGTAGGAATGTGTATTTGATGGTGTGAGAATGCCGACGATAGACATCGAGATCCCTCATGACCTGAAAGAGAAGATGAAGGAGCATGATGGATTGGATTGGGATCGGTTGATTCAAGGGTTCATCAGGAGTCGGTTGTCAAAGATCGAACTCGCAGATCACCTTGCATCTAAAAGTGAACTTACGGATGAGGAAGCTGAGGAGATAGGTGACAAGATCAAAGAAGGGATCGCTAGAAGGCATGGTCTGGTCAAATGACATCTGTTATCGGGTCTATCTGATATATGTTTAATTCCGACAACTATTTAAGTTTGTATTACATATTAGTACATGGTGCTTTAGATGAGTACGAAAAGTTTGAAAAATGTACAGGCGAGGGTCTCTGAGGAACTTTATGAAGAGATCGATAAAAGGATCGAATCCGGTATGTACGCGAGTAAGAGTGAGGTCATAAGAGAAGCTTTGAGGAAACTTTTTGCGGAGCAGAGCAGGAATTTTTTGAGAGAATTGGCCGAAGAAAAAGATCTCTCAGAGGACGAGATGCTCGAAGAATGGATAAAAGTGAGAGAAGGAGCCTAGGATGATAACTGTCTTTGTCGATACTAACGTGATCATATCTGGTATCTTCTTTTCAGGCCAGGAATCCAAGATACTGGATTCTAGGGAATTGAAATTGGTGACTGCAGATATATGCAGAGAAGAGACTTTAGAGGTAGTGGAAAGAAAATTTGAGGAGCTGAGTTCGAAGTCCCTTGAGAATGTTATAGAAGAGGTTGAAGAGGCTTTGATGGATATAGAGATGATCAAGGAGGAAGAATACAGAGAGAAGATGGATATTGCGGAGAGGTGCGTTGATGGAGAAAACGATAGGAAAGTACTGGCTGCGGTACTAGCTTATGGCCCCGATTATTTTATCACCGGTGACGGACATTTTCAAAACGAAGAGGTTGTAGAAAAAGTGGATATGATAGCTAGTAGAGATCTCCTGGAAAAGATAATGTAGATCAAAAGTGATGCAGGGTCAGAAGTTACGACTTCTACTATGATCTCATTTTCCTACCTTATCCATATCTCCCGTTTTCATATCAAATTCGAACGATTCAAAACAATCGTCTTTTAACACTGAGAAACTGATCTTTTCTCTATCTCTGGGAAACATTTTAAAATCCGTGATATCAGTTCCGTTCAATCGTTCCTTCAATCTTTTGTAGGATGGAAAGATCTTCCCTCTTTCAGACATCGCCTTTTCTCCTATATAATCCACTTTCTTCACGGTTTCACGGCTTTCGTACACATCAAGATCTTCAGGTCTGTCCTCCTTAAAATCAGGTACTTCGAATCTATATTTTCTCAAGCTGGAAAAATAATCGGCCGCCTTTTGGTTTATGTTTTTTAAGGATCTTATGATCATCTTGTCTTTCTCAAGAAGAACATCTTTTTCTCTTAGTAAGATCGTTCTCGAAAAGCTCCTGAAAGAATGGTACGCCGCATTATAGAAATCGAGAGGAAAAAATAGGTTGTTGAGCATCTTCGAGTACTGATTCAGTCCGCTCCTTATCCAAACCTCGTGTGTTCTTTCCGTAGGTGAATATTTGGATCGGTCCAGACCGTTGAGAAATCCGTCATCTTTTCTGATTTTACCGAACTTTAGAGCCATCAGTTCGAACGGATTTCCGTTTTTTAGTCCATCGAGGAACTCGGTTTTGGACTCTTTCATTATAGAAATATCTAAAGATCCGGTACAGTCGTGACCCCATCTTTCTTCCTTCTTTTCGTCAAAAAGGGCTAAAAGGTCAAGGTCACTTCCTGGTGCAAAATCTTCTTTCCTCAAAGAGGAACCCGATTGGATCAAACAGGAGCAGTTCAATTCCTCGGCTTTCTTTGCGGCGGCTTCTTGCGCCTTTTTGTGATGATTTTTTCTATGCATCTTATCATATCAGAGATCAAACAAGATAAGCAGAAATCAAAAATCTCAGTCTGTTCAGATATGAACTTGCTTCTTCTTTTTAGAAAGGATAGGCTCGATTATAGAAAGTGCAGTCTCAGAAGCATCTAAGATCTCGATCTCGATCGGTTTCACGAAGCACACTTGCTGAGTGAAAGTAGGAAAATCTTTCCTGCGTTTTCCGCTTTTGGAATAATGTGTTATTATAGGTCCAGATTGATCACCAAAATCTGGTTTCTCATCAGACAGTTTGATCAGAAGTATGTCAGTCTCTTCATCGTAGTCACATTCCATATCTTTCACTCTTTGCTTTATATACGGTCACATCTTACACTATCTGTACGCTTTCTTCCTATGCTCGACAAAAAGGATGCTCACCGTTTTATCGTAGATATCGAAAAAGACACGATAATCCCCGACTCTCAATCTCCAGACTTTATCTTTTGCGATATACTTGGTATTGTTATGTTCTCTGGGATCGATCCCATATGTGTTCACTTTTTGTTTGAATTCTTTCAATTTGTCCTTTATCCTCTGTTGAGTTTTAGATGGAAACTCATCGAGCTTCTCTATAAACCTGGGCTTGACTTCAAAATTGTAATCAGATGAGGACATGAAAACACACATCAATCTACGAACTCAAGACCTCGTCCAAAGGTCTACCTTCCTGTTCTCTCGCGGTTTCGATCTCCTTTTTTACCTTATCTGTGAGTTCCTTTTTCTCGATATTCCTCAAAAGATTTCTGAGGAGTTCCCCTCTAGAGGTATAATTGCCTTTCTCCACGAGTTCATCTAATAATTCTACCTGTTCCTCTTTCGCTCTGAAACTGATCGTTTTTGTGCTCATATTGTGTATACTATAGTATATTATAGTATATATAGTTAGCGGAGGCTATTATGGATCGAAAAATGACGCGATGAGAGGGGCTATAAAACTGGGCTATTTCTGAGAACAAAGTCAAAGAATCAACTAGAACCCTCTTTGTATTCTTCATATTTTTTCTCTCTAGTTTTCTCTAGTTTCTCCAGTTCATCTTCCTCGTCTAGTCCTTCGGTCGCTTCTCTCATTTGGACGATCGACTCCAAGATGTAGCTCTTTCGAACTTTATCCCTGATCGCCTCGCTCTTGTTAGGATACTTTCCCTCCTCGACTTCTTTCTCTATTTTTCTCAGATCCTCGGGAGGAAACCTAACCTGTACTTTTTCCATCGGATCACACCTGTACTACATTAGTAGTGTAAATGGTATTGTATAGTCAAAGACACATCTTTTGCTAAATTTGTCGTGTCTTTGACTCATTTCGGGAATTACATTCCCGATGGTATAGGAATCTGGGATTCCTATTTAGTAGGAATTTTAAATTCCTACGGTCGAAGGAAAGCTTAAAGCTTTCCTGTAGACCTAACAGGAATCCAACAGATTCCTGTGGTAAGAAGGAAAGTGAACTTTCCTTCTGAAGTTGAGAATGACATAACGAATTTGTTACGAGTTATGTCTAGAGTGTTTCTGTTAAGAAACCGAGAGACAGAAGGATGTGAATCCTGTATGTCTTCCTCTATAATTTTTGTTTTGAATCCGGACAACCTGCTAGTTTTTGCGAAGAAAGGATGGGATTGGACCACAGGAAGTGAAGCGGTGAGCGTAACGAAAATTTCATGTTTGTTGGATTGCTTTAGATTTAA
>CAYWJQ010000002.1:0-249289 GCA_964458595.1 uncultured Thermoplasmata archaeon
AATCCGACATTTATCCTTACTTGACGCGATTATCGTAGTTCAAATCTCCGTTTTATAGTCAAAGACATATGGTTTGCTGAATTCAATTATGTCTTTGACTCATTTCGGGAATTACATTCCCGATGGTATAAGAATTTCTTGAAGAAATTCTCATTTACTTAGAAAATCTTCGATTTTCTGAGAGGTATAGGAATCTGGGATTCCTACTTATCATGAGAACTTTGTTCGAGTGAGTGTTGGAAGCTTCGCTTCCTAATTAGTAGGAATTTTAAATTCCTACGGTCGAAGGAAAGCTCAAAGCTTTCCTGTAGAAGTTGAGGAGGACATAACGAGTTAGTTAAGAGTTATGTCTTCCTCTATAGTTTTTCTACCTAAAAGTTTATACCGATAAGTTTCATTCTAATAGATAGATGACTGAAGGTAAGATTTTCGATATAAAGCAGTTCGCTGTCCATGACGGGCCAGGAATCAGAACAACAGTTTTCTTCAAAGGGTGTCCTTTAAGCTGCTGGTGGTGTCATAATCCTGAAGGTATTGATGAGAGCGACGATCTTTTCTACTATGAATCTAAATGTATCCTTTGCGGTGATTGTGTGGAAGTCTGCCCGGAAGATGCTGTAAAAAAGGCAGATGGAAAAATATCTATAGATAGAGAAAAATGCAGTCTCTGCGGTGATTGCGCCAAGATATGTCCCACTACGGCTTTAAAATTAGCGGGAAAGAACGTCAGTGTGGACGGAGTTATGGAAAAGACCGAGAAATCTACTGTGTTCTATGATACTTCTGATGGAGGTGTGACACTATCCGGCGGCGAACCATTCCTACAGTTCGATTTCATGAAAGAATTGATAGAAAGATGCAAAGAAAAGGATATCCAAGTAACGGTTGACACGTGCGGTCACGTGGATAAGGAGAAGTTCGAAGCGGTGCTGGACGACGTCGATCTTTTTTTGTACGATCTCAAGTTGATGGATGACGATCTTCACAAAAGATATACTGGAATCACGAATGAGATAATTTTGGAAAATTTAGAAACTTTGTTGGGTGATAATGAAGGCGAAGCTATCATTAGATTGCCGTTGGTGGGAGGTATAACCGATACCGAGGAGAATATAGAAGAGATTATTAACTTCCTCTCACCTTTTAGTGGGATAAAGGAGATAGATCTGTTGGTTTACCACGATGTGAAAGAAAAGTACGATAAACTCGGAATGGATTACAAGATAACCTCTTCCAGATCGGTGCACGAGGAAAGGGTAAAAGAGATCAAACAAAAGTTTAAATCGGAAGGATATCGGGTAAAAGTTGGAGGTTAGATCCATGAAAAAAGGTTCATGCAGTTTGGATACTCAGGAGGAGATGGAAAAAAGGAGAACATCCGTGTCTCCTGCCACTGCCAAGGTGGAAAGGTTGAGAGAAGAAAGTGTCGAAAAAGAAGTTAGTATTTCTTCCGAGAGGGCCGAACTCATAACCGAATTTTATCAAGATAAGGATCTAGATGATCACTCAGTACCTGTTCAAAGAGCCTTAGCCTTCAAATATCTGATGGAAAATGTTAGTATCCCCGTAGAGGAAGGACAACTCATCGTCGGGATAAGAGGCACTGGAGTCAAAGAAGTTCCGACCTATCCGGAAGTTTGCTGTCATAAAGAAAAAGATCTAGAAACTCTTGACGCCAGAGAAAAGAACGCATATGATGTAGACGGAGAAACCATAGATACCTACAAAGAAAAAATACTACCGTTCTGGAAAGGGAGAACTATCAGAGAAAAAATATTCGAAAATATGAGCGGTGAATGGAAAAACGCCTATGAAGCGGGGGTCTTCACTGAGTTCATGGAACAAAGAGCGCCGGGTCATACCTCCGGAGGAGAAAAGATTTTTTCTTCTAGTCTTCAGGATGTAAAAAGAGAGATAGACAAAAAAAAGAAGGGATTGGAACTTGAAAGCGAAGAAAATGTTAGGAGATTTGAAGAGTTGAAGGCGATGGAGATCGCCGCGGAGGGCATGCTTACCTATGCTGAAAGGTACGCGGAGAAGCTCGAAAAGATCGCTTCCGAGGAAGAGGATGAAAAGAGAAGGGAAGAGCTGAAAAGGATGGCGGAGATCTGTGAGAAAGTTCCCGAGCATCCGCCCGAAACATTCTGGGAGGCTTTACAGCACTACTGGTTCGTGCACGTGGGTATAACGACGGAGTCCAATCCCTGGGATTCTTTCAACCCGGGTAGGCTCGATCAGCATCTTTATCCTTTTTATGAAAAAGAAGTCAAGTATGGAGATATGAAAAGGGAAGAGGCAAAGGAACTTATAGAAGCTTTCTGGCTAAAATTCAACGGTCAACCGGCGCCTCCAAAAGTAGGTGTGACCGCTCAGGAGAGTAACACGTACAATGATTTTTCCAAGATCAATATCGGAGGGCTTAAAAAGGACGGTTTCAGCGGAGTGAATGAAGTCTCCTATTTACTGTTGGAAGCTTTGGACGATATGAGGACTCTTCAGCCGAACACGGCCGTGCTCATCAGTAAAAAAGTTTCCGACAAATTTTTGAATAAGGCACTAAAAGTCGTCGAACCCGGTTTTGGAGAACCGCCGTTCTTCAATCACGACGAGATCGTAAAGATATTACTGAGGCAGGGAAAAGATATTGAGGACGCTAGGATGGGAGGTGTCAGCGGATGCGTCGAATCCGGAGCTTTTGGAAAAGAAAGCTATATACTCACCGGTTACTTCAATCTACCGAAAGTGCTGGAGATCACTCTGAATAACGGAATAGATCCCGAAAGCGGGAAAAAGATAGGTCTAGAGACCGGAGATCCCAAAAATTTTGATTCTTTTTCCGAACTGTTCGAAGCTTTCAAAAAACAATTAAAATATTTTATAGAGGTAAAAGAGAAAGGCAACGACGTCATAGAATCTATCTATCATGAACACTTACCGGTACCTTTCCTATCGCTGTGGATAGAGGACTGCGTAGAAAATGCGGAAGATTATAACAGCGGAGGAGTCCGATACAATACCCAGTACATCCAGATCGTTGGATTGGGGACTATAACCGATTCGCTCGCTTCTCTGAAGCATAACATCTTTGACAAGAAGAGATTCGAAATGGATGAAGTACTCGACGGACTTCACGGGAATTTCGAGGACGAGGAAAAGATGCGTCAGATATTCCTTAACAAGACTCCCCGCTACGGAAATGACGAAGATTATGCGGACAGTATCGCCGAGGAAGTGTTCGAGACCTGTATAGATATAGTAGAACAACATCCTCCAAGCCCAGTGAGAGGGGCTTCTAGAAGAGTATACGGCCTCCCGACAACTGCACACGTATACTTCGGAAGCGTCTGCGGTGCTACTCCCGACGGAAGAAAGGCCGGTAAACCTCTTTCAGAAGGTATCTCCCCAGTTCAGGGAGCCGACAGAGAAGGGATAGGCGCCGTTTTCAGATCTGTCGGTAAACTGGATCACGTCAAATCCGGCGGAACCTTGTTGAATCAGAAACTTTCCCCGGAACTTATCCAGGACGATGAAACGAGAAAGAAACTCGGTAAATTGATGAGAGGATATTTCAAGATGGATTCACACCATGTCCAGTATAATGTGGTTAGTGCCGATCTTTTACGGGAGGCTCAGGAAAATCCGGAAGATTTCCGAGATCTGATGGTGAGAGTGGCGGGATACAGCGATTACTTCGTCAATCTGCCTGAAGGTCTGCAGAGAGAGATCATCGAAAGGACCGAACAGAACGGCTTTTGAGCGAGTCCCTATTTTACTCAATCCCACCTCGATGGTAGAAAAGATTTAATTGCTACCATTAGATTATTCGACCGTATGATGGGAAAGAGAGCTCTCATAGCTTTCCTATTAGTATTTATTATCTTTGTATCGGTGTCCTTACCGGGTGTGGCCGATGAGAGTCATGTTCGTCCTGGAGACGGAAAAAATTATTTAGCTCCTTTGATCAATACCTTAGATAGAACGAAGAAGGATATGGAGGACTCTCTGGTAGAAGCTTTGAAGGTTAACTATACCTTAAAGGAAGATGAAAACGGAAATATATCTCAGAGTATCCATACAGAACATCTGAATAAATCCAAAGAAATCTCTGTTTCGCTAAAAAAAGAATTATCTACAGTAGATAAAGTCCTGTGGAAGATAAAAGGTGAAGTTGAGAGTTCCAAGTATCTGAAAGATGTTTTTATTCCGTTCTACCACCTCTCTTCAAATCTAACAAAGTATTCTCGATATCATAGGAATCTGACGAGAAACCTGACTTTTGTAGTTAACTCCGTAAATCAAGACAATCTAACAATTAAAAGCGATATCAGCGTCGAAGAGGCATTCAATCACGTTTATTTTTATCTCAAAGAGATGAGAGGGCTCCTTGAATCGATGGAACAAAATTTGAATAATATAGATGGAGAACTTTTCAGGTTAGAAAGCCTTGAAAATAGTATACAGAAGAATTACGATCTCTTAGAAAAATATGAAGAGGATCTAGAATTCGTAGACAGATATATAGATAGAGACCCGACTCTAACACTATACGGGCCAAAAAAAGGCTATCCAGGCTCCGAAATATTCTTAAAAGGTGTATTCAACAAAAAAGGTACTCTGACATCTGACGTACAGATTCTGTTACTCAAAGAAAACAAAACGATAGGTGAGACAAATGTCACTAGAGAAGGCTTTTTCGAGTACAGTTATAATATATCTTGGGAGCAAGAACTGAACTCATTGAATTTTTCCGCTAAAACCAAAACTGATGAGATCAGATCAGATGATGTAACAGTCGATATTGTGAAGTATCCTTCTAGTATTCTCTTAAAGACAGAAAAGAAAGTTTACTATGATGAGAAAATCAATATTTCCGGCGAATTTAGAACAAAAGCTGATATAAATCTTTCTAAGATCGTAATGAGCTCTCCAAAGGAGAAGAAAATAAATATTAATAAAAATGGAGGTTTCCAATTCACCTTTAAATCGAAAAACTTCAGATGGGGTAAATCTAAAATCAGGGTGAATTACTCCGGGAACAGAACAATATCTCCCTGCTCAGAAGATATTACCTTTGAGGTGAGTATCCCCACAAAGATTGTTTTTTCTGAAGAATCTAAAATTTTGAAAAAATACGAACCCGGTGAACTTTATTTTGAAGGAAAGTTGGTTAATGTTAGCTCACAAGATGGCCTTAGAGGTCAGAGCCTGAATATATATTTGAACGGAGAATACATCACGAATGTTACTACAGGCGATAACGGCGAATTTGGATTTTCTCTTCCCGAGCATATAAAACTTGAAGAAGGTATCCACACCTTGAACGCGAGATATAAAGGGTCCAAAAAGTACCGGAAAACTGTATCAAAGGATGTTCAAATTGAAATCGGAAAACAACAAGAAAAACAACAAGAGAGAAAATTTTGGCAGAGACCTTTACTGATGAGCGTTGGGGTTATATTAATTGGTGCTTTTGTAGTGATTTACTATCTTTTTGCAGAGCGAGAAAAGGAACGAAAAGTAAGTACTGAAAAACTATCCAAAAAAAGTGATAGCCCCTCAAGGGTTTCAGTCCCAAAGGCGGCTTCAAGCGATGATATAACCAAAATATATAGAGAATTTCTAAATAAGTTGGAAAGTTCAGGCATCATAGATGTAACTGCAGGCAAGACCCACCGGGAACTCGAAGACGAAATCAGTTCACAACCGGGATTAGATAATTTCACTGAAGAAGTTAAATATATCACCGATATCTTCGAGAAAGTCCTCTTCACTGATAGAGATGTAGAGAAATCTGAAATTAAAAAGTTCAATTCTTACCTCTCTACGATAACTAAGGAGGTGCCACCATGAGAGATGTGATGAATAAGGTGACTATCTACATCATCGTGATGACAATTTTCTTTTTACTGATTTTTCTATCAGTTTCTGCTCCACTAGTGATGAATCAAAATGATTTCAGTATCTACAATTCTGGATGGGATGGATGCAGTGATCTCGCGATAAAAACAAGAGAGATGGGGAGTTTCACCCCTAATATAAAATTAGCCCAGGGTAAAAGAACAGAAGTGACCCAGCGAGAGTTGACTGAATACGACATAAATCCAAACAGAACGGGTATGATGATCATCGGTCCTAGGGAGGACTTCAGTCAAAAGAGTGTAGATTTTGTAGATACATTTCTCAAAAGAGGAGGAAAACTAGTTCTAGCTGATGATTTCGGCAGTGGAAATGATCTTTTGAAAGGCCTAGAAACAAATTCCTCTTTTTACTCATCTCCTCTCTTAGATTTCTCTTTCGAAAAAGGCCCCGAGCTGGGAGTGGCTTATAATATAAAAGATCATGAATTGACTCGCAACGTTTCCCAAGTGATGTTGAATAAACCCACGGCTATAAAGAGAGATGAAGAAGCTAAAGTCATAATGAACAGTTCAAGGGCATCTTGGCTGGATAAAAACGGGAACGCTGTGAAAGATGAGGATGAAGAATTCAAAAAGAGACCGCTGATGACCGTCGAAAAATACGGTAAAGGAGAACTGATCCTGGTTTCCGATCCCAGTATATTCATCAATTCTATGCTGGATAAAAAAGATAATAAGGCAATGGCAAATAATGTACTTTCCTACCTTTCTCAGGGCAGATCTAGGATAATCTTTGACGAGAGCCACAGAAAGATGGGTTTTATCTACAAAATGGTCTATACCGGGAATCTATCTCGCCAAATGATAAGTTTTGTTATGGCTGCTGCGACAGGACTTATCTTGTTGTCATATCTAAAATCGGAAATTGTAGATGTCCTTTCGAGTATCATGGTAAAAGCTACGGCTTTTCTATTTGAAGAAGAAGAGGGAGAAGAAACTATCGCAAAAGTGTTAAATAATCATTCCGAATGGGATAAAGATAAACTCGAGATGATCCATGATCGGATACTAAAAGCACAAAAAGGAGATGGTTAGATTGGAAGATTTAGAAGATTATAGAGAAAAATTCGATCAAGTTAAAAAAGAGGTTGGAAAGGTCATCATCGGTTACGAAGAGGTCATAGATGATTTCTTGATCTGTCTTATCACCGGTGGTCATCTTCTTCTAGAAGGTGTTCCAGGAATAGCTAAAACCACCATGATCAAGGTTTTCACAAAAGCGGTCGATCTTGATTACGAAAGGATACAATTCACTCAAGATATGCTGCCGGCGGACATCTCTGGACATTATTATTATAATCAAAAGAACAGTGAATTCGAACTGAGAAAAGGGCCGGTGTTCGCTCAAGTTCTGATGGCCGATGAAATCAACCGAGCTCCGCCTAAAACTCAATCGGCTCTCATAGAAGCTATGCAGGAGGGGCAGGTAACCATAGAAGGTAAAACTCTAACATTACCAAGCCCGTTCTTCGTCATAGCTACTAGAAATCCTATCGAAACCGAAGGCGTATATCCCTTACCGGAAGCCCAACTGGATAGATTCATGATAAAAAGCGACATGGGTTATCTCCCAGCGGATAAAGAACTCGATATGCTGAAAAGCAAAAACGAGAGCTGGGATATAGAAGAAGTGAACAAAGTTGAAGACAATTTTGGTCTGCAGATCCAAGGACTCCAAGAAGAGGTATTCGTTTCTGATGCCGTATTGAGCTATATCAGAGATATAATATTTGAAACTAGGAATGTAGAGGAGCTGGTCATTGGGGCGTCACCGAGAGCTGGAGAACACCTGCTGTACACATCTAAAGCTTATGCCCTGATAAAAGGCAAAAGTTACGTGATACCCGACGATGTGAAGGAGGTAGCTAAGAGAGTTCTTCCTCATCGGTTTATGGTTTCAGTAGAAGCTGAATTAGAAGACCTAGATTCTCATCATATTTTGAACGAGATCCTCGAAGACAGAGTCGAAGCTCCTAAAGGAAGCTTTTCCGAAAATTAATCTCTTATCTCCAGGGCCGCATGATATATCACTCCCATTAGCATAGCGGCTCCTAGAAACAGCAATATCTGAACGCCTTCATTCTGTTTTCCCAGGATAAACTTGGAAACCTCCATCAATTCTGGGAGGAGATAGAAAAGGGCAAACGTAAAGATCACGTAAGAGCCCGAGACTATACTGGGTTTCAACTCTATCTCCGAAACTGCACCGAGGACAACCACCCAGTATAAAAAGAGCGGGAAAGCAAAGCTGACACCAAAGAAGATCAGAGCGAATAATTCGTTCACGGATGAACTCGTTATAAAGAAAAATTGAACCGAAGCAGTGATGATCAGCGCGGGAAATAGAAACCTATCCTTTTCACTCTCCATAAAATAAGAGATCAAGAAAATGGGGATAGCTACCAAAAGCGAATAAAACGTGTCGGAATGATAGATAGTAGATATTACGAGTAACGATCCGAGTATATGGGGTAGTAATCTCCTCATCATGTCTTTCTTCTCTCCCGTTCGTCGAGCACTTGGAAGCCCTCCTTTTCCGGGTGGACTTCGAAGATCAAACATCTCAATCGTTCTAACTTGCTCAAGATTTTTTCCAAGTTTTCATATTCTTTATAGGCTTTCTCAAGTGTATCTTCGTCCACCTCTTCGAGTTCGTACCAAGGGCTGAAAGGTACTATCATCCAAACCTCGTTTTTCATCTCCTTTAGATACTCTACTGCCTTCACGGTGGCTTCCGGCTGCATCTCCAGATCCGATATGATAATCACCAATTTTCTTTTTTCCCCTCTTGCTTTCATCTGATCGACCGAAGAAAGAACACCTGCTATCTCTTCTCGTCCAGATTTGGAGATCAGTTCTCCGATCCTATTTGAGAACTGTTTCTCTTCTTCTCCGAGTTCAGATATATCTACCGAGCCCTGATATCTATCGAAAGAGACATCCTTCGGTTCTAGTGATCCCGGGAGATCAGATACTTTATTGTAGAGCTTTTTAAAAGTAGCTCGTTTAGAATCCGGGTTCTGATGGAAGATCACGTGTTTGTGATCGTAGGCCGTCATACCGATATCGTGCCCCTGGATCTCGAAATTCTTCAATATCTGAAGAGCTATATAAACGGAGTGATCCAATTTCGTCGTTCCGTTCGGGAGGCTCCTACGCATAGACGGGGAACAGTCTAGGAGTAACTGTGTCCCGATAGGTGAGACCCTCTCGTAAACTCTTGTCATGAGTTTTTGGAACTTAGAAAAAGATTTCCAGTGTATATCTCTCAGTGAATCTCCCGGATGAAATTCGCGGATGCCCTCGAATTCGTTCGATCTGACCGTAAAAGCGGAAGGATCTTCGACGAACTCCTCGGCATAACTCCTTTTAGAATATGTTTTAGCTTTTTTGATAGCTCTTTTAGAACTTTGGACTACGACTTCTTCTTCGATCTGATGTACAAACGATCTTTTATATACCTTTAGAGGGTCATACAGCCATCCTTTGATCTCTCCTAGCTCGTGATATCCTCTACTGTTAGGCATCAAATCGTAAGAGAAGTCAGCGTTAGTCCTCAAATCTTTCGTCATGGATCCCTCGTCTTTTATTTCGAATCCTTCATCCAGGATAACCGATAGATCGAGATCCAACTTATCATCGCTCAGAACACGGTGTTTCACTCTGAACGGCTCTTCGACTGTCTTATTACCCTTAGGTATATCGTCTTGAAATTCTACAGTACAGTTAGAGATCTTATACCGAGAATAGAAAATTATCGAAAAGAGGAATGCTGCGGAAAAAGCCACGTAAGGTTCTTTTATAAAGACCGCATATGCCACAAAAACTAGGGGCAGAACGAGAATCAATTTACCTCTTTTACTGAGTTCAACTTGTGCCAAACTAACCCTCCTTCACAGTGACCCAAAGATGAAGTTCACGGTAACCTTTGCGATCACCGACAGAGAATCGATCAGGTTTGAACAATAAGAACTGGACCATGTAAAGACCTGGTTCTCCGATACTATAATTCAAGTGATGTTTGTACTTCTCGTCATGATCTAAAGTAAAATTAGCCATGTAAGTAACGGAGTCAGATAAAGATATATTGTGATCTTTAGGCATAGGTTCCGTCGTCATATTTTCAAAATCAAAATTAATTTTAACATTTACACTCTCATTCTCTTCAGAGGAATCCACCTTATCTTCCAGCTCCTTAGAAGAATTGAGATTGGTAGACGCCATCCTCACCACCATCGTATAATCCATCTTCCTGTGCTCCCTGTTTATCGCTCCGAGGATAACGTGTCCCGATTCATTAACGGCGAGATTCGTGGGATAATCGTCAGCCATCCCGTTCTCTCCTAGGACATAGAATTCAGTAAAACGCTCACCCGTCCTTGGTGTTGTCGCGATATTATAAGCCAAGGCTCCGGATGCGATCAGTAGGCCTACAGTGGCTATAACAAGCGCTTTATCGATTATGTCGTAGTTCTCCCAATCCGGTGGATTTATCTCAAATTCGATACTAAATTTTTCCTCCGATGGTATCGAGGTCCGCCTTAGATAAGCTAGAAGGGATAGAACTAATATGAAGAGAGTCTGGGAGTAGAGGATAGGAAGAAGACTGATCTTCCAAACGTAATTCAAGAGCAGACCTATCAGAGGCGTGATAGCTATACTCAAACCGAAGGAGAGAGCGATCCTCTCTATATGGTCTAGGGAGGCATTACCGGGAAAAAGGAATGAGATCAAAACATATCCGGGGAAAAACAGGATAAAAGGAAGCCCCAAAACAGTTCTAAAGGGACTTTCCGGAACTAAAGCTATCGCCAGGATGAGAAGGGCTGTAAGCACGGCGACGAAAAGCAAGTCCCATGGTCTTTCTTTCACTTTGACTTTCAAATCTCTTTCCACCTGGGTTTCGGATTGTCTAGTGCCTTATAAATTATTTTCTTTATTTCATTTACCTCTAAAGCTCGAGAGTCTCACACTGTTCATACTCCAGATCGTTCTTCAGGGCGATCTCCGCCTTCTGCAGCTCTCTTCCTAGATAGGCTGCATGGTCTAACCTCGAGATCAGTCCTTCCCTGACTATAGTATCACAGATCGCTTTAGCCGATCTTCCGGTAACGATCTTGTTCAGTTCTCCTGTTTCCACTTCGAGTTTGCCTTCCTTCTGTACGTTCAAGTAATGCTCGACCGTTATCTCCTCATCCACATTGATAACGAAAAAACCGCTCTCGTCGAATTCCATCTTTTCGTTTGCTTCAGCCTCTATTTTTTCGATTTTTTTCATTCAATACCACGTTCCTAGCAACTACCATATTTTCAAGTTTCCTTTCGGCCTGCCGTTTTGTCAAGTTCCTCAGACCACAGTCCGGATCGACCATGGTCTTAGGTCCAAAAACATCATAAGCACGACATATGTTTTTTCTGATCTCCTCAACGGGTTCTATCTTCGGGTCCGTGGTCACCACTCCGGCGGCTATCCTCTGGTCTAGGTCGATGTCATCATAAGCGGAGTACAGATTAGGATTCGCGGCGAATTCGTGATCCAATATATCCACATCGATCTTGACCAATCTATCTATTATAGGCTCGACGTCTCCACAGGCGTGTAAAGCGGTGGTGCAGTCGACGTCGAGCGCTTTTTCGACGCTCTCTTTTCCGTAATCTGGAAAATCTACTGAGAAAAAGGGTTCGTCGAGTTGAATCACGTCACATATCTGAGAAAGGAGTTCCGCTTCTTTATTCAAAGCCTCCGCAGTTTCCATCACGGCCTCCTTCGATGAATCGTGATATCTGTCTTGACTACTTTTGACCAGCGTCCACGGACCGGTGATCACACCTTTTATACCGAAGTTATCGGGTAACAACTCTTTAGCTCTTTCAACATCGTTTACAGTAACGGGACCGGAATATTCGATATCTGAAAATATCTCGACCTTCTCTTTTATCCGGTAACCTCTCAAACCTTCGGCGAAAGTTTCTATCATCCCCGCTCGGACTTGACCATCAGTGAGCAACTCGACTCCTGCATTCAACTGTGAATCTACAGCCTCTCTTATACTGTCAACGTAAGGGTCGGTGTTTTCATGATAGGAACTCATGAACTTCTCCTTAGAGGGGAAACTGGGAAAACTGCCGACCACTGTAGTTAGGAGTATTTTTTCTAGGTCCATCTAAGATGATATGAAATTGGTAATAAAAAAGTATATCGGATTCAGTAAAGGTGATAAGGATGATCCTCGCTTATCTCCAACCCGAAATAATCCTCAGAGCCTTCAGCGATCAGTTTGTCCACCATCGCCATGTTGGGTAAAGCGAGTGGAGCGTTTTCGATCGGTCCGTAATATATGAAATCAGCCCCTAAAAGCACCGGTAGAACATCGATAGAGGTATCCAAGGTCTCGAATATTTTTTCTCTCCCTTCATAATCGTTTAACCACTTCCAGGATTCTACCGTGTTATGAAGCGAACAGCCGGTGGGCAATCCGAATTCGTTCTTGAAAACGGGTACGGCTCTCAGAGTCTCGCAGGCTTTTTCACCATAGGGGGTGGCGGCGGTATCGAGAAGAACGTGATCAATGCCAGTATCTTCGGCTAGGGACAAAATACCCTCCTCCATCAGTTCTCCTCCGTCTTTGATCATATCGACCCTTCCCTGTGTATTGTTCTTTTGAGGATTGTAACCCAACAAAATAGATCCCTTGGGAGGTTTCGTGTTCAACTTCGCGATCTCTTCTTCTGTCACACCCAGATTTAGACTGTTGTAGATAACTCTGTCCAGAGCTCCCAACTCTTCTAAGCGATCGAGGACTTCGATCCTCACATCGGATTCCGGCATATCTAAAGAAAAGATCCCTTCAATATTCTCTAGGGCGAAGTCCAATTTCCACTCTATCTCATCCTTTTCGTAGATAAAGATATCGACAAGGGAAGGTACTGAAGTCTTTTGAGACAACTCATTCTGCTTTTCGATCAGTTCGACGGCTTCCTCTCTCGAATCCCTGGGATCCTCGAACTGATCCTCGTAAAATATAGTCCCGGCCATCAGCGTAGGATATTTTCCCGGCTGACCTCCGACCTTTTTTCCGTCTAGATCAAAAGTTTTTTGCTCACGAGTATAGCTGAACATCATTTCTCCTCCATGGAAGATATCTTTCCCCAAGGCGAAACCTGTATAGAGGAATGAAGTGCAAAATCTGCCTCGAAAGTGGTCTTTTCCTTCTCTTTTATCTTCACCGCTGTATAAGGTTCCCCGAAAGACCCCGGGTCTTTTCTATAAGCCTTATCTACAGCTTCCTCGATCTTTTCTTCCGAAGTCTCACCAACTAGATCTATTATCTCGACTTGTTCTCTGAAACGCTCGACGGCTTCGTTCGAGATATTTTCTATGAATGGAACGGCTCCAGGCGCTCCCTTTATCTTTCCGTTCTCTTCCAAACCGTTTTCTACCATTGCTATTATCGTTCGACCCGATCTGTGCCCGCGGATCTCCTCCCCGCAGATCACCACGAACCTTAGATTTGGATTCGAGATCACATTCGCTACAACTTTCTCGATGCCGAGATTTTCGGTCTTCATAGGACCCCAGATGGCTACCTTTTCTTCGTCGAAGTCGAACTCGTCGGACAGAGTTATTACCGCCGTGGGAGATCCTGGATTTCCGGTTCTATAATCGCCTGGCCACGGATATAATTCGGTCATGATCCTTTAAGCCCCCTTATTATCTCTCCCGCCTTTCCTTCGTACCTCACCGGTATTATATGCGCGCCTATCTTCGTGTTCAAGCCTCTCTCTTTCACACCGTCTAAAATCTTTTGATAGAACTCTATCGTGAATTTTACGGATTCCTCTTCAAAATCATCCGCGCTAGTCAGCCTTTTCTCTACACTCTTTGGGATATGCACTTGAGGTACGCTGTCTTTCAATCTCCTCATCTCTTCAGCAGAAGAAAACGGAGTCGTACCGACTAGAACTGGGGGGGTCCTCTCGGTCCTCTTTTCGAACTTCTCTAGAAAGTCGAGAACAGTTTCAGGATCATAACTTATCTGGGTTTGGAAAAAGTCGGCACCCGCCTCAACTTTCCGGGCCGCGTAAGAGGCTTCTCCGCCCCTCTCGGGTAGGAGGACACCTCCGACCTGAAAATCAGTAGGTTCCTCGATATCTTCTACTTCCGCCAGATAACGATTCCTTTTCCTTGAAGGAGCTGCTGAAAGCTCCGGCATAAGTTTTCCTTCGTTGAGATAATCCTTTATCCCCGTTATCAACTCTAAAGAGGTTATATGATCGACTTTTTCTTCCGCGGGATAGTCGCCTACAGCATAATCACCGGTCATGGCTAAAATCGTCTTTATCCCCAAGCTGTGAGCTCCGAGCAGCCAGCGCTGCAGACCGCTCAAGGTGGAATCTCTGCAGGTGAGATGAGCGATGGGTTCAATACCCACTTCATCAAGTATCTGGCTCGCATATGGTCCCGGATCTATTCTGACGAGACCTACTGGGTTATTACATACGTTTACGGCGGTCAATTCTTCCAAGAAATCGTAACTTTTTATCCTCCGCAGGTAGTCTTGTACATCACCACCTCTAGGCGAAGGAACCTCGAAAGTTATGGGAAGTTCGCTGCCCTCCAATCTCGAAACTAGATCCTTCATCGATTGGTCTATCGATGAAAGTTTATTTAATTTTTGTGCATGTGAATAAAAATGCCAAAAAAGATATAAATAGAACTGAACATTAATTAGACTGAAAAACCCTGATATGGAGGTTAAAGGATGGAGGATGAAGAAGAAACAGAAGAGGGGAACGATGTCAAAGACTGCCTCCATATCTCCAACGAGAACGATTGGCTGCCTTTACTTCAGGGCGAAAAAAAACTTACACTCTCCCCCCATCCCTACTGTGATAAATGCGGTTTGGTGAGGAATGTTGGCCCCGATAGGCCGAGAAAACTGGGTTTTTACGTGGACAAACTTTCTGAGCTTGAAAGGTATCTAGAGGAGGAAGATTCTAAAGGAGGAAAAACGAAACTCACCGAAGCCCAGAAGAGACTCATCGTTAAAAAGATGGAAGATGAAGAGGTCTTCAATGATCTTTACGGCGTCTTAGCCAGCACTCAAGAAGAAAAATTCGTAGAGATAGTTAAAGACTTCAGACCCGATCTTGAAGAGAAGCTGATAAAATATTATCTGGATTGAATCAGATCGTAGATAGGAAGATTATCGAAAGAAGAGAAGATAAGATATGAGCGTAGTAAGCATCATAGTACCGACACTGAACGAGGAGAAATCGATCGAAGAGGTGATCGATTCTCTACCGGAAGATCACCTGAGGAATAGAGGTTATGAGGTCGAGATGATCGTAGTGGACGGTGGTTCTTCGGACGGCACAGTTGAAAAGCTAGAAGATAGAGAAGTAAAAGTGCTCAGAGCGAAAGGCGGAAAGGCCCAGGGTGTACGAGAGGGTCTAAAAACTTCGGAAGGAGATTTTGTTTTTCTCATCGACGGAGACGATACTTATCCCGCTGGGAAGATAAGCGACATGATAGAAGAGCTGGAGAACGGCAGCGACATGGTTCTGGGTAGCAGATTCGAAGGAAGTATCTCCGAGGGGGCCATGTCCATCAAAAATAAGATAGGTAATAAATTTCTGACGTGGCTTGCAAACAGATTATACGATACCGAGGTGACCGATCTATGCACCGGTCTGAGAGGTTTCGAATGCAACGGGTTGAATCCCGATGAGATCCCCGGTAAAGATTTCGAGATAGAGGCGGGACTCCATACTAAGTTCTGTAAAAAAAATATCTCAGAGATACCTATAGAGTATCGTAAAAGGAAAGGTGAATCAAAACTGGTCACGAGAGACGGATTCAAGATAGCCGCCCGATTATTAAGAGAGACTTTCCGCAGAGATCGGGGAAATTGAAGATGAGTTAAAGGTGGGAATATGTTAGAGATAGAAGTCCATAAGGTAGAAGGTGAATGTCCCGTTTACGAGGAAGGGGACAAGATGGTCATCGATGACCCTGAAGTGGATCTGAGAAATACAGATTCGATATGTACTCATGCTTTCGACACGATACTTCACTACACGACCGCACTCGAGCACGGGGTCAGCCCCGTTGATCTCGGGTTGAGCAAAGATAGAGAAGACATCGCTTACATGCAGTGCGTAGATCCGGGAAAAGAATACACCGATGGAGGAACGGTGATCTTCAAGTGTAAGATAAAGTGATCCGCTTCACATCATACCTATCTGTTCCAGCTTTTCGGGCAGATAAGTCTCGGTCACGTAATCCAATCCATACTTTGCCAGAGCTTGCTGTTCGGCCTTCTTGTCGATCTCCAACATGGTCTCAATCTCTTCTTTCCAGAAATCGTCATCGAAACGTGGATCCTCCAGTTCCTGCTCGAGAGCCTTTCTATCGTTCTTAGATAGTTCGTCGGTCGGGAGGTCATAGGTCATGATGTCGCTGGCCGTTATGCCGACGTATTCAGCGGTCGGGGTGGCTAGATAATCCGAGAGATAAGCCGTGTTTATGGCTCCGTAGGCCACGGAAGCGAAGATCCTGAAACTCCAGGGATCGGCGTCGGTGAAGACCACCACTGGAACGTCCTCTTCTTCACTCAATCTCTTTATCACTCTACGGGTCGCTCTTGCTGGTTGTCCCTTTAAATGCACTAGAAGCGCATTAGCTTCTTCATCGAAACCGTTCTCGACTAGCCTATCGAACATACCGCCGGTCTCTATAGCTATCATGAAATCTACGTCGACATCACTGAAGTTCACTTTATCGGATTCCACATTATAAGGTATAGTGTATCCTGAATCTCCAACGTCGTCTCTGCAGTTTATCTTTCTGATGTCTCCGTTTCTGTTCTCCTCTTCTACAGTTATGTCCCCTATCAGTCTAGCTCCGTCTTCCTCCGGTCGAAGTTTGAAATCTTCTCTCAAACATCCAGTGACCAATTCCATATCTTCCGCGAGACTGTCAGATTCGCTCTGCTTATTGAATTTAGCTTTGTCCCATCCTTCGGAGATATAATACATCTCTCTGAGAGTGGATGATTTACCCTCCTCGATCATGTCCTGGATCAGTTCGAGCATATAAAGAGTGCGTAAAAGCATCCGGGCGCTCTTCAGCTTTTTTGCGGAGCGGTTGGTGGTCGAGTCGCCAAGCTTCCAGACACCTTCTCTTCTGTCCAGCTCGATGTTCGATTTAGAACGGGTCGGAACTTCCATGTTGGGTATTTCTCCATCGTCCAGCTGTTCGTAGAAATCTTCCGCTATACTTTCGAGCCTATCCAACGCTTTTTCGTATCTTTCCTGCATATTCAATCCTCCTCTTCTATCTCCGCCAGTTCTATCTCCCAGTCGTCCGGAAGGGGCTCGGCACCTATGAGTTTCGTTTCACCCACTCCTTCGATATACACATCGGTGCCGTCAAGGTCCTCCTTTTCTAGACCCCCATCGAATTCGAGTGTTATATTTTGAGTTTCAGAAGATATCAGATCATCTATCCGCCACTCCAGGTGATCGTCCTCATGTTCCGGCTCTAGGTTTGACGATAAAAGTTCGGTCTCGGGATATGGCTTCTCAAAGAATACGTTCATATCACGATCTTTTGGGGTATAATTCATTATCTCTATATTCACTTCACAGCGGCCGTCGTCCCAGTCGTATTCCTTTTCGACGTAAACCACGCCCATTATTTTGGTCATGGATTCGTCTATCTCCGGCGGAACCCTATCGAGAAGATCGGCCGATTTATGGGCTATCATAGGTAGTATATCATTGACCACGGTGAATTTCTTCTTCACCTTTTTTCTTCTCTTTTCTTTGTTGAGATGGGTCCTCATCGACCTCGCACATTCCCGCAGTCCTCTTTCTATTTCATCCACTATAGCCGGTATATCGGCGATAGCTTCTTTAGCTTCTGAGGTGAAGGGTACTCTGGTGGAAGCCACGTGCACGAGTATTACGGCGGGACCCGAAGGCATGCCTTTCCCGCCCTTCTGATCCAGATCGTATATCCTCCAGTCTATATTTTTTATAGCGGTGGTAGTAGCGCAGGCTCCTTTTTTGTAGAGTAGAGGGACCCTATTAGCGAAACGAAGGACTCGCACGGGGCCGTCCTTCGGCAGATCGCCTCCGTAAACTAATCCGACTTCTACTTGGAACGGATTGCCGGAATACACATCCGGGTCCCGAGTGGTGGGCGGGGCATAATACTCGGGATGTTTTCCTTTAAGAACGTTTTTGAGTCCCTTTTTTACTAACATACTTTTGATAGGTGAAAGACAGTCCGTTTTAGGTGACATCAATGTTACATCTTCAGCTGCCTGCAGAATCTTCTTACAATCCTCGACCTCCAATTCATCTGGATTCGTCTTACCGTCGATGTCAGCGGTCTCGCAAATCTCCTCGGCCTTGCTGTAACTTATCCTGCTAAAATCGTTTTTAAGGAATGACTTCAAAGTCCTTCTATCAGAATTATTCGCCATCTTCGATAGCGTCCCCAATTCGATACCTTTTAGATGAGGTAAAACGGCCTCGGTCTGTTCGGGTAATTGATCCGTGGCTCTTTTAAAGACGGTCTTATCTCCGTTCCTGACGTACTCTATTCTGGCATGAGGATTTACTATCGCGGTGTTTTTCAAATATTCAAAAACGGAATGTTTTCCCCGTCTCAGAAGTCCTTTTACAGTGGTTTCGAATCTGGTCCCGTGTTCTTTATCTTCCCAAAGGACGACCTCTTCGTTCTGTATCTCGGGCTCGTTTTTCTTGGTGTCTAAGATCACTTCCATCTCTTTCGCGTAATCTTTTTCTTTGACTTTAGAACGGACCGTGGTCGCTCTTCCGGTGGTCAGCTGTCCGTACATCACTACGGCCGAAACTCCTATACCCTGCTGACCACGGCTCTGACTTATTTCGTGAAATCTAGAACCATAAAGCAGCTTTCCGAAGACCTCGGGGATCTTTCTTTTTACTATACCGGGTCCGTTGTCCTCTATACTTACTTTATATTCTTTATTTGCTACTTTTTCGATCTCCACTTTGATCTCAGGAAGTATCTCCGCTTCTTCACAGGCGTCTAGGGCATTATCCACGCCTTCTTTGACGGTGGTCACTAGAGCTTTAGTAAGAGAATCGAAACCCAAGATATGCTTATTTCTTTCAAAGAATTCTCCAACTGATATCTCCTGCTGTTTATCCGCTAGTTCCTCCGCTATCGAAGCCATAACATCCCATCATGCCGCTAAATCACTATTGGTTGATAAACTTTCTGGACGGGGTGAAGTGAAAGTGATCGTAAAAAAGTGGTCAGAGAAGATCGATTAACGATATGATCTTTATCTTTCCCGTTCCTCTCTCACGTGGAATCCGCTGTTTTCCAGCTTGATATCTTCCCTTTTACCTTCTAGATAGTTGTATACGGTAGCGTGTTCTCTGCCCTCGAGCAGCATCTCCACCGCTCTTCTCGCGATCTTCAATTTAAAAGAACTTCCGATGATCCCCACGGTATTACCCTTTACCGAAACGTGGGTCTCGCTCAATTCCTCTATCAGTTCTCTAGTCCTACCGTTTCTCCCTATGACTCGACCTCTCATCCTTTTAACCGCGTTCGAATTTTTACCCACCCAGTCTCTTATGTCTATCAGATCAAGGTCTATGTTATCGTTAAGTATCTCTATGGCCTTATCGGGATTGAAACCTCTTCCTATCGCTTTAATGACGTCCTCCACCTTCAAGGAAAGGATAGGGTCGTCGATGTCTCTCACATCTATATCGACGCGTCCGGTCTGAGAGTCGATCTCGAGTTCTGCTCCACTTTCTTCTTCGATTTTCTTTTTGACCCTCCCGTCTTTTCCTATAAGGACTCCTATCCTGTTTTCAGGTATCTTGATGCTCGGCATGATATCATTCCTCAATTCCTATCTCTTCTTTAACGCTTTCGACACTGATCTCTACACCGTTCTTTTCAAAGTATCTGACGATGTTATTTATATCTCTTTCCAATAATTCCTCAGCATTTGGGTGATTTAAAGGTACCGATTGCGAGACGTCTATGAGGTAAGGATAACCTTTAGCTATCATCACGTTGAACTCGCTTATATCCCCATGGACCATCTCTATATCGTTATAAAGTATATCTAGATAATCGAGTATCTGTTCGCTCACGTACTCCATATCTTCCCGATCAAGATCGACATCTTTCAATAAGGGTGCCGGTTGACCCCTATGATCCAGGTACTCCATCACAAGTATATTTTTAGAGGTGGCAAAAGGCTCCGGGACTCTTATACCCCCTTCCTTCATCGCCTTGAGATTTGCGAATTCTTTTTCCGTCCAGGCATAGGTCATCTTGGGACCTTTAGGGACGTCCTCGAATCTGTAGTCGCCCTCGATGTACTTCTTGAACTTTTTGAAAACCGCCGTGTTTATCCTCACTATCTTCACCGCTACCGAGGTGCCGTCCTTTTTCTGCCCTCTGAAGACCTTCGCCTCTTTTCCAGTCGAGATCGGATTTTCGAGTGTATCGATGACCCCGTCTCTCATCAAGTTATAGAGTTCCTGGATGGTCCTTTTATCGAAGACTTCCTCGTAGGTTTTCCTGCCAGGGATGTGGATATTCTCTTTTAATAGTGTTTCCTGTCTCTTATCGACCATCATGGCTTCATCCATCTAGATATGATAAAAAAGTTTCGAAATCAATCTTCGATCATCTCAAGATCAGGGGGAAATCGCTCCTCGTTCTTCTTCAGCTTGTTTTTAACTGCCTTTCCCAAATCCACGTCGGCTCTCACTGAAAGAGCTAGAAGATAGATCATTATATCGGCCATCTCTTCTTCCAATTTCTCTCGCTCTATCGAATCTAAAGAATCTTCCTTCCACTGAAAGAGCTCTAGAAGTTCAGCGGCTTCTATAGAAATAGAAAGACTTAGATTTTTAGGGGTGTGATATTTCTTCCAATCTCTCTCGTCGCGAAATCTCTTAACTTCTTCCATCAATTCTTCGATCTCTACCATGATATGGTATGTGATCCAGATATATTAAGATTCTCGAAATTACCTTATCTGCTTTGCATAGATGCGCTTGATGTTTTCCGCCTCGGCTTTTCCGTCTTTTTTAACCCCATCGTCTTCGGTCATTATCTTGTGGATCACTGCTTCCTCTTCATCCACTTTCAACCTATCATTGACGTAAAATTCCTCTTCAGGAACTACTTCGAGGATATCGGAAGCGCTGTTTCTGCCTTTATTGAGAGTCACATTCACTCTGACCTTATCATGTTTCTTAGCCCATATGTTCGTGATATCTTCGACTTTCGAAGAATCGGTCCTGCCATCTTCCTGTTCTATCGAGGTGACTTTGACTGTAGATCCATCTAGTATCAACTCGTCTCCCTTGTGTATCCATTCTTCCGGATATAAAGAGATGTGATCTTTATTGGATTCGTCTTTCCAGCTTACGACTATAGGAACATCGATGGCTTTCTTCTCCCGGATGGTTTTGTGATTCGTCGTGCCGCACTCCTCGCATTTCACTACGCCGTCTATAGTCACTTCTTCTCCCTGAGTACCCATTTCGCCTTTCAGGATCTCGTGTAGAGTCTCCTCTCCGCAGACCGAGCAGTGTAAATAGTAGGAATTAGGGACCTTCATAGTCAACACCGTATGATTTAATCATCCTTACATAAACGACTATATTAATCTTCCCATACCGAGAACCCGCATCGGCACCTCTCGCCCTCTAGAGGTCTTCCACATCTGGGACACTTAGATTCCTCTATGAGCTGTTCGCTCCACGCTTCTTTGACCTCTATCTCGTCGGCCTCCATTATCTTTTGATATATCTCTTCCTGTTCTTCGGTATTCACCAATCTCTTTAATTTCTTATAGTCTCTTACCGGAACTTCTTCTCTTTCTATTACATCTTTCTTTTTAGCATAGGCGGCCAAAATCATACCGACAGCAAATCCAGTAAAATGCGCAGCGTGCGCTATATTGCCCATGCCGGCAAAGATGGCTATACCGGTCTGGATCATTATGAAAGCCCCTACCGCTAGATCTACCCTGACCTCTGGAAGTAGCAGGGGCGGAATTATCATGGTTATCCTATCCTTCGGGTAGAGAAATACCAAGGAGCCCATTATTCCAAACACAGCTCCGGACGCCCCAATATTTGGGATAAGTAATGTTGAATAACTCGACGCTCCTATTGTGACCTGGAGCCAGTTGAAGATATACTGCCCGAGCGTTGCTCCAAAACCCGAGAGAAAATAGAAAATAAAAGTCCATTTCTTTCCCACCCTATCTTCGAGAGCCATCCCTATAAAGAATAAGACCAAGATGTTTCCGATAATATGCATGAGACTCCCATGGAGGAACATCAAGGTCAGGAACGTATAGCCTTTCAGCAGCAGTAAAGGGAGACTTGAAACATATATAGCTTTCCCGGCGAGATCGTAATAAACCGAGTTGATGATAGAAACGTTCATCATCCCTCCGATGAAGACCAAAATAAATATTACCAGATTCGTGATCATCAATACTTGGGTGAGATACATCTCGCTTTTGTAGGCGTATATCAGGCCTATCAAGATCAAGGCGATGACAAGGTACGATAACCAAAACATCGTAGCGTTATTTGCTTTTGGTAATATAGTATTAACGCCCATACCTTGGTATTTTGAAAGGAACGTAAGAAAAATTATAAACTAAGACTAGTTGGTGAAAACGATGGTGAAATTTGCCCATATCGCGGACTGCCATCTCGGGGCTTTCGGCCGAAATCCCTCGCTCAGAGAGTACAACCTCCAAGCTTTCGAAAAAGCTATCGATATAAGTCTTGAAAGGGATGTAGATTTCATAATCATAGCCGGAGACTTATTCCATAACCCCCACCCTGACATGGAGGTAGTGAATAGAGCTGTCGAAAGTCTGATGAAGGCGAGAGCCGAGGGGGTAAATATCTATTCGGTTTACGGTTCTCACGATTTTAAAATATCTCAAGCTTCACTGATAGACGTTCTCGAGAGCGCCGACGTTTTCAAGAAGGTCGTGAACTTCCTAGAAGAAGAGGGAAGTCTCGAAGTTCAAGAAGATCCATCAGGAGTCTCCATTACGGGTTTGAGCGGAAGGAAAAATAGAGCAGATATAAGTTATTTCGAAGAACTAGATTTTCCGCAGCCCGAAGGAGAGAGCATTTTCGTTTTCCACTCTCCTATAGCCGAGTTAAAACCGGCGGATATCCACGAGAAAAGGAGTCTTCCTCTCTCACTCTTACCGGATGATTTCACCTATTACGCGGGAGGACACCTGCATAAAAGGATAGAACACGAGGAAGAAAAAAGCATCTATTACCCGGGCCCTACGTTCGGTGATTCTTACACCGATCTGGAGAGGGACGAACGCGGTTTTTACATAGTAGATGACTGGGAGCCCGAATATGTGCCTTTAAAGGAACCGAAGATAGTGAGCGAAAGGATAGACGCTGACGGGATGAGAGTGGATGAACTCCGGGATGAAATCGACCTTCTCGCTGAAAAACGGATGGAGGGCGAGATCCTACTCTTGAAGATAGCAGGAACTCTCGCCGAAGGAGTTCCATCCGATATCGATTTCACCGAGATTAAGAAAAATTTCAAAGATAAGGGTTTTGAAACCGTTTACCTGAACAGGAGAGGACTAGAGGGAAAGGAAGTCGAGACTATACAGGTGAAAGAGGAGAGAGAAGAAGAACTCGAGGAAAGGTTATTAGAAGAATACACCGGGGAGAATGAGATAAGCATAGAATTTCGAGAAGACCTGCTATCCGTGCTCAAAGCCCCACAGAACGAAGGAGAAACGAAAACCGACTACGAAAACAGGATATGGAAAGAAGCCTGGGAACTGATCCAGAGAAGAGACGAATACGAGGAAAAGGAAAGTCAAGAGGGGGACGAAGATGAAGAGGAGCAACTATCAGAGGGAGCTGAGGAAAAAGAAGAGAAAGAGAGCACCGTTCAGAAATCTCAACCGGAAGATAAGGACGGACAGATAACTCTGAGCGATTTCGGAGGCGATCAGTGATGAAACTGGAAAGTATGAAGATCGAGAATATCAGAAGTTATAAAGAGCAGAACATCGACTTCGAAGACGGGGTTTTGCTATTCCAGGGAGATATAGGTTCCGGTAAATCGTCTATACTTTACGCTCTTGAGTTCGCGCTCTTCGGAGCGACCCAGCAAAATTTTTACGACAAGATCTTGAGGCACGGGGCGAAAAAAGCGAGCGTTGAACTAGGATTCGAAGTCGACGGAAAAACCTACACTGCTTTCCGCTCCGTTAAAGAGAGGAGCAGCGGATGGGGTAAGAAATCTTACCTTGAGAGTAACGGAAAGCGTATGGAGCTATCATGGACGGAGATGAGAGATAAGATAATCGATCTTTTAGGTCTGAGAGAATCTTCGAGTGGAAAAGTCGAAACTTTTCACATGAGCATCTACACCCCTCAGGAAAGGATGAAAGAGATACTTTCGATGAACGAGGATGAAAGACTACAATCTATAAGAAAAGTCTTCAACCTGGAGGATTACAAGAGAGCGGCGAAGAACACCAGGATCGTCAGAAAAGGCTTGAAGAACGAGATAGAAAAGCTGGAAGTGAGAGCTGAAAAGATCGAAATCCTCGAGGAAGAGATAGAGGATAAAAAGGAAGATTTGGAGGAAAAGGAAGAGGAGAAAGAGAATACCATATCGGAACTAGAGAGCTGTAAAAAGGAAAAAGAAAAAGTCCGTAAAGAGAAAGAAAAGCTGGAAGAGTTGGATCAACAGATCAAAGATCTGAAAAGAGAAAAAAGAAATCTCGAAGATAAGATATCTACCGTGAAGGACGATCTCGAAGAGGCTAGAGAAGAACTAGAAGCTATAGAAAGGGACGAGAAGAGGTTGAAAGAAGTCAAGGAAAAGAAAAACGAATATGAGGAAATCGTGGAAGAAGTGGATAAAGTTAGAGAAGTTTTGGACGAAAAAAATGGTAAAAAAAATGAGAAGAAAAATCTGAACTTGAAATTGAAGAACAAAAGATCTGACCTCGAAGAGATAGAAGCGAAAGAAGAAAAGCTTGAAAAGATCAGAGATGAAATCGAAGAAGTGAAAGGAGTCTCTGAAAAATTAGAAGGGTTGAAAGCCGATAGGGATGAGCTCAGGGACGAGTTGAGTGAGATCAACGGTGATATAAAGGCAAAAAGAAAAGATATTCAAGAAAAAGAACAAGAGATGGAGGAGATGTGCGATCTCGAAAAAGAAAAAAAGTGTCCAAAATGTAAACAGCCTTTAGATGAAGAGCACGTAGAGAATATACTGAGCGATCTCAAAAAGGAAAAGGGAGAACTAGAAGATGAAGTGAGTTGTCTGAAAGAGGAGAGAGACGAGAGGGTGGAGAAAATCTCCGACTTGGAGGATAGGATAAAAAAGTTGGAAAAAGAAGAAAAAGAGCTTTCTCACAAAGAACGAGAAGTGAAACGATTGGAGAAAGAGGTCGATAAAAAAGACGAGGTAGAAAATGAGATTAAAGAATTGGAGGACAAAATAGAGGATCTAGAGGAAGAGATCGAATCCTTTGAATACGATCAAGAAAAGCTTGAGAATTTAAAGGAGAAAAAGAACGAACTGGCTGAGTATAAAGACGAATTTATCGAGATAAAAGAGAGATTGAAGAACAAGGGAGATCTGATGAAAAAAGAAGAAAAATTGAGAGAAGAACTAGAGGAGAAGAAAGAAAAAAGTGAAGAACTCGAGGAAAAATTGGAAGAGTCTAGAGATGATTTTTCTGAAGAGAGGCTTGAAGAGGTCAGAAAAAAACTCGAATCGCTTATCGAAAAGAGAAGTCGTCTGATAGAGCAGAAAGAACACCTAAATTCTGATATCGAACGGTTAGAGAAGGAAATAAAGAAGAAGAAACGGGAGCTGGAAGAAAAAGAAAAAAATCGTGAAGAAGCCGAAGAACTGAAAAAATTCAAAAGTTGGATCAACAACGAATTCAAAGAGACGATCAAAAGTATAGAAGAAAATCGATTAGCTCAGATAAGGTCCGAATTCGGTAGATACTTCAGAAGATGGTTCGACGAAATATTGGACGATCCCGATATCTCGGGCAGATTGGACGAAAAATTTTCACCCCGTATAACTGTCCAGAACAACGAAACTGGAGTGGATGATCTTAGCGGCGGCGAAAGGACTTCAGTGGCTCTCGCCTATCGCTTAGCTTTCAACACGATGATAAAGAAAGAACTCGGCCTTCAGAGCAACTTATTGGTATTGGACGAACCCACGACGGGTTTCAGTAGAGAGCAGTTAACAAGGCTGAAAGATGTAATAGATAAAGTGACTGCAGATCAGATAATAATAGTTTCTCACGAGAACGAGATACTGAATATAGCCGACGTAGAGTACCTCGTCGAAAAGCGGGACGGGATCTCTACGGTAGAAAAGTCACGCTGATTCTTTATTTCAAACCCAGGATCTCTTTCATCTTGAGGCTGTCCCTATCCAATTCCGGGGTCTCACAGATCACGGTTATGTCATAATCTTTCTCTTCGAGTACCGGGGCCAACTGTCTAAAATCTGGTTCGTGTTCCTCGACATTCAGATGTTCCTTTTCACCCTTTTCCGTATATTCTATAGATGAAAAATGCGAATGAAGTTTACCGTCATGGATCGATTCGAATCTACCGATCAGTTCCCGGAAGTCATCCTCGCTCTTCAAAGCTCCGTCGAACCTCGCGTGATAATGAGCAAAGTCCAGAACAGGTACCGCGACGTCAGTTCTGTCTAACACTTTCTCGATCTCTTCTAATGTACCCCAGCTCTTCTGTTTCCCCATCTGTTCCAGTCCTATCTTGACATCTAGACCTTCCTCTTCTATCTTTTCGGCACATTCTACCACGCCGTCACCGATTATCTCGGTAGCCTCTTCACTTGACATGCCGGAATAGTACCCAGCGTGGATGGTGACCACCCAGGCACCCATCGCATCCGCTAAACGGGCGCTTTTCATTATCCTCTCTTTGCTTTTTTCGATCGTTTCCTCGTCTTCTGAATTCAGATTTATGTAGTAGGGCCCGTGAACACTCAGAAGTATATCGTGTTCTTCCGCTTCTCTCCCTATCGATTCAGCCGTTGACTCCTTCATACGGGCTCCCCTGACGAACTGCACTTCCATCGCATTCAGTCCCTCATCGGCTAGATACTCCATGCTGTCTTTCGTGCCGCTCACGCCGTGGGGCGTCCCCCCTGGTCCAAGATAGATCATAGATACTCATCAAATAATGTTCTAAAATAATTTTTGTCTCGGTCTGGTTGATTGTAAGGTTTCAAACAAAGTTAAGGCCAATAATAATAAATAGTAAGAAAACTAAAATATATCACCAAAAAGGGAGAGAAATATATGAATGATCAATTGAAAACATGCGGAACCGTAATTTTGGTCAGTCTACTGTTGATGGCCATGTTCGTACCCATGGGAGCCGAGGGAGAAGCTTCTAAACCCGATTGGAAGGAAGGTGACTCTTGGGCCATGGGATATGAGAAAGAGATTCAGGACTTGTTCTCACCGGCTTTTGAACAGTTAGAAAACCAAACTCAAACTAGTCAGGTAGAAGAATTGAATTACGAGGTAAACGGAAAGATAGGTTTTTACCAGGTCTACGAAGTAACAGAGGCAAGTGAAAACGGATACACCCTCGATATCGAAGCCGGCGGAGGAATTGACGTGTCAGGTAATTTCGAGGCTAAAGGAGAGATGCCAAAAGAAGGTAGTTATAATATTTCAGAAAAACCACCCACAGAGACAAAAACTATCTCGGCAGAGGGTGAACTACGTTACTCTCACGATGTCCAAGGAACAGCTAAATTCAACAGTGATTACGCTTTGAAAAGTCTTAACCTGACGATGGAAGTGGAGGCGTCAGGCAGTTTCAGCGCCGAGAACATCCCCTCATTCAATTACGATTACGAAAATAGAACCCAAACTGTTGAGTACAAAGATTATTCCGGTAGTATATCTGGGGACGTGAGTGTTGATATAACGGTAGAATACGATCCTGCACTGGACATGTTTGATTTCCCGATAAAGAAAGGGGAAGAATGGACCGCTCATTCCAATATGACCGCGACAGGCACCTACGAAGGCGAGATCGACGCCTCAGGACTGCCTGAAAGCATGCAGAAGAATTTAGAAGAGCAGGGTTACTCTTTACCTATAACACTCGAAGATCTCGAAACAAACAGTGAGCAGATAAAAAACGGAGAGATCGACATATCTAACAAGGCGGTCTCGATCCCGATGCAGTGCACCGGCACCGAAGAGATAGTTCTCGAAGATGGTTCTACCACTACGGCTTACGTTATAGAAGGGGCTAATACTTACTCGCCCACCCTGCAGCAGTCCACTAGTACGGGACAATCCTCTTCTTTCAAGATGAAGTACTCTCCGGAAAAAGGATTCATCGTTTCTCAGTCCATGGGCATGGGCAGTACAGCTGGAAACATGGTCAGTGACTCAAAGGTCCAGATGGAACCGATGAGCGTCGAAAAAGCCAAAGAGAGTATGAATTCGATGCAGCAGGGAGACCAAGATTCTAAGGGGTTCATGGGAACTCTGTTTTCACCTCCGATGCTCTACGTTCTTATAGGCGTGATCGCAGCGATGGTAGTGATATCGATGCTCCTCATCAAGAGAGGCGGAGGATCGAAATCCTATCAACAGTATGAACAGCAGCAACAGGGATGGTCTAGAGAGGAAGGAACTGCGGAAGAAAAACAGACCACTGACCAACAACAGGGATGGTCCGAGGAGCAGAGATCCGACCAGGGAACACAACGGCAGCAGGGATGGTCTAGAGAGGAACAGCCGCCCAGTGGTAGCAGTGAACAAGACGATCAGGGAACTGACGATCTCTATTAAAAAGCAACACTCTTTTTTCCTTTTTTATTATTTTACGGAAAATACGGAATAGATAATATGACAGTCCATCTAAACGTGGAAAATCTCGAAAATTCAAAAGATGAATTTTCACTAGACAATATATCATTAAAGATATCAGAGGGGGAAATAGTCCTCGTCGGAGGTAAAAACGGTTCGGGAAAGACGACACTACTGGAAACGCTCTGTTTCGTGGATGCTCCCGAAGCTGGTAAGTTGGAATATTTTGGAAAGTGCATCTTCGACGGCGATGAAAGAAGGAAGGAACTGCAGAGGATAAGACCTCATCTGGGTGTGAAATTTCAGGGCGACAAGTTATTCACTAATTTGACAGTGTTGGAGACTCTCCGGCTTTTTTCTAAAAATTATGGATCAGGAGATCTCGATCGACTGATCTCTAGGTGTTCCCTGGTAAAAGGAATTTTAGATAAAAAAGTAGAAGAACTTTCCGAAGGTGAAGAACAACTTACAAAATTTTTATTGAGCATAGCTCATGATCCGAAACTAGTTCTTCTCGACGAACCGGTTTCTAACCTTGACGAGATAGCCAAGGATTGGGTATATGAAAAGATGAAGGAACTCAAATCCAGCGGGACTTCTTTTCTTATCACATTAAACGAGCTTTGGAAGATCGGAAATATATCGGAAAAATTGATCATCCTAGAGCATGGACGAAGATTAGATACTATAGATGGTTTCTCAGAGCTAAAAAAGGGATGCGTGTTTAAAGTATCTAAAGGGGCCGACCTCGACGGATTGAATGAAAGGGATTGGATACTCGATATCGATAAGGATCAGAAATATAATAAGATCTATTCCCGCCATGCGACTGAAAGAACACTGGAAAAGTTGGAAACTCCTATTTTGAATATCAGAGAAGTAAAACTCAGGGATTTTTATCCCGGGGAGGGCAGACCATGAAAGGAAAACTTAAGCGAACGAAACTGTTCATGAACAGCCAATTCAAAAAGAGAATACGGAGTAAAAAATTCTTGATCTGGGTTATCATAATGCCTATGCTGTTGATTGGTTTTCTTAACTTGATAGGCGGATCGGGAGGGATAAAAGCTAACGTGGCGGTCGTGGACAAGGATAGTTCGAATATATCCAACACGACCATGTCCCTTCTAAGGTCTCAGGACAGGTTGGACGTCGAAGAAGTGAATACAGTCGAACAAGGTACCGATCTGATAAAAAGAGGGAAAGTCGAGGCTTTAGTGGTCATACCGGAGGACTTTTCTGAAAAATGGGAAAAGATAGAGGAAGGGAACCGAAGCTATGAACCGATCAGATTTAAGGTGTATCACGCCGGAGGGGAACAGGAAAAATTGATAGATACGGTGTTGAAGGGTATAACTGCGGACATCAACGAATTCATAGAAGGTGAGGGAGAAAACGAGCCCGTAGAACTCGATAATCGTTCGGTCGATATTAGGGACTGGACCTACACTGACCTTTTGCTTCCCGGAGGGATATTGATCATCCTTTTGCAGCTAGGACTTTTAGCTTCCAGCAATCATTCTTCTACATTGAAAGAAGATATGAGCTATAAGCGGTTAAAGATATCTCCTCTACCTCAAGTTTACTCGATAAGCGGGATGGTGATAACGGATGCGTTATTTACAGCCGTGGCGGGCATGATAGCGCTGGTCACTGGACTGATCCTTTTCGGGATTTCCGTACCTATCTATAATGTATTCGCTATGGCCCTATTCCTCGTTATCTCATCCTTGACCTTTTCTTATATCGGATGTCTGATCGGATGGATCTCCTCGAAACAGGACTCGGCGCAGGGTCTCTCATCGATGCTTATATTCCCGCTGATATTCTTTTCTCACGGCTATCTTTTCTCTACCATCTTCCCGGACTACGTTGTAAAAATTTCGAAATGGCTTCCGATATACCCTCACGTGGATATATTGAAGAAGTTGTTATTCTACAGTCCTTCTGCGATGGACGTGATCTGGAATCTCGGACATTCCTTGGTCTGGCTTTTGGGCGTACTATCGATCGCGATCCTCCTTTTCAAAAGATCTTGAACTCGCTTTAGACATGGAAAAAGTAATAAGATATAAAAATCTAGAAAGTCAAAACAGGTAATGAAGATGGAGATCACTCGACTGGAGAATGACGCGGCATATGTAGGGGATCTACCGGAAGGCTGTAAACACTGTGCTGAAGGAAGCAAGATGGTACTTCTAGTTACGGGGAATTGTGAAGGCGGATGCTGGTACTGCCCTTTATCTGAAAAGAAAAAAGATAGATCTGTCGTATATGCCGACGAAAAGAAGGTGGAGTGTGATGAAGAGATCATCAACGAGGCCGAGTCTATAGATGCCACTGGAACCGGTATCACGGGAGGAGATCCGCTCTCTACAGATCGGACCCTGCATTATATCCGACTTTTGAAAGAAGAATTTGGAGACGATCATCATATACATCTGTACACTCAAAGCACCGATATAGATAAGATCCAAGAATTGTCTAAGGCGGGTTTAGACGAGATAAGGTTCCATCCTCCGGTAAAAACATGGGATGAAATAGAAAAGAGCGATTACAAAGCGGTTTTACAGAAGGTCAAAGAAGATATAGAGATAGATATAGGTATCGAAATACCGAGCATCCCGGATCGGATGCGTGAAACGGTCCATCTTTTGAAGGAAGTCGAAGGGACTATCGATTTCGTAAATATAAATGAACTCGAATTCTCATCTACGAACAGCGAAGAATTGATCGATAGAGGCTATGAGCACAAGAGCGACGTGTCGAGTGCCGTGGAAGGAAGTCAAGAGCTAGCGCTCAAGTTGTTGGATAGGGACTTCGATTTTTCCATTCATTATTGTTCTTTAGGATTCAAGGACGGCGTGCAGCTCTCCAACCGGATAAAAAGGAGAGCGGAGAACGTGGCTAAAAAGAGCGATATCATCACTGAAGAAGGGACACTCATAAGAGGGGTTATCGATTCCGATGATAGGAAGATCATGGATGACCTGAGAGAGATATACGATCTCGATAAAGAAAGTTTATGGTATGATGAAGATAAGAAATGCATAATCTGTCCTCTTCCGTTGTTGAGAGAGATAAGTCAGGAATTAGATGTAGACTGTTATGGAGTCGAGATATATCCCACCTCTGACAGTTTAGAAGTCGAAAGATGGCCTTTGTAGTGAAGTCAAATGTTTTTTATTCTACCATCTCATTGATATCATCATGGAACAAACAGAGATCGAAAGCCGTTGGAACGATCTTTTGAACTGGTACGAAGAGAACGATATAGAAAAAGCTTCTGTTGCTTTCTCAGGAGGAAAGGACAGTACGTTGGTCTTGGACTCCGCTTTAGAGGCTTTAGAGGATGTCAAAGCATGCATCGTCGACGACTATATATATCCAGATTTTGAGATCGACGAGGCGATAGAAAAGGCGGAATCTTTAGATGCTGAATATGAAGTACTTGAAACTTCTAAATTATCAAATAGAGATTTTAGAGGTAATCCAAGCGATAGGTGTTTTTACTGTAAAAAAGAACTCTTCGATTCGATCGGTGGAGAGAGAGTCATACTTGAAGGCACTAATGCCTCAGAAGTGGAAGGACATAGACCCGGTCTAGAAGCGGTAAAGGAGCATGCTAGGGCCCCTCTCCTCGAGACCGGGCTGAGAGAAGAAGAGATCAGGGAGATACTCAAGTGGAGAGGTCACGAAGTATGGGACAAACCCTCTTTTGCCTGTTTGGCCAGCAGATTTCCGACGGGTACAGATCTCACCAAGGAAAAACTAGAAAAAGTCGAAAGGATAGAGAAGAAATTGTTCGATCTTGGGGTGCAGCAGCTTCGGCTTAGAGATTTCGGCGACACTGCTCGGATCGAAGTATGGCCCGAAGATATGGATAAAATCGTAGAGAATAGGGAAAAGATCATCGGTTGGCTGGAGGAAGAAGGCTATGAACGAATGTTTTTAGATTTAGAAGGTTACAGGACCGGATCGATTTCGGAGGGATAAGATGGATGAATTGGATGAACTGCTTGAAAAATATAAAAATGATGAAGTTACCAAGGAAGAAGTCAGGAATAAGATACTGAATTTTCCCTATACGGATTTTGGAGATACGAAAGTGGACACGTTCAGGGAGATGAGGAAAGGTCTCCCCGAAGCTGTTTTCTGTCCGGGAAAATCGAAAGACCAGCTGAAGAAGATCGCCGGAGAGGGAGATAGATTTTTTACCCGCGCTTCTGAAGAAGATTACGAAACGGTCAAATCCGTCAGAGATGACGCCGAATATCACGAGAAGGGTGATATAATAGTCGTGGGAGACGTGAAACAGGACGTCGAGGGAGATGTAGTCGTTGTGACCGGGGGTTCAACGGACGTGCCCATCGCCGAGGAAACCGCCGTAACTCTAGAAGAGATCGGATTCTCAGTGGACAGGCTATACGATGTCGGAGTGGCCGGCATACACAGATTGCTTCCATTCATCGAGGAATTAAGAGAAGCGGACATAGTCGTCGTGGCCGCGGGGATGGACGGTACTTTGCCCGGGATCATCTCCGGACTGATCGGCACGCCGGTCATCGGGATACCCACGAGCGTGGGTTACGGTGTCGCAAGAGAAGGGAGATCTGCTCTCGAAACGATGTTGAACAGCTGCGCTACCGGATTAGCGGTGGTGAATATAGACAACGGATACGGCGCGGCGGCCTTCGTTCATCATATGCTGAGAGATGGTTGAGATGAAAAAAATAGCTTATATCGACTTATCATCCGGCATAAGCGGTGATATGTTACTTGCGGGATTGATCGATTGTGGAGCAGATGTGAAGAGTATCGATGACATCATAGAGGAAATGGGTTTGACAGACGTCCACATAGAGATATCAGAGGAAGATAGGTGGATCGGCGGAAAAAATTTAAAGATAAAATATAAAGATCAACCTCATCGGAAAGTATCCGAAATACTCGATATGATCGAAGATTCCGACCTGGAAAAACGGATAAAAGAAAAAAGTTCCGAGGCATTCCGAAAGATCGGAAAGGTGGAGGCTGATATTCATGACGTTGAATTCGATGACCTAGAACTGCACGAAGTAGGAATGGTGGATTCGATAATAGATATCGTCGGAAGCATAGCGCTTTTCTATGACCTAGGCATAGACGAAGCTTACTGTTCCACAGTCTCTCTGGGAAGTGGACGCACTGAATGTGAACACGGAGTTATCCCAGTTCCCGTTCCCGCGACTGAGAAGCTACTCCAAGGCTGGGACGTCAGATTCACGGATCAGAAGGGAGAGATGGTGACTCCCACCGGGGCTGTACTGCTGAACGTGTTGGCTAAACAATGTAGTTCTCCGGATATGGAACTGGATGAGACTGGTGTGGGTTTCGGAGACAAGGAAAGAGAGGGTGGCAACGCTCTACGGATATTTATAGGAAAGCAGGAAAACTTGGATCAGGTTATTCAATCGATAGAATTCTATATCGACGATATGACTCCAGAGGATCTAGAATACGGTTTAGAAAAGATAAGAAAACCCGCTCTAGACGTTTATTCAATACCGGCTTCAGGTAAGAAGGGAAGACAGGGCTGGGAAGTGAAGGTGTTGGCGGAAAGAGATAAAGTCGACGAAGTCGTTCAGACTATATTCGAGGAGACTTCTACTCTGGGACTCAGGATAGAAGAAGTGAGGAGATTGGTTGCGAAGCGGAGCGTTGAAGAAGTAGATACTAGATGGGGTGAAGCCAAAGTCAAAGTTTCGGACCATCAGATCTCACCGGAATTTGAGAGCTGTAAGAAGATTGCGGAAAAAGAGAACGTTCCGATCTCCAATGTTTACGAAGCGGTCAAAGAAAATTACGAAAAAGAAAAATAAGATAACCCTATGATATTCTGTTACGCCCGATTGTTGTAGTTTGGATATCATGAAGGCTTGCGGAGCCTTCAACCGGGGTTCGAATCCCCGATCGGGCATATCTGTTTTTAAAGTCTTATCAACCTACGAACGTAATGATTGAATAAAATACACAAAAACCTTATTACTCAAGTTTAAGATAATAAGTTGATAAGGTGAAGATGAGCATAAAAAAGTCGATGCGCTTCGCCATATTGATAGGTCTGATAGTTCAGATATTGTTGACTACGTACATTTGGAGAAATGACGTCGTTTCAGTCGGGACTATAATTTTTTTCCTGCTGTTTTTGTATGTGGCTTTCCCTCAAAGCGATACGATGAATCCGAGTAAAAGATACAAGTAAACAACCCACACCCTAGAAGGGTGGAGCTTTCCGTAAGGGAGTCCTTGTTTACCAGCCCAAGCCCACGCATTAAATGCAATAGGGCTACGTTACCCGTGTATCACACCTTGGGATGCCACCTCAGTCCCAAGCCCTGTGGTCTACGTCTAAACATCCTTGATGTCTTCGGGGTAACATCCCGTCGATGGCGGGAATTTGATTCCCAAACCAGGTCGAGGAAGTGGCGTAGGCGAGAAAAGCGGGATAACATCGGCGAGAGGTACCTAACTGGTTAACTGGTTTAGCACACCAAAGGCCTAGCAGGCATATAACGTGCTGTGAAGTGAAAGCATGAGCAGAAAAGTATATGTGCAGGATAAGGATGGGCAACCGTTGATGCCCACGACACCCGCAAGAGCGAGGAGGAAGTTGGACCAAGGTAAAGCCGAAGTCGTCCAGCGAGAGCCGTTCACGATACGCATCAATTATGAGGTTGACGGCGAGAAGAACACAGAGAAAGTTAGAGTCGGTCTTGACACGGGTTCAAAGAAAGCTAGTGTCTCGGCTGTACGTGAGGATGGCGAGGTTCTCTACCAATCTAAAGTAAAGTTAAGAACAGATATACGCTCGAAGATGGATAGACGTAGAAGATACCGACGTGCAAGGAGGAGTCGCAAGACTAGGTACAGAGAACCACGCTTTGATAACAGGGGTAGAGAGGATGGATGGTTACCATCCAGCCTAAAGTCAAAAGCTGAGAGTATGGTAAAGGCCGTAAAGGAAGTCTCGGAAATACTGCCTGTCGAAGGTATCAACGTGGAGATAGCACCATTTGATATGCAGAAGGTGAAGAATCCAGATATAGAAGGTGAAGAGTATCAGAACGGTGAACTAAAAGGTCATACATCAGTGAGACAGTATGTCCTCTATAGGGATAAACATCAGTGTATAAATTGTAAGAAAGACGACGTACCCCTACAGGTGCATCATATCAAGCCAAGGAGTAAGGGAGGTACTGAGAAGCCATCCAATATGGTCACACTTTGTGTCGAGTGTCACGAGAAAGTACATTCTAGTGAGATAGAACTGTCGAAGAGGAGTCTGAAATACTGGACAAACAAAGTCTACAAGTATGCTTCTCACATCAACTCGATGAAGGACCGTATAGTGGATGACCTGAGAGAATTTTTTGACGATGTACAGGTGACCTTCGGCAACATAACGAAGGCTGTTAGGAAGAGGCTGGGGCTGGAGAAATCAGATGTTAATGATTCCATAGCGATAGCTTCGGAGGATTTTATCGACAACGAGAGTGTCAATAAGCTGGGCTATACGTTCATCCAAAAATGTCTGCCAAAAGGCAGGTACAGGCTTCACAAAGGTGAAAGAAGTGGAGTAAAAACATCAACTGACAGTTCTGATTATTTTGGATTCAACAGGTGGGATAAGGTAGAACTTCCGGAGGGAACAGTAGGGTTTGTTAAAGGTCGTAGAACCTCTGGTTATTTTGATGTGTCAGATATTGATGGAGATTCATATAATCACTCAATCAGATACAGTAAGCTTAGTTTGATTTCTAAAGCGGATTCAATTATAATGGAGGTGAAGGGTAATTCCTCCCCACAGTAGAACTGTGGAGTTTCCTTACCCAAAGGTGATATTATGAATTTTACCAGGGGGGCGTTAGTCGATCATATAATATCTATTTTTCAATCTCCAGCATTCAATCGCTCGATCGTCACCTCGTGTATGATCCCATTGGTTGCAACGATCGAATCCGAATGTATATCATAGCCGCTTCCATCTATCTCTGTAACACTTCCTCCACTTTCTTCGACCAGCAATAGACCTGCGGCGGTATCCCACGGCTTTAGTTCTATCGCCCAAAAACCGTCTAGAACTCCAAGGGCAAGATAAGGCAGATCGACAGAGACGGAACCAGTCCTTCTTATGCCTTCCACATTTGGAGCTATTCTTTCAAAATACTCTAAATTCTTTTTTCTTCCCTCTTCATCATAGGGGAACGTAGTAGAGACAAGAGATTTTTCGATGGTTTCTACTTGTGAAACAGTTATCTCCTTTTCTCCCATATAGGCTCCCTCTCCTTTTTCGGCGTGGAATACTTCCTCCTCCACGGAGTTGTAGATGGCGCTGACGCATATCTCATCTTCGATCTCAAGAGCTAAAGATATTCCATATATCGGCATACAGTGAGCGTAATTCGTGGTGCCGCTTATTGGATCCAAATACCATACGTGATCGCTGCCGGTTCTTTCTATATCCGCCTCTTCAGTTACTATGTCGTGATCGGGATATCCTTTCTTGATAGAATCCACGATCGATCTCTCGATCTTTTTGTCAGTGTCGGTCACCAGATCGAATTTCTTTTTATATTCCACGCCGGGATCTTTACTGATCTCTTCTTTCAATGTCTGTCCCGCTTCATTTACAGTTTTCCTAGCAAAACTCCAGAGGTCCTCTTCGTACATCTTATCACTCTTCAAAATATCGAATTATGAATTTTTTCAGCTCATCGGACGATACATCGAATCCTCCTCCTTGGGCGAATCGATCAGTTCCGCCGCCGCCTCCTCCGAATTCATTTCCAACTGCTCTAACGATCTCATCCGCGGATACTTTATCGACTTCTTCTCCAACTCCTACCACCACGCTGGTAGTCTCTCTCTCATTTATGATAACTATAACTTCTCTAGACTTTACCTCGTCTTTCGCTTTATGCGATAATTTCTCCGTGTCTTCAGTAGATAGACCCTGGATCAAAAGATCTAATTCGTCCAACTCGTATCTCTCGAAATTATCCAGTTCTCGTTCTATCTTTTCGGACTCCAACTCGTCTATCGTTTTTTCCATCTCATCTATCCTATCCTGAAGATCTCTTACCTCCCTGGGCAGGTCATCTGGATTGGTCTCTAACGACCGCATAGCTCTGAGTATAGACCTTTTATCTCGATAATCCTTTTTCAGCGCCTTCTCTCCCACCGAAAAAATAACCCTAGTGACGCCTTCCTGAAGCTTTTTCTTGTCGGCTATCTTGATCTTTCCGACTTCAAGAGTGTTCTCAAGGTGAGTACCGCTGCAGACACCTTTATCCCAATTTTCTATCTCGATCATCCTGACTTCCTCTCCATCAGGAATCTCCTTGGCGAATGCTATCTCTCTCGAGGACTCTATTTCTTCCTTGTCCAGTCTGCTCCAACTCACCGGTCTATCCTCCAATATCACCTGATTACAAAGTTCTTCCATATCGAGCAGTTTTTCTCTATCCACATTGGCTTCGGTCTCGAAATCGATCCTAGCTTTTTCTTCACCGATATCGAAACCCGCATAGCTGACTTCACCCACCAACTCTCTACCCGCGCCGTAGACGATATGAGCTCCAGTATGTGCCCTCATGCAGTAATGCCTGAAATCCCAATCTATCTGACCTTCTACGATGTCCCCAATTTCTAGGTCATTATCTTCGAGATAATGAACTATATTTCCAGATTTTTTTTGAACATCTTCTACTTCAAATCCGGCTATAGTCCCACGATCAGCTGGCTGTCCTCCCTCTTCGGGATGAAAATAAGTTTCCTTCAGAACGACTTTTGTTCCGTCTATATCGACGACTTCACTCTCAAAATCAGTTTTCCTCGGTTCCTCCCAATAAGCGGGTTCAAATTTCATGGATGAAGATATAAATACATATTAAAAAGATTTAGGGGATAAATGGGTTGATTTTTTTCTCTTAATTTTTACTATTCCCAAAAGAATTTGCCGTTCTCTATTATCGTCTCACCGTCAACTTCAAGTATACCTTCACTCATATCTTTGATCATATCCACATGGATGGCGCTCTGGTTCTGTTCATTATCTTCGTCATCGATACACCTTCCATAAGCTCTGCCTAGTGCTAGATGTATAGTGTCACCCATCTTTTCATCGAACAGCATATTTTTAGTGAAAACATCAATACCACGATTTGTTCCGATGCCGAGTTCTCCCAACTTTTTGGCACCTTCGTCTGTTTCCAGCATATCATCTAAGACGTCTTCGTTCTGCTCGGCTGAATATTCAACTACTTCACCGTTCTCGAATGTTAACTTCACCCCGTTGATCTCGTTACCTTGATGTATCAATGGCTTATCGAAAAGTATTTCTCCTTCTACACTGTCCACAACCGGAGCCGTGAAAACTTCACCACTGGGCAGATTGTGATCGCCATCTGAATTGATTCCCGTCATGCCCTCTATATTCATGGTTAGTTCTGTTCCTGGTCCTTCTATGTATACCTCACTTCCCTTGTCCAATTTTTTCTTAAGTTTTTCCTGCATATCGTGAACTTCCTGCCAGTCCCTCAAAATAGCATCATATACAAATTCTTTATATTCCTCTAATGACATGCCCGCCATCTGTGCTTGTGCGTTTGTTGGGTGCTGTGTCCCACACCATCTCATATTCATCTGTTCTTCCTGTAGGGGTTTGCGAGCTTTTGAATACTCAGCTAAGGTTTTACCGGATACATCACTCATAGCTTTTAGGTTGGGATCGGAACCTATACTTATGATGACATCTGATTCCTTCATCAGGGCTAGAACGTGTTCTGGCGTTTCGAATTCACCTTCAAAGTTCTTAAGATATGCTCTAGAAGCTTCACTAGACGAATATAACGTGATTGGATTTGCACCTTTTTTTCCTATTTCTTCCTGCAATGCGATGACTAATTCTTTTGCCTCTTCACCGGCCCTGATGATTACATTGTCTTCTTCTTCTATTTCTGTACTCCATTCCACTAATATCTCGGCATGTTGCTTTATCCTATCATCCATATTTTCCACCTGATAAAATGTGAATCTGAATCGTGATACTTTTCTAGGGTTATAAAACTCTTTTCGGAATTTCCTCATTTTAAGAAGAACGGTCTTTTTACAGAAATTGTTTTTAATTACCTGTCGTTTTTTAATGCAGATATCATGACCGAAGACTTACTAGAAGACATCGAAGATGGAGACAGAATAAAAATAAACAAGGAAGGGCAGAAATTCGAAGGGATCTTAATGCCTCATCACCGTTTCAGCGGAGAAGATGTTATCACACTTAAACTTGACAATGGATACAATATAGGTATCGGATCGGATAAAATCAGCGAAGTAGAACTCCTAGAAGAAAAGAAAGATAGAGCCGGCAGGAAAGAGAAAAGTATTGAAAGAGATGAAAACAAGCCGGACATATCAATATTGGGAACGGGGGGAACGATCGCAAGTTATGTTGAATACAGAACCGGCGCAGTTCATCCGGCCCAATCTGGCGACGACGTAATATATTCAAATCCAGAGATAGCCGAGAGATGCAATCCCGAGGTCGATATAGTCTTCAGCAAATTGAGTGAAAATCTAGTTCCCGAAGATTGGGTGACGATCGCCGACAAGGTTATAGAAAAATTTGAGAAAGGTGCGGAAGGTATAGTGATATCACACGGTACGGACACGATGGGATACACTGCGGCGGCGCTCTCGTTTTTACTAGAAGGACTTTCGAAACCCGTAGTTCTCGTAGGCTCTCAGCGATCCAGCGACAGACCGTCCAGCGATGCTCATCTCAATCTCCTAGGCGCTATAGAGGTCGCAAAAGAGGATAATCCGGGCGTTTTCCTCGTGATGCACGAAGATATGTCCGATGAGACCTGTGCTGTACACAAGGGAACCAAGGTGAGGAAGATGCATACCAGTAGGAGGGATGCTTTCAAATCGATAAATGATGAGCCGGTGGGAAAAGTAGATCCTCATACTGGAGAAGTCGAATTCGATGAACGGAGAGATGTTACAGAAAAAGATCTGACTAGAAAGGGGGATATGGACGAAGACGTCTCGCTCCTTTATGCCAATCCAGCGTTAGAGGAAGACGAGATAAAGAAAGCGGGAGAAAAAGATGGAATAGTGATCGCCGGAACAGGTCTAGGGCATGTGAGAAGCGATCTCATCCCGGCTTTAGAAAAAGTCATAGACGAAGGTACTCCGGTTGTGATGACCAGCCAGTGTCTTCGAGGTACCGTTAACCAGCACGTTTATTCAGCGGGTAGAGAGCTTTTAGAATCGGGTGTTATTCCCGGCGAAGATATGCTCCCGGAAACAGCCATGGTAAAACTGATGTGGGCCCTGACTCTTGAGGAAGACGTAGAGGGGATCATGAGGGAAAATATAGCGGATGAGATAACCGAGAGGAGGACGAGGTGAAAATCATGGCTAAAGATTATGATGATCTCGGATTGAAGGTCGGTCTAGAGATACATCAGCAGCTCGATACAGATAAACTGTTCTGTGATTGTCCATCAAAGATGGTCGAGGACGAGGGTATAGAAGTGGTACGAAACCTACGCCCGACCGAAAGCGAACTTGGTGAAGTAGACATAGCCGCCCTGATGGAGGCGCAAAAAGGATTAAAATTCAGATATCAGGCTCCCGAGGAATCAAGTTGTCTCGTAGAACTCGATGAGGAGCCTCCCGAAGGCCCGGATGAAGAAGCTTTGGACCTGGCCCTGACTATGGCGCTCTACGCCGATGCAGATATAATGGATGAGATCGACTTCATGAGGAAGATCGTCATAGACGGTTCAAATACAACCGGATTTCAAAGGACCGCTCTGATAGCTATGAACGGGAGTTTAAAAGTGAACGGTAAAGAGATCGGTATCCCGACGATGTGTTTAGAGGAGGACGCTGCTAGAAGTATCGATGAAAAGGACGGTGAAAAGGTCTATCGTTTGGACAGACTCGGCATCCCCCTAGTGGAGATAGCGACCGATCCAGATATAAACACTCCCGAAGAAGCGAAGGAAGTAGCGCAAAAGATAGGCGGTCTATTCAGAGGCACAAAGAAGGTAAAGAGAGGGATCGGTAGCATCAGGGAAGATCTTAACGTGTCTATAGAGGAAGGGGCTAGAGTCGAGATGAAAGGCGTTCAAGAACTGGATATGCTTCCCGAGTACGTGGAGAACGAAGTGGACAGACAGATCAGACTTCTCGAGATAACTGAGGGGTTGAACTCAAGAGATGTAGCCGTCGATGAGAAGATATATGATGTTACGGAAGAATTCGAAAACTGTGAAAGCGGTATCATCCAAAGTAGTCTAAGTTCTGGAAATGGTGTCTATGCGGTCAAACTTGAAGGGTTCGACGGTCAGCTGAGAGGTGAAGAGGGTGAACCTCTGTTAGGTCCCGAGTTAGCAGAATATGCCAAAAAAGCCGGTGTCGCCGGGATATTCCATACCGACGAATTACCTAAATTCGGTATCGAACGGGAGCAGATCAGCGCTGTTGAAGATGAACTAGAGCTAAAAGAAAAAGACGCCTTCGCAATCGTGACCGCTGATGAAGATGATTCGAAAGAGGCTTTAAATAACGTTATAGAAAGGGCTCAAAAAGCTCTAGAAGGCGTCCCGGAGGAAACTAGACAGGCCCAACCGGATGGAACAACGGTTTTCCTTAGACCGTTATCTGGAGAAGCTAGGATGTATCCTGAAACGGATATACCTCCCAAATATATACCTGAGGAGAGATTGGAAAGACTAGAGGAGGAGCTCCCGGAAAAACCAGAGGAAAAAATAGAGAGATTCCAAGAGGAATATGGCCTCAACCACCAGCAGAGCGAACAGCTCTTCAAAAAAGGCTACGATATCCTGTTCGAGCAAATAATCGAGAAGTGTAATGAGCCCTCCGTTATAGCCAATACTTTCCTTCATACATACCCCGATATAGAGAAAGAAGGTCTCGAGACGGAAAATATCGAAAAGGAAGATCTGGTCGAGATATTCGAAAGATACGATTCAGGAGAGTTCGCTAAAGAAGGGATACCGGACCTTTTGAAAGAAATAGCCAAAAATAAGAGCGTAGAAGAGGCTATCGAAAGTGCCGGGTTAGAAGCGGTCGAAGAAGAGGATATCAGGGATATCATAGTTGAAGTGATCGAAGATAGGAGCGATTTCGTCGAAGAAAGAGAGATGGGAGCGGTAGGTCCTTTGATGGGTGTAGTGATGGAAGACCTGAAGGGCAAAGCGGACGGAGAAAAAGTCAGCGAGATCTTGAGAGAAGAGATCCAAAAGAGAACCGGATAACCATGATGGATAAGATAGAAGAGCTTAAAGATGAAGGCGAAATCGAAGAGTTGAAAGACCTACTCGAAGACGGAACCGTGAAGGAGAGAGAGGACGCGGCTAAAGCCCTCGGGATGCTGGCCTCTAAAGACAGTCTCAATATTTTAAGAGAAATCGCAGAAGAGGACGAAGAAGCCACTGTCAGAGCCAATGCGGTTCTAGCTCTGGGACATATCGGCGGCGAGAGAGTACATGGAACTTTGAAGAGCGCCGCCGAAGATGAAGAGTGGGAAGTGAGACACGACGCCGCTATCGCGATGGGGAATCTAGGAAAAGATGAGTTCGTCGAAGACCTATCCGATCTTTTAGAGGATTCCGAAACGGAAGTGAAGAAAAAAGCTATAGAGTCTTTAGGAAAAATAGGCGACGAGGATATGATCTTAGAAGTCGAACAATACCTCGAAGACGAAGGTCTCAAAGTGGAAGCCGCGAAGACCATAAGTGAGATCGGGATTAAAAAGGCTATAGAACCCCTGATCGACATGTACTACCAGGGAAACCAAGAGATAAGAGAGATAGCGGTAAAAGGCTTGAGCGGCATAGATACCGAGAGAACCACGGCCATGCTGATCGAGGCTTTAGAGGATAACAGCTGGAGGATCAGGGAAGACGCGGCCCGTTATCTTGGAGATAGAGAAATCGAGAAAGCGGTAGATTCCCTCCTAGATCGATTGGAGGATGAAAATAATTATGTGGTAGAACAGGTATTGAGGAGCCTAGGCGTTTTCGAAAAAGAAGAGCTCTTAGGAGATGTAGAAGTCAAGCTGCACTCTGATGAACCCGGAATAAGAATAGCGGCCGCTGAAGCTCTAGAAAACATCGATACTGAAGAGAGCGCTGAAGATCTTGTTCAAGCTCTAAAAGAAGAGAACAACCCTAGAGTTCTCTGGTCTCTGACTGAATCATTGTCGGGTATCTCGAACGATATATTGGAAGGATTGGAGGATGAATTGGACAGCATCGGTAGAGATAAAAAGCTATTTTTATCTATAGCTATGGCTAAATCTGGATTTTCGGAACATGTGGAAGAGGTCATCCCTGCACTCGAAGCCGACGGATGGAAGATGAGACAGAAAGCCGCTGAAGCTCTAGACGGTATCGAGATCAGCGAGCTCAACAAACGGTTGAAAAAGCGAGTCCTGAAAAAATTGAAAGAAAGACTTCACGATAATGATAAGTGGGTCAGGGCTAGATCGATCAGAACACTCGCGGATCTTCTAGCGGGCTATGAAGGTGAGATGGATACGGGAAGATTCGAGGAAGAGATCCTAGAAAGAGCAGAAGGTGAGATAGACGAGGACGTTCTCGAATCGATAAGTTACGCAAGAGATTTATTAGGGATATGAAACTACAAAGAGATGAAGACGGTGAGAGAGATGGAAGAAGGATCGATAATGGCCATAACGACAGCGGGAAGTGAAGAAGAAGCGGATATGATCGCAGAAGAACTGGTAAAAGAGGACCTAGCGGCATGTGTGCAGATATACGGTCCGATAAAAAGCACCTACGAGTGGAAAGGGGAACTAGAAAAGGACGAAGAATGGATGTGTCTTATCAAGAGCGGTGCAGGAGTATTTGAAGAAGTCGAGGAGTCTATCAAGAATATCCACTCTTATGAGACCCCGGAGATCGTAGCTTTACCCATAGAAGATGGGAGTCGGGACTACCTGAATTGGCTTCAGAACAAACTGAAATAGTCGATAGCGAACAAAAATTTATTATTCCTATCTAACTTATATCTTTCAGGATGATCCAAGAATATCTTATCACGGCGGTGATCCTCGGCGGCTCGGCTTTCCTCCCGTCGATCATATATCTCGGATGGATAAGGAGTGCTGAAAAGTACTCGAAAAGAAGCTGGTCTAAGCTTTTGAGGACTTTCGGCTGGGGCGCCGTATTATCGGTCATATTCGCGCTCATCCTTTCCTATCTATTCCTGGGCGTTATCTCCACTCCCACATTTCAGCGTGAATACGAATTTTTAGCGGACAGTACGATCCAGACCTTGATCGCGGTTTGTATTATAGCTCCATTCGTGGAAGAACTCACAAAAGTTATGGGCGTCCTTTCGGTCAAAGGCTCTTTAGTTAATATAGAATCCGGCTTGGTCTTCGGTGCCGCGAGCGGACTGGGATTCGCCGCCACTGAAAATCTACTTTATGAAAGTTCGACTTACTTTGCCCAAGGACTCGGTTCGGCCTTTATATCAATGGTTCTCCTGAGGAGTATCGCCAGTACTCTACTCCACGGGAGCGCAAGTGCCTTGGCCGGGTACGGTATAACAAAGGGAAGATTGGAGGGGAAACACAGTTTTATACCCTATTATCTATTGGCAGTAGGTATGCACGGGTCTTTCAACTTTTTAGCCTCCCTTAACTTATTCGTAGCCGGAGATATATCGCTCCTCGCTATACTCGTAGCGATTTTCTTCGCTCTATTGATAAGCCATTCCGTGCGGGGAAAGATAACCGCTCTTGAAAGAGGAAGTTAGAGGTGTTAGATTGAATTTTACATTTCCAGAAGAAGGAAAAAAATCTGACGAGATCATCGAGGATCTGAAGTCTTTTAAAAAGGAAGATCACAACTTCTCTTCCGGCAGAGTGATGGGTTCGATGTGTACCGAACCTCTTCAAGTGGCTGAAGAAGTCTATAAGATGTTTTTGGAAACCAATCTTGGAAATCCCGGTCTCTACCCGGGCACGAAAAAGTTGGAGAAAAAAGTTCATGACTCTGTAGCGAGATTGATCAACGCGAAAGGTATGGAAAGCCTTTCGGTAGGAGGGGGGACAGAAGGGAATATAATCGCTCTCTGGAGGGCTAGAGAAAAAACCGGCAAAAGAAAAGTTCTCCTCCCCAAAAGCGCTCATTTTTCATTCGAAAAGGCCTGTTCACTGCTAGACATGAAATCCGAATATGTCTCATTGACGGATGATTACAAGATGGATACTTACGATCTGAAAGAAAAGATGGACGAAGATACCGCTGCGGTGGTCGGCGTCGCCGGCACGACCGAACACGGGGCGATAGACCCTATCGAGGATATATCTGAGTTGGTTAACGATGTTCACCTCCATGTTGACGCGGCCTTTGGAGGCTTCGTGATCCCTTTTTTGAGAGACGTGGGATACGATATCCAAAACTTCGATTTCAGGATCGACGGCGTTGACACCATCTCGTTAGACCCCCATAAGATGGGTATGTCTCCCGTTCCCCTGGGACTCCTCTATTCGAGAGATGAAAACGATATCTCCATAGATTCACCCTATCTCACCTCGGACAAGCAGAAAAGTATCAGGGGAACTAGAGCTAGCGCGTCTATACCGGCATTCTGGGCCACTATCCAATATCTAGGGAAAAAGGGTTATAAGGTAACTATAGAAGATTGTATGGAAAAGACTTATCATCTCGTGGATAGGATGGAAGATATAGGTCTAGACCCCTCGACCGATCCCACATTGAATATAGCTTCGTTCAAGTATGACCAACCGGAAAAGATAGTAGATGAGCTGAGTGAGAACGGTTGGTACATATCTAGAACGGTGCATCCTGAAGGTCTCCGTTTCGTCGTCATGCCGCACGTGACCAGGTCTTCGATCGAAAAGGTCACGGAACTCCTGAGGGATCAGATATGAACAAAGCAAAGATAGGTAGCTACGAATTCGATATCGAAATGGCTAGATCAAAGTTGGAAAAGATCGGAGCGGAAAAAGTCCTCCTTCAACTGCCGGACGGCCTTAGATGGAAGGGCGATGAATTCTTAGAATTTTTCGATAGAGAAGTCGTGATATGGGGTGGATCATGTTATGGAGCCTGTGACGTCCCGAAAGATATCGGTACAAACGACGCTTTGATCCATGTAGGTCATTCGGAGATACCCAATCTTAAGGTCAAATATCCAATAATATACCTTCCCGGGAAAAGTCTAGAATTCAAAAGATTGCCCGAGGAGATATTTAAAGAACTGGGAGAAAAAGTAGCGTTATACGCCCCCGTACAGCACTTACATCACCTGGATAAAGCAGCCCAAAGACTTTCCAACGAAGGATATGAACCGATCATCGGCGAGGGCGACGATAGGATAAAACATACTGGACAGGTACTCGGATGCAACTATTCAGTGAAAGTGGAAGAAGCCGACGATCATCTTTACATAGGTACCGGTAAGTTCCATCCATTGGGACTTTCCTTTTCTCTTAAAGAAGATGTGATCACATATAATCCTTCTACGAGCGATATAGATAAGATCGGAAAGGACAAAAGAGAGGACTTTTTGAGAAAAAGATTCGGATCGATAGCTCAGGTCCAGGAACACTCGAAAGTCGCGGTCATAACTTCGACCAAACAAGGACAGAGAAGAAAAGAACTGGCGGAAGAACTTATCGAGAAAGGAGAGAGTGAAGGTAAAAAGATGGTCTTGGTCGAGTTCGACGAGATAGACCCGTCATCGATGGAAAATTTTAGATTGGGATGTGCCGTGAATACAGCATGTCCCAGGATAGCTTTGGACGATTCCGAGAGGTTTGAAACGACTTTACTAACTCCTTCTGAATTCAAGATGGCCGCAAAAGAAAAAAATTGGGGGGTTTGGGAGATGGATGAGATCCATTAAAGTCTAACCTTTATTTTCACTCTTCGATTTTACTCTTCTTCGTCTTTCTCGGTTTCGATCATCTCTCCTCTTTCTTTATAGGTGGTGACGATCATCATCGAGGTAACATCTTCGACGCCTTTCAGGTTGGCTATTTTTTCCGTCAAGAAAGTTTTCATGTGGTCATAATTCTGGAATCTGGCTTTGACGACTAGATCGACATCGCCAGTTACGAGGAGCACGTCTTCCACGTTCTTAAAGTCGGCCAGAGAACTGGCTATCTCATCTGATTTTTTAGTATCTATACTTATGGAAATCAGCGAGCTGACCCCTCTACCTTCATAATAGCTTGAAATAGCTTCCTCATATTCTTCTTCGTTTTCCACTTTTGCCATATCGATCACATCTTTTGATTGGTTTTGATATTTGAATTATTTCGGATGGTCTCAGACGGTAGGTTCGAGTTCTTCCTGGATATCTTCGTACACTTGTTGGAGTAGATTCTCGAAATCTTCGTTCTCGTATTCCACGTACCTACCTTGACCGCTTTGAATTTTAGCCTTATAGGAACTGTTTTCTTTGACTATCTCGATCGAACAGAGAGTTTCTTCCATCCAGTCACCTCTTATTATGAGTGGGTAGAGTAGGATTGTATATAAATCTTTTCAAGAGGGACGGTATGTCTTCCAAGAGATATAAATAGAAAGAATAGTTGATCGGTATTGGCCATCAAAGTTTTATACTAGAAGGATGTAATAGGAGGAAGAGTAACTTGGAGTGTTATCGATATGGCGGAGTTTGAAGTAGTTATCTCAGACCCAAAAGATGGAAACAGCTATCAGAAAAGAGTAGACGGACAACATGCAAACAGGATAATCGGTAAACAGATCGGAGAGGAAGTCGATGGTATCTTCGTCGGGCTTCCGGGCTACAAACTCCAGATCACTGGGGGTAGCGACATAGACGGTTTTCCGATGAAGAACAGCATCCCAGGTCCCGGTAGAAAAAAGATATTAGGGAAAGAAGGAGTCGGATTTCGATCCATGTCCGACGGAGTGAAGAAGAAAAAGACCATGAGAGGTAATACCGTCTCCGATCAGTTGAACCAGATCAACATGAAAGTGATAGAGTCGGGTCCTAAAGAGATACCCAAACTGTTAGAAGAGGAAGATGAAGGAGAATAATCGATGAGCGTTCCTGAACAACCTGAAGTAAATATAGGCATGGTCGGCCACGTAGATCACGGCAAAACTACGCTGACGGAAGCGCTGAGCGGTGAGTGGACCGATCGACATTCCGAGGAGACAAAGAGAGGCATCAGTATCAGGCTCGGGTACGCCGATACGGCGTTCTATAAGTGCCCCGATTGCGAAGGAAAAGACGCTTACACTCCAGAAGAAAGTTGTCGGACCTGTGGTGGAGAGGCAGAGTTTCAAAGGGCCGTATCTTTTGTAGACTCTCCAGGCCACGAAACGTTGATGGCTACCATGCTGACCGGAGCTTCGATCATGGACGGCGCCATCCTGGTCATCGCCGCAAATGAGAAGTGTCCCCAGCCACAGACTCAAGAACATCTCATGGGACTGGATATCTCAGGTGTCGAGGACATAATCATCGTCCAAAATAAAGTAGACCTGGTCAGTGGAGAAAGAGCTAAAGAGAACTATCAGCAGATAAAGGAATTTACGAAAGGGACGGTGGCTGAAGATGCGCCGATAATACCAGTCTCGGCTCATCACGACGTGAATATCAATATATTGATCGAGGCGATAGAAGAGGAAATCCAAACCCCAGATCGCGATCCCGGCGTTTCTCCAAAGCTGCCTATTGCGAGGTCTTTCGATATCAACAAACCAGGAACAGATATATCAAAACTTCGTGGTGGAGTGATAGGAGGATCCTTGATAAAAGGAACATTCAACAAAGGTGATGAAATAGAGATCAGACCCGGGATAGAAGTCGAAGAAGGCGGGGAAAAACAGTGGGAAACCCTGACCACGGAGATAGAGTCTTTGAATTCCGGAAAACTTGAACTCGAAGAAGCGAGTCCGGGTGGATTGATCGGCGTAGGTACGAAGCTAGATCCCACCATAACTAAATCCGATTCAGTCTCAGGACGGCTCGCTGGATATCCGGGAGAACTACCGCCCATAAAAGACGACTTCGTTATGAACGTAAATCTCTTCGATAAAGTAGTGGGGATGGAGAAAGAAAAGAATGTAGAAGAGATAAAGACTAGAGAGCCCTTGATGTTGACCGTAGGGTCTTCTACAACAGTAGGTGTAGTTACTTCAGCCCGTGAAGAAGAAGCCGCCGTCAGATTGAAAAGATCCGTCTGCGCGGAAGAAGGTCAAAGAATCGCTATAAGCCGAAGGATTAAAGGGAAGTGGCATCTAATCGGTCACGGTGTCATCAAAGAATAAAAACTTTTTTTCTATACTATTCTGTTCTTTTGTGCTTATTGTTTTTACATTTGTTTTGAGTTAGGGCTTTTAGAAAATAATTCCTATAAAATTTTGATAATTGAAAATCTCATATTTAGAAAATTTTGTGAGAATTGAGGTGAGCAACTGACAGCGGGCCGGGGAACGGTGGCCTTCAAACAGTCAGGTTTATCTTCCTCCCCGAAGGGAGCAAGACTCCTGGCCTAAGCCGTCGTTCCAAGGGTCCACACTATGGGACCTAAGCTTCCCGTGGGCTCGCGCACCACAGTACCACAGAGCACGCTGGTGGACTTTACTTCTGGGTTCGGAATGGGACCAGGTGTTTCCCCACCGCTGTGGCCGTCAGTTGCTCGTTGAATTTCTTAATGAGGGGTGGTATTTATGACTTTCCCACCCCTTCTCTAAATCACCAACACGTTTATTTGTGGGATCCTTCTTGATATAATCAAAAGCTCCTGTAAGGTGGATCTATGACCCCGGATTTAATTTTTGAGGTATTACTTTGGACCGGTGCTTTCTCACTCTTGTTCGGTTATCTTTCCCGATACCGAAAACACATGATGAGAATAACTGGCTATATCCTACTAGGGGTGTTTTGGGTCGGAGAGGCCCCTCATTTCCTGAAGATAGATGATTATTTCAATGCAGCTCTATGCGTCTTCGTACTGCCCCTATTCATATATTTTGGTTATCATGAATATCTCTCTAAAAAGTGGGAAGAAGACCCCGAGGTTATGAAGTTCTTAGCCGGCGGTATCTCGATAGCCATGTTGATCTATTTCGGCATACAGAGGATACCTATGATGTCCGGATGGTTGATAAAGATAGTCTCGCAGCAGACCGTTTGGCTGACAAATTTACTCGGTTACAATTTTCAAGCCGGACCGATCCATTACGGCGGCAATCCTCTCCTATACAGAGCGAATGAAGAGTCCATTTTCGTTCCTATAAAGGGTGCCAATATCAGAATAATTTTAGCGTGTACCGGGTTGCAGGCTTTAGTCGCGGCGGGTGCGTTGATCTACTGCACTACAGCCGAATGGAAAGCCAAAACGAAAAGCTTACTGATCGTACTTCCTTCGCTTTACATAGCAAATATCGGTAGAAATGCGTTAGTCATCTACTTGACCGTCGAGGGCATAGTTTCTTTCGATGTAGCCCACAACCAGATAGCTAAGACGGGTTCGGTGATAGTTTTAGTGATCCTTCTTTTGATAGTTTTTGAGCTAATGCCCGAATTCCATGATAATATAATGAGCGTGATAAAACTACCGCGTCGAAAACCTATCCGCCAGAAACAACAGAAAGGATCTTGAGGGTCATATCCTCTTTTACTTCGTCATCTAGCGGTACGGGTTCTCCATCGGATAACACTATCACTGAATCTATATGATAATCGAGAGACTGTATGACGTCTGAAACGTCGCTTCCCTTAGGGACTTCGATCGGTCCGTCGTTTTCGATCTCGACTCTTACCATCAATAGGTCATATTTAAAGAGGTGTTATATAAATTCAAAGATGTTTTAGGATAAGAAAAGTAAGTAAAAAACGGTTTTGGATGCCTAATCTGGGAGCTTTTTCTAAGTCCCGGGACATTCACTCGCAACTTCTTCGTCTATGTCTTTATCTCCGTATGCTTCGTCGAAATGTTCTTTGAAATCGTTAGCCACTTTTTCGGCTCTCTCGTCATATCTCTCCTTGTCATCCCATGTGTTCTTCGGCCAAAGGACTTCGTTAGGTACGTCGGGGCATTCCTTCGGTACCATCACCTTGAAGTAAGGATGTCTCCTGAACTCTACATCCTCCAGCTTTCCATTTAATGCGGCGTCTACCATCGCCCTGGTATAATCGATGTCGATCCGATGACCTTCTCCGTAGGGACCGCCAGTCCAACCAGTATTTATCAGATAGACGTTGGTGCCATACTCTTCCATCTTGTCACCGAGCATCTCCGCATATATGTCCGGATTTTTAGGCATGAATGGTTCTCCAAAGAATCTAGAGAAGACCGAAACGGGCTCGTCTATTCCAGTTTCCGTACCGGCCAACTTGCTGGTGTAGCCCATCAGGAACCAAAGCATCGCCTGTTTCTGGGTAAGTTTACTGACAGGAGGTATAACACCGTTGGCGTCCGCGGTCAGGAAAAGGATCGTCTCAGGATGATCAGCGGTCGATTCCGGTTTTATATTCGAGAGGTATTCTAAAGGATAAGAAGCCCTGGAATTTTCGGTCAGTCTGTCATCATAAAAATCGAACGTCCCGTCGGGATACATCATCGCGTTTTCGACGATCGCTCCGTGTTCTTTCCAATCGTCTTCGTGCATCACAGCATTGTATATCTCCGGTTCTTTCTCCTCGTCTATATCGATCATCTTCGCATAGCAGCCATTTTCGAAATTGGCTATGCCGTTCTCGCTCCATCCATGCTCATCGTCGCCCAAAAGAGCCCTAGACGGGTCCGCCGATAGAGTGGTCTTTCCGGTTCCCGAGAGGCCGAGTAAAAGGGCCGAATCGCCGTCTTCTCCTTCGTTGGCGGAACAGTGTATCGGAAGTATGCCTTCATCCGGCAGAAGATAGTTCATAACGGCGAACATCAATTTTTTGATCGTTCCACAGTAGGCTGATCCGTAAACTAAACCTATCTTGTTCTTGAAATCCATCGCGACGAGCATATCCGAGGTCTCGCCGTCTTCGGTCTTTCTTAGAAGGCCCTCGTATCGTTCCTTATCCAGTTTGTCGTAAGGCAGAGCTAAAAGGATGAATTCTTCGTCGCTGAAAATACTTTCTTCTATATCGTCCGGAACAGGTCTGAACATGTTGTCAGTGAAGAGCGCAGTGAGAGCCCTACTAGCTATCGTTTTGGTAGGAAGACACCAATCGGAATCCGCTCCGATGACTCTATCGGTCACGTAAGCGCGCTCTTTGCCTTTCAAGGTCTCTATAGCGTCTTTAAGAGCCATCTCAAAGGTCTCCGGGTCGAGAGGTATATTGTTGGGTGAATCCCAATCTATCTCGTCCGCTATCTCTTCTCTTTTCACTATAGTGGTATCTTTTGGACTTCTACCGGTGGATTCTATAGGTGTCCACGTGGCTAGTGCGCCGCTTTCGCTCACGAATGCCTCGTCCTTCTCGACGCAGTGCTCTATCATCTCTTTTCTCTCGATATTGTCCAAAATATTCTCATGTTCTTCTAAAATCGAATCAAGTTCATCACGAAATTCCTCAACAGATAACCTTCCTTCAGCCATATAAATCACAGTATAAGGAAAAACGAAGGTTATATAAAATGTTTGGAACTTTATGAACCGCTATGGAGATGAAGACACCCTCTCCAGAGGAATACGACAGGATAATAGAGCTGTGGGACGGAGCCGGACTTCCTTACAAACCCGAAGGTAGAGATACCAGAGAGAACGTGACTCAGGAGATAAAAGAGCAGCCAGAATATTGGATAGGAGCCTACGTCGAAGGTGAAATGGTCGGTATAGTGTTCGGTACGGACGATGGGAGAAAAGGATGGATCAATCGTTTAGCCGTGGATGAAGCCTATAGAGGAGAGGGTATAGGAAGAGCTCTAGTAGAAGAATTAGAAGATGTTTTCGAAAGGAAGGGTTTCAAGATCTGGGCGGCTTTGATAGAACCTCACAACCCGGATGCGATGGAATTTTTCCGTAAATTAGGATTCGAAGATTCAGATATCAAGTACTTTTCTAAGAGAGAAAGCGACAAAGTTTGAATCACTCTGAATCTTCTACCTCCGGCTCAGTTACAAAATAGTATATTATCAGGGTTCCCGTTATCCCTACAAAAAATGCGAAGATGAACGGATATTTTCTTCCGAACGTGTCAGAGATCATCCCGCTGACGAACGAACCGGCGGCCCACGCCATATTTTGAAAGAACGTATAGATGCCCATCCCTTTACCACGGTTCTTAGTCGAAGTGAGTGAGGTCACTAACGCGGGTATAGAAGGTCTCGCCAAAGAACGTCCTATCGTGTAAAATATTATTATGAGAGCCAGAGTGTAGTAACCAACCGCGAATATGATAGCTCCTATGAATATGGATGCTACTAAGGACCCGGCCACTATCATCTTTTTTCTTCCGATCCTATCCGCGAGACTACCCGACGGGAACATGAAAACGACTTGAACTGCGCCGATTATCGTGAAAATATATCCTATCTGGGCCATGTTGAGTTCGAGTAGATCTTTACCATATATGGGTAGCATAGGATATAATACCGCAAGGCCCAAGAAGACCGTGAAAGAACCTAAAGAGATGCCTAAGAACGTGGTCGGGTAAGGAGTGATGCTTTTCAGATACCCCATAGGTTTTGTGAGAATATTCTTTATCCTAGTCGTCCTCTTGGCTAACTTTTCAGATGTTTGAGTTTCTCCCTCGAAGGATTCTTTCAATCCGAAAAGTAGAAGGAGTCCACTTATCAAAGCCAAGGCCGAAGTGAAGTAAAAAGGAACAGATAAGCTGAAATTGCTGGCGATCAGCCCTCCGAGCATCGGTCCGACGGCGTTACCAGTGGCAAAAGTGAGCGTGTAAAGACCCATGGCTTTACCGCGATCTTCTTCTTTCACCACGTCGCCGATATAGGCCATCGCCACCGGCCACACTAATCCCGAAGCGGCTCCCTGGGCGCCCCTGTATAGAAAAAGCTCGGGCAGTGAATTTGCCACTCCGAACATGAACATCACCACTGTGTACATGAACATCCCGAATACCATCAGGGGTTTTCTTCCGATCTTATCCGCAAGCCATCCGCCCACTGGTGAAAAGAACAAGCGCACTACCGCGAAGACGGCCATCATCCATCCTATAAGGGTATCGCTGGCTCCATAGGTCTTCGCATATACCGGCAGAAAGGGCATGACTAGACCGAATCCGATCATGCTGACAAAGATCGCAAAACAGAGTATGAGTAACTCCCTGTATTTCAAAACGATCTTCAGATCAGAGATCACGGATTTGTATCCGAATTTTTCCTTGTCCTGGCCTTTCTTCATCGAAAAAAGTGATTCTGACAAATTACTTAAACGTTTGCATCATGATACAAACAAATTATTCATATATCCTGCCCTTTAACCTCGCTATGAAAGAAAAGCTCGATATAGTAGATGAGGATGACGAGGTGATCGGCGTTAAAAGCCGGGAAAAAGCTCACACGGAAGGATCGAGGCATAGGAGCGTTATGTTCTTTGTTTTCAATCCAGAGGGTAAGATACTGATGACCAAGAGAAGCAAAGATAAGAGATTCTATCCCGGTCGATGGAGTATAGTGCTGGGTGGTCACGTGACTTCAGGTTTTAGCTATGAAGAGGCGTTGGAAAAGGAGATGAAAGAAGAGATCGGTATCGTCCCCGATTACGAAATGCTCGGTTCTTTCCAAAAGGACCTCAAAGAAGAAAAGGAGAACGTGAAGCTCTTCAGAACCGAGGTAGAGCCGGAAAAAGTAGAATTATCTACAAAAGAGTTTGAAAAAGCGCAGTATATGGATCCCTCGGATTTAGAAAAAGAACTGGAAAGTAAGAAATTTGTACCCGAGACCGAAGACGTTTTGAAGTTCCTTGGAGAGTATCTCAGATAAAAGAGTTTCAATGCCTTACTTCCCTGACTTTTTCGGCGATCTCCTGTGAGACTTCGATAGTAAGATTGCTGCTTTCTTCGGTGATAAAGACCAGCTCTCCAAAAGTAATCTTTCTTATCTTCTGCTGTTCCTCTAGACCTCTTGTCAAGTCCATGATATCCTCAGCTATCTTCTCAAGAGCCTCTCTATCCCTTCCGGGCAGCACTTCGCTGATCTTTTCCACTATAAAATCTCGAAGTTCAGATTCTTCGCTCATATATACCTGACCACAAGTTTTCACCACCTTATCTTCAAAGATATATTTAGTTATTGTTGGGCATGTTCACTTACTAGACCGCCGTGATAGACTGGTTTTTCGGGACAAAGAGGCGAAAATATATAATACAATTCCTCTATTCGTCTTGAACGATGGCAGACAGACTTGAGAACGTTAAACCGACCAGGATGGAGCTCCTTCGGATAAGGAAGAGGAAGGTCTTGGCTGAGAATGGCCACGATCTCCTGAGTGAAAAGAAGGACGCGCTTATAAACGAGTTCTTCAAGATAGTGGATAAAAGGAAAGACCTCAGAGAGAAGCTTGAAGAAAAATTGGGGGAAAGTTTCGACAGTTTGATCGACACCCAGATGATCATGGGTCGGAACGAAGTAGAATCGATAGCAGAAGGTTCCAAGTCTATGGAAGGTGTAGAGATAGAATCCGATAACGTCATGGGCGTGAAAGTCCCAAAATTGGATCCCGATATTCCAGAGGAAAAATTCTACGGGTATGCGGATACGTCGGTAAAATTAGATGAATCAGTAGAAGATTTTAGGAGTTCTCTTGAACTAGCCCTTCAACTAGCCGAAGTCGAAGGTAAATTGAACAGGTTAGCGGATGAGATCGAAAAGGCTAAGAGAAGAGTCAATGCACTCGAATATAATTATATACCTAAATTGGAAGCCACTATAAAGTACATAGAGAGGCAGCTTGAGGAACGTGAAAGAGAAGACTTCTTCAGAAGAAAAAGGATAAAGTCTATGATGGAAGAAGAATCTTGAATATCCGGTGGTAGGCTGAAAGACCTTATCGAAAAATATTTTGATACGCCCGATAAGAAGGCGAAACTGTATTTACTTATCACTATAGGTCAGATATGGGCTACGATAGCCATGGTGATAGGCATCTTAGTTTTGATATACTTTGTTCTGAATCAGGCAGGCATCCTTTGATCGATGTTTATAACTTCTATCGATGGTTGATCATTATTATTTTCTTTTTCTATAACGATATACTAGGAGAATCAGTATGCTCGGTAGTAATATTGTTATTGTGAAACCGGGTATGCTGTCAACACCACCATCATCACTACCACCATCATCGGTACCGTTATCTTCATCCCCGCCTGACGTATCTTTGACTAGAGTTAAGACTTCTTCCTTGACAGATGATTCAATTTGTCTAGGCAATTTACAATTTACTTTTACCGTGTAATTTCCTGAAGCGAGTTCTTCGGTAGAAAATGCCGTTTCAAATGTGGTAGTTGTTGTGCCAACTTCCATCTTAGGATCGGTTTTCTCCGCGACCACTTGCCCTGAACTTTTGTTTATCAACTGCAGGGTCAGATTTGCGTGGTCCTCTTCTTTTACTGCCCTATTTTTCTGGATGGGATAATCCTCATCTATGTAAGCGGTGATGTTGACAGTTATTTTTTCACCTATCTTAACTTCTTCTGGAACACCTACAGAATCTATCTTTATCTTTGCAGTAGTTGAACTCCAGTGCTCTTCATACCAAGGATAGCCATCTTCATGGGTGAATCTTTCCAATCTCATCGTCTGCTCTTTGGGATTATATTCTGTCAGTTCGAACGGACCATTGGAATCGTAGAAGTGATTATATTCGTTGTAGAAGCTTATAATACTGTCGATCTGGCTTTCATATTCTGACTGTGAAATAGGTATAGGCGAGTTGTTTTCACTCTTGACATATGGAGGTCTCCAGTCCTGATCCTTCATATTCTGTAAGACAGACTTGAAGTCCTGACCCTGAGACTCGCTGAGCCAGTGAACCCAATTACCAGGTTCTCCGCTGTTCCAGGCATATGGATCGGTTCCATTAGAAGTCAATTCAGTTCCTACAACTAAATGTTCTGCGGCTTCATATACTTGATAAGGCAAAATAGGGAATCTCGAATAATATTGACCTAGTCTATCTTCCTGAGGATAGGTCTGATCCCCGTAGATAGTATAAGTTCCTTTATCAGGATTCCACTCTGTTGCTACGATACTCCTGTACCAGTCTTTATTTCCATCGCTCCAGTCCTCGTGGAAATAATCGGATTTACGGTCATCCTGTAGTGCCATATCCTTGTCGAAGGCATACTGTGCCATCACATCCCTCACAGTAAGATCGTGTCCGTCGTGCCATTTTCCTTCCACCACATCATAAGTGACTTTTACGGCGGATTCGACTTCAGAGCTCACCTGTTCCCATCTCTGGGAAGAGGTATTGTAAATCACTGCTTCAGAAGGAACCTCTACATTTTTTGTTAATTCATCATCATTCCATCTGTAGTCGATTACGACTTCGCCTTTCTCTCCCCACCAGTCCGTTCGAACCGGTAACGGTTTACCACTAGAGGGTTTATTCCAAGAACCTACGTCGTGTATCATCTTTCTCTGTCTGTTCCCATAGTCTCCCCCTGAGCCGCCATACTTGTTCCAGTTGTCCATGAAAAGCTCATCGTAGGAGCGGTAAAATCCTGCTTTCATCGATCCGTTAGAGGTCTGGATAGTACGAGGTGTGAAGAAATCCCACCAGCCAGTTATAGCATCTGTAGCGGCTCCTGTCACTTCGTCCTTATCGTAGGCGTAAAAGGAGATCTCAGTTGCTAGAAACACACGGAGCGATTCCTTCAAACCTACATCTGCCATTTTTTCCAGCTTATTCCAGTACTCCTTCTCGCTGTTTAGGTGAGCTTTATCGAGGTCCTCAGCCAATCTCTCCAAGGTTTGATTTTCATACATGTAATAATGCTGTGGCAACTTGCTATTGTGGACCCAGGACCTGAAATAAGAGGGGAGATACATCTGGATACCAGATCGTTCTGTATAATATCTGTTGCCTAAGGGCGACCAAGCTCCGGTGTAGTAACCCCACTCTAAATCGGACGGATCGCTGGAGAAAACCGTTTGGACCATTGAAGTGCTTCTGCCTGTGTTTATATTTACTTTTATTCCAGCATCTTCCAGTAAATCTGCGACGTAATCTCCTATATCAAGTCTACAATCCTCGTGTCTGTGAAAACCTTCGGTAGTAACGTTCGTCCAGTTCCCTTCAGGCGGCCTGTACTGCCAGTAGTCCGCTGAGGAGTTTGAAGGAGGTTTGAGTTCACCTTCAGTCAGTGTTATATTGCTCAATGCTTCATGGAGCATGTCTAGACCCTTCTGCTTGTCACCCGTCGGGGTGAGTCCATGCTCATCCACTATCTCTTTCAATTCATCGCTATAGACCCGGCTTTGGGAGGAAACCCAGAGATACCTCGGTTCGGTAAAACCATCTCCAAATTCTTCACATATCTTCTTCCGGTTAACCAAAAAATTCATCGCGTACCTGACTTTTCTAACGGAGAACGGATTGAAGTGCAGCTCTCCGCTCACATTGCATAGATACTTGTAATCTGTATCCGGTTCGTGAGCAGTATTGAAGTACAGATTGTAATAGCTTTCTTCACGTTCCCAATAACCTAACTTTTCTTTCCAACTCTCATTCAAGTTTTGGTAGTTCTGTAAACTTATCGAGCTGAGGGATACATCTAAGTCATTCAAGGCAACTTGCTCCAAAAGAGTGTTCCTGTCCATATTGACCGATAATTTTATCACGTCTACCTCATCAGTGTAGGCTTCAGCTGGCGAAGTATAGAATACGGATATACTACTCATTATCAGCACCGCTAGAACCAATAATGAGAGCGTTTTTCTCATTATCTTCCTACCCCTATAGGGCATACAATTTTTTTATGATATAAAATAATTATGATTTGCCTGAGAAAATTTTTAGTTGTTTACTCTGTTAATCTTTGATCTCCTTTAAAATAACCACAATATAGATATCAGCTGTAAATTTAGCCTGATAACTATTCTATTCAAGTTACAAAATATAATCAATGATAAATATCTCATCTATAATCTCAGAACGATCCATCATGTCGATAGATCTTATCATGAAAAATTGCTCCGAGTTACACACTATGCAGGGACCAGAAAGACCTAGGAAAGGAGAAGAAATGGAAGATACTGGTTTGATCAAAGACGGTGCTCTAGCTGTAGATGAAGGGGAGATAATCGACACAGGTAAAACTGAGAGGATGACCAAAGAATACGATCCTGATCAAACTATAGACGCCTCCGACAAGACCGTTATCCCGGGCTTTGTAGATCCTCATACTCATCTTGTTTTTGCAGGTTCGCGAGAAGACGAACTGATGAAGAAGATCAAAGGTAAGACCTATATGGAGATCTTAGAGGAAGGAGGAGGTATCATAAGGACCGTAAAAGCCACTAGGGAAGCAGGTAAAGAAGAACTGAAAGATCAGAGTTCTAAAAGACTGAACAGGATGCTCAAACAGGGCACCACGACTCTGGAAGCTAAAAGCGGATACGGCCTTGACAAAGATAACGAGATCAAATCTCTAGAAACTATAAAGGAACTTGATGAGGATCAACCCGTGGATCTGATACCGACCTATCTAGGGGCTCACTCTTTACCGCCTGAATTCGATAAATCGGGCGAATACATAGATTACTGCATCAAAGAAGTATTACCTGAGATAATCGATAAAGATCTGGCTGAATACTGCGACGTTTTCTGTGAAGAGGGAGTTTTCGATGCAAAAGAGAGCAGAAGGTTACTGGAAATCGGTCAAGAGAACGGTTTAAAACCTCGAGTCCATGCCGATGAGATCGAAAATATAGGGTGCAGCAGCATGGCAGCCGAGATAGACGCTATTTCAGCAGAACATCTTGTAAAAACGAGTGATGAGGATATAGAAAAGATGGCTGAAAGCGGTACTATAGGTATACTGCTTCCGGGAACTCCCTTCATGCTGATGGAAGATGAATATTCTCCGGCTAGAAAGATGATAGAAAAAGAGATGCCGGTAGCTCTAGCGACTGATCTCAATCCCAACTGCTGGACCGAATCGATGCAGAGCGTTATCACACTGGCGTGCCTTCAGATGAAGATGACTCCCAGTGAAGCACTGACCGCGGCGACATTCAACGCCGCTAGAGCGTTGGATAGAGAGGAGATCGGCATCTTAGAAAAAGGAAAGAAGGCCGACTTTCTGATCTTGGACGTTCCAAATCATATGCATATCCCTTATCGATTCGGTGTGAATCTTGTAGAGGAAGTCTACAAATCCGGAAAGAGAGTTTTCCGGGGAAGATGAAGACCAGAAAAGATTAATAACTCTTAAATATCTTTTAATCCGTCGAGCTGATCTGATTCATGGCTAAAAGTGGAGAGAGGTCCCTTCTGAAGATAATAAACGAGAAAACGAAAAAAGTAAAGCAGTCCCGCTACGCTATTCCAGCTTATATCCTCACGGTGTTCTTATCATCTCTTTGGCTGATCTTCGTCAATCCGTGTCTGATGAACTTTCTATTGCCTGTTATAGCTATCGTTATACCCTTCAAATTCTTCGACGAGGAGAGTTTCAAGAAGATATTGGTCGCCGGGCTGGTAGTTTGCCTCTTAGTTGCGCTATCCTCCGCCGTATATCATACCGGCGTTATTTACGATCAGCCGTTCAGAAAAATCCATTCAGATAAAGATAATCTCAAAAATGGTACTGTAAATCCAGTTTATGGAACCACCGAAACCAGATTTAACCTTACCGTGGAACTCGATAAAGATTTCATAGATGCGTGGGACAGAGAAAATTATACCTTATATGCAAATGTCTCCTATTCTACGATGGAGAGGATACAAGCGAACGATTATGCCGGATATAAGATGAAGCGGATAAACGGGACCAATGAGTACTACGCGGTGGCCTCGGGCCTTCCGGAACGGATGTTCAATCACTACTTTTCATTGAGAAAGAATCGGACCGGTGAGATGGGGAATATGACTGAGGGCTTAGCCTATTCATGGGAAAGGACCTCACTGGGATTCGGACCGATAACTTTGAAAAGATCGACCGCCCTCTGGCAGATAACCCTACAGCAGGGTCTCTCCACATCGATAATATTTCTGATGGGTGTGGGCATCCTCTGGGTAAAAAAGCGGATGGATAAAAGTGTAGATGAAAGTACTGAAGGACTCGAAAAGAAGGAGGAGGAACTCGAAGATTACTGTCCAGAATGCGGTCATCTATTGGAAGGCAAGGACGAATGTGATAGATGCGGATGGATGAGAAATCCGGACGATGAAAAGTATGACGAGGATGGGGAGGAAGATTAGTTCATCTCTCCAACGTTAAATCTAATTATTTCTTTTTCAATGTAGAGGAGGAGTTGATAATTATGGATCTAGAAAAGGTAGAAGTAGAAAAGGAAGAAGAACATAATATCATACTCGGTCAGAGTCATTTTATAAAGACCGTCGAAGATATCTACGAGGCTTTGGTGACTTCTGTGCCCGAGATCAAATTCGGACTTGCTTTCTGTGAAGCGTCAGGTGATAGACTTATAAGATACGATGGCACGGATGAAGGATTGCAGGATTTGGCAGTAAAAAATGCCGAGAAAATAAACGCGGGCCATTCTTTTATAATCGTGATGGAAGGTAGTTTCCCGATAAATGTATTGAACGACATCAAAGACGTCCCCGAGGTCTGCAGGATATACTGCGCAACGGCTAATCCTCTGAAGGTGATCCTCGCCGACGAGGAAAGCGGAAGGGGTATCCTCGGTGTGATCGACGGCGAGCCTACACTCGGAGTCGAAGATGAAGAAGACAAAGAAGAAAGAAAAGAGCTTCTAGAAAATATAGGTTACAAACGTTAAGCTCCGAACTTTTCGGTCCTATCAGCGAGGTCCTTCAGCATATTCAATAGATCGCCACCGCTAACTCTGTTCAAGCCACCTCGACTGCACGAGCGCTCGTCGTATTTTTCGATATGATCCGTCCTGACTTCATCTCCCCAGATAGTTAGAGGTAACGGATCGCCGCTGTGTTCTTTGATCGTGACGGGGGTCGAGTGATCGCCGGTTATCGCTACATAAGTATCTTCTAGCCGGGTCAATTTATCCAGAGACGAGTCTATCTTTTCGATGAACTCTATCTTTTGTTCGGTAAGCCCATCGTGTCCCGAAAGATCACAGCCTTTGATATTTACGAGCATGAATTCATATTCGTTCAAACCGTCTATGGTAGCCTCGATGATCGCATCGGTATCGGTATCTAAACCACCGGTCGCTTCTTCTACGTCGATGATGTCCATCCCGGCTAAAGCACAGACGCCTCTGACCAAGGGTATACCGGATATAGCGCCGGCCTTCAGATCGTGTTTAGAGTCCATATCCTCCAGTTTCGGCACTTTTCCTCCGCCCCTGGGCAAGATGATATTGGCGGGTGGTTTTCCTTCCTTTTCTCTTCTTTCGTTCACCGGATGATCTGAAAGCACTTCCGTGGTCTTCTTCGTGAAAGTATTCAATATCCTAGAAGTCCTTTTATTTTCCTCTGAATCCACTAGAGGTACCGATTCGTGAAATTCGGCGTTCGGCGCGTGGGGATCAACATCGCTCACATCTCCGCCGAGGCCTCCACCTTTAAGCACCAGTACACATCTGTGCTCAACAGCTTTTTCGAACTCGAAATCTACTTCGAGATCGATCTCTCTTACCGCTTTTGCGAGTTCGTCCGTGTCTTCTTTTATTCTCCCGGCTCTTCTATCTACTATTTTGCCCTCTTCGACAGTAGCGAAGTTACATCTAAAAGCAACATCTTCGGAGTTCAGCTCCATTCCGATACCCGCGGCCTCGAAGGGACCTCTACCGCGATATACTTCGTAAGGATCGTATCCAAGGAGTGAAAGATGACCGGTATCGCTGCCAGGTCGTACCCCAGGTGATATAGTGTCCATTATACCGTTCTGTCCATCTGAGGCGAGCCGATCCAAGTTCGGAGTATCAGCTACCTCTAAAGGTGTTTTTCCATCCAATTCTTTTACAGACCTGTCGCCCACTCCATCCAGTATAAACATCAATATCCTATCAGCCATAATAAACCACCGTATATGCAGACAGTGCTGGAGATCGCCACCAGATTGACCAATGATTTTGTCATGACTCCTTCCCTTTCGAGAGTAGCTCCGAGCAGACTGTCTATCTGAGAGCCCATGAACCCGATGAATATCCCCATTAAAAGTATTTTAGGTGAAAAAACAGTTATGTCGAAGAGGTAAAACACGATCCCGGCCACTATGAAGGTATACAAAGAGCCTATTAAGGCCCACAGTTGACCGTACGCCGAGATACCGCCATTTGTCCCCGGCTCCACCCTTTTGAGATTCGTTATGAGATAAACATTTTCAGAAGCGATACCTATCTCCGAGGCCAAGGTATCAGAAGCAGCGGCGGCTATACTTATAACGAAGAGCGCGATAGAAAACTTCATATCGAGAAAGCCAAAATCGACTAGTCTTCCCGAACTACTCAACAAGATAACCGCGGCGGGGACTATTCCGTTAGCTAGAACGTTCGTCCACCCCCTTTCACCTTTGAATCCTTCAGCCACGTTTCTCTCTTTTTTGTAGGGAAATTTGTACTTGGTCGCCAAAAAAGAACTGAAAAGGAATAAGAAAAGGATAAATATATAGCTCAATCCTCCCTGGAGAGCGATGAAAAGACCTATCAAAAAGGCCGTGATAGAACCGTCGGCATTTAAGAGTCCCCTGAGATACGTTACCACGGCAAGTATCGAACAAATGATCAATATAATTACAAGTTTTAAAATTACCATTTAACCATTTTACATCTCCACAGGATATAAAACTTATGTTGATAATAGAACCGCGATGAGAGATGCGGAGCGCGCTTCCGACACTTTCGACGCCATAGCGGATCATTTCGATAAAACTAGGAACAGAGCATGGGACGAGGTCATCGATTTTTTAAACAGATGCGATGGTAGATTACTGGATATGGGCTGTGGAAACGGACGACATATGAGCGAAGCTCTGAAGAGGGGTCTCGAAGTATATGGGATCGATGCCTCAGAAGAACTATTGAGGATCTGCAAAGAGAAGACTGAAGAAACGGGCGAATTTATTAGGTCAGACGTGAAAAACCTGCCTTTCATCAACGACGCTTTCGATAACGTGATATATATAGCGGCTATACATCATCTCAAGAAGGGGAGAGTACAAAGCTTGAAGGAAGCGAAAAGAGTCCTAAAGAAGGGAGGAAAGATCCAAGTTTCAAGCTGGGCTAGAGAACTCGATAGGTGGGATCTGGATGAGGAGGAACAGGATGTGCTGGTCCCCTGGCACAGGGAAGACGGCGAAGTGATAGACAGGTTCTATCACCTCTATAGGCTCGAGGAGCTCGAGGAAGATGTTAGAAAGAGCGGTCTGAGCGTCGAGAAAGTCTTTCGTTCGAAAGGTAATAATTACGTTACGGCGGTTAATGCGCAAGAATGACCTTTTCCAGTAAGATCTTCAAAAAAATTTATATTTAGATTTTCATTCGGGAGTACATGAGAAGAGTGAGATTCAAAGACCCCGCTGGATCGATCAGGGTCGGAGAATGGACTGAAGAGGGAGCAGAATCCGGCGGCAGAACTTATCGGCTTGAAGATATCGACGTATTACCGCCGGCAAGACCTACTAAATTGGTTTGTATCGGCTTGAACTATCGAGACCATGCAGAAGAAACCGGTAAAGAAATACCAGATAGGCCGAAGCTTTTTCTAAAACCACCTAACTCTTTGGCTGGTCACCGGGACACTATAACTTTATTCTCGGACAAGGAGAGGATAGATCACGAAGCTGAATTGGGTGTCGTGATCGGAAAGCAGTGTAAAAACGTTCAAAAGGAAGAAGCGATGGAATTTATAATGGGCTTTACCTGCGTGAACGACCTATCTAATAGAGACGATCAGAGGCGCGAGCAGAATTGGATCAGAGGAAAGGCCTTCGATAACGCCGCACCTGTCGGGCCGGTGATCGTATCTCCCGAAAAAGTGCCGAAAGATGCCGAGATAAAAGCGGAGGTCAATGGAGAGGTGAAACAGAAATCTAATCTTGATGAACTCGTCTTCTCCATACCCGAATTGATAGAGGAGATAAGTTCTTATCTCACTCTAGAACGTGGAGATATAATCTCTACTGGAACCCCTTCCGGTGTCGGCCCGATCGAGGATGGAGACGAGGTCAAGATCTCCATAGAAGGGATAGGAAGTCTTGTGAATCATTTCAAAAAGTGAATGAAATCATAGAGGGATAAGATGAAGGAAAAATATATCGGGATTCTGGCTTTGCTGTTAGCGGTCATCAATTTCGGCGTACCTTATATAGTACTAAAAGATGTAGCGAGCTTCAGCGCGAACTATCTATTTTGGACCACCTTGACCTTCATAGTGATACTTTTTGGGATCTGGAACGTGAAGTCGTGGGGTGATGTGAGATGAATCCATCTTACGTCTTTACCGCGCTCGGGATATGGTTCTTTTTAGGCGTGGTCATAGCGTATTTTGCGAGAAAGAAATTGGGAGAAGGACTGCCCGATTTTTTCCTGGCAAACAGGAAATTGAGCGGATTTATCTCCGGCATGACGTACAGCGCCACTACTTACAGCGCCTTCATGATGGTGGGATTGGTAGGACTGACCTATCTCTCCGGCGTGGCGGCATTGGGATTCGAGATGACTTATCTGATGTACACGATAATATTGCTGTTGATCTTCGCCCCAAGGTTCTGGGTCGCGGGAAAGAAATTCGGTTATATCACCCCTCCAGAACTCTTAGCCGGAAGATATCGGAGCAAGTGGGTGGGGATAATAGCATCCATCATATGTCTGGTGATGCTCATCCCGTACGCTTCAGTTCAACTTATGGGTATCGGATACCTGCTTTCCGGTCTGACCCCGAGCTCCTTTTCTAATATGTACTTTATCGGCATCTTACTCGGGGCCGCTTTCAGCACGATAGCTTCTCTTGTAGCCGGCATGAAATCTGTCTCATGGACCGACGCTTTTCAGGCGTTGACCATGATAATCGCGAGCGTGGCCTTGATCTTCTTCGTTTTCTATCACTTCTTCGGCTCTCCCGCGGGTTTCGTTTCTACAGTCAGTACTCAGTCTCCCGAGCTGCTAAAACTTAACTGGAACTTCAAGATGTTCATAGGGCTGGCTCTGCCGTGGGCTTTCTTCGCTATAACTAATCCGCAGGTATCCCAGAGGATGTTCGTTTCTGATTCACCAGTCAGTTTGAAGAGGATGATAATCTACTTTTCGATATTCGGTTTCGTTTACACGATCATCACCACCTTATTGGGTTTATCAGTGGCGAACATAGGAGGACTTACGATAGCGGCTCCCGACAAAGCCATGGCGGTCCTGTTAGAGAACATACCCGTGGTTTTGGCACTGGTCGTTTTCGTCAGCATCTTCGCCGCGGCGACCTCTACCTTGGGCTCGATCATCTTGACTCTCAGTTCGATCGGTTCTCGAGACCTGATAAAAAAAATGGATACCGATATCTCCGAGGGCAGAGAACTGCTGTTTGGAAAACTGCTGATCGTCGGTATCGTCGTAATCTGTATAGTTTTCGCCAATCTTAAATTGAACCTGATCGCCGTACTCTCCAGCATGGCTTCAGGAGGATTGCTGGTAATGGCGCCGACGATAATCGGGACCTTCTTCTGGAAGAGATCGACAGCTGAAGGGGCGCTGACGAGCATGGGTATAGGCGGCCTGCTGACTGCTTCTCTCTATATCTCAGGATGGTATCCGTTAGGATGGTGGCCTTCAGTCTGGGGCTTGATCGTCACCGTAGGGTTGTACGTGGGTATAAGCTATATCACAGAACCACCGGAAAATAACGAGGAATTCTTCGAAAAGATAGAAAAGGGTATGGAAGATCACGGATTCAAGTGATCCGGTCAACAGGTCACGTGGATGATAAAAAGAGCGTGGTTTCTGCGATGATCTCCAGATTTATCTACGAGTGCAGGAGTCTTCCTCTCGATAAACTCGATACCCTGGTCCCTCAGATATTCCTGCGTCTCTTGTAGAAGGTGAAGTTCTCCATATTGTCCGGTTCCCATGACGACTCTTTTTATCTTCTGCTTATCTACTTGGTCAATATACTCCTTCATCTCTTCTTTAGTGAATTTGTGACTCGTCCCGTGTTGATCCTTTGTTATCCACTTTTTCCTCTGGATGATCTTCCCGGGGAAGATAACAACATCGTGTTCGTAGGTCTGTCCGTCGATAACGACTTCTCCGAAAGATGTGTCCTCGATCAAATTTACACCTCAACAGGTCAGGTGAAAAGCTCCAGCGATCCTCTTATGGCCTTTTATCAATCCGTTGTATCGCTCGCACGCTTTCTTAGTGGGGTAAGATTCTACTTTAAAATCTAATTTTTTCGATAAAGCTGAAGGAACACTCATCCTGCCGGAACTACCCGTTCCGATTACGAGGATATCTGGATCGTAAGTTAGAACCTCTCCCAGATCCCCTTTCACCACTCTATGGCCGCTCTTCCTCCACCATCCCGGCTTGACTTCGTCACCTAGGAGTATGACGTCGTCTGTGTAACTTTCCCCTTCGATGACTATATTCCCGAACGAGTAATCCTCTATGAAGTTCGAGCTCATATTTGAAAAAAAGGGATTTTTCATTTATATTATTTTCACATCTAGAAACATCGATAATCTTTTATTTAGCGTCCTTATAGTGGTAAACAAGGTGTCGATATATGAGTAAGATAACGTTTAGCATCATAAAGGCAGATGTAGGAGGTTCCCCTGGTCATTCGCGGGTGCACGATGATCTCATGGAAGTCGCTAAGAACAATCTGGCTGAATCGGACGCACTTATAGATTATCACGTCACGCACTGCGGAGACGATCTGGAACTCCTGATGACTCACAAGGAAGGAGAGGACTCTGAAAAGATACATTCGCTAGCTTGGGATACTTTCCAGGATGCGACGGAAAAAGCCAAAGAACTCGGTCTTTACGGAGCGGGGCAGGACCTGTTATCCGACGCTTTCTCCGGCAACGTGAGAGGGATGGGTCCCGGCATAGCGGAGATGGAATTCACCGAAAGGAAAGCCGAACCGGTAGTAGCTTTCTTGATGGATAAAACCGAACCCGGAGCTTTCAACTATCCCATCTTCAAGATGTTCGCCGATCCTTTCAATACAGCCGGGTTAGTCATCGATCCTTCCCTTCATGTAGGATTCAGATTCGAGATATGGGATATAAAGAAGAACAAAAAGATAATGATGGAAACGCCCGACGAGCTTTACGATATACTCGCGCTGTTGGGCGCCAAAGGAAGATTCGTGATAAAGAAAGTTTATCCAAAAGAGGAGAGCAAGTTACCGACGGACGAACCTGTAGCTGCTGTGAGTACGGAAAAGCTTTACCAGATCGCAGGGGAATACGTGGGTAAAGACGATCCGGTTGCTGTCGTAAGGTCTCAATCCGGACTCCCCGCGTTAGGTGAAGTGCTGGAACCGTTCTCCCATCCGTACTTGGTATCGGGTTGGATGAGAGGGAGTCATAACGGACCCATCATGCCGGTCTCCGTTGAAGACGCCCAGTGTACCAGATTCGATGGGCCGCCGAGAGTCGTCGGACTGGGAACTCAGGTAAAGAACGGCGAGTTCAACGAACCTTCCGATCTGTTCGATGACCCAGCATTCGATAACGTTAGAGAAAAGTCCGCCGATATGGCCGATTACATGAGACAACACGGACCTTTCGAACCGCACAGATTACCGATGGAAGAGATGGAATATACCACTCTACCTGACGTGATGGACGAGTTAGAAGATAGGTTCGAAGAGGTTGATGAGTAAAAACCCCTTTCTTCCTCTTTAATTCTTTTTTTACAGAACAGATGTTGACATCTTTTCAAAAACTAGATCGAATGGTCGATCGACAGAATCGATTTCGGTCTGATCTATACCAAAATTCATCAATTTTTCCTCCGTGGGTTCTAAGATCTTATCATCTCGCTCCCACTCCATCGATCCGAGAAAATCTCGCGGATCTCCATCTATCATGATGACGGCTTTATCGTCCTTTACACCCATCTTATCTATCGCATCTTTGATCTGCCATTCCGCAGAGGCCCAGAGAAGCGTTTCTATCTCTATCGAGTCCGCTCTATTCTCGCCGTTATCGAACGCCTCTACCGCTTTTTGATGAGCCCATAATAGATGATCCTTGCCTATCACCTTAGACGGATCAAATAACTGTAAAAAAACTTCGTTCTCCTTACGATATGTTTCTACTTTACTGAATATATCATCTATATCTTTTTTACCTTCAAATCGTACACCGATAACTTTCATCCTTTATCCTCTTTATCTATCTTGATCTCTATGTCCTCGTCATCTTCATCCACACCTTTGAGAGAACTCAGCATACCTCTTACGGTGGTTTTTATCATCTCCGCGGGAAAATTTCCGAGAGATATCATCTCGCCGTCGACTTTCAGCACGACTTCTTCATTATGATCCGATCTGGAACAGTCCTCTACCTTTCTCTTTCCTTCGTAGATCGCTCTCGTCATCTCTTCACAAGTTTCAAATCCACAGTCTCCACAGTCAAAAGCTGGTAGTTGCTCATAGATCTCAATCCATTCTTCTATCGAATCGACTATCTCTTCGAGGTCGTCATCATATCGGATAAATGTTCCACTTCTGTCTTTTCCGTCGACCCCTATCTTTGGGAGGCTTTCTTCTTTCATACCTTCTATCAACAAGAGGTCATAATCTCCAAAACTATCCATACGGGAAACCAGATCGTCCAATTCTACACTTTCTTTGAGCAGAAAGTCAGATTCGTCGGGAGTCGAAAAAACAACTAATTCAGAACCTGCTTGTGAGTGTCTCCAGGTATCTTTTCCCTCAGAATCAAGGGTGAAATCACCTCTAGTATGTTTTACTGTAGCGACACTATAATTCCTTTCTTTTAATCTATCGATCAAACTGCAGATAATCTCGGTCTTTCCTGACTCGGATTCTCCAACTATTCCGAACTTTGGGATCTTCCCTCTCATCTTATCACAAGAAGTTTTTTTCAGACCCTCAACTTTTTTTCTACTTCTTCTAGATCGGCTTCAGTATCTATACACCCTTCTTTCTCTAGAGGCACACCTTGAACAGGCACATCGTATACATGTGCTGCCTCGAATCCCTCCACCAGTTCTGAATGACAAGCGACCGCAACAACGGCTTTATGATCCTTTTCTTTGAGAAGCTTCTTAGCCATGCTTGAACCTGGGATTATATAAACCGCCCCATAACCTAATTCTTCTGAGATCGATATTATCTCGTCTATATCACATCTGCCGCAGCGATTACACTCATGTCCCCACTCTCCCAACTCGGATTCGCATTTTTCGGGATGTCTCAAACACTGAGGAACCATCACCATACGATCTTCAAAATCGACTGAAGAAACTTTATCCTTCATGGCGTTGTTCTTCAACTGAACGTACACCCTATCGTAGGTCTCTTCGTCTATATCCATCTTGTAGAGGAACGATTTGAGAACTCCTTTCTGAGAGAAATCCAACCCGGAACTCATCGCTTTAGATATTATTTCTTTCATCGACAGAATAACCAATCCTAGAAGTGCAATTTAACCCTTTCCCGGATACTCTTTCATTTGGTTATTATCCTAACGGTGTCTCCTTCCGCTAGTTCGTGATCCAATCCGACCTGCTGTTTAGGGAACTTCGCGGTAGGCCCCCAAACTCTAGCGTACCTGAAGTTCTCTAGAAAATCGCTGTGAAGTTTTTTACAAACGTCTTCTACCGTACTCCCTTTCTTCATCACCATTGGCTCATCGTCGGCTTTTTCGCCCTGCGGCCTTAAAAATATCCTGATGAATTCCAACTCGTCAAATATCCTCTGCTTAACTTCTTGGATCCCTTTACCGGTCTCCGCGGAGATGAAGAGTGGATCTAGACCATCTAACTCCTCTAAGATATTACGTTTTTCTTCCTCGTCTATCAGGTCGATCTTGTTGATTATCGGAAATGCGGCCGGATAAACTCTATTCCTGCTCAAAAAATCTATCAATCTCTGAGCATCTATCTTATCTCTTATCACCACGTTCGCGTTGATATAACCGAATTCCCTGATTATATCCTTGATAGTTTCCTTTTCTATCCGGTCTTGCTCTACCGTACTGTTTATCTTGAGTCCACCCTTGTCTTTCTCCCTTATCTTGATATCGGGCGGCTCTTCGTTCAGCCTGATACCGTGAGACTGCAGTTCCTCCGTAACCTTCGAGATATCTCTCCTGTAGATGTCACCCATCATTATTACGAGATCTACATTTCTGATCACTGACAATATCTCTCTACCTCTACCCTTCCCTTCGGAAGCGCCCTCTACGAGACCCGGTAGATCTAGAAGCTGAATCTCCGCTCCGTTATGTTGCATTATACCGGGGATGACGTCTAAAGTGGTGAAATGATAATTCGCTACTTCGCTTTCGGCGTTGGTAAGCTTGTTGAGAAGAGTACTTTTGCCCACGCTGGGTAAACCGACGAGACCGACCGTCGCATCGCCTTCCTTCTTTATATCATAACCTCCGCCTCCTTCTGCCTTGCCTTCCCCCATCTTCTCTTTCTTTTCCTTCAGCTTGGCGAGTTTCGCCTTCAAACGGCCTATATGCTGTTCCGTCGATTTGTTGTAGGGGGTCTCCCTTATCTCTTCTTGGATCTCTTCTATCTGCCTGTCGATTTCATCGGTCATGATATATCTTTCTATCTATATGAATTGAGAAGGATATAGGATAAAAATCTGTCGATATAGGGATATATCCCAACCTTTATCCGTATCTGTAGTCTATATTGCATGCACCTTCCCGGCTAACCATGCAGGGGCCTACCGGATTGGAAGGAGTACACTCGTCTCCGAATAGATCGCATTGCTTGGGTCCGATTATCCCTCTTAAGACTTCACCGCAGAGGCAGCCTTCGGGTTCTTCGAATTCCTTATTATCCAGAGGTTCTAAGATATCGGCGAACTGCTTCCTCGCGGAGTACTTTTCATACTCCTCTCTCAACTTCAAGCCCGATCCTGGGATCTCTGGAAAACCTCTCCATTTCACGTCTCTAGGTTCGAAGACCTCCTCTATGACCTGAAGCGCTTTCGGATTGCCTTCTTCTCTGACGACTCTACCGTACTCGTTTTCCACTTCGCTCCTCCCTTCTTCCATCTGCCTTAAAAGCATCAAAACGCCCATCAGAAGGTCTAGAGGTTCGAAGCCAGCGACTACCTGAGGTATAGAATATTGTTTCGAGATCGGTTTATAAGGTTTAGTTCCTATGATAGTGCTGACATGACCCGGTTCTATCAGACCATCCAGGTCGACTTCCCCGAGCTCCAATATCGCCTTCAGAGCCGGAGGTATTACTCTATTGCAGGATAATATGCTGAAATTTTCCGGCGGATCTTTAGATATCACATTGGCGGTGGCGGGAACTGTGGTTTCGAATCCGACCGACATGAAGATAACGTCTTCCTCTCTCTCTTCGGCGAGATCCACGGCGTCGTCCACGCTGTAAACTATTTCCACGTCCGCTCCTTCGCTCCGGATCTCAGAAAGGGTCTTATCTCTACCGGGTACGTTTATCATGTCTCCGAAGACCGTTATCGTTTTTCCTTCTTTCGCGAGTTCGATCATCTCTTCGATCTCTCTCTGGGTTGTCACGCAGACAGGACAACCTGGACCCTGGACTATCTCGACTCCCACTTTTTCCAACATGGGTTCTAGGCCATGTTTTACGAGAGTATCCTGATGTGTTCCGCAGACATGCATCAGCTTTATCTCTCGATCGATATTTTCAATTTCTTCGATTATTTCCTCAGCTTTTTCTTCATCTCTAAATTTGAATTGATTCAGATCAGGTTTCATCTTCTTCCTCCACTGCGGTCACGCCGACGATCTTGGTCTCTTTTCCTTTTATTATGCCCGGTTTCGAACCGCATTCCGGACAGGAGATAACGGGAACGTCGTAGTGTACCTCGGGTCTTTCGGAATAATCTATACCGCCCTCGTAACCACATTCCTCGCATTTAACCTCTGATTTCACCGATTTGACTTTCAACTCGGATCCTTCGAGTACGGTGTCTTTGCCGAGAGTTTCATATGCGAATTTGAGCTGGTCTTCTCCGAGAAAAGTGAGTTCGCCCACTTCTATCCTAACTTCTTTGACCCGGTTCACGTTCCTCTCTTCCAATTCGTCAAGTAAAGCCGAAACGAGCTGGTTCATGACTGAATATTCGTGCATCTTTGAGAAATCCACGTATGAAGTATTATAAACCCTTTATCCTCAGTCGGATCTATAGTTGTGAGGTTGAAAAGCATGGAGGAAAAACCATAGACGATATCACCGTCTATTTTCTTTTCTTTTTATACGAGTAAATCGCCACGATGAAGATGCTTGGCGGTAAAGCTAAGATGGTGAATCCAAGCAGACCATCTTCCGAATCATCGTTTCTCGGATCTGTTTTATCCGAATATCCTCCGACTCCTTTCAGATAGGGATATCCGTCGTTGATCTCGCCGCTCTCATCGATCTTCCATACATCTTCGTTACCGCTATTATCGTTAGGATCACCGACGAAATCCCAAGCATCAGAAAGCCCTTCCGTAGACTCGTTCGAGAAAGTATCTATGTCTTTCATCTCTGCTGTGGTCTTGCCCGTTCCAGCAGCACTTGAAGATTGGCCTGTAGTATTCACGTCCCAAAATGAGTTGGATACCGTTTCATAATTCACTCCGATTAAACCTCCTATACTACTGGTTTCGTTTACCTGTCCTCCAACATACGATCTATTGACATTACAACTCACATTTCCGGTAGCGTATGAGTTGATAACCGTTCCTCTTCGGTAGTTCCATCCTACAAGTCCGCCAACACTACTTTTTCCACTCACGTCCACTCTAGCGTATGAATTGCTGAGATTGCCATTATTCACCCCAACAAGTCCGCCAACGCTCGGGTCTCCTTCGACAGTTCCAGTGACAAATGAAGTATTGATCTCGCCATTGTTCCATCCGACGAGACCACCGACTTCGTACCTTGCACTGATCTTAACATCCAAGAGTCCAATATCCCTAACAGAACCATTTTCACCCAAATATCCTATAAATCCTCTCTGTAATCCGAGTTCCCAATCTAGATGGAGATCCCTGATCGTGTGGCCGTTACCGTCGAAGTCAGCAGTGAGATAAGGTATGTACAGACCTGATTCCCCTGAAAGGTCTATATCCCCTGCCAGACTAAAATTATATTCTTCATTATCGGTAAATCCAAGCAGGTCTTTTATGCCCTGTACACCTCTGATCTCATAATGATTCCCGGCCGGAACGAGGGTATCGCTGTAATCTTCTATTTTTAGAGCCTTGTTGCTCGACATCCAATCTTGAAACTGCGAATCGAAAAGCCCGCCTATGGTGAGACGATGCTCACCGTTGATCAAAACTTCATCGATATTATAATGAGAGTTATCGACCGTGCCCTCATGATTAAGTCCGATGAGTCCGCCTAATCTTTCGTTTCCCTTAACGTTTCCCGTAGAGTATGAGTCCAGGATCTTACCGTCATTATATCCCACAAGTCCGCCTATACTCTTGTTTCCATTCACGTCGCCGGTGGCATAAGAGTGGGTGATTGTGCCGCGATTGTCTCCCACTAACCCGCCTGTCCCACAGTAACCCCCAACATCTCCAGTAGCATATGAGTTCTTGATCGTACCCCCATTTTCTCCAACCAGACCTCCTGAAGTCCAGTCTCCACTCACATCTCCAGTAGCATATGAGTTCTTAATCGTACCCCCATTTTCTCCAACCAGACCTCCTGAAGAGGTTCCACTCACGTCCACTCTAGCGTATGAATTACTGATAAGGCCTACGTTCCATCCTACCAAACCCCCTCCACCGTTCACCTTTCCTGTAACATAGCAGTTTTTGATCGTGCCATCGTTCCTTCCGACTAGTCCGCCCGCTTTGGCACCATCCACGTTTATATGCTCAAGACCTACTTCGTTTATCGAAGCGTTTTCTCCTATAAAACCAAAAAGTCCGTGCGAGGAGATCACATTCCAAGAAGATGGACAAGAGTTGTTAATCCAGAGTTTGCTGATTACATGACCTTGACCGTTAAGAGTCCCAGTAAATCTTTTCGCTTGAAAACCAGATTGCCATGAGTAATAATAACCTATCGGGACAAATCCTTTACCACTATTCCAGTTTTTTGTCACACTCGCATCTATATCGTCAACCAGCTCGTAATGCGCACTAAGATTCTCATTCATATTCTGCAGATGCTTAACATTACTGATCTCATAAGGATCACTTTCAGTTCCGCTCCCTCCAGCGAATAAACCATTTGAATTCTCAGTGTCATCCGTCCCTGAATTAGTATCTCTAAAAAGTCCTAACGATATCGCAAATCCACTAATTATGAGTATAATGACCAAACCTAAGACAAGCATCTTTTGAGAGCCCATACTATCGGCAGCCTCTCTCCTGACATGGCTATTTTATTTTTCGTGTTATAAAAAGATTTGCTATCGAGCTTACCTAAAAAAGATCGATCGTTCCGTTCAATTCAAAACACCCCGAAACAATAATTAAACACCCGTAGATAGAACACATCATGATTCTTCTAGCTCATGGTGGCGTGGGAAGTCCACGAAAGAACGATAGTGAAGTGAAAAAAGCCATCGACAAAGGATACGAAGAAGGCATGAGTGCTATAGAAGCGGTCATAGCGGTCGTGGAAGAGTTGGAGAACGATCCGACATTCAACGCCGGAAAGGGTTCGAAACTGAGACTCGACGGTTCCGTTCAGATGGACGCGGCGGTTCAATCCGAAGAAGATATCGGAGCGGTCGCCGCGATAGAAGATGTGAAGAACCCAGTCAGAATAGCCGAGATAGTTCACGATTCCCCGTATCTTTTACTTGCCGGAGACTCCGCCACCGAGTTGGCCAAAAAACGAGGTTTCGAATACACCGACCTGAAGACTAAAGATAGAGAAGAACAGCTCGAAGAGATGCGAGAAAAGATGGGCGAAGAAGAGGATCTGGAAGATTACCGGAAGTTTTATGACGAGATCCAGGGAGGTACAGTGGGTGCAGTCGCCTACGAAAACGGGAAGGCCGCAGCCGCGGTCTCGACTGGTGGAGCCAGCTACTCGGTAAGAGGCAGGGTCGGAGACAGTCCTCTTATCGGAAGCGGATTTTTCGTGGGAGAAGACGGAGCCGTTGTCGCCACGGGAAAAGGAGAGGAGATAACTAAAAGGATAGCCTCGAAACAGTGTCACGATCTCATAAAGGAAAAGGGTATGGAAGAGGCCGCGGAAGAAGTTGTTCAGGATTTTCCAGAAAAACACTCTATCGGTCTCATAGTCGCCAACGAGAACGGTTGTGAAGCCGCTGATAATAGAAATATGGCCCAAGCTTTCGTCGAATATTGACATTTTTCGTTTTCAAAAAACCTCTTTAAATAATTAAATTTAAATGCAAGAAACGACTTGGGGCTTATATAGAGATGTCAAATCAGGTACATCTCTGGAATAGATCAGTTGTAAATTCAAGAAAAGGGATAACGTGAAAGACTTTTATGAACTTCTAGAGGACTATCTCGAATACGAGGAATATAGCATCGTTGAAAGCGAGAGAGGGAAGACCGTAGTGGATTCTGGTGAGGAACTACTCAATCTTATAATAGCCGGCCCTGTCGTCCATGAAGACGATCTTTTAAAACTGGAAGAGTGCGAAGGACAATGTGTTCTGATAACTACAGAAGAACTTCCCGCCGATGTGTGGGAATCGATACCGGAAGATACTGAAGTATGGGATAGGGAAACGCTGATCCAAAAATTTGGAACTATGATGCTGGAGAAATCGACCCTAGAAGGTATTGCTGAAGGAGAAGAAGGTATCAAAGGTCCAGACGATGGGTTTGAATTTGAAATAGAGCATCAGATAAAGGAAGGTATCTTGAAACCGGTGATGGATTTCGAAGAGGTCTCCGAATTGGGGGAAAAGCTTGCCGGCGGATTTAAATATCGATTAGAGCTGGTCCCACATTTTCTCTACAGTTACAAAGTGAAAAAACCTGATGGTGAGACGGAAGAAGGGAAGATCTACTTGAACGCGGTTTCCGGTGAGATCAATTTCTGGAAAAGACAGTTCAAGATCATCTCGGAGATAAAAAGATCTCACGTGAAGTTGGAGCCCAACTTATCGGGAGAGAAAAGTTCGGATAAAGCTTTCGAAGCGTTGAAAGAAAAGTTCTCCGAGGAGAAAGAAAAGAAGTGGGAAGAGAACGGAGCTACGATAGTAGAAAAAAGTCGTGAAGAACCCTCTGAAGAAGATATAGTTCTAGAAGAAAAAGGCATAATATACGTACCGATGTGGGCAGTTGAGGGTACCGATAAAATAGTGGTCATAAACGCGGCCAGAGGAAAAGTAGAAAGGGAGTTGTAGGGAAAAGATTTTTTGTTTTACTTGTCACAGTTCTTTATAGCTTTCTCGAGTATAGAAATGGCTTCGTCCACTTCGTCCTCGGAGATGTCCAGCGGAGGTCTGAACCTTATCGATTTTTCACCGCATTTCAGGATTATCATGCCTTCATCGAATGCGCTCTCTATCACTTCGTCTCTCATCTCGGTGTTCGCAAGATCGAAGGCACACATCAGTCCTTCACCTCTCACGTTCGATACGCCTTCACAATCTTCCTCAAGATCTTCAAGAGAATCAAAAAGATGATCTCCGACTTTATCGGCGTTCCTTACCATATTCTCTTCTTCGATGATCTTTAGATATTTACTGGCTCTTACCATGTCCACAACATTTCCGCCCCAGGTCGAGTTGAGACGACTGGACTCTTCAAAGCAGTGATCTTCTACTTCGTCCACCCTGTCGTTCGAGATGACTCCACAGACCTGTGATTTCTTCCCGAATGCGAGCATGTCGGGCTCGAAGTCGTAGTTCTGGTAGCCCCACCATTCGCCGGTAAGACCCATTCCGCTCTGGACTTCGTCTAACACGAACATGATGTCGTTCTCGTCACATATCTTTCTTAACCTGTCGAAAAATTCGGATCTGAAATGTTTATCGCCGCCCTCGGCCTGGATAGGCTCTATTATAAGAGAGGATATATCTCTACCGTTTTTCTCTATAGCTTCTTTGATCTGATCTATGCTTTTTTCCTCGTCCTTTTTGACTTTCTCTATCTCCTCTTCGGTCACCGGATATTTTAATTCAGGAGGTTCGATCCTAGGCCAATCGAACTTTGAGAAATATTTGTACTTGCGGGGATCGAAAGTATTGGTCAAAGATAGTGTATATCCGGATCTACCGTGGAAGGCGTCTTCGAAATGGATCACCTGATGACCCAATTGTTCGGTGGCTCCATCAGCGAAATTCTTCTTTACTTTCCAATCCATGGCTGTCTTAAGAGCATTTTCGACCGCCAAGGCGCCTCCGCTGATAAAGAAGTAATGTTCGGCCCATTCTGGACCGGTTATCTCCGCGAAGGTCTTTGTGAACTCTGCAAGTTCTTGTGAATAGATATCCGAATTAGATGGTTTTTGAACAGCCGCTCTTGCAAGATGATCCATAAAATCGTCTTCACGGAGCTTAGGATGATTATGTCCGATAGGGAGAGTCGCATAGAAGCTGAACATGTCTAAAAATTCTTTATCTCGTTTTGCGTCGTAAAAATAGCTCCCATGACTTTTTTCATGGTCATAAACAACATCTTTTCCATCGCCTATCGTATATTTCTTCATTATCTCGTGAACTTCGTCAACGGGGACCTTACTCATTTTATCCTCACTTATCCTCATTGTGAGGTTATATTAAAATTTTCTTTTTCTATACCCCTGTAGAAGTCCTTTCCGACAAAAAAACACCTCAAGCTAAGAAGACCCTCTACAAAATAGCTAAAAACCGCTACGACGACTACCGCTTGAACTAGTCGGTTGATTCGGACAAACAAACAACAACCCAAACACAGATAGAATCATTTTTGAAATTGCGAAAAGTAAAGAATTATAGAGGAAGTCGGAACTTTTTGAATTAAAGTTCCGACATCCACAGCTAGTCAATAACCCTCCAAATGAACAAAATTCATTTTGTGACTAGGAGGGATCTATATGATTCCTCCATAAGTTCAAAAAGTCGGGTCATTGACTATAAAAGGGACAAAAAGGAAGTGGGTCACCCCTTCCCCCTGCAGGAGGACTAATCCTATTAAACAAGAGTTAGGGGTTGACCCACTCCTGTTCACTTTATTCTCCAAAGTAACTATTATAATTTTTGGAATCACATCAAAGAAAAAAGTGCAGTCTTTCTAGGCCGAGTAGGAGTTTGTGCCTTGTGGCGGAGAGGAATATATCCGGCAAGAGCGGTCTCTTCGGCAGTATTCTCTAAAAACTAGGGATAGGGGAATATCCGTAGTACATCAACTGAAGTATAGAATTCTGTTTTTAGAAAAATAAAAGAAAAAGGGGTTTACTAAGGTGTGTTTATGTGCTGTTTTACATTTCGTAGTTCAACGTGCCGGTGTAGCCGTCTACTCGGACGACGACTTCATCTATTTCATCTTGATCGATATTATCCGTATCTACAGCTTCCGTCTCTTGAGCAGTATCACCAGCTTCTCCATCCCAATTTATAGGGTTAGAGTTTTCACTAGTTTCATTCACGTCAAATCGACTGCCTCCAACTACTTCATCATTATTGTCACCGCCAAGCAGAGACCAACTTATCTCATCTCCGCTAAATTGAACTTCGCTAGCACCATCTGGGGCATTATCGTTGGGTATCACCGTTATTTGCAAATCTCCCTGCTCAGCACTATTCGGCGTCTGTAGAGACACTATCTCAAAAGTCGTTTCCTCGTCATGAGTTATATTTCCGGCTAACGGCTGAGTATCGTCACCACCGATGTCACCGACCATCATGTAGAGCGTTGCTGCAAGCACTACCGTTATAGCCACCATCAAAATGGTCGCGATAACGGGTGACACACCTTCTTCATTTCTCTTTAATTCTTTCATAGGTTAGGTCCTCCTGTGGGATATAACCCACAAACGTTTATTTTTTTCAAGGGTATTTAAAGTTTTCTTTTAACTGTTAAATATTTTTGAAGGTGAATAAACTATATTTGTTTTACTTTTCTTCTTTTTAGATTATATCTCTAAAATAGTATTTTTTAAGAAAAAGAGCGGTATTTACAATCATCAACTTAAAGAATCCTATAAAATAATATATAAAAAAGGTTTTAAGGTGTGTGTATGTGCTGTTTTACATCTCGTAGTTCAACGTGCCGGTGTAGCCGTCTATGCGGACGACGACTTCTCCGATATGACTTTCACTGATAACGTCGCCTTCACCATCTCCTGAATCCTCCGATTCATCCATATTAAAATTACTTACATCAAAACGGCTACCACCAACAACATCACCGTCATCTAATAGAGACCATCCATCGGTTAATTTTTGGCTGGCATTATTTAGTTGAGTACCGTCGGGACTTAAGACAATAATTTCCACATTATCTGGATTAGCACTACTAGGCGTTTGTAGAGACACTATCTCAAAAGTCGTTCCTTCATCATGGGTCAAACTACCGGCCAACGGCTGAGTATCATCGCCACCGATGTCACCGACCATCATGTAGAGCGTTGCTGCGAGCACTACCGTTATAGCCACCATCAAAATGGTCGCGATAACGGGCGACACACCTTCTTCATTTCTTTTTAGTTCTTTCATAGATTAAGTCCTCCTGCGGGATTCAACCCGCAATAGATATACTCTTAGGTCCTTTATAAATATTTTTCTAAAATTTAACAGTAAGAAATCTCCATGTTTTCAGCTCTGGTTCGGAAGTGATTCCTTCTCTAGGAAAGTTTTCTACTGAGCCTTTTCTATGTGAAAAAGTAATGACCTTCAAAAATGGAAAAAAAGTAGATATCCCGCTATCACTAACAAGATAGTTACGACGACCGCGGGTATCCAATCGATGATCCCATCCTTTTTTTCGATCTTTTGGACGTTTTTCCTTTGATATATTTCTGTAGGAGAAGGAGATTTAGTCTTTTTCTCATCTTTATCTATTTTCTGTATCTTCGTCTTTTCTTCTTCTGTTTCCTGAGTCTCCTCAACTTTTCGAAAGATTGATTCTTCCTTTTCTTCGAAACTGTCAACTTCTTCCTCAGATTTTTCTTCAACTTGACCGCTCTCGATATCTAAAGATTTCCTCTCAAATAGAGATGTCAGTTTGTCGATAAGTATCCGGGATGTGGTTTCCTTTATCTCCGTTTCCCGTTGTAAAGTATCAACACCCGCCTCGTATACTTCCTTCAAAGTGTGGTAGCCGTTTCCGTATATCTTTTCTCCCACTCTAGGACCGGTCCCTATCACCTTCCTGCTGAACTCCTCTATATTTTCTCTGAGGATTTCCTCCTCATCCATCTCTAAGTACTCTTCTTCGTTCTCGATGTAATTCAACACCTTCCCAGCTCTCTTTTCCCCTCTCCCGTACTTCCCTTTCTCGAAGGAGGTCCTTATCTTATCTAATTCATTTTCATAAGCGGAGTCGTAGATCAGTTCTCCATTATCCAATTTATCTTCTATCTCTACCACTAGGTCAGTTAGTTCTTCTGCTTTAGCGAGATCATTTTTGAGTGTTTCTAGAAGATCCTTACCCTCTTCTACATCTTCATCCTTGATACTTTCATATACATCCTGAAAAGTTCTTTCTAGATGGTCGCCGCCCTGAAGTCCTAGTTCCTCTCTGATCTCTTCTATATCCTTCCTCAGCTTTTTCAAGTCATCTTGCAGATCGGAAAGACAGTTCTCGCAGGTTTCACCTTCTAATTTTCTGTTCCCGCAGCTTTCACATTCTTCGAAGAAACTATCCGCATTCTCTAGAATCCTTTCAGCCCTTTTGTTTCCTATCCCCTCGACTTCTCTCAATCTTTCTTTGGAAAGTTCTAATAAATCTCCTACTCTCTCTACATCTAAAGCTTCCTTGAGTTTGTCAGCGGTCTTATTTCCGACTCCTCTGATTTTCGTGAGGGGGATCCTTTTGGCCGTCATACGGTTTTTATAATAGGCGAACTCTATTTATATAAGTTTTGGGTAAAATTAAAATATAAATGATATTGGTTTTTTCCTCGGGTATGGATAGAACGCACCTTTAGTCGTTTTTGGAAAACCTAGTGGTCATCTCCGGAGTTGCACCCGTGTAAAAGGTTCCCAGGAGATACCTTAGCGATTCTTCTTCATCGATTATCTGGTCTGTATAAGATGGGTATTTCTCGTACAGATCTTCGAAAGTACCGGACGGATTTGACTCCTTTTTCACGTGTCTTTCTTCACTTCGGTCCACTTCGAACGACCTTGATTTCATCTCTTCAGTGTTTAAGACCGTGTTCGAGTTTCCCATCTTACCCTCGGTAACCATCACGTCGTCGATAAATATTGCTTTAGGTAGATCACTCTCGTCGTATTCGGTAGTGGTGTTTGTGAAAACCCTGAAGCGGAGGATTATGCTCTCTCCCCTCCACCCGGATAGATCGGCGTTGAGCCTGTAAAGGGAATTACTGTTTACCCATCCATACTTTGAATCGTCGTCGGCTGTAGTACCGGAGTAAGCTTCACCTGATTTCTTATCGGTCCCGCTGGCATTCCATGCGGCCCTAGCACCGTAAGTGATAGAATTCCAAGTCCTTCCATTGTCAGAAGAGACCTCTACTCTGAAACCATCAGGAGGCAATCCCGCATCGTCATGTAGATTGAATTTCATATAAGCCGTCAATCTGGGATCTTCCGCATTGTCGAGGTAAATCGGCTCGGTATAGAGACTGGAATCGACGCCTTTCGGGAGCGCATCCCGTCCTCCATTGTTGGTGGTGAAGATCCAATAATGACCGTCTTCGGTGCCGTAGGTGTGATCGGTGTAGTTATCTAGGTCGTTATCGTCGATATCTATACCCATATCCTCCAACTGAGTTGCGTTGGTATAGTTCCAGTAGTTCGGTCCGTTACTGTCCCATTCAGAGGAGACCTTGAACTTCACATTGTCGATATACCAGCCCATCGGAGGTTCCCAGCCCTGCTCTCTGGTGATACCGCCGAGTTGGGCGTAAGTGAAAACGGCTTTTACTTTGTCAAAATTCTTTATGAAATCTTTATATCGGGTCAGTTCAACCTCGGTGTATCTCCATCCAAAGGTTCCATCCTGGCTCTTGCCGTTGAAGACCCAATAAGGTAAGTTACCGTTAGCATCTATGAGTCCGTCGTTATTTCCAGTTATATTGACTCCGCCAGTATTTTTCTGCTCTTCGACCCTATCCAAGTTCAAGTTACCGGTGTAGGACTGTTCAGGCTCTACGTACAGTCTTCTAGTTTTATTCCATGTCCAGTCCTCATTGTTTTGTTTACCCCAAAGATAGATGAAACCTCCAGTGGCTCCCTGCGTCGACTTGTACTTATGTCTGAACTGTAAAGTGGCGCTGTTAAGATTCTCCATCTCTCCGAGGTCCGCTGAAGGTGTGGTCAGGTATCGGTAAGTTCTATTTTGGGCGATGTTTTGGGCATATTCCTGTTCTGACGGATAGTAATCTATCTCGTATGTGAAGGAGATGTCGTCTAACCATAAATCACCCCCACTTCCTGAATGTATAAATTCAAATTTAAATGGTTCAGCATTGTTTAGTCCTGTAGAAACATTAAAATATTCTCCACTACTTGCTAAACCTGATCTGACGGTTTGTCCATTTATTTTTAATTTTAGTTCAGCATTATTTTGAGTTTCAAGTAAAAAGTTGGCATAGGCATTTTTGACTGTATACTCTCCATTTAATTTGTCTAATGTTTCTCTCGGATCTACGGTTTTAGAAATTTTCTCATCTGTATTCTCAGATTTTATGTAAATCCAATCAGTCGGTTTTCCGCTCTTTTTAGTTCTTCTCTCAACATAGCCAGGGTTAAATTCAAAAGTATCATAATAACCATGTCCTGGTATCCCAGAACCCGGTAAAGTGGAATCCTGCCAAATATTTTCAGGGTCTAATTTTCCCGTTGTGAAAGCATCTTCAAATACAAAAAATTCAGTGTCCTTTATTTCAGTTTGAGTATCTTTCATATTATTAGAAAAAATAGTGTTATCACTTCCTACCTCTCCAATCGGTATAGATTTTAACTCTCCCCGGGCTGATTGCTGGAGCTGATTCACAAAGAGACGATAAAGATCTTTTAATTTTTTTGTATCTCTTTCCAATATTCCATAAGAGAAATTACCAGTGGAAGTAGCAGATATCCAATGCTTTCTAGTATTCAAGGTATTGCTGATTGAGATAGTCATAATATTGTAAGGTATGCCTAATAAACCTCTTCCATCTCCATTTTTAAACCTTCGAACGGGTCCTTCTTCTGCAGGTTCATCTGGACCACCTTTAGAATACCGGAATCGACCAGTTTCTTGGTTATCTTGATCACTTACACCATCAGTAAAGGATATTATTCCCTCCACAACATCTACATTATTTTCTCTTTTTTCTTCTTGTAATCCATAAAGAGCCCATGATAAAGCGTCAAAAAAGTTCTTTCGAGAACTTGTACCTGAAATTCCGTCAATTTTAGAATTTACCTGGCTCTTATCATTTTCATCTTCTATTTTGAAAAATAAAGTTTCTTCATCTCCAGTTAGGTCTGATAGAACATTATGTGGTGGAGCGCCTCCAGTAGCATATCGAAGTACTCCTATTCTATCACCCGGTTCTAACATATTGACTGCTGCTTTAGCTGCGTCCGTTGCGTTTTCTAAGTCGTTACTTTCAGCTAAACCATCATCAATCAACAAAACCAAGTCAATAGGCTTCCTACCCTTGGCCTCCGGATCGCCGGGCGTCTCTGGCAACCAATATGATCGTGGAGGTGAATAAGAAGCGTTACCGGTGAAGTTGCCTATGGCCGGATTATCCGATTCATAAATTCCGTTACCATTCAGATAAACGGTTCCGTCCGCTGTTGTGCTGCCGCTCAAATCTGAGTCCCATGAACCGTTGACGTTAGTATCCAAGCCCTTTCTCCCTATGAAGTTCAGCGGTGAAGATCCGTCGATATTCATCAAGGTGGAATCATATCTCCACTTGCCCTCGCCGTTCTCCATATCATCGTAGAAGTAGTACACCGGATGTTCAATTATAGCTTGGTTGTGGAACTCCATTATCTCTTCTCCGGTTTCGTTCTGTATCTCTTCTCGCTGATCGAGAGGATCCACTCTGACTTTTATCGCTCTCATACCGCCGTGATTCGGTCTCCAAGAGACCTCTATCGTTTCTGAACCAGGTTTCACTTCAAAATATGTACTTCCCTCCTCCGAAGTCCTCGTCGAAGCTCCCACTCTAACATTTCTAGAATCTACATAATTTTGTCCGTCGGCGATCCTTACTAAAACCGAAGCATCCTTGTAACCGATATTTTCTATAGTAACGTCGATCTCATAAGAACCAGCAGTCTGTGGATTTTTTGAAGATATTTTTACGTCATAATCGGTTACTCTCAACTCGGGCCTCTGGTACCGCGGTCTAATCTCCTTTTTGCCGTAATTCCAAAGCGAGGTATAGATGAACTCGTCTCTCGCACTTTTATTGCCCGCGTCAACTTTTCCTACCGGCCAGTCGTCGAACGTATCTTGTCCCATAAGCGAGCCTTCTATTCTATCGATACCGACCCCCATGTAAACTGTCTTAGAAGTTCCGGTATCGTTCATAGAGGCGAGATTATCGCCTTTTCTGTTCTTGAAAAGTATTTCTCCACCCTCTGTAGTTTCTCCAAATCTCGTATAGCTTTTTTCCTCAATATCATATTTTAGATTATGGCTGAGATCATTTCTTTTTTGTCCGATCAATGTTGAAGATTGGGTGTCTTCTATGGTCGAATCTGGATCGATACCCATATGCTTGATCAACTCTCTTTCTTCAGGTACAAGACCTCCTTCAGAGAGGGAAGTCAGGATATTTTCACCCATGAAAAGCATGTTAGCCCCGCTGTCCTGGTCGATATAACTCAGAATGTTTTCTATATCTTCGTCCGTGAAAAGAGGTTCATCTGTTTCTGATTCTCTCCGACCCGTAATCCAGTACACTGCGTTGTATTCTATCATACCTCCTTCCCCTTCATAATCCGGCCCGACTTCTCCTGCTTTTACTTCCGTGTAATTGTAATCCGTTATTTTGCCGACGCTGTCGTTTTTATATCCTAACCGATCAAAAGACTTCTTAATTTCTCTTCCGACTTCTTTGTTCTCAGAAGAACCGTCGGCATCGACCAGAAGCGTAGAAAACTGAACGCTGATTTCGATCGTGTCGGATGTCACGTCCAAATTCTTGTAAGTTATATCATTATTTCTCGAATTAACTTCGTCTATATCGTTGAAATAGTCAGCCTTAACTAAAAATTCATGTTTTCCAAGTTCATCAGCATACCACTTGAAAGTAACTATCTTTGTTCCGCCGTTCCCGGGAAGAGATATCCTTTCTTTACCTTCGGGTCGTAAAACTTCTTCCCCATCATCTCGAATCGCTCTTACTCTAACAGAACGTTCTTCTGGTCCGTTGTTCCTCAATCTTGCCGTGATGGTCACGTTCTTTCTATACATCGCCGCTTTAGGCGTTATATCTTGAGACACAACGGATATATCAGTACCCTGTCTAGTGGTCATATTGGAAAGCCATTCTATGACTTCTCCAGCCATTATAGTTCTCAAACCAGGGTCCGCGATTGATTTAAACAAGAACGAATTTACTACGGTTTTATGAGTATAATTTTTGTCATCGTACTTTTTCTCGTAGCCCAATCCATAGTGAGTATATTCATCCGCTAAAATGTCGTTATCTTCCACACCGTCTTTTTTCTCCTTTATTTTAACGTATTCACCTTCATCGACACCATAAGTGAAATCGCCGTATGTCCCGTTTTTGTCTTTTACCAGAGGTGACAGGAGTTTTTCATTTCCAAAGGACCCCGAGTCTCCAAATGGGCCATCGGGAACATTGAAATCAAGACCTAATTTATTTTGAAGCTCGCCAAAAGCAATATTGTTATTTTCGATTTTTTCAAGATTAGACCCTAAAAACCAAAGTGTTCCATTGAGAGCTCTGTCATCTCTCAGATTCCCCTCAACATAATCATTCAATTTTGTCAAAACCGGATCATCTGCTCCTCCGTCATCATTGATGTAGAGATCGTCCGCTTCTTCAGTACGATTACCGGTCATCCAAATACAGATACTGTGATTGATAAGTTTACTTTCCAGTTCCGGTATAGTTTCTCCTATATCCACCGAATAGGAGTCATACTTGTAGTTAAGGCCGTTCAAAGCGTTCTTCATCAGTTCCGTTTCCTCCTGACTATCAGGGATAGAATCTCCGACAAGCATGACGCTAGGATCAACTGTTACCATCTTTGTTTTATTGTCTTCTCCCCAACCATCCGGTGTGGGATCAACTTTCAACATTATTTCATGAGGACCATGCCCGAGAGCACCATTTGGATACTGGGCGGTTAAAAGAGTTGGAGCCGGGCCGGCATTTACAGTTATGCTTCCATTGAAGTTTTCCTGTCTATCATCTTCGACTTTCCAATCTGTTTTCACATCGCTTTCTCCGTGATTGAAGACTTCTGCATTTATCGTCAACGGGCCTCCGTGAGCTGGATCACCGGGACTCAACCAAAAATCTCCGATCTCGACCTTTTTCTCATAAAATTCTTTAACATCTCTACCGACGTTCAGATATATGTACCTGGGTTCGGTATTCAATTCCAATGAGGCTTTCTTACTCTCGGCGGTTATCTTCATCCTGTAGGACGAATGTTCTGCACCCGCTTTTACACTGAGCGATAGATTGTGGTATATCCCTGACCGTAGATGAGTCAGATTAATAACTTCGTTGGAGGATATCGGATCCCAGTCTTCATTAACCAAGATATCGTTTTTGTATATACTCGCGTTAACCCAAATGTCATCATGACTGAAGGATTCATTTCTTTTGAATATGGATGGGGTAACTTCCGTCCTGATCTCTATTTCCTCTCCCGGTCTTGCATAATTACGCCACGATTCTTTATACCTGATATGAGAATTTCTGATTTCGAACACTTCCCGACCTTTTTCTAAAATCACGGTTTTGTGAACAACGCGGTTCGTATCTTTATCTTGGATCACCAACTCCATAGTGGAGTTCATATCCAATTCATATCGATCTTCGATACTTATCTGCTCGCCGATAGACCAAGTTGATTTATCGTCCCCCGTTAATGTTACGTTATCGTGATCGAAATCGTAACCAGTACCGACCCCGTCGATCAGGATTGTAAAGCGGAGTCCCGATGTAGATAGCTCCTTCCCGCCTTCATGGGTGATGTTCACGTAATGAACGCTGTCGTGATAATCTAGATCTGATTTTAGTTCTACATGATATTTCTCATCGGGCCCTTCTAGTTGTGTGACCGTAGCGAAGACGCTTGAGAACAGCACCACAGTTATCGCAAGGGTCAATATGCTGCCCACGACCTCGGATACGGCGTCTTCATCCACTTTAAAACATCGCCTTAGAACCATATTTTTCTCCGCCTTTCGAGAGGTACGAAACTTTTCTCGTCGGCTTTCTTGATTTCCTTCGTTGTCGACTCTACTTCGTAACGCGAGAAGGTATCAATCTGTGAGTCTATAAATTGCAGATCTCCTTCATCTCTACCAGATCTACTTTGACCTTTTCCGTTTTCGACGCTATCATCATTTCCTTTTTCCACTCCTTCGTCTACGTTTTGAGTCGAGTCGGAATTTTCTGAAAGACCATTCAAGTTATTATTTGTAGTGTTCTCTCTTACGATCACGTCGTCGATAAATACGGCTTCGGGTAAGCTTTCATCTTCATAGATGGGTTCATCATCATTGTTCGTGAACACTCTAAACCTTATTATGATGTTCTCGCCTCTCCAACCGGAGAGATCGACGTTCAGTCTCGCCAACGTATCGGTGTCTACCCAGCCGTAGTCGCTGCTATCTCCCGTACTTCCAGAGTATCCCCCATTTTCACTATCTCCACTGGCTCCCCAGCCGGACCTCACCCCGTAAGTCACAGAACTCCAAGTCACTCCGTTATCGTCAGAGATCTCGATACGCAGACCGTTGGGAGGTAGGCCAGAAGCGTTATTAAAGTTGAATTTAACATCGGCGTTCAATACAGGATTTTCTGCGTTAGAGAGCGATATCAACGGAGTATATAGACTTGCATCCACACCTTCAGGTAGGTGATCCTCACCTTCACTGATATTTCCGAACATCCAGAATTGTTCATGGCCGTCTTCATCTTCATAGTCGGTCATGTCTACATCATCTTCATCTGAGTCCAATCCCTTATTTTGTAAGTCAGAGGTGTTCGTTTTGGCCCAATAACCGGGACCGTCTGATGACCAGTCGGCTGATATCTTCAATTGCACATTATCGATGTACCATCCCATCTCTGGGTGCCAACCTTCATCTTTATTGATGCCTCCAAATCGGGCGTAGAGGAACATGACCCTTATCTCGTCGGGGGCTCCGTCGCCACCCATATTGAAATCGTCTAGATAATCTTCAACGTCGACCTCTACATATCTCCATCCAAATGTTCCGCTCTGGCTTTTACCATTGAAACACCAATAAGGCAGATCGCCTTTGGCATCCCTCAAACCCGTATAACCATCACCAGTATCCAATGGTCCTCCCTCAGAGGCATTATTATCGACTCCACTGAACTTCAAATTACCCGTGTAAGACTGCTCCGGCTTCATATACACCCTATGGTCTTGATCCCAGTTCCAACCACTTTCACTTTCGTTTTTACCCCATAGGTAAAGCACCCCTCCATTAGTACCCTGAGTCATCCAATGTTTAGTCCTAAAAGACAGCGTCATATCGTTTATGTTATTTGAATCTCCAATATTTGCGGGATTCGTGGTTGTGAAACGGTAATTTTTTCTATCTATATCGTAGGTGTCACCGCCTCCTCCCTCTCCGTCGGAAGATGTAGTGAATTGCCAAGTACTAGATTGAGTTGTTGCCTGTCCATCATCGGCTACAGTATACCAATAATAGTTGGTATCGGTAGAAAGACCAGACCAACTGACTGAAGCGGTTCCTCCACTTGCTACGCCAGTATCAGTACCTATCGAGTTACCTGATCCATCGTAGAAAGTTACGTCCATTGTATCCCCGTCCGGATCTGATACGTCAACGCTGAGAGTAGGACTTGTGCTTACTCCTGTTGCCCCATCGTATGGGGAGGGATTTGTAGGTGCAGCTGGAGGGTCATTAGTTGACCAACTAACCGTCACATCATCTATAAACCAATTTTCTGCATCGTATCCAGTGTATTGCCAAGCTATGTAGAGTTTATTTTCACCATCATATCCGGATAAATCAACGGTTTGTTTTTTCCAGCTATTCTCATCTCTATTATTAATATAAGTAGAATCATAGGTTTTAACTGTATCAAAGGTATTAGGATTATTATTCTGTGTAGAGACCTTCACAGAATTGGTCGACCCGTCAGAGGGCCACTCGTATGAATCATAGAAAGTCAATTGAAGGTTCGAAGCGGAAGACGCATCTATCTCCTTAGTGATCAACCATTCATTATCGTCGTCGTAATGATATTCTATGCCTGCCATGTAGTTACCACCATACGGATTCTCAAGATTACTATAACTTTCCTCGATAATTTCCCAATCCCCATTTTCAGTAGCCCAATCTGTAGGAAGAGAGCCTCCCTCGAATCCTTCGGAAAGTAATTCTGTCGCCATCGACTGAGCTTCCAGCTCATTTCCTTTTTCTTCCTCTATCGTATCCGAAGAATCGGTATCCGTTGGATCTACGCTCTTGATTCCTCCGGCCTCTTCAGTAACATTTTCATAGATTGATTCAAATATTTCGTTTAAATCACCAGATTCAGGAGCATAATAGAATTTTCCACTAGGGTTCGAACTTTGTGCAGTTTCCTTCAACATATCTGCAAGATCACCATCCTCTCCTCCAGGAATACTAAGACCAACTGTGTAGGATGTAATCGGTGCTTCACATACACCCAGATTTGATGGAGGGGCTTGCCAATCGTCATCAGGATTCCCGTCATCATCATACGGTGGCCAAGGAGGCTGTGGCCAATTATCTTCTGGCATTACATCACTACTAGTATCTTCACCATCAGTCAAAGACATTACAAAGGGAAAAACATCTCCTGTTCTTACATTATTATAGGCATCGTCTATTTGGGTATGAATACTGTCCCACAATGGAGTTTTGCCATCGGCATAAAAATCTCTAATACCCTCATGTGTTGATGTACCATTAATGGCTTCATCTCTTCCAGCCTCATCCATCTTTGTAAAATCCATTACTTGAACCGGATCATTATAACTGTAGGCGTATTCAAATCTCCAAAGAGATAATCTATCCTTTTCTGTTAAATTTAGTACGAAATTTTCAGCAGCTTCTTTTGCGTCAGCAATTGGCTCACCACTCATTGAGCCTGAGGTGTCAATCAACATCACAACATCTATAGGATCTCTCCCAGTTTTATTCAATGCCTCCGTCTCCGGCATCCAGAACGACCTTGGATTGGAGTAACTCGCCGAATGCGTGTAAGAAGTAACACTTTCATTATCTGTCTCGTAGACCCCGTTCTTATTGGGATAGAAAGCATCATCTAAGGTGCTTCCACTATAACTACTATCCCATTCTCCGACAACATTCGTGTTAATATCTTTTCTATCTACGAAATCCAGAGGTGATTCTCCATCGATATTCATGAGATTCCTATTGTGTTCCCAGTTTTCACTATCATCTTCCATATCATCGTAGAAGTAATAGACCGGCTGTTCTATTATCGCCTGGTTGTTAAATTCCATTATCTCTTCGCCAGTTGTTTCATTCGTAATCTCCTCAACACTGTCAATCGGATCGACTCTCACTTTTAGCGGTCTTTCTCCGGGATTTATAGGGTTCCACTGCATCTCCACGGTGATGCTTCCAGGATTTACCGTTGAATATGTGCTTCCTGTCTCGGTGAAGCGCTCTGAAGGACCGATATATGGGGTCCTCGAGCCTATGTGGTCGTTTCCTTCTTTAAATCTGACAAGGGCAGTACTCCCTTCATACCCTATATTTTCGATCGTGGCATTTATGATGTAAGAATTTGCAGTTCTAGGCTGTTCAGTAGATATCCTGATATCGTAATCCGTTACCCTCAATTCGGGATTTTGCTGTGAAGGGATCACTTCCTTTTTACCGAAGCTCCACAATACGGTGTAGATGAACTCGGCTCTCGCATTCTTTTCGCTCGTATTCACGTCCCAATATCCAAAATCTTCATTTTTTGCCTGCGGGCCGGTGATGTTCTCGAGGTTTACCGGCATATAGACAGCTTTTGTGGTCCTGTTATCCTTGGTCGAACCAAATTTACCTCTGGTCATATTCTCGAATAAGACTTCTCCTTCATCGGTGGTTTCAACCGAATCATACTTACTATTTTCGATTTCGTACTTCAGATTGTGGCTCACGTTGTTATTTCTTTGTCCGTTCAACAGCTCGGCCTCTTTTTTCCCGTTAAATGAGTCAATACCCAAATAACCCGTTAAATCATCATCAGGTTCTAAAGAATCAGCGATATGGCTTCCCATCAGCATTATATTGCCGCCTGACTCCATGTAAGCGGTTATATTCTTCTCGTCGCCTTCAGATAGGGCTGAATCACTTCTACTTCCGGTTATCCAAAACACTGAATTATAATCGGAGAGTGTGCTGTTATCGACGCTTTCCGGATCATCACCTGCTGGATCACTGAGATATGTAACGTTATAGTCCGCTCCTTTGTCATACTCAAGTCTCTCCAAAGATTCTACCACTTCAGCCGTAGTATTAGTCGAACCATCCGTCTCTGAAAGATCGGCATCCACGACCAAAGTCGAATAATGCACGTTGACTTCGATCTCATCATCTGTCACATCCAAGTTTTTGTACCGGATATCGTTGTTTACGGTGTTGGTTTCATCAAGCTGACCCAAGTAATCCGCATCAATTATGAATCTCTGTATACCTAGGTCGACGGCTTCCCAAGTGAAACTGACTTTAGTCGTATTTCCTCCATCGATCTTTACATCCCCAGCATCTTCCGGAAGCGGGATTATCTCTTCCCCTCCGTTCCTTATCAACCTGATCGTGTTCGTCAGATCGACCCTATCTGGACCGTTATTTCTTATGGTCGCGGTGATCTCGATTTGGTCTCTAAACATGGGGGCGTCGGGTTCTATATATTGCTCGATGACCGCCACATCTCTCCTTTCCCTTCTAGTGATGTTCGTAAGCCATTCTATGACGTCGATAACCAGATTGGATCTCACACCCGGGTCATCTATCGAATCGATCATGAAAGAGTCGACGGCGGTCCTTTGAGTTCCGTTAGTCTGGTTATAACCGACACCAAAAGTTTCTCCATTAGGATCGTATTCTCCGTCCTCGCTATGTCTCAATGTATCGTTAGCATCCGATTTAGGGTCCATAGAATAAGATGGCCCACTTATATCGATACCGCCTTTATAATATTCATAAGCGCCGCCTTCGTCGCTGTTTAGAGTTTTATCTCCGGTTTTAGAACTGAAAGAATCAGAATCAGAATCGTATCCTAATTTATCCGATAGGCTACCAAGATTTAAACCCGGAAGATCATAAGCACCCTTGATCCATAGGCTCCCGTTATCCTTATCTAAATAAGTCTCCAATTCACCTGCGGCATCTTCTAACACAGGATCTTTGCTTTCATCGTCTCCGATCATCCAGATCACTACGCTGTATTCCTCGTAAGGTAAATTCCCGTCATCTGAAACCGTAGTTACGTCGTGATCCACGTTCAGCCCGGACAAAGTATTACTCATCACTTCAGCTTCATCCGTTTCTTTCGCAGTGATATCTTCAACGACTAGAGCATGGGGATCCACGTGAACGTTGATTCCTTTACTGCCTCCGGTCCACTCCTCTGAGGTAGCTATATCTATATTTATTTGATGAGGACCGCTTCCGTTTATCTGGAAGCTCGGTCTGATCACGGTCGGGGCAGGTCCAGCGGTGAACTTAACGTTCGTATCGTTATCTTTCTCTTCCGTTCTCCCTTTGTAGTCGTCGATCACCTTCCAATCGGTCTCGTAAGTCCCAGACCAATGATTGTAGACTGGAACCTCTAAAGTCAATGTGTCTCCATGAGACGGTGACTGTGGTGTATAATCGATTTGACCTATCTCCAGCCTTTTCGGGTTGTCTATCGCCGGTTTGATTCCGACATTCAATTTCACATACGCCGTATCTTTCGACTCAGTTTTATTTTCAAGAGTTACTTTAACCGAGTATGAGCCTTCATCAGCAGTCGGACTTATTTCTAGACTTTCGTTTGAATATCTATTTCCTCTATTTCCGCTCTTGTTTTCCAATCTGATCTCGTTTCCTGAAGTGACGATTTTAGAGTCATGTAAGATTGTGGCGTTAACCCATACGTCCTCTTCATTTAAACCATTTATTTCAGCTATTATTCCTATCTCGTTACCTTTTTCGACGTAATTTTTCCAATCCTCATTGTACCGAATGTAAGTATTTTTTATCTGCAGGAGCTGCGGACCCTTTTCAGCCAATACGGAACTGTAAACAACTCTATTAGTTTCCCGATTCTGTATGACTAGCTCTATCGTTGAGCCCACCATGATACCATCATCATCCCTGATCGTCACTTCCTGACCGACTGTCCAAGTATCACCTGACTTATTTAATTTAAGATCTGAATCATCCGAATCATCCTCTAAAGAAGCTTGATGAGTTTTACCATCTACCAACACCGTAAAAGCCAAGGAATCGAACTGGAGCTGCTTACCTCCTCGGTGGGTGGCGTTGATATAGTTCGTACCCCCAACGCGTTCGAAATCTGCGGTTATGTCAACGTGATCCCTCTGCTCGGGCGCCTCTAAAGTCGTCACTCCGGCATATACACTCGTGAATAAAACCACAGTGATCGCGAGAGTCAAAATCGTGCCGACAACCTCGGAAACACCTTCCTCATCTTTCAAAAATCCTCTATCATCGATAAGCATGATACCTTGGAGACCTCCAAACGGTTGATACAATATCATCTCTAGTCTATTTAAAGGTTGTCCGGTAATTTCCATCGAAGGATGGGAAAGCGCCTCTAAAATGTAGAGGTATTTGACTATCCAGAGATCTAAAACATATTTTCCGATCAAATACCAATTGATCTCCTGATTAGTTTCCTTTTCACCGGATGAGCCGAAATCCTGAAAGGAAAAGTTTATTTTTTGTGAAAACATTTATCCTATAATAAGAAAATCCTAAAGGTGAAAAAATGGGAGAAGGCTCTGACGTAGGGATATTGGAAAGAACCAAAGGTTTCTTTAAAAATAAAGCTATCACTCCTTCCGATAAAGCGGATCAATTCATCACCAATAATCTTCCAGATTATATAGAGGAGTATAAACTGGCCACACATTCGGACCTCGATGACATCGATAAAAGGATAGAAAGATTCGTCGATGAGATATCCGAGATGAAAGAATGGAAGGAAAAAACCGAGGAAAGAGTTCACGAAGATCTTCATAAAGTGGAACGACTGGAGAAAAGATTAGGGCTCGAGGAGGAGGAAAGATGACCGCCGCGACCGCCTTCCTTTTGATCGTCGTGATCCTCATAATAGCGGGTTTCCTTTATCTGAGACGCAGAGAAAGAAAAAGATCTTTATCAGAAAAATACGGCCACGCCCCGAGCCATACGGAACTGTATTTTGAAGAGTATTTCGAAGATATAATCGACAACTGGGATCTCGTCGAGAAAAAAGATGCCCGGGAATGGGCCGATAATATGGACGGAAGACTGGAAGAACTTTCCGATAAGATGGATAAGCTCAAATCGAGAAGAGAAGAGATAGACCAGGACCTCCAGATAATAGAAGACAGGATAGACGAATTCGAAACCGTAGAAGAGAGGAGATGAAAATATGAGTGCAGCCCAGATAATATCCCAAAATTTTCTATCTATCTTTTATTCGTTAGTTGTTATAATCGTCCTAGCGATAATCGCCAAAATAATAATCGCTAGAGAGAGAGCTAAAGAGAGAAAGGAATTGGCGGAGACAAGACTCAATTCCAAAAAACTCGATATGATGCAGAGGGAAAAACATATCGAGAATCTCAAAGAGGCTTCCATGGTTCTAGACGACGACGAGAAAGAAAAATTGGACAAGATAGAGAGAGATAAAGCGGTGCTGTCCAGGAGATCCCTAGCTATGATGAACGAGATAGAGGAAAGGATGCAGAGGTTAGAAAGAGGGGCGGATAACGCCAAGCTGATGAAGACTAAGAAGAAAATTAATAGAGCTGAAAAAGAATTGTTTGGAGAGGAGGATTAGATAAGATGGGTGAATTTTCAAACAGGAGTATAGATAAAACGACAAATATTATGGATAAAATAGAAGATTTTCTATTTCCAGGTGAAACGGAGATCGAAGGTACCGGGTACAATAGAAGTTTGATGGATAAAAGATTAGAAAAGTATCTAGATAAACATTTCGACGAATACATCGAGGACTTCGGGTTGGTCAGAGAACTTCATCTCGAGATCTACGAAGAAAAATGCGATAAATGTTTGGAAGATGCGGAAGAACTTGAAGATTTCCAGAAAGATATCGAGGCGGAGATAGAATCCTTGAATAGAAGACTAGATAGGATCGAAGAAGAACTCTAGGAGGTTAGTAGATTGTCAAGATTGATAGAAAAAAACAGGCTCAGACGGGTGATCAACAGCTATATATTAGCTCAAGAAGATCCTACGGAAAATCTAGAATTGCTTCAAAAATATCTGAAAGAGAAAGGGATCGCCGAAGTGAGCACCGATACGTTGAGAAAGCACATAAAGAATCAACTTCAAAAGAAAAGAAAAGATAAAAAACTAAAAAAGATGGAAGCGAAGCTTTTCAAAAAAGAAGATGAACAGAAAAAATACAGATACGGGTCCGCTTTCTGTGAAGATTGCGGCATGTTCAAAGATTACAAAAAAGAATGCCCGTACTGCGGGAGCCTAGAGATGAGCCGATAGGAGGTTATTGGATGGATACTATACTCTATACCCAGATGATTAGAAAAAAAGTAGATACCCCGGTTAGAAAGGGTAAGGCCAAACTGGTGGAGATCCTCGCTAGAAGATCTAGAGGTCATTGGGAATCTGACGAGGTAAAGATAGAAACCGGGCTGATAAATAAAGAGGGGAAGTACTTTTCTATCGAAAATCTGAATAACATCGGAAAAGATGAAAGGGTGCAGCTCGATAGGCCTGTGAAGCAAGGAAATCCGACGCCTTCAGAAAAAAATGATATATATCTGACAAGATTGGAAGGTAACAAGGTGGAAAGTTCTCAGGGTCAAGAACTCGGAAGAGTCTACGACTATGAGCTGTATATAGAAGACCATCCCTGGAAAGTCTGGAAATTACTGGTCAATCCTCTCGGATTATCTCCGCTAAAAAGAAGGGTTAGAATACCCACCAAGAACGTCCGATCTATCGAAGACGAGAAGATAATTCTGAAAAAGGACTGGAAAGGTGGCTCTCATACATGATCTTGATCCTAATCATCGTCGTACTTCTGATCTATTCGGTTCTTGCGACCTATCACTATTTCAGAGAAAAAAAGAGGTCGAGGTCTAGGTCGGAATATATCGAGGATGACTTGGATATAAAGATCGACGATGTCAGGAAGAGATTGAACAAAATAAGAAGAGAATCTAGAAGTATCGACAACATCGAGCTGAAAGACGAGGACGAGATATGATCTTTTTGAGTAGAATTCCATAAAGCTTAAATCCAGAGTCAACTATTAATTATCGAACCCTTCAGGATGGTAAACGTATGACGGATGGGATGCGGTAATGTGTAGATATGAATTTGGAGACGGAAAATGCGCTTATCCAAATAATATGGCGCTAGAATGCGTGGGTGAAGAAAACTGTCAGTTTGTAGAAGATTCTGAGATAGGGAAACCTCCGACTCCGTCGGACGGTGAACTCATGGGTGAGGACGTCAGCAGAAAAGGATCGGAAGACGATCGATGTCCGCACACCAAAACGGGAGTCTACTGCAAGAAACACGGTTTCTTTCACTGCGCGGGGAAGGAGAACTGCGAGAGCCGAGAAGAGTATATGAAAAATCTTGAAAAGCGTCAGGATAAGGTGCAGAACGTCGATATAGAAAAAGGAGTAAATTGAAAGGATTTTTTCAATCCACTTGGAGATCCTGACCTCCATAGAACGCGTCTTGAACAGCGGCGTAGATATCTTCAAGACCGACTTGATTCATGCTGGATATGGGTGTTATACCTCTGTGAAGCCCCATGTTCTGCAGGCTCTTTATCAGTTCTATACTGACCTGTGTTTCCGAAGCCGCTTTTTCTCTTAAGGCGGAATCCAATTTCCAGAAATCCTTGGACCATGTCATTATCTTCTCTAATTCTTCCTGAGTCAAAACGTCGGCTTTGGACAATACCGGGAAATACGGTATGTCAAATCTGAATTGAGTAGTTGCGGCCAAGGTTGTCAACGAAACGAAACCCGATGGTTGTTTGGCCAATACGGGATCGAACAAGAAGCTTATCAGTGATTTTTCTCCCAGCGTTTTCACCATCTCCCTGCTCGATTCTCTAAACGTGAACAGTTCCATCTGACCGGGTGTATCGATAAGGAAGTAATGACATTCGAATTCATCCATCACCTCTCTGATCTCCTGAGCCTTGACAGCCACCATATCGGCACTGACAATCTGAGCCCCGTTAGGTCCCAGATCGTGTTCGTCCATCACTTCTTGAAGGGAAACCCAATCTCTCACGTCGATATCCACGGAATAAGGAAGCTTATCGGCCCCGGGATCGAGATTCACAGTAACGGCTTGATATCCCTGACTTTCCATCCATTCTTTGAAAGCCTTGGTCAGAGTAGTTTTGCCCGAACCAGCGGTCCCAACGAAATACAGATTTACTGCCATATTTTTTCACATCCTATCTTCGGAAAAAAGGTTTTTGGATTCTAGATTCACCCCGGCAAAGTCGAGAGCACTACCGTGATCTCTTCTTCCGTCTCTTCTTCGTCTTCTTTCAGTTCATCCAATCTTTCGGCGGTAGCCTCGAAGATCTCATCGACTTTCTCCATCTTCTCCTCGGTGAACGGTACTTTTTTGAAAGAAACCCATCCCACTTCGTGATCTATACATTCACTATCCTGGATATATTTGATCCCCCTGTTCACCATGCCTTTCACTGTTCCTAAAGCGGCTATCTTGTAGTTCTTCTTCTCTTCCAAGTTCAATTCGTCCCATACTGCGGAAGAATCCAGCCACTCCTCTTCTACGTCATAATACCTTTTGACAATGTTTCCTTCAGTCTCCTCTCTAGAGACGTGTATCAAGCCCGCGTCGAGGAGTTCGTGAACGTGATGATGGGCGGTTTGAGGTGTCACGCCGATCTTTTCGCTCAATTCGGTGATCGTCATCTCTTCTTCTAATAAAAGAGCCATTATCTGGAGTCGAGAAGCATTGGATAAAACATTTATCTGATCTTTCGTCGGTTTTAGATCTTCCGGCATCTTGCCACCTTCGATAGCATCTAAACGTACAAAAGAAGGCGAAATATTTAAATATTACTCCACATTAACACATATTAGACGTCATCTAAACGATAAGGCGTTTGAAGAATGTAAAGGAGGAATAAACATGGTAAGAAGATCTCACGAAAAGGATAGAGTTAGCAGATGGACAGTTATGGGCCCAGACCCGACGTTATTCAGCGAAATACCCTATTTACCGAGCTGAAATCAGTCTTTCTGGCCCATGAGTCCATGAAAAACCTTTCTTTCTTATTTTTGAGAAATTTTAAATTTTTAAAGTAGCGTTTCCTCGAAATCCTACAGTTGAAAAATATCCAAGAAAATAGAAATCAATAAAGGATAAAAGGGGTTTCTCAGAACTCATAGGGATAATCATCGCCTTCCGGCTCATAGCGAGTTTTCATCATCGAACCCGGATCGGGAAATCCTTTCCGAGTTTATTTACCTTTTCCCATCACAATTTATCTACGGCTCTCTCTAACCTATCCATCGCCTCTTCGATATTTTCAAGGGAGTTAGCGAACGAGAGTCTCAGATGAGATTCTCCTTCATCTCCGAAGGCGGAACCCGGAGTCGTAGCGACCTTCGCTTCTTCCAACAGATACATCGAAAGATCCATACTATCTTTATCGAAGTCGTATTCAGGGAAAGTATAGAAAGTAGAATTAGGTTTACTGCATCTAAATCCGTCTATCTCATTCAGCCTATCGACGATCAAGTCCCTTCTCTGTTCATATTTATCCATCATGAACTGCAAAGATTCCTGCGATTTTTGCTTATTATTCAAAGCCTCTAACCCGGCCTTTTGGGCGAAGGACGTAGCACAGGTGATTGAGTGGGTCTGTATTTTAGCGATATTTTCCAATAATTCTTCCGAACATGTCAACCACCCCAACCGCCACCCGGTCATTGCGTAGGCCTTCGAAAAGCCGTTTATAGTTATAGTTCTATCTCTCATCCCGTCTAAAGAGCCTATAGAGACATGCTCTCCTTCGAAGATGAGCTTTTCGTAAACCTCGTCGGTCACCACGAGCAGATCGTTATCTATAGCTATATCTCTTAGAGCTTTCATATCTTCTTTATCGAGCGTTTTACCCGTCGGATTGGAGGGCGAGTTCAAGATGAGCATCTCCGTTCGAGAAGTAAGGGTTTCTTTCACAACCTCCGGTTTCAAGGAAAAATCCTCGACATCCACGGGAGCGCGCCTTACTATACCGTCCGCGAATTTGACAATAGGCTCATACGATACCCAAGCCGGATCGGGGAGTATGACTTCCGAACCATCGTCTAAATGAGCCAAAACTGACATGAAGATAGCTTGTTTAGTGGGCGTCACTAGAACGTTTTCCGCAGAGAAATCCAAGTCATTCTCCGATCTGACTTTTTCAGCTATAGCTTCTCTCAGTTCTGGTATCCCCTGGGACTGAGTATAATGGGTAAAGCCCTCTTTCATCGCTTCGTAAGCTGCTTCTATTATAAAATCAGGGGTGGAAAAATCCGGTTCCCCAACGGCGAGCGAGATGATATCGTCGCCCTCGGCTTCCATATTGCTAGCTAACTTGGATATCTTCATCGTTTCCGAGAAGGAAACGTCCAACATCCGTTTGACGAAAGGATCCATATATTATACCTCTATAACTAACCCATCAGTTCTAACATAAGACCTTTTTGGGCGTGAAGACGATTTTCGGCCTGATCGAAGACCACTGAATGCGGGCCGTCCATCACTTCGCTGGTTATCTCGACCCCTCTATGGGCGGGTAAACAGTGCATGACGATCACGTCATCATCAGCAGGCTTCAGGAGTTCCTTATTGATCTGATAATCTTTGAAATCTTTTTTCCTTTTCTCGGCCTCTTCTTCATCTCCCATCGAGACCCACACATCGGTATAAACGACATCTGCGTCTTCAACAGCTTCTTTGGGCGTGTCATGATGTTCTATTGATGCGTCGTTCTTCTCTCCGAGTTCGACCGCTTTTTCAAAAATCTCTTCATCAGGTCTATAATCTTCCGGTGTGCAGGCGATCATGTCCATGCCCACTATAGCGGAACCCAGGAGTAAAGAATTGCAGACATTGTTTCCATCCCCTATATACACGAACTTCTGATCGAGATCGCCTTTTTTCTCCTTGATAGTGAGAAGGTCCGCCAATATTTGACAAGGGTGTTCTTTGTCATCCAATCCGCTTATCACCGGGACGGAGGAGTTCTCAGCCAGCTCTGTCATCATATCATGATCGAAAGCTCTGTACATTATACCGTCCACATATCTGCTTATAACCTTAGCGGTGTCGGCTATAGTTTCGCCTCTGCCCAGTTGAAGATCCTTCGGGCTCAAGTATAGTGCGTGACCACCCAATTGGGTAGTTCCAACCTCAAAGGATATCCTCGTACGAGTACTGGGTTTTTCGAAGATCATGCCCAGACTTTTGTCCTTTAAAGGAGAAGGAGACTCTCCGTTCTTATGCTTCTTTTTCATCTCACCCGCTCTGCGCAGGATCTCTCTCAACTCATCTTTCACATCTAATATAGATATTACATTTTCAGTCATTTTTTTCACCATAAGTGCCGTCTGTTAACCTTGACATCAAATCGATATAAATCTGGGATATCTCTTCAACCTTATGATCGGGTAATTGAGGTATAGGCGGTTCTTCCTCTCCTTCTCTCCTAGCTTCCATCAGGTTATCGTGATAGCCCGTCTCCTCATAGTGCTTCCTCACGAATTCTTCATTTTTCTGGATATAATTGCCATCCTCATATTCCTCTTTCAACCAAAATCTATCGTCGTCCGCTGTACCGAAAGTATCCACGATTATAATATTACGCTCTTCGTCTAGTGCGAACTCCTTCTTCCCATCAACATATAAAAGGCCGTTCTCCTCCACTGTCCCTCGTATCATGTCATCGATTTCGAAGACGATCTCTTTGATACGATCATATTTCTCCTCTGTAAGTCCTGAAATAGAAAGAGCCTCTTCTTTGTTCAATATCCTTTCAGACTTTTGATCTTTGGTATTGACTTCAAAATGAGGCTCGGGTAACCGATCCCCGTAATCGGGTTTCTCATCGAAGCCCAATTTTTCGTGATCCAACTCTCCGTTCTGTATCCTCTCGTGAAGCGAACCCGCTACATAGTATCTAGAGATGAACTCTAAAGGGATACGATAATCGACGGTGTTCTCGTCTATTTCATCGCCCTCTAACAATTCAAATCTCTCCACTATCATCTCTCTATCGTTCTTTATCTCGATGAAATGGGTATCGAACCCACGATCTTCAGTTTTTTTCAACCAGTAAGCGGCGGTCTTGCAGAGAGTTTCGCCCTTTCCCGGTATCTTGTTCGGGATTATTTTATCGAAAACCGAGATATTATCAGTAAAAAGGAATTCCAACTTCTCCTCACCTAATTCATATACCTCTTTAACCTCTCCTTTCCTGATCAATTTCTTCATCTAATTCCACCGGCGGGTAGAGGAAATGATAGGGAGTGATTATTTAATCTTTATGTAACTTTTACATCTTTATCCCGTAAATACGCCCTAGATTTCGTCAATAATTTCCTAGCGTTTTGAAAGGTCACTCTTTCTTTTGCCTCATCGAAAGCGACCCAGTCGTATCCCTGGTGTTCCTCTGATATCTGTATAGCCTCTTTCTCAGTTTCTCCTAGAAAAAATATGACCTTCTTATGGGCGAGTTCGTCGTTCTTCTTGTACACGTAATCAATCGTCTCTTCAAATCCTTCTTTCAATTTCACTTCTTCCTCATTTATCCCGGTCTCTTCTCTCAGCTCTCTAAGAGCAGTCTCTGTAGTAGTTTCACCTTCTTCCACATGGCCTTTTGGGAAGTCCCAGTGGCCTGCTGGATAATGGAGCAAAAGAAATTTAGCTACACCAACAACTCTGTAGACCAAAACTCCGGCCGAAACCTCTTCTAGCATTTTATCCGTATAAAGGTGGATGAGCGCTTTTTCTCTCTATGTCTTTTTGAGCTTTGTTAGCCTGATCGACCATCTTGGCATACTGGTCTTCCAATTTTTCTGCGCTTTCTCTGAGAGAGTCGGTCTCGATATCTATATCTTTATATTCTGCAAATCTTTCGAGGAGCGAAGCGGAAGCGCGCGGATCGGGCATCTTCGGTTTACCTTCGGCGAGCATACCTATGGCTTTTATCTCCTTTTCATGGGCGTTCAAGAGTAATGAGCTTGATATTCCAGATATCGCTCCTCTTGAGATTATATCCACATCTAATTTTTCAGCTTCGGTCTCTGCGGCGTGAGAACTTAGCACGCCCCAAACTTTCTTTTCATCCTCTTCTTCCTCGTTATTGTCTGTTTTCGGAATACCGTCGAAGATTATAACGTCTTCTACTCCCTCGTCGATGGCAAAATTGATGATGGTCTTCGCCAATCCAGAAGCTAGTTCGGGAGGGATGACCATATCGGATTTAACGAGCAGAAAATTTTTCCCGGCAAAAAACCGAACGGGTCTTCTAGGTACACCCTCAAATATAACGGCTGTCGGAGGGAACTGCTCACAATCGATAGAGGCTACTTGTTCTAAGTCTAGCGTGTTGATGAGCTGTTCCGAGGCTATGCCTCCTATAAGACCAGTACTGGGAAAACCAGCCACTAAACAATCATATTCCGGGATATCCTCATCCCTCAAGGTGATCTCAAAACAAATATCATTTTCATAAGTTATCTTTTCTTTTACCATATATATCACTGATTAACATCAATGATGAACTAATACTTTTATTTTTGCCTCTTATCACTTATGGACGGAGTTTCCGGCTCATCTCATCAGAATAAACGCTCAATTATCCAATGCTAGATTTGGTTTGAGAGCAGAACATTTAATTACTAACCTGTAAGTTCATCAACTACCATGAAAAGCGACGTGAAGGTAGTTAGGGATCCTGAACACGTTAAACTTGCGATCGAAGACACTAGGAGCGATATCCTTTCGCTGCTCAGAGTAAATGACATGACGATATCTCAGATCGCAGATAATCTAGGAAAGGATCATTCCACTATCTATCGCCACATCAAAAAGCTCGAAGATGCAGGTTACTTGAAAGAAAAATCCGTGATGAAAGACCATAATATGCCCAAAAAGGTGTACTCCCGGACCGCCGACGCATTTCTTCTCTCTCCGAGCTCGATCGACGAGGGAGAACCTTCTGAGATCATGATGGACTGGGAAAGAGAAAACGCCGAAAAGATCCTGGAACTTTTGGAGACGATGGGTTATTCTATAGATAGAGAAGAAGAAGATGAATTGATAGGGATGCTTTCAGAGTTATTCGTTGAGTTGAAGGAAAAAGTTTCCGATCCCATAGAGGAAGCCGAGGACGAGATAGGAACGATCAGCTACCCCCTACTGTTGAGATTCGAGATGTTGATGTTCCTGATAGAGAAGAGGAAAAATAAAGATCTGGAGAAAAAATTCGATAAACTGTTTTCTCAGCTGAAATGTGAATAAAAAATATTCTGCGATCAGATCGGAATAAAGAAAAAAGAGTTTTTTAGCCTGACTTTCACTCGACAAATTCGATGTTCAAGTCGTGAGTAGAGCAAGATATGCACGGATCGTAAGCTCTGACAAGCATCGACAGCGTTTTCTCGACTTCGTCTTCGGGTTGATCGATTATGTTGGGGGTCAGCTTCTCCATGTCTTGCTGTATGTTGCCGTGATTCTGATTTGTAGGTATCACGCAGTTAGCTTCCGTACACTGGCCGTCTTCATCGTAGGTATAATCGTGGAATAGTATCCCTCTAGGCACTTCTACCGCTCCGATACCTCTTCCTGCCTTGACGTCGATATCAGGCTGGTGGTAATCTTCCTGTTCTTCTAGACCTCTATCTAACAGATCTTCTATAATCTGAATAGAATCTTCCACACTGTGTATCACTTCTACCACTTGGGCAACGTTGTTCAAGAATGGATTGGTGGCCGTAGGCTCAAGATCGAATTTCTCGGCAATTCCTTTTGCCATCGGACTCAACTTTTCGTAGTTGTTGTTGACTCTCGCAAGGGCTCCTACCATATACGAGGCCCTGTTATTTTTAGTGTACTTCGCCGTGGACTGCGGCACCGTATACTCGTTGGTTATCTCCATGTATTCATCGACCGGCGTGCTGCCGGTATCGGAGGAATGTATATCTCCTCCGTACAGCGCGTACTCGTCGTCCTGGGTAAGCGAGATGTATTCAGTTTCCCTCTTGAAATCGGGTATCTTCGGAGCGAGTTTCTTCAATAAGTCAGCTACCGCGGTGAGATCGTTGAAAGATCCTTCGAGTTTTGTCTTCAATTCTTCCAATTCGTTCCTAGTGGGGATCTTCGAAAAACCTCCGGGGACCAATCTTTGTGGGTGCGTAGTCCTTCCAGTGATCATATCCGACATAGTGTTGGCCAGTCGGTGAAGGCGTATAACTGTCTTAACTTCCTCCTCGTGAGTCTCCGTCAGCGGAACTACGGACTTAGAATCCATCAAGTCCGGGAGAGCCAGATAACCAACGTGCAAAACGTGACTCTGCATATTTTCCGCGTGAAGGGCCAACTTCCTCAACATCTTGTCCTGTTCCGATACTTCGATATCCATCGCGTCCTCGGTAGCTTTAAGCGAAGTCAAAGTATGACCTATAGAGCATATACCGCATATCCTAGAAGTGACGTGGTGAAGTTCTTTCCAATCTCTATCCACTACTAAAGATTCGAAAAATCTCGGTGCTTCTACCACCTGCCATTCGCACTTCTCTATCTCTCCGTCTTTAGCGTTCACTTCTATATTGCCGTGACCTTCGACTCGTGTCAAGTACTCAACATCAACTTCTACGTCTTCACTCATCTTCTCTTGCCTCCTTTTGCCAATTGAAATAAAGATCAAATTTTTTCATAACCTCTTCAGCGGTCAGACCGTACTCTTCGAGCACTTCCTCGTGAGCGTCCTCGTTCGGATCGTCGATCATTCCTCTGCAGCCCCAGCAGATAGTTCCTTCATTAACGCAGACCGAATCACAGCCGGCTCTGGTCACTGGGCCCACACAGAACTCACCTCTTTCGAAGGCGCAAACGTTCTCGTTCAGTTTGCATTCTACGCAGACCGGGTAATCTGGAATGTTAGGTTCACGCCCTACAACGAGAGACCTAACGACGTGTAAAAACTCGTCTCTGTCTATCGGGCAGCCGTGGACCTTGTAATCTACTTCGATCACGGCGTCTACCGCTTTGGCTTTTTCCCAAGCCTCGTATTGATCCGCGTCATCTCCGTAGACTCTCTCTTTTACCCGATCGAAATCCTGAGTATTTCTGATAGAGTTTATGCCCCCTATAGTTGCGCAGGCGCCTATAGCTACTACCGTATCCGCGGTCTCTCGAATATTTCGCAGCCTCTCGACGTCATGGTCTCTTACCGCCGAACCTTCTATGAAAGCGATATCGTAATCTTCACCCTGCTCGCTCATAACTTCCCTGAAGTTCACCGGCTCAACTATATCGATGAGGTCAAGAAGTTTCTCCTCCAAATTCGCTACTTGAAGTTGATCACCTTCGCAACCGGCGAAATCGAAGAAAGCGACTTTAGGTTTAGTTTGCGGTTTCATCTATAACGCCTCCTCGAATCCTTTGACTACGTCATAATTGAAGACAGGTCCGTCCTGACACGCATAGAATTCTCCCTTTTCGCCGTTGATCTGGCAGTGGCCGCATTTTCCTACTCCGCATTTCATCCGTCTTTCGAGAGAAAGATAAATCCTTTCATCGGGCACCTCTTTTTCTTCAAGTTCATCTAAAACGAACCTATACATTATCGGAGGGCCACATACGACTGAATATGTATTTTCTAGATCAATATCTACGCCGGGGATCAGAGTCGTTATGACTCCCACATTACCTTCCCAGCAGACATCCTCGGGGCATTCATCGACACTCTGTCTTAGGTCTATATCGTCTCTTCCTCTCCATTTCTCGATCTCGTCTTCATAAAGCTGCTGACAAGGTTTCTGACATCCGTACAATATTTTCACGTCGCCGAACTCGTTGCGTCTGTCTAAAGTATAATTTATCAGCGACCTCAATGGAGCTATCCCCAGACCGCCGGCTATGAACAGCATATCGTTGCCTTTGAGCTCTTCAACCGGGAAACCGGTGCCGAACGGCCCTCTGATCCCTATTTTATCGCCGGCGGTCAAACGATGAAGAGCGTTAGTAACGTTTCCGACGGCTCTCACACACAACTCGAAAGAATTTTCTTCTCTAGTGGGGGAGGAACTGACAGATATCGGAGCCTCGCCGACTCCCGGTACTGTGAGTTCCACGAACTGTCCGGGATCGTGATCTAAAGGTTCTCCGCTGTCTAATTCTACCGTATACAGTTTCTCTTTATCGGTCAATCTTTCAACTTTTAGGATCGTAGCCTTGTCGGGTAGATATATCGATTCTTCGGTCGAACTCATTCTTGTCCCTCCTTTAACTCGTTATATATTCTAGCGGGATCCGCTATATCGGGTAAACATTGAGACGAACATCGGCCGCATCCCACGCAGGCTATATCTCCGAATTCATCGTACATGTATCTACCTTTTCTCATGTATCTATGCCTGTATCTCGCGGCTTTTTCTTCTCTAAAGTTCTCTCCACCAGCGACTTGGGCAAAGGCCTGAAGCATACAGCCGTCCCATCTTCTCATCCTTTCTCCTTCTTCAAGGTTGATATCGGCTAATTCCTGGACGTCGAAACAGTAACAAGTGGGGCATACCAAATTACAAGTTCCACAGCTCAAACAATCTTCTGAATGCTCTTCCCAGAATTCCTCGTTACTGTAATTTTCTCCCAACAGCCAAGGCAGTTCTGAGGGGGAGAAATCGAGTTCGGTTTCGAATTTTTCGTGAACTTCTTCTTTAGCTTTCTCCACCTTTTCTACTTCCTCGGGGGTCGCGTCTTCGATATCGGCCTTATGTTTTTCAAGTATGTTCGCTCCTTTAGACGAACCTATCTCAACGGCATATTTTTCTCCTATATCGGTCAACATCAGATCATATCCCTGGTCGGTTGTCGCGGTGCCCATGCTGCTTGCGAAAGACCAATCAGAAACCTGCTGCATATTCACTCCGATAAGTACCGCTTCCCTTCTTTTCCACAAGTAGTTCTGATCTTCATGGGTATCCTCGAACACTTTATCCATCTGTTCGATGGCGATCAAGTCGTAGGGATGGATACCTATGATAACTCTCGGCACGACCTCGTTGACCGGGTCCATTGAGATCTCTTCTCTAGTTTTGTATCTCACCAGAGTTTCTCTCTGGGGCATGAAATACTTCTTCGGTGGGAGGATAGTCACGTCGTAATCGAGCCTAAGATCACCAGGATCATGTAATTCCTGAAATGCGTATTTTTCTCCCTTCTCCTGAACTCCGACGATCTCCCTGCTGTCATTTTCTATCAACTTATTTACAAAAGAATCAAAATCTTCTTTTTCTATCACTTTCATAAATTTCACTCTTAAGGTTTGTATATGGAGCAATATCGTCTTATTTTTAAATTTTTCGCTGGTTTTAAAATCTCACACCTCATAGCATGTCGATGAGCCGATCAGAAAACGGCTAGATACATTTCAAAAATGGAAATTTTGGGTGATCTTCATTCGATTTTGAGGGAATTGGATATTTTCTTGATTTATTCATCCGTATCCCTCAATAGTGCAGTTTTAGCTTGATTACATTGGGCCTATAAGGACCCATTCGAGAGGCATAAAACCCCTTCAAACCCCTGTTTTCATATAAAGTTAATAAAATATTAAAAATAACATCGTTATAACCCGGTTGATGCTTTTGAAATTAAATGAAAAATGTTTAATATGGGTAATAAATAGGAATTACTAGACCAAGTTGAATAAACCTGGTCGAGATGAAAATTGATTTATATCTTTCTTCATCTCCTAGGGATAAAAAGGATGTGTATATGATGCAAAGGCACCATCTGCGGGATATACTCCCGATAATAGAGGACTATGAAAAAGATTCCGGGAGCCTTATACCTATTTTACACGAGGTCCAGAAAAAGATAGGTTATCTGCCGAAAGACGTTCAAGAGTTCATCGCCGAGGAGTTGGGCGTTCCGTTCAGCCAGGTATATTCGGTAGTGACTTTTTACTCTTTCTTCACCATGGAACCCAAGGGGGATCACACCATCTCGGTATGCACGGGAACAGCATGTTACGTTAAAGGGGCGGACGACCTCGTAGAAGAATTGAAAGACAAACTTGACGTCGAGGAGGGAGAAACCTCCGATGACAGAAAGTTCACTTTGACTACCAGCAGATGCGTGGGAGCCTGCAGTAAGGCTCCGGTCATGATGATTGACGACGAAGTATATGGAAAATTGAATCCGGACGACCTTCCAGATATATTAAATAGGTATTAAAGAGGGATAAAATGCCGAAAAAAGAGATATTGATATGTTCCGGGACCGGTTGTTTGTCTGCCGGAGCAGAAGAAATAGAAGAGAAATTGATGGATGAATTATGGAAACACGGCTTAGAAGATAGATTTCCAATTAAAAGAGTGATCAAAAAGACGGGGTGTATGGGGCCGTGTAACAAAGGTCCGATGATGATTATCGAACCGGAGAATACCTTTTATGGTAATCTAGAGCCTTCAGACGTAAAAACAATCGTAGAGGAGCATCTGATAAACGATAGAGTGGCTTACAACCTTTTGGTAGACGATGAAGACGGTGAAAAAGTAGAAAAATTTCAGGAGCTGGACTTCATACAGGGTCAAAAAAAGATCGTTATGCGTAATTCCGGAGATATCGACCCCAGCAGTATAGACGATTATATAAAACAAGACGGTTACAGGGCGGCTAAAAAAGCCATCCAAGAGATGGATAAAGAAGAGATAATCCAGGAGATAAAAGATTCGGGACTCAGAGGACGAGGAGGTGCCGGATTCCCGACCGGTATGAAGTGGGAATTCACCGCAAACGAAGATGACGACGAAAAATACGTGGTCTGCAACGGCGACGAAGGAGATCCAGGCGCTTTCATGGATAGAAGTATTCTAGAAGGTGACCCTCACAGCGTTATAGAAGGTATGATGATAGCCGGTTATGCGGTGGGAGCGAACCAAGGTTACGTGTATGTTCGAGCGGAATATCCTCTAGCTATCAGGAATCTGAGAAAAGCGGTAAGAGATGCGGAAAGCGAAGGATATCTCGGAGAAAATCTTTTCGAAACCGATTTTGATTTCGACGTTGATATAAGAGTCGGTGCGGGAGCTTTCGTCTGCGGTGAGGAAACCGCTCTATTGTCTTCTATTGAAGGCAAGCAGGGAAGACCAAAGTACAGACCTCCATATCCATCTACCGACGGTTTGTGGGGTAAGCCCACGGTTATCAACAACGTGGAAACTTTAGCCAATATCACTCCCATAATCCAAAACGGTTCGGAATGGTTCGATAGTATAGGTACGGAAGACAGCTCGGGCACGAAAGTGTTCGCGGTCGCGGGAGACGTGGAAGAGACCGGTCTTGTCGAAGTCCCTATGGGCATGACCATCGAAGAGATGATAGAACTCGCTGGAGGCGTCGCAGACGGAAAGGACTTCAAAGCTGTACAGATCGGAGGTCCCGCCGGAGGTACGGTCCCTGAGAAATACATCGACCTTCCGATAGATTATGAATCACTTGAAGAGGCTGGAACCATGATGGGTTCCGGCGGATTCATCGTTTTGGATGAAGATAACTGTATGGTCGATGTGGCACGCTTCTTCTTGGACTTCACCCAGGAAGAGTCCTGCGGTAAGTGCCCGCCGTGTAGACTTGGATCGAAAAGGATGTTGGACCTTCTCGAAAAGATGACTCAAGGAGAAGCGGAACCTGGAGATATAGAAAAATTGGAAGATCTAGCTCACACTGTTAAAGACACTTCTTTCTGTGGTCTCGGCCAAGCGGCGCCGAATCCAGTATTGAGTACTCTGAGATTCTTTAGAGAGGAGTATGAAGCCCACGTTTACGATGATGAATGTCCCGCGGGCCAGTGCAAAGCGCTGATGGACGCTTACGTGATAAACAAAGAGATTTGCGTAGCCTGCGGTCAGTGTGAAGAAGTGTGTCCTGTTAACGCTATCTCCAGTGAAAACGACGTTTACGAGATCGATCCAGATACGTGTATTGCGTGCGGCGAATGTGAGGAAGTATGTCCCGTAGACGCTATCTCCCAAGGAGGTGAAGGATGATGAGTGAAGTAAAATTGACAGTAAACGGGGAAACTATTCCGGCGGAAGAAGGAGAAACGGTGCTTTCAGCCTGCGAGAGGAACGGTATAGAGATCCCTACATTGTGTGAACACGACGCACTTGAAAACGCGATGGCGTGCAGGGTCTGCGTGGTCGAAGTCAACGACGAACAGATAGAACCGGCTTGTGGGTTACGAGTTGGAGAGGACATGGAGATCAAAACCGATACGGAAAAACTCGAAAAGTACAGGAAGATGAATTTGGAACTGATCTACCTTAACGAGAACCACTTCTGCATGTTCTGCGAGAGCGACGGAGACTGCGAACTGCAGGATCTCATGTGGGAGCACGAGATAGACAGCTTTGACTTCCCGAGAGCTTTCCCGGATCAACCTGTTGAAGCTTCACACGATTTTCTGGTCATAGATAACAATCGATGTATCAAATGCGGCAGATGTGTGAGAGCATGTGAGGAGGTCGTAGGAAATCAGACTCTAAACTTCGGTGGAAGAGGACTCGACAACGAGATCGTAGCGGATACTGACATCCCTCTAGCCGAGTCGAGCTGTATAGAATGTGGTATGTGTCAGCAGATCTGTCCGACCGGTGCTATCTTCAACAAGCAGAGCATGTTCAAAGGAACGACTAGAGAATGCGACTCGACCGCTACGACATGTATGAAGTGCAGCATCGGATGCGGTACTGAAGTCTACAAGCGTTCGGGGGATATCGTAGAGATCATGGGAACGGACTTGGAAGATGAGAAAGGCGGACAACTGTGTAAGATGGGAAGATTCGATCCGGTGATCGATGAAAGAGAAAGGATCGACAAAGTTATCGTACAAGATGAGGTAGATGAGGAAAGAGTAGATCTTGAAGAAGGTATGGAAAAAGTGAAAAAAGAACTGGAAAAAGCGGACAAGATCAACGCTTTAGCGAGCGGCGAAACGACCTCGGAAGCGCTAGATGCGTTCGAAGATACGATGAGGGAAAAAGACGCTCTCTTCGACGTCATCGGTGCAGAAAGACAGAGGATCGAAAATGAAGTGATGAGAAGAGTAAACATGATCGAAGGCCACCTGATAGATGACATCACCGATATAATGGAAGCGGACCATCTACTCGTATACGATACTTCGATAGTGGAGACTCATCCAGTTCTGGCTTCTTTCATCAGAAGAGCATCCATAAACGGGACTAAACTCATAACTGTAGATACGGACGAAGATAGGTTCTGGAGACACTCCGATATATCTATAACTATCGAATCTCCAAATACCCAATTGACTAGGCTGGTCAATGAAGTGATCAAAGAGGGCGCTACTTCGATACAGGATCTTTCTAGAGCCTCGTCGATCCTCGGCGGCGTCAAGGTCCATCCCGAGGATATAATGACTATCGTTAGGAATCTCGAGGAAGACACCTATGACATAATCATTCTTGGATCGCAGATGCCCGACCGATGGTCCATAAGGAATATTTTCGAATTGGCCAAATTGGAAGGTAGTTATCTGATCAGTCTGAACAAGGCCGCTAATCAACACTTCAAAGAGTTGGAAACCGAGGAGCTTTACGACGAACCCGATCTCACCTACATATACGCTTCCGATGAGAAGGACAACGATAAGATGCTTGAGGAAGCTGAAAAAGCCGGTTACCTGATAGTTCAGGCAGCTAAGAGATCTGAACTGACGGAGATGGCCGACCTGGTCATCCCATCACTGATGATGTTCGAAAGAGACGGCACTATCGAAGATATAAACGGTGAGGAAAAAACGCTAACTCGGGTGTTCGAGCCCGAAGTCGAATTGGAATCGGAGAAGAAGTTTTTTGAGGAATTATCGAAGAAGGAGGTGTAAATATGGGAGAAGAGAAAACCAGAGTCGCAACGGCTTGCATGGTCGGATGTTCGGGCTGTCATATGTCCTTCCTCGACGTCGATGAGTACCTCGGAGAGTTAGCGGAGGAAGTAGAGTTCCAATCCAGTCACGTGATTATGGATATCAAAGAATTCGAAGAAGTCGATATCGGTATATTGGAAGGCACTATAACTAATGAAGAAAATATAGAGGTCGCTAAGGATTTAAGAGAAAACTGCGATATCTTAGTGGCTTGGGGCGACTGCGCCTGCTTCGGTGGGATCATGACCATGAGGAACTTTACGGATGTAGATGAGATACTGGAGGAATGCTACAAAGAAAAAGCGGACGATGAGAGCGAGATCCCCGACGATGATGCGATACCCACTCTAACGGACAAAGCGAAGGGTGTTGACGAGATCGTGGAGGTTGATGCGTACATACCGGGTTGTCCTCCTTCAGCGGAACTGATCAAGTGGGGATTCGAAGAGCTTTTAGAGGGCAGGACGCCAAAGTTAGATAAAGATAGGTTGATATATTAGAGGTGAAAAAGATGGGAAAAGTAGAAGAGATAAACCCCGTAACCAGGGTAGAAGGACACGGAAAGATAACCGTTCATCTGGATGACGAGGGTGAAGTCGAAGACGCAAGATTTCACGTTACCGAATTCAGAGCTTTTGAGAAGTTCGTCCAGGGCAGAGTTCTCTGGGAGATGCCCGAGATGACCTCTAGGATCTGTGGTATCTGCCCCGTGAGTCATGAACTGGGATCCTCTAAAGCTTGCGACGAGTTGGTAGGTGCGGATGTGCCGGAAAGCGCTCACAAGATAAGAGAACTCCTCCACATGGGCCAGATACTTCAATCTCACAGCTTGAGTTTCTTCTATTTGTCCAGTCCTGACCTCGTGATGGGATTCGACACCTCTCCCGAGGAGAGAAACATATTCGGGATGTTGAGAGAGAATCCCGATCTAGCGGATAGAGGTATAAAATTGAGAGGTTTCGGACAGGAGATCATAGGAACTTTAGGAGGTAAAAAGGTCCATCCCGAGCTTTCTATTCCGGGCGGCGTGAATCAGAACATGGACCGCGAAAAGGGAGAAGAACTTCTAGAGAAGACCGACGACATGAAGCAGTACCTTTTAGATACTATCGACCTTCTGAAAGAGATATATGAAGATATGGACGAGCAGCTAGAGACTTTCGCCGCTCATTCGACCGGTTACATGGGCCTGGTAGACGAGAACGGCGAGTTGGAATTCTATGACGGAAAATTGAGGATCGTAGACCCTCACGGAATAGAGCTCGGCGAGATAGATCCAAAAAAATACAAAGAGATCATCGCCGAACGCTCGCAGGATTGGAGCTATATGAAATTTCCCTACTATGAAGAACTTGGATTCAAAAGAGGCGTTTACAGAGTAGGTCCCCTAGCGCGTCTGAACATCATAGAAGGCATAGGGACCGAAATGGCTCACGAGGAATGGGAAAAATACAGCGAGATGGGCAAAGGGGAGATCAAAGAAGGTCCGCTGTTCTATCATTACGCTAGACTGATCGAATGCCTTCACACCGTTGAGAGAATAGAAGAGCTGCTGAACGACGAAGATGTCTATTCCGGGAATATCAACGTCCCGACCAAAGCCAAAAACGAGAGAGGTGTGGGTGTGATCGAAGCTCCAAGAGGAACGTTGATACACGATTACCAGTCGAATAAAGACGGTATAATCGAGGACGCCAATTTCATAGTGGCTACCGGTCATAATAACGCCGCGATGAACAGAAGCGTCAAGAAAGTAGCCGAGACCCATATCGATGGTGCAGAGATCCCTGAAGAGACGTTAAATAGGCTGGAGAGCGTTATACGCTGCTACGATCCGTGTCTGTCCTGTTCGACTCACGCAGTAGGAGACATGCCTCTTAAAGTAAAGCTGATATCAGACGAAGGTGAATTACTGGACGAAAAAACGAAAAACACGGTCTGAACGGAAATCCGATTACCCTAAAAAACCATTTCTTCCTATTACTATTCTCCCATCCTTCTGTGCCTGTTTTGATAGGATCTTATAGCTCTCAAGAAATCTATTTTCCTGAAGCCGGGCCAGTAAACATCCGTGAAGTAGAGCTCCGAATAGGCGGACTGCCACAACAGAAAGTTGGAAATCCTCTCCTCGCCGCTGGTCCTCAGGATCAGGTCGGGATCTGGAAAATCGGACGTGTATAACCTATCCGCGAATTCCTTTCCATCTATATCTTCGATATCGAGTCTACCTTCTTTCACTTCTTTAGCTATCTTCTTGATGCCCTGGATTATTTCCTCTCGACCGCCGTATCCCACCGCTATATTGAAATAATAATCGTCATAATCCTTGGTTTTTTCTTCCGCGTATCTGATGGATTCATTCACATCTTCGGGAAATTTGTCGGTATTTCCTATCGCACTTATCTTCACCCCGTTCTCGTGCACTCTTTCATCCTCGGCCGCCTTTCTAAAGTTCTTATTGAAAAGGTTCATCAGATGCCTCACTTCTTTAGAATCCCGTTTGAAGTTCTCCGTCGAGAAAGCGTAAACTGTCAATATCTCGATCTCTGCCTCTATGCACCATTCCAGAACTTCTTCCAACTTTTCGACTCCTTTGACATGACCCGACTCCTTCTCTAAACCTAATTGTTTAGCAAATCTTCTATTACCGTCCATTATCACCGCTACGTGAGTGGGGACATCACCGCCTTCCTTTATCTCTTTTAGAAGTTTCTTCTCATAGGCTCGATAAGCCGTGTCTGATATCGTCTTTGAGATCTCACTGATGGGGCTTCACCGTTAAGTTATCACGGGCAAATCCTATAAAAATATATTGGAAGGGAAATTAGCAGATCGTGACTCTGGATACTCACCTTATCGAGAGAAATCTTAACGGCTAGTCGATTCCGTCCACAATAATTATATACATACATAATTATGAGAAATCAGGTGGTTTATGTGAAAGATAAGAAATTATATCTTCCGGGACCGACGGAAGTTAGAGATGAAGTTATAGAAGAGATGGATCAACCGATGTTCGGCCACCGGATGGATAGGATGACCGACTTATATACTACGATAGTCGAAGATACAAAAGAGTTTTTTGACACTGATAAACACGTTATAATCTTGACCGCTTCAGGAACTGAATTCATGGAAAGTTCGATTCAGAATTTGGTCGATGATAAAGTACTCTGTTCTACCTGTGGGAGTTTCAGTGAAAGACAGGCTAACGTCGCTGAAAGGCTGGGTAAAGATGTAGATAAATTGGATTATGAATGGGGCAAAGCGGTCAAACCAGAAGATGTCAGAGAAGCGTTAAAGGAAGATGACTACGACGCCTTCACCTGCGTGATGAACGAGACCTCGACCGGGATCAGGAATCCGATTGAGGAGATCGGTGAAGTGATGAAAGATTTCCCCGACACTTTCTTCATAGTCGATGCCATTTCGGCACTGGGAGGAGACTATATAGATATAGATGGAAGCAACATAGATGTTATTTTCACCTCTGTACAGAAGGCTTTTGCGATGCCTCCTGGTCTCGCCGTATGTGTGGTTGATGAAGATGTGTATCAGCATGAGAAGCAGAAAGAATCGGCATCCTGGTATGGAGGTTTCCAGAGGAGCATAGATTACTACAAAAGAAAGGGACAAACACATTCTACTCCTGCCATCTCATTGATGTTAGCGTACAGAAAGCAGATGAAATATATGCTCGAGGAAGGTCATAAAGAAAGAGATAAAAGGCATAAAGAGATGGCGGAGTACACGAGAGATTGGGCCTATGAACATTTCGATATGTTCCCTGAAGAAGGATACATGTCTCAAACCGTCAGCACGATCGAAAATACGAAAGGTATCGATGTAGCCGAAACGATCAAAGAAGTCAACGAAAAGTACGATTTAGCGTTCTCGAACGGATACGGTTCGAAACTCAGCGAGAAGACCTTCAGGATAGGACACATGGGAGATCACGATTTAGATGATGTCAAAGAACTGACCGACGCTATAGAAGATGTAGCGGATCTGTGATAACCATGGCGAAGAAAGTATTGATATGTAATCCGGTCGCTGAAGAGGCAGTAGAGGAGTTGGAAGACGCGGGACTTGAAGTAGATAAAGAGTTCGGCATGTCAAAGGAAGAATTGACGGAGAAAGTTCCACCTTATCACGCATTGGTGGTCAGAAGTTCTACGAAAGTCAGAGAACCCACGATAGACGCGGCTGAAAATCTTGAGGTCATAGGAAGACCCGGAATAGGTCTGGACAATATAGATGTGGATTATGCCGAGGAGAAAGGGATAGCCGTGCATAATACTCCAACCGCCACTACCATATCAGTGTCGGAATTGACGATGACCCATATCCTGTCGGCTTACAGGGACATAGTCGCGGGGACCAACAGCCTTAGAGAGGGAGAATGGATAAAGAGCGAATTGGCCAGCAACGAGATCCACGGTAAAACATTGGGTGTCGTAGGTTACGGCAACATAGGTCAAGCGGTCGCTGAAAGAGCCGATGCTTTCGGCATGGACGTTTTAGCATACGACGTCATAGACATCGAAGATCCGGAACCGGCGGAAATGGTAGAGATGGACAGGATACTCGACGAGAGCGATTTTATAACGATACACGTCCCTCACATGGAAGCCACTCATCACATGATGAGCACGGAAGAATTCGAAAAGATGAAGGAGAACGCTGTTCTCGTAGACTGCTCGAGAGGAGGCGTTGTCGACGAGGACGCGCTTTATGATGCTCTCAAGAACGACGAGATCCGTTTCGGCAGCAAGGACGTTTTCGAAGAAGAACCTCCGGGAGACCACAAACTGTTCGAGCTCGATAACTTCCACGCGACTCCTCACATCGGAGCACAGACCGAAGAAGGTCAGATAAGAGCCGGGACTCAAGCCGCTGAAAAGATAATCGACGAACTGGAATAAAACTTTAAATAAAACCAGTCAAAACGTTAGTTGGTGTAATTATGGTAGATCTCAAACCTTTCAAAGGAATCCAGTACAATAAGGACAAGATCGATGACATGGAAAAAGTCATCACCCAGCCCTACGACAAGATTTCCGACGAGATGCAGGAGAAATATTACGGAAAAAACGAGTACAACTACTGCAAGCTCATCTTACCCAAAGAAGACAACCGGTACGAGATAGCGTCTCAAAGACTCAACGAGTGGATGGAAGAGAACGTTTTACAGAAGGAAGAGGATTCGGGTATCTATGTGTATTATCAGGATTATGAGGTGCTCGGTGAAAAATATACCCGAAAAGGATTCGTTTCAGCCGTAAAACTCTATCCGTTCGAAGAAGATGTTGTTTTGCCCCATGAAGAGACCCATAAAGGTCCAAAGATCGATAGATTGAAGATGCTGAGAGCCACGGAGAAGAATTTAGAGGCGGGCTTCATGCTGTACAGTGACGAGGAAGAAACTACTATCGATATCTTCGACGAGATCGCCGAGGAGGAACCCTTGTACGAGGGAACAGACGATCTCGGAGTGCACAGCAGAGTCTGGAAGATCGAAGACGAAGAAAAGATAGCGAAGGTCCAAGAGGTATTGAAAAATGAACAGGTAGTCATAGCCGACGGACATCACCGCTACGAAACCGCGGTCAACTACAGAAACGAGATGAGAGAAAAGAATCCAGATTATCAGGACAACGAGGCCTTCAACTGGCGGATGACCTACATGGTTCCGGTAGAAGATCCTGGACTCAACGTTCTTCCTGGCCATAGATTACTGCTGAAAGAAAATGTCGAGGCAGAACATATCGATGAACTAAAGAAATACTTTGACGTGAAAGAACTGTCGGATGGAGAAGAAGATGCGTTCTTGGAGGACAACGATGATACCACTTCATTCGTACTGTACGACGACGCTAGAACGCTTGGACTACGACTGAAGAGTCAAGAAAAGATCGACAAATTCATGTCCGACGAGTACTCCGAGGACTACAAGAATCTAGATGTGGTCGTTCTTAGAGATGTGATATTCGAAGGGATCATGGGGCTTGAAGACCTCCACATAGACGAAGATATCTCCTACGAGCGATGGGCCGAGGACTCGATGGAGAAAGTAAATGAAGGTAAAGCCGCAGTAGCTTTCCTAGTAAACGCAACAAAGCCGGAAGAGGTACTGAACGTGGCTAAGAACGGAGAAAGGATGCCGCAAAAATCTACCGATTTCTATCCGAAAGTTGATTCCGGCTTCATGATGATGGATATCCAGGGCGGAGAGATTCTTTAGATCAAAAATCCCTTTTCTATCTATTTTCTTTTAAATAAAAAAGTAAAAGCGGGTTATTCTCCCTCGATAGCATCTAAACATATAGCTAGAGAGAGGATCAATCTTCTATCCAAGTTGAAATTCGGATCTCCGCTCATATCTAGATTATAAATATCCTTCATGAGCGTGAACTTCTCTTTGTAATTGCCTATCTCCTGTCCTCCCAACGAGATCTTGTAATTGTAGGGTAATATCGATAATATATGTCTTCGAATCAAAGCTTTTATCAAAGAATCCTCTTTCGCTAATCCGATCTGATTTTTATCGGGATCCATTATGGTCCATTCGTCTTTTACCATGGACTTGAATCCTTTTCTGCCCAGATAGCCGATGGTCTGGCCTGTTTTTGAATCGATGACTTTGAATGTTCCGCTGAAATCTAGGATATCCTCCTGAGCTATCCTGAATAGCTCCTCCTGCATTTCTTTACTTTTATATATCCTTATATCTTCTTTCATCTTCAATACTTTTTGTTTACAGAAACCTATCAATTGCCCAGCACTATTTTCGATGTAGTATTTGTGGCCGATAGATAGGACCTTTTGTCTTATCGTGAATTGATGATCTTTCAATTGATTCGGCAGCGGGGGATGCTGGATCTCTCTTCTATTGGGATCTTGTATATTCTGGTTTTGCATATTTTTCACCATATCCCTTATAGAAAAAGCCTTATAAATTTTCTTCGAATAGTGATACCAGAGAAGATTTTTTAGAAAACAACTTCTGTATAGACTTTAAAAATAAATACCTATTTTCCCAATCTTCTGAACCTGTCTTCGACAGCATCTAGAAGTATGGCCAATGAAAGTAATAATCGCTTATCCAATCCCTCCGCTCTTTCATCTTTGATCTGCAGTTTATATTCGTTTCTTAAAATGCTGACTCTTTCTTTGAAGACCCCGATGTGTTTCCCTCGGTAGAAGAGCTTGTATCGATAGGGTAGTTGCTTTAAACCTTTGAATCTGACCGCTTCTTTTACAAGAGAATCGGCTTTCGCCATCCCGATCTCATCTTTATTATGATCCATCAGTATCCATTTTCCGGTGATAAAGGATTCAAGTCCTCCCCTTTTCAGGTATCCGATCGTTTTTTTCGATTTGTGATCGGTTATTTCGAAATATCCACTGAGATTCAATAGATTTTTCTGCTTTATCCTAAACAATCCTTCTTTCTTATCGCGATCCTTAAAGACTCTTATATCTTCTCTGATCTTCAAAGATTTCTTTTCACAGTATCCGATCAGAGTTCTATCACTATCTTTGATGAAATACTTCTTACCCAGTGAAAATAATTTTTCTTCGATGATGAATTCGTTATCGTCAAATCGCTCCTCCATTTTTCGATCCTCTATTTTCGATCCCAAAATCCTCACCTCTAATTATCTTATCAAAGCTCCCCAAATTCCTCGGCTAGATCTCTCATCCTTTCTGCACTGTCTTGATGACCCGCTTCTTCAGTCCTTCGGATCTGTCGTTCAAATCTTTCCTCTTCACCTGCTGTATTGTCAGCATGACAGATGATCTTTTCTTCTAAGGTTTCGGGAAGAAAACTTCGAGCGGGAAGACCCTGTTCCTCAGCCTCATCTTTCGTGATGCCCCCTCCGATATGCCTTTCGACTATTTTCGCTAGTTCGTCTGACCATCCCTGTTCTCTTACTATTTTAGCTCCCTCGACACCGTGTTCGAGATCATGGGTGACCGTTCTACCGATATCGTGCAGTAGCGCCCCGGAGACAACAAGCCGCAGATCCCCTCCTTTTTTTTCTCGGAGCTGAAGAGCGCGTTCCATAACATCTAAAGTATGACTCATCAGCCCGTCATCCATCCCTAAATCTTTAGCGAATTCAAAGCATTCAGATGCACTCGGTATTTTAGAATGATCGATGACTCGTTTTCCTTCATCACTGGGTAAAACACTGATCTCACCTCCGGTGAAGGAGGGTATATCTCTTCCGTTGTATCTATCCAAAAAGACGGCTAATGAAGCGACCTCAGAATGAGGTTGAGATCCCACTGCGACATTGTGATCGGCGATATCATATACCTGTTTCGGAACTTTTTCCGATCCCACTATAACAAGCGGATCTTCGATTTCGTTCTCCCCAAAAAATCCATCTATATCGGATCCGTACATGGTCAGATGGACCGTATCGCCAGACCAGTTTTTTATCAATCTTTCCCAATTTTTTCTTTCTTTAACCGCAAAATCTCCTCCAAATCTCTCTGAAACGTCTTCTAAGGTTTCTCTGAGATCCGTATTCACATCTGGCATGTACATCTTCCGCAGACCGAAAGCTCTAGCTGTCAAACCCACGTGAGTGGTCATCCTCTTGTCGCGATCTGGACGATGACCCAGTCTAAGGACCGCTCCCAACTCTCTCACCAAGGCTCGTTCTCTTCTTCAGGGAATTTTTCTTCCTCGGACTCGTTTTCCGTCGAGACATCTTCGACCGACCCTCTCTCTTCGATCATATCTTCTTCTTCGGTCTCAAAATCTTCCTCGATCTCTTCATCAAAACTCTCCCCGAAGCTTTCCCTAGATGAGCCTGAACTTTCGAATTCCATCTCTTCACCATATATGGGAACCAGTACTCCCCTTACTAATAAGAGGGAAGACGAAAGTCCTAATACTCCGCTCAATAAGACTTCTATCAGATCACTAACTTCGTAAGACATATTCATGTTGATTATAAGTACGACTAAAATCGCTATAGTTATACCGGTAACCAATTTTCCTATCAGATCCGGCCATGTGGTGAGTTCAGAGATGTAAAAAGATATCGGAGCTAACGCACCGACAATGACCGCAACGAGAGGAAAAACAAACAGTATAGGTTCGTCTGGTATGTGTTGGCCTACCACGTAAACGAAAAACGATATCGTTATTATTATCGCTATACCTGCCAGAATCGCCAATAACCCTTCCGAAGATTCAGAAAAAAAATCTTCCATATCCATCTTATTTCACCCTTTTTCAAATTTTTTATCTCTTTGCCTATCTTTATCTTATTTTACCTCTTCTATCCTATGACCTTTATAATTCAACTTCACGGACCTTTTCACGAAACTTTTCAAGGTTATACCACTGTAACCGATCTTTTTGCTGATGTCGTTGGCAAAAGTTTCACCTTCTCGGACCGACTCCAATATCTGCTCTTCCAATTCCTTGAACTTTTCTTCCTCCATCATGGCCGCGAAAAGAACATCGCTTATCTCTTCGATAGGAACGGAAGCGTCGATATGAACGTCGGAATAATATGTATGGAACGCTTTCTGCGTTTCCCTTCCCGTGTGCTGCCACCTTGTCTCGACCAGGTCCATCTTGTCAAAAAGCTGTAGAGTCTGCTTCCCTTCTTCACCGTACTCTTCTTCGATCTCTTCTTCCGTCTGCCAATCTTCGGCGAGGTCCGTATAAACTTCCTTCTTGACATTGGTGCTAACGGCTCTCAATATAGGTACTAATTCCGTGACATCTTTGATGACTTTAACTCGACTCATGTTTGACTCTACATCCCTTATTGCACGATAAAATTTAATATTTTCCTATGTCTAAAAGTTTTTAGAGCGTATTTTTCCGATTTTTTGGATTAACCGCGGCTTTCGCCCTCCGTATGAAAGAGGGAATACCTTCTACATCTTTTACTTCCTTTTTCAAAAATTTTACCATCTTTTTTCTATATTCTAAATCATATTTTATTCCGTTAGATTGGCAGGCTTTCTTTATATCATAACAGAGCTTTCTTCCGGTAGGGTCCCAATCGGTCAGGATGATGACTTTTTCGTATTTCTCTCTTAATCCCTCGATTATCCGGACTATGGATTCTCCCCGCTTTATCTTGATTATTTTGCGCTCGATGCCTAAACTCTTTAGAGCGCTCACGTCGTTTTCACCTTCGACTATTACAGGGATATCGGTGTCTTCCTGCTTTATATCTTCCAATATATCGAGGACGCCTTCCAATTCTTCTTTTAACCTCATATAGACTCTCCCGATTTTTTCGAAATCTTTTCCTTCAAGCCTTTTCTATCCATATCATGGATAAATATCCTCTTTTTCTTTGAAGTCTTTCCTTTGGCTATCTTTACTCTTTCTTTAGAGATTTCTAGAGCATCGGAAAGAAAATCTATCAGAACTCGATTTGCTTCTCCTCCCGAGGGTTCGGCCTCGATCGAAATCTCTAGATTATTTCTCCATCGATTGACTCCCGTTATCTCGGTCCGCGAGGAATTTGGAGAAACGCCCACATCAAGATAAACACCCTCGCTGCCGTCCTGGATACATTCTGAGAGGGTTTCTGTCTTCATGTATTAGAGTTATCTGTTCATCCCATTAAAAAGCTTTCTTGTAGGAGTCATCCTATCTGCGAGAGGCCATTCTCTTCTCTCACCGGACAGATATCTTGTTCCTCTAATCCCGTTATTATCGACATCATTTTGATCTTCTTTTTACAATCTTGATCGATCCTAGCCCCAACTATCACGCCCGCATTGGTATCGAGTTTAGAGGTCATCATACCGACTATGTCGTTCATCTTCTTTACCGAAAGACTATCGGACGCGCCTGTAACATGTATAAGGGCTTTTTTTGCTCCCTGATAATCCGCATTCAAAAAGGGATTCCCTTCCGCCTCCTGTACCACCTTTTCGGGTTCTTTGCTGTGAGCCTCTCCCGTCATGAGTGTAGAATATCCCCCTCCTCCAAGAACTGACTTCAGATCGTTGAAATCTAGATTTATCAGCGATTGTTTAGTGATGGTTTCAGTTACGCTCTTGACGAGGTTAGATATGACGGAATCCATCAATCCGAAACCCTGGTCTAGTGGCATATCCGGGCTGACTTCCAGCAACCTATCGTTGTCCAAAATTATAGTAGAATTGGCATAAGATTCTATCTTCTGAACACCTCTCCACGCCAATTTCTTCCGGTTTCCCTCGACGGAGAAAGGCAAGGTCACGATATCTATAACCATAGCTCCGCTTCTCCTCGCTATCTCGGTGATGACCGGTGTCGCCCCTGTGCCCGTGCCTCCTCCAAGACCCGTAGTCAGAAAGACGAGATCGGCGTCTGAAAAAAGCTTTTTGAATCCGCCGGCAGCCATCTCCGCACATTCCTGACCGACTGACGGATCACCACCCGCTCCTCTTCCACGGTTGTGTGATCGTCCTATGAGCATCTTTTTATCCGCTTCTTTATGCTCTAGATGTTCTTTATCGGTATTGACGGCTATAGTCGTGGCTCCATAAACGCCTATCCTACTCAATCTATCAACACTATTATTTCCTCCTCCCCCGACACCTACTACATAGACGTTGAGATCCGTAGATTTGCTCTTTTGTTCTTTTATCCGTGTTTTTCCCATCATACAGCTTACCCGGGACTTTGATTATTCAAATCTAGTTCGACTTAGAAGTATTCCTCAGCTATGGATCATTCTTCTTTATCCATATCTCTTTGATATTCTTTTATCTTTTCTTTAACGTATTCTCTAACGGCTGTCCTTATAGCATCGTCTACATCTATCGAATCTCCTCTTTCCACGAGATTCTCTATCTCCCCAACCTTCTGTTTTGGTAGATCGACGGTAACTTTAGAAATGTGATCGGGTGCGTTCTTGTTTTTGATGAATTCATCGATAGCGGCCCTGATAGCCTCTGATAATGAAGAATACGAGCCCTCATCTACCAATTCATCGAGTTCTTCAGCCATCTCCACGGGTATTCTGACAGTTATACGTTTTGTGTCCGACACTTTTAGCCACCTTAAGTGATTTTAGTCCGACATATACACCTATTACGTCAGACATAAACATTAACGAGGTTTATCTTTATAAATATTTCGGAAGTTGTCTTATAATTTTGTTTTAATTATTAAAAAATAATGGCCGAAGAGATTTTAAGCTCATTGATAGAGATGAGAAAGATCTTCAAACTTAAAAAAGAAAGAAAAATTATTCGTATACCCAATCCTCTTCTACGCGGGTATACTCTTGATAATCGGATTCATCGAAAAATATACCTAGTTCACGGTCCGCACTTTCCGGAGAGTCCGCCGCATGGACTATATTTCTTCCTATATCGATCCCGTAATCCCCTCTTATAGTGCCCGGGTCAGCATCCTGGGGATCGGTAGACCCGACCATATTCCGTACAAGGGATATAGCGGAATTTCCCTTGACAGCCATAGCTACGACAGGACCGGAAGTGATGTATTCTATCAGAGGTTCATAAAAGTCCTTCCCTTCATGTTCGGTGTAATGTTCACCGGCGGTCCCCTCGTCGAGGTACATCATCTTCATCGCCACTATGCGAAGACCTCGCTCCTCGACTCGATTGACGACTTCTCCGATCAGACCTCTCTGCACTCCGTCCGGTTTTACCATTAAAAACGTAGTTTCCATGCTATCACTTCAGATCATTCAGTCTTCCTTTTTCTGTATTGTCTTTCTGCCGGACTCTTCCTCTTCTTCCTCTTCAGTTTCTTCTTTACTGTAGGTCTCTATAGCTTTTTCCTGAGCGTGTCTTTTGGTCCATCTCGTATTTCTAGCCTTCCTTCCGAGTTCCAGCATGTTCTTCTTGCATTTGTTGGAGCAGAAGTGAAAAACTTTCCCGGTGTTCTTGATGTACTGTTTTCCGGTGCCCGGTTCGATCGGATCACCACAAAAGGAACATTCCCTTCTCTCTGGCATCTCTATCTCACTCCTATCTCTTTAGCTTCTCTAGCCGTCTCTCTCAGCATAAGAGTGTCGCCTTTCTGGACCGGACCCATCACGTTTCTGGTTATGATCCTTCCTTCGTCATCGCCCTTCAGCACTCTAACTTTGACCTGTGTTGCCTCTCCAGTCATGCCGGTTCGGCCAACGATTTCTACAACTTCTCCGGGAATACTATCATCTGAAGCCATTTTAGGACTCCTCTTTAATTATCTATTAAAACTTCTCTCATTTTAGATTTTTGAGCTTACTCTTCAGATCTTCGACCATCTGCTCACCGTCACCAGCGTCCACTATCGCCACGGAAGCTGAAGAAGCGTCTATCCCCGAAGCAGCCCCAAGTTCTTTCTGGGATGGTACATAAGAGTAAGCTACATCTTTTTCTTCACAGAGCAAAGGCATATGAGCGAGTATCTCTGGAGGGTTCACGTCCTCTGCAAGAACGGCCAACTCGGCTTCTCCTCGCTCTACATATTTTGTTACTTCGTTAGTGCCTTTCCTCACGTTTCCAGTATCTCTAGCTATCTCTACCGCTTCGTACGTCTTGTCCACTATTTCGTCCGGAACTTCAAAGTTAACATATACTTTATCTGCCATCTTTTATCCACCTCTTTTCGGACAGAAAAACCTGTCCACACATATCATCGGTTTGAAGTGTACCTCACCTACTTGAGGTATGGTATAAAAAAGTTTTTGCGGAGATCTCGATTCAATCGAGCTCGATACCCGGCTTTCCGGGCTCGGCTCTCTCCGCTTTGTCGGAATCCACCTCTTCAGCTTTCACAGGCTCAACTTTTGCGTCAAATTCTTCTCCCAATCGTTCCTTTATCTGATCTAGGATCGTGGTCTCAAAATCATAATCCACGTATCTATCTAAGACTTTTCCCGGATTCTTCACGGCTTTCTGGGCTATCTTACTGAGTTCCTTCTTTTTGTTCGGGAACTTTCCCGCTAAGTCACCCATGATAGCTCCCATGTCGGGTTTTTCCATCCCTTCCAATTTCTCCTGTATGAGCTCGAAAGCTTTGAACTTCCAATCGTCAGCAACGATGACCTGTATAGAGCTTGGCTCTCTTTCCGTGACATTTTTGATGTGGATTATATCCTCTCTGATATTCTTATAGAACTGTTCTCCTTTTTCAGCTTCTTCGTCGATCAACGACTCTTCGGACTCGGGCCAACCTGCCTCGCTCACCAGTCCTTCATTGCCTAACTCTTCCCACATCTCTTCTCCGATATGAGGACTGAACGGATACAGCATCCTCACGTAAGTCTCCACTCCTCTATAGAATATCTTAGGCTTTTCAGACGTATCTTCGCTTTCCTCCAAATATTTCAAAAGCTCATCGAAGTAATTCTCCATCCTCTTCAACCCATCGCTTATCTTGAAGTTCTCTATATCTTCGGCCACCTCTTGACATATCCTCTGTGTCCTGGAAGCTATGTACCTATCTCTCAAACTGCAGCTTTGAAGATCGATATCGTCTTTTTCCCCTTTTTTCTCAATTTCCTTGACCGTCTCCCATACCTTTCGAAGGAATTCAAATTTAGATTCGACGCCTTCGTCACTCCATTCTACTTCCCTTCTAGGGTCCGCGGCGGAAAGTATGAAGTATCGAGCGGTGTCGGCACCATAATCACGGATTATATTTTCGGGATCTACAACGTTACCTTTCGATTTTGACATCTTCTCCCCATCTAGAAGTACCATTCCCTGGGTGAGTAGTCTTTCAAAGGGTTCGTCCATCTCGCACATACCCATATCTCTCAGGACCTTGACGAAGAATCTAGAGTACATAAGATGAAGTATAGCGTGTTCGATGCCACCTATGTACTGGTCCACTGGCATCCATTGCTCCACATCATACTCGTCGAAAGGAGCTTCGTCAAAATCCGGTGAACAATACCTCAGGTAGTACCATGACGAATCGACAAAAGTGTCCATCGTGTCGGTTTCTCTCTCAGCTTCTCCACCACATTCCGGACATTCGGTTTTCAGGAAACTTTCTTCTTGTTCGAGAGGGTTGCCGGCCACGTCTATATCTATATCGGTGGGTAGTTCAACCGGCAGTTCCTCCTCAGGAACTGGTACCGTACCGCAGTCCTCGCAGTACACAACTGGTATAGGACAGCCCCAGTACCTCTGTCTCGAGATCAGCCAATCTTTCAACCTGTAGTTCACTTCTCTGGTCGCTACACCGTCCTCTTTGAGATCATCTATTATCTGCTCTCTCCCTTTTTCCGAATCCATCCCGTTATAATCTTCAGAATTGATCATGACACCTTCGCCTTCATAGGCTTCCTCTAGTTCGTCGATGCTCTCTTCCTCTTCCGGTTTCACAACAGGCGTTATAGGTAGGTCGTGTTCCTGTGCAAATTCGAAGTCTCTCTGATCGTGGGCTGGAACGGCCATGATAGCACCGGTACCGTAGGTTTCCAAGACGAAGTCTGCGATATAGATCGGTACTTCTTCGCCGTTGACCGGATTCACCGCATATTTACCGGTGAAGATACCTTCTTTTCCTTTCTGCTCTCTCACACTCGCTTTCAGCCTCTTTGCCCTTTCCACGAACTGCTTTATCTCTTCATTCTCTTCAGCTAATTTTTCCGAAATATCGTGCTCGGGAGCCAAAACCATGAAAGTACATCCGAACAAAGTGTCCGGTCTAGTAGTATAGACGGGTATCTCAACACCATCCACCGTTTCAAATAACACCTCGGCTCCTTCACTCCTCCCTATCCAATCTTCCTGCATCTTCTTTACTTTCTCAGGCCAATCTTCCAATTGTTCAAGATCTTGCAGCAGTTCATCGGCATATTCGGTGATATTGAAGAACCATTGATCCAGATCTTTCTTTTCGACCAAAGAGTCACATCTCCAGCAGCGACCTCCTTCGACCTGCTCGTTGGCTAGGACGGTCTCACATTCGTAACAGTAATTCACTTCAGCCTCTTTTTTGTAAGCTAGATCTCTCTCTAGGAATTTCAAGAAGAACCACTGGTCCCACTTGTAATAATCTTCCCAATGAGAAGCGACCTCGCGATCCCAATCGTAGGAAAGACCCAAAGTCGCCATCTGTTCTTTCATATCTTCTATGCATTTTTCGGTCCACTCTTCGGGGCTTATATCATTCTCTATGGCGGCGTTCTCCGTCGGCAGTCCGAACGAGTCCCATCCCATCGGATACAAGACGTCGTAACCCTGCATCCTCTTGAATCTAGCGACTGAATCACCTATTGAGTAGTTCCTCATGTGACCCATGTGGAGAGTTCCGGACGGATAAGGATACATCTCTAGTAAGTAATATTCCGGTTTATCCGAATCTTCTTCCGTTTTGAATATCCCGGACTCTCTCCACCGCTCTCTCCACTTCTCTTCGGCTTCTTTCAACGTATCGATGAACGAGGTCATGGTTGTTGGAGTTAAAAGGTAGTATTTTAATATTTTACTGTTAGAACCGCTTTAACGGCATATCACAAAAAAATTATAGGTTGCATCGGATTAGGAGAACGTATGAATGGCTGGTGGAACAAGCTCGCTAGAGTCGATCTTTCCTCGGAGTCGGTTACTTTTGAAGATATAGGTAAAGATATCTTGAAAGATTACATAGGTGGAAGAGGTCTAGGTGCTAGGTTGCTGATAAACGAGATCGATCCAAAAATTGATCCATTAGAGAAAAATGTTCTGATCTTCACGGCAGGCCCTCTTACCGGGACTACAGTCCCGACTTCCGGTCGTTTTTCAGTTTCTTCTAAATCACCCTTGACGGGCACTATCTCAGATTCAAATGTTGGAGGTTCTTTCGGCAAGGAATTCAAAAGAGCGGGTATAGACGCGCTGATAGTCGAAGGTGAAGCGGAAGAACCTAAACGACTCGAAATCGAAGACGACGAGATCAAGATAAAAGATACCGAACTTTGGGGATGTGAAACCGGCGAATGTTTAGAAAAGCTGGACGGTGAAAGCGCCGTTATCGGCCCTGCAGGTGAAAACGAAGTCAGATTCGCCTCCATAGTTACGAACGGATACCGGGTCTTCGGTAGAGGAGGTATGGGCGCCGTGATGGGTTCTAAAAAATTGAAAGCCATAACTGTCGAGGGATCGAAAAAGGTCCCGGTGGCGGACGAAGAAAGGCTCAAGAACTATATCAAAAAGGCAGCTTCAAAAATAGACTCTTCTCCCGTAACTTCTCGAGGATTAAAGAAATTCGGTACTCCCATCCTGGTGAATCTTCTCGCGTGGCTGGGCATGTTCTCAAAAGAAAATTTTAGAGAAGCCGCCGACGAAGAAAAAGCGGATAAGCTTTCCGGAGAAAGGATGGATGAAGAGATAGTCAGAAATCACGAAGGGTGCTATTCCTGCCCGATAAGGTGCGGTTTGAAAACGGAAACTGGAGAGAAGAAAGGTAAAGGGCCCGAATACGAGAGCGTGTGGGCGTTAGGATCTAATCTTGCGATCTTCGACTTGGAGGAGGTCACGGAACTGAATTACAGATGCAATGAACTTGGACTCGATACTATCTCTATGGGAGGGACTCTAGCCTGTGCGATGGAGATGAGGGAACAAGACATCTGGGAAAAAACGGAAGGTTTCGGTAGTCCTGTAGAACCGCTTATCGAAAAAACTGCCCGAAAGAAAGGGATAGGAAACGAACTCGCAGAGGGTTCAAAACGGTTAGCAGATAGATATGACTGCGAACTATCGATGAGCGTCAAAGGTATGGAACTTCCGGCCTACGACCCTAGAGGCGCGGCCGGTCAGGCACTCTCTTTCGCAACCTCGAATCGTGGTGGATGTCACTTGAGAGGATATATGATCGGAGAAGAGATCTTCGGCATCCCTAAGTTATTCGACCGATTCAAGACAAGCGGGAAACCCCAGGTGGTCAAGCGTTCGCAGGAAAGGAATGCCTACTTAGATTCACTAGTAACCTGTAAATTCGGAGCGTTCGCGATGGATGAGAAATTTTATTCTAGGTTTATGCAGGCTGTTACCGGAGAGGATTACACCATCAGTGATCTTCACGAGGTAGGTGAAAGGATATACAACCTAGAGAGAAAATTCAACTGCAGTCTCGGGTTCGATAAAGAAGACGATCTTCTCCCGAGTCGTTTTGAACAACCTCTAAAAGAAGGCGCATCTTCCAGGAACGCGTTCGATATGGAAAATATGTTGGACGACTATTATGAGATAATGGGATGGAACGAAGAGGGGAAACCAAAAAAAGAAACCCTAGAGAGACTGAACGTACCGAAAATGACATGATCTAAACTAATCTCTGAAACCGCGTAGAAATGCAGCAACGTTTTCGCCCAAAACTTCGCGGTTGTATCCGCCCTCGAGTAGAGCGAATCTTCTATTTTTACATTTCTTTTCGGAACAACGTTTTATCAATCTACCTATAGCTTCAAAATCTTCCGTTTTGAGTTTTCCTCCCCAGTCCGTAACATGTTCATCGAATCCCGCTGATATCCCTATAATATCCGGATCATCTATTCTAGTCAACATTTCCTCGACTTCGTCCAAATACTCATCTCTTAATTCAGACCTTGGATTAAATATCTTTATATCAGGATTTTTCTGCAGGCAGTTCAGATTTCCATCACCTTTGTGGAGGTCAAAATCCAGGATAAACGCGCTTTCGATCTTATCGTCCGACATGAGTCTCATATTGGCTATAGCCATGTTGTTCAGATAACAGAAACCCCATCTCGATTCAGGAGAAGCATGGTGCCCTGGAGGTCTGATGACCGCAAAAGTGGGTTCTCCCTCATATGCAAGTTCGGCAGCTTCTATGGCACCGCCAGCCGACAGTACGGACATATCATATAATCTATCGTCTTTCCGCTCGAGGTCCTCGATAAAATCAGGAGGATGAACAAGTTCGATATCTTCCTTCTCCGCAGGATCTGGCTCTACGAACTCTATCTCTTCTAAATCTTCTATCCTATCTATTATACTATGTATCCTACCTCTAGCGGCTGCGGGGTCGTCAGCGTACTTAGAATCTGTGAACCTAGGGTGATAAACTACTTTCACGGTACAAAATGAAATTTCTCACATGTAAAATTTTCCTTTGACCAGGTAAAGAACGAAGCGTGTCAAAAATATTATTATACCCGTCGTGTCTCAGAGATTTATGGTGGAAGACAGAAGGAACTTCTAAAAGATTACGTCTTTCACTATAAATCATAACTGGAGAGATCACCCATGGAAGAGGATATATTTAAAGAGATGAAAAAATACGGCGATTTTTTAGAGCGGAGAGGACTAAATCTCTCGTCCCATAGTGGAAATATGAGCGTTCGGCGAGGAAACCGTATCTACATCAAAAGAAGAGGCGCCATGATGGGTGATCTAGCGGAGGAAGACGTAGTCGAGACCGGCGTGGAGGAAGACGACAGCGGAGTGATAATCGCATCCACGGAGATCGGTGTTCACAGGGCTATATACAAAGAAACTTCCGCTTTAGCCGTTATACACGCTCATACCCCGTACGCAATATCACTCTCATTGGTTAGGGACGAAATTGTACCGATCGATGACGAGGGACAGTATCATTTAAAAAAGGTTCCCGTGGTCGATGTCGAAGATTCAATAGGATCAGACGAGGTAGAAGAAAGACTTCCACCGGTTTTACAGGATTACAATGCTGCGATACTCAAAGGCCACGGCACTTTCGCTCACGGAAAAAATTTAGAAGAAGCTTTTAACTGGATTACCGTAGTAGAAAGTATCTGTAAGGTGATATATATGGTCGAAAATCTTGGTGGAGATACCGAACGGGAGGAGATATGGTGACTTTCCATTACGTCGAGTTCAAATCGCACTGCCATGCGACCGAAGATTTGGATAAAGTCAAAGAGTCAATGGAAAATCTAGCCGATATGGAGTTGGAATTCTATATCTCAGAGGCGGAGGGTTATTATGGAAACCCGATTAATATTCTAGAGACGAAGATCGACAGGAACAGAGATATGGATGAATTCTTTGACAGCCTTGATTCGAAAGTGGTAAAAGGTCTTCTAAACGACATCGAAAGAAGGATAGACGAGAGATGTAATTTCTTCTTTCGTATAGACAAGGGGAAAGCATTGGAAAATGTTTTCTCTCTAACTACCGGAGGCAACAGTATCCGGGTGAGGGCTAGAGTAGAAAGCTATCCTTCAAAAAGGGAAACTGCGATAGAGAAGATGAACGAATATCTTCGCAAGATGTTAGACGACTAAAAACGGAGTTTAGTAGAAACATTTATTTGGGCGGTTTCTTTAGTAAGATGAGGATCAAAGATGACAGACGTTGAAAGACGATTGGAAGAAGCGGAAGCATCGCTAAATCGCTTCGAATATGAAGAAGCATACGATAAGTTTTCAGAGTTGTTGGAAGAAGACCTAGACGAAGAGACCAAAGCTCAGGCTCTTTTTGGACGGGCTGAAGCCTCACTGGGCATAAATGAGATCGACAGTGATGAAGTCTTAGAAGATTATGAAAACGCAATAGAACTTAACGATAACCCGTTCTACAGGCAGTCGGCCGCGGGTTTCTGCATCGATATCGGAAAGTTCGATAAAGCAGAAGAGCATTATAGGAAAGCGGCTGAACTAGATCCCGATAACAAACACCACTACCTGTCGGATCTCGCAGTGGGATATAGATTCAAAGCTCCCATTATGATGGAAGAATATGTGGAAGAAGTCGGTGAAGACATCATACTTAGAAAATCGCTAAATTATATGTTAGAAGCTCTCGATATAGACAAAGAGAAAGCCGTTGAACTTCTTTCATAATTCACACAAACTTTATATCGAACCCGAATTTCTTAAAGGTGAATACGATGTTCTGTCCAGAATGCGGCGCCCTCATGAAACCGGACGACGGAGAATGGGTATGCAAAAAATGCGGTATCACTCGGCAAAAAGACGAAGAAGATAACAACATAGTGAGCTCAGAAAAGGAAGAAAAAGAGACCGTCGTGGTGGAAGAGGAAGTGGATACTCTCCCGAAAACTACCGTCAGATGTCCCAACTGCGATAATAACGAGGCATATTGGCGCCTTGAACAAACCCGAGCGGCTGACGAACCCGAAACCCGGATATATCGGTGCACCGAATGTAATCATACTTGGAGAGAATATTAAATATCTAAAGAATCTGTCTATAAAATAGTGAAGTGATCGAAATGTTCGAAATAGGAAGGTTGAGATTCAGACCCTTCATAAAAGACGATCTATCGTTCCTCGAAAAATGGGAGAACAGTTTCAAAGTGACCCTGTATTCTAGAGGTCAACCTCTAGTTTTCAAAAACAATGATGATCTGGAGAGGGAGTTCGAAGAATATCTCGATAACGAAGATAAACAGCAATTCATGCTGGAAAAGATAGAAGATGATAAAAAGATCGGGATAGCAAATTTCGAGGATAATTCTAACGGCGTAAAGAACGCTACGATAGGAACCTATATCGGTGAAGAGGAAGAGTGGAATAAAGGTTTGGGCAAAGAAATCACCTTGGGTCTTTGTGAGATCCTCTTTTTCCATAAAAATTACGACCGTTTGAGCGCTTGGAGCTCGGCCTTCAATAAAAGAGCGAAAACCGTTTTAGAGTCTACCGGATTTCAGAAAAGCGGAAAGGCTAGAAAGAGCGGATACATATTCGGGAAAAGAGTCGATTGGCTGATGTTCGATCTTCTCAGAGAAGAATACATGGAAAAGAGACAACAGTATCTAGATGAGATATTAGGTGACAAAAAAGAGAAATATATAAATCATTACTGCAAGATAAGGAAATGACAAGAGCACTATCTGAAAAAAGAAAAAATTTTAGGGTAAGGTCGTATTACTATTCTTGAAACCCATGAAAGACATCTCCTCTCTGACATATAGAGAGAAAATCCTTCTCTACCTTGATCGGTACCAAGACCAAAAGGAAAGAAAAGAAAAAACCGAGAGCGTGACTCAAAAGGGCGTAACTAATAACATCGGGATATCAAGAACCCATGTATCCAGGGTCCTCAGTGGTCTAAAGGATGAAGGATTGATCGAAGAGGAGATGGCCTCGGTTAAAGATCACGATAGAAAATTAAAGACTTATTTTTTGACTTCGGAGGGTTCGAAAGAAGTCGAGGAACTTATATCCGATCTATCCAGCGTTTCGATCTCTTTGATAGAGAGTGATGAAGAAAAAGAGATATCTTTAGATAAAATAGAAAAAGAAACTGACGGGAAACTCGATCTTCTCAATAGTATATGTCTGTTAGAGTCCTCAGAAGATAGAACTATCGATCTCAGGGAACACGGCATATTCGAACCGATTAAGATGATCGACGACGCTCCAGAAACCGATGAGTTCTACGGGAGAGAAGAAGAGTTGGAATCCATGGAAAAATGGATAGAAGGTGATAAACCCTTTTTATCCGTGCTCGGTCAAAAGGGCCACGGAACATCGACCCTCACTTCAAAGTTCGTTAAAGGCTTGAAGGAGAAACACGTGTTATGGATCACTTTAGAAGAGAAAACCGAAGCTATCCTCAAAGATCGGATAAGAGACTTTCTGAAAAGCATCGATGATGGCTCGGATGACTTGATGGATTCTCTTTTAAAAAAAGAGGCTGTTTTGATCTTCGATAATTACTATAAAGTAGAAGAGGACGTCGTGAGCTTTTTGAATAAATTGCTCGAAAAAATAGACAAGGAAGACGCTCTCAGGGTGATAGTAACTGGCCGCGAAGGCACGCCCGTCTATGAAAGATTTTATCGGACTGAACAAGTAGGTTCGGGATTGATAGAGGAACTAAAGGTATCTCCCCTAGGAAAAGAGGAAGCTCAAAAGATACTGAAAAATGAAATCAAGGATGAAGCTTTAGAGAGGATCATGATGTTTACCAAAGGTTCACCTCTATTATTGGAACTTCTTAGAGAGGGCGAAGAAGAAAAATTGACCGATATAACCCCGTGGGAAAAAGAACAGATCTCATTACTTATGTATTTAAAGACGGAAACTAAATAGGTCGGCCGAAGCAGTTAAATAATCATATCGAATACCAATACATGATAGCATGGTGATGCCTAGAGAGGTTAAATTCTTCATCGTGGCTATGGGATTTCTTTTCATAATCGTGGGTATAGCCGTTTCTCTAGCCACGAATTTTCCCGATATAATACCGATGGGGATGGGCATCGTGGGTATCTTTCTACTGATATTACCTTATACTTACGTAAGAGAGAAATAGTAATATTTTTATCCAACAAGATGAGTAAGAGGTGCGATCAATATGTATGAAGTCTTTGAAGTGGTATCAGGAAAAAAAGATGTGATGGACGATATACTGTCCGATGACCTCATAAGCAAACAGAACACTAATGTAAGAGAAGGATCTAGTCTTGGATTCAAAGAAGGCGTGACTTATGCGATGGTCGAAGGGACAGAAGAAGCAGTCGAGAAAGCTATAGAAATGTTCGAAGAGGAAGGCATCGAACCGGCGGAGAACAGAGAAGAAGTGAAAGAAAAGATAAAAGAAGAAGGGGAAGCCGCGGCTCAGGGGATCGGAACGGTTTTTGGATAGAAAGTTCTGAAAACCCTCTCCATAACTTTTTCTTAAATTTTGGATCGAAATAAAAACTTCACCAGCCGGCCAAAAGAGTAACTCTAGTTCTTTTATCCAAGGAAGGATCCTTTTTAAGTCCCCAGAGAATATCTGCATTGGGACATTCGTTCTTTATCTTTTCCAAGGCATCATCGGCATCTATTTTTCCCTCACCATACTGTTGAGCGACTACCACCAATATCACTTCGATGTTCTCTAGATCTTTATCTATCCAAGGTGAATCTAAAGCTTCTTCAGCCGCTCTTTTTCCTCTCATCATCGTTTTTCCGTAACCCGCTCCAACTCTAAATTCGTGCGCCCTTTCACTAAATTTCTTTAGATCGTTCATATCCTTTTTCGTTAAGACACCGTTGAGTTCGACTATCGGTAGACGGATTATATTGTTCATCACTTCAAAAGCTTTTTTGATAGGCAAATGTGAATTTATATCCAATAACTTCTCGTTAGGAAAGATCCCGGCGATATCAAGATGCTTTGAAGTCTTTTCTAGAGATTTTTCCGCTAACTTCTTCCTCCTTTTACTTTCAGTCTCGAATGGTTTAGCGAAGGAAGCAAAAGTGAAGTCTCCATATTTTTCGCTCAACTCAGCAAACGAGGGCACGGACCAGCTTCCTGTCTCCCCTCCTAGTCCCGATATTAGATATACTAGGTCCGCCGATGATATATTTTCTTTTATTTTCTTTTCGGATGAGGTCAACGGCCGCTTCTCGATACTCACTTTAGAATGAAAAGCCTCTTTCATATCTTCTTTCGAAATAGAAATTAAAGGAATTTCTGGTTTTCTAGATTCGGAGCCCACTTCGTACATCCGAACATTAGATAAAGACCTATTCTGTATGTCGGTTATTATATTTCTTCCGGCCCCTCCTATCCCTAAAGCTACGCTCGATGGCCGACTTTTATCCTCATGAGTGGGTTTTCCGAATTTCTTAATCTCGGGCATAATTTTTGATCCTGCTCAGGCTGGATAGTTCTTCTAGTTCATTTGTATTCGGACATGCCCCCTTCTTCTACTTTAGATTCTTCACGCATCTCTTCCACTCTGTCACTTATCCTCCACTTATCCTTCAATTCGGTCAATCTCCCCACAAAAGCTCCTATCAATGGCCCAAAAAACGAAGAAAAGTAAGCCGCCACTCCGTTCAATATAACTAACGATACCAATGGAGAGATAAAAAGACCACCTATTATACCAATCCACAAACCCATCGGCCATCCCAAGATCTCTCCCGCGAGATAACCGATCACAGTTCCTACTATAAGGGGGACTCCTAGACCTACTAAAAAGTTAGTCATATCGACTGAAAAGAAATCAGAGATAATAACGAAAAAGATACCCACTACTATCAAAGCCCCAAATGTGGATCTTTTCATGATATCAGATTCGACATATTCTATAAATTTTTCTTTAATTTTATTATCTTCCACTTTGATTCACCTCAGCTTTTTTATTCTATAACTCTCCTATTTTTTTATTTTTTCGGTCGGTTTCGAATCTTTTGGGAAGGAAAAGTACAAGTAGGATATTTCTTTTTTATTTAACGCATGACGAGAAAATTTTGCCTTGCGATTGTAATACTCGTGATTCTTTTCCTTCTGGGCTCGGTCTCAGTTCAGGCTCAGGTATCAGATAAGCCTTTATTTTCGATGGAAAAGCACTTCGATCGCCCATTTAAGAGGTCCATCGACTCAGTGATGATAAATAATAATACTGAATTGAGGAAGTTTGCCAGAAACGAGAATCTGTCAGGTAACGGAACTAAAAAAGACCCCTTCGTTTTAAATAACTCTATCATCGACGGAAGCGGGAAAAGTCACTCTTTATATCTCAGAAATACCGATCTACACTTCAAAATAGAGAAGTGCATTTTTCGAAACTCTTCTTCTATAGGTGTAGAGACAAATCATGTGTCTAATTTCTCTTTTGAAAGGAATACGGTGAAGAATGTAACTATCGGTTTATTTGTTGAAAGCTCATCAGATAACGAGTTCATAGGTAATAGAATACTAGATGTGGAAAGAACCGGGGTGGCGATCGCCGGGGCTAGTTATAATAATTCATTTTATAGAAACAGACTTCAAGACTGTGGTTTTTTCTTCAAAGATAGAGATATAAGAGCTAACGGACATGAGATCGCCGAGAATAATACCGTCAACGGAGAACCGGTTCTTTATTATAGAGATGCAGAAGGATTATCTTTAACTGGACCAGCTGGTCAGATAATGCTCGTAGATTCAAAACAAATAGATTTACATAATTTAATTTTGAAAAATAGCAGTATCGGGATCCAGACTATAGATTCTACCGACGTCCTGATAAAGAACCTGACTATCAGAAATCAAAAAATTACAGGTATCTCCTGTAGGGCGTCAAGTAATATCAGTATAAGAGGATCAACTCTCAGCAATAATTCTCAAGGTATTTCCGTTTTAAGTTCCAATTCTATCGAAATACGGGATAATGATATAGTAAACAATGACATCGGGATAGAACTATACAAGGCTAGTAATAACACTATTAGTTCGAACAAAATAGCTTCGAACGATGGAAGGGGAATAGAGCTTAAAGCGCCTACCGATAGATCATCGATTCAACCCTCGGAAGTGAAAAATTATTCGACGAGTAATAACACGGTAAAAAGAAACACGATCACGAAGTCTGGCGGTTATGGGATATATGTAAGCGGTATATCTTACAATAATAGAATATATCTTAATATAATAGAAAATAATAGAAATAAAAGTGGAGCTTCTTCTAAATCTTTTCTGAGCCAAGCGTATGAAGACCAAGCTGGAGATATCCCACCGAATCATTGGTATTCCAAAAATGATCTTGGGAATTACTGGGGGAATTGGTCCGCCCAGGACCAAGATCGCGACGGGATAATAGGCGATCCATATTTGATAGATAATTCCAATTCGACAGACCGTTACCCTCTATCATCGACGATAGGACCTCCACAAGATATAGTGATCGAACCTAGAAATAGATCTTCGAAATTGAAGTGGAACGACCCGGAATACTCGATATCGACCGAAGTCGAGACCGTAAGGATATATAGAGGTAAAGAAGAAGGAAATCTTTCTCTCTTGAAGAAATTGAAAGCACCGGTAGACACCTTTTCCGACCATAATTTGACTAATGGCGAAACTTACTATTACCGGCTTCAAACAGTGGGAGAAGAGTATAAGAGTGTATTGAGTATCTCCCTACGAGTCGTCCCGGACGGAAACCCCCCGGAAGTAACTGAATACAACCCGACTGGTGAAGATGTACCGGTGAACACTAGCATCGTGGTCAAATTTTCGGAGAAGATGGAGAAGGGATCGGTAAATATAACGATCGGGGAGGAGACGGGCGATCTTAGAAAAGATGGAAAACGCTTCGTTCTAGAGTTGGAACACAATTTGTCCTACGGCAAAGAATACTTGGTAAAGGTTACCGGGAAGGATAAAGCGAAAAATGAGTTAGAGGGTGACAAAGGTTATTTCACCTGGACGTTCAAAACGATTTCAAATGGTACACTCGTAGGGAAAGTAGTCGACGAAAACGGGACACCTATCGAGGGGGTTAAAATTACGAGCGGTAAAGATGTCACGAATTTTACCGATGAAAACGGAAGATTTAAGATAGAGATCGCGCCGGGAGAAGTCAAACTGAAATTTTCCAAACAGGGCTATCTAACCACCGAAAAAAGTTTTGTTGTTGAATCGGCTAAATCCACCGAGATAGGAAAGATAAAACTCGAAGAAATAAAAGGAGAACGCTCTAGATTATTCTATCCCATGGCCTTGGTCGGAGCTGTCACTCTCATATTAGGCATCATAGCAATCGTGGTATTCTTAAAAAATTGGGGGCGAGAGGATATACCGTCTCAAGAGGAGATTTATGAGGAGGATTTCGAAGACGTCTCTCGCGAAGAATTCGAAAGCTGGTGGGAAGACGAGGATGACCTATAGGTTCGAACTACTTCCTCCTCCATCTATAGGTATGGCGGTTCCGTTTATAAAATCCGATTTTGGAGAAGAAAGAAAAGCCACCAGTTCTCCTAGCTCCACAGGGTCTCCTACCCTATCCAAGGGGATATCTTCCGTCCATCCTTTCAACCCTTCCTCGTATGACTCAAAATCACCTCTTTCCACCCCTTCTTCTATCAGATTTTCGATACGATCAGTTTGATGAGGTCCGGGTAGTACTGCATTGGCTCTTATCTCCGGACCTAATTCCTTCGATAGCGTTTTCATCAAACCTATCACCGCCATCCTAACGGAGTTTGATAATACGAGGTCTGGGATGGCCTCCTTAACACTCATAGAAGTGATATTTACGACAGTTCCCTCTCCTTCTCTCAGATATTCTACAGATTCCTTGACACTTCTTACAACACTCATCACCAAAAGATCATAACTTTCGTACCATTCTTGCTCATCCGTTTCCAAAAAAGGTTTACTAGGCGGTCCTCCAGCACACGTAACTAGATGATCCAAGCCGTTCTGTTCCCTAACGGTTTCTTCGATTATTTTTTTAACATCTTCTCGATCGGTGATATCGCCCACAACTGGATTTACTTTTCCTTTTCCGACCTTTTCAAGTTCTTTTGCGGTCTTTTCCAGCTTTGCTTTATCTCTTCCGTTTATAGTCACGTTGACACCTTCTTTTACAAAAGCCTCGGCGGAGGCTCTGCCTAATCCACTGCTTGAGGCTAAAACTAGAGCGGAATTATCTCCGATATCCAAGTTCATGATATGTCCTCGCTTTGAACCTATACTCGAAAACCTTTATATAATCTACTGTAGCTTTAAAAGAGCGGAGGTGTAGATATATGCCAAAGTATGTTATATTATCCAATCTTACCGACGAGGGAAGAAAAACTATCTTGGATCAGCCGGAGCGGATAGAAGAAGTAAATAAAGAGATGGAGAAGAAGGGCGCCACTATAATCGAACAGTATTTCCTTTTAGGCGAATACGACTTCTTGACCGTGGTCGAAGCGCCTTCGAAGAGTGAAATAACACGGATCGTTATGGAAATAGCTTCGAGAGGATCGATCGATACGATGACCTTCCCGGCGATGGATGTAGACGAGTTGATAAAAGACATAAAGTAAAAAACTCTCCCTTTTTCTTTAATTTTTGATCTCATGCCGTATATCGAGGACCTATACACTTACGAGAAACTGAAATGGGACCTATTAGAGAGATACAGGGCGATATCTCTAGAAGAAGTATTTGACGGGGAAGTTAGGAAAAACGAATACGGCAGCTATTATTTGTTGGAAGATCGTATATCTATTGATAGAGAAGCTTTCAGTGGAGAAGCGGAAGAACTCTCTTCTTACTTACGGTTAGTCAGAGGTATAGGCGAAAAGAGAGAAAAAAATCTAAACGATAAAGATATCGAAGATATAATTGATCTTCTAGATTTCGGAAAACATACAGGCGATTCCAGCGAATTTTTAGAGGAATTGAAAAAGGAAGATCTAATAGGTATTTATGAGAGAATAGAAAATAATCTACCTAAAGCTCATCCAGCTTACATCTCTTTATTGAAAAAAATCGATCCTGTCGAGCTTCTCTTCTTCGATATCGAAACCACTGGCCTGAAAGAAAAAAATGTTTTTTTGATCGGAACGGGCACTTTTGAGGACGAGATATTTGAGGTCGAGCAATTTCTGGCTAGAGAAAAAGATGAAGAAGTAAGCCTACTATACGAATTCGGAAAAAGGGCAAGAGAAAAAGGATTCCTTATAAGCTTCAACGGTAGAAGTTTCGATATAAATGTCATTAACCAGAGAAAATCATTTTACGAAATGGATATGGCTACAGAGAGTCCTCATCTCGATCTACTCCATCTTTCTAAATCAAGATGGGGGGATCGCTTATCCGATTGTAAACTTTCTACGATCGAAAAGGAAATACTCGATATCGAAAGAGAAAAAGATCTCCCGAGTCCATTGATCCCCCACTTTTATGAAGTATATTTAGAAAATAATAATGTAGGCACTATAGTACCAATAATCAACCACAATAAAAACGATCTTTTCTCGATGGCTGAATTACTCAAACATTTCTAAAAAGAAACATTTATTAGGTTAAGGCTCAAATATATATTTATCATGACTGAAAGTGACAAGAACCCCTCGGAGGTCAGGGAACAGGGAAATAAATGGCTGCTCTGCGGTCTAGAAAAGAGCGGAGATAGACTAGAGAACTATCTAGAGGAGAACAAAGTCCAGGATCCCGAAGGAATGGACAAATCCGAACTGGAAGGGTACGAAAATCCAAAAGTCAAGAATATCGATGAAAGAGCTCTCGATGACGGATATCTCAGCGGTAAGTGGGAGTTCTCGGTTCTACCGGAGAATGTAGATAACATATGGGATGAAATCAAAACTCTGATCGAAGAAGAACAGGTATGGGGAGCTCAGGTAACGACAAAATGGATAAGAAAAGAAACCGACTCCAATAGACACAGGATAAGAGTTTACACTCCTAACTACTTGGATAAAGATGACGTTTTAAGGGTGGGTAAACTTCTAAAAAATAAATGTGGTATAGACGAGAAGATTTCATATAAACCCGATATCTACAATATACTTCAGGTCTATTCAGAAGAAGGAGAAGATATGAAACTGCCGAAAGAAACCCGATTTAAAATATAAATTTTCTATATATTTTGAAAACCTAATGAGAAAACTTCTTCCCTTATCCCTCATCCCTGAGATTAGAATATAGAACGAAAAAGTTCTTTTTCACCTCAAGAAATTAAAAATAACACGAGCGATATAACTAGCTAATGAAAGAAGAAATGCTGGAAAACTATCTGAAAAATATAGAGAAGGGGGAGGACTGTGAGAACTGCGGCGAAGCCATGAAACTGCTGCAATTCTCTTGGGGAGAGAGTGAAACACACAAAAACTTGATTACAGTACTCAACACGATACTGGATGAGGACGAAATGTTATCAGATTCTATCCATTATGAGGGATTAAGATTAAGATACTGTGAACACTGTAAAGCTGTAAATCTTTCAATAAAATGACTTTTACCCTGATCTACGATCCATAAGGCCAACTGAACGCGGTGTTCCTTGATATAAATGAAAAGAAGATCGCTTTATTTCGATGGTGAAGGGGGAGTCTCCCTAAAAACGGAGGAATTAGATGAACCGGAAGACGAAGAAGTGATGGTGAAAACTCTCTATTCCTCCGTAAGCAGAGGCTCAGAACTCCTATTGTACCACGACAAAGTGGAAGAGAATGTCTCCTTAGATAAATCATTTGACTACTCTAAAAGTTCTCCTGGTCGATCTTTCAAATATGGATACTCCTGCGTGGGTGAAATCGTATCGATCGGAAGCGAAGTTTCCGATGAGGTACTTGGAGATAAGGTATTCTGCTTTAACCCTCACGAGAGCCATTTCTTATCCCCGATAGATCGATTGATAAATCTTGAAGAAAAAATCGATCCAAAAAATGCGACTTTTTTACCTAGTTTAGAAACCGCTGTAAATCTTACTTTAGACGGTCGACCGACTATCGGAGAAGATGTCGTTATATTCGGGCAGGGGGTTATCGGTCTCCTGAGCACCTATGTTCTCAACCTTTTCCCTTTAAGAAATCTTGTAACTATAGATAAATACAATGAACGGATCAAAATATCGGAAGAACTTGGAAGTGATGTCTGTTTAGAGGCGCCGATCGAAGTCGATGATGTAAAAGAAATACTCGGATCGAAGAAAGAAGGAGCGGATTTATCTTTCGAGATAACCGGCGATATTGAAGTATTGGAGAAAGCGGTGGACGTGGTCGGCTTTGGAGGAAGGGTGATCGTTGGCTCATGGTACGGGGATAAAAAAGGAGAAATAAATCTAGATACTGATTTTCATAGGAATCGTGTAGAGATCAAGAGTTCACAGGTGAGTACTATCCCCCAGGATTATTCGAACCGATGGGACAAAAAGAGAAGGATAGATACCGTTCTCAACTTGCTGAAATATTCCAACTTCTCCGATCTTATAACGCATGAATATGATATACAGGACGCTGAAGAGGCTTATGAATTACTCGAAGATCATCCTGATAAGGTGATCCAGTTGATATTTGAGTATTGAGGTGAAATGATGTATGGAACTGGCCTAGAAAAAACATTTGCAGCTGAACATCGCCTAGATTTTGCAGAAGATGAAGAAAATCAACGGCACCACCATGAATACAAGCTGGAAATCGAAGTTTTCGGCCATAGATTAAAAGAAGAGGGATATCTGATAGACCTAGTCGACTTCGAAAAAATGATATCCGAGATCCTAGATAAATACGAGGGAGAATTTTTGAATCAACATCCCGACCTCGAAGGGGAACCGACCGTGGAGAACCTCAGTAGAGTTCTGTGCGAAGAGATGATGGAAAATATTGGATCTCAAAATATAGAGTATGTCGAGGTGAGATTATGGGAGTCCGAAAAAGCTTGGGCGTCATTTCGAGGTGAGATCAAAAGTTGAACATCGGATTGGCAATTTACGGTGATCTAAAGGATATATCTGGGGGTTACCTCTACGATAAGAAGTTAGTGGATCATATGAAACATTCAGGTCATCAGGTAGAGGTGATCTCTCTCCCTGAAGAGATGAACCGATTACAGAATATCAAACATAATTTTTCTGACGATATAGTTAAAAAAATCGTAAATTTAAATCTTGACATACTGCTGGAAGACGAACTCTGTTTTCTTTCACTGTTCCATTTGAACGAAAGATTACCCACCGATCTGAAGATAATCTCGATAGTGCATCACTTGAGCTATATCGCCGAGAGAGATGAGCAAAAACAAAAGTTATATCGGTATTTTGAAAGTAAATATCTAGAGACCGTTGATGAATTTATCTGTAATAGCGCACCTACTGAAAGGTCGATCCGAGATACCATCGGTGAGATTACCGGGATCGTAGCCAATCCGGGAAAGGATCATTTTAAGGCACCCGAAACTATAAAGAAAGATTTTTCGGAAGGTGGGTTAGAAGCTGTTTTCGTGGGTAATCTGACTCCTCACAAGTGTCTCGACGTAATCTTCCATGCACTAGATAAGACAGAAGATATCGAGGTAAACGTGGTTGGAGATATGAAGTGGAACGAGACATACACAGAAAAGATAAAAGATCTGATCAAGGAAAAAGGTCTCGAAAAAAGAGTGAACTTACTGGGAAGGGTAAGCGATAGTGGGCTTACGGAGATATTGGAAAAGAGCGACGTTCTGCTTTTACCTTCAACATATGAGGGCTTTGGATTGACTATAGTTGAAGCTTTAGCCTATAAAACACCGGTGATAGCTACCGATAGAGGCGGACCATCAAAGATAATAGAAGATGGAAAAGAAGGTTTTCTCGTTTCGCCATTAGACGCTGAGAAACTAAGATCAAGATTGACGGAATTGAAGGGCGATCCGGAAAAATTGGAGAGCATGGGTGAAAACGCTAGAGAGAGGTATAAAGAACTTCCCAGTTGGGAACAATGTATGGGAAAAATAGAAAAATATCTAGAGAGTATAGCCGATCTCTAAAAACTTTTTATATAGTCCGGTAAAAATAATCTTCCATGAAAAATCAATAGATGTTAACGCTTTTGATAAAAGTGTCTGAAATTCACTTTCCATATATGGAACCAATAATGGAAGTCGTGAATTAAATATGAGAACATAACCTGAATAATGGGTGTGATAGTCCAAATAGATAAATGATAATGATTGGACAGTATGATTAAATGTGATGATTTTCTACCTTGGTTTTTTGAAAAGAATTTTGTGTATAAAATCATATATTAATCAAAGGTCTTATAATCAAGTGATGAAAGAAAAGAGTGTAGAGGAAGATATTGAAACGAGTAAACAGCAAAAAGAAAAGAAGGAGGATATCGAAGAAAAGCTGGAGATATTGGCAGACAGCTATGCCAAGAGGATACTGGTAGGATGCTACAGGAAACCCAAGCCCGTGCAGGAGCTCAGCTGGAAGTATGATATCCCTATCGCAGCAGCATATCGTAAAGTTCACGAACTGGAAGAAGCGGGATTCCTAGAAGTCTCCAAGAAGGAAAGAAGCAGAAGAGGCAAAAAAGTGAAACTTTACGGAACGACTCTCAAAAGAGCGGAGATCAGATTCGAAAACGGTGAGTTCAAAGTGGAATTTGATTATCCGGGTGAAGAAAAAGAGAGAGTGGAACTGACTTTCGAACGGGAAAAATAGGAAAACAAAACCCTCTTTTTTTCATATTATATTTATTAAGATCCCTTTGATTCGACTTGAAAAGAATAAGAAAAATGGTGTTCGATACTTATTCTTTTTTCGTGATATCTCCGTCTATATGTACGTCCTGCTGAGGATATGGTATCTCTATATCCGCTTCGTTATAAGCCTTGAATATGCCTTTAGTCAGGTCGAACTTCACCTTCCAGTACTTATCCTTGTCTGTCCAGGCCTTGAGAACTAGATTCACCGAAGACCCACCTAGTTCATCCACGGAGACTTCTGGCTTAGGGTCATCTAAAACCTCCTCGTGACCTTTTAAGAAGTCAAGAGCGACTTCGATCGCCTTGTCTATATCTCCGTCGTAGCTTACCCCCACAGGAACATCCACTCTTCGCTTGGACATCCTAGAATAGTTCACTATCGGTTCGTCCCAGATCAGCTTATTGGGGATAGTGATCCTAGTATTATCCGGTTTTAAAAGCTCAGTAGCCATCAACCCTACGGAGGAAACTATGCCCTCCTTACCCTGCACCTCGACTCTTTCATCGGTATCGAGAGGTCTAAGAGCGGCTATCCAAACGCCTGAGAAAATATTGTTCATAGTATCTTGTAATCCAAACCCCAAGATAAGACCTATCACGGCCGAGAATCCCAGTACCACGGATCCGATATCGATACCGACCGTGGAGATCGCGAGTAGAAGGACCAAAACATAGAGTATGACGCTCAAAAACCGCCCCAAAAAACTTATGACGAGCGGTGGTAAATTGCTCTTTTTCATGCTTCTCTTGAAGAGATACACGGACGCCTTGACCGCTATAAATCCACCTATGAGTATTATTATAGACATCAACAGATCAAAAATTCGAATATTCAGATATGGAAGTGTTTGAGTCAAATCCATCTTATCCACCTACCTTTCCATCCGTTTAACTTAAGAAATGTATATATGTTTTATTGATAGGTTTCTTCTTCACTTTCCCGGTCTGCCTATTGACTTCTAGACTCGATTTTCTCTTTCAACTCGGAGAGTTTTTTCTGCTGTTCGAGGACGATAGAAAGAAGTACGGCTTCTATAGGATCCGGAGTGACTTGATATTGAGCCGCGGACGCGTGCAGTCTCGCTTTTTTGAATAGCTCGTCTAATTTCTCCTTTTCTTCCCTTTGCAACGCTTTCCTGAAGGCTTTCCAATCGGATTCTATTTTATCCAATTTTCTTCTAAAAGTTGGAACGCTTTTTCCCATCGTAACACGGATCCGGATAAGGAGAAGGATCTATTTAAACCGGCAGATCAGGGGTGAATAAAAGTGTCATATTCCTCGACAGATATTTCTCGGAATCGGACGGGTTTTTTATCATTTTCGGTATTGATTCTCATATCTAACAATTAAGTTTAAATATTTTTAGCGAGAAAATGGTAAACATGCTCGAAGGCATAGATAAAAAGGAAGCTTTAGAGCTTTTAAGCGACGATTACATCCCCGATATACTTTCTTCAACACATATAAAGGCAAAAAGTGCAAAGGAAATATCAAAAATAAACGACATACCCATCGCGGTCTGTTATAGAAGGATAAACAAACTCGTAGATCTAGGGCTTTTAGAAAAAGAAGAGAGACCCCTGACTCAGGAAGGAAAGAGAGTTTGGACTTACAAATCTAATCTCAAAGAAGCCCATATCTTCTATGAAGAAGGTAAAGTGAAAGCGAAATTCGAGATGAAGAGTGGAAAAGTGGAAGAGATCGGCGCAAAAAAGCAGAAAGCGGCTGTAGAACGTTAGACGGTAGTAAAAACCTTTTCTAACTTCTTGTCTATTGTTTCTTTTCTCAATCCAAAACTTTAAACCTATCTATCTCACTTCGTTTTTCCCGTGTAAGGATGACTAAATTCATATTCGTCACGGGCGGAGTTATGTCGGGATTAGGGAAAGGAGTAGTCACCTCTTCTCTGGGAAAATTATTGAAATCAAAGGGTTTTTCTGTAACGGCTATCAAGATCGATCCTTATCTAAATTGTGACGCCGGAACTATGAACCCCTTCGAACACGGCGAGGTGTTCGTACTGAAGGACGGCACCGAAGTCGATCTAGATCTTGGAAATTATGAGCGCTTTTTGGATATAGACCTCTGCGGAAACGATAACATAACTACGGGTAAAGTCTATAGGAGCGTAATAGAAAAAGAAAGAGCCGGAGAATATTTAGGTAAAACCGTTCAGATAATACCTCATATAACCGACGAGATAAATCGAAGGATAAGAGAGGTAGCGAACGACACTAGCGCAGATATAGTCCTGATAGAGCTGGGGGGTACGGTTGGCGACATAGAAAGCATGCCTTTCTTAGAAGCCGTTAGACAATTACACATGGAAGTCGATTCGATATTCATCCATACTACACTCGTGCCCGTATTGGAGGTCGTCGGGGAACAAAAGACTAAACCCACGCAGCACTCGGTCAAAGCTTTGAGAGAGATAGGTATCGAACCGGGTATCGTCGTAGGCCGTTCCAAGAACCGTCTAGAAGAATCTACCAAAAAGAAGATCTCTCTTTTCTGCGACGTGCCCGAGGAAGCCGTTATCTCTTCTCCTAACGCTGATAATATCTATAGAGTACCTCTTATCTTGGACGAGGAGGGACTGACAGACTGTGTTATGGATCGTTTAAACCTGCATTCCGTCCTGAAAGAAAAAGAAAACCTTTCAGCGAAACCAGGGCTTAATATGGAAGATTGGAAGAGATTTTTAAGAGATTTCGAGAATCCAACATCTGAGATCGATATCGCGCTCGTAGGGAAATATACGGATCTGGAAGATGCCTACGTGAGTCACGAACAGGCATTGAACCACTGTAGAGCCGAGACTCAGACCGACATCAATATAAATTACGTCGAATCCGAGGATCTAGAGGAAGAAAACTCAGCGGAGAAGTTGTTGGGAAACGTGGACGGCATATTGATCCCAGGAGGATTCGGCAGTCGGGGTATAGAAGGAAAGATAAATGCGATAAATTATGCTCGAACGAACGAACTACCTATCCTTTCGATCTGTTTGGGTTTTCAACTTTCCGTGGTCGAATTTGCTAGGAATGTCCTCGGATACGAGAAGGCGCACAGTTCCGAGTTCGATGAAAAGACACCCCATCCAGTGATCGATCTCTTGCCGATGCAGAGAGGTATCGATAAGATGGGAGGAACGATGAGATTAGGAGCGGAAAAGATAATTATAGAAGAAAACACCAAGGCTCAAGAGATATATGGACAAACTGAGATCCAAGAGCGGCACCGTCATAGGTACGAGGTCAATTTGAACTATAAGAACGAGATAGAGTCTAACGGACTCTCATTCAGCGGTCATTCACCGAACGGTAAAAGGATGGAGATCCTAGAGATAGAGGATCATCCTTTCTTTATCGGCTCTCAGTTCCATCCCGAATTCCAATCTAGACCTATGAAACCCGCTCCACTGTTCTTGAATTTCGTAGAAGCTATGATAGAGGAAAAACAGAAGTGATAAGATGAGAATAGACGTGGTAGACAACGGAGGTCAGTGGACCCACAGAGAATGGAAAGCCCTCAAATATCTAGATATAGATACAGAGATAATCCCTAACGATACACCCGTCGAGGAAGTGAAGGTGGACGGACTTGTTCTGTCAGGAGGAGCCCCCAGGATATCGGATGAAGATATGAGTTTGGGAAAAACCGATGAATATTTAGATGAACTGGATGTGCCTATCTTGGGTATCTGTGTAGGGGCGCAGTTCATGGCCAGATACTTCGGTGGAAAGACGGGCAGTGCTGAATCTCCAGAATATGGAAAGGCGGAATTGAAAGTAGAAAACGAAGATGATCTTTTCGTCGATTTACCGGCCGAGTTCACTGTGTGGGAATCACACAATGACGAGATCAAGGATCTTGGTCCAAAACTCGAGTTGTTGGGTCATTCGGGATCCTGTCCCGTTCAAGCGTTCAAACATAAGGAGAGAAGGTTATACGGCCTGCAGTTCCATCCAGAAGTGGATCATACCGAATACGGTAAGGAGATATTTGAGAATTTTTTGAAGACATGTGAAGAAAAATGATCTTCGTTGACATGCCGAGAACGATAGATTTAAAAACCCACTATTTTATGGAATATCACTTACCAAAAAGTGAAAGTGGATCGATATGTGCGGTATAGTCGGTGTTTTGGGCACTAACAAGGCCTCTTCGGAACTGTACAACGGTCTTTTTGCCATCCAACATAGAGGCCAAGACGGTGCCGGGATGTACGTAGCTGATGATCGAGAGACAAATCTAAAAAAAGATGAAGGCTTGATGGACGAGGTCTTCGATAGAGGAACATTAGACGAGCTTTCTGGAGAATGGGGTATAGGGCATGTCAGGTATCCCACTATAGGCTCGGATGTCGAACAGGACGCTCAGCCCTTCAAGGTCGAAGAACCCATCGAGATGGGCATGGTCCACAACGGCAATATAGTGAACTATAGAGAGCTTGTAGAAGAATACGATCTAGATCTCGATTCGAATTGTGATCTCGAATTGATATTACACGTATTTTCACAGGAACTGGCAAAAGAAAAAGAGATAGACAGTGATGCGCTTTTTTCCGCAGCAGAAAGAACGATGGAGAGTCTTAACGGTAGTTATTCAGTGATAACCCTTATACCCGATTTTGGTCTATTTCTATTCAGAGACCCTAGAGGTATCAGGCCCTTCGTTTTCGGGAAGAAAAGGAATCTAGACGGTACGAGTTTTGCCGCCGCCTCAGAGAATACAGTTCTGGATATACTCGGCTATAAAGTGCTTAGAGACGTTATGCCCGGAGAAGCTATCCTGATAAATGGAAATGAATCTTATGAATCCAGACAGATCAAAAATGTAGAACCGAAACACTGCATGTTCGAATGGGTCTATTTCGCCAGGACAGACTCTACGATAGAGCGGATAAACGTGTACGAATCACGTTTCCGATTGGGTCGAGAACTGGCGAAAGAATGGCGTAAAAACGAACACGACCTCGACGTTATAGTGCCCGTACCCGATACCGCTCGTACTTACGCTTTAGCTCTTGCTGAGTCATTAGATATCCCGTACAGGGAAGGATTGATGAGGAACAGATATGTGGGAAGGACTTTCATAATGCCTGACCAGACTTCAAGAGAGACCGCTGTGAAGACCAAATTGAACCCGATAATAGAAGAAGTGAAGGGTAAAAAGGTCGGTCTTGTAGATGACAGTATAGTTAGAGGGACAACTTCTAAAAAATTGATCAAATTGATGAGAGATTCAGGGGCGGAAGAAGTACATTTCCTAGTAGGTTGTCCGCCGATAATTTCACCCTGCTATTACGGCATAGATATCCCCACGAAAGAGGAATTAAAAGCATCCACGAACTCGATAAAAGAGATCGAAGAAGATATTGAAGCCGATTCCCTGACATATCAGTCTATCGAGGGTTTAGTCACAGGGATCGCGAAGGACAAAGACGAGTTATGTCTCGCCTGTTTGAACGAAAACTATCCGACAAAAGTTAGAGAGGATATCAGGGAGTACTTCGAGGAAATGAGAAAAAAATCCAGAAAAAAGGTAGAAAAAGAAGAAGATAGTAAATTGTGTTGAGTTCACTTCTTTATTGTTTGATGCCTTTTAGGCCCTATCGACACATAGTTTATGGGTACTCCTACTTCGTCTTCTACGAACTCTAGATATTCTTTTGCCTCATCAGGCAGAGCTTCGTAACCCTCTTCAGCCACTTCTTCCCAATCCGGGTCACCCCATCCTGAGAAGGTCTCATATATTGGCTCATAATCGTAGATACTCTCTATATCAGCCGGATATTCTTCGATCCTTTCTCCATCATCTCTGTATCCCACACATATCTTGAGTTCGTCCAATCCGGAAAGGACATCTAGATTAGTGATGGCCAACTCTAAAAGTGAATTGATCCGAGCCGAGTATCTAACCATGACTAAATCAAGCCATCCTACTCTTCTCGGTCTACCAGTTGTGGTTCCGTATTCATCACCTTTTTCTCTGATGTATTCACCGGTCTCGTCTTCGAGCTCAGAGGGGAATGGACCCTCTCCTACACGAGAAGTATAAGCTTTAACTATACCGATCACAGAATCGATATTTTTAGGGCCGATACCGCTACCTATAGAAGCCCCACCGGCTATCGTATGAGAAGATGTGGTATAAGGATAAACGCCGTGGTCTATATCTAGATGTGTTCCCTGAGCACCTTCGAAAAGGATATTCTCTTCGTTCTTCAAAGCCTGATCGAGATGAACAGATACGTCTTTCACGTGCTCTTCGAGCTTTTTACCGTATTCAAGATATTCCTCGTAAAGTTCTTCCACATCCCATTCTTTCTCCTCCCCAAAGGCTTCGAATATCTTGTTCTTCATCGGGACAACTGTTTCAAGTTTGCTCTTCAGAGATCCGGGATTGAAAAGATCAGTGACTCTTATACCAAAACGACCCACCTTGTCAGAATAACAGGGCCCGATACCTTTTTTCGTAGTTCCGGCTTTCAAATCGCCTTTCAGTTTCTCTTCAAGTTCGTCCATCGCCCTATGATATGGCATGATAAGAGACGCTCTATCCGATATTATCAAATTCGAGGTATCGATGCCTCGTTTTTCTAAGCCTTCGATCTCCTCTATCAAAACTTTTGGATCTACAACCACTCCGTTGCCTATGATCGCAGTGGTGTCATCTCTAAGTATACCGGATGGAAGAAGGTGAAGTTTGAATTCGTCTTCTCCTAACTGTATCGTATGGCCTGCATTATTTCCGCCCTGGAATCGGACAACATGGTCCGACTTTTCAGCGTAGTAATCGGTTATCTTACCTTTTCCTTCATCGCCCCATTGGGTTCCTACAATCACGACCGAACTCATCTTCTCACACATCTCGATTGTTTATTTATATATAAGATTAATTGATAGGACCGTAAATAGGTTTTTCTTCCATAAGATTTATTATCTGTCCCCATTTTCAACTTTTTGATTCTCTATGAATAAATGGATGTCAGTACTGATCATAGTAGTCATCGTGGTAGGAAGCTCCATAGGAGGTATACTAGGAGCTAGAGAATTTTATTTCAAGGAAGACACCAAAAAACCAAAAATAGCCGAGAAAGGAGATAAAATAAAGATACATTATACCGGATGGCTTGAAGATAAGAGGATATACGATAGTCGAAGGATATTCGATACGTCCTACCAGGATATACCGTACGTAAAAGACCCACAATATACTCTAACTTATTCGGAAAGAAAACGAGGGCAACCCTTCGAGTTCACGCTAGGACAAGGAGTCATACAAGGATGGAATGAAAACGTAAAAGGTATGGAAGAGGGAGAATCTAAAAGATTCGCGGTCCCTCCCGAAAAAGGATATGGATACGGCAGTGAAAGATTGAAGTTTAAAGTGGATAAAACGGAAACAGTCCCGGTTTATCAAGAGATTGACGTCGATAAGTTCAAAGAAAAATACGGTCGACCCGGCATGAATATGATAATTGAAGATCCATTTTGGGGTTGGAATAAGACGATTATCTCCATAGGCCTGGATACGATAATGGTCCGGAACACCCCCGACGTGGGAGATACCTATCACGCCTACAGCAGTGAAGGATGGAAATCTAAAGTAGTTTCTATCGATTCTAATGCCAATAATGGAACTGGAGTGATCAAGATAAAACACAGCATAACGCAACCTACGGTGGTGAACAGTAAACATCTAGCAAAACATGATAAAAGATTTGAAGGCATAGTCGATCTGAAAAAGAAACTTAAACAGTCGTCTAACGGTGAAGGTATAGTCTTCAGTAACGGGGATCATATCACCATTGACTTCAACGATGAATTTATGGGTAAAACTTTGATATTCCAAGTGGAGATAGTGAGTATAACTAAAGAGTGACACCACGCTGACGATCAACTGAACCTACTAAAAGACGAAGAGACAATAGATTCTAACTTTGGAAAGAGTATTTCCAGCGTTGGCTCAGTTATCACCTTGCTTCACCAACGGCAAACTCGTCTGAGAGGTGAAATTGGAGATAAAATTTCCACAGGGATGAAATTCCCGCACTCGCTAACTTTTGAAGGTTGGCGATCCAAATCACTCTCAAAGTTTATTTCACTCTTGCGAGGGTAGCACAGGAATTATAAATTCCTCCTCACTCTCACTTTATTCGCTCAAAAACCTTTCCCTCATAAAGCGAGTAACGCGGAAAAGATTTCCACTAACACGCAAGTTTCACTCGCAAACTCGTTACAACTTGCGAGTAGCCATCGGAGGTGCCGCCTCCGAAATACTTTCGAAATTCGCCCAACTCATTTCTGCGAGGGTAGCCGAGGAATGGAACATTCCTCATTCCCCCTCACTTTATTCGCTCAAAAACCTTTCCCTCATAAAGCGAGGGTAGCCAAGCTAGGCCAACGGCGCAGGATTCAGGGTCCTGTCCCGTAGGGGTCCGAGGGTTCGAATCCCTTCCCTCGCATAATTTTACTTTTCTGGATACTTGAAGAGTTAGAGGAATAGGGGGAGATTTTGTATACAAATGGGCATTAGTTTTCTAACTAAACCAATCCATTTTTATTTCTTTATATCTTCTCCCAACAGCCTTCCTTAGCTGTTTCTAGGTCTGATAGCGAGCACTCAGGCTATTAACAAAAAGAGAGCGGTAAAAGGATATACCATTAAAAAATCAGGAGAGAACATGCTTGTAGGGCACCAATTTTGCTCTAGTCTAAGCTCTCTTCTCTTGCATCAATTACCTCTCAGACACCCTATAAGGCACGAGATTTTGGGGTGAAAAATGGAGAAAAAGATAATCTAATGGTAAACATCTTCTTGAAGAGATTCGTAAAATTCACCCTCAAATCTAGTGCTTATTTCATCTCTTTCACGGAAGGTCCATCCCTATTACACGGGTGCCGTGAGATAGATATGTATTATAGGCTAAAAAAACCTAAATCTAAGCATAGAAAGGAATCTTTCCTGTGACCTTCTGTTTCCCGAGAGATCTCACTTACTCAGAGTTATCTCCATAGATGAAACGTTGGATGTTCCGCCTTCATCGTCATCTAGTTCTTCCGTTTCGGTAATGATGTCGGTTATCTCCGTCTCTTCCATAAATCTATGTCTTGTTATCTCTGCAACATCTACAGCCTTGCTTATAGCTCTTCCTCTCGCCTTGATGACCACTTCGTCGCTTCCGCTGTTGAACTGAGTCATGACCGCTTGTACATAGTTCATCGTTTCCTTACTACCGATAAATACGGTATTTTCATCTGCCATGTTCATCATCTCCTAGAAAGCATAAGGCTCATGTATTTGGTTCTATTAACAATTTTGGCCTTCAACCAATGTGCCTAGGACTTTTTACTGAAAGTGGGAAACACCCTGAAAAGAAAGACTTCCTCCTGCTTACCAGCATCTTCATACTCTTGATCATCTTCCTAATCTTTCCAGCATATTACCTTCCCCAAGGAGCGTACCTTTATCCCATCTCACACTTAGTAAAATCATAATTCTTATAAATTTCTAACTTCGTTTTGATCTTGGAGTAGAATAATCATGATTGGAATATCGAATAGAAAAGAAAATGTAAAGGAGCATGTGATTTTCGATGAGTGGGAGGAAATTATAGGCGAATTCGTCGAGTTGAATGAGAAAGATAATTTCGAAGTATCTATATCGAGTCAAGGTAAAAATAAAAAGCTAGTTTATCCTAAAAAATCGAAGGAATCTAGAATACTAAAAGATGAATTGAGAGATATCGAAAGAGAAGCTAAAATTGGAATTCTTCAAACAGATCTGAATGATCGTCCAATTTGCATTAGAGAGGTGAAATGAAATCCTTAAGACGGTAAAATACTACTTTCAACTTTTTACACAAATTGAGATACACCAGTCATCTCGACCAGCATCTCCCTCGCCTCTTCTTCTGACAACAACCCGGAATCGTACAACCTTTCAACAGCAACCGCTGTCTTGCTCAACACTCCGGCTTCTTCTTCATAATCTGGAGGCAGTACATCACCCCAATCTAAAGAAAAATCACCTTCAGGCAGAGCGCCTTTTTCCTGCAAATACTCCAACTTGTCTTTCCTGCTCATCGCCTTTCTCGCCCACGCCTCTATTAGATATTTCGGAATTTCGCAGAAATTCCAAATATCGATGGAATTGCAGTGCAATTCCAGTAGAAAGTTCGAAGGAAGATATCAATACCTGCCCCTGATCGTCTACTGCGTGATAAGGGGGAGCGTGGTTGGGAATAACCTGCTGATTCTAGCAAACGTGCTGTAACCCTCGACCAACAAATCTGTATGAAGAGTCAAACCTCCCGTTTTCCTAAATTATTTAAACCTAGATATCGATATCGTTATCAATCAAGCGGAGGTTTGAGGATTAGAAAAATAATAGTATTCGTCATCACCCTCTCTCTGCTGCTCAGCGGGATGCTGGTAGCGGTTGAAGGCGAGGTGCCGGATGGAGGAGAAGTTGACGAAAGTGTAGAGAATGAACTTGAAACTACAGCTTTGGCGAATTCATCGTGGCCCAGCTTCGGTCGTGACAGAAAGAACACTGGACGGAGTCCCTACGATACGAGCCATGTGGATGGGACGGAAAAATGGAGCTTTGAAACAGGTGGTGAAGTGTTCCGTTCGGCGGTTATAGGTAAAGATGGGACGATATATATCGGTTCCTATGACAACCACCTGTACGCTTTGAATCCGAACGGCACGGAAAAATGGAGCTTTGAGACGGGTGATTTTGTGAGGTCTTCGCCAGCCATCGGAGAGGATGGCACGATATATATCGGCTCTTCCGACAACAACCTCTATGCAATCAATCCGGATGGCACGGAAAAATGGAGGTTCAAAACTAGAGGTCTAGTGTGGTCTCCGCCGACTATAGGGGAGGGCGGGACGATATACGTTGGCTCACATGACTGCCAGTTGTATGCGGTCAATCCAGATGGCACGGAAAAATGGAGCTTTGGAACTGGGAATCTGGTGCGTTGTTCGCCGGCTATAGGGGAGGGCGGGACGATATATGTCGACTCATATGACAATCTGTACGCTGTGAACCCTGATGGTACAGAAAAATGGAGCTTCGAAACTGGTGGACCGGTGCGTTCACCGGCTATAGGTGAAGACGGGACAATATATATTAGCTCAAAGGACAACAACCTATATGCCATAAACCCTGATGGTACAGAAAAATGGAGCTTCAAAACTGGTAATCAGGAGTATTCTTCGCCAGCAATCGGTGAAGACGGAACAATATACGTCGGTTCGGATGATAACAAGCTATATGCTTTGAATCCAGATGGCACGGAAAAATGGAGCTTTACTACCGGGAACGCTCCGAGTTCTTCGCCGGCAATCGGTTCAGACGGGACGATATATGTTGGCTCATGGGATGCTAACCTGTCCGCAGTGAATCCAGATGGCACGGAAAAATGGAGCTTTACCGCTGGGGACTTCGTGGTCTCTTCGCCGGCAATCGGTTCAGACGGGACGATATATGTTGGCTCTGGAGATAACAATATATATGCGATAAGTGGTGAAGAATCAGACGAGGATGATATAATAGATGAGATCAGAAATATACCGGGATTCACTTCGACTCTCTTGTTGATGGGAGTGATCACAGCAGTGGCGATCTACCGAAGGAAGAAAAGGTGAAGTATAGCCAGCGAGTAAAGGGAAAACTCTTTCCTATCTTTCTCTATTATTTTTGAATTACAACGATCATTCTCTACCCCATCTCACCCACAGCTGTCATCTCGACCAACATCCCCCTCGCCTCTTCTTCTGACAACAACCCGGAATCGTACAACCTTTCAACAGCAACCGCTGTCTTGCTCAACACTCCGGCTTCCTCCTCATGATCCGGAGGCAATACATCACCCCAATCAAGAGAAAAATCACCTTCGGGCAGAGCACCTTTCTCCTGCAGGTACTCTAACTTGTCCATCAGCATATCGTTTATCTTCCCTCTCCGCCTCTTGTTCACCTCGATGTAATAGATCAACAAATTCGTCTCGCTGCCCGTCACCTGACCGGCCTGCGTCCCTGTCAGTATCTGATACGGCATCGCAGTCGAAGTCTCCATCAGGTGCTCGATCAACTCCGAAGGATCTGCCAGATCCGGACCAGGATGCAGTACCTCGGTACCGTGAGGGATCATCATGTCGTTTCGAACGTTCAGCATCTTGATGTTCTTCCGCAGGAACTCCCTCTCCTTTTCCGACGCGTTCTCCGGCAGAGAAAAAGCCCTGATACCTTCAGCGTTCTGATGGTAGGCCGAAACGGCGGATTCCACCACGACCTTTCTGAATACGTGGGAATCGAACTCCGGCTCCACCTTGGAGATACCCCATGGATCGTTGAATATCGTGTCGTAAACCACGTGTATAAGCCTTGAGGAGTGCACTTCTGTCCTCGGCACACTATCTTGACCTTTCACGTTCCCGGAACTCTTTCCTATCTCCAGCTCCCAGGAACGAACCTCGTTGAACCTCTCGGAAGTCAGGTCTTTATCAAGATTGTAATCGTGCACGTCTTTCTTGTAGATCACTCCGGACTGCGTGACCTCTTCTACAGCCTCGGGCTCCTCCTCGATATCTTCCGAGTTGTCGTAGTTCAGGTAGATCAAGGACATTCCGTTCAGGTAAGATCCTTTCGTGGCTTTCTTAAAATTCTTGTATAGATCAGTTTTCTTGCCGAAGAGAAGCTCTTCAATAGCGTCTTCAAGCTCTTCGCTGTCACCTTCAATCGAAGGTCTCAAACCAAAAAGGTCCTCTATCTCCTTCTCTACAGCTCTGTGCACTATGGGATCCCGGCGATAAAGCTTCTCAACCTTCTCATCTTCAACTTCCTTTTCAGGAAGCTCTATACCGTCTACGCTCAGGTAGTCGTCCGTTACACCCTCGTTTATGATCTCGAAGTCCGACTCGTTTTCATCTGCCATCTTGACCAGATCACAATCACGTCCTTTCTATTTACCATTTGTAATTCTTGTAACACGACAAAAAAGGGCGGAGCGGAATCACGAAACTTAGAAAGCATAGAAACCAATATCACCTCTACCGAAGATCTTGACAGCATGCTCTCTTCGATGAGATGTGCTATACAGCTAAAGGACTGACATGTCCTTGAAAAAAGGGGAAGGTTTTATATGTCTACTTCTCAAATTAATAATAGATAGGGGGCGTTAGTGTATAATGTCGATTAAGACACTTCTCGTGGACGATGAAAGATCGTTATTGGAGCAGGCCGAGATGTTTTTGGAGAGAGAAGGAGAAATTGAAGTACAGACTGTTCCCTCTGCTGTAAAAGCTTTAAATCTAATAGGTGAAGAGGACTTCGATGTGATAGTCTCAGATTACCAGATGCCTGAGATGGATGGATTAGAGTTCTTGGAAGAGCTCAGAGAAGAAAGAGATTGCGATATCCCATTCATAATGTTCACCGGTAAAGGCAGGGAAGAAGTCGCGATGAACGCTCTGAACCTTGGAGCGGATAGGTACCTGCAGAAAGGTGGAGATCCAAAAGCACAGTATGAGGTTCTAGCACAGACAATAAAACAGGAATTCGAACACAGAGGTGCAGAAGAAAAAATAGTTGAGCTGAATTCTTTACTGAGATCTTTAAGTAACGTGAACCGACTTATAGGGGAGGAAGATGATCTAAAAACGCTGATGGAAAAGGCAGCGGTTGAATTGGTAGAGACAAGAAATTACAAAAATATAGAGGTCTCACTTTTAGATAGAAAAGATGGTAAGATAAAGCCCGTAGCTAGTTCGGGACTACATCCCGAGAGAGAATGGGAGGTGACGACCGACGGGTCTGGAGATGCGCCTAAATGCGTAAAGGAGGCCGTAAAAAATACTTCTACTCAACTTGTAAATGATCCGGAAAAATACTGTACAGACTGCAAATACATAGATGAAAATGAATATCATGATACGCTCTTGGTTCCGATTACTCACAGATCGGAGCTGACCGGAATAATCAGCGCCTGCCATAGATCCGGACGCAAACTATCTAAAGAGGAGGTAGAGCTGCTTGAGGGGATGGGAAGAGATCTAGGATTGGCTAGGGAAAAAATCATCGTTGAAAATAAACTGGAAGAGAGCGAGGAGAAATTCAAAGATTTGGCCAAAGGAACTTCTCTACCTATAGCGATATATCAGGATGAACACTGGGTTTATGCCAATCCCGCTGCTATAGATATATGTGGCTATTCTTTAGAAGAGTTGAAGGAGATGAAGTATTGGGAGTTCGTGGCCCCAGAACATAGAGAGATGCTAAAAAAACAGGTGTTAGAAAAGGAAGGGTCAGAATCCGGTTATGAAATCAAGATAATAACTAAAGAGGGAAAAAAGAAATGGGTTTATCTTACCGAAAGTGATATCGATTACAAAGATGAACCGGCTGGCTTGATCTCGGTTATAGATATCACTGAGAAAAAGGAAAAAGAGGGGGAACTCCAGAAAACGGAAGAAGAACTGAAGAAAAATAAAAAGAGAAGAAAACTTGAGGATTTTGCGGTCGAAATGGAATCTATTGATGATGAAGAAAAGTTGTATAGACTCACGGTAGAAGCGGCTAAAAGGATACTAAACTTTGAAATCTGCAGTTTAGATATAGTCGAAGATGGAGAATTTGAAGTCAAAGCCACCATCGGCGATGTTCGAGAAAAAGGTACACGTTATCCCATCGAAGGTCTTGCTGGGAAGAGCTATAGAAAAGGCGAGTCTCTTTTGATAAAAGATATAGAAGAGGAAGAAGACGCAAAAACCAAAAGAGAATCGTACAGATCAGCCATTGGCGTCCCGGTGGGAGATTTCGGTGTTTTCACGGTTTGGTCTGAACAGAAAGGCGATTTTGATGAAAATGACTTGGAACTAGCAGAAACACTTGTCCACCATACGGAGGTAGTTCTAAACAGGATCAAAGGTGAAGAGAAGCTACGTAAAACCGAAGAGAGATACAGGCGGTTATTCGAAACCGCTCAAGACGGCATGCTGATAATCGATGCAGAGACTGGGATGATCGAGGATGCGAATCCATTTATCCAGGACATCCTAGGTTACTCTAAAGAGGAATTGATCGGAAAAGAGCTCTGGGAGTTAGGCACATTTGAAAGCATCGTTGAGAATAAGAGAAGATTCGAAGAACTGGTCGAAGAAGGTTATATCCGATACGAGGATAAGCCGCTGGTAACTAAAGATGGTGAGGAAGTCCCGGTGGAATTCGTCAGTAACTCCTACCAAGTGGGCGGAAAGAAAGTGGTTCAGTGCAATATCAGGGAGATATCTGAAAGAAAGGAATACCAAGAAGAATTGAAACGGAAAGAAAGATATCTTGATCACACTCCCGAGTTCATCAACATAATTGACGAAAAAGGTGAGATAAAATACCAAAGTTCTCCCTCTCACGGGATCGAAGGAATAGATCCAAGTAAGGTGGTGGGATCTAAAGGAGTCGAATTTGTTCATCCCGACGATAAAGAGGAAATTCAAGAGATGTTTTCCAAAGTACTCGAAAATCCCGGTAAAGAGTACAGAACAGAATTACGAGGGGAAACTGAAGATGGTTGGGTATGGTTCGAAGTGAGAGCTATCAACCACTTAGACGATCCCGAAATAGATGGGATAATAGTGACTTCTCGGGACATCAGTAAGAGGAAAGAGACGGAAGAAGAACTCATGAAATCAGAGAAAAAGTTTAGGAACATATTCGAGAACCTAGGAGATCCAGTAATTATAAAAAAGTTAGGAGGAAAGGATCACGGGAATATCTTAGATACAAACAGGGCGATGAGTGATATGCTGGGATACTCGTCGGAGGAGTTTATTGAAATGAACGTTTACGATGATATAGCTGTCGGTGATCCAAAAGAATTGAGTTGGGATGAAGTTAAAGAAAAACTAAAAGAAGGGGACAGGACGGAGTTCACCGTAAAGAAAAGAAAGAAAGACGGCTCCGAGGTTTGGGTAGAAGTCGTTGTTGTCCCGATGGAATACGAAGGAAAAAATGCGGCGTTGGCAGTAAATCGAAATATAACCAAAAGAGAAAGAAGAAAGAGTGAACTCCAAGAAAGAATAAAAGAGTTAGACTGTCTCTATACCGTTTCAAATCTAACCCAAAAACCAGATATGACCGTAGAAAGTATTCTTCAGGAGATCGTGGATAACATACCTCCCGGCTTCTCTTACCCCGAGGATACCTCTGCACGGATTACCTTTGATGACCAATCTTACAAATCAGAAAGTTTTGAAGAGAGTTCCCATAGTCTAAGTCAAGACTTCTCAACTGAATACGGTTCCGGAGAGATAGAAGTCTACGTTGATAAAAAAGGAGATAGTGAAGATGTCTTTTTGGAGGAGGAAAAAGAGCTACTTAATTCTATAACGATACACTTGGAAAACTTCATCGAAAGGAAAGAAAGCCAACAAGAATTGGAACGAATAGAATGGATGCTATCAAAAAAACAGGTCGCATCCACTGCTGGAAAGGATTCATCTTCATTCCAAGATCAAGGCTACGGGGACTTGACCGATCTTAACGATGATGGAATAATCTTGCAATCTCTTGGGAAAGACCTTCTCAATGATATCACTAGTGAATACCTAGATCTGCTTGAAACTTCCTCAGCGATATACGAAAAGAACGGTGATTATGCATTTGGAATATTTTCCTCGGGATGGTGTAAATTCATGGATCGCCAATCTCGAAAATTGTGCGATACTGATGACAACGCCGCTGCGTTAAACTCTGGTGAGTGGCTTTGCCACGAGTCCTGCTGGACGGACTGCTCGAAAAAGGCGATCGCCAAACAGGAACCAGTGGACATCGAATGCAATGGCGGGATTCAGCTCTACGCTGTTCCGATCTTTGCTGGAGGAGAAGTGATTGGAGCGATAAATTTTGGCTACGGAACTCCGCCGAAGGATCCCGAGGAACTGCAAGAACTAGCCGAGAAGTATAATGTAAATTATGAAGAGCTCGTTGAGGAAGCAAATAGATACAATCCCCGCCCGGATTTTATCATCGAGATGGCAAAGAAGCGTCTACACGCTTCCGCTAGACTGATTGGAACGCTGGTAGAGCGCAAACAAGCAGAATCTGCTCTTGAAGAAAATAAAAACAAAATAAAAAGATTGCACGAAATCAGTGCTGAAATCCAGACCTGTGATTCGGAAGAAGATGTATATTCTCTGGCTATAGAAGCGGCTGAAGATATACTCGACTTCGATATTTGCAGTTTTGATGGCGTCGAGGGTGATATGTTCGTGCCAAAAGAGATCTCTTCTAGTACTCCTGAAAGTGGGTCTACTGAAAGGCAGATAGATGAAAGAAGCTTGGGAAGTAAAACTTATCTGAACCAGGAATCCTACCTGGTCGATAATCTGACTTCAGACAAGGACGCAAAACCGGTGAAAAGTGAATACAGGTCAGCGATAAGTGTGCCTATCGGAGAGCATGGAGTGTTCCAGGCAGTTTCCAAAGATGTTGGTCATTTTGAGGAAGAAGATCTAAAGACAGCTGAGCTGTTGATAAGTCACGTTTCCGAAGCCTTAGACAGAATCCAAGCAAAAGAGAAAGAAGAGTTCCTCCATTCTCTTCTCAGGCACGACGTCGGGAACAAAAACCAGATTATCAAGGGATATTTAGAACTGATGAAAGACCACAATCTTCCCGATGAAGTGAAAGATTTTGTCGATAAAGCAGAACGAACCACTAAAGATAGTACAAAGATAATCGAGAAGGTAAGAAAACTTAGAGAGATAGAAGAAGAAAAAGAAATCGATGAGGTAGATTTAAGCTCGGTGATTGACAAAGTATTGTCAGAACATCAAAATCAGCTACAGGAGAGGAATATAAACCTCGATTTGAGTGAATGTGACTGTAAAGTGGAAGGGGGTGAGTTATTGGAAGAGTTGTTCTCCAACCTGGTCAAAAATTCAATACAACACTCGGACTCCGATGAGATCAGAATCTCTTCTCAGATTGAAAAAAATGAATGTATAGTGACTGTAGAAGACGACGGTATTGGCATATCTGATGAATCGAAAGAAAAAGTATTTGAAAAAGGGTTCAAAGATGGAGAGAGCGCTGGAACTGGATTGGGATTGTACATGGTGAAAGAGATAGCCGAGAGTTACGGAGGAAGTGCCGAAGTGAAGGACTCCGATATGGGTGGAGCTAGGTTCGAAGTTGAGCTGAGAAGGGCTCGAAAAGGATAAATTGGAGGTTTATAATCGGTGGGAGTGAGGATTCAGCCCCAAAACGCCAAAGCGAGTAAAGGCCCAGTGAGTGTAGGAGTGACCTTGGTTTGTTTTTCCGACCTGTTTTTCTTAGCATCTTTTGACTCCTGGTAATTTTTTGGTGCTATATGTCCAAAAATATAACTATCTTAGTCAGTACTCACTATCAACTTAGCTTAATTTCAAGCATAGTTGTATACAAATCGGCGTTAATGATTTTAGAAATTGATCAGTGGTTAAAGAGTCATCTTCCAGGTCCGCCAAAATTGGTTTTCATAGGTTTTCTCTGCTTATCTCGATAATTCTTTGCTGCGTTTCCCAGGATAGGAAGCATCGCCACGATAAATATCATAAATAATAATGAAAGGCCATCTCGGTTCATTATAAACGAAGTAAGATAAACTAATAAGGATAATACAGCCAACACTGTAAGATGTATCAAGAGTTTTGTTTTGTGCTTCATTTTGCCCACAGAATAAAAGAAGTATTTTGAATATAAAAAAATTAATGAAAAACCTATTTTTGAGAGGCAGTGACTAAATCCTTTTCGCTAATCTTCATACATATCGAATTCAGTAACCTTAATTATCCCGATCACCTTATTAGAAATACGGATGGAAAAAAGAAAACAAAAAAGGTTCTGGGAAATCGATTTCATAAGGGCGATAGCTATACTGATGATGATCGCTTTTCACGCCGCCTTTAATGTATATTATTTCAGCGATTATGGTCTCGATATCCACGAGATGGGGTGGCGCATCCTAGGAAGGAGTACGGCAGTTATATTTATCACCTTAGTCGGCATATCCCTGACTCTGAGTTATTCAAAGGCAAAGGAAGAGAAAAGTGGAAAAGCACTTCATATTAAGTATATTTACCGCGGAGGAAAGATATTCTCTTGGGGTATCCTCATATCGGTCTTGACTTATTTCTTTCTGCAAGAGAGTTTCATAATTTTTGGTATACTCCATTTCATAGGATTATCGATAATTATAGCCTATCCTTTGGTAAGATATAGGAACGTCTCGCTATTATTGGGGTCTATCAGTATCATCACCGGATATCTGATTTGGGATGTAGAAGTGGGTTTTAGATGGCTTCTCTGGCTGGGTCTCAGACCACACGGTTTTACTACGGTAGATTATTTTCCGCTCTTCCCATGGCTAGGAGTTCTCCTTATAGGGATATTTATCGGGAATACTCTGTATCCTGGCCGAGAAAGAAAGTTTAGTGTTCCTGATCTATCAAATCATAAGATAGTCGAAATATTCTGTTTGTTAGGTAGAAACTCGCTAAAAATTTACTTGTTACATCAACCGGTATTGATCGCTATATTGTATCTTTCCGGAATTATACATATTCCTTTTTTGTGAGAGCTGAATATCGGCTTTCATTTTCAAAAAAAACTTTATCGGTAAATATATATGGCTTATTGAAAATTATGTTCCCCTACAGTGGAGGGATGAAAAGATGGATCCATATCTAGGTTGCTGCGCAATGATCGTCATTTTCTTTTTGAGTTTAGGAGCGATCTTACTTTACACTCGAAAACCTCATAGATCAGGCTCCGATAAAGAAGAGATGTCTTCCGAGAAAGATAAGATCTCGAACCAAAAAACCCCCGAGAAGAAAGAAAGTAAAAAAATAGAACCAGAAAAGTTTGAAGAACATAAAGAAGATCGAAGCTATTCAACAAGTTCAAAGAATAAATCCAAAAGAGGATTTTCTCTAAAGAGTTTATTCGGGAAGAAAAAGACCTGTGAAGAGTGCGGTACAGAATTGGTGTATAAAGAGGATTTCGAAAGTTATTACTGTCCTAATTGTCACTCCTACAAGTGAAATTTCTATCTATAGTGGAAGACGCAACTTTGAGGAATATTTTCCTCCTCTCTATTTTCGGAAAATGTTTTCAAATTTTCCGAATAGTCTTGGAAATTTATTTCCAATATGCTTGGAATTATTTCATAATTCCGAGACTCGATGGAAAATCTTATTTTCCAGTAGATCTCGGTCGAAGACGCTCGTGATTATTTGTATCACGAAAGCTATGCTTGAGTGAGAAAGGGAATTATATTCCTTTGTAATTGCGTTGCGTGAGTAAAGCTCCGCTTTCCGAGTAAGTGGAACTTAATTCCAACGTATGAGCAAGACAGGTGTCTTGCGAGTAGATGGAACATAGTTCCGGTGCGTCATCCACAACTTCTACAGGAAAGCTGCAAGCTTTCCTTCGACCGTAGGAATTTAAAATTCCTACTAAATAGGAATCCCAGATTCCTATACCATCGGGAATGTAATTCCCAAAATGAGTCAAGGACCCTAAAAAATCAAAGAAAAGTCGTGTCCTTGACTATATTCAAGTATCTATCGTTTTTTCTTTCCATCTTCCGGTCAAGAAGTAAATATATGATAATCCAGCTATTATCAAATTACTGGCGGCCATACCGTACCAGATACCTACTACACCTAGATCGAAGCCTATATTGAGTTTGAATATCCCAAAAGATATCACGGACAAAGCCAGTAAAGCGGACAAAAATATCCTCAAAGCCCATATCCTGAATAGAGAAAGAGCCATCGCCGGAACTGTATGTCCAGTTCCTCTAAAAGTCGAATCGAATATCCTGTAGATCCCAAAGAAAGGAATCGTTAAGGCGAATATCAAAAGATATCTTGCCCCCTCTTGAATGACGGCCTGATTATCTATGAACAGATCGATCACCCAGGTTCTGAAGGTGACCAAGATCAAGGCCATCGAAAACATGATCAAGAAACCGACCATTATGGCTTTTTTAACTATATTTTCCGCCCGTTCCGTTTGTTCGGCCCCGACATTTTGACCAACCATCGTCATAGACGCCGCGGCGAATCCCCACGTAGCGAAAGTTATGACGTGAAGGACTCTCCTACCGATACCGTAGGCGGCTACCGGTTTTTCTCCGAAAACCGCTACTATCGAAAACAAGAAAACGAAGCCCAACGCACTACCCCCTCTAGCCAAGGTAGCCGGTGCTCCTATTTTGAATATCTGCTTCACCCATCTAAATTTGAGTCCTAGATTTCTTATAGATAGCTTGATATCTACTCTGCGAGTGAAAAGTAGATAGATACCTACACACGCTGCTATTATCCTTGCTGTGGCCGTGGCTATAGCTGCGCCGGTAACACCCAATGCTGGGATAGAAACCCCTGTTCCGAATATGTTCTCAATTCCGAATATAAGAATCGGATCCAATACTAGATTGAATGCAACTAGAACGCCCCTGATCAGCATGGGGGTCACCATATCTCCGATCCCTCTCAACAAAAAACGGAAAGCGATGTAGGCGAATATGAACGGCATGCTCAAGAGAACTATCCTAAGATAAGATGTAGCTAGAGGAAACACATCCGGTGGTGTACCGATAGCCTTCAATATCCACGGTGCTAAAATGAAACCGACTATACCCGTAACTACACCGATTATCATTATGAATGTAAATACTTGGCCAGCAGCTTCGTTGGCCTTTTCACTTCCGCCGGCACCGGTGTGCTGTGAAACCAGAGACACTCCAGCGGTTGAAAATCCCATACCTATCGCTAAGAAAGTAAATATTATAGGCCAAGCTGCAGTCGGAGCTCCCACCTCCGCTGTCCCTAGCTGCCCCAACCAGAAAGTGTCTACTATATTGAATGCTGTGTGTAGAGCACTGGAAACCATGACCGGTATAGCTAGGATAAGGATTGTCTTGATGATCGGACCGCCCAGTATTTCGTCTCTCTGGTCCTCGGCGCTCTTAACGAATATCTTCTTGACTCGGTTATATCTTTTGAATATTGCTGAACTGATAGAATCCATGATATCTGTCTGATCTCCTTGAAGGATTTCACCAACTCGTTTAAAAAACTTTTTAATGTTTTTCGAAAAAAGGAAGAGATCTTCTGACGCTGAGAGAATATACTAAAAAAATCATCCATATGAAGCCGCGATAGCCGCAAAAGCGAGTGTCTTCTCTTCCGCGGAGTGTATATTTTCGGCTAACTCTAACGCTTTCTCCCTCATACCCATAGAAGCGATGCCCTCTACAAAATCTAATAAAACAGAAGAGCTCTTCACATCTTTCGCTAGTTCGTAGGCTTTTATGGCATATTCTTTTGATAGCCTTCGATCTTCTCGATCAAAATAGGATAATCCGATCGAAAGAATGGCTAAAGTTCTCATTTCTTCATCTTCTATCCTTTCCAATAATTTCTCAGCTTTTTCATGATTTCCTTTCGCTGCGAGCCCCTTCACCGCTTCTTTAAGTACGAACTCTCTTTCGAAGGTTTTCTCTATCCGTTCTGTCAGACCGATAGCTTTATCGATCTTCTCACTTCCAACTAAATCTACAGCCAATTCCGCGGTTATGGAGTCCCTTAAAACCGAGTTATCTATCTTATCGATCAAATCGATGGCTCTTTCTAGACCGTCTTCTATACCAAAGGTCCTCGCCACCCGACCTAGTTGAATATTGTTTTCATCGGAATCTAAGAGCTTTTCTACCATCTCCAATGAACGTTCGATTTCTCCTATCCTGATAAAGGCGATGGCTAAGGAACTCAAAACCGAATTTTTTTCAATATCATCAGAGGACTTCAAAATATCTAGAATCTTAGAACAATCTTCTCTAGTTTGTGTCGGAGCCATCTCAGATTCGAGTTCCGCCAATTTCGCGAGAGGAACCAATTTCTTATCTTCCATCCCCAGCTTCACCGCATCAGAGCGGACTTTATCGAGAACATTTTTCGCCCTTTTTTCAGACCCGACCCTCAACTGATCCTCTCCGATCGAAATGAATATCTCGATCATCTTTTTTTCATCATCTATTTCTCCAGCAGATTCGATCGAGTCCGAAATTATCTCCTCAGCCATCTCATTAAAATCATGTTTCGCGAAAACGGAGGCTATCGTGGACAGAGTTCGTGATTTCTCTTCTAGGACCTCGATACTTTTCGCTTTCTTCCTGGCGTTCTTCCCGAAGACTTCAGCCAAAAAAAGGAGGTCCTTTTCTAAAAATATATCGGTCATTTCCGCCAACACTAAGGATTTGCCAGTGAGCGAAGGAATAGTGTCTAGAGATTTATCGGCCCTCTTTAAAGTATCGGCAACGTCAGTTCTTCCCTTCTCCAACAATCTTTCTATCAATCGATCAATAGAGAGTGATTCACGTTTTTTGGAAATAGTATTCTACCTCATTTCGGCAAACTAAGTATCCTCTATAATTGATAAAGTGGTTTTTGGTCTTTTCCAATCACATGATAACGAATAGTTAAATTTATTAAATCAGTGGTTTTTCGTCAATCTATGTCAGCATTTGATGATCTTTTGGAAATTTCGAATAAACTAAGAAATATACAGAGAGCCCAGTACCTTCTGGCATGGGACGAAAGAACGTATATGCCGGAAGGAGCACTCGAGGGGCGTTCGGAAACCAAGTCTGAATTATCCCAGATATATCACCAAAAATTGACTTCCGAAAAAACAAAGAAGTGTATCGAAAAATTGAACAAGGAATCGGCTCAAGCGGAGATGGACGAAGTCCAAAAAGCTGCGGTCAGAGAGATGACTAGAGATTTTGAAAGAAGGTACGAAGTACCGGACGAGCTCATAAAGAAAAGTTCTCGGATTTCTACCAAGGCTCAGTCAGCTTGGGAAAAGGCTAGAGAGAAATCCGATTTCGAGAAATTCTTACCACACCTCGAAAAACAGATAGAATTGAAAAAAGAGATAGCTGAATATATAGGATACGAGAACGAACCCTACGATGCTCATATCGAGGAGTTCGAACCCGGATTCACCGCTGAAAAGATCGAAGGGATCTTCGAGCCCATGAAAAAAGAGCTCAGTTCGATGGCTAGTGAGATATTTTCTAAAGATCTACAGCCGGGTGAAGATGTTTTTAAAGGTGAGAAATTCGACGTGGAAAAACAGAAGAAGATAGGTCGGGAGATAGCCGAAGAATTCGGATACGATTACGATCACGGCAGGTTGGATGAGGCGGTACATCCTTTCACAATAGGCATGGACGATGATGTCAGGATAACGAACAGGTATGATGAGGAAAATCTCAACTCTCTTTTCAGCTTGATGCATGAAACTGGACACGCCCTGTACGAACAGGGACTTCCTTCTGATTGGTACGGTCATCCTCTCGGGCGAAGGATATCGAGCGGATATCACGAATCACAGTCGAGATTATGGGAGAACTTCGTAGGCAGGAGTAAGGAATTTTGGAATTATCTATTCCCTAAGCTCCGTGAGGAATTCCCGCAGCTCAAGGATACTTCGAAAGAAAACTTCTATAAAATGATAAATAGGATCGAACCCACCTTCATTCGAGTTGATGCGGACGAGCTCACTTATAACCTCCATATAGCTCTCCGTTTCGACTTGGAACTAGGACTTTTCAGAGGCGAGATCGAGCCGGAAGAGACCAAAACCGCATGGGAAAACAAGATGGAAGAATACCTGGATATAGTTCCTGAAGATCCGTCTAAAGGAGTACTGCAGGACATACACTGGTCCAGTGGGCAATTCGGTTACTTCCCGAGTTACGCTCTAGGAAATCTTTTTGCGGCACAGATATTCGATACCGCTCAGGAAGAAATAGATGGTCTGAAGAATAAGATCGGCCAGGGAGAATTCCAATCTCTGAGAGATTGGTTGAAAGAAAATATACATCAGCACGGCAGGATGTATAAATCGGAAGAGATGACCAAGAGGTTAACCGGTGAAGGTTTGAATGAAGAGTATCATATAGAACATCTAAAAGAGAAGTTCGGAGATATATACGGACTATGAATTCTGTCTGGTACAGCTAGATCACTCAAGAACAATCTTTCTCCTGCTGAGTTCATCAGCCCTACTATTTTCTTCTCTTTTTATCCATTCGAATGATATATTCATCTTATTCGCGACTTTAGAGGCCTTTTTCCACAGATGGAACAAACCGCTGCCCTTGACACTGCACTCGCCTATCATCTGTTTGATAACCAATTTAGAATCTCCCCTGCATATTACTGACTCATCTGGATAATGTTTATTCAGATATTTAAGACCGATTATAAGAGCCAGATATTCGGTCCGGTTATTCGTCATATCGTCCATATTTTTCAACTTCCCGACAAGTTCATCCACGATCCTCCCGTCTCTCTTTATCACCACCCCATATCCTCCCGGTCCGCCCGGATTTTTCCTGCATGAACCGTCGAACTCCATCACCAGCATATTTTCAACTTTATTTTGAAATAGATACTACCACATATTAGATGTTTTTGTGAGATAACGTATTCAATAAAGTAGAATGATAACAAAGATGATATAGCTGTCTGCATGGAAATCAAGTATTAGATGATAAAATATAACAATAAGAAAAGATATGTCATTTTGCTAAAATAAAAGATCGTGATAGAATGAAAGGAACCGTGAAGTTTTTCGACGAGCAGAAAAATTTTGGTTTTATAGAACCAGATGAAGGCGAAGAAGATTGTTTCGTGCATAGAAGCGAGATAGAAGGCATGACCCTTAACGAAGGAGATAGGGTCGAATTCGAAAGGGAGCAAGGTGAGAAAGGACCCCAAGCAGTTAATGTTAAGAAGATAGATTAACTGAAAACCGGCGACCCCGGTTTTTTATCGACCGATTACGTTTCTGGTCTTACACTAAACATCAAATCTTTACCTTAGGGTCTTTCCTGGCCTAAACGTAATTCGGTTTTCAACTTCAAGGCAATCTTCACCTTGGGATTGACCTTGTTAGCCCAAAAAACCAGTGCCGTTTCTTTTCAAGGATAAAGAGCGGGAGAGTTCAATCTTCCTCGACTAGGACCTCATTTTTCTCCTTATAGGCAGAGACTATCATCATCGAATTTGCATCTTTGATACCTTTGATTCGATTTATCTCCTGCGTCAAAAAGACCTTCATGTGTTCATAGTCCTCGAATCGGGCCTTTAACATCAGATCTACATCGCCCGTCAGTAAGAAGACGTCCTCGATATTATCGAATTCTGATAATCTCTCTGCTATCTCGTCACTCCTCTCGACTTCGATATCCAGCGATATCAAAGAACTGACTCCCTTCCCTCTATTATATTCCAAAACAGTCGATTCAAAATCCGTTTCATCCACCATGGTGGTTTAAATAGCTATAAAAGATTATAAAAAGATTTTCATATTCAATATTTTTTAAAGCGTTTTTTATGAGCTAGAGGTCTTCACTCTGATCTTCTGTCGGTGGATATATCCTCTGATCACAGTTGGGACACACTTCGAGTTCAGAAGAAAAACCTTGACCACATTCAGGACATATTATTTTGTCTTTTATCGTAATCAAATCCAATCCTTTTCTTCTCAATATTTCAGTCTGGGTCACGAGCGTCAATAACGATAGGCCTAGAAAGATATAAGCCAGATATATGCCCTGATAGATCTGAGAATAGAATATGTGCAAAGTGAGTGAAAAAGATACCAGGGAAGAAAGAAGCATAGATGATATTAAGAATTTACTATCTATCATTAGATTTGTTTGGGTAGAAAGATTAACACTTTTCCAAGCTGTCAGGAAGAGTCCAAAGATCGCTATGAATGAAACAGTCAACGAGGATATCCAAGATGGATCGATGAAAGGGTATGGGGTCAGATAATAAAGAGTCTGAGCCGGATATGCATAAGGGTAGGCTATTAGGACTGTTCCCAGTTCTATACCTACAAGGATAAGTAAAAAGGAGGGTATCAAAAGCATGGCCAAATAAGCGGCTACACTAAGATTGTTTAACGATTCTATCGATCGTTTTTTGATGATTTCGATAGACTTTTTTCCTTCCTCGGTGACCTCTCCTTTTTCTTCTACCTTTTCTTCCTCTTTTTCTTCCTCTACCGTTACCAACTGCTCTAGTTCCTCTATATCTCTCGTTATAGCTTCCACTGCTTCACCTTCTTCCTCCTTGATCTCGGTCTCTCCTTCCAGTAGATCTCCAGCTCCTTCGTAGATCTCTTTAGCGGTTTCGAAACCAAGTTGATAGATCGAAGCTAATCCAGTCATCCCCTCCTCTACGATGTCTTCTGGATCTTCAAATCCGTGATCGTAAAGTTGTTCGGCTCTTTCTCTTCCGACTTCGGGTATTTTAATCAGGTTTTCGATCGCCTCTTCCCTTTTCGCCTCTCTTTTTTCCCGTTTTTCCTCTTCTTTTTCTTCTTTCTCTTCTTCCTTTCCCTCCTCTACCTCTTCAGATCCCTCTCCTTCCTCCTCGGTCTCTTCTTCGGTTTCGATCTTTTCCTCTAGAGTATTTCCGCATCGGGGACATCTTATCGCCTTTTTAGAGGTCAAATACCCACAATGAGGACACTCGACGGTGTCATCATCCTCCGCCACGTTCCATCACCTCCTCTTTTATCTTTTTTATCAAAATATATCCCAAAATTGCCGATCCTAAGATCGCAGCTAGTATACTGATAGGGGTAGTATTGAAGAGGTCGGGCCCTCCCGCTCCAAATTCAGGGTAAGGTGCTCTCTCTAAATTCCTATAGCTGGGATCCGAGACGGGATCATTTCTGATGAAATTCCAGCTTATCCTCAAATCTTCTTTGCCCGGATCTATCGAAGCGTTTTCCTTCAAAACGTGGACCAAAGTGTAGTTCGCAGTTTCTCCACTTTCTAGAGTCAAGGTCTTCTCCAATTCGCCCCATTTTACTTTGGCCCGCCGACTCCCGTATCTGATCGTATCTCCTTCCCATCTAGCTCTTTCGGGTTCGACGATGCCTTTCAAAAGGACGAATCCCACCTGCTTAGGATGAACACCGCCTTCAACTACCGGTTCGAAAGAAGCGGTGATATTTACTCCTCTGTCTCCCGTATGAGTTATCTGGATGTAATTGTGATAAGTGCCATAGGTCAAGTTTATCGGATCACTTGTCGTTTCCGTAGGGAATTCAGTGATATTCACCCAATCGTCGTTTTTCAATTCGTCGTTATACCTTATGACCAGAGGTTCCCCGTATTTAGGTGAAAAATCAAAACCCATCATCCATAGACCCGAAGCTCCCACTGCCCCTATGAGGAGGATCATCGCCACGAACCATATAGGGATGATCTTCAGTTTATCTTCCGGCAACTCCATATTTCTTGTCTCCTATATTTCTTGATCACTGCCAACTTAGGGCGGGATATCCAGTATTTCCCTCGCGATCTTCTACTTTAGTTGTATGTTTTTCCCATATCGTGGTGAAATTCCATTCATTATAGGTAAGCTCGCCATACGGGTCTCCTGTCATATCGGTCGTATTTCTACCTTTCCCGCCGGCGCTTGTGCTTCGATTAGATGTTTTATTATTCCAATATGAATTAAAGACTTTTCCAACATTTACTCCTCCGCCTTCTACACTTCCGACCAGACCGCCGATTTTCGTCCCTCCGTCCGCCGATACGTTTCCTGTGGAATAACAGTGGTATATCTCCCCCCTATAACCTATACATCCCGCAAGACCTCCGACTCGTTCAGCACCTTCCGCTGTCACGTTACCAAGGGCATAGGAATTTTCTATAGTACCCTTTTGTGAACATCCTACCAAACCTCCGAACTTGTCTCCCCCCGTATTAACGTTCGTTACGTTAACGTCGGCATAGGACATGTTGATGACAGGGTTATCTACCCCTCCCTGGGTCTCACGATAACTCTTATGGGCGCCGACTAGTCCTCCGGTGGCGCCCTCGCCTGTTACATTTCCTCCATTGACAGAACAGTTTTTGATCAACGTGTTTTCGTTTCCGGTCACCCTTCCGATGAGAGACCCTACGCCTCTAACTCCAGTGATATTTACTCTTTTGAGAGTTATATTTTCAATAATAGTACTTTCTTTTTTATCTACCTCGTGTCCCACGTGACCGAAAAGACCAGTATTATTTCTTTCTGGTCTATCGATATAAAGGTCGGTTATATTGTAGTGGTTTCCATCGAAGAACCCGTGGAATTTGAGTGGGATATCACCGATGGGAAGAAAACCGTGACCGTTATTCCAATTTTTCGTTTCACTTGCGTCGATATCGCTGCATAACTCATAATAGGAGCTGAGGTTGTTTTGAACCGCCTGAAGCTGAGTCACATTTCCTATGCAGTAAGGATTGTTTTTACTGCCATCCCCCTGTACTGTTGTGGTTTCTAGATTCAGCGTGACGAATCTCGTGATGTTTCCTTCGTATCTATAAGTCGTTCCGCCCGTGTCGTTCATAGCTACAGCTTTGTATTCATAAGTGGTATTTTTCGTCAAGGTAGTCAAATTCGTATAAAAACTGCCAGTGTCCTTAACGGTCTCATTGTTGGTCCTGTTCCATTTATCCGTTTCATCCGGATGATACTCTCTCCACATGAAAGAAACGTTCGCGTCTTTGTGGTTTCTTAAAAAAGTCAAGTTGCCGTTTAGGGTCACGGATATGTTCGTGACGTTGGTAGGTTCTGATGTTTTAACGACCATAGCTTTATCGGGATAAGTTACGGGATCTCTAACTCTCGTCAACCATACTCCCGCTCCAACCACTAAACTCACCACCAAAAGGATAAGAATCATGATCGGCATCAATCTCTTCCAGATCTTCATCTTTCTCTCCCTTTCAAGGTCGGATCGGGAGTCCTAACGGAATTCTTATCAAGATATATCCGTGAACTCCCAGACTACTTCATAACTATCAGCTAAGGGGGCGTCTTCAGCGAGGGTATAGATCACTGTGAAGTAATTTACTTCCCCTACAGATACGTTCTCCTGATGCGTAGTCGAATTCCAATTTTCCACGGGAACATCTTCGGCTTTGCCCGGTTCTACTATACCGTCAAGAACGGTAAAACCCATCTGGTCTTGAAAACCTTTGGGTTCTTGGATATGTATCGATATGTTGACAGGATAACTCCCGGCCGAATTGTTGAGTTTGACATAAGTATAATACCTGTTTAAAGGCTCGGAATGACTGAAATTGGCTTCGTCTAAGACCGTCGTGTCCCTAAGAGTGATATTCTTCCAGTCGTAATATCTTTCTTCGTCGCTCATCGCGATAGTTATAGGTGGGTCGTAATCTAGAGGTATCTGCGTGTCAAATATCCATATCCCCGCACCATAGACTACCCCTATAATTAAAAGTACAGATACAGCTAACACGGGTATTGCTTTCAATATCTGCATATCTTTTTTTCTTCCCTACTTTTGACGGTTATAAGATAATTATTGGGACAAGATCAATTCCTATGCATTGGTTATATCAGTGAAAGTCCATGTGATCTCAAAAGTGTCTAGATTTGTTGGTGCCGATTTCGTGTCCGGAACGACATATATGATCGTTCTGTTCCAGTACTGCCCGGTATCTAAGTCCGTTATTTCGAACTCGACGGAATCATTATAGATGGTGTAATTAGCGGCGTTCGGTTCATTCGAATAGCTGGCGTTTTTCCTGACATAGTCATTGGGATAATAATTCCACGTCACGTTCTTCGGTTCGATCGTTTTATTGTGGTCCGTTAAAGGGGCTGGCTCACCGGCTCCATATTTGGATTTGTTGAAGACCACGAACCCTAAATCGTTGGTACTGCTGCTGACATTTATCTTCACTCTGAGATGTAGATTATCCTTACCGCCACTTGGATTGCTGAAATTGACGTATTGGTGATATGTAGAATAGGTTAGATTGGCGTTTTGTGTATGTGTATGGGTGTCTCTAAGCTTGAAATTACTATTACCACCCTTGAAAACACCGTACTGTACTAATCCATTTTCTTCACTTGTCATATTCACATTTAAGGGCTCCACATAATCCACTGGAACATCAACTGTAAGGAACCATATCCCTGCACCGGCTACAGATCCTACTACGAGGACCAAAGCCACCAGATATACAGGTACACCCTTTAGTTTATTATCCATTTTTATCATCTCCTCGCAGGTCAGGGAATCAAACCCACCCCTGCGTTGAAGAACCCTCTATTATTTTTTCTTAAGTGTATTATTTTTAATCTAAGTCAAAGTATAAATACGTTGTGGTTATAATTGATTTTTCGATTATCAATAAGACCATGTCCAATGACTTTAAATATATCCTTTCTATATAATACTTTAACGAAAATGGAAGATGAAAAAGAGGACAAGAAAAAAGACGAAGAACCATACTTTAGAAGTTTGAGATTCAATTTTAACCAGTGGAATCTTGGAGGAAAATTGATCTTCGTTGCCGCCTTGTTGGCTATCATTTCCCAAGTACTTCCATGGATAAAAGGTCGAACTGACACTTTAGGTTATCAGCAGGGAGCCTCCATATTTTTGGCTCTCTACCTCTATCCCTTTTTCGCCCTCTCGATGGATAAAACCATGAATAAGATAGCCGGCTATTTATTTGGATGTTTGATCATCATCCTTCCGGCTTACTTTTTATATTACATGTCGGGAGAGATGGCCGCCCCGATATTGGAGATAACCGGCGCGGGAATAATACTATTTATGTTTAGCGGCTTCCTATTGATCGCTGGAATATACGATTACAGGAGATATCTAAGAGAAGAAGATAGATTAGTAGGTGCAGAAAAAGAAGAAAAGAAAAAAGGAAAACCGTGCCCAGATTGTGATAAACCTATGGAATACGTTGAGGACTGGGATAGATGGTACTGTGAGAACTGTGACGAGTACAAGTAAAAACAACAAAGAAAAGATTTAGATAAATCTATTCGATTGTTGAAACGTGAGTGGCAATAAATTCGAAGGGATACTAGAGAAAAGAAATTTACATCTGTTAGTGTTAGTGAGTAGTTTGTTCCTTTTATTGGTGACTGTATCAAAATCAAGTATGGGTAGTCCTGAACCCTCCGTCTATTGGTATGCTTCGGAACTATACTGGACTTTCTGGCCAGGATTGTCTCTTTCTGTTTTTGGAATCCTGCTCGCGATCAGAAATGATAATAAGTACCTGGGTCTAACGAGTGTTCTATTACCCGTATTTTACCTTTACACACTGCCAAGCTTAATCCATGAGATGTTTCCCGTTTTCGATGTATATCACGTGATCCCCGATCTACTCGCATTGATGGAAAAAAACGCCTGGTCCATGCAGATGATACCGTTTCCTTCATCTCATCTTTACCAGGCAGCTAGTATGATGATATTGAATTTGGATGGAACGAGTTACGCTAGGCTTTTCCCTACGATACTTGCCTTTTCGATAGTCCTATTTATATATGCCATAGGAAAAAATTTCTCCGTGAAATGGGCTGTTCTAGGTCCTTTTATGTTTTTAGCCCTCAACTGGTTCATGGAATATCACCTCGCGAGACAAGGCTTCGGAGTTATGATATGGTCAGTTTTCTGGCTGGCTATGTTCCTCTACCTAGAAAAAAACGACCATAGATTGGGAGCTTTAGCCGGTGTTATACTTTTTTCTCTAGTTCCCTCTCATCCTGGAACTTTGATAATAATTTCATTCAATTTTGCCGCCTTGATGATAGTAACGTTCTTTTCTTTTAGAGATGAGGAAGAAAGAGACTATCTATATCCGGCGATCCCGATGGTTTTGATATTCGGAGTATCTTTCGCAGTTTTTTATGTCGCAGTGCCCAGCATAAACGAGTATATAAACGGTGTTTATCAAAAATTCACCGGAGGTGGATCACATGATTTTTCTCTCGGCGGACCGTCCGAAACTAGTTTTCAATACGCCTTCGTGAACAAGATAAGGATGGTAGAAGGGATACTGCAGTCGTTTTTGGGTCTCCTAGGTATTTATACTCTCTATAGATCCGTATCGAAAAGAGCACTCTTTCTAGGTAGCTGGTTCTTCTCCTGCTATCTTTGGCTGATCTATCCGTTGACAAACGAAGGCCTTTACATGGAAAGAGCATTTCTTTTCGCTTTGATACCGGCCTCCATATCCCTGGTAGCTTTATTCAAACACTTCAGACCAGAAAATTACGAGATCAGGAATTTTATGGAAGTCACAGCCATCGTGATCCTAGCTGGTCTTTTACTGACGGTACCGATAACAAAGAACAGTATCGACTCCATAGAGACACCATCTCGACCTTCTTATAGAGCCGGCCGGTTCACTCAGAGCAATATGAAAGGTGATGTTTATGTTACCGATACTCACCTAGGGATGTTCAAGTATCTTGAATCTACTAGGAAATCTGAAGTGAATTTCCGTTATAAGGGCCATATCCCTTCAGAACAACCATACGGTTATGCGATCCCATCTACGGATAGAACGGATCTGAAACAGATATTATTTGCGGATTATTTTAAAAATTATATCAGGATTAGATACGGGAATAGGACAGCTGTAGATAATTTGAATGAATATGAAGAGGAGTATTCCATTACGAGTGCAAAAATTTACGATTCGGGAGGATCAAGGATATATAGATCCACTCTAAACTAAAATGTTCGAGGACGATAGAGGAAAAAATAGATCAGAAAATATCTAAATAGGCCGCAGACATCTCTTTTGACATGAAATCATAATCCTCTTCATCTTTAGATAAGGTTAGATCTATTAATTCGACCTCTTCGATTTCCCTATAGGCAGGATCGGGTGACACTAGTGGTTCTTCAGCGAGTATAGAATGTGCGGAGTGAATAAAATGCTCAAATCGTAAAACAGAGAGGTCTTTATATCGGGATCGGAGTTCAATAGCAGTAGTCAAAACCTCAGGAGTGAATGACAGCAATTCTATTCCTTTCTCTTCGATTTCGGAGATTAATCTCTCATAATCGATCTTTTCGCCCATCTCCTCCATCATATCTAAGATTTCTAAGATCGTGAACACGGATGTCTTAGAGTCTTTAATCTCCAACTCATCTGATAACAATAACTCCTTTCCTACAGTATTCCTCCCTATGATAGTCAACACGATATCAGTGTCCAAGTACACGTGTTCACCCGACATTTAATGAATATATAAGCTATATAAACCCTTTTATAACAAGTTTATATTATAGGGGTGTTAAATATTTTTGATTATTTCTTTATCCAGAAAATATAATTATCTAAATCTAGAAGTTAGCCTTTTCAATTATAATATCCCTGATATGCTCCCATCGGCTTCAAGAAAGATACTCTTCCAGTCTATAGAGTCCTTCCTCCAATTCCGAGGTAGGCAAACCATACCCTATTCTGAAATAGTCATCGTAGCCAAAAACCTTACCAGGAGCTAACACCACTCCGTGATCTTCTACAAACCCTCTGCAGAAGTCTTCAGAGCTATTGAAACTATCCGGCACAGTAACGAATCCATTTACTCCAACGGGTTCGTACCAGTCAAGGCCGTGTTCATCTAAAAAGTCCTGGACGAGATGTCTGTTACGATCTGCCAATCTTCTGTTTTCAGTCAATATGTCCTCTTCCATCTCACCCAGAGCTTGCTTCGCTACATGCTGACCTAATTTAGTAGGAGATATGCTGGTATAATCTTTCCACTTCCAAGCCTTTTCTACAAGATCTTCCGGGCCACACAGCCATCCGAATCTTGCACCGGCCAATCCATAGGCTTTAGTAAGACTAGTTGTGCTGATCCCTCTATCGCTCATTTTAGCTACGGGAGGAAGGGGATCCTCGACAAGGGACCTGTAAACTTCATCGCACAGTAGATAAGCGTCGTTATCCTCGGCGATATCTAGCAAAGCTTTGACCTTTTCTTTCGAGTGATATCTACCGGTGGGGTTATTTGGATTATTTAGAACTATAAGTTCTGTATTTCCTGACACGGCTTCCTTGATACTTTCTATCGACAATTCCCATCGGGGCGGGTCTAGAGATACTTCAGTCACATCACAGAGAGCTCTTGGAACCGAATGAAGTGCCTGATAAGTGGGAGTTATGACTACAACCTGATCGTCGTCCAGCAATATTGAGAAAAATGAGAGAAAATTCGCTTCTTGAGTTCCGATGGTGAATAATATCTCATCTTTTCCTCGATCGTATCTTCCGGCTATATCTCTTCTTAATTCTGGATCGCCATTTGTCGGTATAATGTAGGCGAGTTCTCCAGGATCGAGATCGAATCTGCCAGCTTCTAAACTCCTTATACCGCTTTCTGCCAGCATTATCTCGGCGTGGTGTTCATATCTTGCGAACCATCTCTCAAGGGCGAAGTCTTCGATTTCCATGGGTTAACATATCTCACTAGAATATAAGTAATTATCCGAGATCACTTCAAAGTTCTATCTTTAAGATGATCTATCATGACCTCTGAACAGCAGTCCTAGGATACTATTAGGATATTCTTATCCCCGATATTCTTCAACTCGCTACTTTTATCGGAGTCCATTCTTCAATCTCTTCTTTCCATTTTCCTCTCTTTTAAACTATGTATACGATGGAATCAGAAATAAAATCGCTAAAAGCAATTGCGAACCACATCGTTAAGAAAAAAGCCAATATCAACAGAAATTGAATCCTTATAGCCTAAAGTCTAGCCAACTCAAAAATATGTAATTCAAGGTGAGGTCTAATCCGCTCAGTGCACCGGAAACCGTCTCAAATAACCGAAGTACGGCCATTAAATTTTACTTTTCTCCGGCCTCTTAATCAGACGCTGAAGTTTTTTGGTATTATCCCACCCATTATCCGATCAGATTGAATTTTTGAGGCGATGCAAAGATCTTGTATGCATAACTATATATATCACCAGGGGTTAGTCTAACCACGCGTAGTGTAATTATATGAATAAATCGGAGGTGAACTGGATATGAAAGGCGAAGTCAAGTTCTTCAATAACATGAAAAATTTTGGATTCATCAAACCTGATGAAGGTGATGAAGACTTATTCGTTCATGAAAGCGATGTTGAAAGCATGGGCTACTTGAACGAAGGGGATGAAGTCAAGTTCGATACAGAACAGAGCGATAGAGGCCCCAGAGCTGTTAATGTTAAAAAGACCAATTGAGCGTTCAGGTTAGTTTATTTTGCTTACCGTTTTTTAGAACCTGCTTGAAAAGGTAAAAACTATTTTCTTTTATTTTTAATTTCTTTCAATTTTGAGGAAAAGCACAAATATCAAGGTCTTTTTCAGGCTAATTACGATGAGAAAGGAATATATTCGAGTCATGGCCGTTTTAATGGTTATCCTAGTCCTCTTTACTTTTTTTATCTGGTATGGTTCAATGTCACCAGCTCCTACTGAAGGAAGATATCCGGGTGGAGAAGAACTTATCGGAAATTATGAAGTACAATTGGGTAAAAAAGTGGAGGTGAGTGAAAAAGTCGTCGAAACAGAACCGCTCGTGATAGAAGTTAAACACGGGGAGAAAAACAAAGAGATACAGATCACTGGAGTCAAAAAGGATATCGAACTCAAGGATAGGATTTCAGTTTTTGGAGAAGTCAAAGAGGACAATACGATCGACGCCGAAAAAGTAGTGGTGTATCCATACTGGAATTATATCTACATGTACTTGATTTCGATCGTGGGAGTTTCATGGCTGGGGATCAGGTTCTTTTCTCAATGGACGTTTGACCGGGATAACTATCGATTTAAAGCAAGAGAGGAACCACTGTCGATCAAACAAGTTTTATCGCAAAGTTTAGGAGGCGGTGATGATGGCTGATCTTCTAACCCATATCATAGTAGGCTATACTGTGGGCATGCTCCTTTCATGGAGATATGAAAAGATTCACGAGGCACACATCACCGCCGTGATGGTTGGAACGATCCTTCCTGATGTTATAAGGATCCACCTGCTCATAGAATCAGCGTGGGTGGAAAATACGCTGAATATACCTTTTTCATGGGGGCCTATACATACCCTTGCAGGTGTTTTGATATTATCAATACTTTTCTTCCTATTTACCGAGAGGAGATATTCGAAGATGGTTCTGCTTCTTGTTGTGATCGGAGGAGGTTCCCATCTACTTCTAGACTCTTTTCTGAGTACCGCCTCCGGCCATGCCTTTGCGGTATTATGGCCTTTTCTCAGATCACATCCTCTCATACCTGGATTTTACGTGAGTACAGATGTCTGGCCAGCTTTGATCGCGGTACCGATCGGAATTATGATCTGGGCCATCGACACTTATCGATGAACAGTAGATGAGAACATTCGTGAAGAGTCCGATATGACTTCCTTCCCGTAAAAATACTAAATAACCGACCAGATATAAGGGGTACGATGAAAGAACAGATGGAATCTTTAGAGATAAGAGCGACAGTGGAAGAACTGCAGTCTTTAGAGGGCGGGTACATGAAAAAGATATACCAGCCCAACGAAGGAGAGATACTGTTCCGTATATATATCCCCGGTGAAGGAACTAAGATGTTGTTATTCAAAGTGGGGAAGGGTCTGTATATCACGGAGGAAGACAAGGACAATCCTATGAAACCAGGAGATTATGTCATGCTGATGAGGAAGTACACGGGCAATGCCACTATAACCAACATCAAGCAGCACGAGTTCGACAGAGTAGTGGTTTTCGACCTTCAGAAAGAGAAAAAGAGTAGATTGATCTTCGAGATCTTCGGGAAAGGTAATCTGATTTTAGAGGGGGAAAAACACATCCTGGTTCCCTACCGATCGGAATCGTGGAGCCACCGGGAATTGAAGGAGGGCCACGAGTATAAATTTCCTCCGTCGAGAGTACATCCTTTCGAACTAGACGAAGAGAAGATCGAAGATGAATTGAAAGAATCTGAAAAAGATCTGGTGAGGAGTCTAGCCGTTAATCTCAACCTGGGAGGCAAATATGCTGAAGAGATATGTCTCAGGATGGGTGTAGACAAAAATATGGAAGAGCCGGAGAATTATTCGGAGGAAATATATCTTACCATTCAAAGGCTGAAAGCCCAGATAAAAAAAGACGACCTTGAACCTCACATCATCAAAGACGAAGATGGGAACATAAAGGACGCGGTACCGTTTCCTTTGAAGCAGTACGAGGATTTTGAAAAAGAGGATATAGTTACTTACAACAAGGCTCTCGATCTCGCATTCAGATCGGAAGAAGGTGAAGAAGGATCTGAAGAAAAGAAACCAGCTTCAAAACTTGAAAGAAAACTGGAAAGTCAAAAGAGCGCCCTTGAAGACCTGAAAGAAGACGTGATAGAGAACAAGATAAAAGCTGAATTGATCTATCAGAATTATAAAGGATGCCAAGAGCTCCTTGAGAGGGTTCATGAGGCTAGACAAGAGGGCGATAGGGAAAAGATATATTCTAACATCAGAGATCAAGACTATGTTTTACAACTCAACGATTCCGATGAATACCTGGTCGTAGAACTCGAAGGTCAAAAGGACGGCGAATCTTATACCAAAAACGTAAAGCTCGATTTCAGGAAAGATGTAAATGAAAATGCCCAGAAGTACTATGAGAAAAGTAAGAAGTGCGAGAAGAAGATAGAAGGTGCTAAAAGAGCGATAAAAGAAACGAAAGAAGAGATAGAAGCCGGTAAGGAAGAAGAGAAAGAAGTAGAGGAGAAAAAACCAACGACCAAATACTGGTTCGACAGGTATAAATGGTTCATCTCCAGCGAAGGCCATATGGTCGTCGGAGGTAGAGATGCGAAAACCAACGAAGAAGTGGTAAAAAAATATCTCGAAAAGTACGACCGGTACGCCCATGCGGAAGCTGGCGGGGCCCCGAGCGTGGTCGTCAAGAGGGGAGAGAAGGAAGATATAGGAAAAGCAACTCTAAAAGAGGCGTGCCAGTATGCTATCCTGCACTCGAAAGAGTGGAAAAGAGGTATAGCCGCGGGCCGAGCGTATTGGGTGAAGCCCGATCAAGTGAGTAAAACCGCCGAGGCTGGAGAATCACTTCCGACAGGGGCTTTCGTCATAAGAGGTAATAGAAACCATATCGATGATCTGGCTATGGAAGCAGTACTCATGGAGGTAGAATACGAGGGTAAGAAGAAGGTCATGTGTTCTCCTTCCTTAACTCTTGAAAACATGGAGGAAAGCGAGATAAATAAAAAAGCAGTTTTCATACCCGGCTCGAAAGACGTGAACGATTTCGCCAAAGAGATGTCGGATCATTTTTCAGTACCTGTAAAAGAGATACAGAAGATCCTTCCGCCGGGTGACGTAAAAATAATAGAAAAGGATTAGGTTTTTTTTCAGGCTTCCTCTAAGAAAGCCTTGTAGGCTCTGTAAGTGTAGTAGATATCCACTTTCGAAGTTATCTCGAAGGGCGAATGCATGCCAAGTATCGGAGGGCCGGCGTCGATGACTTCTATGTTCATGTTAGATAGGAATTTAGCCACGGTTCCGCCTCCGCCTTCGTCTACTTTGCCTAATTCCGCGATCTGCCACGGGATATCATTATCGTTGAGTATCTTTCTGATAAGGCCAACATACTCGGCGTGGGCGTCGTTGGCGGAATATTTTCCACCGGCGCCGGTGAATTTTGTCAGTACGAATCCCTGACTCATCTTAGCGGCGTTCTGCATGTCGTGGACTCCTTTAAAAGAGGGATTGACAGCGGGATCTACATCTCCGGATATGGCTTTCGAATTGTCCAAAGCCGTCCTGTGGTCTTCATGGCTGTAATCTTCTTTAGATTTTTGAAGTATGCGTGAATAAACAGTTTCTATAAATTCCGAGTTGGCTCCAGTATTTCCTTCGCTGCCTATCTCTTCCTTATCGAAAAGCAGCGTGAGCGAAGTCCTTCTAGGCTCTTCCAGATCTATCACGGCTCTCAGCGAGGTGTAGGCGCATGCACGATCATCTTGACCGTATGCTCCTAGCATACTTTCGTCCAATCCTACATCTTTAGCGGGTCCGGCCGGAACCATCTCTAGTTCAGCGCTTATAAGGTCTTCCTCCTCTATACCGTACTTATCGTTGAGTTGTTTCAAAACCTTCAGTTTTATCTTACTCTCTGCGTCTTCTTCATCGAGCGGTATACCCGCGGTCAAAATCTTCAATTCTTCTCCTTTGATCACTTCTTTCATCTTTCTTTCGCCCTGTTTTTTCTTCGCGAGATGGGGTAGCAGATCGCTGACGACGAATATCGGTTCTTCGTCTCCTTCGCCTATAGATATCTCAACTTCTTCTCCGTCTCCCTTTATAACTTTTCCATGTATGGCGAGAGGCGTGTTAACCCACTGGTATTTCTTGATACCGCCGTAATAATGCGTTTTCAACATCGCCACTGACGCGTCTTTGTCTTCGTAGAGCGGGTTGACTTTCAGGTCGAGCCTCGGGGCGTCGATATGACTAGCTATAAGATTACAGCCTTCAGTTATATCATCCTTTCCGATCACGCCGGCCGCTAGGCTCTTCCCTCTGTTGATTATGTACACTTTGTCTCCTTCTTTGAGACTATCGTATTCCTCTATAGATTTGAAGCCGTTTTGCTTCAATATTGTTTCGGCTTTATCTACCGATTTACGTTCGGTTTTGGACTTTGTGATATATTCAGCGTATCCGTCCGCGAAATCGAATATCTCTTCCTTCTTCTCTTCGTCTACGTCTTCCCAAACATTGTTAGTAGAATAACTGAGTTCTTCTTCTAGATCCGGACCGTTTTCTGACATCGTATCAGGCTTTGGAGTTTAATGGTAATATTTATGTTTTCTCTACGAATACTTTAAATATATCTTGAGACCGGCCGAACGAATTCTAGATTTACTCCGAAAGTATTATAAATCCCCCTAATATTGAATAGCGTGAGTCGATTTCATTAACAATTACTGGACAGTGCTATAGACTATGACTGAGCTTTTAGAGGAGTTGGAGGAAAAAAAGGAAAAGGCCAATTCTCGGGCCGAAAAGTACAAAAGCCTTAGAAACGAGAAGAACGAGGAAGCAAACAAGTGGGTAAAAAAGAGAGACGAGTACAATACTCAAGTCAAAGAACTGATCGAAAAAGGCAATGAACTCAAAGAAGAAAGGAACGAGCTTAATGAAAAAGTGAGAGAATTCAAGGAAGAAAGAGACGAACTGAATAACAAGGTGAACGAACTAACTAGAGAACTAAAAGACGAAAAAAACAATGTTCTTCCAGACGACAACAAATCGATCGAAAGTTTAGAAGAAAAAATCGAGGAACTCGAGTACAAACAGATGACCAATGTTCTCAGCCCTGAAAAGGAAGAAGAGATCATCGATAAGATTTCCGAAACCAAGAAAGAACTGGAAGAAAGGAAAAATCTGATCGAAGATAACGAAAAAATCAAAGAACTTTCCGAAGAACTCGAGGAAGCTAAAGAAGAAGCCGAGAAATATCACGATAAAGTGTCCGAGCTGGCCGAGGAGGCCCAAGAAAAACACGACGAAATGCTGGAAAAGTTCGAGAAAGCCGACGATATCAGAGAGAAAGCCGACGAAGCACAAGAAAAATTCGTCAAAGCCAAAGTCAAAGCCGATGAGTATCATGAAAAACATATAGAAGCGGTAAACGAAGTACAAGATTACAGTAAGATAATATCAGGCCTGAAAAAGAAGCAGCAGAGAGCCAAGAAAGAGAAAGAAGAGACAGAAACTCAAAAGAAAGCGGAAGAACTTTACGACAAATTCAAGAAAGGAGAGAAACTGAGTACCGACGACATAATGACTCTACAAAAAGCCGGGCTGCTCTAGAATAAAAACCTTTTCTAAATTTTCAGTTTTGGTCTTTCTTTTACATATCTCTTTTTTAGAGAGCGGTATCTCCACTTTTCTATTTCTTCAAAACCAAAATCATATATTCAATGATAGAAATAACCTAGCGATAACGATGAACGCTAAGTTTGAGAAAGATCATGTGGTGGCAATCGATGATTTTACCGCCGATGAGATCAGGTCTCTTATAGACCTAGCGGAAGATATGATACCAGTTTCAGAAGGTAATACCACTATGGACGACTTCAACGGGAAATTACTTGCGACACTTTTCTTCGAACCCAGTACTAGAACTCGTCTGTCCTTCGAGGCCGCGATGAAAAGGATGGGGGGACGATGTATAGGTTTTGCAAGACCAGGCACCTCCTCGGCTAAGAAAGGCGAGACCTTAGCGGATACTATCAGAGTGGCAGCCGGTTACGCGGACGCGATAGTCCTCAGACATCCTCAGGAAGGAGCAGCGAAACTAGCTTCAAACTTTTCAGACGTGCCGGTCATAAATGCGGGAGATGGAGCCGGACATCATCCCACACAGACACTTTTGGATCTTTTCACTATACAGGAAGAAAAAGGAAAGATCTCCAACAATCATATCGGGATAGCCGGCGATCTAAAGTACGGTAGAACAGTTCATTCGCTCACTAAAGCTCTCAGCAAGTTCGACACGGAGATGACCTTTATCTCTCCTCCATCGCTTAAGATGCCTGAAGAGATAATCAATATACTGGAAAGGAAAAATATCGGTTTCCAAGAAGTGGAAAATATAGATGACGCTTTGGATACGCTAGATCTGCTTTATATGACGAGGATCCAGAGAGAAAGGTTCCCCTCCGATAAAGATTACCAGGAAGTTGCTCGTTCCTATCATATCGAAAAAGATATGCTGGATAAAGCAAAGGACGACATGAAGATAATGCATCCTTTACCTAGGGTCGACGAAATCAAACCGGACGTGGACGAAACTTCTAACGCAAGGTATTTCCAGCAGGCAGCTAACGGCGTACCGGTCAGGATGGCCATTCTTAAATCACTGATGGAGGTGTGAATTATGGGGGAAAATGAAGAAAAAAAGATAAAGATAACTCCTATCGAACACGGTACTGTAATCGATCATATCAAGAAAGGACAGGCGATGAAAGTTCTGAAAATTTTGAATCTGATCGACAGAGAGATAGATTTCATAGTCAGCGTCGCGATGAACGTTGACAGCAGTATGGGAAAAAAAGATATCGTAAAAGTCGAGGGGATGGAATTGCGGAACGAGGAACTGGACAAGATCTCTCTCGTATCTCCGAAAGCGACTGTCAATATAATCAGAAATTACGATGTAGTGGATAAACACAGAGTTGAACTTCCCGAAGTGACTAAAGGTATAGTAAGGTGTAGGAACGACAACTGTATCACAAACCAGGAGGAGCCCGTGGAATCCGAATTCGAAGTAGTGGGTGAAGATCCTGTAGCATTGAGATGCGTATACTGTGAAAGAGAGATGTGGGGCGAAGAGATATCTCAAAACGTGATCTGATAAATCTCTCGATTCTTAGGAAAAGTAAATCCTTTCTATTATTTTTTTAATCAGAAAAGACCTCCTAAGATCAAAGGTAGCAGTACAGTCGCGTCACCTTTTACCGTGCAGTGGTCAGCTTTCTCGTTGATCTTTCCCCAGGATATCGCTTCTCTAGCTCTCGCTCCTGATAGAGAACCGTCATATTCTACCGCAGTCGTGATGTAAACGGCTCGATCCAGTCCGTCTTTAAATTGGTTCCACCATATTGTGTGATGCTTGGATATTCCTCCACCGATAACCAGGGCTCCGCTTTTTTCCGTCGGAAATACTTCGTCAGCTAATTCCTGCTCGTCTTTCATCAGATTTATACTGAAATCCTTATTGTTCTGCCAATACATCCATAATTGTGAACCGAAGGCCCCATCTGTTATGCCCGGAACGTATATCGGGATCTCGTTCTCAGCGGCCCAGTACAGGATAGAATCCTCGTCATCGATCCTCTTTCCAAATTCCCATATTAGCTCTCTGGTCGAAAGATCATCCCCTTCTTCTTCGACTATATCTTTCAATATGGGCTGCATCCTTTTCTCGAGGACTTCTCCGTAAGATGAATTTGGGATGAAAATATTTCCAAGACGCTGGATATCCTTCCTATGCAGTTCGGCGTCATCGGCCTTGAATGTACCGTGATAGTAATCTTCCCATACTCTAGCTAGGTCATGATCTAGAGTTCCGCAAGTAGTGATAACCACGTCGAAAAGTTCCCGCTTGAGTGCTTCCTTCAATATCCCGCGGGTTCCGGTCGAAACGATACAAGCTGGGAAAGAAAGAAAATTCAGCGATTCTTCGGAAAACATCTTTTCTAAGATATCCGCGGCCAATCCCACCTTTTTAGCCACGAAACCACCAGAGTCGTACATACTCGAAACCAATTCGGATATGGTCGTGTTTTCATCTATATGGTAATCTTCTACTTTCTTTTTCATGAAGACCGTGAATCTCATCACGTAACTGAGATAAAAATCTTATGAGGTGTTTTTTAGTTTTCTTGTCGGACATTTAACCCTTATTTGTCAGACAAACACTTTAAAAAAATATCATTGAGGGACTGTTATGACGGTGAATATAGGGGGGCCAAAAGGTATATAGAGCGTGTCGTACTAAAAAGACAATACTTAAATAGGGGGATTTAATTGTATGATACAAGATGGATGGGATTCAATATGGAATCAATTGTTAACGACGCCTTAGATAGGCACGAAGAAGGTGCTGAAGAAAAACCTAAAGGAAAAACACTCGAGGATGTTGATGAAGATTTAGAAGAAGCTCAAGAAGATGAGGAACTTCGAGACCTCGTAGATCAACTGGAAGTTCAGATAAAGATATTTGGCGCCGGTGGAGGCGGGAGCAACACGCTTGATCGTCTGACACAGGAAGGTTTGAGCGGTGGAGAACTGATAGCATTGAATACCGATGCTAAACATCTTCTTCATACTCATGCCCAAAAAAAGGTCCTTCTCGGAAAAGAGATCACCAATGGGCTCGGCGCCGGAGCGAAGCCCGAGGTGGGTGAAAAATGCGCTAGAAGCTCTAAAGATGAACTACAGAAACATCTCGACGGTTCTGATATAGTTTTCCTGACTGCCGGGATGGGCGGGGGCACCGGAACAGGTGCTGTCCCAGTCGTTGCGGAGCAGGCCAAAGAGGAAGGAGCTCTAGTTATGGGTATAGTCACTCTCCCTTTCGAAGCCGAGGGCGAGGAAAGGATGAGAAACGCTAAAAGAGGACTCTCAAAATTAGAAAAACACTGTCATACCACGGTCGTTATCCCGAATGATAGACTTCTTGACTTGGTTCCAGACCTTCCTTTGAATGCGGCTTTCAAAGTCGCTGACGAAATACTGATGGAATCTATAAAAGGCATGACGGAGATAATCACCAAACCCGGTCTTGTCAATATAGACTACAACGATATGAGGACGATAATGGACAATGGAGAACTGGCGATGATAGGTATAGGTGAATCCGACGACCCCAATAATAGGGTCGAAGACGCTGTAGAACAGGCACTGGGATCACCGCTTTTGGGAGACGTAGACACCAGCGACTCTCAGGGTGCACTTATAAGAGTGATGGGCGGACCGGACATGACAGTCTCTGAAGCAGAAAAGGCCGCTGATATGGTCAACGAGAAGATCAGCAAAGACGCCAGGATCATCTGGGGTTGTAACGTCGAGGAAGACATGGGCCAGAAATTGAAGATACTGCTTGTAGTTACCAACGTACATACTGAGAGTGAAAATTTCGCCGAACAGATGATAGGTTCAGCTGACGGAGAACTGGACCGAGTAGCTTAGACAAAAAAAACAAAACCAACATTAATTTACTCCTTTTTCTTTTACTAGTTCATGTTCGCCAAGGGAATAAGAAAACCGCTGCTTTTTTCTCTTATAATACTTCTGATTCTCTCATGGATTCACTTTTTCGTTTATCCAAATCTTTCTTTGATATTTTTTGGATTTCTCTTGTTATTCTTTATATTCTACTTTTTTAGAGATCCGGAAAGGCATATATCCGAGGGGATAACCTCCCCCGCGGACGGTAAGGTGGTATCCGTCGATGAAGACCGAAATTCTATAGAGATATTCATGAACATATGGGATGTACACGTGAATAGAGCTCCCATATCGGGAGTAGTAAAAAAATTGGAACATATCCATGGAGGATACTCTCCAGCTTACAGCGAGAGAAGTAAAAAAAACGAAAAACACCTTTATCAGCTACGTTCGGAAGACGATAGGATGATAAAATTATGGCAGATTGCGGGGATCTTCGCTAGGCGGATCGTACCTTATGTACAGAAAAAGGATCAGGTCGAAAAAGGGGATCGGATAGGGATGATCAGATTCGGTTCGCGGGTAAAACTGGAATTCTCGGAAGAGGTCGATTTCGCGGTAGAGGAGGGGCAAAAAGTCAGGGCCGGAGAGACCACGTTGGGTGATTGGAATGGATGAAAAGCTGGAGTTGACCATACCTGACTATGTCACCCTCTCGAATGCGCTTCTTGGTTTTCTTTCTATCACCTATATTATAGATGGAAGACTGTGGTTGGCTTCGATCATCATAATAGTATGCGTTATCTTGGACGGTATAGACGGGGCATTGGCTCGATATCTGGAGACGGAGCACGAGATAGGCGCGTACATGGATTTTTTTTCGGACATTGTTTCCTTCTGCTTCGCTCCAGCACTGCTGCTTTACACTACCTTTTACGAGCCCTCGCTCGGCAGGAGTTGGCAGTCGGTTCAGAACGCCCTAGCGACCATCGTCCCTTTCATACTTGTTTTCACGGGAACGCTGAGACTGTCTAGGTTCGCCGATCAGAACCCCACAAGGAAAAGATATAGTGGTATTCCCACACCGTCTTTAGCTCTGATAGTCGTCCATCTATCGTACTTATTAGGTTGGGGTGAATCTACCTACTTCATTCCATATTGGACCCTATCGATAGTGGCAGTCTTGACACCGCTACTTTACTGCAGGATAGATTATCCTAAACTCAGGAAAAGGAAGATTAAGATAGGAGGGGGGTTATTCATGTTTCTAGTATTCCTTGCCTTTTTGGGTATCCCATATTATAACAATCCAGCCAATCAGATCCTTATATTTACAACGTCGATTATTTTGGGTTACGTTTTTATCTCACCGCTGATTTTGAAAATCCATGGCAGAGGAAAGAGAAAAGATGGATAAGAAGATGGCGGAGGGAGAAAAGTACTTTGATTGTGAAGACAGCGAACGTGTCTCCTTCGAGCTGGGTATAAAGCTGGGTGCGTTGTTTCACCAGTTCATAGGAACACCGGTCAGTTCCAAAAATATAGAGAAATTACAAAGCGCCATGGAGAGCACAACGGAGAGCCAGGCCTTCGTGAATTCCGCTGAAGTCAAGATAAAACCGGAACAGAAATCAGAGGTTTCGGAGCTCGGACCTTTCGATTATACCACCCTTACGGGAGAGATGATCGAGGCCGAAATAGAAGTTGAATATGAAGGTCTCACCGCATTAGGTAAGATGGAGTACGTCGAGGAGATGGACTATCCTTTGATGTATGTAGAAAGGATCGAAAAGAAATAAAGTAGATTTCATCCGAAATTCCGAAAATTAATAAATACTTGAAACTCCTTATAAGTGAGCTAATAGAGGAGCGATAGGCAATGGCTAAAAGTCTCAAGATCGGGATAAGCGGTCCCTCTGGGCTTCAAAAATCTAACACCATCAAATCTATTATAGAGATGCTCGACGAAGAAGATATCAGCTTGGGCGGGATGGTAACCGAACCTATAATGGAGGATAACCGGAGAGTCGGTTTTCAGGTGATGGATTGGCAGACAAAAGAAAAAGCGGTTTTTGCCCATCTGGACCTCGATTCTTCCGTCGAGGTGAAAGGTTTTGGAGTAGATCTAGATTCTTTGAACGAGGTCGGCGTAAAGGCGATCAGGGACGGTGCTAACGAAAAAGACGTTATCCTCATAGACGAGATAGGCAAGATGCAGGTTGAAAGTGATGAGTTTTATTCCACGGTCAAGAAGGCTCTTGAAGTGGATAAACCGCTTATTCTCACTTTCGAAAAAAAATCTAGGAATCCACTGCTCCAGGAGATCAGGAGAAGGGACGACGTTAGGATGCTGGAACTGACCGACGTGAACAAAGACCTACTGCCATACAAAGTTTTAGACTTGATAAAAGAAGATCTCCAGGGCGGTTAAAAGTGGATCTAGTAGAGATCTCCGAAGGCAAAGTAGAGGTTGCTGTTCCGGATTTCAAAGATTCTAAAGGACCGAAAAGCATCGACGAAGGAGTTTTTTATAATCCCTCGATGGAAAAACATAGAGATATCTTTATCTCGTTTGTGAAAAGTTGGTTCGATGGTGAAGATAAGAGTCTCCTAGACGGGATGGCCGCTACCGGTATCAGGGGGGTTCGAGCAGCTGAAGAAACGTCTATCTCGGATATCACTATGAACGATATCTCGAAGAACGCGACGGAACTGATAGAGAAGAACGTCCAAAAAAATTCGATAGAGGCGGAGATCACGAATGAATCTTTCGAAGAACACCTTCTTGATAACAGATACGAGTACGATTATATAGATATAGACCCTTTCGGGACACCTGTACCTTATTTTCCTGTCGCCGCAAGAACTATCTCACATGAAGGGGTCGTCGGCGTGACGGCGACCGATACCGCGGTGCTCTGTGGAACTTACCCTAAAACCTGTTTACGCCGTTATTCTTCATATCCAAGAAATAACTGGTGCAGACACGAAAACGGGCTGAGGATCCTGATAGCTTACTGCGTTAGAGAGGCGGCCCGCCATGATAAATGGGTAAAGCCTCTATTATCCTATTACGAGGGACACCATTTTCGATCCTATCTTCAGATAGGTGATGGAGCGAAAAAAGCCGACAGCTGTATAGAAAAGGTGGAGAGAGTTTCCTTCGAGAAGGGTAATTGGAAAAAAGATGATCTCACTATCGAAGGTTCTTCGGGTCCGTTCTGGACTGGAAGACTGTACTCTGAAGATATCTTGAAAAGTATGGAATCGATAGGGACGATGAACGAAAAACTCCTGTCAAGCTGGAAAAAGGAATCCGAAAGCCCTCCGTTCTTCTACGATACGAATAAGATCAGCAGTCTTTTAGGAGAAGCTCCTCCGCCGATCGACGAGATAATAGAAAGACTCCAGGATCAAGGATTTGACAGTTCTAGAACACACTTTTCACCCACTGGGATAAAGACGGAAGCCCCGTATAAAATAGTGAAAAAGATATTCCGAGATATCTCCTAGCTCTAATTATCGATCTTTTAAGATCCGGTGACCCTGGAATCGAATCTAACCACTGGACATTTTCCGAGACATTCACCGCAGTGTATACATCGATCAGAGTCTATCTTGATACCTCGGTCGAAGTAGATAGCGTCCTGCTCACAGCGACCGACGCAGACCCCGCACTCGACACAATTAAGGGCTTTTCTATGCAGATCTGATATCTTCTCTTTCTCCAATTTCTCTATCTCATCTTCTTCTACCTCTGTGACCGAGTTGAGAAGATTCCGAGTTCTTTCATCTTCTAACATCTCCGAAACCGACCGTTCTACCGTTTCACCTTCATCTAAACTTTCGATCTCTTCGTCTATCATCTTCTCCATCTTATCGGGTATATCTTTCCATCGCCAGAGGCCGAGTTCGAGCCATATATCCGGTAAGTTCCTCTCTTCGGCGTATTCTTCGAGAACCTTTTCGAACCTCTCGAATTCCGAAAATTCCTGCTTCAACCTCTCAAATTCAGCTAGATCAGAGGCGGGACAGACCCAGCAGCCTATCCTCTCAAAGCCCTTCTCATACCATTCGTTCCAATCTGCGTCTTTTGAAAACAGATACAGCCAAACGTGTAAAGCGGTCCATTCCTGGATCGGCGAGGCGGAAACTTGACCCGGGACCCAAGGGTTGTCCCAAGTGCTTCCCTGGCTCATCCTCTGTCTCGACTCATATCTTCTCTGTCCGATGAAAGACAGAACACCTTCGGGATAGTGCTCATCTATGGAAAGAGCGGTCGGTCCCAGCTTGCATGTTTTGCAGCACCATCTGTAATCTCTAGCCGAGGGTCCAAAATAGTCCACATTGTTCCAATATCCGCTCTGTGCTTTTCTTTTATGAACCGTGAGATCATATTTTTCCGCCACATCTTCGACGTTATCTTTGGTCTCCGGCAGTTCTATACCCGTATCTATGAAGAGCAGATCCGGTTCTAAACCGGCATCTAGAAGAAGGTGTAGTGTTGCGAGCGAGTCCTTACCCCCACTGTAGGCGACCGCTGAGGGAAGATCGTGTTGGTCGACTTGTTCCCGGATAAAAGCTAGGCTCTCTTCAACTCTATCTTCTATCAATCCTTCGTTCGCCTCCAACACATCCTCTCGATCGGCTCTTTTCTCCGAAGGAGAATAATTTTCCGATCTTTTCCACCTACTTTTCACGCCTCTTCCGGAAGATTTTTCAACGAGTTCATCCCCGGAATGGCGAGCGGAACCCGCACAGATGACCTCTCCGGAAGGACCGACCACGATGGTCTCGTCGTTCTCTCTTACATCCGTATCGGCATCTATTATACCGGGGGAAAGCACGCTCCCTCCTTCGAGTATGGGTTTTACCGCGCCTTCGTCCACCTTGACATAGCCTTTCTCGGGTTTTTCCAACCCTTTCCAGGGTCTCAAGATGAATTCATAAGGATCATCCCTGTTCAATTTCCTTTTCGGATTGTATCTCAAAGCCCCTATCACCTTTCCATCCACTATGACTTCGTCCATTCGATCTATGTAAGGTATCCCATTGAGGATTACGTATTTTCCTTCTGAAAATAACTCATAAGAATAACCTTCACCCCACTGTTTGTCGATCGTGTTTCTAATCAGTTCTATATCCTCTTCGAAAGCTGGTCTGACATCACCGGGTGGAGTCATCTCGACCTTTCTTGCTTCCTCTCCACACTTTCCACATTTCCCATCTTCGACTATCGGCACGTTGCATCCGTCGCACCAGTGTAGGTGCATCTTCCCTAATCTAACTATAGACATGTAACTCTAAAGAAGATTGATTTCTCCTTATTCATAAAGCTTTTGCTAGGACAAAACAGTGATAGTAAAAATCACTCTAAACTAGTGACTTTCCTTTGATCTATTTCTTCCTTGACACCCTTTTCGACCTTTTTAGATGACAATCTTTCCAACAGATCTTTATCGGTATCGTGGATTATCAGATGATCTACTTCCATCTTGTCATAGTCCTCTATTATCTCGTCGGAGATGCTTTCGGCTTTTCTCATCCTTACCTCCGTAGGGATATCTTTTTTATCAGTTATATTTAATATATCTTGTGCATATTTGTCCACCTGCCTCTTCTTATCGTCCATAACCGAATCTAAAAAGTCACTCTTAGTTTTCTTTCCAACTCTCGCATCGATCTTCTCAGGTACCGGGGGCTCCTCGATTATTTTGAGGATTATGATCTTGGTAGGGTTCTCTTTTTCTATAGTACCTTTGATGATCTTCAGCGATTTATCGGAGTACGCTTCTTCGTAGCATGCGATCAATAGAACATTTTTATTTTCCATATCGATCTTTTCCATATTAATCACATTTTTTTATATTCTTTTACCAATATCCTAACAACTTCCACCAACCTAATCCGATGGTAAGAAACGTCAGTAAGCCGATTACGTTAAGTATCAGGCCGGGTACCAAAAAGTCCTTTTGTTCTAGATGACCGGTAGAATAAACCAATGCGGCGCTGGGTGTTCCCACCACGAACATGAAAGCAAAAGCGCTCGGTAGAGCCACCAAAAATACAGGTAAAACTGTAGGGAAAGCCAGAGGTATCATTGCCGATAGAGCTATAGGCAGGATCACACCGGTCGTCGCTGCGTTGCTCATCACATTCGAAAGAAACGCGGTGAGAACTGCAAACGTCGCGAGCAGTAGGAAAGGACTTTCTCCTACCATAGCCAGAAGGGTAGTAGCGATAAGCTGTAAAGTCCCTGATTGAGAAAGTATAAAGGCCAAGGATATAGCCCCTCCATAAAGGAAAATCGTGCCCCATGGCAGTCTTTGAGCTATATCATCCCATTTTATCGTCCCGGAGAGTGCTATGAAAACAGAGATAAGAACAGCGATAACTCCCATCCCGAATATCTGTCCAAGGATGGCCCAAGAGACAAAAGCGGATATCAAAAAACCGAGAGCTTTAGCTTCGCCCATCGAAAAATCTCCCATCTCTTCGACTTCCCTCCCGATCTGTTCTTCGATCGCTTGCATATCTACGTCCTTGACATCAAAGTACCTTGAGAGTATTATGTAAACAAAAAAAGTCATCAAGAGGACCATCGGGATGGCGGCTATGAACCATTCTACGAACGATATATATTTGCCTGTTTCAGTCTGATATATCTCTATAGCGAGAGGATTTCTAGCGCCTCCAAGCAGAGTACCCATGCTTCCAACACTGCTTCCGAAAGATAGACCTAAAAGACTAGCTTTTATAAAATCTTGATTCAGCTCTCCTTTTTCATATGCGGAATATATGCTTAAGAGAACAGGAATGAATAACGCCGCTACTCCATGGGCCGGCATCGTCATGGAAAGAAAGGAAGCGATAAGAACTATTCCAAGTAGAAACTGTTTTGGATTATCTCCAAATCTACTCAATACTTTCAGTGCGATCCTTTTGTGGAGATTATGTTTTTCTATAGTGAGGCTTAGAATGAAGGCCCCTAAAAGGAAAAATATGGTGGTAGAAGCAAAGCCAGTGAAAGCTTCGGTGGGTTCTAAAATCCCCAACATCACGGACATCGCTATTATGAGAAAAGCGGTGAACATGTAAGAGATAGGGGTCAAAAGCCAAAAATAAACCGCCAAAAAGAGAAGAGCTAAACCATAATATTTCTCGGCCATCACCGGGCCGGGCGCCATCATATAGAATACTGTGAGGAGTAAACCAAATATCAGGAGACCAATCACTGCCTGAACTCTATCTTTCCTAAGAAACTCCATAAGATACAAATCTGTATCGATTGTCTTCTCCTCGGTCATATCTAGGTCGGCCATTTCTCTACCCCCTTAACTTTTCTATAAATTTAAATTGTTCGGATTCTCAAGATTTTCAGAGATGATCAATCCAAAAGAGTGACTTTGTTAGTCTCTAATCCTTTCTTTACGTCCTCCGCTATACTGCCCTCGATAACTTTTCCGACGGCTCCCTTCTTCGGACCGTGTATTATAACGTGGTCAACTTCTTTATCCTGGAACTCTTCGATTATCCCTTCAGCCAGGTCTTTGCTCTTTCTTAGATGAACTTCCGACGGAATATCGAAGCTCTCTATCAGTTCATTTATCTCCTCGGCGTATTTATCTACCTGTTCCTTTTTCCTCTCACGAACTGATTCCAAGAAATCTTTCTTTCCTTCCAATCCCACATTCGCGTCCACTAATTCGGAAGAAGGTTTATCTTCGATCATCTTCAGAACTATTATCTTCTCAGGATCCTCCTGTTCTATTATCTGTCCTATAGCATTTAATGATTCGTTCGTATAATTTTCCCGATAAGTTGCTATCATCAAGGTCTTGACCTCTTCACTCCTTTTTTCGTCTTTTCTCTGCATCACCTTTGTTTCTGGTTCGACAATGGTTCTCTCCTCTTTATCGCTTATCGACTCATCTTCTTTCATGCACGCTATCCCCCTGAGTCATTTTTAAATGCCTCTCATATCTGATTTTCAATCTCATATTGAAAATTATACTATAAAGTCTTTAACATCCTATATCTCACTTCCCCTGAAAAAATAAGATATCTTCAAAGGATTGAAATACCTGTTTGAGAATAAATAGTTGTCCGGGCTGAAAAATCGCACCGGGCGAGGTCCTGATGGGTCCCCCTGTGATAGGGATGTGAACATCCTTGAGTGATCAGGGATCAACCCCAGAACCTCACAGACCCCCGGCTAGAGTCAAGGAGGGGAGATGGATGCCCCAAACTGTGAACCTTCCTGTTACGGCCGGGGGACATCTCGATATCATGAAGAAAAAAGACAAAGTACTCAAATGTCCCAACTGTGGAAGCAAAAAGATATCTCCGGAAGCTGGATTTGTGACGGGGTACAAATATCACTGCCCGGATTGTGATTATGTTGGACCCCTAGTGGTCGAAGAAGATGTAGAAGATACAGAAAAAGAAGGATAATGAATTTTCACGCATACATTACATTTTTCTTGATCTCTCTTTCAGTAGAGTCGGAGAGGACCTTTTCTATGCCGTCTAAAAAGTCTTTCTGGTCGACTTTCCCCTCGCCCTTGTCTTTCCTTATAGAAAACATCCCTGCTTCAGTACAGATCGCTTTTATGTCGGCGCCGCTAGCTTCTTCCGTTCTCTCGGCGAGCATCCCCAAATCTATATCACCAGTAATCTCCATATCCCTCATATGTATCTTGAAAATATCTTTACGACCTTGGTAATCTGGTTTTGGGGTATTGATTATCCTGTCGAATCTTCCAGGCCTGAGAAGAGCTTTATCTAATAACTTAGGGCGGTTAGTCGCTCCCATTATTTTTACATCTCCTAGAGGATCGAATCCGTCCAATTCAGAGAGAAGTTGCATCATAGTTCTTTGAACCTCTCGATCTCCAGATGTTGACTTCTCCTGACGCTTCGAGGCAACCGAATCCAACTCGTCGATGAATATAACGGAAGGGGATTTTTCACGAGCCATATCGAAGAGTTCTCTGACCATCCTAGCTCCTTCCCCTATATATTTCTGAACCAGTTCAGATCCTACCAATTTGATGAAAGTAGCATCTGTCCTATTAGCTACCGCTTTTGCCATCATCGTTTTACCAGTTCCGGGAGGACCTACCAATAGTACAGCCTTTGGTGGATCTATCCCTACACCTTCAAATTTCTGTGGAGACAATAGAGGTTCTTCGACAGTCTCCTTCACCTCTCTGATCTGATCATTCAATCCGCCTATATCTTCGTAATCGAGATCGGGTTTTTCAACGACCTCAGCACCCATGATATCCGGATCGACAGGTGGAGGTAAAACCTTTACGACGGAAAGAGTCTGTTTATTGAGAGCGACTCTAGTTCCCGGTTTGAGATCATTATCCGGTAAAAATTCCGCAACATTCACGATGAAATCTGGACCGGTCGAACTCTCTATGACTGCTTTATCTTCCGGTAGTACTTCCTTAACCTGACCGACCAGCAGAGGAGGTTTTTTGAGTCGAGCCAGTTCTTTCTTCAGTTCTTTAGTTTCCTTCTTTAGTTTCTCCAGCTCGTTCCTGACATAATCGTCTCTACCGGATCTAGGATATTCTTTGGTCAACTGTTCGTGTTTTTTCTGGAGTTCCTCTATCCTTTGAGTTAGCTCTTTAGACGTTTCACTTAAATCTTCTTCGTCCAAACGACCACCGTCTATTTCATAAATTACGAAATCGATGCATTATAAAGATTATGGTAGTTTCTTATCAGATATCATAACTACCGATTCAGGAATTCATTCAATCTTTTCAGCGCGTGCCTCTTATCGTCCTCGGAGACCTCAGCCTGCTTTATGTCCTCTTCTAAAACTTCTATAGTGTTGTCATATACCTCCTCGTCTACCGGATAAGGAGTCCCATCCTTTCCACCGTGGCTGAAACTGTACTTGACGGGATCTTCCCAGCTCACTTCACTTCCATAGATGAGATCAGATACTAGGGCCAACGCCCTTATCTTCTTAGGGCCTAGTCCTTCAAGACTCATCAATTCTTTATAACTTTCAGGCTGTATCTCGTAGGCTTTATCTAGTACTTTCCACTCCCTCTCGGAAAGGTCCATATCGAGTACACCGTGATGCGAAGGGAGTTTCAGTTCTTTAGACTCAAAATCAGTGAGTGTCGTTTGACCGCCCTTCTCGAAATATTTTTTAAGATGATCGGGATTATCATTGATCAGATCTACGCTGATTTCTCTAGCTTCTCTACTCTGACGATCGGTCATGTTCAGGGCTTTACTTTCCTGCTTGTCACAGCAGATACCTTCGTGAGGTTCTTCTAAGAATTCATCTATATCGTCCGAAAGCCACTGGTACCTTCGGGCATAACCCTCTTTTTCGTTCATACCCTGCTGGATAACACCCCATTCAGCGTCCTCAGAAAGAATGAAGCAGTGATGATACAGCTGGTAATTATCCTGTATACACGAGTTATCTATTTTAGCTGAAAGTTTGGAAGACTCGACCAGAGAATCGATATCGGTCGGTTCGATAGAAAATTTATCTTCTAAACCCTTTATCTCATCGGGAGTCTTTCTACTGGTCTTTCCCTTACCACCGAGGACGGCTAAGCCGTGCTGTTCCGGATCCAATCCTTCTTTAAGAGCTCCACAAGTAGTGGTTGTCGTTCCGCTTGAGTGCCAATCGAAACCTATCGTACAAGATAAAGCCTGGAACCAGTGGGGGTCGGTGATCCTTCTCAAAAATTCTTCCCGCCCAAATTCTTCTATTATGACTTCGGCTATGCCTTTACTGAGACGGACCATCCTATCGAATAACCATCTGGGCGCGCTGCCGCCGTGCAGAGGGAGGTCGGTCGTACCTTTTTTCTTCATCCAGATATTTATAGGTGAGAAGTCCGGTTTAATATTTGCGGCCTGTCATCTGCTATCCCGAAAGGCCTGTTTTCACCAAAAAAAAAAATAGCTATCTACCGAACCTTTTCTTCAACTTCACCAGGTCTCTCCTGATGGATCTGTAAAACGACGGGAAGTAAACAAGGGTGGCAAGAACTCCTATAAATCCAACAGCGATATAGAAGACCTCGGTATCGGCTTTGTACGGCTCTATACCTCCTATGATGAATCCCACTTCGTCGACTATCAATCCTAATCCCCCTCCGTACAATATCGAACTTATCCTGGCTACGACTTTCCCTCTATAATTGATCGAAAGCCATCCAGATATCGCGACCAACACTATGCCATAGGTAATGTGATGGATGTGATATCCTCCCAAGATCAGGTTCTTTCCTACTCTATAGCTGACATCGGGGCTGACAGGGGCATCTGCCTTAAAAAACATGACCCAGAACCTGGCCGCCAAGAAGGTGATAAAAAACGATATGGAGATCAGGAAAGGCGTAGATCGCCTCCTTTTATATATTTCATTTTTTATCCTTTTAGGTATGTAAAGGTATATCTCCTTTAAGGTTTTTCTGTCGGCCATCCTCTTATCATCTTCATATGGTGATTTTTAGATTAAAATTTTTTGTAAAGATCAACCCACGGCATAGACTTTGCATTCTTCAGAGGTATAAATAAGATAGAAGTTCTCCCCGTAACTTTCCATCAATTCCTTGTTAAGAGGACGGGGATTTTCTCCCGCTTCGGTGGCGGTCCCTTTCAACATCTCTTGATCCCACATGATGTAGCTTACATTGTGTTCGTTCAGGTCTCGCACCGCCGAATCTAGATCTGAACTGAAATACATCTCCTCCCCTTTGGTCCAGGTTAGGTTTTTGTTGCCGACGGAGAAAGAGGCGGCGCTCATCCTGTGACCAGTAGCTATCTTTCCGTCCGGAGCGTCCTTGATCCAGAAAGGAGGTTCCATATCTTCGAATTCTACGCCTTCGGTGAAACCGCCGGCTCTTTCTTGAGAAGGAAAAGAGAGAGGGACGATAAAGGCTGTCAATAAAAGTATTATCGAGCCCAGGGCCACCGCCTTCTTTTTCGATCCTCCAGGATTGTATATCGTCGTGTTGAAGTGGAAAAGACCGATGCCGAAGAAGATAGATATCAAGATGAGAAAGAAAGCAAGATGTCTAGATGGAAGTAGAGAAGTCGTGCCAGTTATGAAACCGGTCAAGCTCGATAGGAACACCAGGATAAACCAGCCCCAAATCGTAGGACCTTCTCTCAGTGTTTTCGTTATCTTTCTCGAGGATATCGCGAACAGCGCTAAAATCAGCAAAGGGAGGTAAAGCAGGGCCGTGCTCCCTATCTTTATATCTCTGCCCGGTATGGTACCCCAGATCAAAGTCAATAAGACGGGTAAAACGAGAAGAACCGCTATAGAAACGAATATCATAAACGATTTTATTTCCTGTTTATGAAGATTGATAGGAACTCTAAAATCTGAGCGTCTCCGAAGCACTGTTAAGATTTCCACGATGATCAACAGCGCGAAAGGAACTATTATCACTGAGTAATTTGGAAAGAGAAGAGCGTCTTTTATACGATTTCTAGCGAAGGGTGTCGCGTACAGAATCCAGTACACTACAGTTATAATTATAGAAAGTACTAGTAAAATTGTTTTGAATCTATCGAGATTTCGTTTCTCTTTTCTCCATAACTTGGAGATAGTTATACCGCCCAGCAGGAATAAGATGAAAAAATATGTCGAAAAGTGATGCGTGATTATCAGCGCTATCAGAGAGACAAGTATCGGTACCGAGGTTCTTTTGTACTCTTTGAGATAGGAGATGTTGAGAGATAAAGCTAACAATACGAAAAAGAATCCTACCGTTTCCGGTCGAGGTTGAGAAAAAGCGTAGATCAAGGGGGGTAGACATGTGAAGAAAAACGCGGATAAGATAGCCGACCTCCAATCAGCCATGACCTTATGGACGATCACAAATATGAAGAGCGGGGAGAAGGCTGAAATTATCACGGGCACGAACATCGTCGATGTGATTATATCTGTGCCGGACAATAGGTGAAAACCCCCTCCCAAGATGAACATGCCAGGAAAGAAAGGATACGCGTTCCCCCATCCATCTATGGATAAATAAGCGCCACCGGTTCTCACCCACTGGTGTGTGTAATAGAGATACTCGCCGCAGTCCATACCCCATAGAGTGAACTCATATAACGGTATGGTCCTGATCAGCAGGGAAAAACTGATTATCGCAGTTAAAGCTAGCCAACCCGATTTTTTCATCTGATCAGTATATTCAATCTGAAGTTATAATATTTTCCCAAAGACGGAAAGGTACGTCGACATCTCAACCGTTATCTCTGCTTTTTTGATTTGAAAGATCACTGTTCTCTCAAGTCTTCATCTATCTCTTCGACCGGGACCAAAACTTCGAGTTCCGAGTTCTCTATATTATCGATGCCTTTGTATCTATCCTGATGAAACCGCTGTATGTGAAAAAGGTATCCAGCGAAAGGCTTAATCCAATAATCGGACTCCGGTATCCATTCCTGTAAGATATTTTCTTCCCAAGTCTTTATCTCTTTTCCTTCCAACTCGAAAGAGATATATTTAGTAGGTGGAAGGATCTTTCCGACCAATTCTACGGGGATATCTTCCAGATCTTCGAGTTCAAAACCGACGAAGACCTCCAATTGACCGGTATCCTCGAGTTCTTCCTCATTCCAGACCTGTATCTCGTAGGAGAACTCTGGATCGACCACATCATCCTCTATAGAACCCCATCTATTTACACAGAAATCGGAAAGTCTACCCCATAACTCCTCTATCTCTTTCTCGAAGGATTCATTTACCTCCGCCATCGAACCTCTATAGGTGAAACCGGCTAATCTCATCTTTTTTTTCTCTAATATCTCGTAATCCATATAGGATCTGTTGTGAAGATTGATTTTTTACTATTAACTGTTTTGGGGGTGAAAAAGTGGAGAGGGGAATGAGCGAGTTCGCCTTTGAGATGATTTCTGTCAATCACTGGCCGACTACTCTAAAACCTATAAAATCTAATTTAAATTTCATTTGTAGCCCTCTCTTTTATTCTTTAATAACATCCAGTCAACAAGTCCAAAATATTATTTACTCATCTCTTCGGCAAAATGGTCATTTGGTAAACGTATCAGCAAAAAGTAGAGTAGGATCAAAATAGAAAAAACAAGTACAGTTGATAGACCTACTAATGCGGCATTATCCATCTGTCCCCAAATATCGAAGGTCCCTATCCTGATCACGAAAAAAGAGAAGAGACCTAGTATGAAGGCTGTAGAAAACCTCTTCAAAACGGACCGTCTCCAGTGCTTCGCGTATTCTTCTAGGATTTCTCCGACTTCACCCTCGTGATTACTCCTTATGATATCTCTCTTGATTAACTCGTTCAGGTAGATGATCGATGCATAGAGCAGTATGAATATAGCGATCAGCAGAGCTACATTGAAGAGCGAAAGTGAGATTGCAAGATTATTGAAATAAAAACTCACACCAGTGATCATTATACCAAAAGCTATCAATTCCCGAATTTTGTAAAAAACACCGAGTGTCAACACTAAACCGCCACATAAAGATAGATAAAAGAATAGACCGGGATATGAAAGTAGACTGATGATCGATATCAATAGTATTATGGTTAGAGAACTCTTTATGATGGAAGTTCTATTTTTCAAAGGATTTTGTGGTTCATTCCATCCTATCGCCTTCATCAAGTTCTCATCTGATATCGTCTCACCCCCTCTATAGCCACCTCGAGAGGTTGCTCAGTATTCCAATCTATCACTGGGCCGTAATCTCTCAATCTCGACATCCTGTTTTTTCTTTCAAGCCCCCGTAATTTCTCGGCTATTTCATCTTCTACGTCAAGATGTTTTTTCTGAAGATCGACGGGGGAAGGGGATACAACTGCGATTTCGTACTTCTTTAGTGCAAGACCCAATATCGCCTCTGTAACTTTTTCACTAGTCAAAGGAGATATGAAGAGCAGCAGGCACCGATCAGGAAATATATTGTCCATTATGAATTCGGCGTGTTCCTGTCGCCAGTGACTACCCTCTTCAAAATCCATCAAATTATCCATTATCTTATACAGTTGTTGTTGACCTGATCTTGGATAGACCCATCTAACGAAATCACCTATAACTAAAAGACCCACTCTATTCCGGTCTGAGATTATGTCGGAAGCTAGACTCGTAGCCGCTTTGACCGAGTGTTTCAGCATGTTGTCCTCAAATACACCTACGTTTGAATCATGGAACGCATCTACAACTATTATCACATCGCCGCTCTTTTCGGCTTCGAAGGAATTGGTTTTAGGCTCTAGATATCTTGCAGTAGCTTTCCAATTTATGTCTCTCATCTCGTCTCCTTGATGGTATTCTCTAATAGAGAAGAACTCAGAACCGAGTCCCATCTGGCTAGATTTTATATTACCTAACCAACCACGCGTGTATTTAGGTCTTAACTTTGTACGACTCATATCTTCTAACGGCGGTAAAGCGATCACGTTCATGAATTTCTTAAAATTCCAATTTTTTGAGAACAATCCAGTCGGGTCTGAGTATCGAACTTTTACGGGGCCTATCTCGTAATTTTCTGTTTTCAAGAACTTCACTTTGTATTCTAACCTTTTTTCTTCTCCTGCCTTTAGATACACCGATTTATGATTAGAACCTTCTATCACTTTTACATTAGTGGGTAATTCGTCTTTTACCTCTAAAAACGCCTCAGAGTCACTATCATTTTTCACTTTGAAACTGATCGTGAATTCTTCTCCTTCATGTGTGTGGACCTCTTTACGATCCCTTTCTACAGTTAAATTTTTATCATCTAGTGGTAGATCAAGATAGCTAACGATCATGATAGAGAGGGCCGTAAAGGATAATATAAAAAACATATAATTCATGAACATCATTCCTATGGTCAACGTAATAAAAAACAAAGCGAATAGATAACCGAAGCTCTTGGTTTTCATTTCACTTATCACCCCTCTTTTCCTGTATGATAGATCTTTTCCAGTTCCTCCACAACGGGCTCTATCTTCTCTTCAAAATCTAGCTTTTTACCATCTGAGGAACTCTTTCGTTCCCCGGAGAATATATCGTGTAGGTCCTCACCTTTCGATGTTTTTAGATCATTCAAATCCCTTGAATTCTTCAAATATTCGATCAGTGCTTCGTTATCTATCTTCTCTTCCGCATCATCTAGATTTTCCTCTAAATCTTCGATTTCCTCCTCGGAAAGATTGTAATCGTTTTTCAATACATTATATACTTGCTCCTTAAGTCTACCTTCCAATATGGCCTGTTTCACCTTCTGGCCCTTTTTAGCTCCTTTCATCTTATTGATATCGCTTCCCAAAGGGAGTCTTGAAAAATCTTCTCTCTTCTCGTTACTTCTCCAGTGCGAAGGTGACTCTGTCTCGGCCATAACTCTTTCAACCAATAGCCAAAGGAAGATTAAGAGAGAGGTAATAACTATCCCTGGACCTAAGCCCCTGATGAAAAAAGCTAGCAGTATAACTATAACGATGGTCGTGAGCTTCATGAAATTTTTCCAACTCCTCTCTTTTTTTACCCCCTCATCCGGCTCCATCTCAAGCATTTTCTTCACCCTCTAGTTCATCTTTGATTTCTCTGAAATTTCTTATAGCCAGATCTCGTTTTTCTTCCTTTAATGGATGATCACTGTATTTTGCTTCCTCAAACAATCTTGTCATATCATCGATGGTCTGTTTTTTCAATGGAAGTTTATTAAGGGCCGTCTTCTCCAATTCTCTAGGTGTAAAAGATATCTCTTGTTTAACGCCCTCTTCCTCAAGGATGATCAACATCTTCTGATAGTTTCGGATGATCACATCTTTTATATTCTCACCTTTATGCAGTTCAGTTATAGCTCGTTCGGCCGTTGTTGTGATGTCCTCGTCAGTTTTAGAGCTTCGTTCTGAGATTTTTTTATGCCTGATAAAGAAAAATACGACGATCAATATAGAGGTGAGAAAAACCAATACGGCTGCGCTAGCTCCGACAGTTGAAAATGGATGAGTTGAACCACCTTGGAAAAGTCCTTCAAGCATATATGGGATTTCGATTTTGAATTCAAATGGAATCCCCAACCAGGTTCCGAATGCACTTCTTAGTTGATAGAGTTCAAATATTATAAATGGTAAAGCTATAAAGAGCAATCTAAAGAGATTCTTGATGTTAATGAAAGAATCTTTTACATCCTTTTTTGGCGCTATGAATATGCTTATGACGCCGGCTAGTATTAGACCGAAGAAAACTAGTCTAGCTAATTTCGGAGGTATATTGAATGCAGAGCCCTTCACATTCTCATCGTCGGGTTTTTGTAGATGTCTATCGGGCTTTTCTTCCTCCATCCCAAAATAGGCCCCACCTAGGTTTCCGATCAACCAAGCTAAAATCATGAATAATATTACGCTTATGAGGAATACTTCTTTTCTATTGAATTTTAATTCCCTCATCTAATGAAAAATTTAAGTTCTTTATGATAAATTTTTCCCGACAATAAGTGAAATCGCCTTGGAGAACAAGGATAAAATATTTATAAAAAAAAAATATATGGTTACTGGGAAATAATCTTAGAAAGTCTAATATCGATGGCTAAATAGTCTATATCATGTAGCTATCCTTACAACCTAAGAGGCGATTCCCATGCCCTCTGAAGAAAAGAGCCCGGATACAACTTACCAGGAGCTTTTGAAGAACAAAGATTTCTCTCTCTATATCCTAGCTAAGATCTCTACTGTTTTTGGAACAGGGCTATCTGGGATGGCGTTTATACTCTTGGCATTCGGTGACATGGGCTCCATCATGAATGTCGGAATTTACCGTATAGCTACCATCATTCCCACTTTGACGCTCGGGTTAATAATCGGAGTGTACTTGGATAGATGGGGTAAAAAGAGATCTTACATCATAACTTCTTTTCTAAAAGCCCTCATAATATTGATTCCAATTTTTTATAGAGATATCGTAACGATAGTAGCTGTTGTATTGGTCTTAACTAGTTTAAGTATATTTCGAGAATCAGCCCATCAAAGCATTCTTCCACTGATATTAGATAAAGAAGAATTGAGAACCGGAAATTCAGCGATGAGGATCGTCAGGACTGGGGCTGGTATGTTAGCCCCTACCTTAGCTATCTTCATGATCAACTGGTATGGATTTTGGCTCCTTTTTGTTATAGATGCGTTCACTTATCTATTAGACCTCTCTTTCATCTATTTTATCCCTATGGAGGAAAAGAAGTCAAAACAGGAGGAAAAAGGCCCGATAGGAGTTCTTGTTGATATAAAGGATGCCTTTCAACATGTCAGAGATAGACCTACTGTTGCTTTGGTGTTGGGTTTTGGGGCCCTGATGATCATCGCCGTAGACGGCTTTCCTCTCTTCGCCTTAGAGTCATCTCATATATTCTTTGATTCAGAACTCCCCTTTGGATACTACCGCTCGTCGATATTCGTGGGAGCTTTTCTAGGTGGTCTGCTCACCGGTAAATACCTTCAGAATATAGGATACAAATATATGATTTTCTTAGCCTTTTTCTTGAAAGCCCTCTCTTTTCTAGGATTGGCTTTGTTAATGTTTGTTCCTTCGTTTGTGATATTTGGAGTAATGTTTGGTATCGGCAGTTCTATAATAGGGATAGGAACGGACACCTGTATTCAATCTTTCTGTGATGAGGAATATATGGGAAGGATATCTTCTTTAGAAATGGTCCTTTTTAGAGGAGGTAGCTTGATAGCTGTGATTATCGCTGTCGTCCTGATCAATAAGATCGGTCCAATCTCATCGATGCTGGTTATAGGAACTCTGATAGGTTTGTTATCTTTTTCTATACTACCCATCCATGATTGGATTAAAGACTGAGCTGTGACGAGTATGGATTAAACTAATCTACCTACAACTGAAAGATTCCCGCAGTTTATGACCAAAACATTTAATTGTAAATAAAGGTTAAAGCGATTGTAAATCTTATTATCAAGGTGGAATGATGGAACTTGAAGAGGTATCGGATATATGTGAATCACTTATCGATGAAGTGAGTAAGGCTATCGTCGGAAAGAGGTCTGTTCTTCAAAAAACTCTGCTGGGCATTTTAGCAAACGGTAATATATTGTTCGAGGACTATCCAGGATTAGCGAAGACCCTTTTATCGAACTGTTTTTCCCGGACTTTGGGCTGTGATTTCAAAAGGATACAGTTCACTCCCGATTTGTTACCCGCGGATATAACGGGTTCGTTCATCTACGATAAGAACAGCGGAGAATTCACGATGAGAAAGGGGCCTATATTCACCAATATCCTTCTCGCGGACGAGGTCAATAGGGCTCCGCCGAAAACTCAGGCCGCTCTGTTGGAAGCTATGCAGGAAAAACAGACAACGATCGAGGGAGAGACTCATACTTTAGATGATCCTTTCATCGTCATAGCCACGCAGAACCCCATCGAATATGAAGGTACCTATCCGCTTCCGGAGGCACAGGTCGATAGGTTCCTCTTGAGGCTCGATGTTGGATATCCAACGGCTTCGGACGAAGTAGAGATACTGCGAAGAAGAAAAGAGAGAAAGACGGACGACGTAGAGATCGAACAGATAACCGATCCGGGAACTCTCATAGAGATGCAGAACATGATCGAGAACGTTCACCTCGACGACGATATCAAGAAGTACATAGTCAATATAGTTCAAAGGACGAGGAAAAACAAGGACGTGGAAGTGGGTTCCAGTCCAAGAGGGAGTCTAGCTCTCATGAAATTATCCATGGCGAACGCGGCGATGAGAGGGAGAGACTACGTAGTGCCCGACGATGTCAAATTCATAGCGAAAGAGGCGCTTTCACATCGGTTAGTCCTCAAACCCGGACCCGCGATTAAAGGTGTCGAAGAAGAAGAGATAATCGAGCAGACTTTGAAGGACGTTCCTGTACCTAAAATCGATTAGGTCAAAATAATATAAAAAATAAAAATTGATTTGTAGGCCCTGAAAAGGCCGACCCGTTTTTTTAATTCTTCATCTCGTCGTTTACTGAGAGTAGATCGACCAGGAGGGCATAACCAGTTTCTTCTTTTCCCGCTCCGGGGCCCATTATAGTTACTTCCCCGAGGTGATCTGTCGTGAAGGTTATGGCGTTTGTCGGCCCCATAACTCCCGCTAACGGATGATCGAGCGGAAGTTTTTCTGGTCTCACTTCTGCTTCGACTCTCCCGTCGATCTTTTTGGAATGAGCTAGTAACTTCCATCTCTTATCCTCTTCCTTAGCCTCCTCGATGTCTTCCTTGGTCAGACCGGTGATGCCTTCTTTGTCCACATCGCCGAGTTCGATATCCGCACCCATGACAGCGTTCGATAGTATCAGTGTTTTGCCCTGCGCATCTACACCTTCAACGTCTCCGGTGGGATCAGCTTCCGCGTAACCCAGTTCTTGAGCTTTCTGTAGAGCCTCCTCGTATCCCATGCCTTCTTCCATCTTGCTCAAGATGTAGTTAGTGGTTCCGTTGACTATGCCCTTGATCTCTTCTATCTCACATCCGGCTAGATTCTTCAAAGCCAAATTCAGTGCCGGCGTACCGCTCAACACGGTTCCTTCGAATTTGTAATGAGCATCATTTTCATCCGCCAACTGTAGGAGTTCATTCATCTCTTGAGCCACCGGACCTTTATTCGTGCTGACCACGTTCTTACCGTTCTCCAGGGCGGTCCTTACGTGGTCCAGAGCGGGGCCGCCTGTCTCCATATCCGTGAAGGTCACTTCGATTATGGTGTCGGCTTCGGTTTCCTCGATCGTCTCTAGGGCGTTATACCCGGTTTCGCCCTCTGGATAGCGAGCAAGATCTTTCCCCTCTTCTATCAGTGCGAACACTTCATCGATTTCGAGTCCTTCTTTATTATAGATCGAACCCAATTCTATATCGGATATAGCAACAACTTCAAACTCGAAATCGTACTTTTCTTTTAGCATCTCCTCTTTTTCTTCGAGTATTTCTGCCAATCCCTGCCCGACTACTCCAAAACCTATAAAAGCTAATTTAAATTTCATTTGTAGTGCCCTCTTTTTTTCCTTAATAACATCTAGTTAATTAATACTTTTCGAAGATGGAAGATTCACAAAAAAGTTAATACGTAGATGAAATTCTTATCCGATGGTACGATGAAAGTTTACGTGACTCGAAAGATACCGAAAGTGGGGATACAAAAGTTAAGGGAGAAATTTGAAGTGGAAGTCAGCCAAAAATCACGCAATCTCACCAAAGAGGAACTCATAGATAATGTGAAGGGTAAAGACGCTCTTCTCTGCCTTTTGACCGACACGATAGACGAAGAGGTGATCGAAGCCGGTGGAGATCTTAAAGTTATTTCGAATTACGCCGTGGGTTATGACAATATCGACGTGGACGTTGCGACGGAAAAGGGAATAGCGGTGACGAACACTCCCGGAGTTCTAACCGAAGCTACAGCGGAGATCGCCTGGTCTCTCATGATGGCCGTCGCAAGGAACGTGGTGGAAGGTGACGAATTCGTAAGAAAAGATAATTTTGAAGGATGGGATCCTACGCTCATGCTTGGTCACGAGCTCCACGGTAAAACGTTGGGTATCGTCGGCATGGGGAATATAGGTAGCAAAGTGGCTGAGATCAGTCAAGGATTCGACATGGACGTGATCTATTACAACCGGTCGCCGAATGAAGAGATGGAAGAAAAGATAGGAGCGGAATATGTCGAACTAGAAGAACTGCTCTCTAGATCTGATTTTGTCTCTCTTCACGTACCTTTAACCGAACAAACGAAAGGTATGATAGGAAAAGAAGAGTTGGAAAAGATGGACGAGGAAGCCTACCTGATAAATACCGCTAGAGGAGAAGTCGTCGACGAGGATGCTCTGGTCGAAACGTTGAAAGAAGGCGGTATCGCCGGAGCCGGTATCGACGTCTATGCGGATGAACCAGAAGGAGCGAATCCGGACTATTATGATCTGGATAACGTAGTGCTTACACCACATCTGGGAAGTGGAACGTACAAAGCTAGAGAGGCCATGTCGGAGATGGCCGCGGATAATCTGACAGCGGCACTAGAAGACAGAAAACCGGATAATATAGTGAATCCCGAAGTTCTAGAGAATTGACATTTTCTTTATTTATCTTCATACTCTCTTCAATCTTACACTGAACTTTGCTCCTCCAAGTTTTGAATCTTTAACTTCGATACTCCCATCATAGTTTTCAACTATCTGCTTGGCCAAGAACATCCCTAATCCTGAACCACCAGTATCTTCACTTTTGTAACCTTTCTCAAACACTTTTTCTTTAATATTGTCGGGAATGCCTTTTCCGTCATCTTCTACGGTTATAATACACTCATCCTGCTCAATTCGACTTTGAATCTCCATCTCGGCACAGCCGGAATGTTTAATCGAATTTTCAACTAAATTAGAGAATAACTCTTTCAGCAATGGACCTCCTTTAACCAAACAATCGCCTGTTTGAACCTTTAAACCAATACCATTTTTCTTCAATTGAGTCTTATATTCTGACAAAACTTGATCCAACATAGAGGATATCCTTATTTTATCGATCTCTTTTTCTTCCCCTATCTTCCGGAGTTTTCTTACTTTTTGGATAATATCTACTCCTTCTTTATTAGCTTTTTCAGCTTTATCGATATAATCTTTCACCTTATCTGGTAACTCATAGTCCTTAACGAGTTGGAGATACCCTTGAACAACTTGTGCTTTGTTCTTAACATCGTGTCTTAAGAGAGAATGGAGGAATTCTTCCCTCTCCTCAGCCTCTTCTCGACGCTGAATTTCTTCTTTAAGGCGTTTATTCTCCTTACGGAATCTCTCAACTTTTCTCAAGATCGAAAGTACAGGTCTGTTCTGTATGGAGATATCTTCTTTTCGATTCTGGAATCTTATATATGCATAAAGGAAGGGAAAGGCGAAAACAGAGATGATCAAACGGGTCACCAATGTTCCCTGCATGATGCTGAGGTATTGTGGAGTTCCTAAAAATGCGGCCGTATTGAATAGAAAGACGTCTACCAACATAACCCCTAAAAGAGTTAAGTAGGCTCTTATCCAAAAGTTCAGATTTGCCTTTATTTTACCCAAAAACTCCCATGCTATAGCTAAGAAAAGCAAATCAACTATGGTGGTAAATACCGAAGCGGCGTTAATCCTCAAACTCGGTTCCGGGATAGAAGAGATAAAAAGGTCGCTGGATAAGCCCATTTGAAAGTGTAATATAGCAGCGACAAGCGGTGTCAAAGCAGAAATTCCTGCCACTGTGAGGATCGCAATACGAGTAGAATAAGGGCCGTCGTAAACATACAAGACGAAAACTCCAAGCAGGATAGAAGAATAGAAAACCGTTGAACCAACAATGAAAGTTATACCAAAACCTTTCACTATAATTCCCGCATCAGTGGTCCAAGCCATTATAGCTGTTAGACCACCTAATAATGCATAGAAAGGACCGAGACCCGTGCGTTGACGGATTGCGTGGGTCCCTAAGACCAATAGATATACTAATATAACCTCGATAAACAGTATGAGGAGAGGTATGTTCATGATGTTGCACTCCCATGGGTCCTCATGTGAAATAATAGAGTTTAAATATAATATACTTTGGGGGCAATTTAATGAAGTATGTTAAATTAATCCCCTAAAAGAGAGAATATTCTTTTTGAGTTGATGATCTTAGTTTTAATAGAAAAAAACTTAATATGCCGCAAGGTTTTGAAGGCCTGCAATGATCTCCCAAAAAGTCAAAGAGACGGAGCTTAGCGGTATCCGTAAGTTGTTCGAGATGGCGGACGAGGACTGTATCAACCTCGGGTTGGGACAGCCGGACTTTCAGCCTCCAGAAGGGGCGATAGAAGCTTACCATCAAGCGATGAAAGACGGTCATAACGGATACGGTTCTACCTATGGTCTGGAAGAATTGAGAGAAGAGATAGCCAAAGATTACAGTAAATACAAATCCGGACTGAGCAAAGAAAACGTTCTCATGCACGTCGGCGCTACCCAGGCCTTGAAAGTGGCTATGGATTCCATAATAGATGATGGGGACGAGGTACTTTACCCTGAACCTGGTTTTGTGTTGTATGACTCTCAAACTAAGCTGGCCGGAGGGAAACCCGTTTCTTATCCGGTCGAACAGCGGAACGATTTCGTCCCACAGATCGAGGAACTAGAAGAAAGAAGGACCCCGGATACCAAAGCTATAATAGTCAATTCTCCATCCAATCCGACTGGAGCGGTCTTCCCGAAAAAGGATATAGAAAAAATAATTGATTGGGCTGAAGAAAACGATCTAGTCATCCTTTCCGACGAAGTTTACGAAAAGATGGTTTACAAATCCCAGTATGAATCATTTTTGGGAGATTATGAGGACGTTATAATAATAAATTCTTTCTCCAAAGTGTTCTCTATGACGGGGTGGAGAGTAGGTTATATAATAACGAAGGAGGATTGGGTCAAAGAACTCGGCAAAGTGAATTACTACAATATAGCATGTCCTCCGGAACCGACCCAGCACGCCGTGCTTCACGCCTTAAAGAACGAGATGGAATATGTTGATAAGATGGTCGAAACTTTCGAGGAGAGAAGAGATATAATAGTCGATCGACTCAACGATATACCGGGTTTCGAATGTTTGAAACCTAAAGGTGCTTTTTACGTCTTCCCGTCCTTCGATCTCGATATAAGTTCTAAGGAACTAGCTATGGAGATGCTGGACCACGAATTGATAGGCACCCACGGAACGGCGTTCGGACCGACAGGAGAAGGCCACTTAAGATTCTCGTACGCGAATTCGACCGAAAATATACAGAAAGGTATGGATATTTTGGAAGAAGTTGTGAAGGATTTAAATTGAAGGGATGAATTTAATACTAGTGAAACAAAAAAACAGGTGATCTATTGAGGATACTACTCCTCTCGGATTTCTTCTACCCGCACGTGAGTGGAGGAGCTATAGCGAGATTTAAATTTGCGAAGGAAGCCGTAAAAAGAGGGAATGAAATTACCGTTTTCTCACCTATCCGAGAGGACTACCCTAAAAAAGAGTCAAAGAACGGTGTACAGATAATCAGACCTCTCAGGAATAAACCGAAAGATATGGTGCCGGACAACCCGATAGCTCTTATCATTCGTCTCTTTTACTCTGTACTATTCTTTTTCGTGACCGCGAGATGGTTGAAGGAAAATCGTGTAGACTGCATACACACCACCGAACATATCTTCCATCCCGTCGGTAAACTTTTAGGTAAGATATTTGACATTTCGGTCCTTTCTTTCGTGGGCTATACGCCTTCACTCAAAGAGCGGGATGCTTCAAACAGCGATTCTATACTTGAGAAGTTTATATTCAAGTGTTTCCTGGGTGAGAAAGTACTGTGTCGTTCCGGCGACATAAAAAAGATAATCGAGAAGCAAAGCGATGCAGAAGTGGAGGTTATACACGGGGTCGTAAATCTAGATGTCATAGAGCCCATTGTTCAAAGAAACGATTTCGAGGGTCTCCGAAAAGATCATGGATTTGAAGAGGACGAAAAGATAGTGACCATGGTGGGGAGATTGACCCCTGTAAAGAACGTGCAGAAGGGGGTCGAAATACTTTCTAATCTGCCTGAAAATTACAGAATGGTAATAGTCGGGGACGGGCCTGAGCGAGAAGATATCGAGAAGAAGGCTGATGAACTTTCCGTCGATGATCGGGTGAAGTTATTCGGCAGAGTGGAGCACGAGAAGGCTTTAGAATATATCGGTATGTCCGACTTGGTGATGCTAACATCGAAAGCCGAAGCCTATCCTACCGTCGTGTTCGAAGCACTCGTTATGGGTAAGAAAGTGCTGGCGCCTCCGGTGGGCATACTTGATGAGATAGCGGAAAAGAATCTATTTGTAGAAGAAACGGATAGATTCGAAGATCGGATCGAAAATCTAGATCTGGAAAGAGACAACGTAGAGATAGATCGAGAGATCGCTTCTAAATATTCGATCGAAAGGTATACGGAGGACGTTCTGAAATTCATCGGAGGGAAATGATGGGGAGAAAAAAAGGAGTTCTGACCGTGAGTTTAGAGGTCGAACTAGCTTGGGGGATGAAAGAAGCCGAAGATTACAGTTGTTTCAGCAGGGGAAGGAAAAAGGAAACTAGAACGCTGAGAAGGATTTTAGACCTGTGCGATAAACTCGATATTCCGGTCACTTTCGATTTTGTAGGGCACCTATTGTTAGAGAGGTGCGACGGAGATCACAACCACGGTCATCCCGAAGGATGGTTCGCGGAGGACCCGGCTACAGATAAAGAGGAGGATCCCCTGTGGTACGCTCCGGACATGGTCGACATGGTGATCGACGCCGAGATCGATCATGAGATAGCCACACACACTTTCTCTCATATATGGGTCGACGAGGTAGAGCCCGAAGTTTTAGAGTTCGAATTAGATAAAGTAAAAAAACTTCACGAAAAGTTTGAACTAAGAGAACCAAGTTCGATCGTCACTCCCCAGAACAGACGGCCTATCTCTTATGAATCCCTAAAGAAAAATGGGATGAAAATCATCAGAAAATGCCCAGAAGAGAATAGAACTAAAGGCAAGGTAAAGATGCTTTGGAACGATCTATTTTCCGAGTCACCGAGAAGGGAACCTGAAATCGAAAAGGACATATTAGAAACATACGGGTCCTGCAGAGCTAGTCTGACAGGAAATTATCTTCCACATGGGCAAAACCCTCCACATATCTTCTATAGAGCTTTACCGGTCTCCAAGGATCATTGGATCGAAAGGCATAAGAAAAGGCTGAGAAAAGAGGTTGATCGAGTTATAGAGGAAGAAACTAATCTCCATCTATGGTCCCATCTTTGGGAGATGTCCAATCCTTCCCAGATGGATATATTTGAAGATTTTATAAAATCGGTCGGGGAAAAGAAAAAACAGGAGGAACTCGAGGTGAAGACGATGAGATCGCTTTGGGAAGACCATTGAATCAACACCGTTTTATATATCAAATGGATTATCAACCCAAAAATAGAGTTTCGAAGTTGGTTAGGATGAAGATAGCATACCTATGTAATTACATCAGGCGCTTCAAAAGCACCACCCAGTACCAGAGAGCAAGATTTCTCTCGAAGAAGCACGATCTATACCTCTTTTTGGATAGGAACGAAGATGTGCCCGAAAACATCGAATCAGACGTGACCATATTTCGGAGCAGATTCGACTCTCGTAGTACGATCTCGGGCCTCTTCCACAAGATATGGCGTATCCTTATGGTGCTGAGATTGAAAGACGAGTTGGGTATAGAAGCGGTCTATACTCTATTCTCCCCACATATGATCCTCGAAGGTTTCACCCTGAAGTTATTTGGTTTCGATTGGATAGACGATGTTTGGGATCATCCGATCTTATTCCTAGAATCGTATTCTGATAATCCGTTCTTTAAGTCTCTTTATTCTTTTTCTAAACTTCTGCTAAAACGGGCCGATCTCGTGATATTAGCCATCGAGCCCGAAAGCATGAGGGACTTCGCTTTGGATGAAGACAAGACCCTAGAAGTGACCAACGGTGTCGATCCTTCGCTTTATGAAGGCTATCAAGACTTGAAAGGCTTTGATGAATTTGCCATATTCTTCGTCGGTCATCTTAGAAAACAACGCGTGGAACTACTGCTGGATTCCGCATCCGAGTTAAAAGATAAGGATGTTGATTTCAGATATCATATAGTCGGTCCGATCCACGACGATAGATGGTTGAATAAAAAGATAGACGAGTTGGATTTAGAGGATCGAGTGAAGATATATGGAGAGAAAGACCATGAGGAAACTTTGAGGATAATGGCTAAATCCGACATATGTATACTTCCCTTCAATAAGTTGAAAAGCACGGACTGTATATACCCTATAAAATTATTCGAATATCTGGCCCTGGGAAAACCCGTGATAGTCACCGGTCTCAAGGGCGTTAGAAGGATAATCGAAGACGGAAAGAACGGCCTGATCTTGGAAGAAAACTCTCCAAAAAGGATCGCCGAAAAGATAATTGAGTTGGGGGAAAAACCTAATTTTGTCGAGAAGCTTTCACGGAACGCTAAAAGTACCGCTGAAGAGTTCAGATGGTCTAAGATAAATGAAAAGATCGAGAAAAATATTCGTAAATTAGAGGAGTCATAGAAGGTACGATAAAATGAAGAAAAAAACGCTGGAACCAGATGATCTAGAGAAGAAAATATGTGTGGTAGTGGGGACTAGACCCGGGATCATAAAGATGTCACCCCTGATAAAAAGGGCAAAAAAGTCGGATTATCCATCCTTCGTCATCCACGCCGGACAGCATTACTCGCCCTCCATGGACGATCAGTTCTTCAAGGATCTAGAATTGGACGAACCGGAGTACAAGCTCGAAAATATTAAGGACTGTGAATTCCACGGTGAGCAGACCGCTGAAATGCTCAAGGGTATAGAACAGATACTTTTGAAAGAAAGACCCAAAGTGGTTCTGGTCTGTGGAGATGCGAATTTCAATCTGGCCGGTGCCTTAGCGGCCAGGAAATTACATATCAACCTGGGTCATGTAGAATCCGGCCTCAGATCCGACGACTGGAGGATGCCGGAGGAACACAACAGGGTTATGATAGACCACATCTCCGAATTCCTTTTCGCTCCGACCGAACAAACCGCCGAGAACGCAGAAGAGGATAATGTCAGAGGAGACGTGATCGTTACAGGGAACACGATAGTCGACGCTGTTTACGAAAACGTAGAAGTGGCAGAGGAGAAAAGTAGTATCTTGGATGGATTGGGCTTGGAAAAGCAGAACTACTTCGTTCTAACGGCTCACCGCGAGGAGAACGTCGACTCGAAGGAAAAGCTTCAGATGATATCCGATATAATCACAGAAGTGGGTGAAGATTATGGAGAGAAAAAAGTTATCTTCCCGATCCATCCCAGGACAAAGAAAAGGTTAAAAGAATATGAGATGAAGGAGGAATTCTATTCCATCGAAAATCTGAAGGTGATCGAACCTTTGGGTTACATAGATTTTCTCCAGTTGATGAACCATGCTAGTCTGGTGCTTACCGATTCTGGAGGTATTCAGGAAGAGACGTGCATACTCGAGACTCCATGTGTAACGCTGAGGGAAAACACGGAAAGACCAGAAACCGTAGAGGTGGGCTCTAATATCGTCACGGGTTTGGAAAAAGAGAGCGTCATCAAAGGGATGAAGACGATGATGAGAAGAGAAAAGAACTGGGACAATCCCTTTGGGGACGGCACCGCATCTGAAAAGATAATGAACGCCGTAGAGCAGTGTTTAGAAGATGAAAGATAAGATAAAACTTCTGTTCATAACCGGTATATTCTATCCGCTCATTGGCGGTCCTACGGTCGCTTTAGATACGATCATCCCTAAACTCTTGAACAAAGAACGCATAGTTGAGATCACGATCCTTACCACTTATGTGAAAGATGAAAGATTGATAGGTTCTAAAGATTATTCTGGGGTGGAAGTCAAGATATACAGACTCTTGATACCGAGAAAATCGATATTTGAAGGTAGTAGAATTTATCATCGCCCTTTTCAGGCCCTACGGGTTATTCACAACGGGCTGATGATCATATCGGTATGCCTGATAGATTCTATCGATATCGTCCATGACGTTTTTAGATACGAGTATTTATCCACTCGTATAATGAACGTACCGAGCGTGATGGATGTGAGAAGTCTCGGTAGAGAAGAGCCGATGTTCAAACCTGAATTTCTGATAGCTGTCTCGGACAAGATATACGAGATGCATAGAAAATGGTGTGAGGAGAGCAGTATACAAAAAGTACCGATACCCCTCAGTAAAGTGCATGTGGGAGAAAAAGAGGTAAACAAAGTGAAAGAAAAGTACGGTCTCGAAGCAGATTATATCTGTTTCGTTGGTAGGCTCAGCTATGATAAGGGAGTAGACCTAGCTATCGAAGGATTTCGATATTTACAGGAGAAAATGGATTCTATTCATCTGGTCTTGATAGGTGGCGCAGAGGAACTGAAAGATATCGAGACCATTAACGATATAGATCCTAATAACTCGGACAAAACCCACGTGCTAGGAGAAATCGATCATGGAGAAACTCTATCGCTGATGAAGGGATCGGAAGTCGTCGTTCTACCTTCGAGAAAAGAAGGTGTCCCAAGAACGATATTAGAAGCTCTTCAGATGAACAAGAAAGTTTTAGCACCCGAGTGTGTACAAGAATTCAAGGATCAGATCCCGAAGTTCGTGATAAAAGAAGAATCTCCAAAAGCTGTCGCGGACCGATTAAAAACTATCATCGATGCCGATTCCGTTCCGGATTACGACCTGAGCGCTCACGAACCAGAAAAAGTAGCTGAAAGATGGATAGATATATATGACGGACTGCTCGCGAAAGGGTGAATATAGAGCATGAAAAAAGCAGTTATCACCGTGGATGTGGAACTAGACCGCAGGGAAGGAGGGACCGAGGGGATGGAAAAGCTGGATAAAATGCTGAAGCATGAGAAAAATTTCACCCTGTTCGTCACCCCAAACACGGTGAAAAAAGTACCCGAGATGGTCAGTAGATGGAGTGATGATCACGAGATAGGACTGCATATCCATCCTATACAGATAGGTTTTCAGGACGATCTCTTCGATAGTCATTGTATAAAAGAACAGAGGACCATGTTTCAGAGAGCGTTAGAGGTGATAGATGATCATATCTCAGAGGAAAAAATGAGATCGTTCAGACCTGGCAAATGGAGATTTCACGAGAATATATATAAGCTGATGGAAGAGTTCGATATGAGTCATAGTTCATCGAAGTATCCAAAGCCATATTTCGACAACAGGCCTGAAAAGGTAGAAGAGATAATAGAATTTGATCCTACCATCTGGAGTCCTTCATTTTTAGCGAGGGTAGGAAAAGAAAAGGAAAAAAGTGCGAAAGGGTTTAAAAATCAAGCCGGGATCGACTTACCCATACATTCACTTAAAAAGCTCGGAGTGGTCTTCAACGCCGCACTCTGCAACCATGTGGATTATCCACTCCTGTATGTAGCCTCCACTAGACTTTCAAAACTTGAATACCAGATGTTCACATTTCATTCTTTTAATTTATTAGAAGAAAAAATCGAAAATAGAGTAGAAGATTTTATCCGATATATCAAAAAGAAAAGAGAGATCGTTCAACTTTCGAAAATAAGGTTGGATTGATGAGCGAAGATGTGGACTTTCAGGATCATCTAACGAATCTTTCCACGATCTTACTTACTTTTATTCGGCCTAAACCTACTCTAGCCAGGATGATATCGACTACTTTGAATAAGGGTAGATCTTCTTCTTTCACAGCTCCTATCCTGATCAAGGAAACGAAATAACAGAGAAGAAAAACGATGAAGGTGGATATCATCACCCACCAGTTGACAAATATGAATCTATAGAATAGATAAATCAGAAGGAGCGGACCTACAACAGACACCGCGTATTTTAGATAGATGGATAAACTCAGCTTGAAAGAGATGAGGGTTTGAAGCTTTTTCATCTCTACTATATTGTTCAAAATAAAAACGCTCGCAGTGGCTAAAGCGGCTCCTTCAAGTCCTATCATCGGGATGAGTATGATATTCAATACGATATTGAGAGGGAGCAGTACAGTGTTCATCTTGAATATGAACCTGGTCTCATTGTATGTCTTCAAAGTGTGGCCGACAGGACCAAGACCCGCCCGAAACATCATGCCTATGCCTAGTATGAACAAGGCTCTCCACCCCGCGGTGAATTTCGGAAAGAAAACACTCAGAACTGGTTTAGCGAATATGATAAGATAGGCGAAAAAAGGAAATGTGAGCAAAAATATCCAGCGGAGTACGGTGCCGAAGGTTTTAGCTAATTCTTCGAACTTGTTCTGAGCATGTAGATCCGATATGACGGGGAAAAATATCTGATTGATAGAGTTCAAAAATATCAAAAGCAGTAAACTTATACTCAGAGCCCAATTGTAGATGCCCACCACGTGTTCGGATTTATAGAATCCAAGCATGAATGTGTCCGTCCATCCCATAGTCAAAACGAATATGCTGGAGAACAAAAGAGGTAGTGAATATTTGAGGATCTTTTTAGGCATGAGTGGAGGGCTTTTTGATGAATTTCCGATATTTTTGAAAAACGGATAGACTTTCTTTTCCAGGACCACTATCGAGATCAGTACTAGGATGATACCTGTGAGAAGATAAGTAAAAGTTATACTGACTATACTTCCACCAAGAGCTATGACCCCCAAAAACAGAATAAAATGGGATAGATGCTCACCTATATCTCTCAAAAGGACCTTTAGGGTTGTCTTTTTGAATGCCAAAAAGATGTGGCTCAGAAGGATCAAAGTGGATTGAAACGGTATGAAAAAGGCAAATATCTTCAGGAGAGGTATCAAAGAACTGTTGTGAAAGATACGTACGGATATCGTATATGAGAGAGCATAGATCAGAACACCCGCGGATACGCTGATTATCAGGGAAATAATAAGGACCGTGAGCATCGCCCCGCTCACTTTCTCGTCATCGTTGTCCACCAAAAATTTTGGGATGAATTTCTTTATAGCTGCATTGAATCCCCCGGCGGATAGTTTCGTGGTTATCCCCAATATCATCAGTGCCAATGCCAATAAACCCAGTCCCTTGGGGCCGTAGTACTTTGCTAAAGCCGCTTTTGAGAGAAAAGCCAATCCTTTCGCCAAAAATGAACCAAATAGAACTACCGCACCACCTTTGCTGATAGTATCTAAAGCTTCTTCGAATCTATCGGTCATCTATTCTGCCTCTATGTTTAATCAAAGATAGTTTTCTCTCTATCCGGGTTGCTTGAAAATAAAATGAATATGCTGTATTAAATTTTTTACATCATATGACGATTTATTCTATCTTGAGCCAAGGCACGTTGGTCAATTCGGGGATATCCGTTTTTCTTGGATGAAGCCAAAGTCCGTTATCTCCGAGCAGTTATCCATGATCAGAAGTGACCACTACACTTCCGTCGAGTTCTTTCGTGAGTTCTTTGACGTAGCTCAAAGCTGTGTTAAGATTATCCTCATAAAGTTCTCTGACTCCTTCGGTACCATACTCTCGCCAGATATTCTCGAATCCCATCGCGGGGTCCATATCGATCCACTTTCTGATCTTCCAGAAAAAAGTTCCTCTAGACCAATATTTTTTTATCGGGGTCAAACTCTGACCTAACATATCTCGAAAATCTCCAAATAGTCTCTTTTCTTCATCCTCTTCCATTATATCTTCGCGATTTATCCAATCGGTTCCGCTTATCTCGGCTGAAAGATATGGTCTATGAGGCTGCATGTAATGGATGATGCTCCTCTTATTTTCATCTGAATGTTCGACTACAGCCTCATTGACTTCTTTTGGATGGACAGTACCTTTTTCCTCGTCCCAACGATCCAACCACAGATCTACGATCTCCGAAAAATGTTCATCAGCCTTCCACCCCGAAAATTCGACTCCCTTAGAATTTATGTAAGGGTTGGTAGAAAAATAAACATAATCATAATTGGATCGGAAAGTATTTTTGAGCCAGTCCTTGGTGCAAGATCCTCTGCTTTTTCTTTTTTCAAGGTTTCCAGAGAGATATTCCGGATACCGATCTTCAAAATAATCGTATCTGCAGGCGTCTAGTACGATCAGATGATCCCAATCCTCCTTGTTTAGCCGCTGAGGTTTCAAATCACAGCACCTACAACTAAGAGGACATCATGTAGTTTATCCCGATCTCCGAGATATCGGTTGCATAAGAACCTGTTCTGTGTATACTTTCAATTATATATGAAAGAGGCGTGACGTTCTCCTTCTTTTCTTCTTTGATCTTACCCATCAGCTCATCGTTCTTTTCTTGCAGTTCTCCTCTCATATCGATAGCGCCGTTAGCACCGGAAAGATCCTCATCAAAAAACGCGTCGGCCGATCTCTCCAGGATCTCCATAGCCAACTCACTTTCTTCTATGATCTCGCTTTTAAGGGGGCCGTTGAAATCGTTCTGTAATTCGATGACGTTTTCAGCGATCCGTACAGCGTGGTCACCGATCCTTTCCATAGCTCTAGAGACCAGCATATAACTGAGACTTCTCTCAGATGTGATCTCTAGGCTCTCTATCAGACGTGGGTTTGACAACACCATGTTGTAGTGCTTGGTGATCATCCAGAATAAGCGGTCTACATCTTTGTCCCTCTGTATTATGTCTTGGGCCAGATTTCTATCGTTCTCTTTGAAAGCTTCGATAGCATCGGTATGCATCTTTTTGACTATGAGGTACATCCTCCTAAGACCCTTCTTCTGAGAAAATTCGGAAGGATCTATCAGATCCTTGAGTATTATCCTCCTCTCGGATTCCTCTATCACTTCCGGCCCGATGACCATCCGGGTGAATTCCATTATGGCTCTCCGAAGCTCCGGTTTGATGCTTCCCTTGGCCTTGAGATCTATCTTCGAATATCCCGCCATATAAGTACCGATCAACTCTCTTATCAGAGAATCTTGATCTTTTTCCGTTATATCCATCTCTTTGACGTTGGCTTCCTTCTCATACTCTCTTTCAAGATTTACCACTATGGATCCGTCTTTTTGTGGGGAAAGTATCAAAGAATCCCCGGCATCTATATCTTTCTGTTTTACCCAATCCTTCGGAAGGGAAACTATATAGGTAGATCCGCCAGTGATCTGAACTTTTCTAGATTCAGGCATAATATATGGGTGATTTAAAAGGAGTTATTTAGACTTTATTCTCTATATTTAAGGGCAAAAAATAGTATATAGGATTAAAAGAAAAGACGTTTTTTATTTAGACTCCAGTATGGAATCTATCATGTCGCCCACGTTCTCTGCGTGGTCAGCGATAGAGTCCATCCTATCCACGACCTTCAAAAGATGAACTGCAGTCAAAGGCTCCTGATCATAATTGAAAAGTAGTTTAGATATCCTCTTTTCGATCTTATCAGCCTCGTACTCTCTTTCACTCAATTCTTGCTGTAATTTTCTGGCTTTTTCTTTTGATTTTTTACTAAAAGAGGATTCCAATAATTCGGAAAATATATTCATCATCTCTTCAAATTGTTCAACGGATTCGAATATCTTTATGGAAAATTCTTTAAAATCTTCTCTGACTATTTCCGGGATCTTTTCTTCCCTCATCGGAAGAAGCACGCTTACGTCCTCGGCGTAATCTAATATCGCATCCGCCTCTTTCAAAAGAGTCAAGAAATCGTCTCTTGTAATTGGCATGAATATAAATCTCGGTAGATTTTCTCTTATATGTACTTTTATCTGGTCGGCTTCGTGTTCCAGCTCGGTGACCTTTCCGAAACATTCTTCTGACTTTTCAAATTTCCCCTCGCTGTAATAATGAACTCCTTTTTTGAACTCGTTTATTGCTTTTTTAATAATCTTAGAATGTTCTTTCATACCGTCGAAGGGCGATTCAAATAATGCATCTTCTAAGCTCGATCTTCTAAATTTTCCCGCCATATTTAATCACACCTGATTTTTCTATTTTAAATTTATGCCATGCCATTCATAGCTAAGTATAATAGGATAGAAGTTATCGCGGCTATCGGTACGGTGACTACCCAAGAGATGACTATCTTCTTTATCACTGATAGATCTATCGCCTCTACACCTCTAGCAAGACCCACGCCGAATACAGCTCCTACGACGGTGTGACTCGTAGATATCGGCATGCCCAATTTACTAGCTACCAAGATGGTAGTTGCCGCTCCAAAATCCACCGAGAAACCTCTTGTATTAGTCAATTTCGTGACCCTAAAACCGACGGTCTTGATGACTTTATATCCCCAGGTAGATATACCCATGGCTATCCCTAGGCCGCCTATCATCAAAAGGTAATCGTTACCTAAAAAGAAGGGAGCATTTGTTCCGACAGTATTTTTCACGACTAGAAGTAACGGTCCGATCGCGTTAGCCACGTCGTTTGCTCCGTGAGAAAAAGCTACGAAACAGGAGGTTATAACTTGAAGTCTGCTGAAAATGTTTTCTACGTCCTCAAATCCTTCCTCTCTTCTTTCTATTCCTCTGATGATGAAGTATCTACCGATTATACCTATCACGATTGCGACTATCCCCGAGATCAGTGCAGCGTTGATGAAGCTTATATCGTGTCCAAACACTCTATTGTCTAAAGCTGTCTCGAAGAATAAAGAAAGAGTGATTATAAAGAATGTCGCGCCCACGAAAAAGGGGCTCGTCTTTCTCGCGGTCTGAAAAGAATCTTCAGAATCGAATATGACTTTGACGATTATATTAAAAATGATATAAGCGAGCAAAGCACCGAAAATAGGAGATGTCACCCAACTTAAGACGACCTTTCCTAGGGTGAACCATGAGATCAACGAGGGTCCTCCGTATATCAGGCCGAAGCCCATCATCCCCCCGATTATGGAATGAGAAGTCGAAATCGGGAGAGATTTCCAAGTAGCGATCGTGACCCATAATCCAGAGGCTAGTACGGCTGCTAAGGCCCCCATAGCGAGGCTTGTACTGTCAACTGTAGAGGGATCGAAGATACCTCCTTTTACAGTCGCAGTAACTTGGCCGCCCACTAGTACAGCTCCGGCAACCGTCAAAATAGAAGCTATTATTATCGCCTGTTTATATGTGATCGCTTCGGCACCGACTGCCGTAGACATAGAGTTGGCAACATCGTTAGCCCCGATGTTCCAAGCCATGTATAGACCGGCCGCTAACCCAGCAAGAAGAACAGTAGCATTAAAAGCAGATAAACCAAACATACAACTGGCCATTATCGCGTCTGTATATATCTATTTTTTCTTTATAGATTATTTAGACTATATATCACTCTTTTAAAAAGGAGCTATCCTATTTTACTGCCCTCGAATTCTTCGTCTTCTATCGCATTCTCCAAAGCCTGTAAGTTCCGACCGTCGACGATATAAGTTTTGATCTCTGCTCTTTTTATGATCTTAGCCGCTAGTGGATCGAAAACGACGTTCGGCCCGGCGCCTCCTTCCTCTTTTGAGACGATATCTATAAGTTCATCAAAGCCGAGTTCCTTTAGTTTTTTGGCACTTTTTTCCTTTTTGGGATCGGCAGTATAGACACCGTCGACCGAAGTAGCGTTTATAAGCCTGTCCGCATTCAACCTTTCTGCCAACATCGCCGCTACCGCATCGGTGGTATGCCCTGGATGTGTACCGCCCATGGTCACCATGCTATAATGATTTCCGGCCGTGATCGCTTCATCGAAATTCTCTGCTGGAACAGGATATATGTCCTCATCGAGAGCTATGATAAGTAGTCTAGCATTCAGCCTAGAAGTCTTGATACCCAGTTCGTCTAAAGTACCCTCGTCGGCTCCGAGTGCTCTCCCCCACTTGATATATCTTCGAGCGGTCCTTCCTCCTCCCACTACTAGGTAAAGCCTTCTTTCCTGACCATTTTTCTCTAATGTTTCGGCCAATGAAGATAATTCGGCTATGTCTTCCTCCTCAGGCAGTAATATCGAGCCGCCGATGGAGATTACCAAGTCCTCTCTCTTTTCGCTCATCTGCACACCGTAAATAAAAAAGCCGATCAGATATTTAAGGATTAGTTATCCGTTTTTGCATACCTTTCCCAAAATTATTAATCACCCCTGTTGATAAGCAATTTGAGAACATGTATGATGTGTTGATAATAGGAACGGGTCCAGCAGGTTACACTTCAGCGCTTTACTCCGCTAGGTACAACTTGGATACGATCCAGATAGGAGAGATGCCGGGTGGATTGATCTCAGAAGCTCCAGAGGTATGCAATTATCCAGGGTTCAAAAGTATCACAGGGATGGAACTTTCAAATAAGATGGAAGATCACGTGAAAGAGATGGGGGTAGAAGTGGTTTACGACGAAGTGGAAGAGATCCAGGGAGATGATCTAGATTTTACCGTAGTTACCAGCAGAGGCGAGTACGAGGCGAAAAAGATAATCATAGCTACCGGTCAGGAGAGAAGAAGATTGGGGCTGGACAGAGAAAACGAATTCAAAGGAAAAGGTGTGAGCTATTGCGCTACCTGTGACGCAGCCTTTTACAATGATAAGAAAGTCGGTGTCGTAGGTGGAGGAGACGCGGCTCTAGCTTCGGCTCTACTATTATCCGACCACGCCGAAGAGGTGTACATCTTATACAGGCGAGATGAATTCTTCAGACCCGAACCTATCCGGATCAAAGAGGTCGAACAAAAAGAAAATATAAATTCTGTTTTCGGTGTGAACGTGGAAGAATTGATCGGAGACGAGAAACTCGAAGAGGTCAGGTTGGATAACTCGGAAAAGCTAGAACTCGACGGTCTGTTCATAGAGATCGGATCCACACCGAATTCCGACATAGCAGAAGAGATAGATGTCGAATTGGTCGACGACGGCTACATCAGTACCGATGAAGAAAGAAGGACCAATATAGATGGTATATATGCGGCCGGAGACGTTATAGATTCTCCCTTAAAACAGGCTATCACTGCCGCGGGACAGGGTGCGGAAGCGGCTGCTAGTGCTTACGAGGATCTTAAAAAAGAGGAAGTCAATTGAATAAGTTCCATAAGACAGGTTAATTTCAAATAGGACCATGAGAAATAATTTGTTTAGCAGATGTACAAAAGGTACGCCGTACTAGGAACGATCTGGGCACTGCTGATCGTAGCAGGGTTGATAACGAATTCTTTTTTTCCATCCGTGGTTCGAGAGAACTTGGGCTTGTATGAGCCCTACGAATATTCTCAGATGTATTTGGAAGATGATACTTATACCGATCTCATAATCGAATACGATTATGTGGAGGGATTCGGACCTGGAGAGAGATCTATGGATCTTCTCGAACAGAGGGTTTCGGAATACACCGAAAAAGATAGGATCGTGAGTAAAATTGATCAGAAGATAGACCCCGGTAATACGAGCATCTCTTACGATGAAAGAGACATCGCCAACCTCAAGGAGGCCTACAGGAGTTATGAAAGACACGGGGATACGCTCACTATACATGTTCTCTATTTGAATGGATATTGGGGCGAAAATAGAGAAGCTCTAGGTCTATCGCAGAAACCGTTTCAAGTGGTCGTTTTCAAAGGCATGATCCGATCTTTTTCCAGGACCGGGGGCGTGGCCAAGTATAAGGTAGAACAAGGTGTGCTGGTCCACGAATTCGGTCATCTATTATCATTGGTAGCGATAGATTACCCCAGCGACCATGAGGATTCTGTTTATCCTAATCACTGCAGTGAAGAAGCTGGCGAATGCGTTATGGCGGGCTCAGTGGAGCGGAACAAAAACGGTGAAGTCGATCCCCCTCCTACCGACCTATGTGAATTGTGTAAAGATGATCTAGAAAAGATAAAAAATCTCGAAGGACCTTTAGGCTTCGAGAACTTGCTCAATTACGGCATCTTGAGCGGATACGGGCTTTTCGGCGTTGGAGTTACCATAGTGGGGCTTACCTGGAAAAAAGAGGAGAAGAGAGAGCCCAGCGGATACAGGTATGAAGAACGATATCAGGAAGAGGAATATCATGAAGAAAAAGGGACCGAATATGAGGTATCGAATGCAAGCGATGAAGAAGATATCTATTACTGATAAATTTATTCTCTATTTTTTACTCTATTTGACTCATTCCATGTTATAATTATATGAAAAACTCACTTCAGTGTTGTTCTCTATGTCTCTATCTTTTTCCCCTGATCCTTTTTCTGTACTTTTAGATTCTTCCTGCTGGATCTCTTTCAATCTGAGGACCTGCAGTTCTCTTCCCTCCAATTCTTTCATCATACCGGGAACGTGAGCATCGCCGACCACCGCTAGAACAGAATCGAATTTATCTTCCAATTCTCTAAGATTTTTAGCCATGAACTTATTTCTATCTTCAATCAATATCTTCGCGATCGTCGGGACTTTATCTTCTATGGTTTCCGAATATTCAGTTTTGTTGGAGTAGTACTTGTCCATCTCTTTTTCGACTCTTTCTTTGCTTGTAAAAAGACCGACGATGCCTCCCAAAAACATAGAGAGTTTTTCTTTCAAACTCATTTCACTCATGAGTTTATTTAGGACCTGCTGAGCCGGAAGATCGATAAAAGCGACCCGAGAATTTATCTGCTCAGCAGTATCCACCGCGGTTAACATCTCTTCTCCCACATCCACTCCGAACTTATGGGCTATCCTTTCCTGTACCCTCTGAAGCAACCGATATGTGAGAGGTATATCACCTTTCCTCTCACCGCTTTTCAAGGCGGCGTATCTATTCCTATCCAATTCTACCGCTACTATCGGTGGGTCTCTATCTCTGATCTCTCTTTCTATACGTTGGGAGATGTCAAAGACGTGAGCGGAACCTATTAACGTTATCATCGTTTGTGAATCCGACTAGATTATATAAAAAAGTGTTGTCCGATATAGAAGATGCCTATCCTTTACAGTCATCCATCACGCGGGAGAGTATCTGCAGACCTTGAACAACCTGCTGAAAATCCTTGCCGAAAGTCAGTCTGATGTGATCGTCAAACTCTTCTCTACCGGAGAAATATTTTCCCGGAGTGACCAGAACCCCGGCTTCTTTAGCTCTTTTGGAAAAAGTCTCCGCAGAGCAGTCTATTTTTAATTTGGGGAATGAAATAACGCCGGGAGAAGGTTCAACCCATTCTAGATCTCCGGAACCGCTAACCCATCCGTTCGCCAGGGACCGGCCCTTCTCGGCTATATCTCTAGAGCGTTCTAAAAGTCGTTCCCTGCTTTCTAAGACTTTCAACCCCATCTTCAGATTGACAGTAGGATTATGGGGTGCCAGGATCTTTTTTACGTTTCTGATCTTTTCTAAGAGGTCTAGATCGGTAGAGACCAAAGTCCCGAATCTTAATCCACCGAATCCAAAGACTTTGGAAAAGCTTGAAGAGACCAAAACTCTGTCAGACAGAGAAGCCAGTGAACCCGAGCTCTCGATAAATCCTCTGTATATCTCGTCCACCAATAGATATACATCGTTGTCTTCTAGAAAATCCTTCAATTCCGATAGGTCAGTCGGATCGTGAAAGACCCCGCTCGGATTGTGAGGATTGGTGGTAACGATAACTTTTGTGTCTTTAGATATTTTCTCCTCGATCTCTTCTATATCTATTTTGAAGTCGTTTTCGTATCTTCTATAGAAAAGATTCACTTCTGCGCCTTTCAAGGAGGGTGCCATCTTCAAGGGATTATATGCGGGATCCTCTACGAGAACTTCATCGCCTTCCTCGAGCAGAGTATCGAAAACTATCGAATTAGCGGCCTGTGCGCCGGAAGTAATGATCGCCTCGACGTCCGATTCGTAAATACTTTCAACCTTGCTTTCGACCTTTCTTTCCAACTCATCCTCTGGAGATCCAAGATCGATATCGGAATCTATTCTGCCTACGTCGGAGAAATTAAGACTCTCTATACTGCTTGACGCCAGGTTGAATCTTATATCTTCTTTATCGGACAGCCAATCCGAAAGTGGGAACTCAGCATCTTTCATGATGCCTTTCTAAAAAGGGCGGATTAAATTACTTTTGGGATTCTAATCTTTTTATCATGACCTTCTTCTTTTCCTGGAATCCTTCATCCTCGTAGAACTCGATCGCTCTTCGGTTATCGGTCAAAGTCTCCAATCTCATCAGGTCCACCTCATCTTCTTCAGCGTCACTCTTTTCTTCTTCCATAAGCTTAGTACCGACCCCTTTACCGAAATAATCTGGATCGACGGCGATGGTGAGGATCTCCCTTATCTTACTGGAACTAACAGTATCCGTATATGTGGTTGAATGTAAAAATCCCAATATCTTTTTCTCGTGAGGTCTTTCCGCTACGATGATACGATCCGTGGCGAATCTTTTGCGCAGAAACTCTTTCAAACTGTCCTCCTCGTACGGGATGTTAGACTTCTTCCATATCGGACCCAAAGCTGATTTCTTTATGTCTATTACCCGGGGGATATCCTTTATCTTGCACTCCCTTAACTTCAATTGCACGTTATAAAATTGAGAAAAGCCCTATTAAACATTGATGCATGAACAGTCCATTTATTAATCACCTTCTATATCATTCACTATGAACGTAATTCCTTCATTGTCTTTCAAAAACCAGAACTTGGTGATCGTCGAAGACGGAAAATATGAAAGATATACCCCCGAAGGTGATGATATCTCTTTCTGGGGAGCTATCGAAGAACTTAGCGATTATGAGACGATGCTCTTCCTGGATATAGACGGTGTGGAACATAACAATCCTCAAGTCGATCTGATCAGGAAAGCCAGTACCCGAAAAGAGGTGTGGGCCGATGTCGGTGCGAGAAACGCTGACGGGGTCACGGACGCCTTCATCGCGGGGGCCGATAAGGTTCTTCTTTCCACCAAAACGATAGTTTCAAAAGAGGCCATAGAGGAATCGATAGATATCAGCGACGATCTCATACTTTCGATTGACTACAAGGACGGTCTGATTTCGCCTTCTAAAGAGATAAGAGAGATGGGTATAGAGGAGATGGTAAATATGTGCACGAAGGAAGGTATAGATAAGATCGTTTACAGCGATCTTTCGGATGGAGGATTTGATGGCGAGGGTCTAAATAAATTGCCGAGAGGAAACTATGAGCTTTATATAGCCGGAGCTCCTTTGGAAGATATAGATTACGTGAAGCATGACAATCTTGAAAGTTTCATCGTCGGATACGAGGAGGCGGTAAGATATCAGAAGAATTGAAACGAGCTCTAGCCTTTCTATTCCAGAAGGAAGGTAGTGAGATAAGCAAAACGGATTTCGTTATGGCTCAATCCGTCGATCTAGACTGGTTTTCCTCGGAAAAAGCGGAGAAGGTGGTCGATAGAGCCCTAGAATTGGACCTAGTTGAGATAGAGGATGGAGATATCATAGCGGAATTCGACTACGAAGATGTAGATATCCCCATGGGTTTCGAACCTTCGGAAGAGATCTTAGAAAAAAAGGAGAAAGATCTATTTCCTAAGCTCTTGAACGACATAGTGGAAAACAGCGATCGTTCAAAACAAGAGATGATCTCTAAAGCTAATAAAAAACAAGATGATATGAATATAGAGATCAAAACCGCCCTTCTCCTGGTGGCACGGGAAGAAGGGATCTCGGTCCCGGATAAAGATGATTACATAGAGGAGATCTCAAGAGAGATAAGAGGCGATTGATCCGAGTTCCCAATAGTCACTTTTAAGTATTAGAAGATATATGAGTCGAATCCAAGGTAAAATTATAGAATATACAGTCGTTACGTGGAGGAAAAAACATGTCAAGGATGCATAACCCTAAAAGAGGTCGATCGGGATCTACCCGTCCTCATCTAGAGGAAAATCCAGAATGGGTACCGGTCGAAGAAGATGAGATACAGAATATAATCACGGACCTCGCTAGAGAAGGTAAAACTGCCAGTGAAATAGGTGTCATATTGAGAGATCAGTACGGAGTACCGAATGTAGAATTGGCTCTCGGAAAGAGCATAACCGATGTCCTGGAAGAAAACGATCTTAGATCTGAACTGCCCGAAGATCTTATCGCTCTGATGGAAAAAGCGGTCAACTTGCACGAACATCTGGAAGAGCATCCCAAGGACAAATCAAATAGAAGAGGTCTAAGGTTAGTCGAATCCAAGATCAGGCGAGTCGCCGATTACTACAAAGAACAGGGAGAACTTGAAAAGGATTGGAGATACTCGATAGATAAAGCCGAGATCCTGACTCAATAGATAAGACGAAATGGGAGTGGAAGGGGATTTGCTCGATATTCCCGATGGCTTGGAAAATAAGCTCGACAAGGCTGTTTCGATCATAGAGGATAATGAAAAGTTTAGAATAATCACTCATTACGATGCGGATGGTATATCCGCAAGCGTGGTTTTGGCTAGGTCGCTGATGAAAGATCAAAACGGTTTTCATACTACTTTCGTGAACTCTTTTCCGGAGGATGTCCCCGAAGGTCATACTCTGATTTTTACCGACATAGGTAACAGCCATCTAGATCGGATATCGGACCTTGAGGAGGACGCGATAGTTCTAGATCATCACGCTATAAAAGAAACCGATAAGGTCGTGCCGGAGGAGAAAAACAAGGTCTTCATAAATCCGCACGATCACGGTATAGACGGAGCTCAAGAAGTCAGCGGCGGTACGCTTTCTTTACTTTTAGGAGTACGACACGATGAGATAAACTGGGAAGAGAGTATATATGCGCTTGCAGGTGCCGCGGCGGATAAACAGGCAGTCAACGGATTCAGCGGTTTGAACCGTAAAATAGCCGAAAAGGCTGTAGAAAAAGACCACGTACAAAAAAGAGAAAGTCTTTTGATCGACGGAGAAAATGTTTACGACAGTTTGATGAAGGCCTGTGATCCCTATTTTCCGGGCATAAGCGGAGAAAAAGAATCGAAGAAGATCCTAGAAGATCTGCATATAGATCCCGAGTCTAATCTGAGATCCATCGGGACTGAGAAGATGAGAAAATTAACCAGTCTATTGGCTTTATCTCTACTCAAAAGGGATATACCAGCGGATGTTATCGAATCTATTTGGGGAACTCGTTATGAGTCCTCACACTATAGACTCGAAGTGGACATCCTCTATAAATTGTTGAATTCGTGCGCTAGAAATGACAAAGCAGGCCTAGGCTTTTCTCTCTGTTTGGGAGACCAGAAAGCTTTAGCTGAGGCGAAGGATATTAGAGAAGATTACCGAGAAAAGATGATAAAAAAATTGAAGAGATTAAAAGAAAAAACAGAGAAAATGGATAACATCCAATATTTTTACGAGGAAAAGAAATCGAGAAAGGGTGAGTTAGCCGGCTTAGGCATGCTCTATTTACTCGATCAGACTAAGCCCGTTCTTGGGATGGTCGAAGACGAAGAAAAAGTAGATATATCGGCTAGAGCGAACAGATCGATGATCGAAAAAGGCCTGGACTTGGGAAAAATTTGCGATAGATTAGCCGGAAATTACGGCGGCAATGGCGGAGGTCATGATATAGCGGCCGGGGCGACGGTGGGGAAAGAAAAAATAGATGATTTTCTCGAGCGATTTGACAGGGAAGTCGGTGAAATCCTTAAACCCTGATTTGAATCCTAAACTACCGAAGATTTTATATTTCATCCTAGCTTTAAGTCTTATGTGAATAAATAAGCTAAAGATGGGGATTCAAATTGCCTTTTGGATTAAGTCAAGATAAAATTAAGGATAAGATCGATAAAAGACTATCCCAAGCTGAAGAATACGAGGAAGAAGGGAATAGGTCAGAGGCTATCTCGGAGTACAATGATCTGCTTGAATATGTTATGGGAAAAGAGGGAAAAATTGGGGATACACGGTATGTAGCGGAAAAAATTAACGAGATCGGAGAAAGACTTTTCAGATTGGGGCAGAACAGGAAAGCTATAGAATGCTTCGAAAAGGCTTTGAACAGAGATCCAGACAATGTAAACTCTCTTCTTAAAAAAGGACTCGCTTATTTGAGTATGGACGAGATGAACGAGTACGCCTTGGAATGCTTCAACGAGGTCTTAAGGAAGGATCCCGGAAACAAAAAAGCGATGCTGAACAAAGCTAAAGTATTCAGACTTCTGGGATGGGAATCAAGAGCGATGCAGACTTTTAGAGAACTGATCAAGAAAGAATCCTCTAATATATCCGATATCCATAAATTGGTTAAACAGAACCCCGACGATCCTAACTTATGGAGATTGGAAGCCGAGTACTTTGAAGAGAACGATAAACCGGAAAAAGCGGCTAAAGCTTACGAAAAACTTTTGACCTTAGATCCGGAAGACGAAGAGGCGTTCGAAAACTTACTGGATTTGACTTCAGAAAACGTTTCTCAGATAATCGAACAGGCCGAAAAATTGGAAGATAAAGGAAATAAAGAACTCGCCAAAAAGCTGTACAAAAGAGCTATCGAGGAAAAACCGGATGATCTAGAACTGATCGAAAAGATACTCTCTTTCGATCCGGGTGACGAAGATATGCTTGAGAAAAAGGCCGAACAGCTAAAAGAAAGAGGCGAGATAGAAGAAGCTAAAGAAACTTATAGAGAACTATATGAGCTCAAGGATGACGAAATAGGGTATTACGAGAAGGCGTTGGAATTAGATCCAGAAAATATAGACCTACTCTATGAGAAAGGAGAACTTCTCTATAGAGAAGGAGAATTTGAAGAGGCTTTGAATACTTATGATAAGCTGTCCGGGTTGGGAGAAAACGACATAGACCTGTGGCATAATAAAGGCGCTTGTTACTATCATCTAGAAAACTATGAGGAGGCAATCGAGGCTTTCGACGAAGCTTTGAAAGAAGATGAAGAAGATCTAGATGCCTGGGCAAATAAAGGTCGTGTGTTTTACGACATGGGTGAATTTGAAGATGCGATGGATTCATTCAACGAAGTCGTGAAACGGGACCAAGAGATGGCAAGAGCCTGGTACTACAAGAGCATGGTCGCCGCCAAACAGGATGAAAAAAAGAAGGCAAAATCTTTTCTCAAAAGAGCCTTGGATATAAACAGTGAATTCAAGGAGAAGGCGGAGGCTGAAGAGGCCTTCGATGGATTGATAGAGCAAGACGATTTTCGAGAATTACTGACCTGAGCGGTCTTATTTATGAAAAAAATCGAGATTGAAAATGGCCTCTATATCACTTCAGATCGATGCGTTTGGTACGAGCCCGAAAAGACCGTGATGATCGCGGATTTACATCTTGGTTACGAATCGGCCTTAAAAGAAAACGGTTTTTCTTTTCCACTTTCTCAAAAAGAGAAGATCTTAGATAAAATATCCTCTATAAAAAATAGATATTCTCCAGAGAATATAGTCGTGCTCGGTGATTTCAAGCATAATTTCGGGAAAATGGAAGATGATGAATTTCACGAACTTCTAGATGTCATCGACTATCTGATGGAAGATGCTTCTCTTGTTATGCTCCGGGGTAACCACGATAACTATTTAAAGAATCTTACAGAACTGAAGGGTGTCACGCTATACCAGGATAAGATGGAACTGCATGATATGATTTTAACTCACGGAGACGAGATGGTGGAATCGGACGGTACGCTTATCATGGGTCATGAGCACCCTTCTATAAAGATAGTGGACGAAGTAGGTTCCAGCATGAGGTTCCCGTCCTATCTCTACCATGAGACTGAAAAAATATTGGTTTTGCCCGCCTTCAGTACTTTTGCCGAAGGTAGAGACGTGGTCGCATCAGATTTCTTTTTTTCGGACATATTAGAATCATTCAACATTGAGATGGAACGATTCCATGTATATGCGATCTCTGATGAAGGACTAATCGATTTCCGAACGATAGAAGAAGTAAGAAAGGCCTACTCCTGTTATTGAATAATTAGTTTCGGGAGTAAGATTTATATATCCTTATTATTCCTGATTATTAACTGAAAACAGTTGATATTGGGAATAATAATTTAATATATCATCCTCATCCCTCATCATCTCACTCGTAAAATACTTATCGGATAAATTTCGAGTATCTTAATATCGCAAGGTAAAAAGGGCTTTACGATCGCATAAGCCCTTTTCTGGATTATTACTTGAATCGGGGGATGTAAGGGTATCAACTGTTTTCACCAAGATAAATGAGGTGTCAAATATGGATATTGATCCGAGTACGACTAAATATGTCATCAAAGCAGATTTAAAGGCCGACGGGGTCGTAGAGAAACCCGATGTTGTCGGTGCCATCTTCGGTCAAACTGAAGGACTTCTAGGTGATGAGTTGGATCTACGGGACCTTCAGAAGAGCGGAAGGATGGGCCGGATAGAGGTAGAAGTCAGTTCCTCTAAGGGTAAAGCTTCAGGAAAGATCACGATCCCTTCAAGTTTAGATCTTGTCGAGAGTTCGATCTTAGCTGCCGCATTAGAAACGATAGATAGGGTCGGTCCGTGCAAAGCGGATATAGAGATAGACGAGATCAAGGATGTTAGGGAATCTAAGAGGAATAAGATAGTCGAAAGAGCAAAAGAATTACTGTCCACGACAGTGGAAGAAAGTAAAGTTCCGACCGGCAACCTCACCGAATCCGTTAGACAAGAAGTCCAGATGGAAGAGATCAGCGAGTATGGTGATTCTCACTCCCCAGCTGGGCCTAACGTGGACGATTCCGACGCTATAATAGTCGTTGAAGGCAGATCAGATGTTCTCAATCTATTGAGATACGGTATCAAAAACGCCGTAGCGGTTGAAGGTACTGACGTACCAGACGAAATAAAGGATCTTTCGTCTAAAAGAGTGACCACGGCCTTCGTCGACGGAGACAGAGGAGGTTCTCTGATACTTCAAGAACTACTAGAGACTGCGGAAGTGGATTATGTGGCAGAGGCTCCAGAAAATACTGAAGTCGAAGAACTCACCCAAAAACAGATAATGAAAGCCTTGAGAAGCAAGATACCGGTAGATCAGTACGTGGAGATGTACGATATCGACGTTGACAGAGACGAAGTCAAAACCAGCGGTGATTTCAACCGACCGAAAGCAAGCGTAGAAGGAACAGGAGAACCCAGTAAAGCGAAAAGCCAGAAAGCTTCGTCCGGTCAATCAGGTAAAAAAAAGAGCAAATCTAAAAAATCTAAAGGCAGAACGGAATACGACAGATACAGGGAGATAATAGATTCGATAAAACAGGAAAAGACGGCAAAGCTCTTGAACGGCGGAGGCGAAGTGATAGACGAAATCCCCACTAGAGACCTGGCGGACGAACTTCTAGACAAAGACGATAGCATCGAAAAGGTGGTCTTCAACGGTATAGTGACACAGAGATTGGTAGATATAGCGATGGATAAAGGGATCAAAAAATTGGTAGGCAGGAAAGTCGGTAATATACCGAAGCTGCCAACTTCTCTCGAAGTCCTTCCGTGGGATCGATTGAAGAATAATTAGGTAGAGATCATCCGACGGTAAAAATCTTCTTTATTTTTCTATTTTTTCTTTTTGAACATCAATGAGAATGTTTTTATATCCCAAAATTTTGTCCTAATTAGATAATCATGACCAAATATGTGTACTCCTTTGAGGAAGGTAGTGCCGACATGAAAGACCTGCTGGGGGGCAAAGGGTCAAATCTAGCAGAGATGACCACGATAGGATTGAAAGTCCCTCCCGGCTATACAGTGACTACCGAGGCATGTTTAGAATATCTCGAGGAAGATAAACTGACCGAAGAGATAAAAGAACAGATGAAAAACAAGATGGAAGAGTTGGAAGAACAGATGGATCAGGAATTTGGTGATCCAGAAGATCCGCTGTTGGTTTCGGTCCGGTCCGGTGCGGCCGTGTCGATGCCGGGTATGATGGACACTATCTTGAATCTTGGACTCAATGACGAGACTTTACAAGGCCTGATAGATAAAACTGATGAAAGATTCGCTTATGACAGTTACAGACGATTCGTCAATATGTTCGGCGAAGTCGTTAGGGGTATCCCACACAGAGAATTCGAGGAGATAATGGATGAGGTGAAGGAAGAAAGAGGTGCAGATAACGACGTTGATCTCGACGCTGAAGGGATGAAGGAAGTCACCGAGAGATACAAAGAGTTAGTAGGAGACATTCCTTCCGATCCTTGGGAACAGTTGGTCGAAGCTACCAAAGCCGTATTTGGTTCCTGGGACAACGAAAGAGCTAGAAGATACAGAAACTTGAACGATCTACCCCATGATATGGGTACCGCGGTGAATGTACAAACCATGGTTTACGGTAATACGGGTGAAGATTCCGGTAGCGGTGTAGCTTTCACTAGAGATCCTTCTACCGGGGAAGATAAGATATACGGTGAATTTTTGAGGAACGCTCAGGGAGAAGACGTAGTCGCGGGCATAAGGACTCCGGTACAGATCTCCGATCTAAAAGAGATGTGGCCGGATGTTTACGAGGAATTAGAAGAAGTCTGTCACACTTTAGAAGAAGAATACAAGGATATGCAGGACTTGGAATTCACGGTCGAAGATAAGGAACTTTACATACTCCAGACCAGAACCGGTAAAAGAACACCCAACGCGGCGGTCAAGATAGCACACGATATGCACGAAGAAGGGATAATCAGCAAAGAAGTGGCTCTTTTGAGAGTCGAAGGGGAACAGATCGAAAAGATACTCCATAAAAGGATAGACCCAGACGCGGAATTGGATAAATTGACTCAGGGTCTTAACGCTTCACCCGGTGCGGCTTCAGGGAAAGTCGTTTTCGATACGGACGAAGCCGAAAGAAGAGGGAACGATGATGAAGACGTCATCTTGGTTAGGCCCGAAACTACGCCGGAAGACATACACGGCCTCGCGGCGGCTGAAGGAGTACTAACAAGCCGTGGAGGTATGACCAGCCACGCAGCAGTCGTAGCTAGAGGAATGGGCAAGCCATGCGTTGCAGGAGCCGAAGAGATCGATATAGACCTTGATGAGGAATACTTCGAAGTCGATGGTGAGAGGATCGAAAAGGAAGACATCATAACGATCGACGGAACCACTGGTGACGTTATAGTCGGAGAGGCCCCACTCATCGAACCCGAATTTACAGAAGAATTCGAAAAACTACTAGAATGGGCCGACGATATCAGGAACATGGGCGTTTGGGCTAACGCCGATACTCCAGAAGACACAGAAAAGGCTATAGAATTCGGTGCCGAAGGCGTCGGACTCTGCCGGACTGAGCACATGTTCTTCGAACCTGAAAGGTTAGACGTGATGCAGGAGATGATCATAGCTGACGATGAAGAACAGAGACAGCAGGCTTTAGATGAGCTTCTACCCATGCAGAAGAAGGACTTCAAAGAGCTTTTCGAGGTGATGGAAGGAAAAACCTTGACGATCAGGCTGCTTGATCCGCCGCTGCACGAATTCGCCCCGACTGAAAAGGAAACCCAAAAAGATCTAGCCGAAAGGTTGGATCTCAGTGTAGAAGAGATCCAAAACAAAGTCGAGAGGTTAGAAGAGGCAAATCCGATGCTTGGACATCGAGGATGCAGATTAGGTATAACCTATCCAGAGATATATCAGATGCAGGTAAAGGCGATCTTAGAAGCTGCTGCTGAAGTCAAAAAAGAAGATACTGAAGTCGAACCTCACATAATGGTACCGTTGATAGGAAATGTCGAAGAACTCAAGAATATCAAAGAAAAAGTGGTCGAACCGGTTCGGGAAGAGGTATTCGGAGAGAAAGAAGAGCTAGACTTCGAAGTCGGTACGATGATAGAGATACCAAGAGCCGCTATCAGAGCCGACGAGATCGCTAAGGAAGCGGACTTCTTCTCCTTCGGAACCAACGACCTGACCCAGATGGGCTTCGGATTCAGTAGAGACGATGTCGGAACTTTCGTGCCGAACTATCTCGATGAAGGAATAATGGAAGAAGATCCGTTCCAGGTACTCGATCAAGACGGTATAGGCGAGCTAGTGAAGATGGGAACTAAAAGAGGTAGAGAGACTCAGGAAGATTTATCCGTCGGCATTTGCGGAGAGCACGGTGGAGAACCTTCCTCGGTGAAGTTCTGCTACCGATCCGATCTGGACTACGTGAGCTGTTCGCCTTACAGGGTACCGGTCGCTAGGATCGCAGCCGCACAGGTAGTCATAGAAGACGAAAGAGACGTCGACGAAGGCGTCGAAGGGTACTGAAACCCACTCCCAAAATTTTTTCTTTTTTTAGTTTTCAATCACTAGGTTTTAAATCTGAATCTTCTTTTGCTGGTTTTTTGAATCTTTTATGCGTAACTTGGAATCCCATGCTTTTGTAGAATCTCTCTATCTCCGGATTGTCTGTGTTAAGATGCACACTAGCTCCTGTTTCTTCCGGGATAACTTTATCGGTCAATTCTCTACCTATCCCCTGTCCCTGGAAGCTCTCTTCTACAGCGATATGAGCGATATGGAATTTATCGAAAAAAGGTGTGTGAACCCCGGCTACCGCTCCGATCAACTTTTGATCGTGGTAAGCGCCGATCACTCTTCCCTTTTTGAAACAGTATTCTAAGTCTTCCTCCAGAGCTTCCTTGGAGATGAACTGGCTGAGATACTCGTGAAGTAGGTCTAGAGAATCCTCTATTTCTTCTTCATCGATAGGTTCCCCGTCTATCCTTTTATATTCTATGTTTTTTTGGTCCATCTTTTTTCCTCTATCATTTCGCCCTCTCTACTTTGGGATATCCGTTGATGAATTCTTTTTCGATCTTGTCGGCAGTTTTCTTCGGTCTTCCCAAAAGAGCGTCTTCAGCGGGGATGCCGTACTTATCTTCATACTTCTTTATCCATTCATCCACGTCGATACCGTTTTCGTGGTTTATTCCGATCGAGATCACTGAATCGGGATAGAAGAACTCTATAGTGTCCTTCTCCTTGTCGAGGTCGGGCGGATCGAAATCCGGAAGACCGTCCTTTTCTTCTCTACCGGGCGCGTGTATCAGAACGACTCCGTGGGGATGAACTCCTTTCATAAGAGCGAGAGGATTACCACCCTGGGGATGTACTATACAAGCTTGTCCTTCCACTATCAACACGTCGTGATCTCCTTCCTTAGAAGCCTCTAACATCACGTGTTCCGTCTCACCGCTCAGAAAGTCGCCTCTTATCCCGTCTAACGGAAATCCGTATTTTGCTCCCTGTATCATACCGGTCTGGCCAGTGGCGACAAAGCCGGGATTGTATCCTCTGTCTTCTAATTCTTTGTACAGCTCTATACAAAAAGTTCTCTTTCCTATGGCGCAGTCGGTACCGGAAACGAGTATTCTAGGTGGATCATCTATCTCACGAAGTCCGCCCGTGAAGAAGTGTGGATTTTCCGGTTCCTTTCTTACATCCCAGATATCCACACCGTGTTTTTCGGCTTTTTCCTTGAACTCTTCCTCCTCCGAGATATGATCATGGCAGCCGTGGACTATATCCATCTCGTTTTCTATAGCTTTCAGGAAAACGTCTTTATGATCGTATGGGAACGCTCCGCCGTCTCTAGCGATGCCGTTGATGAAAGCCCCTGGATCTACGTCGAGATTTTCAAGTGCTTCTTCCAAATCATCGAAAATAGGTATCTCTTCCTCCACGTCCTCCAGCACTTCGCTCGCATAATCTTCTTCTCTTGTGCTATCTAAGACCCCTACTATTTCGTATTTTTCCGAGAACCTCACTAGACCGTTGGCGGTTTTTCCATCTATCCTTCCGAACTCGCCTTCCGCGTATATCAAAGCTGGTATCTTTTCATTTATATCAAACATCTTTAACACCCGAAGTGATAACGATGACGTGATCGCCGTCTTTCTTATTTTCCTGTAGGTATTTATGAGTAGCGCCCAGAGCTGAAGCCGAACACGGTATAGAATCGACTTCTTCCTTTTCCAACATCTTTTTATATCTGAGTATTTCGTCGTCCGTCAATCCAAAAGCAGAACCCCCTGTATCGTATACGGCGTTTATCGCTTCCTGACCATCCATGGCTTTCCAATTCAACAAAGGTTCGTTCACTTCGGTCTCTTCGAGACTGTCCGGTTCGAGTTCGAGTATCTCTTCGCTACCACGCCTTATAGTCTCCACTATGGCATTGTTACCTACACTGGAGGCGGCGATCATCTTAGGTATATCCTCGGCTCGTTTCTTTCTCCATAACAATCTGAAACCGAGATGGATCCCGGCTATAGTGGTTCCGTTACCCACAGCGACCGATACCGTCTTTGGAGAGCCGTCTAATTCCTCTTGGATCTCTTTAGATATCTCCGTGTAAGCTATTAGAGAGATCGGAGTGTTCTTTTTACCCGGGTTTGCATCGTACCACCCATTTTTTTCGGCTATACTTCGACTCTCTTCAACGGATTCTTCATAGCCGCCCTCGACCTTGAAAACCTCGGCACCGTATTCTTTCATCCTTTCTATATTATCAGAACTGTACTTCTCAGGAGTGAATATCTTACAATCTAATCCCGTCTTTTTCGCTATAAAACTCATCGCCACCCCATAATTACCACAGGATCCTACTGTAACGGTGTTGAATCCTCTGATTATAGCATCGTCTGCCTGCTGGATGGCGAGCCTGTCCTTGTGTGTTCCGGTCGGGTTATGCCCCTCCAGCTTCAGATAAAGATCCTCTACGCCCCACTCTTCCTCCAGATTTTTCGCTCGGATCAGAGGAGTATTACCTATTCCATAGGTCATAACCGTGTAATATCTAGATGGTGATTAATATCTTTTCCTAGATTTTTAAAATTTCGCTCAGAAAGAAAAAAAATAATGGGTTTTAGGGTGTACTTGCTCTCTTTTCAAATCATCTGAAATCCTGTTTTGAAATCCCTACAAGGATTACCCCAACCAGACATAGTATGAAGCCTATTATGAATCCTACACTCAAGAGGCCCAAGATACCACCAAGTATCGCTACGATAAAGTGCTGCTTTTTGATGGCCATAGCTCCTCCAATGATTCCTATTATGGAGAAGATCAGGGGTATATAACATATAGCTCCAGCCATGGAGCCCGCCATAGGTATAGCCATTATTGCCGTTCCAACGAAGGCATATAGGGCACCCATTAGGAGTCCGAATATAGATCCTATCAGAATCAATATACCTCCGATCTTGGCATATTTTTCTTCTTCTTGGGGTTGGGGTTGTGGATTTCCAGGTTGAGCCATTTCTTTTTCCTCTATTCATAGATATACAAAGGCATATATATTTTTAATAGTCACGCATAAGCCCTAATTCCCCGACCTTTTAGGTCGTGGGATACAGG
>CAYWJQ010000003.1:0-993 GCA_964458595.1 uncultured Thermoplasmata archaeon
CGTTGATATAAATGTGAGCGGAAACAATACTGTAGGTGGTCTCGTGGGAAATAATGATGGTATGGTCTCCAACTCATATGTTTCGGGAAACGTGAGCGGAAAATGGGCTGTAGGCGGTCTCGTAGGAAGGAATGATGGTACGGTCTCCAACTCATACGCAACCGGAGAGGTTATTGGATATTGGAATGTAGGCGGTCTCGTAGGAAGGAATTATGGCACGTTCAACAACTCCTATGCCAAGGTAGACGTGAGCGGAGGGAGTGAAGTAGGCGGACTTGTTGGAAAGAACGACGGTATGTTCAACAACTCACATTCTACGGGAGACGTGAGTGCAGATTATTTTGTAGGGGGTCTCGTTGGAGATAACGATGGCACGTTCAACAACTCCCATTACAATATCAACAAAGTTTTGATCAACGGTGAGCATCGCATCACCATGGGAGGCCTTTTCGATGCACAGTATCAAGATTGGATATCGAGCAATAAAACCCTATATATAGAGGATTATCACGGTACACTCATTCCGACTAAAGATCACTATGAGATCAGCGGGGTACAGGGCGTTAAAGATCTCCTTGGATTTGCCGATGATGAGCAATACAAGTTCCACCTTACAGCAGATATAGACCTTTCTGATGAACCCGGATTGTACATACCCTATCTCACAGCAGATTTCGACGGTAATGGTCATACGATCAAAGATCTTCACCTGGGTTGGTCTGCTGGGTCACAGAGAGGACTGATAGGATATCTAGGTGAAAACGGTTCTGTAAAAGGGGTAACTCTCGTAGATGCTAAGGTGAGCGGAGCCTGGTATGTAGGCACTTTGGTGGGAAGGAACTATGGAAGGGTCAACAACACATATGCCACAGGAAACGTGAGCGCAGACTATTTTGTAGGCGGTCTTGTTGGAAGGAATGATGGCACGGTCACCCAATCATATGCTACGGGAAACGTGAGAGGAACCGACTATGTAGGCGGTCTTGTTGGAAG
>CAYWJQ010000003.1:1093-119668 GCA_964458595.1 uncultured Thermoplasmata archaeon
GAATGATGGCACGGTCACCCAATCATATGCCACGGGAAACGTAAGAGGAACCGACTATGTAGGCGGTCTTGTTGGAAGGAATGATGGCACGGTCACCCAATCATATGCCACGGGAAACGTAAGAGGAACCGACCAGATAGGCGGACTCGCTGGAGGTAACGGAGGGACGGCTAAAAACACATATGCCATAGGAAATGTGAGCGGAAACGAGCGTGTAGGCGGTCTCGTGGGAGATAACTTTGGCATGGTCAACAATACATATGCCACAGGAAATGTGAGCGGAACCGAGCAAATAGGGGGGCTCGTAGGATCGAACCAAGAAACGGTCAAGAACTCATTCTGGGACATCTATACCACGGGCCAATCTTCCAGCTCCGGCGGAATCGGCAAATCCACTTTTAGGATGAAAGATGTCGTAACCTTTACACACGAGTTATCTCAAGGTTTAGAACAAATATGGGATTTCGTCAATAATCCATATAATGATAATGGTACCAAAGATATTTGGTACATAGACAAAAACGGACAGATCAATGATGGGTATCCTTTCCTGAGATCCCTCATTGACTTGGATATTGAACAACCTACAGCTGGTGCCGGGAAAGATAAGACTGTCAAGATAGGGGAAACATTTACTTTAGACGCTTCCAACAGCCATGACAATGTAGGTATAAAAAGCTATAATTGGAGCCTAGGAGACGGAGAGAATAAAAAAGGCGAGAGAGTGTCATATTTTTATAATAACATAGGGAGTTATACAGTTGAGCTGAATGTAACTGACTACGTAGGTAACTGGGATAATGATACTTTATCTATTACGGTCGAGGATGATATAGAAAGTCCTGTAGCTGATGCAGGTGAAGATAAAACAGTGAAGCTAGGAGAAGAGTTCACTTTAGATGCATCAGGCTCTTCAGACAATGTAGGGATAGTCAGTTATGAGTGGGATCTTGATAACGGGAAGACAAAAACAGGTAAACAGGTCAACTATACCTACGATAAAGCTGGTAAATACACCGTGACGCTAACAGTCACTGATGAAGCTGGTAATTCTGCTACCGTTACGAAAGATACGATAGAGATCACAGTTGAAGGATCAGGTGATGAGAGCGATGAAAATTTCCCTATAAAGTTAACCACGATCGCTTTACTAGCAACTATCGTTTTAATGGCTAGCATCTCATTCGTGGCGCTTTACAGGTATAGGAAGAAAAGAAGATAAACCAAATTTTTCTTTATTTTTGAGGACCTTGGGATATCATGGTTTAGAGTAGATGGAAGAGCTTTTAGGCCATCAAGCCTTACCTGACGAAGTCGAACAACCCAAATCTTTTGCGGAGTTTGAAGACTGTTAGGTGAGTGTAATTGTTGTTACTGCTTTTGGTTGGGTGAACACCACTTTCTTTCCAACCCCGTCGATGGGAAATTTTTATATTTTTCATTTTTTAATAGCATGAGCAGGAAAGAGAGGTAATCGAAGTGATGAAACTTCAAAAGATGCTTGTATTAGGTTTGGTCAGTTTATTGATAGTTAGTGGATTTGCAGTAGCAGTAGGATCATCGAGAAATACTAAGTTAGAGATGGGTAAAGCTGAGAATTCGAATGAACTCTATGCTGGAGGGAGTGGAACAAAAAGCGATCGGTATCAGATCAGTAATGTTAAGCAGCTACAAAACATAAATGAGAATTTAGATGACCATTACAAATTGGTTAAAGATATAAATGCGGGTGAAACGGAGAATTGGAATTCGGGAAAAGGTTTTTCTCCTATCGGAGGTGAAAGCAAAAGTTTCACCGGTACTCTCGATGGACAGGGACATAAGATTACTAATTTGTCTATCAATAATTCAAATAAAAAGCAAGTAGGTCTATTTGGTAGTATAGCTACACCCATCCAAGAGAGTGCTTCTATTAGTAACCTAACTCTTATAAGTTCGGAAGTAAGTGGAGATGGCGAATGTTTTGTGGGCTCACTGGTAGGAACTGTTGGAACTAAGGGAACCGTAACGAACTGTTCTGCTTCGGGAAAAGCGGGTATTAGTAGTTCTATGAGAGGAGAACCAATAGGCGAAGATTGGGGCATCATCGGCGGCCTTGTTGGTGGAAATTGGGGAGAGATTCATCATTCATATGCTGCTGTAGACACGAAAGGTGGTCCTTTCAACGGTGGGCTCGTTGGGAAAAACCATGAAGGTGAGATAATCTCCTCTTTTTCTAGTGGAAATGTAAAGGCTAATTTTAAGGAAAGTAATTTCACAGGATACGGCGGACTTGTTGGGTACAATAACGGAGGTACAGTGAATAATTCATATGCTGCAGGAGATGTAGCTGGAACTTCGGGAGTTGGTGGTCTTATTGGGTACAACAATGGTGAAGCCCTCAACTCGTATGCGGTTGGAAGAGTGAAAGGAAATAAAAATGTTGGAGGGCTCATAGGATATGGCCCTAATTATCTAGTTAGAAATTCATTTTGGAACATAGATACCACTGGTCAGTCTTCAAGTGCCGGTGGAACAGGCAAGACCACCGCCGAGATGAAGAACATCGATACCTTCACGGACACATCAACTGAAGGTCTAAGACAAGCTTGGGACTTCGTCGGTGATCCCAACGATGATAACGAGAACAAAGATATCTGGAAGATCGATGAGAGCGGTCAGATAAATGACGGATATCCTTACCTGAAAGGGCTCGGAGGATATTCCGATGAGGACGTTACTGGAAAAGGCGGCTCAGAAGATGATATGCCAGGATTTACAATCATCTCTTTATTAGCGAGCATCTCATTAGCGGCGCTCTACATATACAGGAAAAAGTGATTACCCTTCTCAAGAAACGAAGCATTTAATAATAGCTATCTAATCACCGAAAACATGGGAATAATAGTAGATGAAGATACGGAAGTGATCGTTCAGGGTATAACAGGTCAGCAGGGTAAGTTTCACAGCAATTATATGGAAGAGTACGGCACGAATATAGTCGCGGGAGTCACACCGGGAAAAGGTGGCATAGAAGTAGAAGGTTTTCCCGTATTCAACACGGTCGAGGGAGCAAAAGAAGAAGTCGGCGGTACCGCCTCGATAATTTTCGTTCCAGCCCCGTTCGCGAAAGATGCGGCGTTCGAAGCGATTGAAGCCGGTATGGATCCGGTTGTCATAATCACAGAGAACATACCCGTCCAGGATTCCGCGAAGATCATGCGCTTGGCGGAGATGCACGACACTACCATAGTAGGCCCCAACACGCCCGGCATCATAAGCCCGGGTAAGAGTAAAGTCGGCATAATGCCCAATCATATCTTTGAAGAGGGTAAAGTAGGACTAGTTTCCAGAAGCGGAACTTTGACTTACGAGATAGTCAACACTATGGTGAAAAAAGGATACGGTCAATCTACCGCCTTCGGTCTCGGAGGCGATCCCATCGTAGGTATGGATTTCATAGACGCTCTAGAGCGTTTCGAAGACGATCCCGAAACGGAAGCGGTCATCATGATAGGAGAGATCGGCGGAAGCGCGGAAGAGAAAGCCGCGGAATACATCGAGAAAGGATACGATAAACCCGTTCTTTCGTACATAGCTGGAAGGACCGCACCCAAAGGAAAGCGGATGGGACACGCGGGCGCTATTGTCTCGGAAGGCGGCACCGGCACGGCTGAATCGAAGATAAACGCGCTGGAAGATGCGGGAGTGTCCGTCGCTAAGATGCCGACCGAGATAGGTGAGATCCTAGACGAAAAATTGTAGGAAAACTGATTTATCATCCTTTATTTTTTATCTTTATCCGAGGCAGAAATATATGAAGAAATTCCCCCTCTCACTGGCCAAGCCCTATCTGAAAAGACCACATCTTACAGGTAAATTGATGAGAGGGGCTAAAAGGAAATATTTGAATGCGAAGATCGACAAGTGGAGAGGTACCGGTGAAAGTAACGCTTTGTGGCTAGTAAGCATGCGCATCACCGACAAGTGCAATCATAGATGCGCGGTATGCGGACAATACGGCGAGGGCGGCTACAACAGAGAAGATACGGACCTTCCTTCGGTGAAAGGTAACGTTTCCGTAGAGCGGTACAAGGACATGATCGATAACATCGCCTATCTCAAGCCTCACATCTACATAACCGGCGGAGAGCCTTTTCTATACGAGGACTTGATAGAGTTCGGCAACTACGTGAAAGAAAAAGGCCTTTCTCTCCAGGTCGTGACCAACGGCGTCAAATTAGAAGAGAAGGCCGAAGTGATGGTAGAGAACGACTGGGACATGATCTGCGTTTCTCTAGATGGACCGGAAGAGGTACACGACGAAGCTAGAGGTCTAGAGGGAGCATTTCAAACATTGAAAGACGGGGTCGAAAAAGTTCAGCGAGTCAAGGAACAGAAAGGAAAAGACAAGCCGATGATATTCACCTTGACCACTTTATCGAGCACGAATTACGAGCACTTAGTCGATACAGTGGAGATCGGTCAAAGATTCGATCCTTCGACTTTAGTGATATATTACTCCTGGTTCACCAGCCAAGAAGTTGGAGAAAAACACACCGAGATTTTGAGAGAGGAGATGGGAGAAGAGCCTTTCGCCTGGAAATCTTACGTTAGAGATAATTCAGGTGCGGATTTCGAAGCTTTAAAGGATGCGGTCAGAGAGGTAAAATCTAGAGATTGGGAACATCCGATAGCTTTCGTTCCTAACATAGATATAGACGAGATCGAAACTTATTACACCGATCCTACGAACTTTTTGGGCTGGGACAACTGCTTAACGCCTTGGGTCGAAGCTAACATAATGCCCAACGGCGACGTGGTCAACTGTAGAGATTTCCCGGATATAGTGATGGGAAATATAATGCAGGACGATCTACTAGAGATATACAACAACGAAAAGTTCAAAAAATTCAGAAGAACTCTCGCCGACCAGCCGGACGGCGTGTTCCCGATATGCTCTAGATGCTGTGGTCTAATGGGATTCTAAATAATCCATAACTATCTCTGTCGATTTCTTTTCACCCTTCCATTTTTCAGACTTTTTCTTCCATTTCTTTGCTGATCTTTTTATCTTCTTCGACGTCCTCACCTTTTCGAGCGTTTTTTCTAGCGTTTCTTCACTCGTATTTTCGGGCTCTAATTTTTTTCCAAATCCTAATTTCTCGACTCCAGCCGCGTTGGATTCCTGCTCGGGCTGATTTGGTTGAGGTATCACGATCGATTTCTTACCGAAAGCGGCTATCTCGCTTAGAGTACACAACCCTCCTCTTGACATCACGAGATCGGCTGCTTCCATAAGTTCCTCTCTTTCATCTATCCAGCCGTCGACAAGCCTGAGTTTTCCCTTTTTATGCATCTTGAAATCGCCGGGGTTTCCGGTTCCCATAACCACGGGCATATCGTAGTCGGGGAAGAGATTGTATATAGCGTCGTGGATCTCTTTCTTAACTTCACCCGGGCCGCTGAAAGCAACGTAAATAAAATTGTCAGGTGACACCTCGTATTTGTCACATACCTGTTCGATCTTCTCTCTGCTAGCTCCGTTCGGTCTATGAGGAGCGATAGGCCCGACGAATTTTGTTTTTTCTTTGAATTCTTCCGGTGCACTGTCTATCTTCATATGTTCTCCAGATATCGAGTAGGGGAGGGGAAAATCGGGTAGAAGAACTTTGTCCTGACCGGAAAGTAGTTTATAGTTGAACCAGCTTCCCATCTTCTCCAGTTTGCTCAACACTTTTTTCCGACCATTATCATCCCTAGGCATCAAAATCTTGGGTTGATTCGTTATATACAATCTAGGAATATCCAGATTTCCAGAAGCGGGGATGATCGAATATCTTGAATCTGATATGATAAGATCGGGATCCTCTTTATCAACTCTAGCGTATTCCGTCTTGAAATGCTTCACCATCTTTCTGAATATGAGCGGTGATTTGAGAAGAGTGAGTTCGAAATCTATCCTACCGTTATCGTGCTGATACCACATCAGATCGTCCGAGTCGTAGGTCTTGAAGTTCTGCTCCTCCGCGAGTTCCGCCGCCTTCCCATAAGAAGAGAAGACACATTCTATGCCTCGTTTGCGGAGTTGATTGGCTATGGTCAAACATCTAGCGATATGACCAAGGCCGATCCCTATTACGGAGAAGTAAACTTTCATAATTATTCGACCAACCTATTCCTAAAGGTAATCAGGGTGTCTTTTATGGTTTTATGATCATCTAATGCAGTTGGTATTTGAATTTCTTATAACCATGAAAAATCGGCTATTATTTAAATCTAAGCTTGTGCCTTTATAAAAGAACCGGCTTTCAAGCATATCTCTCCCACTCATCTCGATTTTTAAATAAATAAAAATAAAAGATCAAAGTCCAGCTAAAATGTAACGAGTTAAGTTCCGGCAGGTCTAATAATCAACTCATTCAAACCTACTCGTAAGCTTCATCGATCGCTTCAGCCGCCCCGGGATTTATGGGATAAACCAAGGTCTTTTCTTCAACTAGATCGGCTTTTCCCTCCGATGTGATCACGAAACCGAAAGACTTTGTGATCGGGATTGGGGAAAAATAAGTGTGGGTGATTATGACCTGATTCATCTCTTCATGATCGATCCTATATACTGCTAACCTCCCAGGGATTTGGCTTATTTTGTTCAAATCTACCTGCTCCAATATTTGATCGGTGTGCCAATAATCGGGATTTTTCTTCATCTTTTCTATCACTGATCGAGTGTCAAAGGTACTTACTAGAGCCTTATCCACGGGATCGCGGATCACGTAATCTTTCGATTTAGCTTCTGGAGATTGAAAACGTTCTCTGTGAAGTGATTGATCTGTGATAAATATAGAAGAAAAAGTCAGGAAGGGCAGGGAAAGCAAAAGGAAGAGCACTAGTAGAGCTTGAAATTTTTTGAAGGATATCAGCCCTTCTTCAAGGTAATCCATCTCTCCTTTTTTATGTGAATAAAAGAATTTTGACCCTCCGCTGCTGAAATCTTTTGCCTTATAGATGAAAGCTAATATGGTAATAATTCCTATGGGGATCAAGATGTAATAGATGAAATACATCAAAGATAGTATTCGAAACATATATTCCCTCTTCAATCAAAAGAAAAATACTTTTACATAAAAAATTTTCGTACCAGATTGATAGAGAGGCCTTACCCGAACTACAGCCATTCACTTCCATTACCTCATCTGGGCTTTGCAATTTCCTCTTCAAAAACATATCTGAGATGTAATTGATTCTTCTTTATCCGATCGATAAATTATTTTAGCAAATTTAGAAAAAAGTCCAAATCACGCATGCAAAAAGATTGCAAAAACAATAAATAACCTCCATGATTTTCAGAGGAGAAATAATTATGACTCCGCTTATAAAGGGTCTGACGTGGTTCATCCCATCTTTGGTCATATTGATACTGATAAGCCTCAAGGTGTTCGACGAAGACCACAAGGTTGATCTATCCCGATTCAAAGACTCGCTCTGGGTATCTAGAGGGGGCTTATTCATATTGCTGTTAGTATTCCTGGGAGTGAAGACTGAAAATACCATCAAAGATTTTACTCAACTCGGAGGTATCAAAGCCACTAGTTGGTTCTATAATTTCGAGGGCGTCGGCCATATCGTTTACTTGCAAAATCATCTCGATAACTTTTTTATCATCAATACCGCTTCGATATTTTACACGCTCGGTCTGACATTTTTTGTGGTTTTCACCCCGATTTTTTTCCTAGCCAGACACGAAAAAGACAACTTCATGTTCTTCTCTAAAGCTCTTTTGGTGAATTACTTCTTCATACTGCCGGGTTATTTTCTACTCCATGTAAAGGTGACCTCTCTTTACGCTCCCGAGGTCGATCAGATAATGTATTCTAAAGAACAATATTATGCCATACTTTACCTGATAAATCGATTGAGCAACTGCTTCCCCAGCGGTCATATAAGCATCTCGCTGACGATCACTTTGCTGGGCTTGTTCAAAGCCAAACTGAAAAGATTCGGAGCCTTCGGAGTTGCTTTCACCATCTCCACCGGATTCGTCATAATATATCTAGGTGTACACTGGCTGACCGATATAGTCGCTGGTGTAATGATAGGTTCCTTCACTTACTGGGCGGTAAAGACCGGAAAGGTTGATTTCATCTTCGATCCGATCATAACATTTTTCGAAAATAAGACGGAACATCTTTCTAAAGAATCATAACTCTTCTTCTATTTTTTCCAAAGTTTTTCCGGCCTTCCCTTCAAGGAATATATCGGATATATCGTCGGTTAAAGGTGTTCGATCCAGATTGATCTCGATTATCTTCGATCCGGTCCTTTTACCCACGACCGGTATAGATGCGGCCGGTTGAACTATAGAAGAGGTGCCGATGACAAGCATAAGATCGCTCTTCTCGGTTCTTTCCCAAGCTTTCTCTAGGATTGCCTGAGGTAGAGATTCTCCAAAGAGTACCACATCTGGACGAAGGATGGACCCACACTCGCAGTGTGGTATCTCACCATTTTTGATCTCGTTCAGATGATTCTCTGTCTTGAACCTGCTACCGCAGGAAGGGCATACCAGCTCTTCTAAACTCCCGTGGATCTCCAACACCTCGCTGCTCCCCGCTCTCTTGTGGAGTCCGTCGATGTTCTGAGTGATCACTGAATCTAAACCGTACTCTTCCATATTTACAAGACTGTAGTAGCCTTCATGAGGTTCGCTTTTGAGACATTCCTCTATCTGGAGTTTGAACAGTTTCCAGCACCTTTCGGGGTTCTCGGAAAACGCTCTCGCACTCGCCATCTCCTGTGGATCGAATTCTTCCCACAGACCATCTTCTCCCCTGAACGGCGCTATCCCGCTCTCGACCGACATACCTGCCCCTGTCAGAACCGTTATGGTATCGGCCGAGCGGATACTATCGATCACTTCTTTCATAGAAAAAAGAGAAAAGGGTTAGAGTTCGGATTTGACTTTCTCTAGATTCTCATCGACTTCTTCGGCGACGTCGGCGTGAATACTGTTGCCCGCGGAATCCATCGTAACAAGGAAAGGACCGGCTTTTTCGACTCTGAACATCCAGAACGCTTCTGGTATACCTAATTCTTCGAGGAAATGGACGTCTTCGACTTCCTTTATCGCGTTAGCCATCAAAGCGCCCGCTCCTCCAGTGTACTGACAGTAGACCCCGCCGTGCTCTTCTAGCGCCTTCAGCGTTCTATCGGCCATACCGCCTTTTCCTATTATCACTTTGGTACCGAACCGCTCGATGAAGTCGTCTTCGAATATCTCCAATCTTATACTCGTAGTAGGACCAGCGGATACGACTTCCCATTCGCCGTCTTCTTTATGTATAGCGGGGCCGCAGTGGAACATCGCATACTTGGAAGGATCGAAGGGGACCTCTTCGTCGTCCAGTTCTAGCAGTTTTTCGTGAGCGGCATCTCTAGCGGTGAAGATAGTTCCCGTGATATAGAACGTGTCTCCGACGCGCAGCTCTTTTATCTTGTCGTGATCAAGAGGAGTTTCTAGAACTTTCATTCTATCACCTCGACCGAACCATCGGAAGCGACCTTTACGGTTGATTGTCTATTGGCCCAACACTGTGGAAGTACCGCGACAGGGTACGAGGCGGGATGTCGATGAGCGTACTCTATCTTGACGTCTAGAACGGTGGTCTTACCACCTACACCCATGGGGCCTACTCCAAGGTCATTGGCCTTTTCCATCAACTCTTCTTCTAGGTCCGCTATCCTGTCCTCGGGATGTCTTTCTCCTACAGGCCTGAGCAGTGCTTTTTTAGCCAGTTCCATAGCTAGGTCGGCACCTCCTCCCAGTCCTATACCAACGGTCGTAGGAGGACACGGCTTACCGGCCATATCCGATATTTGATCCAATACTATCTCTTTTACACCTTTGAGTCCTCTACCGGGAGTCATCATCTCCAGTTTACTCATGTTCTCGCTCCCTCCGCCTTTCGGGATCACATGTATCGTTGCTTCGTCTCCTTCTACGATATCCCAGTGGATGGAGGGTATAAAACGACCTGTATTATCGTCACTGTTTTCATCGCTTATCGGATCGACCGCGTTCGGTCTGAGAGGTACCGATTCGGTGGCCTTCTTTACCGAGTTATTCACCGCTCTCTTCAAAACTCCTGGAGAGTCGAAGTCCTCTCCGAGCTCTATGAAAAAAGTCTGTGTTCCGGTGTCCTGGCATATTGGTCTTTTTTCGTCTTTTCCGACTTCTATATTTTCTAAAATAGCATCCAGTTGTACCTGGGGTCCTTCTTTTTCCTCCCTCTCTTTAGCTTCCTTGAGAGCCTCTTCCGTTTCTTCAGTAACCCTGGTGACGGCTTTCTGGATACCTTCTATCAAGTTCTCCTCTAACTCTACCTGCTTCATATCCATCGGCCTTGGAGAATACTTCTAAGGGTAAAAATTTTTCCCGCAGAATAGTGTCTAAATAAACTTATAGAGGAAGACATACAGGATTCACATCCTTCTGTCTCTCGGTTTCTTAACAGAAACACTCTAGACATAACTCATAACAAACTCGTTATGTAAGTGGAATCCGTTCCACACATCCTCGACCATGGCTCTACGGATGTCCTCCTCATTACGAAGTCTTTGACCGAAGTAAGAGATGGAATCGTTTATTCCATCGCAACTTTACGAGGAATTACATTCCTCGAAGCGAGGGAATGGAAATTCCCTCTATAGAGGAATATTCTATTCCTCGAAGTATCGAAATCAGCGATTTCGATTTTGTTAGAATTTTTGTCAAAATTCTTACACTCGTGATAATTTCACTTAAGAAATTATCACTAAATTAGAATTATTACATAATTCTGATACTCGATGGAATTGGGATCCAATTCCAGTAGATATTTCAGGAACATTGTTCCTGATATCACAGGAAAGAGTTGTTCTTTCCAGTAGACGCCAAAGACACGATAAATTCAGCAAAAGATGTGTCTTTGACTATAAAATAGAATCTTAAATACTTCTACATATCTCGCACATCATGTCGTCCACTTTATCGTCGGTTAAATCATCCGCTTCGTGAAGATCATATATCTTTTGAGAGACTTCGTCGATGGCTTCATCCATGCTTTTCGGAAAATCCCTACTTTTCCCTCTAGTCCCTCGTATGTATTGAGAAACGGCAGGCTGAGTGATATCTAATATATTAGATATCTCTACCTGCTTCAAATCGTATTCGTTATAAAGGATATGGGCGATAGAGGCCTTAACAGCTGGGATGTATTCATTGACAAATTTCTCGCAGCGCATGATTAAAAAACTATCATTAAAGGGGTTAATTAACATATCCCATCTGGCCGAATAGATACCAAAATCAAAAATACCAAGACGGATTTTGATAAATCGGATGTATGACGTAGTTGAACCCTGTTCGGATTCTGGAGCCTATAGAGCCGAGCCCTCAGAAGAGACCAGTATCGATCTAGAGGAATTCAAAGAAGTGATAGAAGAAAAAGACTATGAGATAAATTTTTCTTCCGAGGTGATCCTGCTCGTTGCTCATCCGGAATTAGACGTTGAAGTCGGTATCTATCCATCTGGGAAACTCCTGTTCAAAACCACCGATGACGAAAAAATTGAGAAACTATATGATGAATTTACAGAGCTAGTCCAGACATTTATAGAGAGTTAGCCGAAGAGGGATCGAACCACTTCGACAAATTTTCTAACCTCTTCTTCAGTATTGTAAAGATAGAAAGAAGCTCTGTTTCCGCCTTCTAGGCCCTGCGAACTGTACCAGGAATGAACGCACTGCTGTCCCCCTCTTAAAAGGATATCTCGCTCGTCCATCAGAAGAGTTATCTCGTGACATCCCAACGTTTTCACCATGAAATTGAATACGCCGGATCTCTTTTCTGGATTTTCCGGCCCGATTATATCCACCAGGTCAGATAGTTCCTCAGTGGCGATCTTGTTCAATTTTGTTTCATGTTTTTCGATGTTCTCCATCCCTACATCGAGCAGATAATCCACTGCCGGCTCCACCGCGGCCAAACTAGCGAAATTCTGAAGGCCGACTTCGAATTTAGTAGGAACGTCTTGTAGCACGACTTCGTCGTATTTGGTGGATTTCACTCCTCCTCCACCATACATCAGCGGTTCGAGATCTTCTAAAAGCTTCTTTTTGCCGTAGAGTACGCCCACTCCCGTCGGTCCAAGCATCTTATGAACCGAAAAAGCTAGAAAGTCAACATTTATATCTCTAACATCGACAGGGCGATGTGGGACGCTTTGAGCGCCGTCCAACATGAAGAGAGCGTCGTGATCGTGAACTATATCTGCAACTTTAGAAGCGGGTATGGTGGTCCCGTCAAGATTGGACGTGTGCACCATCGAAACTATCTCGACGTTTTCATCCAATTTATCTTTGAGTTCTTCTATATCTAATTCGCCCCTTTCATCTGTGGAGACCTGCTCGTATTCGATCCCTTTCTTTTCCTTCAGCTTAATCCAGGGCACGAGATTGCTGTTGTGCTCCTTATCGGTCGTAAGAACCTTGTCGCCTTTTTTCAGACCTAGACCGTTCGCTACCGTATTTATCGCCTCGGTGGTGTTCTTAGTAAAGGCGATATTCTCTTCCGCGGGAGAGTTCAAGAGTTCAGCGATCTTCTTTCTTCCTCTCTTGATCTCTTTCGTTGTCCTAGTAGACAGAGTATGGGAACTTCTCTTACCTTCACATACTGGGAATTCAGAATAGTAACTGTTGACAGCATCTATCACAGACTGAGGTTTCAAACTTAAACAGGCACTGTCAAAGTAGATATAATCATCTACTACGGGAAAATCATTTCTGATCTCATCTACGTTCATTTTATTACCCTTTTCATGCTCTTATCATATTATCCTACACAGAACCATTTATTAAATTATACCCATTTCAGCTTTTACCCGGATCTAGGATTTACTCTTCTCATCGAAATCTTTTTCCTTCCTGAGACTTGAGAGTTTTTCCTCGTGCTCTCTGCAGAGCTGACCTTCGATCTGATTCTCTATCACACCTTCCTGCCAGTGGGAATTGTAAAGAGGACATCCCTCTTTTTCACAAAACGGGTCTCCGTCGAGACGCCAGAAGATCGTTTGAAGTAGATATGATCTCACCGCTCTACTCATTCTTTGATCCGAATGCTCCATCGGTTCAAAAGAGAGCATATCTTCTTTTTCGCCCTCATCCGCGAAATAATATTCTCTAGGTTTCGCCGGTCCCTCCACGATACCGCTAGTCGATATTATAGATGGTATCGAATTCAAGACCGTCCTGACGTGATATCGTGCCTCGTTTTTCTCCATAGTGCCGATCAATCTTTTCGTTATGATAACGGTATGATCTTTCCTTTCTTCAGGACTAAGAAGATCGAACATCGTTTTACCCAAACGTTCGGCGTCATAGATAATACCCAGCAGATCTCTTCCTTTTTTTATTATCTTTCTTTCGATCTGTATTTCTTTTGGGAGAGGATCTTTGAACTCCCTTTTTCTCTTGTTCCGGATCTTCGTTCTAGCCACTTTTTCCGGAAGGTCGTCCTTGTACTTTTCTTTAAGAAAATCTTCTCTGCATTCTACTTCCCGCCCCGTCTTGTCTTCCAAGAAGCTTTTCAATTTTCCTCTATTTAAAGTCTCGATCCGCTGGTCGATAAAAAGAAAGATCTTTTGAAAGGGGAGTTCAGCCGAGTAAGTCATCGGCGACTTCAGCTCCTTTTCTTCCGGAAAGAAGCATAGAACCGAATGTCGGGCCCATCCTCGGCAGACCGTAGGTGGTGGAAACTGCCATACCCGTCGCCACTAGACCGTCGTGCACTTTGCCGGTATGCTCGACTACGAGATCTTCTGATTCGTCGACCCACATCCCGCCGAAGCCGGTCGTTTCTATCATGCCTCTTTCTTCCAACTTACTCACTACGCAGGCGTCATGGCCGGTAGAATCTATCACTATGTCGGCTTCTAGAGAGATGGGATCAACGCATGTTATCTGTCTGGGTAGTTCCGATACCGGCGTCCAGTTGATGACTACGCCTCCTATCCTTTCGTTTTCTCTCAGTACAACGTCTTCGAATTCGGTCATGTTTAGTATCTGTATACCTTCGTCACAGGCTTCTGAGATAAGCTTCGAACAGGCGTGAGGTCCCATCGCAGTATAGAGATCTCCATCTTCCTCGTAAGGTATGCCCAACTCGTCCAAAATCTCTTCACCGGGCGGCCTTACGGTCACCGTATTCATTAGATAACCGCCGAGCCAAAATCCACCGCCGAGATAATTGTTCCTTTCTACGACTAGAACTTTGCGCCCTTTCATGGCTAGGTCTCTAGCTGCCATGAGACCGCTGGGGCCGGCACCGATAACGATAACTTCAGAATCCGCAAATTCGTCCAATTTTTTTCCGAATTGCTTGACTATGGCTCGCGTAACGTCACTTTCGCTGGCTTCTTCGAACATGGTCTATCTATATAACGATGTTATAAATCATTTATGCTTTGTGAAATCATACATAGTCCTTTCAATAACTAGTCTTCACCTGTCCCGAATTCGAAACAGAAAGCACCCATCAATTGAACAGCTACTACTGAAAAGAGAAGAGTCATCATATGGAGATGATCGAGTCCGATCAGTGAACGAAGAACAAAGATCTCTACAGCCCCGATAGAAAGCATAAGTACCAACCCAATCAGCCCCGTAAAAGGCTGTTTTAGTTTGCTATACGGTCGATTATCCAGGAAGATAAAGAGAGGTACCGCCGCAGTAGAAAGCGCGCCTGTCCAGGCGAGAAGATGAGGATTCAGATGGATTATGGCCGGACGAATATTGAGCCCATGTATGAGTCCAAGGACGAAGGCTGATCCGAAGAAAAGCACGATCAAGACGTCCACTATTCCTTTCGAGGGAAAATCCATCTCATCGGTGATCCAAGAGTCCAGGCTGAAGAAGTAGAAAAGGGACATAGGGAACCAGAAAAAGGGTATACCCTCTATGATAGCTAGAGGCGAAACTTCTCCCGTCTTTATCAATATGTAAGCCAAGAATAGGTACAGCACGAGATTGATGAAAGGCTTCTTGTAAACCGGTACGTCTTTAAGATGTCTGTTTTTAAATGAGAGCGAGACCACCAGGTACAGGAAAAAGAGCGTAGTAGCCAAAGGAATACCTTTGTTATAGGCTACCCAATCCGTCATGTCTACGTAGTGCCAAGTGACCCATCCCAAAAGAAAACTGGAGCCGGAGGTTAGAACCCCCGTTTTAAAAGCGGAAAAACGAGCGAAGGGCCAGTTATCGAAATCCGCAAACCATAGGGCGAAAAAAGATGATAACAGAGCAATAGATGTGATCTTTATCGGGGTCCAACTTAACACTTCTAAGCCTGTGAAGTAAAGAGCCACACCAAGAATCCAGCTCGATGCGGAGGCGGTTATCCCGATAATAGGCCGTCTCCCTCTCATCGTCTCTTAAAGAGCCTCTTTCACATATTAATTTTAGCCCTTTTATGCTATTCTCTTACAGAGGGTTAAAGTAGGTGAATATACCTAAGATTATCAAGATGACACCAGTTATCAATTTCTCATTATGCTCCAAAAAGTGAAATTCTAGATTCTTCATCCCTCTTTTGGTGAACAGCACCAGGAGCACCATGCCTGAGACGGTTACCACCAGATATATTATCGAGATCAACCAGATAGCCGTCCAGCCGAACGTCCCGGCGGTGAAATAATAGGCTTCTATCTCTAAGCAGGGTGAGAAGAACATAGCGATGGACAAAGACCCGACTATAGCCCATTTGGACTTATCGGCTAGATCTTCACTGTCGTGATGTGAATGTTCACTACTTTTCGCATGCAGAAGAAGATACACCAATCCTATACCTATCAGGAGCAGAGGTGCTATCCACTTTGTTATAAGGTCATAGTGCTGTGATAGTGAATATCCCAGCAGACCGACCGCTATCCCGATAAGGATGGTACTTGCGGTATGTGAGAAACCCACTAAAGCGGTGAAGGACAGGGTTTCCTTTTCCTTCCAGTCCTCAGTCTCGCTTATAGCTATAAGAGGTATCCAGTGGTTGGGGATCGCCGCATGAAACACGCTTAACAGTAAAGCTCCGAAGACAACTTGTAACATCTTAAGCAACTCAACATGTTATCAAATAACACTCTTATAAATATGTTCGGGAGAACATTTCGAATTTACGACCTATGATAGAAAATATAGCCTGTTAGCTCGATACTAATGACTAGGCTGTAAAGATAAATTATAATAAGCCGTAAGAGTAATCGTGAAAATCCGGAGATATAGATGGCGGAATACTCTGATGACGAAGTAAAAGAAAAATTCAAAAATCTGTTCGAGGACGAAGACTATCATTCCGATCTTATCAAGGTGGCGGATAATTATCCCGACGAGAGATCGGTTTTTATCAGTTATAACGATCTGACCCTCTTTTTCGAGGATCTCGAATTTCCTAGGTACGTCGTTAGGAATCCGAAGCAGTGCCTAGACCAGGGCGAGGAAGCGATAAAGGAAGTCTTGGGGAAGGCCTACGAAGATGTCCATATATTTTTGAGACTCAAGGATCTATCGGACGCTAGAAAGAAGATGATCAGAGGCTTGAGGTCTAACGATCTTTCGACCTATCTCGGTATCACCGGCCTCGTTAGAAAGACCACTGAGGTAAGACCTCGGGTATCGGAGGCGGCTTTCCGCTGTCAGAGATGTGGCTCTGAATTCAAAATAGAACAGAGCGGAGGCGAGATAGAGGAACCGATGGAATGCGTGGAGTGCGGCAAATCCGCAAATAAGACTAGTTTTGTTCTTCTCAAAGACGAATCTGAGTTCAAAGATTTTCAAAATATAGAGATCCAGGAGAGTCCCGAAGAGTTAAGAGGCGGCGAACAACCTCAGCGGCTGAAAGGATGGGTCAAACACGATCTGGTAGGCCAGGTCTCTCCAGGAGATAGGATAACCCTAAATGGGATATTGGACGGAAGACCGAAAAGTAAAAGCCGGAGTACTCAAAGTAGAGTGTTCGATATCTACATGCAGGTGAACGGTATAGAAGTCAAGGAATACGAATTTGAAGATCTAGAGTTAAACGAAGAAGACAGGAAAGAGATAAAAGAAGCTGCTTCAGACCCTCGCATCTTCACAAAGATCGTCAATTCGATAGCTCCCAGTATTCAAGGCCTGTATACGGAAAAGATAGGTCTTGCACTTCAACTCTTCAGCGGTGTTAGAAAGGAGATGCCCGACGGCACGATAACTAGAGGCGATATCCATATACTTTTAGTCGGAGATCCCGGGACGGCTAAATCTCAACTCTTGAGATATATTTCCGATTTATCTCCCAGAGGTATGTATGCATCGGGAAAAGGTTCTACGGGCGCTGGTTTAACAGCCGCCGCGGTAAAAGAAGAAGTCATGGGCGAGAGCCAGTGGGTCCTCGAAGCGGGAACTTTGGTCCTCGCCGACGGTGGGATAGCGTGCGTGGACGAGCTCGACACGATGCGCTCTGAAGATCGAAGTGCGATGCATGAAGCCATGGAACAGCAGAGTATATCAGTCGCTAAAGCCGGCATAAACGCTACGCTCAACTCTCGATGTGCTGTCCTTGGCGCGGCGAATCCTGAGTACGGTAGATTCGAAGTCCATGAGAACATATCCCAACAGATCGATCTACCTCCTCCGCTTATCTCGAGATTCGATCTTATCTTTGCTCTCATCGATCAGCCGGATAAGGAAAAGGATTCTCAGATCGCTAATCATATACTGAGTCTTCACGAGGAGGGTGAAATGATAGAGAGTGAGGGCGCAGACTTCGAAAAAGAATTCAGCCCGGAATATGACAAGGAATTCTTGAGAAAGTATATCGCCCATGCGAAGACCCTAACGCCGGTAATGACCGATACGGCCATGGATAAATTAGAGGACTTCTATCTTCAATTGAGGGATAAAGGAAGCGACGATTCGATACCGGTAACGGCCAGACAGTTGGAGTCTTTAGTCCGTCTTTCCGAGGCCAGCGCTAGGGCTCATCTGAGAGAACAGGTCACAGCAGAGGACGCAGAGAGAGCGATAAGCGTGACTAACCATTTCCTTCAGCAGGTGGCCTCAACTGAATCCGGCGAACTCGACATAGATATGGTCTCCTCGAGCGTATCTCACAGCGAAAGGACACTCATGACCCAAATAAGGGATATATTGAGGAATAAAAAGGAGGTCCATGAAGGTTCCGTGCCTGAAGAGGAACTGTTGGAGGAAGCTGAGTCTAGAGGATATTCTCGAGAAGAAGTTAGGCAGGAATTAGATAGGATGAGGAGCAACGGACAGATATATACCCCTAGTCAGGGTGAGTATGATCTAGCATAGGGAGAGTCAATATGAAAGCAGCTTACCAGATATATGATCAGGGCGACGATGTCCTTCTCGCCGCGTGTGACAAAGAAATCCTTGGTGAAAGCTTCAAGGAAGGAGATATACACCTCGATATCAAAAAGAGCTTTTACGGCGGCCGAGAGATAGAAATAGAGAGATTGAAAAAGAAATTCACCAAGTCAACCATCGCAAATCTAGTTGGGGAAGACGTTGTCGATGCCGCGATAGAAGCGGATTTCGGGAGTGAAGACGACATAATATGGGTCGAAGAGATACCCCATCTTCAGATAGTGAGGATCTAGGTGATAGCATGATATGTGTAGAATGTGGGGCGGAAGTCGAAGAACTCCACGACGGGATGTGTCAAGATTGTTATGTGGAGAAAAACATATCAGTCGAAGTGGATGATCCCATCGAGATCGAGATCTGTTCGACCTGCGGCAGTGTAAGGAAAGAAGGGAAATGGATAGAAAGACCGGATCTGCAGACGGTGATGCTAGACGGTATAGAGGAGGCACTTTCCCCCTCAGATGTAGTGGAGAAGACTTCTTTTCAAGTGGAATTCGACGAGAGCGATCCTCAACACATCAGAGCGGACCTTGAGGTGAAGTTACAGTCGGGAGAAGTGACGACTAAAAAGCATCTCTCCACGAATATCGTATTGAAAAAAAGTCAATGTGAGAACTGCAGCAAAAGAGAAGGGGATTATTTCGAAGCTATCCTCCAAGTTAGACCTACTGAGGAAGAGATGACGGAAGAACAGAAGAGCGAAGTTTTAAGGATGGTTCACGAAAGAGTAGAGGTAGATCGAGGGGAAGAAAAGAAAGTGTTTATAACTTTGGAGAAGGAGGTCCATGGAGGCCTAGACTTCTATCTCAGCGATAAAAGGGTCACGAAAAATCTATCCTACGATATAGCCGATATTTTCGGTGCGGACGTCAAAAGCTCATCAGAGCTCGTGGGCAGGGAAGACGGACAGAACGTTTATAGAGTGACATACTCAGTTAGGATCCCACCTTACGAAGAAGGAGATTTCTTAGAGTATGATGAAAATTTATATCGGGTGAAAAAAACCAAGAGGGGCAGCGGACCCAATATAGTTCAGGATCTTGAGAATAACAAATCCACGACGATCAATAAAAAAGAGATGATGGAGGCCACGGTTCATGGAGGAAAGGAACTTATAAAAGAGGCCGTGGTGGTCTCGGAAGCGGAAGACGAGATACAGGTCATGGACCCGGATACATACGAGACCAAAACATTACTAAAGCCGGATGGGTTTGGGGAAGGAAAGGACGAGGTAGATGTGGTAAAGATAAAGCAGAGTATCTATCTGATACCCGACTAAGGCGATTAAAAAAGTTTAAACCCTATCGACATTTCTTTTTAAGCCATGAGTCAAGAAAAAAGATACCTCCATTCGACCTGGTTCGGTAGTTTTGTATTGAAAGATGGGGAGGTACTGAAGAAAAAACTCTATCCAGAAGATGCCGACGAGATAGCCCAAAGGAAGTACGGGAAAGAGAAGGGGGAGATTCTAGAAGAAGAAAAAGAATTAGTATCTGACTTTGATGGAAGATTATTCGTCACTTCACAAAGGTTGTCGGAATTGGGTGAAGTAGTGGACTCGGATGAGATTTCTATCGATCTAGAAGATAGGTCTTATGAAGACAGTCTTCTGCAGGAATCGCTCCAGAAATTAGGGACGAAAAAGATAAAAGATTCCATAGATTTCGGCGAGCATCTAGCCAAGGCCGTTGATACGATACAGGACCTGAACGAGAGTATAAATATGAAGATGGAACGATTGAGAGACTGGTATTCTTTACATTTTTCGGAACTAGAGGACGAGGTGGACGAGAGAAGATATCTCGAATTGATCTCCGAGTACGGTGATAGGAAGAGGATAAAACAAGAGACAGAAATAGAAAAGGATTCCACCGACCAGGAGATAACTCCACTAGAAACAGAACATTTCAAAACGTTGGCTAGAGTGACGAAAGAAGAGATGGAATATCGAGAGGAACTGGAGGACTATGTCGAAAATAGGATGGAGGAGTATGCTCCCAATCTCGCGGTTCTCACAGGAGCAAAGCTGGGCGGAGAACTAATCGCAAAGCAGGGCTCGCTCAAGGAGTTAGCTAAGCAGCCTGCCAGTACTATACAGATGCTGGGAGCGGAAAAGTCTCTGTTCAAACATCTTGACAAAGGCACGCCTCCGCCAAAACACGGCCTGATACTCCAGCATCCATACGTTCACAGGGCGCCCGAAGACCTTAGAGGTAAGATAGCTAGAGCCTTCGCCAACAAGATAGCGATAGCCGCCCGTATAGATTATTTTGACGGTGATTTCAAAGGAGAAGAGATGAGAGAGGAACTGGAAGAAAAGATAGAGAAAATAAAAGAGAAGAACTAAACTTTTCAAATCACTCTTCTTCATCGAAAGCGGATTCAGCAGTATTGAGTACTGATCTGAGTTTACCCTCTAAAACGTTCACTCTCGATTTCAGCTCGGCGTTTTCTTTCTTTAACTCTTCAAATCTTTTTCTCAGCATAGAGTTCTCGTTTTCGGAAAGATGATCATTTTGTGAGCTGTTTGAGGTCACGGCTTCTATATCGTATCCCTTCAGATAATAAGTGAGTTTGATCTGGAGCTCTATCAAATTTTCCTTTTGGATATCGTAGTAGACGCTTTTCTTCTCGATATTGAGAAGATTCTCGTGCAGTTCTTTATCCCTTGTGACCATGATATCTTCGTCATCCATCTTGTCTACGAGTTCGAAGTCCAATATCCCTTTGTGCTCCTTGTTAACGTCTAAGATTTCTTCACCGTCCTGAACGTCTTTGATCTCTTCTCTGACTTTTTCAGGAAGGTTCTCGTCCAATATGATCCGCATACGGGTGAATTTTAACTGAGATTTAATTAATCTTTCTATTTTTTACAAATTTATGTGTCCGAGTATAGAAAACTTTTTAAGAACTTTCCTTAATCAACATAACGGTGAAAAGATGGTAGTCGAGATAGATGAAGAGACCTGCATCGCCTGTGGCATGTGTGAAGAGGAATGCCCGGTAGATGCTATGGTCGTAGATGATGTCGCGAAGGTCGATGCCGATAAATGCGAGGATATAGGGGATTGTGTAGAGATCTGTCCTGTAGATGCTCTTTCTCTTTAGAGAAAATGAGTAAAGTTTTTATATAATCTATATCTGCTCACAAACCGTGGTAAGATGGTAGTAGAAGTTGACGAAGACGGCTGTATCGCCTGTGCACAGTGTGAAGAAGAATGTCCGGTTGACGCCATAGTCGTAGAAGAAGTGGCCGAGGTCTACGAAGATACCTGCATCGACTGCGGTAACTGTGTGGATGTCTGCCCCGTAGACGTCATGAGTCTTTAAAGACGTAAAATAAAATCCTTATTTTTCTTTATCTTTTATATATTTGGAGATAGTTTCTTGAATGTCTTTCTCATCTCCTTCGAATCTTCTAACTTCTATTTTGCTCTGATTCAACATATTTTCCGAGAGCGAATCGGTGTAATCCCCATCATAAACTATCTCTTTTATCTCCGAATTGATGAGCATCTTAGCACAGACCACGCAGGGATAAGTGGTGCAGTATAATCTGCTCCCCTTTATACTGACACCGGATACCGCGGCCTGTATGACCGCATTTTGTTCCGCATGTGCGGCTCTACATAACTCGTGCCTCCTACCGGATTTTACGCCTTCTCCCTTTTTGGGGAAAAAGTCAGTCTCCTCTAGCATCTTTTCTTTATCGATATCTTCGTCTTCCTCATACTGCTCGAAAAATATGTCTAAATATGGTGGATGAATGTCTCCTCTCCTCATGCATCCGCCCAGATCTTCACAATGGGGAAGGTCCTTTGGAGCGCCGTTGTATCCGGTGCTCAAAACTTGCTTATTCTTCACCATCACAGCCCCCACTTTTCGCCGCAAGCAGGTGGATCTTTCGGATACCAAGTAGGCCATCGCCATGAAATATTCGTCAAGAGAAGGTCGGTTCATATCTATCGAAACTAGCAACCCATTTATTTTATTTTCGAGCCCTGCGAGGGCCCTTATCGAAAAAAAGAGTAGTAATCGGAGGAAATAGTAAATAACAGGTCCCAATAATCTGCTTGTAACTACAATGGCCGTTGAAAAAGAGAACATACTTTCGATGGGAAGAGATATCTTAGTTTCTCTAGTCATCCTAGGTATCATTTTAGGATCCCTATACGTATTCAGCGGAAGATGGCCCCCTATGGTGGTCATCGAATCGGGCAGTATGATGCACAGCCAACAGAGCGAGATAGGGGTGATAGACCCGGGAGACATAGTGATAGTACAGGAAAACCAAAGAGAAGATATAGTCACATACGTAGAAGGGAAAGCTAGAGGTTATAAAAAATACGGCCAGTACGGCGACGTGATCGTTTTTGAACCGGACGGAAACGATCGTAGAACCCCGATAATCCACAGGCCGGTGTTATATCTAAAATATAATAAATCACATTCTTTCGATGTTCCATCTCTACGGAATTTAGAGTATGGGGAGGAATGGGAGACCTCGCAGGGCAACAGGTACAGGGGCCTCACCCAAAGTATCACTCTACACGATTACGGCTACGGCGATAAAGAAGTCACTATAAATCTGTCCGAGCTGCTGAAATATCGTCACTCTGGATATATAACCATGGGAGACTCGACCGAGACCAACGCACCCAATTACGATCAGAAGGGGATCACGGGGACTCTAAATGAACCGGTTAAAGTGAAATGGGTGAAAGGAAAAGCTAGGGGCGAGTTGCCCTGGTTCGGCACTATCAAACTGATGTTGATGGGGAGAGCCGACCAAATACCTTCGAACAGTTGGAATAATTTTCTGATATCGATGGCAGTCATCATCTTATTGCCTTTTATAACTGAAATCATTTTTAATTATCACAAAAGCTCAGAAGATAAAGATGGAAAGGAGTCTGAAGGCATATCTGAAGAAGAGGAGGGCCTATCGTCAGATACGGCCGAAGAGGGAAAAGGTCCAGATATCGAAGAAGTTTCTGGGGCTTCGAACCGAGATATTGAAATGGATCAGGAGCGTCCCGAAGAGCCAGATACGGAAGATTTAGACGAATACTGATTTCGTTTTACATCAACGTAGTTTGTTTTGCACCGTTGAAGTTCACATTTTTTACCGCTTCGATACTTTTATCGTTTTCTATCAGGTCTATTATATCGGATTTAGGCACCGAAGACTGAATCTCTTTAGTTCTGCCTCTCCTTCCAAATGATTTGACTCTAGCGTTTATCAATCCCAGCATATCCAACTCGGATATGAGGTCAGTTATCCTCCTCTGCGTCAGTGGATCCATGCCGGATTTTTGACTCAGCTGTTTGTAGCCGGAATATACCTCTCCCGTGGTTAGCTTGTCCTTTCCATTGTCCTGCATCAGCAGGATCGAATAAAGTACCAATTTTGAATGGGTGGGCAGGGTATTGACAGCTTCTCTAACGCAGTCCTGCTCTATCTTGTTCTTCGCCTTGTAAACATGATTAGTGTTCACCGATTCGTCGTTATCCCGCTCCGCTATCTCGGTAGATACCCTCAATAGATCGAGGGCTCTTCTCGCGTCGCCGTGTTCTTGTGCTGCGAGCGCAGCACACAGCGACATTACGTCGTTGCCGAGGATGTCGGGTTCGAAGGCTTTGTTTGCCCTGTCCGCCAGGATGTCTTTAAGCTGATCGGCATTGTAGGGAGGGAAAATCATCTTCTCCTCGCCCAGCCTGCTTTTGACTCTAGGATCTAAAAACTCGGTGAACTTGAGGTTGTTTGAGATCCCTATCAAACTCACTTTGCTTTTTTCTAATTCAGAGTTGATCTTGGAAAGGTGATAAAGGACGCTGTCTCCGCTTTTCGTCACGAGTTTGTCGAGCTCGTCCAGTATTATCACTACGACTCTAGGTTCTTCTTCAATACGATCTTTCAAAGATTCGTAAACTTTTTCCATCGGCCAGCCGGTAAACGGTATCTGTTCGTCCCAATCCTCTACGAATTTATTACCTATATTTTTCATGACGCCGTAATGAGTGTCTACGACCTCGCAGTTGATATACACGTATTCTACTTTATCGATGTCGTAATCGCTGAACTCAGTATTGAGCTCACTTTCTTCGTTTTCTCTTTTCAATCTATTGATCTCTCGCTCGAGATATCTCACTACCGCAGTTTTACCGGTCCCGGTCTTGCCAAATATAAGTACATTGGACGGCCTGTTTCCTCTCAATGCCGTTACCATTATAGAAGCGAGATCATTTATCTGGTCCTTCCTATGAGGTAATTCCTCGGGAACGTAAGATGGACGCAGTATATCTCGATCTCCTCGAAATAGGGAGTTCGAGTCCATGTAAGATTTGAACACATTTTCTTGATTTACCATAGTATTCCTCCATTTAGGCCCCGATTTTAACCCCTTCGTTTCAAGTGGAGATTTAGACCGAAACGCTGATAAAGCGTATGTATTATTTTTTCGATCATCATCCGGGGTCCGCCGTTAGGGTAATGAGGATGAAGTATAACATTAAAAAAGCTTTCGTCAGACGCTTTTTGGGGTAAATTATAGGGGTAATTTAAACGAATCTGTATGACGCTTTAAGTACCTTTATAAAATAAAAGACCCTCTCATTAATAATAACCGTTATATATGTCAGTGTTATCTCTAGAAGATCGCTCGGCGACTCCGCCGAAAGAGGCGCGAAGAACTCCGTAAACATAAATTTAGAAAACATAAAAAGAAAAGGTTTTTTATTTTTTATATTTGAATTTATGTTTCAATCCCCGACCGGTCCTATCGGGAATATCGTTTTTCCGTAGTACTCATTGGTGACCTCTGCTAGAGCTGTATATACGGCGCTGAATCCACAGAGAATCCCTTCGAAACCGGCGACGATAAGGATCATCTCCGAGCCTGTAGCAAAATGTAACGCCAACAAGAAGAACAGTACTGTCAATGTACTGAAAACCACTTGTAGAGCTCTGTTCATCTTGAGCGTCGAAAGGAACATCCATCCAGTGAACAAGCCCCACATGGCAAGATAGGCTGCAAGGGCTGTTGGAGCGACTTCAAATCTACCAAGAATGGTTGGTATGGTTTCAAGTCCGACAAAGCTCAACCAAAATAGGCCGTATGAACTAAAAGCCACTGCTGGGAAAGTATTTCCTTGATTCATTTCCCACCAGCCGGCAATTAATTGAGCGAATCCACCGTAGAATATACCCATGGCTAGGATCATTGCTCCTAGATCAAAGTAACCTGCGTTGTGGATGTTCAACAGTACAGTAGTCATGCCGAAACCCATCAGGCCCAACGGAGCGGGATTTGCGAGTTTGTTTTCTTCTGCCATTACGATCACTTGTTAATGCCATTGTTTAAGTCTATATATATTTTTTGAAAAGATAAATAAATGACTCTGTAGTCAGGTTTAAAGAATATATAGAGAAGAAAAGAAGTAGTTATGAAAAAACGAAAAGGAGTTATTTGTCCTTGGCGCTATCTTTCGCCCTCTTTTTTCTTTCTTTCGCTGTAAAACCGGTAGCTTCCTCTAAAAAGTCGTTCCATTTCGAAATGGTCTCGCCGGCGACGTCTTGATCTGCCTCTTTATCCATCTCTAGGTCTACCCACAGTCCGGTTCTTCCTTCGGTCCAAACTTCAAGATGTGATATAGCGCCGTCGTTATCGACGATCAACTTTTCTCCGTCTTCCTTCACTTCTTCGAAAGTTTCGTCCATCAGATCCTTGAGTTTATCACCTTCTATATTTTCGAAGTGACCTCTCTTCACGTCATAATGATTCTTACCCATAGTATCATCGGAATATACCTGTATTCATTATTTTAGTTTTGGGCTCAATGTTTTCACTATCACCTCTTTTCATCCTGAACTCTTTTATATCTCTCCTTTATTTCTCATCACATGAAAAGGATTCACGCAGAAGAAGCAGTTGATCTCGAAGATGGAAGCAAGTGCCATTTAGGAGGATGGGTTCAAGAGATCAAGAATCTCGGCGGCATCGCTTTTCTAAAAGTGAGAGATAGAACCGGCGTCTTTCAGGTCGTTCTTTCGAAAGACGAGATGGGAAGCGAAGCTTTTGAAGATGCGGTGGATATCCCGAGAGAGAGTGTAGTGATCGTCGAAGGTGAGAAAAAGAGTACGGACCAAACCGAGCTCGGTTACGAGATAACCCCGATTTCTATCAAAGTAGAATCCGAAGCCGAAGTTCCTCTTCCACTGGGAGTGGTGGATGAAGTCGATGCTGAGATGGGGACCAGGTTCGATAACCGTTTTCTTGATTTAAGGAAAGAGGAAAAAAGGTTGATCTTCGAGATAAGAGATCTGTTGCTTGACGGGTTGAGAGATTTCTTTTCTAAAGAAGGATTTATCGAGATCAACACTCCAAAAGTCGTGGCGGCGGGCGCCGAAGGAGGCGCTACCCTTTTCGAGGTCGATTATTACGGCGAGAAAGCCTATCTCGCGCAGAGCCCTCAGCTGTATAAACAGATGCTTATGTCGGCGGGTTTCGAAAGGGTATACGAGATAGCGCCGGCTTACCGAGCGGAAGATTTCGGCACCATCAGACATACCTCTGAATTCATATCTCTAGATTTTGAGATGTCCTTTATCGACGGCTCAGTAGATATAATGGACATGACGAGTTATATGATCACTCACGCGCTCTCCTATGTTAAGGAACACGGTCAGGATAAATTAGATCGCCTTGGAGTCGAGATCGAGGTGCCTGAACATCCCTTCAAGAAGGTTCCATATAGAGAATGTATAAACATCCTAGAGGAACTCGGAAAAGAATGGGAAGGTCAACCCGAGATAGGGACCGAAGAAGAAAAGATGTTGGGTGAATATATAAAAGAGGAATGCGGTACGGACTTCTTCTTCATCACTGAATTCCCCACTAGGGTAAAAGAGGGCACTTTCTATGCGATGAGAAAGGATCATGACCCCTCACTGACGACTTATTTCGACTTGGAGTACAAAGGTCAGGAACTGGTCTCCGGCGGTCAGCGTGAACATAGATATGACGTTCTGGTGGATCAGATGAAAGAGATAGATGTAGACTTGGAAAAATTCGACTCCTACTTAGAGACCTTCAAGTACGGGATGCCTCCGCACGGCGGTATCGGGTTGGGTCTGGATAGGCTCCTCCAGCAGATGCTTGGCTTAGATAATATAAGGGAATCCATACTGTTCCCGCGAGATCCCGAAAGACTTGAACCATGACCATAGAGGATGTATAAGTACTGGACAAGAAGTTAGGTTTTGAAAAAATGGCTCAGGGCAAATACGAAAGGGAACTGAAAGATATCTTTTCCGGCGATGAAGAGATGATAGAAGACCTTACCAAGACCTGCACGGAAGAGGAGAAGGAAGGATACGATAGCGTGAAAAACATCCCTTTCTTGGTGGTGAGAGGTGCTGGAAGCTTGGGCGTGGACCTAGTAGCTGTAAGAGGCGATGTTTCTTTTCTCATAGAGGTTAAGTCCTCTAAGAAAGACGTGCTGTATCTGAGCGATCAGAAGAGATTGACCGAACAGGCTGAGAGGATAAAAGAGATATGCCACGAGGCTAAACTCCTTCCTATATATGCGTATAGATTGAAGGGTCAGAGGGGAGATAAATGGAGGCTTTTCACACTGCAGATCGAAGGTCTATCCAAAAAATATAAGCTCTTGAACAAGAAACTGCCGAACGTTCAAACTACCGTGCACGATAATTACAAGATACCCTGGGAAGACGGTATGGAATTGAATGAATTTTTATCTTATCTAGATCGCTTATTGGGGTAACAAACGAATCTGCAGGGATATTAAGCCCGCTGCTGTAATAAACATAGACAAATACTAAATAATGCAATTGGAATATTAACAAGCCCGATCGAAAGATACCGAGGAGAATACAAATGGGAAAACTCATACTTTGTGCAGATAGAGATGACGATATCGGAGAAAAAACTAATCTAGAAACCCCCATAATAGGGAGGGAAGACAATCTCCAGGCAGCTGTTAAACTGGGTTTGAAAGATCCAGAAGATTCCGACACCAATTCTATACTTTCCGCCATCTCCGTTTACGACGAACTGAAAGAGAAAGGTGAAGATGTGGAGATCGCCACTATATGCGGTGCTCCTTCGATCGGTTATACATCCGATACCGCATTGGGTGAAGAGCTCGATTATGTTCTAGACCATACTCATGCTGATTCTGCGGTCCTCGTGACAGACGGCGCAGAAGACGAGTATATCAGCCCTATAGTGTCTTCTAAGATCGATATATCACACATCAAAACCGTATATGTGAAACAGAGCGAGAGCGTGGAGAACCTTTATTACTTATTCGTCAAGACCTTCCAGGAGGAGAAATCTAAAAGAAAACTTCTTCTCCCGATATCTCTAGCGCTTTTGGTTTATGGTTTTTTCAGGATCGTCGCTCTCTTGAGTAACTTATACCTTGAGGGAATCGGCGCATTGACCGGTCTTCCCGGATTTGGAGTAGGCATGATCTTTTTCGTCATAGGCCTTTACATATTTGGTAGGATATTTGAGATCGATAGAAAAGCGTTGAACTCATACGAGACGGTGAAGAATGCCGTGAGGAGAGGGTCTGTCTGGCTCCCTTTCACGGCGGTCTCCGTCTTGATAGTAATCGGCAGTTCTCTTCGGGGCTGGAACAGGATTCAGGAGGAAGTGTTGATTTACCCGATAAGGAGTTTAGTGACTTTCTCCTCCACAGTCATTTGGTGGTGGATAGGCGCGGTCTTCCTTCACGAAATCGGTAGGTTGATAGATACTAATATCAAAAAAGGAAGTGTTAAGAGACCATTTTTGGTTGTATTTTTGACCCTGTTTGCTCTCACATTCATCTTTTGGGGAGCTCTCGAATACATCAGGCAGATGCTGGGAATGGGGGACAGCGCAAATACTTTACCGATGGTCGCTATATTTATAACTCTAGGACTTTTGATAGGTGTCGTGGCGGGTTTGATCCAGAGAAGTTTTAAAGGTGATGAGGAAACCGATATCGAAGAAGAATAAAGATCCGGGTGAAATAAATTGGAATTTGAGCAGTGGAAAGGGACTTATGAAGAAATAATTTCACAGTTCGGCTATTCTAGAAAAAAAGATAGGAAAGCAGCTGAGTTATTGAGCGAGGTTAGAGGGACCGACGGTCTCTCTCCACTGAGAAAACTGAAAGATCAAGTCGTAGAGATATCTGGTCCTTATTATTCTGAAAGCCGGGCGGAATTGACTGTAGCCGCCGGCTCGACGATCGAAATGGTCGAAGAGCGCGGAGTAGACCCAGACTTGATAGTAACCGACCTTGACGGAGATATCGAACTTCAGTTGCGAAAAAATTTGAACGGTATCCCCGCGGTTATACACGCGCACGAAGATAATATTGATTTGATCGAAGAATGGTCTGAAAAATTCGAAGGTCATGTTATTTCGACATGTCAATGCAGACCTCCGGAGAACAACATATATAATTTCGGAGGTTTCACGGACGGCGATAGAGCCGTTCATATAGCTGATCACTTCGATGCTAAAAAAATAAAATTGAACGGCTGGGATTTTGGGAATCCATATGAGGGCGGGATAGAAAAGCAAAAAAAGCTAGACTGGGCTAAAAAACTGATAGATCGAGTACAGACCTGCGTCAAGGAGATCTGAATCGCTCTGTGATTTTTTCACACTTGAACCCAAAAATATTTTGTGATAATATAAAAGGGGAAGATTTATTTATATTCGCCGTTATACGGTATAAAATCATCTCAGGCAGATACGAAAGGATTATATCTCAAATCGGGATTGTGTAAATGAATCAAAGTTCCATAAGCGTGATCTAGTGTGAGCAGGATAACATTTGAAGATTTGAAGAAGGCCATAAGAACGGCCCTCGAGAAAAAAGATGAAGATTCCAGTCGAGCGGAGGATATGGCGGAAACAGTCATGAATCTATTCGGCTATGACAAGACCATCACTGACAATCTCCTATCTTCCGAAGAGAGGGATGTATTTTACCAATTGGAAGATCTTGATCTCCTTATGACAGAGGAAGAGACTACGAATCTACCTAGCGGGAAAAAGTGGAGGATCCATTATTGGCTCTTGAACGAGGACAAAATTGACGAATTACTTCAAGAGAAGGAAGAAAAAGAAGAAGAGCCCGAAAAGAAATCCATATACAACGAGATCTCGGACGAAGTGTGGGAAAGAGGCAGTAAGTGATACCTTAACAAGCTTTATTTTTGTAAATTTTTGAAATCGGGAATTGATATACATGGGAGAAATTGAGAACGAGGCTGAGGAATTGTTGACCGCGATAAAGATCGATCCAAAAGATCTCAGTAAAGATATAGAGATGAACGAGGAAATAGAAGAATTGATGAACAGGGTCGAAAAGGCCGATAGAGATTACAAACTTGCATTGGATAATCCTAAAGCTTATCTAAAATTCTCACTCATATCTTTTTCGAATAGAGATATGGGTAGAGCCGAAAATTGGGTCAAAAAGAGCATACGGTTGGAAAAAAGTTTCACATCGTATCTGCTTAAAGGTCGAATACTTCAGAAAAAAGGAGATCACAAGGGAGCTTTGGGTGAGTACGACGAGGCGTTAAAGTACGATGAAAATCGATCGATATACGAACACAAGCATAGAGCTTTGAAAGACAGGGATATGCCTGAAAGAGCTTTGAACTCTCTTAATAAAGCCTTGAATATCGAAGAGAACGACGACCTTTTATCTAAAAAGGCGGAGCTATTGGTCGATCTGGGAGATATAGAAGAGGCGAAGAAGATATATGACAAGATCGAAGATTCCGATGTCGAACGGGAGAGCAGGGAAGAGAAGGTCGAAGAACTGATCCAAGAAGCGGATAAAAAGATATTGCCCGAGAAATATGATGAGATATTAAAATTAGATCCAGAACGGGCCGAGGTCTGGCTGGGAAAGGCGGAATGTCATTGGGAATTGAATGAGGAAGATAAAGCTAAAAGAACTCTTGAGGAAGCTTTAGATCATCTCGATAAGGATTCACTAGTCGAAAGGTTGGAGAAATTCGAAGAGAAATCGAAAGTCGTACCTGATTGTCCGGCCTGCGGTGGAGACGGAGAATGTTCGAATTGTCGAGGTTCCGGGGACTGTCAGAACTGTTCGGGTACCGGCGACTGCCCCGACTGTGAGGGGAGTACTGAGTGTTCAGACTGCGGAGGTACCGGGGAATGTCAAAACTGCGATGGTAAAGGAAAAACCGGCTTGTTCAGCACCTGTGAAGTATGCGGCGGCAGTGGATTCTGCCAGACCTGTGAAGGCTACGGGACCTGCACTACCTGCGGTGGAAGCGGGAACTGTCAGAGATGCGGTGGAAATAAGAACTGTCAGGAATGTCAGGGCAGCGGGGTATGCGAGGTATGCGGAGGGAAAGGTAAGAGGATAGATTGATATGAGCGGACTGAAAAAGAAAGATCTAGAGATAAAATTGGAGCGGATACCTACTCTCCCGGACCCAGATCCAGAATTAGAGCAGTATCCTACCCCTCCTTCGATAGCGTCCGATATTCTTTTTCACGCTTATTCTAACAGGCATATCAAAGATAAAAAGATCGCGGACCTCGGATGCGGCACCGGCATTTTTGCCATAGGATCTGCGTATCTGGGAGCCCGAAAGATATCGGCGGTCGATATCGACAGCGATGCGATAGAACTAGCTAAGAAGGAGGCCGAAAAGTGGTCCATTGGGGATACGATCGATTTTAGAAATAAAGACATTGGCGAATTCGAAGACAGAGTGGATACGGTATTGATGAATCCCCCCTTTGGATCTCAGAACCGAGAGGCGGATGTCCCTTTTCTAGAAAAGGCTTTTGAGATCGCGGACGTGGTCTATTCTCTGCACAACGCCAAAACCACCGAGTTTTTGCTAAATTTTATCAAGGAGAAATCACATAGTCTTTTTTGGGAAAAAAGATATATGTTCGATATCCATAATCTGTTTGAATTTCACGAGAAAGAGCAAAAAAGTTTTGAAGTCATACTGCTTGGAATAGATGTTAAGAGGTAATAATATGGAAGAAACTGATGGTAAGATCGTGTTTCCGGGAGACGAAGTAGGGATGTCTGAAGAATGGCTTTCAGGGGAAGGCACTTATGAAGATGAAGGAAAGATCTATGCTGCCCATTTTGGTAGATTGAAATATGATGAAGAAGATCTGGAGGCCAAAGTCGAGGCGATAAATTCGATAGTGGAGATCAACGAAGGGGACATCGTCTATGGAGTAGTCGAAGCTAGAAAGGATTCGATGTTGGTTTTAAGTATAGAGATCGTAGAAGGTGTCTCAAGAGATGTCAAAGAGGATATGGAAGGATCGATACACATCTCGAAGGTATCCGATGATTACACTGAAGAACTGAAGGACGAATATCTAGTGGGAGATATAATCAGAGCTAAAGTGGTACAGGAAGAACCGACGATAAGATTGTCTACTGTGGGAGATAAGTTTGGCGTCGTCAAGGGTTACTGTTCCGAATGTAGGAAAGATATGGAATATGACGAAGAAAAAAATAAATTATACTGTCCCCGGTGTGATCTTTACCAGAGAAGGAATATCTCGAAAGCTTATGGGAAGATAAAATTGAAAAATAAATAAGGGGTGAATCTCACTTTGGTAGATGTCGAAAAAACCCTAATGGCCATAGAAGAAAGAGAGAGATGGGAAAAAAGAGAAGAGGAGATCCTGGAGGAGTTGGAACAGCTCAGGGAGAAGAAGAAAGAGTTAAAGAAAAAGAGTAAAAAGCTCAAAGAACAGATAAACGAATCCGAAAGCATCCTTAGATCGATAAGAAACAGTAGCAGGGACACTTCCGATCTCTCTATGGACCTTGAAGATATAAAAAGAAGAATGTAGGTAAAAAGGGGAAAAAGATGGTCGAAGACCAAAGAGTGAAAAATTTAAGAGACGAGATCAGGAGATCGAAAAAGGAATTTTGGGAGCTGAAGGGCAGGATCAAGGAGCTAGAAGAAAGGGAGGAAAGGCTCAAAGAGGAACTAGAAAGAGTGAGAGATCACCTTTCATATTATCAGTCTCTCGTGTCTGATATAAAAAAAGAGATTAACACGGCAAAAAGCAGAGATATACTCGAAAGACTCTGACTTTGATATTTTGTAATTAACTGTGAAAGTTTAAATATGTAAAGGATAATTAGACTATTACTTATAAATCAAGCTGATCGTATCAATATAGGAGAGTGGTAATATTAGAGCCAAGGAAGAAGTAGAAGAGATTTTTAGAGAATACTGCGGGAAAACAGATATGGATGCGATAGCGCTCACCTCCAAAAATGGTGTCCCGATCGCATCTTATCTAGAAAAAGAAGAGGAAAATGAAAGTTTCAGTACTCTCTCGGCTACCATACTAGGAGCAAGCGAAGTAATATTCTCTGGATTTGAAAAGCAGAATCCAGATTTCATAGTTGGAAATTCACCGGAGTCGGTTCTCCTGATAAGAGAAGTTGGAGCTAATGCCGTTTTATCCGTTCTTGGAGATTCAGATAATAAGGATCAGATGATCGAAGATATGGAAGAGATGGTTTCCGAAATAGACGTCCTTGAAAAAGCTTCAGAAATAAAGGAGGTTCTTGAAAAATGAAGATGATCAAAAGCGTACCCACGGAGATTAGAGAGTTTTTGAATAAAAAAGGCGGCTCTTCGATATTTTTTGAAGGATCGTCCGGTACCGGTAAAACTACACTTGGACTCCAGATGATCGAAGAGATAGCGAGTCAAGAAGAGAGTTTTTATCTCTCGACGCGAGTCTCTGACGAGGCCCTCTATACTCAATTCCCGTGGTTGGAAGAAAAGGAAATGCGTACCCAAATAATCGACGCTAGTAAAGTATTCCTTCAGGCTATATACGAGGAGGAAGAAGAAGAAAGGGAGAAACCGATGCCCGAGTCGGAAAGAAAAAAGATAGAAGGCGCCCAAGAATTTTTGAGCAGCATAAGAGAAGAGGGTCCTCCAGAAGAGGTCGATAGAACCCGCCTCAATCAACTTGATAAGGATATCCCGGGTTTGGAAAGGATATATGACAGGATAGATAACATCCTTCCGGAGCGATCTCTTTTAGTGATAGACAGTATAGAAGGTATCACCCACAAGTATGATTTGGATATGGAAACTTTCGTTATGACGCTGCAGAAGGATCTGGTAGAGAATTCGAATACCAATCTTATAATGATATTAGAGAAGGGTTCAGCTCCCGACTTGGAATATCTCGCCGACGGTGTCGTTCAATTGAACCGGTATCAGCAGGAAGGAAGAGATGTGAGAGAGATAAGACTCAAGAAATTGAGAGCGGTGGAGATCAGTCAGCCATCGTATTTGATGTCTTTGAAAGGCGGTAGATTCAAGTGTTTCGAACCTTACGAGTTGGAGATCTCCGGCGGAAACGAATGGGAAGCCGTCGATTCTCCGGAAGGTAAGTACAGTACGGGAACTGAAGACCTCGATGAACTGCTCGGAGGAGGATTTGACGCCGGCAGTTACAATGTTTTCGAGGTGAAAGAGAACGTCAGCAACGAAGAGTTTTTCTCGGTCATCAGGCCATTGTTCCTGAATTTTCTAACACAGAAGAGAGGAGTGATATCCGTTCTTTCCGGAGGTACACATCCCGAAAATCTCAGGGACGATCTCATCCGTTTCATCCCTGACGAGTATTTCAACAAGAAATTCAGGATAGTAGATCATCTCTCTTCGAAAACGGACAAACCATACAAGCTAGCTTTAGCCGGAAAAAATCAAAAGCAGTACAAAAAGATATACAACCAGAGTATGAAGGAACTCCGAGGAGAAGAAGACCTAGGGATCCTAGATTACCATGCATTAGATACCATGGAATACATGCGAGGAGGAGAGATGGCCCTTCAGGAACTTCTAAGCGGTGTAGCTAACACGAAGAATTCAGACGACCTGGGTATAGGGATACTGAAGCCCGGCCTTAACCTTTCTCAAGAGATAAAGAACATGGCCGACAATTACTTCGTGCTCCTCAGTATCAACAAGACGCCGTGTATCTATGGTATAAAACCGAAGACGGGCCTATATGCGATAGTCACAGACGAGGAAAAAGGATCGCCTTACATAGAACTGAAACAGATAGTTTAGAGATCAAAAACCATACTTTCCTTTAAGCGGGACGAATCTAACCGCTCCCATGTTTTCCTTTTCTATCTCTTTTTGACTTTTCTTGATAACTTTTATAAGTTCTTGAAAGAACTTGCTTCCGACCGGTATCAATATCTTGCCTCCCACGATCAACTGTTTTATCAGAGGTTCCGGTATATCCGGAGCACCGCAGGCAACTGATATCCTATCGTACGGTGCTTTTTCTTCGTATCCCGATGATCCGTCTCCGTGTACGAGACGAAGGTTATCGTAACCCGCCTCTTCGACTTTCTTCTGACCCGGTTTTGCCAGACCGGAGACGTACTCTATAGAATAGACCTTCCCCTCCTCACCTACGATTTCCGCCATGACCGCCGCGTGATATCCCATCCCTCCACCGATCTCTAGGACTTTTTGTCCTTCCTGGATATCCAATCCTTCGACCATCATAGCTACCATATGGGGTGCGGAGATGGTCTGATTGCTGCCTATGGGCTGCGGTGAGTCGATATAGGCTCTAGAACGCACTTTTGGTGGAACGAACTTGTGACGCGGGACCTTTCTCATGGCCTTCTCTACCTTTTCACTCTCTACATATCCCTTTCTAATCAATCCATCGACCATCTCATCTCTTTTTTTCTGGTAATCTTTATCGCTCATGGTCCATAACCACTTTTTGTTTTCCCACCGATCGAGGTTAACTTCATTATCCCAATCGAATGGTATAAATATTGTTCTTGTCCTCTAGTCAGTTGATAAGATGGTCGATATACCCGACTCTCACCCCCGGTATGAATCATTGAAGATGAGAGAATCGTTGGTAAAAGGAGTAGATGACGGGATAACTTCTCAGGCCGGGCTTATAGCTCACGGTAGGGGTGAGATGTTCGATTACCTACTCGGGGAAAAAACTACTGAGATGGCGAAAAAAGCTGAAAGGAAGGCTGTAGCAGACCTATCGAACGCTGAGAATCCCGTCATATCTATAAACGGGAACGTGGCTGTCCTCGTTCCAGGGAAGATAGTTGAACTCAGTAAAAGATTAGATGCGAAACTGGAAGTCAATCTTTTTCATAGATCTGATGAACGATTGGATAAGATAAAGCGTCTGCTCCAAAAAAATGGTGCCGAGCGGGTCTTCGGATTAGAAGCTGATGCCGAGATCCCAGGCTTGGAACACGATAGAGGGTTATGTTCTGAGGAAGGCATATTCTCTTCAGATGTAGTTCTGGTTCCTTTAGAAGACGGCGATCGAGCTGAGGCTCTCAAAGAGATGGGGAAAGAAGTTATCACTATAGATTTGAATCCCCTTTCTAGAACCGCACAAACATCGGATATCACCATCGTAGATAATATCATCCGGGCCGTCCCGAATATGATAGATCTGGAGCCACTCGATGAAGATTTCGATAACGAGGAAAACCTCGATAGGACTTTGACTTTCATGTCCGAACGGTTGGGAATCTTATCAGAAGAAATATAAGAGGCTCTTCTCTTAATCGGTACGTTCGATATCATGATGGATTTAGTAGATAAAGGAAAGAAGCGATTAGAGTGGGCTCGCGATCACATGAAAGTTATAGAGAAAGTCAAGAACGAGATATCTGAAGAGGGTTTCTTGGACGATAAAAATATATCGATGGCGCTTCATGTAGAAGCTAAGACCGGAATTTTAGCACTTTCTTTGAGAGAAGCTGGAGCCAATGTGAAGATGGCGTCCTGCAATCCCCTTTCGACCGACGATTCAGTAGCTGAGGCTTTGAGAGAGGAATACGGGATGGATGTTTACGCCGAGCGCGGCCAGACCGATGAAGAATATTACCAGAATCTTAACAGTACTTTAGAGCACGAGCCGGACGTGATCATAGACGACGGAGGTGATCTTATCTCTTTGATACATAGGGAAAGGGAAGATCTGATCGAAGGCATAGCCGGTGGCGCCGAAGAGACCACTACCGGCGTTAACAGACTCAGAGCCATGGAAGAGGACGATGCACTACGCTTTCCCGTTATGTCGGTTAATGATGCGTACATGAAACATCTTTTCGATAATCGATACGGTACCGGCCAATCCACGATAGACGGTATAATGAGCGCCACTAACTTACAGCTGAGCGGAAAGAATTTTCTCGTCGGCGGCTACGGCTGGTGCGGTAGAGGTATAGCCATGCGAGCGGACGGCATGGGTGCCGATGTCATGGTTTCGGAGATCGATCCGATAAAGGCTGTAGAGGCCAAGATGGACGGATTCGAAGTGCTCCCTGCAAGTGAAGGCGTGAAAAAAGCCGACTTTGTAGTGACGGTCACGGGATGCAAAGGTGTGATAGGGAAGGAGGAGATTAGGAATACCAAAGACGGGTGCGTGCTCTCGAATTCTGGACACTTCGATAACGAAATATCGAAAGAAACTCTAGAGGAGAGGTCCGCTTTGAAGAAAAAGGTACGAGAAGACATCACCCAGTACGAGATGGAGGACGGAAGAACGCTATATCTTCTTGCGGAAGGAAGATTGGTAAATCTTGCCGCTGGACAGGGACATCCGGCCGAGATAATGGATATGAGCTTCGCCCTGCAGATGAAAGCGGCAGAGTACGTGCTCAAAAACGAGGACCTGAAACCGAAAGTTCACAACATACCTAGAAAGATCGATGAGGAAGTAGCCACTCTAAAACTGGAATCGGAAGACGTTACGATAGATGAATTGACCGAAGAACAAAAAAGGTATATGGAAGGTTGGGAAGAGGGTACCTGATCTTTTAATCGATCAAAGTGACGTCTTCAGCGGATACGCTCTGAACCTCTTCTATTTCTTCAAATTTTTCTTCAAGCTGGTCTACGATTCCGCCTTCGTCGGGCACGACAAGTTTCACTATTATAGCCTTCAGACCGAAAGCTACTTTTTCTTCATTTGAACTCTTGAATGTTCCATGTTCTTTTACGATACTTTTAACTTTTTCCTTGATATTCTCTAGATCGGACTCCGTACCTTCCGGCATTATCTTGTAGACCATCATGACTTCACTCATATTATGGCCCCCTGAATCCACATTCTGGACATTCGTACTCTTCGGCTTGATCTCTGCATTTCTCGCATCTACCTATCTTCGCTTCTCCGCATTCTGGACATGGGAACACCGTATTTTTTAAGTCCACAAGCGTTACGCCACAGGATGTACAGTTGTAATCTTCTTTCATGACAATCAGGCTTTGTAGAAAAGAAAGCCTATTTAATATTGTCGCCGGCCCGCGCTAAATTAGCTAAATTAAACAAAAGTATTATATATCTACGATTACTCCCATAAGATGTCATGGAGATTTCGTCCAGTAATTATGAAGAATGTGAAATAAGGAAACAAAAATATACTCGATTGGAGGTCAAGTATGAATAGAGGTAAAGCATTTTTATCTGCATTTTTATTGGCGCTTTTAACGTATCTACTGTTGACTCTAGCCGCGGGTCAATCTATGGCCCAATCAGAACCCTGGAGTCAGATAATTTGGAGTTTAGAGGAACTGGTCTTCGGTATAGCAGTTTCGTTGATAGTAGCTTCATTGGTAGATCACGTTCTGTGCAGGAAAGACGATTATAGGATGATGAATCCTCTCAGATGGATAATCATGCTGATATACAGCATACCTCTTTTTATAGAGATGGCCAAGGCGAATCTAGACGTGGCTTACCGAGTGATAACCGGTAAGATAGAGCCCGCGATCGTAAAGATAGACCCGGATCTTGAAACGGACCTCGGGATAACTTTTTTAGCCAATTCTATAACGCTCACTCCCGGGACATTGACGGTCGATGTAGATGACGAGGAAAGCGAATTGTATATACATTGGATAAAGATGGGCGAAGATCCGACCGAAAATATAGCTGGAAGATTCGTGAGATGGATCAGGAGGTTCGCAGAATGATCGAATTGGCAAATATTCTTTATGCCGCTGTTGGCGGTATAGGATTGTTCATAATAATTTCTTCATTCAGGGTGTTCTTGGGCCCGACCGCCGCTGATAGAGCGGTAGCGCTCGACACGATAAATACGCTTGTCATAGCGAGCATGCTGGGTCTGGGAGCTGCGATGTTCGAGACACTTTTTATAGATATAGCTATCGTTTATGCTGTTCTATCTTTCGTCACGACTTTGTATATCTCGAAATATCTCGAAGGAGGTGCTGAGTGAAATGACGCCAGCTATGGCTTTTATCTTAATATTATTGGCGATATCTATAATTTTCAACGCCCTTGGAACAATAGGACTTCATCGATTTCCAGATGTTTACACTAGACTTCACGCCGCGACCAAATGCACCACTTTTGGGACCATCTTTATGACCTTTACGATCATCGCTTACAGCACGAGGCTTTACATGATAACTGAAGAAGCTAAATTTTTCAACATGGCGGTTCATACCCTCTTGGCACTCATCGCCTTATTGGTGACCAACCCCACGGGCGCTCACGCAGTAGCTAGGGCGGCTCACAAGATGGGAGTGAATCCGGAGCAGGCGGTGAAGGACGATCTGGATGGAGCCGATCTTCATCATGATAAGGAAGTCGAGACGGGAGATAAAGAAGAACCTTCTATGGAGGTGAACTAGATGGCGCCGATAGTTCAGATTATACAATTCTTGGTATTAGTGGGTTTGATCCTTACAGCGTCAGCGGTCGTTGTCTTCAAAGATTTGATCTCGGCCGCGATAGCTTTGGGAGCAAGCAGTTTACTGTTGTCTTTACAGTTCTTCATACTTCGGGCCCCGGATGTTGCGATAGCGGAAGCCGCAGTCGGGGCGGCGCTCACTACGGCGATATTCATCTTTGCGATCAAATCGACGGAGAGAAAGGAGGGATATGAATGAAAAAATCGATAGCAATAGTCGCGCTGTTCGTCGTTCTCGTTTTCCTAGCGATGGGCGCTCTTCAGATGAGGCCTTTCGGTGACCCTACCTACGAGGGCATGGACAATTTCTTTTTGAATGACAGTCAAGAGCGCAACGAGGTCAACAATGTGGTGACCGCGGTCCTTTTCGATTACAGGGGTCTAGATACCCTTGGCGAAGCGACTATCCTTTTTTCGGCCGTATCGGGAGTACTGACCGTATTACGTGAAGTCAAGAAGAAAAAGGAGGCCAAATGATGGATTGGAAGATGTCACGAGTCGTTAGAACGGTCACAGATGTTCTAGTGGTTCCCATAGTGGTCTTCGGCATCTACTTGATACTTCATGGTCATCTCACCCCCGGCGGAGGATTTCAAGGAGGGGCCGTGATCGCTTCCGCTACCGCTTTACTCATAATAGCATACGGATCTCTGGGTAAATACAAAAAAGAGTTTTCTTCTATAGAAGCGGTAGGCTTGACTTTGTTCATCTTGATAGCGCTCTTCGGAATAGGTTCTACCATGTTCTACAATTATCTAGCCGGAACGGGCGGGATGTTCGGCGGAACCGTACCTTCAGGTATAAATCCTGGATATATCAATACAGGCGGAACTGTGACACTCATGAACCTGATGGTGGGACTGGAAGTGTCCGCCGCGTTGAGCTTGATAATATGGATGATGTCAAAGAGAAGTGGAATGATGAAACCAGAAAAGAGTTCTCCCGAGGATGACGAGGAGGTGGAAATGTGAGTTTAGAGACCATGCTCATGACGATGCCTTACGTGACGGTTGTGATCCTTTTCGGTTTGGGATTGTTCACCGTTTTATTCAAGAAGAATTTGATCAAGATAATAATGGGTATAACTTTGATCCAGAATGCAGCCAATCTTTTCCTGGTATCACTCGCGTACAGGAACGGTAATTACGCTCCGATATTCACGAGTGCCGAATCGACCGAGATGGTGATGCCCACTACCCACGCTCTGACGCTGACCAGTATCGTTATCGGATTGGCGACAAGTGCGTTACTCCTGTCGTTCGCGATAATGATAAAGAGTCATTATGGAAGCATAAACATGGATGATATAAGGAGGTGTAGAGAATGAGCATCGATTGGGTGACCCATTCTCCGATTTTCATACTCGGCATACCGCTTTTGTTCGCGTTCCTCACGCCCTTAGTCAATAAAATATCTAAAAAGCTGAGGAATGTGCTTTTCCTCGTGGGATTACTTCTCACCGTATTTTTCGTCGGAATGATGAGTTATCAAGTTCTAACCGATGGGAGTTGGTTCTACGTTTTCGGGGCTCAGAGTCCGAAAGCAGGATCTCTTCTTCCGGATTTTTATAGGATCACCTTCATAGCGGATTCGTTCTCCGCTCTCGCCACTATAACCATCGTGATCACCGCCTTGGCCGCAGGGATACATTCATTGAAATTCATGGAAGGCCATTCGGGTCTGGGAAAGTTCTATACCCTCTTCTTCCTGACCTTGGGCGGAGTCAACGGTATGGTTCTGACCGGTGATCTTTTCAACCTTTTCGTGTGGTTCGAAGTCACTTCAGTGGCTTCCTGTGCGCTGGTGGCTTTCAGGAATTACAGAGGTGAGTCGATAGAGGCCGCATTAAAATACATGATATTGAGCACTGTAGGCGGACTTCTAGTACTTTTCTCGATAGGTCTGCTTTATGGCGAATACGGGGTACTAAACTACGTGTTGTTGACTCAGAGAATAGGCACGCACCCAGCGGTATTCGCAAATAAATTGGCACTCGGATTGTTGACGGTCATCTTCGCGATGAAATCGAGCAGCGTTCCCATGCACATGTGGGCTCCCGATGCTTATTCTGAGGCCCCGGGCTCCATGACTCCTTTCATAGCTATAACCAGCATGGGATCATTGTTCGTTCTTTTCAGATTATATTTCGACGTTTTCAGTTTCCATCTAGACCCTGCGATAGGCGGTAATATATTGATAATACTAGGCGTTCTATCGATGTTCATCGGAGTGACTATGGCCATGGTACAGAGCGACTTGAAAAGATTGATCGCGTATCTCTCGGTATCACAAATAGGCTATATGCTGATGGCCGTCGGTGTTGGATTCGCGACCTGGAAGACGGCGGAATTCAGCGAATTCGGCAGACTCGCCATGAAAGGTGGTCTGTTCCATATGCTGAACGACGGTGTTTACAAAGCTCTGCTCTTCTTATCCGCAGTAGCTGTCTTCCATGCTACCGGTAAGAGAGACCTTAACAAGTTGGGCGGACTTGCACACAAGATGCCCTATACGACGATCCTTTTCCTGATAGGCGGTCTGTTCATCGCGGGAGTGCCCCCGCTTTCTGGGTTCAGCTCTAAACTGATGATATACGAATCCGTGTATCTTTACAATCCTATCTTGGCCGTCATAGCTCTGGTAGTGAGTATAATCACCTTGGCCGTTATAGGCAAAGCCTTCTTCAATGTGTTCTTGGGGCCGGACCAGGACATGGCCGACGGCGAAGTGCCTAAAAGTATGCTCTTCGCTACCGGCATATTGTTGGTGATATTGATAGGATTTACACTCTTCCCCAATTACGTGGTTTCGGAGCTTATCGCTCCGGCCGTGAGGGCCCTGACTCGAGGATTAGCTGAAGGAATCTCAGCGGGGATGATAGCATGATCGATATAGTTTTGAGTGAAGTGTTTTGGAGTCCGATCGTGTTGATACTGGTCATAATACTAACGACTTTCGTGGCCTATCTCTTCTATAGGATGGGCAGATCGGGATATGAAGAGACCGAACACAAGGGTGAACCGTTCATATCCGGCAATAGACCTCCAAAAAAGGTCGGAGATATACATGTCGGTGGAGATAATCTATTCTGGGGATTCACCAGAGCGTTGAAAAAATATTTCAATCCGCTGATCGAAGGTCATACCGGTATAGTGAACGATTACTTGTACTGGATAATGTGCACTTTGGCCGTGGTATTGATATTCATATATCTTGCAGCATAAAGAGGTAGAATAAAATGAAGCTATCAAAAACTTTCGATAAAGCTCTTTGGGTTTTCCATCTCAATAGTGGGTCATGCAACGCATGCGATATAGAGATAGTTGCGGCGATAACCCCTAGATACGATACCGAGCGTTTCGGGATCAAACTAGTGGGTTCTCCGAGACATGCAGATGTTCTTCTTTTCACGGGTCCAGTGACCAAAAAGATGAAAGATAGAGTGATGAGAGTTTACGAACAGACCCCTGATCCGAAGGTTGTGCTTATATGTGGGAACTGTGGAACTACAACTGGCGTGTACTATGACGGTTATGCCATCGAAGGTCCGATTGATGATCTGTTACCAGATGATGCGAACATTTTATACGTAAACGGCTGCCCCGTCAGACCTGAAAGTATAATAAACGGTGTTAAAGAAGCTTGGCTTTATCTAGAAAAAGTCAGGGGTGATAACGAATGACTGAAATCGAATTACCAATGAGTATGGATGAATTGGAAGATTACTTTGAAGAGGAATTAGGCGACCAAGTATCTGATATTAGGAAAGAAACAATCGAGAAAGGGCTTGAAGAGAATGAAATAAAAATGATGTGGATGACCGTCGAGAGAGAGTCTTTTAGAGATGCCGTAAGGGTGATAGCTGATATACAAACTCCACATCTCTCAGTGGCTTCAGGTTCCGATAAAGGTGAATTTGTAGAATTGATCTATCATTTTAATGTGAATTTTTCTTATCCTGGCGAGGAAACGACGATCAATATGAAGGTTCATTTACCCAAAGATGATCTCACCATCCCCACTATAACAGATATAGTTCCAGGTGCGATCACAACGGAAAGAGAAAAGCAGGAATTTTTGGGGGTGGACGTTGTAGATATTCCAGATGACAGGCGCCTGTGGTTGGATGAAAACTACCCTGATGATAAATATCCATGGCGCTGGGATGAGGAAGGTATGGAAAAGATGTCAAGACATGTTCATGAGGATGAAGAGACACTAGAAGAGCCAGTAGCTGAAAGGGCTGAAAAGGAAGGTGGTGATTGAGATGAGCGGAGAAGATGAAGAAGAAACGACTTATGAAGTTCCGATAGGACCAGTACATCCTGCGTTAAAGGAGCCTTTCCTCATCAAGTTTAAGCTGGATGGAGAAGAGATAGTGGATGCTGATCCTCATCCCGGTATGAACCACAGAGGTGTAGAGTTTATGGGGATGAAGAGAAATCCTGTAAAAGTCATCCCACTATCAGAACGGATATGCGGGATATGTTCGATAGTTCATCAACACATGTACACTACCGCTCTAGAGCATGCTGTAGACATTGTCCCTACGAACAGATCTAGATATATTAGGACAATAATGATGGAGCTAGAAAGGATCCATTCCCATGTTCTATGGGCCGGTGTCGCGGCACACGAGATAGGTTTTGATACACATCTCCATTTCACGTGGAAGATCAGGGAAAAGGTGATGGATCTCTTGGAGAAGATATCCGGTAATCGTGTGAATTATTCGATGTGGACCTTTGGAGGAGTAAGGAGAGATATCACTGAAGATATGCACCCTGATATCGACGAGACATTGGATTATTATCTTGAACTGTACGACAAGCTCGAAGATATCTTTTTGGGAGATCCGAGTATAAGGCACAGGACGAAAGATATAGGGATCTTGACAGAAGAAGATGCGATGGAACTGTGCGGTGTCGGTCCAACGGTTAGAGCCTCCGGTGTTAAGAAGGACGTCAGGATAGATCAGCCGTATTCGGCTTACGGCGACCTTGATATCGATTATGTTATCCCTTCCAGATATGATTATGAGAACACGGGTGACGTGTTCTCGAAGACCCTCGTGAGGTTGAAGGAGATAGTTCAGTCTATAAATATAATAAGACAGTGCGTGCAGAAGATGCCGGAAGGTGAGATTACCAGCGAGCCGAATAAAGCCGCGCTGCTGAATAAGTTAAAGAGAGCGGAGGGCGAAGGAGTGGGAAGGATAGAAGCTCCTAGAGGAGAAGCGATGCATTACGTGAGACTAGCCGAGGATAACGAAAACGTGGATTGCTGGAAGGTGAGAGCTTCCACTTACAACAACTTGGCGACTTACGCCCCGATGTTCTTGGGAGAACAGATCGCAGATATTCCTATCATCGCGGCCAGCATCGATCCGTGTATAGGTTGTATGGATAGGGCCGAGATCATCGATGTCAATACTGGCGAAAAAGAAGAGTATACCGACGAGGAACTTCACGAATTGTCCGTTCAGAAGACCGAAAGGATGTTAGGAGGGATAGATGAATGAGTCTCGAAGTTTTGATTCAAGAATGGGCTTTTAAGGCGGTACTTACGATATTGGTTTCATTCGTAGGTGTCTTTTTAGGACTACTGTATAAGGGATTCGATAGAAAGATCACGGCCATGATGCAGTCGAGGATCGGTCCGCCCTGGACTCAGCCATTTAAAGATGTTAAAAAATTGTTTATGAAAGAAACCATCGTGCCGGACCATGCGGTCGGTTGGTTATTCAACGCGGCTCCGATCATAACGTTGGTAGCTTCGTTTGTCGCCTTGATGTATCTACCTCTCGGGCCATTCGAACCCCTGATGACGGGTTATGGAGACCTTATATTGGTCCTCTACATGTTGGCTGTCCCGGCTTTAGCGATGGCTATGGGCGGGTTGGCAAGCGGTTCTCCCTACGCGACCGTAGGATCTCAGAGAGAATTGGTCCTGATGATGAGCTATGAGTTCCCTCTGGCTATAGCCGCCGTAACTGTCGCTTGGAAGATGAGTACGTTGTTCAATGGAGTGAATCCTTTCTCTTTAGCTGTGATATCTTCCAACCCGGTCTGGAATAACGTCGGATGGATGGGCGGACTCGGATTCGGTCTGATCGTTGCCGCTCTATTTTCGGTACTTCCGGGAGAATTGTCAAAAGTTCCGTTCGACCAGGCTGAAGCGGAGACCGAGCTTGCGGAAGGTATATTTGTCGAATATTCCGGAAGGAATCTAGGTATATTCTACATAGCCGAAACGGTGAAGATGATCGTTGTGGGTACACTGATGATAGCGCTTTTCTTCCCCTATCACCTATCGACTATAATCGAGCCTTGGTATGCTTTTTCAGGACCGACGGTACCTCTAGTAGAGATGGGTATCTGGGCGTTGATAGCCGACTCGGCATTCTTCCTATTCAAACTGCTGATAATAATATACGGTGCTATATCGTTGGTAAGAGTCGCTTTCGCAAGATTCAGGATAGATAAAGCGAGTTATTTCTACTGGGTTCCTATGACGATAATGGGATTGGTCGGCTTACTGCTCGTGGTCATGGGAGGTACCTTGTGAGGTGATATGATATGCCAACGTCAACAATATATACGCTTATAAAACAACTCTTTACGAAAAAAGCTACTAATCCGTTCCCGGTGAAGTACGCTCCGGACAATATGACTGAAGCTGCGAAGCTGGTAGAAGATGGTAAACTAGAGCTCAACTCTCCGATCGAAGTCCCTGAAGATTTCAGGGGCAAGATAGTTTACGACAAGGAGTGCTGTGTGGGATGTCAGCTCTGTGTAAGAGTTTGTCCTTCTGAGGCTCTAGTTTTCAAAGAAGACGAAAGAAAAGTAAAGCATTACGCCAGCCGTTGTACTTTCTGCGGCCAATGTTTGGATATCTGTCCGGAGGACTGCTTTGAATTCAGCCCCGACTTTTTGATAGCTGGAACCGATAAAAAAGCCGACGGACTGGTTTTGAACCCTTGAAGGACCCTATTCACTTCCTTTTTTATTTTTGATCTTTCTCTTCCAATTCGGGTAAGTCTCTCCACTCACCCGATTCGAGCAGATCGAGCATCTCGTCTCTAGCTTTTTCTATTTCTGGAGTCATCCCCTCTTTCAGCCTCATATCTTTTGGCTGGATGCCCACCAGATAGACTTCTTCCACTTTCTTATCCAAAAAATCCATCACCGTGGATAGAGGCATCGCGTGTGTACTCATGGTGAAGACGCCTAGATGTTCTCTAGGAACTATCCTGATCTCTCCGGGCTCTAGTTCCATCTTCGCCGCATCGATTATCAGCACCAATTCGTACTCGTCCTCTTCGATCATCGTTATATGGTTTTCGGGTACCGACCCGCAGTCGACGGCGTCCCATTCATCGCTTTCAAAATTTCTTACGACACTTTCTCCCACTGCGTCGTCTCCTCGGATGTCATTTCCTACACCCATGAGTAATTTACTCGGCATAACTGTCTTTCAATCGGTTTAAATATTTAGTGTTTTACCCGCTATCAGCGAAAGCTTTTTTAGATGAAGAACAGTATCAATATGCAGATGGAAGATAAATTAGAGGAAATAAAAAGAGTTTTATCACTCTCTTCAGACTCAGAAGTCGATGATTATGCTGAAAAGAATTTAAAAAATCGGCTCTATCAGTGGAAAAATGCCGATGTAGAATACCTTTCTGACATAGAATATTTCATCAACGGGAGGAAATATGGGAGTTTGATCGACGCCTTCTATGATATAGAGGATATGCAGAAGATGAAATTAAAGTTTTTAGACCCCAATCTAGAGGGGCCTTGGAATTTCACTAAACCCACTAAAGAGTTGAAAGTGAAGGACGGAAAAGGAGTGTGCGAGACTTTCGATTACGATCCTACCTCGTTCAATAAATGGGGTCAGGCGAATTATTCCAATCTAGAAAGGATGATGGTCAGATCATTTATGATGGATTTTTACGTGCCTATATCCATAAGTGAGAAGTCCGAGTACCATTATGCCGAAGAGATGCCTCGGCAGTACGATCCCCATCTAAAGAAACTGAATGATCTTTGGAAAGATATCAGAGGCGGAGTGATCCCGTTCGTGATGAGGCTGTGCCTCTATACCCAGGAGGATAGATATCCTCTACTTATAGATCCGATAAACGATAAATTGAAACCTCATCCGTTGGGAGGGATCACTAGGGTGAAGAGGGTAGAGAGAGATCCTATGGAATACCTAAAGTTCGATAAAGTTTACGCGTGGGTTGATCTTCCCGTGTTGTTGAAAAAAATATTTGAACTCCTTTTCGAGACCGAGGAGATGTCCGTATTTGACGTGGCGGACTGTCTGAACATGGATAAAAATGTGGCAGAAAATAATCTGAGCAGCCTCAAGAATAAAGACTTCGTCGAGAAAAGGAAGGATATATACTATAAGATAAATATGGAAAAAGTAGAAAGTATCGCGGGCAAATTGAAGTAAAAGTTCATATCCCCTATGTCTCTTCTTCTATCAGATCTCCTATGGTCAGTCCCTCGGATTTTTCTGAAGTCTTTGTAGAGGCCTTTTCGATCTTTTCCGTAAGTTCTATGTCAAGGGAATTTTCCAACTTCTCCCTCAACTCCTCGCTCGGTCTCATGTCTTCTCTTTCGACTTTAGCGACGAGTGACTTTTTCTCGTTTATCTCTTTGGCTAATTCTTCCTGTGTCAAGTCATTCTCCAATCTAGCGTTCTCCACTCTTTCCGCGTAGTCGAGAGCCAGGTCTTCCATCCCCTCCTCATAGCCGCTGTATGATTCAGAGGATTCTTCCTTGTTTTTCAATCTTTGAAGGACCTCTTCACTGGAGGTAGATTCTTTATCCGAAGATATGACTTCTTTCCCGTACTTTTCGCACTCGTCACAGACCTCCATCTCTGAGCCTTCTATTTTGACTGTAGTGGTATGGTTTACATCCTTTCCGCAAAGTTCACAAGCCATAGAACACACCCAAATATGATATCAGGTTTCCTACATCTTACTATAACACTTTCAAAGATTTAAAACTTATCTATTTTCGTCTTTTTAAAAGACCTCAGATTATTGAGAAAACTTTTATATCCCTAGACCCATTACCTATCGTAATTAAGGAGTCTAAAAAATATAAAAAGTGATATTCATGCCTTCAGATGATGAATCTAAAAAAGAAGCAGGGGACTGGTTCGATGAACTGGATGCCGAATTAGATGAAAAGACATCGGAGGTTTTCAGAAATTTGGGAGAGAGAGACTCTAAGATGGCTGAGATCAACAGACAGTTCATAAAGGATTTCTGGCGTATATGGATAAGGTTTGAAAAGCTGAATGTTCATTTCAGCATGCAGCCGGATTACAGTTCTTTTGCTCATTTCGATGAATTTCCTGAAAATTGGGAATTCCGAGAAGATTTTGATTTTTCGAGTGTAAAGAAGATAAAGCTGATGGATAAGACCCAGGAAAACAACAGGACCGGTGACAGCCTCGTTCTAGAGTATTACAATAAAGACGAAAAGCTGAGGATAGGCTTGTTCTTTGAATTTAGCGAAGGCGAAACCTACTACAAGTACAGCGGATGGAAAAGGATATTCGCTAGATATTCACTTTTCGATGAAGAGTTCCCGGTAGAGGATGAAGAGATGGACGAGTTCCATGATATTCTCAAGGAGATAGTCAAGAAGTGGTACGGATCTCACCTCAAGCAGGACAGAGACATGATAATCAACCACATCGAAAACGAATATGAGAAAGTCGAGGAATATCCCGAATAGATAAAAATACTTTCCTTTCAATTTTCTTCTTTTTCGTTATAAAAAGATTTCGAGTTCAGATTTTTAAAAGATCTTGATGTTTTTGGGGAGATCACCAATAAGAATTTGTAGCTCACTTTCACTAACCCCTCCCGACAACCATTAAATATTAGTGCATTCCTCACCTTTACCGGTCTATTACAGACCAGGACGTGAAAATATGACTGAAGACGAAGAACTCGCGCCCCATATAGAAGATATAAACCGGGCGTTAAACGAAAAGTTGAGCGAAGAACAGATCGAAGAGGAGCTCCGTACTTACACGGATAGATACGGAGTGCCCTTGGGAAGCGCTAAAAGATCTATCGTTAAGAAGTACGAGGGTGACCCTCAAGAACTCTATGTCAGCTCTGAGAAGAAGATAGATGACATAGAGGGAGAAGAACAGGGACTAGACCTCAAGTGCCGCGTGGTCTCTATAGATGATAAAGAGATCGAAGTCGATGATCAGCCCAAACAGATATGGTACGGTATACTGGGAGACGATACCGGTACGATCCCGTACACGCTGTGGGAAGCCAAACCTGTGGAGATAGAGAAAGGCGACACGATAAAACTGGAGAACGCATACGTCAATATGTGGAATGAGAAGCCCCAGGTGAACATAGGCTCGAAGACTTCAGTGAAAAAGATAGAGAGTGACGAAGTACCTCAATTCGATCGTCAACCTCAAACTGTCGACCTTCAAGATATCCGAGAAGGGATGCAGAATTTAGAGGTGACTGCGAGAGTGATGTCGATCGAAGAGAAAACTGTAAATACGGATGAAGGAGAAAAAACTCTCTTTTCTGGAGTTATGGCCGACGAAACCGGTAAAGCTCAGTTCAGCGCGTGGCATGATTTTGATATAGAAGAAGACGACGTTATCAATGTGATGGGAGGATATGTCAGAACTTGGAGAGGAATCCCTCAATACAGCTTCGATGACGGAGCTAGTGTTAAATTTTTAGATGATTCTGACCTGCCCGAAGCGGACGAACTCGAGGAAACGTCGGTTTACACCGTTTCCGACCTTGCAAAAAGGGGCGGGGCGGTCGATGCAGTGGTAGAAGCGGTTATGATAGATATAAAGAGCGGCAGCGGCCTTATATTCAGATGTCCAGAATGCAATAGAGTGGTTCAAAAAGGAGCATGCAGAGTCCATGGAAAAGTCGACGGTAAAGCGGATCTCCGAGTGAAGGGCATATTAGATGACGGAACTGGTGCTTTGACCGTTATAATCAATAGAGACTTGACAGAAGACATTCTTGGTTACGACATAGACAAAGCGATGGACATTGCTAAAGATGAGATGAACCAGGAAGTTATACGGGACGAAGTGGAGGAAAAATTGATAGCCCAACCTCTTAAAGTGAGAGGAAATGTTACCAGCGACGAGTATGGGTTGATGTTGGTAGCCGACGATGTAGATCATAAGAGCATAGACGTAGAACAAGAAGCTAGAGAGATGTTGGACGAGGTGAGAGTATGAGCGGAACCATCTCTCCGCTCTTCTCATCGAGTTCAGATAGTTTAGATTTAAAAATATCGATTGTAAACTTAAAAAGGAGGTCGAAATGATGAGTATGACGAACAGAGAAGTTGCTTGGAGAGTTTTCGCGAGCGAATTCAACGAATCGACTTTGGAGATAGAAGGGACGGAGGAGAGAGCTCCCACATATCTGGTAACACCTTTGGGAGCGAAGATAAACCGCGTATATACGGTGGGGGTTCTGACTGAAAAGGAGAACAAAGGCGATCCGGAGGAACCGATGTGGCGGGCAAGAGTTACCGATCCCACGGGAACGTTCTTCGTTTCCGCCGGTCAATATCAACCCGAAGTGACTACCACCCTGACCAATATGGAACCTCCTTTATTCGTGGCGGTCGTCGGTAAAGCGAATACATACGAGCCGGACGACGAAACCTTCTTGACCTCGATCAGAGCCGAGATAATAAAAGAAGTCACTGAAGAACAGAGAGATAATTGGATAATCGAAGCCGCTAGGTCCTTAAAGAACAGACTCGAAGTCGCTATAGAAGCTTCTAAGATGGACGAAGTTTCAGTCGAAGAGCTGATCGAATTGGGTTTCGACGAAAGATTAGCTGAAGGTTATCAAAAGGCCTCTCAACATTACGATTCGGTATCGTTCGACCGCTATGAAAGGATGTTAGAGGACTCTCTCAGGTATGTTTTACCGGAATACGAGAGCGAATCCATCGAAGAGATGGGTGAAGAAGAAACAGAAGAGAGAGACGAGGACTTAGAAGATTTCATATTGGAGATGATCAGCGATTTCGAGGAACGAGAGAACCTGGAGAACGGTGTAGATTACGAAAGAGTCAAAGAAAAAGTGATGGATGAAAAGGATATCACGGAAGACGACTTCGAGGAAGCCGTCAATAACCTGAGAACGGATGGAAAACTTTACGAGCCGGTACTCGGAAACCTTAAGATGATCGGCTGATATCAATCGTTTTCTTCTTTTTGTTCGTCGATGGCTTCCTCCATCTTCATATCGCCCTCGACGACCTTTTTAGCTAAAGATTTAGAGATGGTTATGTCTCCGCTTTCCATCCGACTCCTTCTCTGCATCTCTCTCATCTCACCCTCTGTGGCTTCAACGTCGTATGATCCCTGAGCCAATTCACCGTGACTGAGTGCGATCTTCTTAGCGGCCTCTATATCCGGCGCTTCGGTGAGGATAGTAGTATCTTCTTCATTTACGATCTCGATACGGACGGGTATCCCTTCTAGAGAAGAGATAGTCCGATTTCTGTTGGTTTTATCTCCGTGACCGATCCTTATGATCATCCTCTGGAAATCGTAGTCTTTGATAAAATCTTCTATTATATTTTTTACTTCCTCTGGAGAGGCAGCATGCATAGTCTCCAATATCTTTCCGTCTCCCAGAAGGACTATCCCGGGTTCTCTCCCGGGATCAATCCCCACCAGCATCTTGTGATAGGAAGATTTGCCCTTTGTTATAGAAAGAGCTTTCCTCACACCTTTCCTGATATCATCATCTTTCACACCTATAACTTTGTCGAAGTCGATCCCTTCGGCTTCTTTGGACGTGGTTATGACAAGATCGACCTCCGGGGGGATCTCATCCGTAGGAGAAAGGCTCACGAAGGGTATATCTCGCTGTTTTAGTTCTCTAACTACGTCATAGTAAAATTTGAAATTGTCCGTGGCAACAGCTATTATATTCACAGTATCGAAAACGCACTCTAGAAATATAGACTTTTTGAAAAAAAGAAAGAAAAAGGTTTTTCAACCGTTCTTAACTCAGATCTACTTCTGGGGCTTTCTCTATATCGCCGGCTTCCATCTTGTTCTCTGTCTTTCTCCTTGTTGCTTTTATGGTCTTTTCCGCCCTCTCCCTGAGTTCTTCTTCGGAGAGTTCTCTTCTTGCTAGGCCCTGTTCTATCGCTTTGAGCCCAACTCTCACGGCTTGCCTGATATACACTTCGGTATCTTCCATCGTCGGCACGAGATTTTCTTCGTCTAAACCTCTTTCCTCGGCGACTTCCGCGATCGCATAGGCGGCTTCGATGTGCATCTCATCGCTGATAGTGGTCGCTCTCACGTCGAGAGTACCTCTAAATATACCGGGGAATCCGATTGAGTTGTTCACCTGGTTCGGGAAATCCGAGCGGCCGGTTCCGACTATGCGCACGCCGGCTTCTCTAGCGTCCCACGGCCATATCTCCGGTATGGGATTTGCTTCTGCGAAGAGTATACCGTCGTCGTTCATCTCTTCTAACCATTCTTTCTTGATAGTGTCCGGTCCGGGTTTAGAAGCAGCCACTATCACGTCTTTTCCTTCGATCAATTCGGGTATCCCACCTTCTTTCTGTTCTTTATTGGTCTTCTGGGCGAATTTCCATTTCTCAGGAGTCTTCTCTTCGTCGAGGTCGTCACGACCGGGATGTAATAAACCTGTAGAATCGCAGAGAGTTAGGTTTTCCTCCGGAACTCCCGCTTTGAGAAGAGTTCTAGCAAGACATAGATTCGCAGCTCCCGCTCCGACGAGACCTATCTCAACTTCTTCGAGCTCTTTATCTACGACTTTCAGTCCGTTGATTATCCCCGCTAAAGTTATCGCAGCCGTTCCCTGTTGATCGTCGTGCCAAACGGGTATATCCAACTCTTCTCTCAGTTTATCCAACACGTAGAAACATTTTGGTTTTGATATATCTTCTAAGTTGATCCCTCCGAATGAAGGTGCTATCCATTTGACCGCCTGAACTATGTCATCAGCGTCATGAGCATCCAGGCAAATCGGGAAAGCATCTACTCCTCCTAAATATTTGAACAGAAGTCCTTTACCTTCCATCACGGGCATCCCTGCCTCTGGTCCGATGTCACCGAGTCCCAGTACTCTGCTGCCGTCGCTGACGACCGCGACGTTGTTCCATTTATTAGTGTGGTCGTACACTTTATCTGGATTGTCACGTATATCTTCACAAGGTTTTGCGACTCCAGGCGTGTACCATACACCGAAATCATCAAAACTTTCGATCTGCACTTTTGGAGAAACTTCTATCTTACCTTTATAAAAAGGGTGCCACTCCATCGCTTTTTTAGCCGGCTCCTTTGCTTTCTCTAGAAGTTCCTCTTTCGTCATTTCTTCTTCACTCATCTTATCATCCGCTTTGGGAAGTTTGAAATGACTATAAATAGATAATGGGTAAAGAAGAAAAAAGACCAGCAAGGATGTATAATAAAATTCAGTCCTCATCTCCAGGTGACTTCGACTTCGTCAGTCCTGAACTGCTGCCTTATATTGCTTTCTTCTACAGATATTGAAGTTCCGGAATCGTACATCAGGTAGCCCGTCCAAGCTATCATCGCCGGATTGTCCACACAGAATTCGGGTTCTGGAACGTAATATCGTGCTCCCCTTTCTTCCGTCATCTTCTCGACCATGGACTGCAACCTTTTGTTCTGTACGACCCCACCTCCGAGTAAGACCTCGTCTTTCCTGATATGGGCCAACGCTCTTTCAGTCACCTCGGTAAGCATAGCGAAAGTGGTCTCCTGGATAGAATAGCACAGGTCGGAAAGAGATTCATCCTTATTTAGAGCCGAGGTCATTATCCCCGAAAATTCCACGTCCATACCTTTCACGCTGTACGGTAGGTCGATGAGTTTTTTTCCCTCTTTTGCCTTTTCCTCTATGACGGGCCCGGCGGGGAAAGTCATGCCTTTTTCCCTGCCGAATTTGTCTAGCATGTTCCCGAGACCTATATCTAGGGTCTCCCCGAACACCCGATATCTTCCTTTAGTGAAAGCTATTACCTGGGTATTGCCTCCGGAGACGTAAAGCAGGACCGGATTATCGGCCTCGGTTCTGAGTCTGCCTATTTCGAGGTGGGCGATGCAGTGATTTACACCGACAAGGGGAACGTTCAAGGATAGAGACAAACTCCTAGCTGCGGTAGCGGCGGTTCTCAAACACGGACCTAAACCCGGCCCCTGAGAAAAAGTTACCAGATCAATATCGTTTTTTTCAATGCCCGTAACATCGATCGCTTTTTGAATGAGAGCAGTCACGTTCGAAGAATGATGGTTCGCGGCCTCCCGCGGGTGGATCCCTTCTTTTTCCTGATAGGTCTTGGAAACGTTGGAAAGAACATCTCCCTCGTCGCTGACTACGCTCGCACCTATGGTATGGGCGGTGCCTTCTATACCTAAAACAAACATAAATAATAAAACAAAGAGGTTTATTCGGGGTTACCGATCCGGTAGACACCCGTTCCGCAGTCTGGACACTCGCCCTTTACTGCGGGTTTTCCGTTTTTCATCTCTGTTTCTTCGGCGTCTTTTATCTCGACCTTTTCGCCGCATTTAACGCAATATGCTTTTACCATGATCCTCACACACCGATAGAATAACGCTAAACTATTAAAGCTTTACTTTCGAAGTAAAGCCAGGTGACCGATGTAAGCCCCTTTCTGTTTGGTGATCAGCCAACATTCACCTGCGCGTCCTACCTACCGGTCCCGGAAAGGTCATCCCGGTATTTTTTGGACTTGCTCCGGCGGGGTGAAGTGGCCGTTTCAGCGTTCCCTTCGATTCCTAGCTCCGCGGGTTAACTCACCTGTCTTGCGACAGATTTCGCACGCGTCACAGCTCCTCGAAGGACGTGTCGTTTCTGCGCCCTGATCCGTGATTCTCACCACACCAGTTTGCACTGATCCGCCTTTCCTGTGGAGAGGGGACTTTCCTCAGGCCTACCATCATGGTAGTCCCGTCGGTTGGCCACGGTCTCCTGGCTGGATTAAAGTTTTCTTAGGATATATTTAATCCTTCCGCCATATCGCTCACGAAGGACTCTATATCAATTTCGAGGTCATAGAAATTTTGGATCATCTTGAATTCATTCCAGAGAATCTAGAGCATTTCAGTCTCCAATGGCCATTTTTGCTGTCATATGTTAACTTTCCTTTCAGAACCACTGGTTTTCCCACTAGCTTCTGATCTACCTCGCCTTCAGCGTCCTTAACTCTGCATTCAAGTTTGTATCGTCCTTCTTGAAGTCCGGTGAGTTTGACGTCGGTCCCGTCAGTGATATTGGTGATCTCGACCACTTTACCTCGGACTTTGACGTGCATGCCTTCGTGCCACCGTGGATTCTCTAGAAGATGAGAGATAGGAGTGAAACTCGAATATGCCTTTCTAACCACTGATACCTCCCCGTGAGAATCCACCTTCAGATTTATCTTCCCTTCGTATTTTTTTAATTTCCCTTCGACCTCGACTTTCGCACCGGTCCTGAGCTGTTTTTTCTCGTTATCCATGTTCTTTATGAGGTCTCTATTACAGGTCACGGTCAAGCTATCTTCACATCCTTTTTCTTTCAACTCGAACAGTACCATATAACTGAACCAGGTGATCTCGGATATATTACCCTCGGTAGCTATCCTAGTGCCAACGAGATTTTCGTCTATCTTAGAGATACTCATCTTTCTAGACGCATTCTCGCTCGAAAAAAGGTATAGAGACGATATCCCGATGAGTGAAATTATGACAGCGACGGCAAGGATTTTCTGTTTAGTGGATATATTCTCTCCAATCATATCAATCTATCATCTCTTTCAGTTTGCTCTCCAGTTTTTCCGACGTTATGTCCGAAAGTGATACTTTGGTTGTCCGACCCGAATCGTCGGATACGGTCTTTGTACCTAGAAGTCCTTCGTTCGAAAGAGATTTCAGATATTTCCAGAACTGTGTATGGCCCAGTTTTTTCATGTCGTACTCTTCACACAGCAACTTGTAAGTCTCTTCTATCTCGCCCGTGATAGTGTAGGTTTGATCTTTCAGTTTTCTAGTAGCGGATAATAGGATGATCTTCTCTTGCTTATTCAAGTTCTTCAATCTACTTTCGGTAAAATGAGGATCGACTTCGCCTTTCGCAGACCTTATATCCTCGATAGTGATCTCGTTTCTTCCATCCATCTCCGCTATAAGTGCCGATTTTTCCAACAGCTCTATCGCGAATCTCGCATCACCGTTTCCATCCCCTTCTTTTCCCGTAATGTCTGCCAAAAGTTGGATATTTTCCTCTGCTATGGAGCCTGGATATAAAGCCATGTCGACTCTATCTTTCAGTATGGGAAACAGATCATCGGAACTGTATTTGGGGAATCGGACCCTGTTGCTTCTTTTGAAAGAACTTCTTGCACTTTCCTCGAGCAGTTCGAAGGCGTTCTTCTGAGAGATAAGGATAGTGGAAAGATTCCCCTCTGGAGAAAGCTCCTCTTCATCGAATCTGGACAGAAGATATATCAGATCTGACCCGTCCTTCTGTATGAGCGCGTCTATCTCGTCCAAAACCACGAAAAGATGGATGTTTCTTTCTTCTATTTTTTCCTTGATGATCTTCATCATCTCTTCGACTGAAAATCCTCTATCGGGAAATCCCTTGTCGAAATGGTGAACCACTTTCCACATCGCCGAACTGTTATTTTTCCGCTTTCTACAGTTGACGAATACGTATTCGATCATCTGGTCTCTTTTCTCCGCCCATTCTTCGAAATCCATGCAGAACCGTTTTGCGGTCACGGTCTTGCCCGTACCCACCGGGCCATGGAGCAGAACATTCTGTGAGACTTTTGAAGAGACGATGCCCCTGTACAGACCGAACAATTTCTGCATCTGCTCATCACGATTGGGGAGATCTTTTGGTATGAAATCGAATGAGAGTTTCTCCCTGTCCTCGATAATCTTACCTGTCGATTTTTCGAAATTCATCTAAGTCTCACGTTTTCGTTTTTGTTTAAAACCCTCTCATATAAAACTATGACGGCAGTTCGGAATCACAGACTTCGCAGACTTCGGCTTCTGGATCGTTGAGATGATTACATATCGGGCACTCCAATTTATTTACTTTTTTCTCTCTTGAATTTTCAGATTCATCTTGTGATTTTTGTATGACCTCGTCTATATCTTCGAGATCATCCATCTCGGTGTCGGATTTATTCGCCTCGGGACTCGGTTTGATTATCCTTTCCTCGGGGCCTTCTTTTTCTTCCTCTATTATACTTTTGACGATCTCTTCGCTTTCCTCTTCATCTTCTTCTTTCATGGGATTCCCCTCATCTGGTTCAGGTTCTTCAACTTCATCCTCTTCTGTAGATTCTTTCACTGAACCATCGCTCTCTTTTTCCACGTTTTCTTCTTCAACTTTCTCGCTCGGTTCTTCCTTTTCCTCTAGTTCATCTTCAGCTTCTTCCTCTTCTTCTTCGATCTCTTCTTCTGTCTTTGGAAGAACCGATCTTTTTATAGTGACCTTCTCTCCCATCGAAAGAGATCCTACATATTCAACGCTACCCTCTACGGAGACCCCTTCGTGTAATTCGACGTTACCTCCAGATGATATATCTGTGATCTGAGACTGCTTACCGACCTTTAATCCTTCCTCGCTTTCGATAGCTTGGAGTTCGTTATACGCGCCTATCTCCACCTGTTTGCCTTTGACCAATCCTTCTATCTCGCAATCGTTCCCCAACCTTACATCCCCTGAAAGCGATATCACATCTCCTTCTACTTTAGTTTCGTCTTTTATATCTATTTCTCCATCGGCTTCTATAGACCCTTTGACCTTCACCTCGGATTCCACTTCGACAGTTCCGTTGGATTCTACACCTCCCGCGACCACCGTATTGGAATGCAGACTGACATCTTCTCCGCTTCTAAGAGCAGAACCCGAAAGCGATTTTTCCATCCTTTCCATTTTGTTCATCAATCTTTCGTTTTCTCTACTGAGTTCTTCTACCTCTTTTTCCAACTCAAGGTTGGTCTTCTTGAGATCTTTTATAACTTCTTCTTTCTCGGCATCGACTTCTTCGGACGATAACCGCCTGGAGAGTTCGTCATCAACCTTTTCTATTTCTTTTTCCTTTCTCTCTATATTTTGTTTCTTTTCTTCTAGTATCTCCCTATTTTCCTTCTCTAGATCCTCGATTTCACCTTTTAGATCTTTTTTTTCTTCCCTCAATTTTTTTATCTGATCACGATATTTTTTTAATTTTTTCCTGATATAGTCTTTTTCTTCTTCCATCGGAAGCACTCCTGATTCGAACTTTTATAAAATAAATCATCAACATTATTTAAGATTTCTTTTTTACCCCTCTAATTCTTCCAGGACGCCTTCTATCCTTTCCTCTTCTATTATGCCGACGAGATCCCCCCTTTCAGCTAGTCGCTCTATATTCTTCGCCATTACTCTTTCCCTGTGTTCTTCCAGTTCTTGAAAGCCTTTCAATTTATTTATAGTCAGGTCCCATTCCCTAACGAATTCTTCCGGTTCTTCGGCCTCGATGCTTTTACGATGCAATCTTTTTTCCCTCAAAGACTGCCTGATCCATTGTATACCGGAGACATGGTCGCAGTATGCCATCGTGTAATGTTCTTCGTCCATATCGAGCGCTTCAAGATCGATCTCGTTTTTTGAACAGTATTCTAAGAAAAAGGTATATGATGGCGGAGGCAGACTCACTTCACCGAATTTCTTCAACTTCTCCGCATATATCTTTTCAGGAGTCGACGGTTCTATTTCGGTATCTAGATCGTCTTCGGAGATGAAATCTTTCAATCCCTCTACCTCTTCTTTAGATATCGGGAGCGCCCCCACTTTGAAATTTAATTCATCTATGATATCTTCCAATCTATCCGCTTCAGAGACTAACCCCTTTACTATCCCTATCAGATGCACTTTAGAGCCATTTTTATCGATGCTGTAAGAGCTCATGTTTCCCCTTTCCTTTCGGCCATGAGTTCAGAAACTTCGGTCTTATCCTCTATTTCGGACAGTTCGTCCTTTTGGATTAGCGGTATACCTTCGATATTCATCCGAGTGCAGCTCTTATGGATGAATATGACGGAATCTTTTTCGGTTATATCCGAGAGGTCCGAGACGATCTTAGCTTTTTTCTTCAGTTCCGCATCCTCTTCTGAACCGACCCCGCTAAGGAACGCCGTTTCCTCGCCTTCTGTAACGGCTTCGAAAGGACAACTAGAAGTGGGAACTATCCTATAGCCGATCGATAAAAGGGTCTTGAAGATGACTCTCTCCAATCCCGAATACTGGTCTAGACTGTCTTTGTATCCTTCTTCCGACTCCTCGTTTTCGAAAGGATTTATCGGCAGTATAAGGTCTTCTCCTAAGAACTCCTGAAGCTGCAGAGCGACGTCGAGATCCGCTCCCATACCGTCTTCGTATTTCTGGATCGATTTTCTAGAAACGCCTGCGATATCCGCCAGTTTATTGAGGGATATCTGATTTTCTTTTCTAGCTTTTTTGAGGAGTTCCGAATCCATCTTTACATAAAGACCTCCAGGAGCTGAAAAGACGTAGGGAGGAACTCCTTCGAGTACCATATTTTTTAGGGTCTTCACAGACAGTAGAGGTATACCCTTTCTCGAGTAAACTACTCCCTCTTTCAGTTTTTTCTGTCCGCCTGTCCAGGCTATAAGGAGAGTCGAGGCTCCGATAGCGTTGCTCAACACCTTTAGCCTCTTCGCATCTCTGATCCTGGAGCTGTCGGCATTAACTGTCACACCGATAACTAGAAGCCAATCGTCCCTTCGGGCTATTATATCGAAGGGCATGGTCTGCTGGTATTCCCGTTTTGAGAGATAGAAACCAGCTTTAGAAAGTACCTCCCTCACTTCCTCTATCAGTTGGGGTCTGTTCATCAGTATCTAAATGAGCTAAAGGTTCTATATAAAGGTAACGAGTTTTAGTCATCTCTTGAACTTTTTCGGCCATTCCGACGCTATTCTAGTCTCACAGAAAGATATTTATATTACTGTGTAATTGTGCACACAAATGCACAGTTTATTCAAGACCTTGGGCTGCGAACTCCGCATCGAAATAATCCGATACCTGCTGGAAAAAGACGATTTCACCTGTATCTGTGAAGTAGAGGACCTCATCGATAGAGACAGGTCAGTGGTTTATCGACATTTCAGGAAACTAGAGTCGGAGGGTATAATAGAGACGAGAAAAAACGGCAGGAAGGTCGAAGCGGCTGTGAAAAGACCCGAGGAGATAAAGAACCTTTTCCAGATAGCTGAAAAGATGAATCGAAAAAATTGAGGAGGTAAAAATATGGAAGTAGAAGTTTTAGGATCGAGCGGTTGTAAGAAGTGCAGTAAGTTGAAGGAAGACATCGAGACGATAGTCAACGATATGGAGATATCAAATCAAGTCACAGTTTCAAAAGTTGAGGATCCTAAGGAGCTTGCCAAGAGAGGGATTATGAGCACACCGGCGGTTATCGTAGATGATGAGGTAAAGTTTAAAGGCCGCGTCCCCAGCGATGAAGAGATAAAGAAGCTATTCAGATGAGATCATGGTGTTCGAACTAATAGCCGATACACTGGTCTCTCTTTTGCCCGTCACCGGTAGAGCGGCTGCCTCTCTGCATTTTTTCATCTATGACAGCCTTAAGATCACCTTTATCCTCAGTTTAGTCATATTCGGAGTAGGGTATCTAAGAACTTATCTTCCCCCTGAGAAGATCAGAGATTTTCTGACAGGCAGACACAGTATTTTCGGGTACGTTCTCGCGGCTTTTCTAGGTATAGTTTCACCGTTCTGTTCCTGTTCGACGATACCGATAGTCCTCGGTTTTGTCGGTGCCGGCGTTCCCTTCGGTATGATAATCACTTTCCTTTTCGTATCGCCAATGGTGAACGAAGCAGCGATCTTCGTCTTCATAGGCGTCTTGGGTTGGAAGATCACCCTTCTATACGTCGTTTCCGGTGTGATCCTCGGCATAGCGGGCGGATATACTTTGAAGAGTTTGGGCTTTGAGAAGTACTTGATAGATTTAGAGTCGGGAGAGAACTGCCACTGCGAAGACGCCGTATCCGTAAAGGAAAGAGCGAGAAGAGCATACCGAGAAGCTAAAGATATCATCAAGAGCGTTTTACCTTACGTCCTTATCGGAGTAGCGGTGGGAGCTGCAGTACACGGATACGTACCTAGGGAATTGATAACGAGCTATTTAGGAGGACCATTGGCAGTCCCTGCTGCGGTACTGGTCGGCATACCGATCTATACCAATATAATGGGAGTCATACCAGTAGTAGAAAGTTTGATAGGTAAAGGTCTACCCGTCGGTACTTCATTGGCGTTCATGATGTCGGTAGCAGCCTTATCTTTTCCGCAGTTCATAATATTGAAAAAAGTGATGGAAAAGGAATTGATACTGGCTTACGCGGCTATGATAGGAACAGGGATCACACTCTTAGGATTTTTCTTCAACCTGATCTTATAGGATCTTAAGAGGATTCGACGCTCTCGTCCCGCCCCATGATAGCAAAGCAAAAAACTAAACTAGAGGCATTTCTATTTCATCCTAGGCGGGTTAACATGACGGAATTACTATACATGGAAGATATCGAGAGCAATTATATCAGGGAGTTCGAGGCAGTAGTCGAACGATCAGGAGAAGATTTTGTCGTTTTGGACCGTTCTGCTTTCTACCCGGAAGGGGGCGGTCAGCCCTCCGATACCGGAAAGATATCCTGGGATGATAGAGACGCGGAAGTGGTCGAAGTGGAAAAGAAAGGGGAGATAATCCACCGCTTGAACGGCGAGGTTCCCGAAGAGGAAACGGAGGTCGAAGCCGTTTTGGATTGGGATAGAAGATATGAGCATATGAAACTTCATACCGCTCAACACCTCTTTTCCGCAGCAGCTTATAATATGTTCGGAGCTTCGACTGCCGGAAACCAGATATATACAGATTATTCTAGAGTCGATTTCGGGCCTGTCGATCTATCTAAAGAAGAAATCGATGAGATGCAAAATGAAGTGAATCGGGTGATCGAAGAAGGTAAATCCGTCAGTGTGTACGAGGAAAAACGAAGTGTTCTAGAAGAGAAGATAGAGAAGAACCGGGTCAATCTGGACCTTCTGCCGGAGACTATCGAGGTATTACGGGTCATAGACATCGACGGATACGATATCTGTCCCTGTGCGGGAACACATGTTAGAAATACCGAGGAGATCGGTTCGATAGAGATAGAGGAAGTGGAAAACAAAGGCGAGAAAAGACAGAGGATATATTATGAATTAAACAAAAATTAAAATACATAAAAACTATTCTTTATTTTGTGTGAAAGGTGAATTGGAGAAAGCCATATGTGGTGATTATAGCTTTAGCCCTTATTTCTTTATGCGTATCAGTAGGAACTGTAAACTCAGCTGATGGACCTAATAGAAAATGGGAGAAGACCTTTGGAGGAAATGATAGGGATACTCCATCCCAAATAATACAGACAAAAGATGGCGGATACCTTGTAATAGGGGATACGGAATCTTTTGGTGCAGGTAAGGAGGATTTTTGGGCGTTAAAATTGAACTCTGAAGGCTCGATAGAATGGAACAAAACCTATGGTGGTGAAGGGTATGACGAACCGGGTTATATTATAGAAACGGACGATGGAGGATATGCGATAGTCGGTCATACCACTTCTTACACCAATGGACGAAAAGGATGGTTGGGTTGTGAAAATAGATTCTGAAGGAAATAATGAGTGGGATGAACATTATGGCGGTTCCGGAAACGAAGTTTTCCATTTCATAGATCAAACAGGTGATGGAGAATATGTAATCCTTGGTTATACGGGTTCTTTCGGCGGAAAAGATAGAATATGGTATTTAAAGATAGACGACAAGGGAGAAACGAAGCAAAACAAGACATTTGGTGGTGAGTTTGGCGGCTTTAAAGACGCTATAAAAACGGAAGATGAGGGATATGCGCTCACCGGTTGGTACGATAAGGAAGGAGACGGTACTACGAATTCTTGGTTAATAAAAACCGATACCTCAGGAGAAGTGGAATGGAACCAAATTTATAGCGACTCTTCTGAATATTTAGCCACTTCTCTCATCCAGACTTCGGATGGAGGATATGCGATTTCAGGAAGGATAGAAAAATCGAAAGATGATGAGGATAATTTTTGGTTGATGAAGGCCGATAGTTCAGGTGAGAAAAAATGGAGTAGCTCGATGGGTGGCATGAATACCGACAAAGCTTGGGACTTAATTCAAACAGATGGAGGAGAATACCTGATGGTAGGAATCACCTATTCTTTTGGGGCCTCACCTTACACCGATCTTCTATTATTAAAAGCGGACTCATCAGGTCGTGAAATTTGGAATAAAACATACGGAGGAGAAAAAGGATATTGTGGATATTCGATCATAAGAACGGAAGATGGGGGTTTCGCCACTGCAGGAAAAATCAACTACCATGATGATTTTTATATATTAAAATATGAAGACGAAACTACTCAGGGCGATGACGGAGGAGAGCAAAACGTTGATGAAAATGGCGATAACATACCATTTTTTACGTCGGGAAAATTCTTGATCATCATCCTATTGGTCTCGTTAGTCACGGAAATTAAGAAACAAGAAAATAACTGATTCGTTTCTTATCAAAAATAGAGTTCCCAGTACACGGTGGAAGCTAACCAGTCTTGCTTCTCCATAAATTTTTCGTCTATTTTTGTAAATCCCTCAGCAATATCTTTGGGTAATATCTGATAGAGACCGTAAGGGATCAAAAAGCTTTCATGAAAGTTGAAATCTTTTACCACGTCCATATCCTCGAAAATATCGATCAGACATGAATTAGAATAAAGTCTGCTGTCCTGCGGGAGTACCCATTGGTAAAAAAGCCTAATGCTCATCGGATGTAAACTTTCGAAAACAAATTTATCTTTAGTGACTCTTTCGACTTCCTTAACAAAATCAGAGATGTCTTCTGGGTCTAGAAGATGGATGAATCTCATACTCGTCGAGACGTCGAAACATTTGTCTTTGAAAGGCAGGTTAAGAGCGTCACCCTGTAGACTTTCGACCTTATTCTGGACTACCATCTCTTTACTGGCATCTAACCCCACCACATCGGCACCTTTTTCTGAAAGTAATTCCGCAAACCGACCCGTTCCCGTTGCGATGTCCAGTACCTTTTTACCTTCTGGATCGATGAGCGAAAGCAAGGTATTCTTTTCTTTAGCATCTAAAACTTCTCCTCCGCCCGTGAACCTGTGTTCGTCGTAACTGTCCGCAACATCCTCTTCTCTGTACCATTTTTGTCCCTTTTTGAACATATCGAGCACCGCTGTAGACAATTAGAGAATAGTATATGATTTAAATTTTTGCTGAATCGAAACATATCTAATCGCGATGTAAAATGAGCAAAAATTATATTACCTCATACGGCGATAGAGCCTTTAGAGGTGGCCTTAATGGGCACTAAAGAAGAGTCTAAAAAACCTTCCCCGGCTGATCTGGCTAAAAAGATTGCCGAGAGCACTTTCGAGAACACGTTTTTCAACAAGGAAAATAATAACAGCTACGGCCATTTCAGCAGCGTCATCAAAGAGATAAAGGACGGTAAGGGTGGGGAGAGCCACCTCGTGAAGATAAGACCTCCTCTTTTTTATCTGAATGGCGTTTTGAGCAATATATCTCGACTTCTGTCCGGTACGAATTCTCGAAAGATACTCGACAACGAGCGGTGGAGTCTTCGGGAGAGTGAATATCTGAAGACCATAAATCCTGATTTCGAAACCGATGAGACGCCACACGAAAATGCCATAATGATGGAAAAGATAGACGGAGACGTCGCTTTCGATATCTTACGCTCAAAGTCACTAGAGAACAGGAAAAAATTGAAAGTTATAGAAAAGCTCGCCGAGGCTTTAAAAAATATACATGAAAAAGATCTTTATCACGGAGAACCGAATACTCAGAACTGTCTGATAACTGAAGATGGTGAGATATATTGGATCGATTTCGAGATAGAATATCATAAGGAACTGTCCCTTATAGAAAAGAAAGCTAAAGACCTAGAACAGCTGACGCTCTCCATTTTAGGTGCGTTCGAAGAGGAAGGCGAGGTGGGATTAGATGACGAAGAGCTCATCGATTTGGTATTGGAAGCTTACAATGAGAGAGACGTGATCTCTCAATTCATTAATAACGCCCACGTGCCTCTGATCGGACCATATCGGATATATCAGCTTTCCTTCGTCTCGGCTTACAGATTTTATCAGGTACAGCTGAACGTTTTAAAATACTTGAACTGCTGGGAGTCTGAAATTTGAAAAAGGACTACCTTTCTAAGTTCTTGGAGAATCCTTATACACGGTTCCTGCTGTCTATCTTACCATCTACGATAGCCGTCTTGGTTATATATTCTCTAGGCCCGGAAATTTATATCCCCGCAGCCAGTGTCTTCATAGCTTTCTATTTTGCCGTCGGGTTGGGCTGGATCGTTTCTCCAGCTGTTGCTCTCGCATCTGGATTGAATCCCGTAGGTGTCGTGGCTCTTCTAGTCTTTATATCTTCTCAAAGTTCTCTGATAGTAAGTCTTAATTATAACTTACTGGAAAAGATACCGTTGATAGGTAGGTATGTCAAAAAGCTCCGAACGAAGGCTAGAGAGATTATCGAGGAAAGAGAGCTGGCAAAAAAAATAGAGTATGTTAGTATATTTTGGCTCATGTTTTTACCGGTCTACGGAACAGGACCTAACGTGATGTCGCTGGTGGGAAGACTGCTGGGCTTGAAATGGCAGAAAGTTTGGCTGGTGATCACTCTATCCGCCACGGTTAGATTTACTTTGATAACGGCTCTGATGTACCTCGGTTATGTTTCGATTTGATTATTCTTTATTTTGTTATAAAGCTTCATTTATCCGAAAGTTTTAAATAGAACGACCGACCAGATAAGTATAGACTGGGGGTGGAGCGAGGCTGGAACAGCGTCGATAGTGCTAAAATAGATTTTGAAAGTACGATTTGAATAATCAAGTCACCCTCGAAAGAACTCGCCTCCTATGAGAGGTGCTATATTTAGGTGGTATGTATGTCTGCGGAAGTCCAATCTAAAACGAACAATAAGCAGTCTCTTGAGAGAATAACGGAGTGTCCCGAATGTGGAAGTAGTCAATTAGCTCAAGATTATGATAGGGGCGAACTGATCTGTGAAGAATGTGGGCTGGTGATCGATGATCAGTATATAGATAAGGGCCCAGAGTGGCGCGCATTTGATATGAAGCAGGAGCAAAATCGAGCTAGAGCCGGCCCTGCGATGACTCAAATGATGCATGATAAAGGATTATCGACCAAGATCGATGATAGTAATAGGGATTCTCAAGGCAGGAGTCTATCCAGTTCTAAAAAAGCTCAGATGTACAGGCTCAGAAAGTGGCAGAGAAGAAGCAGGGTATCGGGTGCTAGGGAAAGCACACTCGTTTCGGCATTGAGCGAGATCAAAAGATTAGCTTCGACCATGGGTCTTCCAAACCATGTGAAAGAGAGGGCGGCCGCTATCTATAGAAGAGCGGTAGAGAAGAACCTGATCAGAGGTCGAAGCGTGAAGATCGTAGCCACTGCCGTGCTTTATACGGCTTGTAGAAAACTCGATATACCGAGGACTTTAGATGAATTCGCGGAAGTGACCAAGTACAACAGAAAAGAGATCGGAAGAACGTACAGATTCCTCAAGTGGGAACTCAATATGAAATTGAAACCCACTAAACCTCAGAACTATATCCAGAAGTTCTGTAATCAACTGAATCTGAGCGGAGAGGTTAAAAAGCTGGCGGAACAGATCTTAAATAGAGCCGAGGAGGAGGAACTCCTTTCGGGTAAAGGACCCACGGGATTAGCTGCCGCTGCTATATACATAGCCGGTATAAAGGCTGGAGATAGAAGAACACAGATAGAGATCGCCGAAGTAGCGGATGTTACGGAAGTTACTGTTAGGAACCGGTACAAGGAATTAGCTGAAAAATTGGATATCGATGTAGACGTGTGATATCTTAAAAAATCCTTTGTAATGGTCTTCTATTGGCCCTTAAAGAGGGCCGATATTTCTTCGATTAAGGGTTATACGAATACTTTATATTGGGCAAGATATTTCATATATCGTGATCTCTCATGGAATACGATATAGATGAAAACGTTTTAGTGGCTAAACTCGACGATGGTGATGGTTTTTTCGAGTCATTGGAAGAGATAATCTCCGAGATCGACCAGGGATGTGGAGTGCTAGTTACCGCTATAGGGATGATCACCGATTTTAAGCTCGGGTTTTACGACAGAAAGAGTGGAGAATATGAGTGGGAGGAGTTCGAAGAGCCGATGGAACTGGTCTCTGTGAACGGCAGTATAACTCAAGAGGGAAGCATGCATATGCACGCGGAAGTCGCAGACGAGAACCATAATGTATTGGGAGGCCATCTTGAGGAGGGTAAAGTATTCAACGTGACCGAGGTCACAATGCTGGTTTTTGACGAAATGGAGATGATCAGGAAAAGAGACGAGGAACTTGACATGGACCTGCTCTCTCTCAGGTGATAAGATATCGGATTCGAACAAATAGACCATACGGCGGATGTAGGGATAAAGGCCCACGGGGACGGGCTGGAGGAAACCTTCGAGGAAACTGCTAGAGGTATGTTCAGCATAATCACCGAATTATCTAAGGTAAGGGCTGTGACTGAACGGAATTTCGAACTCGAATCGGACAATCTTGAAAGTTTACTGGTGAATTTTTTATCCGAACTCATCTATCTTCATGAAGTGAAGAACGAATTTTACAGTGAGTTCGATGTGGAACTCACGGAAAAAGAAAAGTACTTTCTCGAGGCTTCTGTTAAAGGGGAAGAGATAGACCCAGACCGACACGAGTTGGATACCGCGGTAAAAGCTGTCTCGTATCATGAATTGTCGATCGAACCTGAAGGCGAGATAAGGATAATATTGGATATTTGATCCTACTTTCACTCTCCCCCGAAAAGAAGTTTAATAAAGGACCTAGTTGTGAAAAGGATGATAAAATGAGCGAAGAAGAAATAAAAGAGTTGCCAGGAGTAGGACCCGCAACTGCCGAAAAGCTCATGGACTCAGGTTACAAAGATCTAATGTCCATAGCAGTAGAATCACCACGCACCTTATCGGATGTGGCGGACATCGGTGATTCTAACGCAGGTAAGATAATCCAAGCTGCGAAAGAAGCAGCAGAGATAGGAGGATTCGAGACTGGCGATCAACTCTTGGAAAAAAGGAAAAATATAGGTATGTTAAGCACGTCGGCCGATAGTTTTGATGATCTACTTGGCGGAGGTATAGAGACCGGTTCTATCACCGAGTTCTTCGGTGAATTCGGTTCTGGAAAAACCCAGGTTGCTCATCAACTTCTTGTAAACGCTACTCTTCCTGAAGAGGAAGGAGGGCTGGACGGAGAAGCGATGATAATAGATACTGAGAACAGCTTCAGACCTGAAAGGGTAACCGAGATAGCTGAAACTCGAGATATAGACGCAGAAGAGGTACTTGAAGACATCCATGTGGCGAGAGCTTTCAACACCCATCACCAGATGTTGCTCGCGGATGAGGCATTGGAGCTTGGGGATAAGCATCCTATAAGATTACTTGTAGTGGATTCACTGACTGCTCACTTCAGGGCAGAATACGTCGGCAGAGGCGCACTAGCGGAAAGACAGCAGACCTTGAACAAACACCTTCATAAACTTTTGAAGTTCGCCGACAGGAACAATGCCGCTATAGTGGTAACGAATCAGGTGACAGCTAATCCCGATCAGTTCTTCGGTGATCCGACAAAACCCATAGGCGGTCATATACTCGGTCATACAGCGACATTCAGAGTTTACTTGAGAAAGAGTAAAGGGGACAAACGGATAGCTAGACTTGTAGATTCACCCAATATGCCCGAAGGAGAAGCCGTTTTCAAAGTAGAGGCGTGCGGTATCACCGAGTGATATCAAATAAGGAAAACTCCAACCATAGCTTTTTATATATAAAAACAATTTCTTATTTTCTCTTCCAATAATTTTATTTCATTTTATTTAAAAGATGCCCCTTTTTACCAAAGAAGGCTGCAAAAAATTTAAATCTCTCCACAGGAGATAATACTAGCAAGGGTATTCGGGGCTAGTAGGTTAGAGTGCATCCCATCCCACCATCCTGACCAAAAAACTAGCCCCTCCCTTTTTTTCATACTGTAGATGTTTTATTCATCCATATCTAGATCTTGCTGGAAGCTATAACGGCTTGTCCGAAGGGCACGCCCATATCACCGTTTGGGATGTTTTCATGCACTGATAACTCGTAGTCATTTTTTTCGAGATATGATCGAACGCTCTCTACGATCGGTCTGTTATATGAAACTCCTCCAGAGATCCCAATATTTTCTACATCTTTTTCCTCAGCGGTTTCTATGGCTGCTTCCGCCAAAGCTTCCGATACTGATTTCACGTAAGAAAATGCTTTATCTTTTCTCGGCAGGTCGTCTTCCATCATCTGGATAAAAGGTTGAAGAGTTTTTATAGAATCTTTTCCTAATTCGATAGGATATTCTTTCACGTCTTTTCCTTCCAGTAGAAGTTCCTCTAATTTCATCGCAGGTTCACCCTCGTAGGTTCTTCGATCACAAACATCTAAACCGGCGGAGACCGCATCAAGTAATCTCCCGAAACTGGTCGTTTTCACGCTATCCTTCACCAGATTGTCCAATATCTCTGCTTTGTTGCCGGAGAAATGATCCCCATCTAATCCCTTTTCTTTCTGTATCGCGTACATCAATCTTTTCGGTTCTTCTATCGCCTTCTCCCCGCCCAACATTGGGAAAGCTTCTAGATGTTTTGTCCTTTCATATCTTTCCTTCGTGCAGTAAAGGATCTCACCGCCCCAACTGTTTCCGTCTTCACCGTACCCGGTTCCATCCACGGCTATAGTGACGTTCTCTTCCAGATCGTGTTCAAGAAGCAGTGAAGCACCGTGTGACCAATGATGCTGTATTTCGAAGATTTCAGCACCTAATCTCTCTGCGAATTCCATGCCCATTTTTCTGCTTTGGTACCGAGGATGAAGATCTACACCTACCCCGCTCACCTCCTCGAGGCCTAAAAGTGACATCAGATGATCCACGGTTTCTTCGTAGAATTTAGATGCGGAATATGATTTTAGATCCCCCAGGTATTGACTGGCATAGAGGCGAGAATCGGTCGAAAGAGCTAGACAACCGCTTTTGTCGGCGCCGGATGCCATGACTTGATTGTCATCGAAAGGATAAGGTGAAGGCACGTATCCTCTCGATCTTCTTATTATCGCCGTGTTTTCACCGTGAGTCCTTATCAACGAATCGTCCACTCTATTGGCTATCTTTCTATTGTGCAGTAAAAAGTATTCGAAGGGCAGGTCAAAAGCCTCTTCATTCTCGATAACCATGGGTTCTCCGGGCGGATTAGCGCTGGTCATGATCAGAGCATCGAAATCACCTTTTTCGAAGAGCAGATGATGGAGACCGGTATAGGGAAGCATGATACCTATCGTCGGGAGTCCAGGTGCTGCCCGGTCTAGAAGTTCTCTCTTTCTATCCTTTTTCTCATAGACCATTATAGGTTTTCTCGGCCCGGTAAATACATCCTCTCTTTCGATCTTTGCGTATTTTTCAGCCGTTTTAAGGTCTGGCATCATTACAGCGAACGGTTTTTCCGGTCGATGATATCTTTCTCTAAGCTGAGGGATTTTCGATAATTTACACACTATGTGCATCCCTCCCCAGCTTTTGGCGACTCCGATATTTCCCTCTTCGAGCAGACCTACAAAATCCGAGATACCGCCTATATTTTTTTTATTTTCATCGTAAAGCCTGTATTCCGGTCCGCACTCAGGGCATGATGTCGTTTGCGCGTGAAACCTTCTGTCCATCGGGTCTTCGTATTCTTCTCTGCACCCCTCACACATCGGGAAAGATTCCATGGTCGTCTTTTCCCTGTCGTACGGTAGAGAGTATATAGCGGAGTATCGAGCTCCACAATTGGTGCAGTTGGTAAAGGCATAATTGCCTCTTTTGTTCTCTTCGTCCTTCAACTCTTCAACGCACTTATCACATAATGCCGTATCTACCGGTATAGTCGATGACTCTCTCTCACCTTCAGAACTTTCGACGATTTCAAAGTCCTCAGCATGAATCTCTTCATCATACTTTTCTACACTGGTGATATCTGCTAAAGGAGGTAAGTTATCTTTCAGCTCTTTAAGGAACTTATCAGCGTTTTTATCTAGAAGTACCTCTACTTCGCTCCCTTTGTTTTTGACATATCCGTTCAATCCTAAAGATTTTGCAATCCTGTATACCGTAGGTCGGAATCCAACCCCCTGTACCGTGCCCTTGATTATCAGCTTCATCAACATTAGTAGAAAATGTTTGGTTTTTATAATTGTCCATCAAAAAGACTATTTAATCAGTTTCAGTTGACTTTTTGATGATCTGTGGAATAGACGAGGCGGGTAGAGGACCGGTGATAGGTCCGATGGTCGTAGCAGGGGTAAAAACGAACGACGACAGGGACCTGATAGAGATGGAAGTCAAAGATTCAAAGAGATTGACCCCGCCCAGGAGAGAAAAGTTGAAAGGAAAAATAGAGATGGTTTCCGAGTTCAGCTTGAGGGTGATCCCCGCTGAAGATATCGATTCTTTAAGAGGTTCTATGAGTTTGAACGATCTTGAGGCCGATATCTTCGCGAGTCTCGTAGACGAGATGTGTGACGATAAAGATACAGTATACGTTGATTCATGCTCGACCGATGAAGATGAATTTCGCAGATCCATAAAGAAAAGATCTAAAATCCAACCAGAAATCGTTTCCGAACACGGGGCCGATGATAACTATCCGGTGGTATCGGCCGCTTCTATCTTAGCCAAAGTTAAAAGGGATGAAGAAGTCGAGAAGATATCGGAGGAGATAGGAAGAGATATAGGAAGCGGTTATCCCTCCGATGTAAAGACTCGAAATTTTCTACAGGATTGGATCTCTGAAAATGAAAGCATACCGCCCTACACGAGGAAGAGTTGGGAGACATCTAAAAAACTGATTAATAAGTTCAAAACTCGTTCTTTAGATGACTTTTGATCTCCAACTCGTCTTCCTAAAATATAAATAAGTAAAATAATTTCCTGTATCAGTGATTCCGGTTATGAAGTTGAAAATAGTCACTTCATTGTTGATCCTGATCTTACTCTTTGGATCGATTGGTTGTCTCCAAGAATCAAAAGAAAAGACGACGATCTACGAAATACGCTTAAAACAAACCTACAAGGGTAAGGGAAGTATAAATAATACTGAAGAGAACTTTAACGAACTGAAAAATAGATTGGCTCACAATGAATCTTTACGGATCAATGAAGAGGGGCAGAATCGGATCAACTTAGATATTCTAAATTGGACAAGTGGATATGGATTGAATCTTACCGAAGCTAAGATGACTGGCAGGATAATTATTGGGAAAAATGAAGTTAAAATTCAACCCTATACTGAATTTAAAGAAGAAGACATATCCGAAAAGGTAGTCACTAAAGATCTTGTAGAAAATAAAACACGTAAGGTACTGAAGAAAAATTCTAACGGGTACATTGAAGTGGTAAAGGATATCTATGATCTCCATTTAGTAAGTCATGCCACCACTGTTTCTAGTATCATAGATGCATGAAATGATCACTTCTCTACCCAAATAAAAGCAAATCGATTTCAATAGTCAGTATTTATAGAAAAATATGGGAACACACAGCATAGATATACCAAAGAATTTTTATCGATACACCACTTAATTTGCATCAGAGGAAAAAAGATGTCCGATGATCTTGACGGTAGAGAAATGATAGAAGAGTTGATCGAGAAATTCGAAGCCAAGAAAGAAGAGAACGAAGAGCTTAAAGAAGAGCTTTCTGACTTCCATAGAAAGATATTGGTAGAGTTCGAATCTGGTGAGAGTTATAATTTCACGCTGGACGGCGCGGAGATAGAAGGTCTAAATGACGGATCTATAGATGAGGCCGATATAAGATTATCCACCGATATCGAGACACTTCAAGGGATCATGAACGGTGAGATAAGTGCAATGAAAGCTTACGGGAGCAACAAGCTCAACGTTGACGCCTCTTTCACAGACTTGCTAAAATTTAAAAAACTGCTCTAACTGTACCGTCCGACTTTTTCCGGTGGCAGCTTCATAAATTCTCTGAGTAGGGTAGTTGCATACGTGCCCTTGTTAAGTCCAAAACTCAATCTAACGGCTTCTCCTTGTAGTTCCCATCCCAGATCATCTACAGGGGCAAATATATTTCTCCGGGTACCAGTGGATGAGATAGAAGACATCTCCGGTATGATGAAATCTTCTTTTTCTATACCCTCTTCTTCAATAATTTCTCTCTCGATATCTCCCTGTTCTCCTTCTGAAAGTTCTGATTTATGTCCGTAAAGCGGTGCGCTCACGTAAGCCTTACCTTCTCTAACCTTTTCTGAAACTTTAGTGAGATTTCTCTCGGTGACTTTTACTTGGGTATCCTTGTTGGGAAGTCCGTCCCTGTCGGCCGGTAAGATCACGTCTCCGAGAAGCGCATCGTTGAGAGGGGGGTCTCTTTCCAGTCTCGCCGAGATCATCTTGTTGAATAGATAGGATTGGTAAGCGTGGACGAACATCATCAGTAGATTATGGGGGAGCGTTTTTAGGGCCGAGGAGAAATCACCCGGATTATCCTTGAGATGATTCAATATTCTTCTCTCAAAAGTCAACACTTTAGGATACCTTTTCAAACCTTCTTCTGGATCCCATTCCTTTTCAAGGGACTCCCTAGCCTTGTAGCAATTTTCTTCTTCTCCTTCTTTTGGAGAGGCGACATATTCTTTCACAGCGCTCTCGAAGTCACCTTTCAAGATCTTCTTACCTACAGTATGAGTCACCGGCCTCATGGTCCCGAATCGCTGAACACCGAACCAATTTGGAAAACCTCCTTTCTCCTCGATTTTTCCCCCTATATCGTCGATTCTTTTTATAGCTTCGTCGCTCCCTACATCCATATCTCTTATCAATATTTCAAAATGATTTTTTTTGTGAGCTCCTATCCTCAGAGAACGGTGTGAAGTGAATATATCTTTGATCTCTACATCGTTTATCGAGAGATCTTTCAATCTCTCTGGAGAACACTTGAAAGACATCCACTGAACCGTTATGGCTCTTTTATCTTTAGTCCCGCAGAAAGCGATATCGTCTCGGGAGATACTGAGATCGTTTGCGAGTTTTTTGACCAATCTGTTTGTCTCCCAGTTTCTCGACCATATCTTCGCTATACTGTACTCCCCTTCAGTTTCGTCAAAAAGATCGATCTCTTCCGTAACCCTGAAATCCTCGGGATATTTTTTTAGTCTACCCCCGACACCGGAGATATCAGTGAAAAAAGTATCCAACCCCACCTTCCTTTCCATGGGTTCACACCAAGTCTAGAGAGCTAAAGGTTACTATTACTCCTCATCTTCCTCGAATATTTCGGAATGTAATCTTTCGAACTGATTTTCAAATGATTTAGATATTTCGACAAGGAGCTCTTTAGGATCCGTTTCCTCTTCGACCTCTACCCTTAGGATCGGATCGTCCAACTCCTGATGTTCGACGGAATAATCGGCAGTTGTAACTCTCTCCTCTTTCACCAACTGTTCGATCATCGGATACATAACGGTGTCGTCTGCATCTTTGACTTCTATCTCCAAAGTCGTGTCGGTTTTTTCCAGTACTTTGAAATCCATATCTATACACCTCTATAGGTCTTATCTGACTCATCTGAAGTTTTTACTATTATTTAAGGTATTTGTTTACCATCTTTATAGCACAAACGTCGCCGCACATGGAGCAGGCGTCCTCCTCGCTGGGATTTTTCTCTTCTCTGAATCTTCTAGCTTTTTCCGGATCTACCACTTCATCGAATGTTTTCTCCCAGTCCAGTTCTTTCCTTGCTTTGGATATCCTGTTGTCGACGTCTTTATCTATCCCTCGGGCTACGTCGGCCGCGTGAGCCGCGATCTTAGAAGCTATGGTGCCTTCCCTGACATCTTCTATGTCGGGCAGCCCGAGATGTTCCGCGGGAGTCACATAACATAGAAAATCGGCTCCCTCGGAAGCGGCTAAAGCTCCGCCGATCGCTCCGGCGATGTGGTCGTAACCTGGAGCGAAATCCGTGACCAGCGGACCTAGCACATAGAAAGGAGCTCCGTTGCAGACATCTTTTTGTATATCGACGTTGGTCTTTATCTGATCGAGCGGGACATGTCCCGGCCCTTCGACCATCGCCTGGACGTTCTCTTCTCGAGATCTATCGACGAGTTCACCCAAAGTCAGGAGCTCCTGTATCTGAGGTTTATCGGTAGCGTCCGCTATCGAGCCGGGTCTGAATCCGTCGCCCAAACTCAAGGTTAGATTATGTTCTTTAGCTATCTCTAACAAATAATCAAATTCAGAGTAAAGAGGGTTCTCTTCTTCATTATGAAGCATCCATGCGGATAAGAATGACCCTCCTCTACTCACGACGTTAGTCAATCTTCCACTCTTCTTCAAACTCTCCACCGCTTTCATCGTCACTCCGCAGTGAACGGTGATAAAATCAACGCCGTCCTCGGCATGTTTCCTTATACTGTTAAATATATCGTCTGAGGTCATGTCGACTACGGCGCTCTCTCTAGCCAGCGTCAAACCACATTGATAAATCGGTACGGTACCTATAGGTAGATCGGTCCGGCTTATCATATCTCTTCTTATCTTGTCGATATCTCCACCGGTACTCAGATCCATGACCGCGTCCGTTCCGTATTTTTCCGCTATTTCCAATTTATCTAGTTCCTCTTCCAAACTCGATCGATCTTTCGAGGTGCCAAGATTGACATTTATCTTAACCTTCAAGTCTTGACCGATGGGTTTAGGTTGTGGATCGTGTTTTGGATTATAAGGTATGACCGCCTTTCCTTCTGCGATAAGATCGGCCAATTTTTCTGCTGAGATAGGTTCTTCTTCCGCGGCTTTCTCCACTATGGGCGGAACGCCGTTTTTACAGTCCTCAGGTAAAGTCATCGGTAAATCATGAGCAGTTCGGCCTTAAAGTCTTTTTGTAGGTATTTCTTCAAAGATATGAAAGATATAGTGGAAGAACATACAGGATTCACATCCTTCTATCTCTCGTTTTCTTAACAGAAACACTCTAGACATAACTAATGACAAATTCGTTATGTAAGTGGAATCCGTTCCACACATCCTCGACCATGGGTCTACGGATGTCATCCTCATTACGAGGTCTTTGACCGAAGTAAAAGATGGAATCGTTTATTCCATCGCAACTTCTTTTAGGAAAGTTCACTTTCCTAAGAGCGCAGGAAAATGCATTTTTCCTGCTTATCTACAGGAAAGCTTTAAGCTTTCCTTCGACCGTAGGAATTTAAAATTCCTATACCTCTCAGAAAATCAAAGATTTTCTAAGTAAATGAGAATTTCTTGAAGAAATTCTTATACCATCGGGAATGTAATTCCCGAAATGAGTCAAAGACGTAAAAAATTCAACAAAGGTTACGTCTTTGACTATACATCAACCTCTACGAACCCCGATAAAAAAGCATTTCAAAAATCAGTTTAGCGAACTGACCGCTCAATTCCTTTCACCTGTACATGGGATATTTTTTACGGAATTTACTTTTCAGTTTACTCTTCAACTCTTTATCTGCTTCTTCCTGTTCTTCTAGAGAATACTGGAAGGGCGTTCCTTGATTGAACGGGCCGACCATCACGTATTCCTTTTTTTCCGGTTTACCGGGTAAAGTGGGTTTTTTTCTCATCTGTTTCTCGAAGACTTTCTTCTTTTTATCTTTATCTTCAGATTTAGATAGAGCCTTCACAAAGTTTTCCAATTCGCTCTTCTTGAAACGCCTGAAACCGAAATCTGGAAGTTTTTTCTCGAATTGGTCCTTCTCTACGTTTATCTCAGTCCCCATCCCCAGAGGGTTCTGATTGTAGATAGAATTCATCTTGATGAAGTAACCTTTATCTTCGTTGATTATGTATATATCATAGAAGTCGTCTGATCTGTCGGTCCAGAAACTCCATCCTTTTGGATTTTCCTTGTAGTCTTCTCTGAAACTCTCCATTATGTCTTCTATATCTTCCATGCTTCTACACACATTCTAGGTAATGAAAATGTTTTTTATACTTTTCGATACTCTAAACGATCTACAGCTTCCATCTTGAATAGATCCAGAAATCTTCACATCAGAAATGAATCTTTATTTTCACTCATATCTATGAAATTGTTGGCAGCCTCTTTAAGATCTTTCGAGGCACTCTGCTCGAATGCCATTATCTCTACTCTGACTCCTTTCGCTTGAAGATGATTCACGAGGTGGGTGAAGTCTCCGTCGCCAGTCACCAATACGACGACGTCCAATTTGTCCGCGATCTTAAGTGCGTCTATCGCTATCCCCATATCCCAGTCCCCTTTTTTCGCGCCGCCGTAATATTCTTTCAGCGGTTTTTTCTTTACTTCGTAGCCAATCTCCTCCAAAATATCAAAAAAATTCTCCTCGTCGGGAGTTTCGGATTCTATAGCATAAGCGATCGCCCTGGTCACTTTCCTGTTTTGTTTTGCTTTTTTCAGCAGACCTTCGAAATCGACTTTATTGCTGTAAACATTTCTAGCTGAATAGTACATATTTTGAACGTCGACGAATATTCCTACTCTTTGGTCTTTGTATATTGATACCATACTTTTTTCACCTAAATATCCATCTTAATTGTATCAAAGAGACTCTCACTTGATTTAGTATTTTTGATTCATCTGTTTAGCTTAGTTTCCTCACGAAAGATTTAAACTTCCATTACTCTATCTAAATGTCGATATGGGGATAACATGCTCTCTAGAGAAGAAGCGCTGGATATGATCGAGGAAAATATAGATACGGAAAACTTGAAGAATCACATGTTGGCCGTTGCCCAGATAATGAAAAGGCTGGCTGAAGAGCTCGACAAGGACGAAGAAAAATGGGAGATCTTGGGGCTCGTTCACGACATGGATTACGAGCAGACTAAAGAAAAACCGGAAAAGCACGCTCTCAAATCTGCGGAGATGATGGAGGGAAAAGTTCCTGAAGATGTTTTGAGAGCGATCAAGGCTCATAATCATCAGCATACCGGTGTTGAACCAGAAAACGATATGGAGTACGCTATCCACGCCGCCGATGCAGTTTCGGGCCTTATAGTCGCTACAGCTTTGGTCATGCCTAATAGTAAGTTGGAGGAGGCGAGACCTGAATCGGTGGAAAAGAAATTCGATGATTCCTCCTTCGCTAAAAATATAGATAGAGATAGAATACTTTACTGTGAAGAACTGGGAGTCGAAAGAGACGAATTTTTGGAACTTTCATTCGACGCCCTGAAAGAAATCGATGAAAAACTCGGATTGTAGATAATCCTCGAACAAACAGTTAAATACAAAAAGCCTCGCATCTTTACTTTCTATAAGATGGATCAAAAATTGGAACGTCCTTCTCAGGAAGAGCTCGAATCCTTGTATGAAGAATATGGCAAGCCAGAAGTTAAGGAAGAGGAGGTTCAATTAACGAGTTTAGAATACAAAGGAGATTATCCGGAATGTAAGGGAGAAGCCATAATCGAGATAATCGAAGATGACAAGCTGGTCGGGGTCCGACATCAGAACGGAGAGGAATTCGTTCTTCCGATGGGCAGAGTATGGGAGTCGGAGGATTTTTCCGAGGGAGTAAAAAGAGAAGCCAAAGAGGAGACCGGGTTGGATATAGAATTAGAGTCACTAGAGGAGATCAGAAAGGTAAGATTCAGTTTCTCCAATGAGAAGTTAGAGAGATGGCAGCTTCTCTTCAGAGCGTACGTCCTTGAAGGAGATCTAAAACCTGAAGATGAAGAAGAGATAGCCGAAGCAAAACTCATCGACGGAGACTATTACTGGGAAAAAGGTTTTTACACATTAAGAAAAAATAAAAGGGAATGATTTTTCGTCAATCTTCTTCATAACTGTTCAAATACGTGAATTCGTCCAAGTCGTTTCTTTCCGGTCTTTCTTTCTCTATCTCTTTTTGTTCGTCGGTCATCAGATCGTTCATCTCGTCGGAATGTTTTCCAACGTTTATCAACGTGATAAGAGTATACTCATCCGGTATGTTCAATATCTCTTTTGTCTCTTCTTCGTCAAAGCCGGCTATAGGATGAGCGACAAGGCCGAGTTCCGTAGCTCTCAGCTGCAGAAAGGCCGATGCCATCCCGGTATCGAAAAGATGATAAGACCTCTCTTTCACCTCGCAGTCGTCTTCGGTTTTGCTGAATACCGCTATTATCAGAGACGCCTTTTTTGTCCATTCGTTGGCCGGGCTCATCGCTTCTTGGATTTTTTCCAGCGTCTCATCGTCGTAGACAAATACAAAATTCCACGGTTGGTTATTGAAGCAGGACGGCGACAGCTGGGCATGTTCAGCCAGGTCTTCGATCAGATCTTCGTCTATATCGGTCTCTTCTAAAGATCTGTAAGCTCTCCTTTTTTGGATAGCTTCTTCCAATTCCATAATCATTCACCTCCTATTTTCCAATATTTTTTCTATCCCTTCCGATCTTTTTTCTTCACTTATCTTATCCTCTACCGGATTCGTGTCTGGATATACTCTCTCGTTGAACACTTCTTTTTCTTCCTGGTAGAGAACGCCGATCGGAAGTTTTTCTTCTTTCGTAGCCATCTCCATGGCTTCGAATCTCGTTTCTGCGGGTTCTTCTATCACTTCCACCATCTCGTTGTATTTTTGGTAGGTATCGTTGAAAGTGACGCACGGCTGTAAAACGTCGACCAAAGAAAAGCCCTCGTGTTCCACCGCTTCGACTATAAGATCGGTCAGATGCTGCATCTTTCCAGGATAACCTCTGCCGACGAAACTAGCGCCTGAAGAGAGCAGAACTAACAGCGGATTGATAGGCTCTTCGATACTACCTTTCGGCGTCGAAGGTCCTTCGAACCCCTTCTCGCTGGTGGGTGACATCTGTCCTGTGGTGAGCGCATAATTTCCGTTGTTGTGGACTATCATAGTTATATCAGAGTTTCTTTTGGCCGCGAAAATGAGATGAGATAAGCCTTCACCATAGGCATCTCCGTCGCCGCCGAAACCGATCACTTTAAGATCCGGATTGGCGAATACCATACCTTGGATGGTCGATATCTCTCTCCCATGTATTGAGTATAATCCACTTAGGTTGAGATAATCGTATATCTTCGCGTGACATCCTATACCCGCTGAGATCAGCAATTTTTCAGGTCCATAACCGTCCTCTTCCAGCTTTTCTACCGCATCTTTCATCGAATTCAATATCCCAAAATTACCGCATCCGGGACACCAAGTGTTTTCTGCACCAGTTCCCAATTCTCTGCTCATCTTATCGCCTCCTTTATCTTTTGAGCTAATTCTTTCGGCTCGAACGGTCTTCCATCGTATTTTCTTATGACCGTCTTGGGCATCACGCCGCTCTTCTCCCTGAGGAGTGAAGCGAACTGACCTGTAGAACTTTGTTCCACGACGATCACTTCTTCTCCTTTGTAATCTTCGAGTTCCCAGAACGGGAACGGTTTGAGATAGACTGGTTGAACTACCTTGGCGTTTATATCTCCCGCCTTCAGGGCCTCGCGCACGCTCATTGTCGTTGAGCCGTAAGTAAATATTATGGGTTCACCTTCACCGTATTCATTAACAGTGTTTTTATCTTTTAAACCAAGCATGAGCGTTTCGGTTTTTTCTCGTCTCTTGTCATGCATATCGGTGACCTCATCCGGATCTTCAGTAGTTATCCCTTTCTCGTCGTTCTCGTAACTGTTCCATTTGATCACGTCCTCCGAGGGAGGGAACTTCAGCGGTGAAACCCCGTCGTCGGTCTTTTTGTATCTCTTGTATTCACCTTCGTCCTTGAATTTTTTCGGTTCGGCCCAACCGACTTTTGAAGGATCAATTTCCGCCGTCATACTGCTTTCGGAGAGGTGTTTTTCCGTCAGGAATATACCCGGCGTCTGGTATTTCCAAGTTAGCTCTAACATCTCGCCGGAGAGGTAGAAGGCCTCTTCGATGCTGCCCGGGGAGGCCACGATGGATGGGAATTCTCCATGGCCCTGGTTGAGAGCGAATTCGAGATCACCCTGTTCCGTGTATGTGGGGACCCCGGTCGACGGCCCGGGCCGGGAAGCCAATACGAAAAGAACTGGAGATTCGGTCATCCCGGCGAGTGAGATGGTCTCTTCCATCAATGCCAATCCACCTCCACTAGTTCCTACCATCACTCTAGCGCCGGGCATCGTCGCTCCAACCGCCATATTGGCCACCGAGATCTCGTTTTCTGGGTGGATAGGCATCACTTGAAGCTGATCTTTCTGCCCGGCAAAGAAGTGGAGTATCGAGGAGGCCGGGGTCATCGGATACCCGATATACATATCGAGTCCACCAGCTGAAGCTCCTAACGATAGGGACTCGTTCCCACTCAATATAGGAGATGATTTTTCACCTTCCTCTAGATCAAATCTTCTCTCTATCTTTTCGTCCGCTATATCATAGATCTCTTCCGCGAAAGAAAGGTTCTCTTCAACCCCTCTAGAATATTCTCTTTGGATGAATTCTTTAAGCTCTTCTTTCTCCATCCCGATCACGGACGCGAGAACGGCAACTCCCGCCACCCCTTTGATAAGGTCTGATTTAGAATAGTTGCTCGAAAGATCGTCGATGGGGATCCCTATCCCTTCTCCTTCGTCGGTATCTCCCGAATTATAGACGATCAAACCTTGATCCGAAACATGACCTTTATGATTTCTATAACTTCTGTCATCCAGATTTATCACGACATCGGCTTCCATATAGTGGCTGTATATATCGTCCTTAGAGCTGCTTACCACCGAAAAATTGTGCCCTCCACGGATAAGGCTTTGATAGTCGTCCATCTCGAAAGTTTCTCGACCCATATCGGAGAATAAATTCGCCGCTGCGTTTCCCGCTTTTTTCACACCTTCGCCTGCTTTTCCACCGATCAGATATGTAAATATATCATCATCCATTTTTTCCACCTATTTTCAACCCAATATGATTATAAAGATCAAAGATAAAAATTAAGAGGTTTTTAAAATCGATAGTTCTTCCGTCTACCCTCTCTTCTCTTTTTCACTCTTCTCCTTCACCGGGTTTCACTGGAAATACGCTGCCTATCGGTCTTTGTCCGAGTTCCTTATCTAACATCATAAGAGCTCGACCGTCTCCTTCGACCATCTCGAGTTTATCGACTATCTCTTCAGCCGATTCCTCTTCTTCTACCTGTTCATCTATGAACCACTGCAGCATCTGGAGAGTCGCTCTGTCGTTCTTTTCGTCTGCGAGATCCGCGAGCTCGTTTATCCTCTCGGTGACATACTGCTCGTGTTCGTATGCGTCTTTGAACACCTCGAGAGGAGAATCCCACTTGATCTTCGGTTTCTCTATCTCCTTCAGCTTGACCCGCCCTCCACGGCTATTCAAGTACTGGTAGAGTCTCATGGCGTGGTTGATCTCTTCTATGGTCTGCGAATGCATCCAGCTCTCGAAGCCGTCGAGACCTCGATCTCCAAAATCCGCTGCCATCGATAAGTAGATGTAAGCGGAGTAAAGTTCCGCATTGATCTGATCGTTTATCGCCTCTTCTATCTTTTCATCTATCATAATTATCACCTTTATGCGGAAAACTCCTTGAATTTGTCACTATCCAGTCCGCAAACCGGACAGTTCTCTGGAGGTTCCCCCTCATGTGTGTAACCACACTTGGGACAGATATAAACGTCGTCGAGATCTATGTCTTCGTCTTTTTTCGCCGCCTCTTTTGCTTCACTGTACATCTCTCTGTGGATCTTTTCAGCCTCTAGGGCATAATTGATCGAGGTCTGAGCACCGTATTCCTCTTCAAGCTCAGCTATAGCGTGATATGCTGGATACATGCTCGTCACTTCGAAGTCTTCCCCGTCAATTCCGGTCTGAAGGTTGTCCTCTGTATCCCCTATATTGCCGAGTTCTTCATAGTGGTTGCCGGCGTGCACTCTTTCCGCATAGGCTATAGCTTTGAACAATCTAGCGATGTTCTCTTTGCCCTCTTCTTCGGCGACATCACTGAAATGCAGGTACCGCATGTGAGCCATAGACTCGCCTTCAAAAGCTTCTTCCAAAGATTTTTCCGTCATTTCTCCCATTTCGTCTTCTTCGCTCATATTATACACCTCTTATTTTTTCCATAATCCATGTACGTTGCAGTATTCTCTTACAGAATCGATTTTATCTTTATCTATATTAAATTCAGCTTTCGGTTTATCATCTGGTTGAAGGAATTTTCTAAAAGCGCCCTCCTCTGTCAAAACCCCGATCCATTCGATATAATGATCTTCTTCCATCGGATGTTCTACGGATCCGACCATTACTGAGACGCCGTCTTCTGTTTCGTTTACTACTGGAAGATGCTTTTCGTTTCCTTCTTCTTCCATCTTCTCTTCCAATAACTCCATAGGCTCACCGCAGCAAACTAGTTCACCCTTCCCTTCGTGAACGACTTCGACTATATTGCCACAAACATTACATCTATACACTTCCAATTTTTCCGTCATTTCTACCACCTTGTCTTTTTCACCAATAATTAAGCACTTTCATATAAACTAAAAATTAAAAGAAAGGGTTTTTAGGACTCCTTATGACAGAGCCACCAGTCGTAACACTCGATCTTTCCGTCCTCTTCGTCTTTTTCTCTCTTATCGATCGTTTCAACGTCCCCTGCTGGTGGAAGGATTACATCATCTTCCATCAACTCGTTCTCTGGCCAGTTCGCAGGAATAGCGACTTCCTCTTCATCAGCCTTCTGGAATCCTTTGATCATCCTTAGGAATTCATCCATGTTCCTGCCTAGCTCAGCGGGATAGTAAAGGATAGCTCTTATGGTCGACTCAGGATCGACCATGAAAACAGCTCTAACCGTTGCTGTTCCACCGGTATGATGTACGAGCCCTAATCTATTGGCAACTCTTCCTTGACCGTCGGCTATTATAGGGAATTCGATCTCTTCACCTAGATTGTCCTCGATCCATTCCGCCCATTTCAGGTGGCTGTGGACTTGGTCTATACTCAGTCCTATCAGCTCGGTGTTTAACTCTCTAAACTCATTGTACCTCTTCTGGAAAGCGTAGAATTCTGTTGTACATACTGGAGTAAAGTCGCCAGGATGTGAGAACAAGATGAACCACTTATCCTCGAATTCATCGGGCAGTTTTATTTCACCGTGCGTGGTCTGAACTGTCATCTCCGGGAACTTGTCTCCTATCAACGGCATTCCTTCTTTTTCTTCTTCCATAATATCCTGCTCCTTTTATATCTCCAATTCTTTCTCGTTCGTCCACAATCCGTGGATATTACAATAGGAGTTCGCTATGATCGTACCGGATTTTTCTGTCTTGAAAGTAGAAGTCACTTTCGGTTCGGTATATACCGTGCTGGTGTTCGGTCCTTCGGCGGATTCGCCGTGAGACGTGAACTCGTACTTTCCTAGCATGTACGGATACTCGCCGTCATCCGGTTTGAAGTACAGTTCGATCCAACGGATGTGATGTTCCGTCTCATTGGGATGCGAAATCTCTTTCCCAACGGCGGCTTCCACTACGATCTCCTCACCCTTTTTGTTCATCTCTATGACTGGTACGTGCTTTTCCGTCTTCCAATCGTCGCTTTGATACATTTCTTCCATTTTTCCCATACCTTTTCACCTCTTTATCATTCTATATCTTTATCTTGAAAAAATTCTGAATATTTCATGTCTGTGCCTTTGATATGGTTTTTCAACCAATCTTTAAGAAAGTCCATCATCTCCATAGAAACGGTCATCTTTCCCTGGTGATGCTTTTCCCTGAATTCCTTCACCTTCTCAACGAAATTTTCATGCTGTTCTTCATGCTCGTCCATCTCTGGATAATCGTATTTTGACATGTATTTTTCTTCATCCCCGAAATGATAGGATGTATAGTCCTCGAGTCTCTGCAAGATGTCTTCCAATTTTTCCTTGCTTTTCCCCTCTTTCATCGCTCCGTGAAGATCGTTCAGGATCTCGACCATGTTCTTGTGCTGTTCATCGAATTTTTCTACATCTACGCTATAATCCTCGCTCCATTCGAACAGTGCCATCTCATCACACCTCCTTTTCTATTTATTTTGATCTTCATCTATTTTTTCAGTTCCGACGTTATCTCTTTGAAGTCGGGAACCTCTCCCATGGGATAGACCTTCGACCACATGATATTCTGGTCTTCATCAACCATCACGTTAGCTCTTTTAGAGAATCCTTCATCCTCAATGAACAGACCGTATCTTTTTGCCACCTCACCGTGGGGCCAAAAGTCGGAAAGGATCCTCAGATTTTTCAAACCCAATTTTTCGGCCCATAATTTCTTACTGGGCACGGGGTCAACGCTTATCCCCACCGGAACGGTGTTCAATTCCTGGAATTTTCGGATGTTGCTCTCAAGAGCCTTCATCTGGTCGGCGCAAACGCTAGTTCCAGCCAGTGGATGAAAAGAAAGAAGTATCTTTGTTCTTTCTTCGTAATCACTGAGAGTGAATTCTTCACCATCCTGATCTTCTAGAGTGAAATCAGGTGCCTTTTCCCCAACTTCTAGTTCCTCTGGTATCTCCGGCATCCGATCCCCCCATCAGTCCTCTATCTTTTCGAAATCTTCCTTGGGAGCTCCACAGACTGGACAAACCCAATCCTCTGGCAGCTCTTCAAATTTAGTTCCAGGTTCTATCCCGTTGCTTTCGTCGCCTTCTTCTTCGTCATATATATATCCGCAGACAGTACATCTCCATTTTGCCATATTTATTCACCTCTTATATATCTCTCTAAGGTCCCTGATGCATAGCAGGGTGGTATTCATCGAATTCTTCGAATTCGCTCATCCTATCGAATTCTTTCTTTAATATCTCGTAATGATTCTGTTCCATATCCGCTAGATAATTCAATAATTTCTTAGGATTGGTCTCGAGTTTGACATCGATGGCTTTATCCGCCATACTGCGATAAAAATCTCTCGAAGCCACTTCTGCATCCATGGCCTGATCTATTATCTCGGACTCGTCTATCGATTCATCGTATCTTATATAAGGAAGCGGAACTGCAGTTTTATCCGGCACATCTAGCTCCTTGGTATCTTTGTAGGACTCGTAAAGCTCTCTTAGAAAATTCTCGTGTTTTTTTTCTTCACCTGCTAGAAATTCGAACCGATCAGTGATCACAAAATTTTCGCTTCTATCCGCCAAGTGTTCATACACCTCTTGGCTGTTAATCTCAGCCTTGACCGCACCCTTAAGCATCTCTTCGAAACTTAACTCTTCCAAGTCCATATTTTCGCCCATTTTCATACCTCCTTTTCTTTAACAGATAAACTTTCATGTGACCCGTTTATCATCTTGATTATAGCGTCAAGATGAACGTCGCCTATCTCCTTTATACAGGAGACGGCTTTTCCCCTCTCTTTCCAATTTCTATATGTGATATGACCTACTTTAATTTTATTGATGTCACCTGAGTCGAGGATTTTATTATTCGAGTCATCGACTTTCTTCCTCATCATTTTGGTATAACGGGATAATAAATTCGAAGTATATGTAATTTTTGTTCGATAATCGCAAAAATACTAAATAGTTCCGGGGTAGGTATACAATAGTATATGGAAAACATTGACGAAACTGATGAGAAAATACTCGAAATACTTAAAGAAGATTCTCGAACGCCTTTTACTGAGATCGCGAACAGATTGGATATCAGCGAAGCCACGGTTAGAAAAAGGGTCAATTCCATGGAAGAGGATGAAGTTATCGAAAAGTTTACAATTGAGATCGATCCGAAAAATCTCGGATATCGCACGGTAACATTGTTGGGCCTCGATGTAGAACCTGAATACTTTTTGGAAACCGTAGATAAGATGACCGAGATAGAAGAGGTCAGGTGGGTCGCGAAGTCCACCGGTGATCATATGATAATGTCGGAGATCTGGACGGAAGATTCCGACCATCTTTCTAAAGTAATGAGCGAAAAGGTGGGAAAGATAGAAGGGGTTAGAGATCTTTGTCCCGCGATTCTCCTAGAGAAGATAAAATGAATAAAACTTTGATAGAAGTTCCCCATGACGTTAGAGGCATTTTTAAGTCTAGAGAAAATAGATTTTTGGGTCTAGTTGAAGTTCAGGGTTTTGATGCTCTTCAGGAAGTTCATGTCAGGGATCCGGGCCGATTGGGCGAGATATTGTATCCCGGGAACGAAGTTTTATTGGAAAGAGCTGATGGCGAGGATAGAAAGACGGATTGGACTCTTCTCGCGGGAAAAGTGGAACGGTCCTGGGTGTTCGTTAATTCTGGATATCATAGATCGATAGCGGAAGAGTTGTTGGATGATCCTGATATCAGTCCTTTTGGAGAATTGCTGGGTTACGAAGCTGAAAAAAGATTGGGTAAGAGCAGGATAGATTTTGCGTTAGAGAAAGAAGATGAAAAGATTTGGGTCGAAGTCAAAGGTTGTACTCTAGCCGAGGGCGGGAGAGCTTTATTTCCAGATGCTCCGACAAAAAGAGGAAAAAGACACGTCGAAGAGCTGATGGAAGTTTTAGATGAACAGAAAACGTCTGCGGCTATACTTTTCCTGGTCTTTAGATCGGACGCCTCTTGTTTCGCCCCTCACGAAGAGCAGGATCCTGATTTTGCTAGGGTGTTTGAAGAAGCGGTCGAAGCAGGTTTGTATATTCATCCCGTGAAGCTTAATTATGATGGCACCGCGGTTGAACACATCGGCAAAATACCCTTGTGTGATAGATATGGATGAAGAAAAGATTCAGGCTGCGATAGAATCTCACAATGAATATAAAGAGGATATCGCTAGAGCTGAACTGGTAGAAGCGGGAGAGGAGAGACTAAAGGTGAAGTTCGAGGGTAATTTTTCACTGAGCTGCTGCATGGACGAGTATTTTATCGATCTGGTTTACGAGCTGGAAGACGAAGGAATAGAAGTAGAATTCAAAGACTTTCAGCAGGTGGGAGAGAAGAGTTTCGTCGCCGAGTACGAAGAGGGGTAAGGTTAGATCTCTTAAGATTTGGAGAGAGATGCTGTATTTTTATATGGATCGGTGCAGTAGAAATTTTCACTTCTAGACCATTGATATTTAGATATCAGTCGATAAAATTTAAATTATCGATGGTTCATTCATACCACGTCGAGGGCGACGATGTCGGGTAAACCGGATGAAGAAGAAAGTGCTCAAAAGCATGATAGGGAGGAAGAGGAATCCGAGAAAAGTCTGTCTAGACTGAAAAAGATCTTCACGGAAAAGAAGAAGATACCGGCCGTTGTTCTCGCAGCCGTTTTGATACTCGCCAGCATCTCGATCATCTTTATCTGGGATTACGACGGCGACGGTCTCGCGAATCATCAGGAGATGCCTGTGATAGGTAGTGTCGAGTCGGACTGGACAGAGTACGACACTTCGGGAGACGGCCTTTCGGACGGTACAGCTCACGATCTAGGTCTCGATCCCTCGGAAGAGCATCCTTCTGTATCTGCGGCATACGAAGGCGGTCTTCGCGGAGATAAGGCGGTAGCGTTCCAGGATGTGGAAGTGAGCGAGGAAGATCTGAAAGAGGTAGCGAGTCGGGTTTCTGAGCTGGAAGATCCCGCTGAAGTTGAAGATACAGTGAACTACCTCGCCGATGAGCCGGATCATATATCCGCGTTGATCACGTCTGAAGGTGAAGTTTCCGAACTCGGATTCGAATACAGGAGAGCTCTTCCACCTTCATCTATCGAGAAGCTGTCCGACGTCCCGCTGTCCGAAACGAGCGAAGGATTCGTGCAGAGCATAAAAGAGATGGATACGAGCCTGCAAAAAGAGTACATCGAGTCCGCTCTGAAAGGCGATCAGCTTTCAGAGTTGGGGGTTTATGCCACTCCGGAATTACCGCCCGAAGTTGTCGCGAAGATATCGCCTTTCCCGCTCGATGATAGAGGAAAGGACCTCGTGGAGCATATAAAAGATGAAGATCCCAACACTCAGATGAGATACGTGGACTCCGTTATATATGAAGGAGAGCTTTCAGAGCTGGGAGTCTACGCCATACCGCACTTACCCCCTGAGACCATAGGCAATCTCTCACAGTATCCTCTTCACAACGTTTCTCAAGATCTCGTTTATTCTTTGGCCGAAGTCGATATCGATGCTCATACCGAATATTTAGAGGCTGTAGTGGTTAACGAAAACATATCCGAACTCGGAGTTTATGCCACTCCGGAGCTACCTGCTGAAGTTGTAGTCAAAGTTTCACCTTACGAACTCGATGGAACGGCGAAAGATCTGGTCGAGTACATGCAGGACGAGAACGTGAAAGACCAGAAGGAGTACGTCAACGCCGTAACTCAACAGGACGATATATCCGATCTTGGAGTCTACGCCATACCACACCTCGGTCCAGACACTGTCTCCGAACTGTCGCCCTTCGACCTCGACGAGACTGGCGAAGAGCTTGTCGATAAGCTGACGCAGACGGAAGAAGACAATCGCACGGAGTACGTCAACGCCGCGGAGCACGACGGCAGGCTTTCGGAGCTAGGAGTTTACTCCGTATCTTACCTGACGCCCGAAGCCGTGGAAGAAGTCTCACCTTTTGCGTTCGACGACACGGGGAGGGAACTGGTCCAGGAAATAAAAAACATGGACCTGGAAAACCAAACGGAGTACGTTGATGCAGTAAGCCCGGGCAGATATCTTTCCGACCTGGGAGTTGACTACATAGGTGATGTAACACCTGAGGCTCTTGACCACATCTCGGAGCTAAGCAACAATAGAAGAAACAGAAGCTTCGCGGAGAACGTCTCCGGACTGCCGGGCGATGTACAGCTGGACTTGGCAAAGGAATATGCCGGCGATGGACAGATAACCGAGAAGGAGCTGGAGCAGTCCTACTTCCTCAATCTCTTGCAGGACAAGGGAGAGCTTCAGGCCTTCCTGGATAAATACAATGCAACCGACTACAACGTTGATAAAGACAGGTTCACCAACTTTTTCGAACTCGATAAGTCTGACTTCTTGGAGTATGATACAGAGAACAGGGTTTACGCAGCCCATATAAATGCTCTAGAGGGACCCAAGAAGATTAGAGGAAAGCATTTCGGCCATCTCATGGACGCTGCAGAGCTCCCCGAGGACAGGGTATGGGAAGTTTACAACGAGAGTGCCACCTGGCCGAGATTCCAGAACCTCACTGACTACATCCAGGAGAATATGACCGAGGACGACCTCCTCCTGATGTCGATACGGGGAGATGGAACGCAGGCAGGTGCTTTTGCATTTAACGATAAGGGTATTGCCTACGACTCCATAGCCAAAGAGATAGAACCTTTGTCCGGCCTGAAGGCAGTCTTCGTCGACACCTGCTTCGGCGGGGTGGGTAAGGAACATTTCCAGGACCTCAACAACACTATAACCCTCTTCAGTGCCGACGAGAACAACACGGCCGATGCAGCCTTTTTCCCAGGTACAATATGGGACTACATGAGAACCTCCCGCGAGGAGATATATCTTCAGGACAAGAGGATCGGCGGAGTTTGGAACTTCATGCACTCATCTGACCTCAACGGCGACGGGGAGGTGTCCCTGGGCGAAGCATGGGAGACTTACCGCGAGACGCATCTGCCTACGTACAATATGACGCCGGAGGACTATCAGGAGTCGCTCTACGAGAACGTATCTGACCCGGAGGCCAGGCGCTATCCACAGGTCGTCGGGGACCTCGACTGGTTAAGGTCCTTCTACGTTGCCCAGGGTATAGCGAAGGACAGGTCCGACGAGAGGCGTAATGTAGTACATCCGTATTAAATTCCTTTCTCAAAATTCTTATAAACGAGCAACAGAAAGTATGAACTAAGAGCCGTGCAAAGGGCGTTTTCCGTGAGACTATGGAAGATATAGAGAGGTGGATAAGAAGGCAGGTTGAGTCCGGCTACACTCCCGAGGAGGTCAAGGAGTCGCTGAAACAGAGCGGAAAGGACCCTGACCTCGTCGACGAGGTGCTCGGTGATAGGAAGCACGGAAACGGTAAGAAGTTTTACCTCTTCGGCGGCGCTGTCGCCGCTGTCCTCCTTGTTGCCGCCCTTTTTTACTTCTATCTATTTCAGGGCGTCACGGTTACGAGATCCATACAAAGCCCGGCGAGACCGGGCTCGACTCCTGAGATCGTGCTAGATATAAATGGTAGCTACACCTCACTGACTATAGAGGAGGAAATTCCCGAGGGACTTGGTATAGATTCCCATGACGGCGGCTACGTGAATGAAGAAAAGAACGTTATCACCTGGGAACTTCTCAACGAGAGTGCGACATGGGACGCCTTCCAGAAAGCCACCGACCGCATCGCCGAGAACATGACCAACGATGACCTCCTCTTGTTGTCGATGAGAGGCCATGGGACAGATGGAGGATTTACATTCCATGGTCTGGGTGTGGGTTATAGCTTGATAGCAGATGAAATAGATGACATGAACAACACGGGCCTCAAGAACGTGATGATAGACTCGTGCTTCGGCGGCTCGGGAAAGGAGTATTTCCAGGACCTCAACAACACGATAACCATGTTCAGTTCCGGCGAGAACGAAACTGCCGACGCGGCACTCTTTCCGGGTGCACTCTGGCGTTACATGAGGACCACTGACCAGGAGATAACACTTTCGGACAGTAGGTATTCAGGTGGCGGTTATGAATTCATGAACTCACCTGATCTTGATGACGATGATGAGGTCTCTCTCTGGGAAGCCTGGAAGACCTACATGGGGCTTCACGTTCCCGACTATCCCTTTACACCTGAGGAATATAGAGAAGATTTGTATGATGCAGTTGACGATCCTGAGGCCCTGCAGACGCCCCAGCTTGTTGTTGGAAACTCCGCTGAGCTGGAGGACTTTTACCTTGCTGACGACCTTGCGGTGAACAGGTCTGATGAAAGGTATGACGTTAGCCATCCTTTCTAATTGTTTAGCCCTGACCTCACGGTCCTTGGAAATTCTTATAAACCGCAAGCTCCAAAGTCTTTGGTAGAGGTTACGCCGTTTGTATGCTCCGGAGCTGGTGATATGTCCGAGATAGAGGATTGGATCGAGAGACCTCAACCCACCTCGACCATCGCGATCCACCCCGAAAAACAACTGTCTATCACACGCGATAGATGTAATGTTCTTCATCCAATGTAGTTCACCCGTACTAGTTCTTCTAGATATTCACCTAGATTCCTGAGGTTCTCAAAGAAAAGATCTACGACTTTAGAGTTGAGATAAAAGTAAATTGAAGAGGGCAAAAGTTTAAATCTATTTCCTGTTTGTTAAATAGCGATGAAAAAACGGAAGAGCCCGGGTTACATACTTGGAAAGGAAAGCTACGCTCATGCGATCCTTTACCTGTATAACAACTCTGACGTTGTTTCGACAGATTTTGAAGATCTTGGGATGGGACACAAAAAGTACAACGAATTGATAGAGAGCATGATCTCCGACGGCCTGATAACTGAGGAAGAACAGACAAAGCCATATTACCAGAGGAACATCGAACTCACCGATAAGGGAAAAGAGGTGGCGGAACTCATCGTTGAGGCCGAAATAAAAGCTAGAAAAGATTTAGATGAGGACCTGAAAGACCTACCTGCATGAGCAGTTCTCGCTGCACTTGTCCTTATCAATATTATCCTTGATGTAGTCCAGCTCATCGATCAATTTTCTTCTATTGTCGTTTTTGATGTGTGTCAGCAATCTCTCCAATCTTCGCAGGCACTCGCACTCCTCACCGCTCATCCCGCTGTCGTTCCGAAAGTCCTTGCAGAACTCTTCCAGCAGCTTCTCGTACTTCAGATCCGAACTCATCTTACCGACCTTCCTCGTTATTCTTCTCTTGTTGCGTCTCCTTCATACCGTCGGGAAGGCCTGTCGAAAAAATTTCTGCAGGGGAAACTAGATGGTCTTTCCTTCTCGTCTTTTTTGTTTCCATGATATCACCAATCTCATCGCCTTCAATTATAAAATAGAAATACCATGGGAGGGGACGGTGAAAGTGAAATGTAGAAACTTTTACTAATTTTCAGATCTATTGTTTCTATAAAATCAAACAATCGTTTTTTTTTACTCTCATTTTTTAATATTTTTTTATTTTGTTATTAAGACTCAACAATTTAACTAAGACTGTTTTCTCTATTTTTTTCTATTTAAATCATATTTAGGTAAACCCATAGGCATTATTTTACCTTTTTTTCTAATTTTATCTTTTTTCTTCATTTCTTCTAACTTGATTGCCAAAGATAGGTATATAAGTGCCGCTCTAGTTAGTTTGATAGTCTTTAAAACTTTATCTTCAAAATCTCTTCTAGAAATAGAGTAAGAAAATCTGTCATTAAAGAGATCTTCTTGCTTCTCCTCTTTCTCTCCAAAATCAAAACTATGTAATTTAAGATATCTATGTTCCAAAGCGTTGCGAATATTTCTTATTTTTCTAGCAGAGGGATCTATTGCCTGTCTTCGTTCTTCTTTTCCTTCAATATCTTTACTCAACCAAAATAGTCCTTTTAAAGGGTTGTTCTTTCTGCATTTGAAGGTTGTTTTTAAAGGTTGATTATAATCTGCATTTTTATACCAAAGTCTTCTAAAATTTACCTGACGATCGGGAATATCTAAAGAAAAATATTTACTCAAGAAGAAACCAATTTTGTCTAGAATAGAGTACATCATTTTAAATGACATTTTAGTTTTTTCAATATTTAGAGAGTACTCGGGATAATCCAAAGTGTCATGCAAAGAAACTTTTTTATCAGAAAAATGTTCTCCTTTACCGTTTATTCCTTCATAGTAAAGATATCTTGCTGAAACAAACTCTTGTTTCATCTGATTAAAAAGACCAAAATATGAAGGGGGATGAAAATCTGACTCATTTGATAAATCATTATATAAAGAAGGTAGATGGAGTATATCTTGATTACTGATTGAAAAAGGACCAATATCATTTATAGGATTTAAGAAAAGCTTGTTCTTTATACACCATTTTCTATACTCAATTTCTTCTTCATTATTACCATGTGGGTATTCATCTAATTCAAAACCATCAGTTAATTCTAAATTATTTTTGGAAAACCAAGATTCTATATCTTTTAAGGTTCTTGTAAAACGTTTCTCAGCTTCTGGGTGTAATAAATATTCATTTTTACTTTTTAAACTTTTATTTAATAAAGAATAAGAATAATCTAATAAAATTTTCCTATGCCCTTTATCGTACAGATATTGGGCGTAGGTTTTCAGACAAATAGCTTTGTTACCGATAGCCATTGGGAACTGTGAGTGCCATTTTAAAGCTTCGTTATAATAATTAATTGCTTCTACAAATCTACCCACTCGAGAAAAACAATTACCTAAATTAGTGTAAACTTGACTTTTTCTTTTAAAAGACAAACCTTCGAAACCCTCACTTTCTATACATTTTCTAAAGTAAACGATTTCTTTTTCAATGTCCGTATCCTGCCATTTCCATTTTTTGTCATCTTGGTTTCTATTTATATCTCTTTGGTAATCAAAAATATTCCCTCGAAAATAATCCAAAAGACTTCTGTTTTTTTTTGAAAAAGTTTCAAAATCAATTTCTTGAATCTCTTTTAAGGCCTTATCTAAGCCTTTTTTTTCCATTAAATCAATTGACGTGTCTGCTAGTTCTCCTATATATTGTATAAATTCTTTTTCTGACAAGCTAGACGTATCTGTATCAAACATCAATTTTTCAAATTTCTCTTCCTTATTATTCATAAACCATTCAAATACAGCTTTTCGAACTTAATATTTCTTTTGATAGACAAGGGATTCATGAAGAGAATAGAATCAAGTCCTAAATTAAGAGTGAAAATTAAGAAAGAGGAAAAGTAGAAAATTAGCATGTAACAATATAAGAAAAACCGACGGTTTCACCCGTCGAGGTTGCTGTTCTTATCTGCTTTTTGCAGAGACTTCATGATCCTGTAAGCCCTCATGTGCTTACAGACGTTACCTTCCCTGTACTGAAAGTCAGGGCAGGTGCAGAAGTTCCCTGTCACGTGATAGGTCCCGCCTCCGTTCTGGGAGTGCACTTTCGCTCCCTTCCTGGAGAGCAGATCCACCTGGCCGTTGAGTACCAGGGACAGAGCTTTCACGCTTCTACTTGAAAGGGTTTTTTCCAGCCGTTCCTTACCATCGTCTGTAAGGCCGACTTCGGTTTTTTCTTCTTTTTTACTTTTTGTTTCAGACATTTTTATCACTTCACCTCTAACCCAAGCGTGATAAAAATGTCAAGAAACATCGAAGAAGAGGCTGGAAAAACTGTCCTCTAGATCTGGAAAAACCCAATTCTATGAGAAAGCCGCAGAGAACTTAACACCCTGGCGGTAGGTTTAAATTGCCACAAATCCGCTGCCAATAACGGATTTAAGGCTGGTTCAAGCCGAGTGGCATTTATTCCTTCCGCCACTCTCATTCCGTTCTCAAGGCTTTATCTTCTAGGCCTAGATTCGTTTCCTATCCTTCCCGTTAAATTCCCCATATAACACCGGTATTTTTTCGACACCTGTGGTTTTTCCAACCATGTTTTGCCATGAATTAGGCCCACTAAAACCTCTGGAGATAAAATTAATGATGTCGCATTCCATACTTTTTACGACGTCTTACTCTATCAATTCCTTGTTTTTTCGGACATACCTTGCAACGTAGAAACAGCAATTAGTAGAGAGATGACTGAAATAGAGTTTTAATCCTTGTTTTTTCGGACATACTTTGCAACATGACTGTTTTGCAGACTATAATCATAGCGATACTATAGTTTCAATCCTTGTTTTTTTGGACATACTTTGTAACTGAAAAATACGAACGGTTTAAAAAACATTTAGATAAGTTTCAATCCTTGTTTTTTCGGACATACTTTGCAACGAAATTATATGACAGTAGTTGAAATAGCTGAAAGAAGTTTCAATCCTTGTTTTTTCGGACATACCTTGCAACCTCGGCCATTCGAGTTTATCGACAACGGAAATCTAGTTTCAATCCTTGTTTTTTCGGACATACCTTGCAACATAGAGATTGAAGTGGATAGAGTGGATATAGCTATAGTTTCAATCCTTGTTTTTTCAGACATACCTTGCAACGAAAAAAAGATACTGATGTTCCTTTGGAATCCTACAAGTTTCAATCCTTGTTTTTTCGGACATACCTTGCAACTATATATTGAGCGGGAAGTTCCTAAAACTCTAGATGAGTTTCAATCCTTGTTTTTTCGGACATACTTTGCAACCGAGAAATATTGCTATGAATGTAGTCTGAAATACCGTGAGTTTCAATCCTTGTTTTTTCGGACATACTTTGCAACCTCGATGAACTATTGGAACAGCTAAATGTTGAAAAAGTTTCAATCCTTGTTTTTTCGGACATACTTTGCAACATCGATTCTGGATACGGCTGGATAAGCTGTCAGATGTTTCAATCCTTGTTTTTTCGGACATACTTTGCAACTGTAGTATTCCGTAAAAGTTTCGATTCATTTTTTCTCACCTCTTTCATTATTTTCAATCATTCTAAAGAAATTGCCTACGATGTAAGAACGAGATCTTTTCCAAAATGCTTTCTCAGGTGTTTCTAGATTCTTCCAATCTAGGCTCATATGTGGTTTGATTTCATTGTACCATTCAATGAAATCTTCTAAAGAATCAAATTCATACCTATGTTGCTCATAGGTATCGAACCATTTTTCGATCTTACCGTTAGTTTGAGGATGGTTGTACTTACAGAGAAGTTGTTTGATACCTTTTTCTTCACAGTAATTTTCGAAGCTATGATCAGCATCGTCTTCATTATCTCTCTTAGTAGCGTAAAATTCAGCTCCTCGATCAGTGATGACTTCTCTTATTGGTCTAATATGGCTGTATTTTCCATACGCTTCATCTAGTAGTTCAATAGAATGTTCAGCACTTCGATGCTCATACTCTCCTGCGGAGAGTATTTTACGACTAGAATCGTCTAATACAGCACAGATCCACTTACCGTGTTTGTTTTGATGCCAATCCATATGCACAGCTGATAAGCTGTGATTTCTTTCATACCGAACCCAAGGTTTCTTTCTTCCTTTTTTATTCTCATTTTCCTTGGCCATGTTATTCTCCAACAAGACTTGATGGACTCTGATATCTCTGATCTTGATACCCTCTTTCTTTCTGAGATATTGTGCTACAGTATTCGCTCCTGTTCCAAGCTTTTTTCCTGCTTGGATAATCCTCTCCTTGATATCATCTGGATAATCACTGTAAGGTTTTCTGCCTCGTTTTTTCAGCTTTGGGACCTTTCCAGTTTCTCTATATTCTTGGGTTAGTTGCCGAATTCGACGTTCACTAACGTCGAAATCTTCTGCTGCCTGTTCTACGGATAATCCCTGATCTTCTACCCAGATCACTATTTTTCTGACTTCCTCGTTGTTAAGTCCCATAAAATGATTATTCTCATCACTACTTAAATCTTGACGAAATTTTTCCGGAATAGTACAAACATACTTTGCAACCACAAAATGTTTTTAAGGATTTAAAAAACCCTTTCCGTTTCAATCCTTGTTTTTTCGGACATACTTTGCAACTCAAACGGTGATAATGAACTAGAAGCTGAAAACTTGTTTCAATCCTTGTTTTTTCGGACATACTTTGCAACCTCGATGAACTATTGGAACAGCTAAATGTTGAAAAAGTTTCAATCCTTGTTTTTTCGGACATACTTTGCAACGATAAACGAAGCGCACAGTGAACAAGGCGATAAGAGTTTCAATCCTTGTTTTTTCGGACATACTTTGCAACAGAAGTTTCAGGGTTTGATTATTGGCAAGAGGTTGAGTGTTTCAATCCTTGTTTTTTCGGACATACTTTGCAACGTTGAATGGCACGAGTATTGTGAAGGGTGTGTTTTGTTTCAATCCTTGTTTTTTCGGACATACTTTGCAACGAAGATAGCGATAATAAATATAGATAACGCTCTAGTTTCAATCCTTGTTTTTTCGGACATACTTTGCAACAAAGACGAAATAAAGGATAAATCAAAAGGTCCTACCCTGTTTCAATCCTTGTTTTTTCGGACATACTTTGCAACCTAGACATGGATAAGTTAGACGGAATATCGGTTAAAGGTTTCAATCCTTGTTTTTTCGGACATACTTTGCAACTCCGTCCACCCTCTTTGGATATATTCTATGGGTGGAGTTTCAATCCTTGTTTTTTCGGACATACTTTGCAACCTGGAAGGCAGCAAACCGGACACGATAATAGCCGTGTTTCAATCCTTGTTTTTTCGGACATACTTTGCAACTGAAATAAAAAATACATTAAAACAAATCACTACATTGATATCTGAGTTTCAATCCTTGTTTTTTCGGACATACTTTGCAACAAAACCATGAGAGAAAGCATAAGCACAGACGAAATAGTTTCAATCCTTGTTTTTTCGGACATACTTTGCAACAGGGTGGGTCTGGCTTTTTATTCACCATACAAAATAGGCTTTTTCTTTAAATAGTTAGCGGTTGAAGAGTCGGCTCTTCACCCAAAGCTATAAATATAATACCGTTCGACTCTTCAACTTTTACAGCACTACATGTTCTTTTTCATCCGGAGAAGGAGTGCTACCTATCATCGTTTTCTGTTCATAACATCGTTTACACAGCGTGAATATGAATATCTTATCTCCATCAGAAATTTGAAAATCTTTCAAACTAGCGGTCAGCTCTTCTGCTTCTTTCTTTTTGAGATGACCCATGAAAACGCTATACTGGAATCTTTTAAGTCCCCAATACTTCAATTTATCACTCAATTTTTTTCTCTTCTTGTCTTCGCTGATATCATATGTTATAATTACATACTTCTCTGGTCTTGTCATATCTTCACCTCCATCTGTAAGCCTTGAAATTTCCTTTTCCCTGTATATGATTCGCCAGATCTTCCGCTTGGAGAAACATGACGTCTAGAAATTCTCTCTTATCTCCTTCATATTTTATCTCTGATTCCATCCGGCCGAAAAGCTTGTTCAAAAAGGCCTGTTTTCCTTCACCTTGAAGATAACAAGTATTTGGATCGATCTGTTCAAAATCATCACTTTCCAATATATCGCGGTTCAACATGGTCAGGACGGTCCTATCCACTATCACCGGTCGAAAAGGTTCTATGAAGTCATAAGTCAATGCAGCCTTATCACGATAGCTTTCATGGAAAACTCCGATGTAAGGATTCAGCTTAGCTCTAAGTAGCGAATAATGTATCCTTGAATTCAAAACGGTATACCCATAACTCAACATCGAGTTCACGGGGTCCGGTGGAGGATTTTTGTGTCTTCCTTCAAAATCATAACCCTCTGGAAGTATTTTTTCAAAATTAGAGAAATAGATTCTAGATGCTTCTCCCTCTATACCTCTTAACCTATCCTTACTATCTGCTTCGACCACGCTCTTTTTCCTATCTTCAAGCTTTTCATCACTCACATCGAACTGTTCAAGCAGCCTTATCTTGTTATAAATCGAAGCCGCGATCATCTCCTTAGCAAGGCCCATGCTTTCTTTTTCAGGTATCCTCATCTGAGATAACCAAACATCGTTGATGGGATTTTCATTCGCTTCAATCACCCTTAGATACTGATCGTGCTCCTCATCGACAAAAACTACATCCACATCTTCCTTTTTCAGATATCTTATCGCAGCACCGGTAACATTGCATTCTCCAAAAAAGATGACCTGCTCTAGATACCTGGGACTGAACTCTTTCTCTTCGTCATCTAACTCAACAGCAATCATCTCTCCTTTCTTTTTCAATTTACTCCCATAACCGGATACGACAAGATTACGGAGTTTTTTCTCAATCAAAAAAGTCACCAAAAAAATCAATTTGGTTTATTCTATTTAACGGTAAGGAATCTTTATCACCTGTTGTTTTCTTTTGACCTCTCCATTATTTTCCCGTGCCCTCTAGAAACGCCTTTACCTAAGCCTATAAAATCTGGGAGCTCAAAATTAACTTTAAATTTGCCAGTAAAGCCTATCATCTTCACCCCCTTGAAGTTCACAACTTCTTCGTCGATATGTGTGTGAACGTAAATCTGTCTATCTACAACTCTGTTGAATCCCTTGCACATCGAAAGTATATTGCCTGTTAGGATACTATTCAACAACTCTTTTTTTTCTTTCCAGTCATCCATGGACTTGTATTTCTCGTAATTTTCTGAGTTGAGTGCCAACCACGGTGTGAGGAACCTGTAATAATGTTGTTCTCTTGTCCCTCCTATACTGGCCTCACCTATGTCAAGGGACCAGCTTTCTACATCATAACAACTAGATCCAAGAGTCAGTTGTTCTGCACTATCAACCATCTTCTTGACAAGCTCCTTCCCCTCTTCAAAACCGGATATTATCGGATCTCCTTCGATGACAGCATAATGCACTTTTGGATAGTTGAAGACGAGCCCGACGTCGTCAGTATGATGGTGTACCAAGGGTTCATCTTTGAATTTGCTTGCAAAAAAACCTCTCAACTTCTCTCCGTCTTCCTCTACTTTTCTGCCAGTTTTCACTTTTATGTGAGCGTATTCCAAATCTTTCATCTCAATCTTCACCTAATTTTAGGTGTTGAGCCTTTTTCAATTTTTTGTCAAAATCATCTATATTTTCCTGTAACTCCTCTTTTAGCCTCTCTTTAAAATCCTCACAGGAGCTTTTTGAGATTGGCTCTGAACCGTGAGCTAGGATTGAGGTGTTCCTAGCTGCTAGTATATCCAAGAAACCTTTTTCCTTGATCGGGTCTTCAGGCATGTCTCTTTCAACCATCGCGAGGATTCTCCATACGTTTTTTAGACCCACTGAAAGAGTAGACCTATTTCCCTTCCAGCTTCTCAAAAGCTCAATTTGAGAATCAGTGAAATATTCCGGGCTGATATCAATATCTGCATGGTGAAGACCATGTTCTTCCCAGAGCCTCCACTGCCCTAGCATCTCCAGGCACCGGTAGCAACGAGCAACGGCATCATCGTATTTACCTTCGTCCATCCTTCTCAGCAAATTAGCGAAGAGATCAACTATCAGGTCTTCACCCAATCCTGACTTAGACTTTTTATCTTCAATGCATCTCTCAAGATGAGCTATATTCATGCCTAGTTCTTTCTGCTCATCACTAGAAAGAATATTTCCATCTATATCTTGAAAAATCTCTCTTGCTTCGTCATGCTTGAATATATCCCATTTAAAATAACCCTCAGAAATAGTTGAAAGGAATTCACCTTCCTTTTCAATCCTTTTTTCTCTTGTATAGGAAAGAACATCCTGGGAAATATTGAGGGCCATTTCATATGAATGTTTATCAAAATGAGTCTTTGCCTCGGATAGTAGTGAATCAGCTATCGGTAGAGTGGGCTCCATCGAGTAAATCCGTTCAGATCCGTTGACAACCCTACCGGTTTCATCTCTGTTTCCAGTTATATACGAAAAAGAGCCGCACCTTTGGGCCACCCCTGCCAAGGCCAAACCTGCCGACATTGGTTTTGTCCCGCTGGTGATATTCAAAAATATGTCACTATTTTCAAAACCCTCCTCGATCAATTCTTCGATTGAAGAAAGGGATTCATCGTAGCACTTCTGAACATCGTCCGGATCGGATACTTTTTCAATCTTAATATCCAACCCTGTTTCAAATTCATCTATTATCGATTTTGCTTTCTCTTCAGACTCTTCTGTCGCTAAAAGCACAACTTTTGTCGGGTTGTGGTCAGTGATGCTTTTAGTTATTGGCCTTTCTATACCAGTTCCTACGCCAACAGAACATATCAGTGCTCTTTTCATCTTTACTACCTCAAAATTTCGAGAAGTTTTTTACCCAACTGCGTGGGATATACCCAATCGTTCCTATATTTTAACAAGTCAAAAGATTCTCCCCTATAGATATCATTATCCGTAAGCCGTTCAAGTTCGCTTCTTCTCACCTTTGAGTCGGACCTCCAAATCTTTTTAAAATCTTCCAAAATACCTTGGGGGTAGGGCATTACAGGCATAGAAATTACCTCGTACTCTGTAGTATCTGGGAACAATATCTCGTCAAATGTTTCCTTGTTCCTTTCGTAATAGCGGTTCAGATCGGAGGCGTGAAAGAATTCATCTATCTTGTCTTTATTTTGTTCCAATTTTTTATTCCACAAGCTTATCTGTGGGGAGACGACGTGAAAAACGCCATTTACAGGGTTGAATTGCGATAGAAAATGTAGACCAGAAGTCATCGTTTTCCGCCCTCCAGCCACGTTAAGATATACCTTGTCCGCGTCGTGTTTTGATTTTTCTTCGTAGATCGCCTCCATCGTTTCTTTCAAAAATGTAAAGTTATCATCTTCAGAAGTAACGTCATCAAAAGGTAGATCTTTCCAATGAACGTGGATGTTCCAATCGGATAATTCAAGCGCAGAGACTACAAGTTCCGCTTGTTTCCAGACCTCGTCATCGTCGGTCACGAGTAAAACGACATCGCTCACAAACTCGTTCTTCACTTCGATAAGCCATTCAACCAATTCAGTCATCACGGGGGCGCTTCTTCCTACAGCACCGATTACACTACAACCCGTCATCTCTCAACCTCCATCTTTATCCATCCGAGTTCTCCTGTGGGCTCCTTTTCTTTACGATAGAACCTTCTCGTTTTGGGCCACGGTGTCTCAATATCTCCTTTCTGATAGCCTTTATGGGCATATCTTTCTCTCAGTTTTTTCTTGACTTTATCATCTTTAGCGGCTATCTGTATAGTAGAGCTCAATCGACCCATGCCAAATCCCATATTGAACACAGCAGAGTCTCTTTCCATGACCACTTCACGCAACTCTTCCAGTTGATCTATGACCAGACCGTACTGAAAACTATTTTCACAGCTTTTTAGATATTTTAGATCCCTCTCTATACGCTCTCTAGAGATCATAGTTGCAGCTTCTATGACTTTATCTATTATTTTTTCCTCGGAGAACCCTCCTAGGATTTCTTTTATATTCTCCTCTCCATTCCACTTTTTTGCCATCCTTGCTATCAAGTCCTCGTGCAGATTTATTTCAGTTCCAAATTCTGTGCCAGGAGCAATTCCCATATGGAGAGTTTCCCAATGTTTAGGCTTCAACTTGTCGTAATTCTTCGAATAGGTCTTCACGGGAAACACTAGACCCGCTTCATCCGCTGGTTTGCTTTCTGAATCCGAGACCTGGAACCCTTTCATGCAATCTCTTTGAGGGTCGTCCTTGCCCACTCTAAAGTATTTTTCTACATTTCTATCTATTCTATCTTCTTTGAACCACCATGCTGAAGGATTGTTCATGTAGTAATAAGTTAAAAGGTTCGTTCTGAGTGCGCCTTTAAGTGAGCTTCCAGGGAGATATATGGTGTTATCAGCTTGCATTATCTGTGGATTTATCTCGCCCTTTCTCTGAAATAGCTCTTTAGAATAGTCATCAATAAACGAGGCTGAAAAATTCCAGTATTCGTCTTTTTCTTCAAAGAGTTCCTTACCTTTTTCTTCAAAGAACTCCTTACCTTTCTCTATTTCCTTTTCGATCAATTTCACGATCTTTTTTGCATGCTCTGGATTTTCTGAAAATGCCTTATCCATATTCACTTTTACAATCTTATCCCCAACCACGAATGAGTTCATCCTATCAAGTTCCTTACCCTCTCTAGTGCCTATTTTTACTGGGCTCAGGGTCTTCAACGTGATCTTCACGGTTTCACCCCAACGTTGAAAGCATAACCGTACTGCTGTACGTCAAACTTCTCAGTGTTTACGATAGGATTCCTCCCGTAGACTTCTTTACCGTTGATCGTTGGAAATATAGAACCTTCAGAAAACATGAAAAGTGTTCTCTTCCAAGGAGAATCCAAGTTAGTGAACGATTGTTCGACGACACCTTTTCTTTTGACCAGCTCGTAACGAAGTTGATTCTTGTTCCCCTGGTACTCCTCCCATTCTTTTTCGGCTGGGCAGTAAAGAGACAAAGTCATAAACCTGTTGGCTTCTTCAGGTTTTTCAAATTCGTCAAATTCATCTATCTTCTCCAGATCAAAGTTACCCTTGCCTGTTGAGGTAGAGCCGCCAATACCTCTGCTTTCCAGGTAACGGAGTGCTCTCACTAACTTTTCCTCAATACCCTCTCCTCTGGTTTCGAGGAGGAAATAGAGATCTGTACCATCAAGGTGCTTGTAAACGGGTTCAAAGAAGAGGTTGCCCTCCGTAGCGGATGACAATCGATTTATAGCGTTTCCAGGCTGGTCATACTCTGTCATAAAGGCAGTTCTTTCGCTCTCCTCCAAGATGGTTTCAACTTCTTTTTTTCCATGAACAAATTCATCAAAGTTTTGTGCTGTGACCCATTTCAACTTTTTATTTTCTTTTATTTCCCACATATCCTGGAAATCATCAGGATTCTCTTTTGTGAATGTAGGGATTTTTGGTGTAGGAAGATAGTAAGTCTCTTCATGGTAGGGAAACAAGGAGCTGATTTTGAAAGGGGGTTCACCTTTTTTGAAATCCGCCAAAAGATTAGTGAGTGTCTCCTCACCAAAAACGTGTCTTACGCCCCACGATAGAGCGCCGAATAAAGTGTCGCTATGAGGAAAAGGATCCTTGAACGGAGATGACGGTTTCAAATGGATTGCCTTCATTTTTCCCCTCAGCTCTTGATCGCTTCCTTGGGATTTTCTCTCAGATCTTTCACATCTATCTCTACGCCTTCATTACCTTCCTGGTAATTTTGCTGTGATACAAATGTAGCCGAAAGGTCATTGAATTCAACTTTACCGTAGCCTCTTGTTCCCTGACCTCCGAGATAAGAGTCTTCTAATAGGTCCATAGCCTCGAAAAGCACCGGGATAAAGGCATAATCGTCCTTTTCTGCCTTAGGCACGTCGTAAAGTCCGAATACAAACTCGACTTCGAACTCGGACCCCTTCGGAACTCTTTCAAAATCTCTAGGAGTGGCGCTCGATTCGAGCCTGTTTATGGAGTTCTCCTTCTTCCATTCGGTGTAAAGAAGGTCAGTATCCATTTCTTTCCACATCTTCTTCGTCTCTTCAGTTGGATGGGCATCTCTTACCGTAAGGCGAGTGGGACCGATCTTATAGCCTTCGTCAGAAGAAGAACCAAATACCCTACAGATTTCACATTCGATTGCAGACTCTTCATCACTGCACTCGTGCACTTCCCCGTCCTCCATGACAGCGCCTTCTTCCCATTCAGTTAAGGATCTCATCTTACCTTTAAGAGAACTACCCGGCACGTACGGGTATCCAGAGGGATCCCTTATCACGGGTTGATCAATACCTCCGATCTCCTGGGTCTCTTTGTTACCTCCAATCTGTAATCCAGTCTTGCAAACAAGGTTGGCTTTTACTACCAAATTTCCCAAAAATTCGGCTCCGCTCATTTTTTCACTTCTCCGAAAAATATCTATGGTATCCAATAAAGGACTCCATCAATTTGAAAAAATTTTCAATATCTTCAACATCGTCTACTTTTTCGATGAGTTCGTCAATCGCCTCTTTGAGACCACCAATATCTTCTTTTCTAGCTGCTGCATAGGCTAACTTTGGTCTGACGAGATTTAGTTCGCTTATGGTGTTCTGAACTTCTTTTTCCTTGTCCTCAACTGCGTTCCAATCAACCTGTATTTTCTTTATATCATTGTATATTTTTCTAACCTGGGTTTTGTTACCCTGGTGTTCTTTACCCATCTTCTCGGCTAACTCATTTATCTCTTTTCCATCCAGACTTCCAATATCTTCCGGCAAGTCTAAACTCTTCCTTCCTTTAGCTCCTCTTTTCCTGCTCATTTCTTATACAACCTCCTCTCTATTTTTGTAACTCACCCAAGACACGGGAATCCGGGCCCAGGGCACAATTTTAGGTATATCCTCATCTAATTTGTCAAACAATTTTCCGTCAGAATCATATTTTCTAGCCAATAGATACTTGAATTTAGGGATGTATCGTTTCTTCTCTTCCGCTTCCTTGGAAGTTACGAATGTTTTATCGTAAGGATGCTTTATCTCTTCGTCTTTCTTCTGGAAAGTCATATCTCTAAAATTCAGAATCGCGTGTATGAACGACATAGACATATCACCCTCATCAACCAGTTCATACAGCCATTCACCCATGTCAAGCAGTTCCTCGAAGCCGTTGTAGAATCCCATGTAATCAGAAGACCACGGTACCGTTTGGTTGAAGACCGTTAGCTTGTCCTTGCCCGGCATCTCTTTTCCTCTCCCTGGAGAAGTAGCTTTCTTCGAGTAGTCGTCTAGAAGGGTTCCAGCCCTCTGACTTGCCCTCCCGATAGGAAAGCCGGGTTTTGCCACTGAAATACCCCCAGATATTGTCACATTGGGATTCTTTGCAGTAAATCTCGAAAAATGCTTCTTTATCTCTAAAGCTCCTTTCAAGGCGTCCTTCCAATCTCCAACAAGGAAAAGATCATCTCCTCCGGAGTATGTGACGTAAAGCTCGTGTTCCTCGGCTAAGGAGTTCATATGGCCCAAGAAAAACAAGTTGAGAAATCGAGATAGTGTCGAGACTCTAGAAACGGTGTATTTGTTTTCAATGCTATCTTCCTTTTTAGAAGCTTCTTTTAAACCAATAGCCACGACAGCTCCAAGATCATCGACATCCATCCTGAGGAAACCTATCCTTTCACCTAGATCCTCGAATGTTTTCAACAATTTTTCTCCATCGTCCTTGTAAGGGGCTGAATTGCCTAAAAACTTGAAACCTAAAGCTATATCAAGATCTGATTTCTTCACGTGTTCTGCTAAACCATCAGTGATAAAGTCTGAGTCGTTCAAAGAAAATATTGTCATTTTACCATCTGTATCGTTTTTTATCTTATTCAACCGCTCGTGGAGATCTTGAGAATCCCTGCAAATAAACCAGTAATTGTCCAACCCATCAAAATTTATATCGGCGTCGTTCCCATCATACACACCTTCGATCTGGATCAAAAATTCCGCCTTGGGTAATGTTTGCCCTATCTCCTCGTGCGTTTTACACGAATCGCAGATCGGGTCATCGGTATTTTTTCTCATCCCGCATGCCTCGCACGGATCCCCTTCAGCTCTAGATAAAACAAAATCCTCTTTATCTAAAGTGTCCGAAAATTTTCTATGCTTTTTTACATCGCACTGATCGTTCAACTCTTCTATCAACTTCGGAAAGTCCTGATGTATATCTTCCTTGTCAAATTTTATAGAAGAAATAGCAAAGTAGAGCTCCCCTTCATATTTTTCAAAAAGATAATCGTTTATCTCCTCTACATGTTTCTTAATATCTTCTTCTAAACTCGAGGGAGCCAGGATGTAGAAATGACCGCCAGAACACCAGAGTTTTGAAGCCACACTGAGATCGAGCCTGTCCACCAAGTGATCAGCTACAGACTCGGTCAAGATGTTGACCAGGAACGATTTTCCCCTTAGCCTCTTGGCTGTACCCTCCTGAGTTTCCTTTTTCTCCAAGCTTTGTACATTATAGATAAAATCTTGAATCCCGGAGAGATCCCCTCCTATCAAAATCAACTTATCATCCTCGGACCTGTGAAGTGACTCGGCGAGAGCGGAAGTTGACCTTAGGTGGTCAAAAAGAGCTATATCAGGGACGCTGTAATATGCTGCTGACGGGATCTGAGAGGTGTACTTTTTTAGTAAATAATAAAGGGTGGTAAAAGAAGCGTCGTCCTTCTCGATGTTGAGTTTATTGAGCTCGTTCATCATGTTTTTCCACATCTCGTGATACTGGCTTCTAGCGGTTCCGCCACTAAGAGCAGTTTTCTTTTCTGATTTGGGGTATAGTCTTGTCTCGTCTTCTTCTAGGCATTTTACATTTAAAGGTGAAACTGGGTGATATCTTTCATTCTGAGAGGGTTCGTAAGTGTCTTCTTTCCCCGTTATATAACTGAAAACCGAGCGCAAGGGCCTCTCGACAACATCTTGGGTCTCTTCATCATCTTCTCTCTCCGAGGCTGACAGGTGATCTCCCTCTTGTATTAGATTGACTAGGTCCGCTTCGTCGCTCAATGAGGGGGTGTGATGATCGGATATAATCTGAGGTAAAGGCTGCTCTAATCCCAAATTTTCAGCAAATTCTTTCCCCACCTCTGGATGTCTCCTGTTTTCGTCAAGCCCTCGCTGTCTAAACTTTCCTATATCGTGAATCAACCCACCAAATCTAATATCGAGTATATCTGAATAATTCATCTTACCCAAGCGACACCATAAGTTCATTGTCTATATTTAAATTTGATGGCATCTAATCAAAAGAGATTATTGTGCTCAAATAGATCCTTGTTTTTTTGGACATATTTTGCAAAATTCCGGACTTTATACCAGAAATGAAACGGGAAATGATTAGTTTCAATCCTTGTTTTTTCGGACATACCTTGCAACAATAATCCAAGAGATAGAACCGATTATTCAAATACCGAGTTTCAATCCTTGTTTTTTCGGACATACCTTGCAACCAAGACCTTCGAGAGGGAACTGAAACTGATAGATTCGTTTCAATCCTTGTTTTTTCGGACATACCTTGCAACAAAATGTCGAAAAAAACACCAAGTGCAGGAGATAAAAGTTTCAATCCTTGTTTTTTCGGACATACCTTGCAACTCAAAATCAGAGATAAAGGTAAATCAAAGTGGAATAAGTTTCAATCCTTGTTTTTTCGGACATACCTTGCAACGATGTTTTTTACAGCTTATACAAGAACTCTCCGAAAAGTTTCAATCCTTGTTTTTTCGGACATACCTTGCAACAAAATAATCAACAGCGGTTGTGGTCCTGTTTAAGAGAGTTTCAATCCTTGTTTTTTCGGACATACCTTGCAACGTAAAGTTAAAGAGGGCTGGAAGGTAGTAAGAAATGTTTCAATCCTTGTTTTTTCGGACATACCTTGCAACAAAGTTACGATTGAACAAACTGCAACGGGAACTAACGTTTCAATCCTTGTTTTTTCGGACATACCTTGCAACTCTACTATACCTTCTACTTTCACTGTCTTAATTATTTCAGTTTCAATCCTTGTTTTTTCGGACATACCTTGCAACTTTACATCCTTATATAAAAGAATATCTATCCGAAAAGTTTCAATCCTTGTTTTTTCGGACATACCTTGCAACTTTGTTAGCTGGAGGGTGATCCGGGTCGGTCATATACTGTTTCAATCCTTGTTTTTTCGGACATACCTTGCAACAAAGATAGTGAGAGAATAATCATCAAATCTGATAATTGTTTCAATCCTTGTTTTTTCGGACATACCTTGCAACAGGGTGGGTCTGGCTTTTTATTCACCATATAAAATAGGCTTTTTCTTTAAATAGTTAGCGGTTGAAGAGTCGTCTCTTCACCCAAAGCTATAAATATAATACCGTTCGACTCTTCAACTTTCACAGGATGAAGATGAATTTCTCAAATTATTGTTGAGACATAGTAATGTTTTTTTCATCTTAATCTTAGCAGATATCATAAAGAATACAATCAAGATTTGAAACCTTCATTTTAGTCCAATAAAACCCCTTCATATGTCCCCCCTCTAAGAGAGGGAAAACTTAAGTTTCTTAAAGAGCTTCTACAGATCGAAATGAAAACGTTGATCACACCGTACATCGGAAAGCAAACTATCTCTTTCGCGTTCAAGGAAGGTTTTGGCAGGGGAGATAAACTCACAGTTTTGATACCTGAGGAAAAGGTGGGAGAAGGACTGGATCTAAAAGACGAGGATCTAGATAACTTGCGTGATGAAGTAGAGAACTTAGAGTTGGGATTAAATCTGGAAAAGAAAATCCTCAAGACTGGTCAGTTTGAAGAGCTGGTGCGGGATATATCCAAAGTGTTCATGAATGCAGAGGGAAAAGTCATCGTCAACATTTCATCTGATGATCCAGCTGTTATATCCGCATTTGCACTCTGCTGTTCATTTTTTGGAGGATCTATCGAAAGGATCTACATATTGGACAAGGAAAGAACTGGATTCGAAGAGATTAATTTTCCTCACTCGGAAGTGAATCTCAAGAAAAAAGAAAAAGAGTTTCTCAAAACAGTAATCAGGAAAGGACCCAAGACGCTGAATGAGTTAACAAAAGAAACAGGAATTTCCAAGAGCACAGCTTCTAGACTCAGCGAAATACTGAATGAAAAAGGTCTTATTACAGCCGAGTTTACAGGGAAAGAAAAAGAAGTTGATTCGACTTTAACCGGCGATATCAAAGCTATGGTCCTGCATAAGAAAGAGGAATTTACCTCGACTTAACTCTTCGACTTCTTGTAGACCAATATCCCCGTGATCCCGACGAAGAGCATGATCATGTTTAGAGAACACACATCATCCTCCGGTCCGTTCGTTCCATTTTCCTCATCCTCTATGCCCTTAAAATGTGCAGTCACCGTAACATTTTCAGCCGGCATCTCAAACTCCAGCACGGGATCTTCCGACTCCTGATAGCCGGACCAACTTTCGAATTCCCATCCTTCATCGGGTTCAGCTTCTAGAACAACTTTTTCTCCGGCCTCAAAGGTGTGTTCTCCCGGTTCAGGCTCGGTCGTGCCTTCACCTTCCACGTTCATTTCAAGAATGCATTCTTCCGGACCCTCTACCACTCCGTGCTCAAGAGAGATCTCGTAATCGCCGTTCTCCCACTCTGTTACTTGGATAGTGCCGTTTTCGTAGGTGCCACACTGCTCTATTCCCCTCTCATCCATTCTATTCACAACTTCATCGTGAGGATGACCGTACACTTCAGGATCGGAAGAATATATCGCCACGTCGGGGTCCATCTCGTTCAAGAATTCTTCTGAGGACGAGGTGGAAGAACCATGATGTCCGGCCTGGTAAATATCGGTTTCCAATTCGTGTCCTCTATCTATGATCTCGTGTTCTTTCTCCTGCTCAACATCACCGGTAAACATGGCGCTGAACTCGCCGAAGTTGGTGCGGAAGGCAAGACAGCTCTCGTGTACACCCATCCGATCGATGGGATCGGTCGGATTCAGGACCTCAAAATCAAGTATGTCACGTTGTGCTCGTCTATGGCGTTCATCACGTTCTTGTATGTCTGAGAATCCTGCTGGTAACCACTCATCCAGGCCTCTCCCACATTGTAACCATCTATCACGTCTGCCATCTGGCCAATATGGTCCGCATGAGGATGAGTTCCAACCACTAGATCGATCTGCTCTATCCCTTCCCCTTCTAAATAGTTTATAACGTCGTTTCTCTGCCAGTGCCCTGCGTCGATAAGCTTTGTAGATTCTGGTCCCTCGATCAGCGTTGCGTCCGCCTGTCCCACGTCTATGAAGTGGAATTGGACCTTTTCCATATCTTCATCTAGACTCTGAGCTTCGACAGGTTGAAATCCGACAAAAAGGCTGAAAACTAGAAGAGTTAATATCGTTGCAGTCAGGAATTTTTTTGATCTTAAATTCACGTTTACACTAATCCATATTGATAAATTTCATAAATATGTTTTTTATCATGAAATCTGTTGTGAGTCTATATTCTCTTACCTCTTTCTATGTTAGAGGCCGTTTGTCTTTTCGAATGCAACAAAAAAAGAGAGGAAACATTCCCCTCTCAATATCTCACATCAAACTCTCTCCTGATCAATTTTCTGACCTTATCCTCTGGCGTCAATTCGTTCGCGAAGTCTGTCCAGCCTCCCTGGTATGTTTTCCGGATCTGCCAGACCATCTGGTTGGTCTGCCTGTACTGGACCTTTTTGTCCATCAGTTTACCGCAATTCTTGACTTTCACCTTGACTGATCCCCTGTTGAGCACTTGAATAGGATCCTGAACATCGCTGATAGTCAATCTCCGCACCTCCGGTCGAACCTGCTGTCGTATTTCTCTCCGACACTGACTTCCGCTTTGGGATATTCTTCGACCCGTTCCCTGATGGTCCCTTCTGTTGGATCTTTCCAAATGTAGAGATCACCTTCCACGTCGTGGATCAGTATTCCCTTCTCCTTGTTGTAGAAGAGATACCTCACGTTGGGAGTCCAGGCAAGGGGTTCGAAGCCCCTGTCAGTGAGACTCCACAGGTCGTCCACTCTCTCAGATCTGTATATCTCGGAAGATAAAGGTTGAAGGTCGTGTTCTTCCACGACCTCTTCAAGAGAAACTTCACTCCTGTACTGATCGAATATCTTGCTCTCACTCACCGTCACCACTCTCCTTGTCAATAGGGAGGTTTACATGTGTCAAAACGCTCTCAGTTACAGGAAAAGGAATTTTCTTTTCTTCCTTCTCTTCTTTCCAGTAGTACATCTAGTTCACCTCTTCAAGCTCTCTGAGAGTGACGTTCAGCTTGAACTCGGCGTTCTTGATCATCTCCTTGATCTCGTCGATGTTCCTCTCAAGTAGGTCGTTCTCCCTTGCATACTTGATCTCCACTAGAGCTTGACTGATCTCGCCGTTGGACTCTATCAGTTCATCTTCGATAGGAGCGATCTCAGCACCGTTCATAATGACCGCCTCTCATCGAAGGATATCAGCCTACAGCTCTTCAACTCTCCTCGAGCTGCAGCTTTCAGTTCGTTCACTAACGCTTCGTAAACCTCGCCTTTCGGCTCGGCTAAGCGGTTTTCATCTACTTCTTGCGGTGAGGCTTTTTCTTTCATTTTTTTCACCGCAATACCCTCCAAAGTCATTCTCGAATACACGGGATGGGTTGACCAAAGGGAGACTTACCGTCTATGAGTAGGGAGGTGGAGCGGGTGTGGAGGGTAAGAGGAATGCGGACGGCCTTATGCACAGAAAAAAATGAAGAAAAAGAAAGTACAATCATCAAACGCTTTCGAGCCCTCGGCAGATATACCAATAGACGTGAGGCGTGAGTTCGGAGAGCGCCGCCGAATCCATCAAGAGAAAAAGGTAGCTTCGGCCAAAAACGGATGATCCTCATGTAGATTACTGCCTTTTCTCCGGATGATCACTTAAATTTTGACGAAATTTTTTCGTAATAGGGCATCGAAGAATTCCTACCGAAAGAGTTTATAAAGTTATTTCAATAACTATGTGAATTAACCTTACAACATGGGTGAAAGGATGAAAAGCTCTAGAGATAATAAAGGTCAAGAACAAACACAATATAAAATCATATCCGTATTTTCTATAATCATGATAAGCATCGGCCTAGTAGGGTTTTTATCTTCTCCTGAGGGTCTTGCTTATTTTATTTTCTTTGCTATATTCGGTATAGGAATGGGTACCGGATTTTATGGAATAATAGGCTTGTACAATCAATATTCTGATTGAGAAGAGCTCCAAACCCTCTCTCCTAACAGTTCCACGATTCTATCTTTCAACTAATCGAGATATTTCGGGAACTTGTTCCCGATATCGAAGGAATCTTTCGATTCCTGTAGATAAAAGGGAGTGCTTGCGTGACCGTTTCCTTAACCTCCGCAGGCTTGCAAGGAGAGTTCCGAGGGCTCGAAAGCTCGTTACAGACGTCATTATCTGCAATGATTCCATGCACATCTCAGAATGTAAACTATACTCCTGATCTATCCAGCTGTAGTTAGAGGGAATGTGTAGGAATCGGGGATTCAAAGCATCGAGTGGACTAAGTCCCGAAGAAAACGGGAGCTTCTCGTGCTCTATATGATACCTTTCTTCTAAGGTTGTAGTTACTTCATCTGAGAACAAGGGAGGTTTGCAAGAGTATCGAACGACCGACCGCAGCCACCACAGGAAGGGCAAGGGTTTCATATAGGGCATCGCCTAGCGATAGAGGACTTTGCGAAGCTCAGGGGCGCAAGTCACGAGGGTTCTGTCGTGACTTTGGCCGGCTCGCTTAACAGTTGTATAGGCCTGTGCGCCCCGACCGTTTTTTCCATTAAGGCCGGATGAAATATTAAGTAAATTAACAGAGATTTAAAAAATTATATTTGAGGACCATATAGAGTATTATGAATGAATTAAAATCCGAGTGCTTTCTTAAACTAGAATCTATGAAAAAGTTAGATACAAAGCAAAGAGTTAGATAGTTTTTTAAAATGAATCCTTGACGATCAGCTAAAATTTTACTTTAAAAGTCGAATCATATCTTGCAAAATATTTCTGATGTCATTTGTACACACATACATACGTTTTGCAAAAATTATTTATATTTAAAAATACTTCAACTCACCGTGATAAGAATATGAAAAAAATAGATATCATCGCTATAATAGCAATACTTTTAATCGGAGGAATGCCAGTTAGTGGTATATCTAGAGCTAGCAAATCTTCCAAAGTCGGAGATGGAAAAAATCTTAAAAATAATACCAAAACTGAGAAAAGAAAATTATCAGATGAGCAAATAGATAGATTATATAAACTCGTCCGTAAACTTGATCCTAAGGAGGCTAAAAAAGCGAGGTCTGTTTTAGATAACATAATAACTGAAGAGGGCTATGTAGATATAAATAAAGCAAAGAAAAAAATTGATTCCTCACCTGATGTGAGTGATATCAAGCCAGATGGAAAAAATAAAAAAGTAGTCTCCAATTTTAGAAGAATAAATAGTGAATTGCCCCGACAAAAAAATAACTCTTCTTTAGATTTCGTAAGTAAAGATATCGAGATAGAGACCTATAGCCCTAAAGATGGAGATGACGGGGTCTCTACCTTATCGGACAGCACTGATGAAGGTATTTATACTCCTGGATCGAAACCCGGAAAAGATTTTCATTACAGTGGAACAGAGCTGGAAGGAGGAGGATTTCAGACTACCGATGCATCAGTAAATCTTGATTCGGGTTCTGTAGCTACCCTCGCTCAATCCACTGGATACGGTGTTTCTCAAGCAGTCTCTTACCATGGTATTTATTTCGATGTAGACATGCATGGGGCAAGCGAGGCTTGGATATCTGCTGAAGCAAAATTAAAACTTGTTAGTGGTACTCAAAAATTTCTTACTGGAGTCGCAGGTACAAATAAAGTATTTGAAAAGAAAAATTGGGGGGGTTGGGATAAAAGTTCTATAGATCATCCTTTCGGATGGGATGATATCATTGGTTATACCTGTTATATCGCGAGTCCAGCTATGAGTGGTGCACCATCTACTATAGCAGAAGCAATAAAGTGGTTAGGACGTTTAAATGATGCATATACACTTATTTCGAGACTATTGGATAAAGGTGCAGATACTTATACTATAGATGTTTACAAGAAAATATCAGAAGGAGGGACATTTGCATTTAGTGCCGGAGTAGAATCTAGAGCAGTTGGTTTTATGGGTTATGGCAAAGCTACTTGTTCGGGGATGTTGCAAAATATTGACATATCTGTATACGGAAATAGTGATGATGGGGGCGGTTGTCCATATGTCTCACCTTATAACGGTACAGAATACGCTCGAGATAATAATATTTTAGTTCAGTCTGAATTCAAAGATGGCAAAGTCACTGATTATTATAAGCTCGATAATAATTTGGCTAAAAAGAATGGAAATTATTCAGTGAAGATAGAAGAATTCGAAAACTCGGAAGACTTCATAGATCAGATGAAATTGTACACTATAGATCACAAAGACTCATCCGAAATAGGCGTGACACCAAAAGGCGAGTATTTGACATATAAAAATAGCGATTCGCCTGATAAAGCTTATACTTCAAATGGAAAAGACATACTCAATAAAGTTAAAAATAAGGAGGATGAAAAACGGGTAAAAATGAAACCAGGATCCCAAATATACTTAGAATATAGAGACAAGTCTCTCTCTAATTGGAAACATAAGAAGTTGATATTAAGAAGTTCTGGGTTTTCATCATATACTACCAAAACCGATGAATATGGAACTATGGCTTGGAAAACTTCGCTTTACGTAGAACTAAAAATCGGAAATAGTGAATGGAACAATGTGACATGTATACATCCAAGAAACAACCCACATGACTACGTTATACCTCTTAAGGATACTATTCATGAGATGTTGAAGGAGGAGCATGATTTTGAAGGTATACAAGTGAGGATAAAGAGTACAAAAAATCATAAAATAGATTATGTTGGTTTGGATGATTCGAGGCCGTCGCCAACCTTTGTCCAGGAAGCAGATTTGAAAGAAGTAATTAAAACTAATTTAACAGGGAAGAGTATTGAAAAGACTGGCAGCCTACGGAGAAATGATTCATTGGTAGTAAACCTTGTCCCTGGTGAAGAATGCACTGTAAAATTTGAAATACCAGAGATATATGCTAATAATGTCTTAGAAGAGAGAGATTTCATATTGATGGTAAAAGGAGAATATATCAAATATGGCTAGCAAAGATGTTGTTTCAAAGATCAGTTCGGTTATTAACCATCGTAAAAAAGAGAAAATATCAGCTTTATTTATTATATCTCTTTTGTTGATGGTTGGATCGATTGGAACGATTAATAGCTTCTCTTATAGAGTGAATGCTGATGAGATGTCAAAAAATGTCTGGCCAAGTTTTGGATGCGACAGAAAAAATACTGGTAGATGTGATTATAAATCAAATATCGAAACTCCCAAGGTGAGATGGCGCTTTACGAGCATTTCTAGGTCTCAAATATCCACTTCTTCGGTCATTGATGAGGATGGAACTATTTATGTTGGTTCTGGGGAGGGTTTATATGCTGTCAATCCTGACGGTACATTGAAATGGCATCTCTCAGAGCCCGGAAGTATCCGCTCATCACCTTCGATAGCTGAGGATGGAACTATTTATGTTGGTTCGTGGGAAGATGGTAATCTTTATGCTATAAAGCCAGACGATACATTGAAATGGCATTTTTCTACTGGAGAATCGATTCTATCCTCCCCTGCAGTGGGAGAAGAGGGAACTATCTACGTCGGTTCAAAAGACGGATACCTATATGCGGTCAATCCTAACGGTGCATTGAAATGGAATTATTCGACTGATGGACCGATCTTATCTTCTCCTGCAGTGGGAGAAGACGGAACTATCTACGTCGGTTCAAAAGACGGATACCTATATGCGGTCAATCCTAACG
>CAYWJQ010000003.1:119768-204012 GCA_964458595.1 uncultured Thermoplasmata archaeon
GTGCATTGAAATGGAATTATTCGACTGATGGACCGATCTTATCTTCTCCTGCAGTAGGAGAAGACGGAACTATCTATGTGGGTTCAAAAGATGGAAAATTATATGCGATCAATTCTGACGGTACATTGATGTGGAACTTTTCGACTGATAGCAGGATTTGTAGTTCTCCTTCTGTAGCCGATAATAATATATATTTTGGGACAACTTTTGGGCGGCTCTATTCCGTGAATTCTAACGGACAAAAAAGATGGAGTTCTGTCTTGAAAGAAGGGGAGAATGTCTCTGCCGCTTCCATCGGGAGCTCAGAGACCATCTATGTAGCTTCCTATGAAGGGTCTCTATATGCTATAAACACTGATGGCAAAGAAAAATGGTCGTACAGTTTAGCTGGTTGGGTAACTTCATCTCCAGTCATAGGGAGCGATGGTACAGTGTATTTAGGTGCTTGGGATGGAAATTTATATGCATTTGAAGAAGCTGAAAATCCATTGCCATCACCTATATGGTTGTTTTCAGGTTTAGCGACAATAATCGGTTCAATACTGATACTGTATCTTTACAAAAAGGGTAAACTGAGATTTTTATCAGAAAGGTCCAAATCTTCCTCAAAAGAAAAATCTGACATAAAGCCTTCTAAACAAAAACGTTCTTATCATATCTCTCAACATGAGGAAGATAAGGATTTTTTGGGAGGGACAGTAAGAATATATAAAATTATTTGCATATTATCTATTTGTTTAATTATTATAGGGGCTTTCGCCCATTACACCCCCAAAGCATTGGATATGACTTTGGAAAAAGAGGATAGAAGTGAATTGATCGGCGACCAGAAAAAGAATACTCTAGCTGGGAATGTTTCACTCCTTGGTATAATACTCATCATGGCAGGATTTTTCCTGCTGGTCCCGGGGACTTTCGGAATGTTAGAAGAAAAACAGCAAGAAGGAAAAGAAAAAGTCACATCGCCCGAAGGTAAAATATCGATTTTGGCAGGTGCCCTAGGTGTATTACTTTTATTGCCAGCACCTTATATTTCAATAGTCTTAGGTCTGATAGGACTAGGCACTGGTTTTAAGGCGGTGAAAGAGAAAGATAATAAGTATGGGCGAGGAGGGATAATCATAGGAATCTTAAATGTAGTAATAGCCATTTATCTATTCTTTATACTTGGGTGAGTAGTCCAAATCAAGTCTTCAATCTTTAATTATTAAACCAAATAAAAATACTGCGAAAGTTCATAATTCAACTAGATTTAGAAACACTTTACTTTTATCAAAATTTTGATAGGATTTTGGTATTAAACTTTCACCTAGTTTTAGACAACTTTCAATCACACTGACATCAGGGTCGGTATTTCCAAGATCTGTCCTCTTTCTTCTCCGCCTGATCTAAAGAAGATAGATATCTACCGATCGTTCTACCCGATATTTCAAAATCAAGAGCCCGTCTTAGATCGTAAATCTTTGCCTCTCCAAGTTCCTTCAAAGATTCCAAAACCTTTCTTCTCTCTTTATCTCTTTCTTCTTGGTCTTTGAACATCTGCAGTTATATTTGATAAAAGCAAATATTTTAATCTTTCTTAAGGCTACCAAGTTTTCTAGCTAGTCTGTAAAACGGACCAATTATCACAGCGTCATGGCCTTTACATCACCAGTCAAAGTCGAACTCACCTCTTTATCCTTTCCACAGAAACGGGTCTTAACCAATCCTATGTCCTCGAGATTTTTGATTATCCTTGAAATGGTGCTTTTTGAATGAACAAACTCCACACTTTCGTCCAGTTCGCCCATCATCAACGGGCCCTTCCTGGCGACAAGTTCGAGCAGTTTTTCCTCGTTCTCCGTCAGCTCCGCGGTGGTGTACGGGAACTCGATCTCGTTGAAACGGGAGCTCGGTGAAGGATGGGTGTAAAAGGTCCTGATAGAATCGCCATAGAATGTGGAGCAGATCGTCAAAGCGATCAGCAGGTGTTCGTCCTCGGTCGAAAGATTGACAACGATCTCTCCCTCGATGTTCATGAAAATCCTCGATACCTCTCTAACTAGCGCTTCAAAATCACCTGTATCGAGCACTTTTTTTTCTAGCTGAATATCGAGTTGGAGATCATCGAGTTTATGTCTGAGAGCGTTCAATTCCTCTTCACTCACGCCTAAACCCTCATTCAACGTCTTCTCCGGGACCAGGACTATCAGCCCGTCTCCTTCGTTGAGTCCCTCCTTCAGCGCGAATAGGCCCGTTTCGCCGTCTATCAAGGGTGTTATCAGCGTCTTCATCTCTGCTCTAGCGAGTTCTTTGAATCGACTTAAATCTTTCCTTATGAAGCGGCCTACTGTTTTTCTCTAGCGCAAGAATAACGGATGTTATTTTCAGAATAAATACATGTCTGAAGGGAGAGGTGTACTTAATATGTAACTACTGAAAAAAATGGTTTTTTAGACCTAGATGTAACACTTCGTGACCCGTTTACATCTTTAACGCGGGGGGTGTTATTTTCACTTTTTTGAAATGAAGACCATGAGATAGAGTTCAAAAAAAGAGGTTGTTATACCTGTCTGAAGGGGAGATGTACTTATTATGTAAATGTTGAAAAATATGGTGCTTTAAAACCAAAGAGTGAGAGATGTATTTAATCCATAAATGGATTATTAGTAGTTAGTGACATCCCTCTCTCTAGGAGGAGAAGATTTACTATACTTTTTTTCTGGTTAGGAAATTTTTGCAGATGACACACCAAAACAGTGACATCCAAAATTTTATAAATAATATATTCACTATAACAGCTATAGGGGTTATATATGAGCAAAACAACCGTAGCTGTATCCAACGAAACTAAAGAATTGCTCCGAAAACTGGGAGAGAAAGGAGAGAGTTATGATGCTATCATCCGATCTCTTATCGAGGAAAAGGAAATAGAGAAATTAGATGATAGATGGAATAAAATCCTTGAAGAAGATGAATTTTTAGCGTTGGATGAACTATGAGCTATGAGATCCTTATCTCTACTACATTCAAAAAACAATTTGATAAACTTGAAAATGATCTCCACGAAAGAGTTAGAGAGACTCTTGAAGAGTTAGAAGATGATCCATATCAACCTCGATCAGGAGCAGACATACAGAAATTATCAGGAACCCAACCAACCAAATATAGATTGAGAGTAGGGGATTATAGAGTGATTTATACGGTTGAAGAGGAAAATAAAGTTGTAAAGGTCATTGAAGGGTTTGAAAGGGGAAGAGGTTATAGAGATTGAGTGTTCACTCCTCGATCCTCGAAGCCAGCATCATAAGAGCCGTGCCGGTCCCTTCGGCAAACCTATACTCGATCTCCATCGGATAATCAGAATCAATCCTCACATATATCGGAGCTTTGGAGGATACAGGTGAAATCATGTCCTTCAGATACTGTAGTGCGAACATGCTCTCCACCTCTCCTTCAACGTTGTACTTACCAAATTGGTCCGAATAGACGGTCATATCGATCTCATCCTGATCACTTTCGGCCGTGATCCTGCATTTGAGATCATCCAAACTTATCTTCATTCCATCACTTACTGTATCAGCGGCTTTAACAGCCTTCTTGAGATAATCGGCTTCCATCTTCACCTCATTTGACAGATCTAGGTCCGGAATATCGGCGGACTTCATCCCTTCGGGATCCAACAGGGGGAAGACTTGAGACAGATTCCCACTCTCCAATTTCAATTTACCACTTTCATTGATAAGATTTAAAATTGAGTCGGAATTCACGATCTTTAGGAAATCCTGTATCTTTTCCAGGTTTAGGGCCATAGTTTCTTTCCCTTCGGTATCATATTTCTCAAAACCATTCGAGAGTACAGAGACATCCACCATGGCGACGTGAGAGTCATCTACAGCCCTGACGTTTAGTTCGTCTTCATCCACGATAAATCGGGCTTCAGCGACCACAGCATCAACTATATCTATTATCTCTCTCAACCTATCCGCTTCAAGACTCAGCTCCATACTGCCGATTCCTCCCAAAGTTGTGGGTTAATCTGTTTCATCGTATAAAAAATGACGGAAGAGTTCTTCTTTTTACCCACTGTTTATACTTCACCGTTTCTTCTCGTGGTAGATCGCCACGGCTATGACCACTGACATCAACAAGATTATCGTCGTAAACCCGGGTATACCTCCATCTTCAGGACATGATACTGATTCTCCGAAGTTTGCTGTTATCGTCTTATTGCTGTCCATAGTGATGTTTATCTGTTTCCTCTCTTCATCGTCAGGTACATTTCCTGTCCACACGTCGAAATCCCAATTTTCGTCTTGTACTGGTATAGCTTCCAGCGTGACATTAGTACCTTCTTCGAACCTACCGGTCCAGCCGTCTTCTATCTCTTTTCCGTCGACTTCTACCGTTCCATTACCATCTATATTTATCGTAAGGCTATATTCATCCAATTTCTCTTCTTCACAAGCCAAAAATGGATAGCCATCGTTGATCTCTTTATCTTCATCTATATCCCATATCTCTTTATTTCCAGTATCATCGTTGGGATCATCTACAAAATCCCATGGTTCATCCAATCTTTCAGTATCCGTATCTGTATAGGTTGCAAAGTCCTTCATCTCCTCTGTTGTCTTTCCCGTGGCGTTGCCTGACGTAGATGTTTGTCCGCTGGTCTCCGTGTCCCAGAAGTTACCAGTCATCTCGTAATCTTCACCTATATCTACACTTCCACAGAAACCTTTGTTTGTAGGGTCAGTACTATCTTCGTAGGTCACTCTTCCCGTTGAGTAGCAGTTGATTATTTTTCCACGATAATTACTACCTACGAATCCGCCGAATGAGATGTCGCTTGAACCGGGTAATCTGGTTACCTCTCCTCGTGCATAAGAGTTCTTAACCATGCCAGAGTTAAATCCCACGAGTCCGCCTAGTGTGTCGTTTCCACTCACATCTCCGGTGGCATACGATTTCTCAACCCTGCCATCGTTAGTACCTGCGAGTCCGCCTACACACCAGTCTCCGCTCACTTTGCCGGTTGCATTTGAGTTTTCCACTGTACTAAAACCAAAGTTGTCCCCTACGAGCCCGCCTACCCGCCAATCACCACTGACGTCTACCGCACCGTACGAGTTCAAAACCTTGCCACTATTATCTCCCACGAGTCCGCCCACCTGATCATTACCGCTAACATTTCCGGCAGCGGAGGAGTTCAAAATCGTGCCCCCGTTGCCTCCTACGAGCATGCCTATATGACTATCTCCATTCACTTTTCCCATAGCGGACGAATTTAAAACCGTACCCTCGTCGTTCTCGCCAACGAGTCCGCCTACATACTCGTTACTCCTGATATTCACATTTACCATCTCGAGATTAGTTACCTTTCCACCCTTTACATATCCGAACATACCAATATGGGAAATAAATGGAAGATCGATGTTTAGTTTAGAGATGGTGTGGTTATCACCATCGAAGTCCGCTGCGAGATAGGGTATATATAGACCAGGATTATCCGACATATCAATATCGGAAGATAGATGGAAATCATATCCTTCCTTATCGGCAAATCCAAGTAGATCTTGTAAACCTTCTACACTGTTTATCTCGTAATGATCACCAGATGGGATCAAGGTGTCACTGTAATCTTGTATGTCAAGTTCCATATCCTCTATCCAGTCCTGGTACTGCGCATCGAAAAGCCCGCCGATAGTGACGTGGTGACCACCATTTATCAGCACTGAATCGATATTATAGTACGAGTTCGAAACCGTGCAACCTTCATCGTTAGATCCCACGAGTCCACCTATATTGCCGTTACCGCTCACGTTTCCAGCAGCGTACGAATTTAAAACCATCCCCCAGTTATATCCCACGAGTCCACCTACACTGCTGTTGCCGCTCACGTTTACCTCAGCGCACGAGTTATCTACTGTACCCACATTCCATCCCACGAGTCCACCTACATTGTGATTACCGCTTATTTCACCAGTGCCGTACGAGTTCTTCACCGTGCCAGAGTTATATCCCACGAGTCCGCCTACCGACCAGTCACCACTAATATTCACGTCGATCAATCCAATATTTTTGATCACTCCGTCATCGTTATATCCAAGCAATCCAACCCTACCCTCATTAGGTCGGTCGATGTACAGGTCGCTCACAGTATGATTCCGACCATCTAGACTGCCGTTAAATGAGTTGGCCCAATTTTCCCCAACAGGCATAAAACCCGATCCACCGTTCCACTTACTCGTCTCACTCGCATTTATATCGTTCGCAAGGGCATAGTGTGCATTCAAATCCTCATTTATAGCCTGCAGTTGCGTAACATTTTTTATCAAGTACGGATCTCCAGGTATACCGCTCCCTCCAGCAAAAAGATTATTTGAACCTTCAGTTTCATCCCTCGCCAAATCAGTACCTTTTGATGAACTTAAAGCGATACCAAACCCACTGATTACAAGGACACAAACCAAGCAGAAGACCAATATCTTTTGAACCCTCATATTTTCGGTCACCTCTCTCCTAATTATCCCATTGAAAATAAGACAAATATAAAAATATTTTCTATTACAGATCGTTTCTTCAGACGGGTCTATTTACCTGTAGATCTCCTTCTATTCTTCCATTAACATATGAGTCGGAAACCATGCTTTTATCACTGACTCCAACAATTTCACCCACAAACCATTTATCCTTTCTGTACCCGATAAATTACTGCTGCAATGATCGAACTGAGTAACAGTAGGGTTGTGATAAATCCGGGCGTTTCTCCATCACTGCCATTACCATCTTCTTCCTCTTCAAAAATCGCTGTTATTTTCTTACTCTCGGTCATAGTGACATTTATGGTGTCTTCTTTCTCTTCACCTTCGAGTACATCTCCCCTCCATGAGACAAACTCTGAACCCTCGTACGGTTCAGCGGTCAATCCGACCCTCTTGCCTTTGATATAATCATTATGGCTATTGTTCCGATACAAGAAAATGGGTAAATTTGGATAGGCCTGAGCAGAAATTAGCAAAATGCTTTAGCTCTAAAACACGATAGAGAAGTAACTTTTTGGCCACATTCCTTTAGAATCCACCGTTAGCTAGACCATTTCATCGTTACTGAATAAACCGATAATACTCTGAACAATATTAGTTCCGATTCGATTACCAATCTTTGAAGTGTCTATAACTTTTGTCTTCATACTCTTTCAAGGCAAGCAATGTAATTTTCTGAGGTACTGTATACTTCTTCGGAGAATATTTGCTAGTATACTTAGGCAAGTTGCTTGTTTCTACTACCATCCTGACAGCTTGGCTAAACCTAATATATCGGTTTTCACATACCATGAGTGCATCCCTTTCCTGGTGCTGGCTGTCAGGACTGGACGTCAGACAGCCAGCACTCGGATGCACTTATCTATTTCTATATCACGAGAACTTGCTTCGAGTGAGAGTTGGAATTTTCAATTCCTACGGATTTAAAAATATTGATAAAATCAGTTCCATCTACGAGAAAGGTTTTCTACTGAGCCGATAAAACTAAGCACTCCTACGAAAAAGGTTTTCTACTGAGCCAAGCCATTGTGTTATTCGCGAATTATTTCGTTTCAATATCATCACCCCTTTCAATCATTTCAAAGAAGTTTCCAAGAATGTAAGATCGAAGCCTTTTCCAGAATACTTCTTCAGGAGTTCGAATATCTAGACTAAAATGAGGTTTGATTTCGTTGTACCAATCAATGAAATCATCGATTGAATCAAACCTATATCGATGCTTTTCATACGTATCAAACCATTTCTCGATCTTGCCATTGCTTTGAGGGTGATTATACTTGCAGAGCAGATGTTTGATTCCTTTTTCCTTGCAGTAGTTCTCAAAAGAATGATCAGCTTCTCCGTCCTTGTCTCTTTTGTTAGCGTAAAATTCTGTACCATGATCAGTTATCACTTCTCTAATCGATCTTACATGGCTGTACTTCTCGAATGCTTCATTTAGCAATTCTATAGAAGCTTCAGCGCTTCTACTATCATACTCTCCTGCGGAGAGTATTTTACGACTAGAATCGTCTAATACAGCACAGATCCACTTACCATGCTTGTTTTGATGCCAGTCCATATGTACAGCAGATAAGCTGTGATTCCGTTCATATCTGACCCAGGGTTTCTTTCTTCCCTTTTTGTTGTCATTTTCTCTAGCCATATTATTCTCCAACAATACTTCATGGACTTTACTATCAGCAATTTTTACATCGTCTTTTTTTCTAAGATATTTTGCTATCAAAGTTGCTCCCATCTGAAATTCTTTACTCGTCTGGATTATCCGCTCTTCAATATCTTTAGGATAATCAGCGTATGGTTTTCTACCAGGTTTTTTCAGCATCGGAATTTTGCCAGTTTCTCTATACTTCTTAACCAACTGTTGAATGCGACGTTGACTCACATCAAAGTCTTTCGTTACTTGTTCAGTCGATAATCCTTCATCAACCACCCATGTCACTATTTTCCTGACATCATCGTCTTCTAGAGTCATTGAATGATTAGTATCATCACTACTTAAATCTTGACGAAATAATTCGCGAATAATACAACTGAGCCAAGCCATCAAAATTTATAAATACTAAAACCTAAAATTTACTGTTGAGGTAAAGAAAATGGAGCCGGGCGACGGAGAGATTTTGAAGATCAGAGTTAATGATATCCAGTTAAAGGACTTGCTCTCTGATGAGATAAAAGAAAGATACAACGAAGAGATGAATGTTGATTTAAAAGTCCCTAGTATGATATTCGCCCTCGAGAATGGAGCGGTTTTTGCAAATCATCCTAATAGAGAAACAGAAGACGAGGAAATAATAGAAATAGAAACAAACGATGAAGAAGCTCTGGAAAAATTCTGTGATTTTATAGAGATAGTTAAGGACTGAGGTAAAATTATGGAAGATGTTTTAGATCAAGACGAGATTGAGGATGTTACTAACGAAGGAGAAGGCGCACCGGATGTCTTTCCAATTGGTGGTGAAAAAGCTGAGGAGATGGGGGCTAAGATTAGAAAACGAGCCTTTGATTTTATGGAAAAAACCAAAGGTTTTCCTGAGCTTATCAAAGATCAATCTGATATTGCTCGAACACAAGCAGAAACAGAGAAAAGAAAGGTAAAAGTTATGGAAGAATTTCTATATGTAGTCAAAGAAGAAGGGGGCATACCTATTAAGATCAAGAATGATGAGTCAGAGGGTATGGAAGAAGAAGTAGTAGTGGTGGAAGAGATTCCAAAAGAAGAGGCTAAAGATGATATAGTCCAATATTTTAAGAATCATCCTGGAGAGGATATAACACCTACTGACCTTAATCTAGAGCTTGAAATCCCATATGAAACCGTTGTAGAAGTAATAAAAGAACTTAAAGAAGAAGGGAATATCGAAGAGAGCTGATATTATGGTAGAATTCTACGAAAAAGAGGGATGCGGTATAGAAGGTGAAAAAATTAGGGTTGAGGCTAGAAAACTTAAAGAGAAGGGAAAAATAAGAGGATCTAGCCAACACAGGAAACAACTAATGATGGCAGAAAAAGATGCAGTGGCCATAATAGAAAAATCATACAGATCCAGATACGAAGATGATGGAACTCATCCAAATGAACATAAATTGGATTAAATCTTCCTAGCTTCTATTCATTAGCCAAACAGTTCTCATCTGTTTCTCCTTTAAAAATAAATTTATAATACCAGTTGATATTGACTCTTTTCAGCCCTTTTTAGATCTATTTTATTAAACCAAATAAAAATACTGCGAAAGTTCATAATTCAACTAGATTTAGAAACACTTTACTTTTATCAAAATTTTGATAGGATTTTGGTATTAAACTTTCACCTAGTTTTAGACAACTTTCAATCACACTGACATCAGGGTCGGTATTTCCAAGATCTGTCCTCTTTCTTCTCCGCCTGATCTAAAGAAGATAGATATCTACCGATCGTTCTACCCGATATTTCAAAATCAAGAGCCCGTCTTAGATCGTAAATCTTTGCCTCTCCAAGTTCCTTCAAAGATTCCAAAACCTTTCTTCTCTCTTTATCTCTTTCTTCTTGGTCTTTGAACATCTGCAGTCATGTAGTATTTCCTTGTTATATTTTAATCTTTCTCTATTATACTGACATTACAATAAAGTTATAGGACCGCTGAGAGCAGATAGGATATAGGTCAATAACGTTTAAATCCCAAACTCCACATTCATACCACGTCGAGGGCGACGATGTCGGATAGACAGGATGAAGAAGATAGTCCTCAAAAGTATGATAAAAAGGAAGAGGAATCCGAGGGAAGTCGGTCCGGGCTGAAGAAGGTCTTCACGGAAAAGAAGAAGATAGCTGCTGTTGTCATCGCAGATGTTTTGATAGTCGCCAGCACCTCTGTTGTTCTCGTATGGACTACTCCAGCGACGGCCTTGCCAATTACACTTTCTTAGGGGATATAGAAGGCAATTGGGGAGAAGAGTTTTATCGCCGAGTACGAGAAAAAACCTCACATGAAAAGTTTTAATAAAGTTTGATCCGCCTATATAAGTTGGTGAGGGATATGTTCGAAAAGAAGGTATCCTCGGAAGTCAAAAAAGAAGGGGCCGGAGCAAAGGTGAAAAGATTGTTTCCGTCTAAAGATATGGATCATTACGATCCTTTCGTTTTATTAGATGAGTTCTTCGTGGAGTCCGACGCGGGTTTCCCGAAGCATTCTCACGGCGGTTTTGAAGCCTTGACATATATCCTCGAAGGTGGTTTTAGACATGAAGATAATTTAGGCAACGATTCCGCGATAACTGAAGGCGGTGTTCAGAGATTCACCGCGGGGAAAGGCATCAGACACTCCGAGATGCCAGAAGGTGAGAAAACGTCTCACGGATTTCAACTGTGGATAAACCTTCCTGAAAAGTTGAAAGGGATCGAACCCAGCTATCAGAAAGTATCTTCCGAAGAGATCCCGAAGGAAGAAAGAGACGGTTTTGAGATCAAAAAGATAATCGATGACGAGTCTCCGGTAAAAGTGAATTCTGAAGTGATTTATCACCACTTTAGTTCTGAAAAGGGAGGTTCTTGTCTCGTATCTCTGAAGGAAGGTTTCAATTCTTTCTTCTACGTTTTCGAAGGGGAATTGAAGATCGACGGCGATAAGATCGGGGAAGAGGAAGGATATTTTATCGATAATAACGAAGTATCTCTTGAGGCTGAGAAAGGCACTTCTTTCATCTTCTTATCGGGCAAACCTTTAGATGAGACTATAAGATTGGAGGGGTCTTTCGTTAGATGACCAAAAGTTTATTTTAAGCTTCCTAGATTCTGTAATGCCATGACGGGGATGAATTTCTTTAGGAGTAAGGATCTCGAGACTACGACAGAATTCTACATGGAAGAGCTGGATATGGATCTCTGGCTTGACCAGGATAAATGTAAAATAGTCAAGGACGGTAACCTCTTGATAGGCTTCTGTGAAGGGGAAACCGTAGACGAAGGAGGAACGATCACTTTCTTCTACCGCACTAAAGAAGAAGTCGACGAGATGTACGAAAAGTTCAAGGATAGAGCTCGTGGGGAACCTTCTGAGAACGATTTCTTCCAGGTCTATCAATTCTTCGCCGAGGATCCCGAGGGAAGGACTCTGGAATTTCAGACCTTCCTACACCATTTAGAACCATACTTGGAGGGCATCGACCTCTTGGAAGGCAGGAGGAGCGTCAGAGAATACACGGACGAAGAAGTACCTGAAGAGACGCTGCAGAAGATATTCGAGACCTGCAGGTTCGCGCCGACTTCTAGAAATTCGGAATCGTATTACTTCATACCTATAGAAGATAGAGAAATAATCGAGTTCATGTCGGAAAGGAGAGGTAGGAACAGTCAACCTATAGCGGAAGCTCCGATGGCCGTAGCTATCTGCTGCGATTCAGAAGAAACGGGCAGACCCAAACAGGACGGCGATATAGGCGCATATCATTTCATGCTCACGGCTTGGGCTCACGGTCTAGGAACATGTTGGATCGCCGCGATGGACAGAGAAGATGTCAAAGAGAAGTTGGGGATCCCGAAGGAACATTACGTTGCAACCGTAACACCACTGGGTTATCCTGAAGAGGTACCGGAAACACCTTCTAGAGAAGATGCGGATCATTACGTCAAAAGAATAGAGTGAGGAGAACGGAAAGTTGAAATCATCTATCCAGTGTCTGAAAACCCTTTAGACTTTATATCTATTTGAAAAACTATCGATTTTTCTAACAACCAATATCCCGTGGTAAAGTATTTATATAGGTCAAACTTCGAATTGTATTAGGTACCTTCATGTCTAGTACAGTCACGATTTCGAGTATTCGAACCGAATTAAGTTTAAAGTATTCTATTAACCGTTCCTCTTTTCGATGGTTCAGATGTTTGGGGTCGGAGGAAAATAATAACGATCTTGAAGGTATCTTAGCTTGACGATAAATATGAGAACAGATAAAAATATGATTTAGGAAGGGATATAAGATGACCGAAGAAGAAAAAAAGGAAGAAGATCCAGACCAGAAGTGCTGGCAGGTCGAAACAGGAAATAAAGAAGGCCAAGTTTGCGTTATAACGGAAAGGTGCAAGGGCTGTGAATTCTGTATCGATTTCTGTCCGACTGGGGCTTTAGAACAATCCGATGATACCACGGAGAAAGGTTATCATCCTCCGGAGATGGACGAAGGATGCGTACTTTGTGGTAAATGCGAGAAGATATGTCCGGAATTCGCGATATATCTCGGAGAAGAAGAGGAGGATAAAGATGAAGAAGACGAAAAAGAAGAAGAGAAAGAAGAAAGAGGTGAATGGATATGATGGAACCGGGTACATATTTCATGGAGGGTAATACCGCTTGTGCAGAAGGAGCTATAGCCGCCGGATGTACGTTCTTCGGCGGTTATCCGATCACGCCGGCTTCAGAGATCTTAGAGAGAATAGCTGAAAGATTTCCCGAGATACATGGGAGTTACATACAAATGGAAGATGAGCTGGGAAGTATAGCCTCGGTTTTGGGGGCCGCGTGGGCTGGAAGAAAGGCCATGACCGCAACATCGGGACCGGGTTTCAGCTTGATGATGGAGAATTACGGATTGGGCCTGATGACCGAGACACCATGCGTGATCGTAGACGTGATGAGAGGCGGCCCCTCGACAGGTTTACCGACCATGGTCGCTCAAGGAGACGTCAACCAGGCTAGATGGGGTACGCATGGAGACGTGGGAGTTGTCGCGTATGCGCCTTCTTCGCCTCAGGAGTTATTTGATTATACGATAAAGGCCTTCAATACGGCTGAAAAGTATCGTCTTCCAGTGGTGGTTCTTTCCGACGAGATGGTATCTCACATGACGGAAAAAGTCGAGGTCCCGCCGAAGGAAGAGATCGATCTGGTAGATAGGAAGAAACCTGAGGAACCGCCAGAAGAGTTCCTGCCTTATCGCCCGGACGAAGATGATCTCGTCCCTCCGATGGCCGACGCGGGAGATGGGTATTCCATCCACGTGACCGGTCTTACACACGACGAAGAGGGACATCCTTCTGTCGATGAAGAAACGCAGAACATGTTGGTACCTAGGTTGATCGATAAGATCAGGAAGAACGCCGATGATATATTAGAATATGAAGAATACAAGGTCGAAGACGCCGACAAAGTTATCATAGCGTACGGAAGCGTTTATCGAGCCGCCGTCGAAGCGGTAGATAAAGCAAGAGAGAAAGGTTACGACGTGGGTCTTCTCAGACCCAAGACTATATGGCCCTTCCCCGAAGAGAGGATATATGATCTGGCCAGAGAAGGGGTCGACGATTTCCTCGTAGCCGAGATAAACTTCGGTCAGATCGCATATGAAGTCGAAAGATGCACAGGCGGTGCCGCTCAAACTTATCTGACCCCTAGGATGGGTGGTAATATACACACTCCTGAAGAGATCTTCGATAGGATAGAAGCGATCGACGAAGAAGAAATCCCGTCTTTCAAGGAGGGTAAAAGATGAGTATAAGAAGAAGCAGAGATTGGTTTTCACCGGATTACCAGGAACAGGAAACAGAAGAAGGTGTTGGTCACGGACTTCATCCTTTAGATGACTACTTGAGGAAGGACAGGATACCTCATATATGGTGTCCCGGATGTGGTCTAGGAACTATCTTGAATTCATATCTTAGAGCTCTCAAGGATTCGGATATCGCTCCCGAAGAAACTGCCATGATTTCTGGAATAGGATGCAGCGGTAGAGCTGCCGGTTATGTCGACGTAGATTCATTCCACGTCACCCACGGTCGAGCTATACCCTTCGCTACCGGATTGAAGATAGGTAACCGCGATCTTAAAACCACGGTTTTCAGCGGTGACGGCGATCTTTTCGCAATTGGCGGCAACCATTTCATACACGCGGCTAGACGTAACGTCGATTTCAACGTCATCTGTGTGAACAACTTCAACTACGGGATGACAGGCGGACAGGCCGGACCTACTACACCGACAGACGCGGAAACTTCCTCGACACCATGGGGTGGTTTTGAACATCCATTCAATCTGCCCGCTGTCGCGGCCGGGGCAGGAGCCGTTTACGTGGCTAGATGGACCACATTCCATGTTGAAAAGATAATCGAATCATTCGAGGAGATGCTGGAAAAAGACGGATTCTGCTTCATCGAGATCTTATCTCCGTGTCCCACTGGATACGGTCGGAAAGTGGGACTGAAAACGGGCAAAGAAACCATGAAGCATTTCAAGGAGAACAGCGAGATCAAGCCCGATGCGGACCCAAGCGAAGTAGCTTTAGATCCTGAAGATCCTGAATCGAACATAATCGTCGGAAAATTTGTGGATAGGGAAGCTCCTACATATCAGGACGAGCGTGGAGAAGTCTTTGAAGACGCTAGAGAAGAACTGGGGGTGGAATGATGAGGAAAGAGATCCGATTTTCTGGATTCGGCGGTCAGGGAGTAATATTGATGGGCCATATTTTTGGTGAAGCGGCGGTGCTCGACGATAAAGACGTGACTTTGACGAAAAGCTACGGGCCAGAAGCGAGAGGAGGAGCCTGCAGCACGGACGTAATCATAAGCGACGAGAGAGTACACTATCCGCAGGTCAGAGATCCCGATTATCTGATATCGATGTCTCAGACCGCATTGGATACCTATCTGCCTGGACTCGGAGAGAACGGCGAATTGATAGTGGATACCGGTCTTGTGGAATCGCCTAGGGAAGACACCTTGGGACTACCAGCGACTCGGATCGCCGAGGAAGAACTCGGATTGAAGATGGTCGCCAACATAGTGATGCTCGGTTACTTCACGTCCGAATCGGGTCTGGTTACTGAGGAGTCTATGAAAGAAGCAATAAAGAAACAGGTGCCGGAAGGTACGGAAGAGAAAAATATCGAAGCCTTTGAGACGTCTATTTGAAGACTTCATCAGTTTCCTTGTACCAGAGAACTAGATCGAGGTGACCTAAAGGTATACCCACCTCTTCGGAAAATCCTTTCATTTTTTCTTCTATCCTTAAATATCTCTTTTTGGTCAGAGTACTTGGCTCTTCATCTATGACTTCTAACTCTACAAGATTTTTGATTATGTGTCTATCCAATATCGCCAGGTCGTGACCTTTCCCTATATTTCTTAGAAAGTGGCTGGCTTCTTTGTATCCCAGCCCTTTTACGTTATCAACGATCCATTTTCTAGCTTCCTTCTGATCGTCGAATCCCGAGAGTTTTTCTTTTATCGACACGTCGTTATCGATAAACTTTTCTCTAGCTTTGGTCAGATAATTTGCTTTATTGTTTCTGAACCTGACCCGATTTATCTCGTTGGATATCTTTTCTTCATCTCCTTCTAAAAGCAGGTCGTTCTCCTTCAGATTTTGAACCGTGTCCCAGCAAACTTTCGCCTTGGATTGAGGTGTAAAAAGGCAGAAAACCATCTCGTCGAAAACTCTTTTGTCCCCCTCTTCCCAGACCCCCTCGAATTCCTCTATCCTAGATTCTATAACTGGTTTGATCTCTTCATAGATCTCTCTGATATCTTCTATCTCTGTCTCGTTCATCTCATCTTTCTAGCATTCAACCGGTAAATCAATCTTGTTATCGTTTTATATTTTATTCTATCTCTTCTAATTTTGTCTTCCCATACTCTTCAACGAAAGCTTCTATAGAATACAGCAACATCGTGTGTTGGGCGGGAGCTCCTTTAACGTTTCCTCCAAATGATTTGATCAGATTCTGAGCTTTCGCTTCGAATAGCTCCTCGTCAGTCATCTTTGAAAGTTGGACGAGATCCAATAAGGCGACAGAATTGCCCGACGGATAACTGCCGTCATAGATTTCTTTTTTGGTCAAAGGCAGTTCGTTTGTAGAACTGAAATAGAATCCTCCGTTCTCTTCATCCCAAAATATTTCGATCATCTTTTTCGCTAGTTCTTTGGCTTTTTCGAGGTAAGTTCCTTTCCCGCTAGTCTTGTACATCTCTAACAGTGCCCAGATGTAAAAAGCGTAATCGTCCAACATTCCGTCGATGCCGACTTCACCGTCTATATACCTGTGATAAAGACTTTCACCCTTTTCCAGTTCGGATGAGATGAATTCTAAACCTTTTTCAGCTTCTTTTCTGATCGATTTATCATCGAATATCCTAGAGGCTGTAGCTAAGGCGGTTATCATCAGGCCGTTCCAATCGGTCAATATCTTCTTGTCTTTACCGGGAGTTTCCCTTTCTTTTCTAGCCTCGAAGAGAGATCTCCTCATCTTCTCTATTTTTTCTTTCAATTCTTCTTCATCCAATCCTTTTTCCTCTGCGATATATTCTATCCCTTCATTCAAATAAAGGACGTTTTTACCTGTTTTTTCACCCGTAGATTCTTCTCGATAATTCCCTTCTGATTTTACGTTATAAAGTTCCTTGAACATTTCTGGTTCATTCAGGATCTCATCTATCTCCTCTTCGGACCATATGTAATAACCTCCTTCGACTTCTCCTGTATCGGCGTCTTGGGAGGAATAAAAACCGCCGTTTTTACTTTTTAAATCTCTCAACACGTATTCTATGGTCTCTTCCGCGGTCCTTTTGAATCTATCTTCCTCTCTCACTTCATAGGTCATCGAATAAGCCATCACCATCATTGCCTGGTCGTACAGCATCTTTTCGAAATGCGGTAATTTCCACTGCGGATCGGTCGAGTACCTGTGGAAGCCGTATCCGATATGATCGTATATGCCTCCTAATCTCATAGCATCGAGCGTCTTCTCGACCATATCTAGTGCTTTTTCTTCATTAGTTCTTTCCCAGTACTTCAAAAGAAATAACAATTCATGTGGGGAAGGGAACTTTGGTGAGCTGCCGAAACCGTGATGTTCGTCGTCGAAAGTCCTTTTCAGGGTCTCGTAACCTTCATCCAAAACAGAGACATCTATACTATCGCTGAATTCACCCTTTCTCCCCCTGAGCGACGAGATTATTTTTTCACTTGGCGATAATAATTTTTCTCTATTGTTATTCCATAGATGATCGATACTTTTCGTGAGTTTTATCATTCCAGTTTGATCACCTCTACTCCGCTTCGGTATATAGGTAGCGGCGTAGAAAGGCTTTTTGTCCGGGGTCATCACTATATTTAAAGGCCATCCACCCGCACCGGTCATAGCTTTAGCTACCTCCATATACACGTTGTTCACATCGGGTCTTTCTTCCTTATCCACCTTTATAGATACGAAAGATTCGTTCATCAACTCAGCAACTTTTTCGTCCTCAAAAGATTCGTGGGCCATGACGTGGCACCAGTGGCATGAAGAATAGCCGATGGAAAGAAATATAGGTTTATCCTCTTTTTCCGCTTTATCAAAAGCTTCCTGACACCACGGATACCAGTCAACAGGATTTTCCGCATGCTGTTTAAGATATCTACTCTTCTCCCCCGCTAGATGATTCTTCTCTCCCATAAAAAAGATAATGAGTTAATACTTTTATAGAATTTTCTCTACTTTCGCCGCGATATCTTCTAGTAGTTTTTCGTCCTCCTCCGAAAAGGCTTCCCTTTGGTGAGAATCTATGTCTATCTCTCCCACGACCTCACCATTTTTGAAGATCGGCACCACGATCTCGGACTGAACTTTCACGCTGCATGAGAGGTAATTGTCTTCTTCGGAAACGTCCCCCACCACAAAGGTATCTTCCGATTCCGCCGCTTGTCCGCAAATTCCTTCGCCGAAATCGATGTTAGTATGTTCGGTCGATTCACCGACGAACGGTCCTAAGACAAGTTCCCCATCTTCTACGAGATAGAAACCGACCCAGTCGTAACCGTCCATTTCGGTATGCAGCAAACGGCAGATATCTTTCAGTTTGGAGTCAGTATCTCCATCTCTCTCTAATATTTCATCTACTCTTTCCAGTATTTCTTCCCTATCCATATTATCACATCTCCTTTAGAGCCACCCATTTTTCCACTATCTCTCTCAGATGAGGTATTGTTATAGAACCTCCGACCACTAGTCCGACCGATAAAGCTTCCATCATCTCTTCATCGCTCACGCCTTCTTCGTCGCAGCGGATCAGATGATATTCGATACAGTCGTCACAGCGCAGAACCATAGAGGCTATAAGGCCTAAAAGTTCCTTCGTCTTTTTGTCCAAAGCGCCATCTTCATACACTTGAGTATCTAGGTTGAAGAAACGCTTGATGTGGAGGTTCCCCTTCTCTAGTACAAGTTCGTTCAATCTTTCCCTTTTTTCCTCAAAACTTTCTTCTTCCGACATCGGATATGCAATGGTGAGTAGTTTTTTAACTTTATTGCACCATCTCACCGAAAAAGTTATATAAGGATATTAGAATAACGTAATATCATGATAAATGAAAGTGAATCGGATGATGAGCGCATCCACAGGATGCACGCCGACCTCTGCAAGATGCTGTCCCACCCTACAAGGTTGAAGATACTGGAACAGTTGAAGGACGGAGAGAAAACAGTCAGCGAAGTCGTAGAGGCGCTCGGAGAAAGTCAATCGACGGTTTCCCAGCATCTAGGCGAACTGAAGAAAAGAGGTCTAGTGAGGGCGGAAAGAGACGGGTCGAATATGCTGTACAGCATAACTTATCCCGAGATAATGGACGCTTGTGAGATCATCCGAGATGTACTTTTCAAACAGCTCTCTGAAAATAACGACTTACTTAACGAGAGGTGATTATGATGGGAAAAAGCGCAGATGAAGATGTAGAAAAGATAAAGAAAGAAATGGTGGATGATATGATGAACGAAAGCAGCAGTACGGAAGAGTACCCCAGCGGGCCGATAGAGGTAAACGACGAAAACTTTCAGGAAACGTTAGAGAAGTATCCTTTAGTGTTAGTCGACTTCTGGGCCGCGTGGTGCGGACCATGCAAGATGATGGAGCCGGTGATGGAGGAATTGGCCGCGGAGTACGAAGGTGATGCGGTCGTTGCGAAGATGAACGTGGATAACAATCAAAGGATACCGAGTCAATTTCAGGTTTCAAGCATACCGACTTTAGTTCTGTTCAAAAACGGTGAAAAAGTCGATCGGATGATGGGTGCTAGACAGAAGGGACAATTGGCCCAGAAGCTGGAACAGCACATGGAGAACTAGGAAGTCTCTATTCTCCCTTAAAAATTTTTCATTTATATTTTAACTAAACCTTTAATTTTTTCTATAATTGTAAATGTTGGTCGATAAGGCCGAAAGGAGTTAGAAACTAAACAATTTATATTTTCGACTTACCTCGTTCCGAAAATTTAATAGTAATCTATCGGTTTGAACCTATCTATCATGACACTCACTGGAGATTACGATTTCAAAGAAGCCGAGAGGAAATGGATGGAGAGATGGGAAGATATGGATATCTACCATTACGATCCAGATTCCAACAAACCCGTCTTTTCCATCGACACTCCTCCTCCGACTATATCGGGAGAAATGCATATCGGTCACGCCTATTCTTATACTCAGATGGATATCGTAGCAAGGTACAAGAGGATGCGGGGCTACAATCTGTTCTATCCCTGGGGATGGGACGACAATGGGATAGCGACCGAATTACTAGTTATAAATGAGACGGGTATCGACCCCAAAGAAGTCGGCAGAGAAAAATTTAGAGATATCTGTATAGAGGAGAGCGAAAAACTCGAAGAGGAACTGGAGCGGAAATGGAAGAGGATCGGCACTTCTGCGGATTTCGACCTTTTCTACCGGACCAGTGATGAGAGGACATTGAAGACTTCACAGAAATCGTTCCTCGATCTTTACGAGATGGGTAGGGAATACAGGAAAGAAGCTCCTACTCTTTGGTGTCCACACTGTGAGACCGCGATATCACAGGTGGAAACGGAAGATATGAAAAAAGAAGGCAAGTTCAACAATATCCATTTCTCTGTAAAAGGTGAAGGAGAACTGGTCATCTCGACGACCAGACCAGAACTTCTGCCAGCCTGCGTCGCCATCTTCGTTCATCCCGAAGACGAGGAACATAATCATCTAGCAGGAGAAACCGCGGAAGTACCTCTTTTCGGCCAAGAAGTACCTATCTATGAAGACGAAGACGTGGATATGGAGACCGGCACCGGAGTAGTGATGTGCTGTACTTTCGGCGATCAGGCCGATATAGACTGGTGGTACGCTCACGATCTACCTCTCAGGATCGCTATAGATGAGACCGGGTACATGACCGATGTAGCGGAAAAATACGAGGGTATGCACGTCGACGAAGCGAAAGAAGAGATAATAGAAGATCTGAAAGAAGCTGACAAAATTAGCAAGCAGTGGGATATCACTCACGATGTAAATGTTCACGAGCGATGTGATACGCCGATAGAGTTCTTAGTTACCCAACAGTGGTTCATAGAATATTTAGACTTAACAGATAAATATCTAGAAGTTGGAGAGGAACTTGAATGGCATCCCGAACACATGAAGGTCAGATACGACAATTGGGTTGACTCTCTAAAGTGGGATTGGTGTATTTCCAGACAAAGATATCACGGCATACCTTTCCCGGTATGGTACTGCGAGGAGTGCGGAGAGGTTAAGCTCGCGGAGGAGGAAGACCTTCCCGTAAATCCACTCGAAGACGAACCCAAAGGTGAATGCGAGTCCTGCGGCTCTACAGAGTTCGAGCCTGAAGAGGACGTTTTAGATACTTGGGCTACTTCTTCGCTAACTCCGTACATAGCGACAAGGTGGATAGAAGATTCGGAGATGTTCGAGGATGTCTTCCCATTCGATCTCAGACCTCAGTCACATGATATCATCAGTTTCTGGGCTTTCAACACTATCGTTAAGAGCCTGTTCCATTCCGATACAAAGCCCTGGGACGACATAATGATCCACGGATACCTTATGCTTCCGGGTGGTAAGAGCTTTTCTTCTTCGAAAGGCATCATAATCGATCCTGAAGAGGTCGCCGATGAACACGGTGCGGATTCGATCAGATATCTGGCAGGAGTACACAAACCCGGTGAAGACGCCGAATACGAAGAGAAATGGCTGAAAAGAGGTCAAAGGATCAGAACTAAATTCTGGAACGTTCAAAAGCTCATCTCTAACTCTTTTGACCAAAAGCCGGAGAAAAAACCCTCACTCGAACTGATAGACAAGTGGCTTTTGACCAAGTACAGCGAGCTCGTCGAATCCGCTACAAATTACATGGAAGATTACAGATACGATAAGGCATTAGAAGAAACCGAGTACTTCCTGTGGCACGTCCTAGCGGACCATTATCTCGAGATGGTCAAGTACAGGATATACGAGCAGGAGGACGAAGCCGCTGAATACGTTCTTTATCAGGTCGGTCTCGGGATCACTAAACTTCTCGCGCCGGTACTTTCCTTCATCACGGAAGAGGTGTATGATCAAGTTTACAAAGAGTACCAAGACGAAAAAAGTATTCACGTTGAATCATGGCCGGGACCTATCTTAAAGGAGGAATATGCTGCAGAGACCGGCGAGATAGTGAAAGATATCATAGCCGAGATAAGGAACTGGAAGTCCGATCAAGGTATCCCTCTCAATGATGAAATAGGTTCTATTAGGCTAGTCACGGATAACGAAGACGTGCTGGAGTGTGAGGAGGACATCTTGAACACATTGAAAGCCTCCGATATACAGATCTTGGATGAAGAAGAGATAAAGGAAGAAGCTGTTGATATAAAGCCGGACCATTCCAAGATAGGACCTAAATATAAAGATAAAGCTAACGAGGTATTCCAGAGATTGGAAGAAGCGGATCCTGAAAGAGTACATTCTTCCTTTGAAGAAAACGGGCACTACAAATTCGAATTATCTGATGGGAACGAAGTGACCCTCAGCGAAGACGAGGTCCAATTGAGAAAGTCGAAAGTCCACGAAGGAGAAAAGCTCGATTCGCTCTCTATTGATGACATGGTGATACTGCTGGAGAAACGGTAGATCAGGAATAATAGTCCGTGTAAGAAACGTCTTTTTCCCGTTCTTTTTCTTTGCTACCCCTACACTCTGAGCAGACACCTCTATGCATATGTTCATCACAGACTAAGGAGCCGCATATACTGCAGCTTTGGTTCGCTTTTTTACCACATATATGGCATCCTCCTATCTCTTTCAAGTACTTTCCACCTCCATCGTTAAATAATACATAATCGATGGTTTTAAATCTGCTCCCTGCAACCGAAAAACATATGGTACAGCAGTATTTAGAACTCAATGCAGGATGATATAAATGGTTGACTTTGAAAAAGAATTCTCGGAAAGAGCTTCGAAGATGAAGAGGTCAGAGATAAGAGAACTGCTAAAGCTCATCCAACAGCCGGATATAATCTCGTTTGCCGGCGGCCTTCCGAATCCGAAAGCCTTCCCTATCGAAGAGACCAGAGAGATAATAAATGATCTTTTGGACAATGAAGGGGAAAAGGTTATGCAGTACGGTTCGACGGAAGGTGTACCCGAACTCAGGAAAGAGCTCTCGAAGATGATGACGGAGAGAGGGATGGATGTCGACCACGAAAACATACTCATAACTCACGGTTCTCAACAGGCTTTGGACTTATTGAGCAAGGTCATGCTCGATCCGAAAGACACCATAATCGTGGGCTCACCGACTTACCTCGGAGCCACGGGAGCTTTCCGTGCTTTTGAGGCCAACATGGAGACGGTCCCTGTGCGGGAGGACGGCATGGACACGAGTCTTTTGAGAAATAAGTTGGAAAAGATGGAAAAGAGAGGAGAACTGCCCAAGTTCATCTATGTTGTACTGACCTTCCAAAATCCTTCGGGAGCGACGATGTCGGCTGAAAAGAGGCATGAACTCTTAGATATCGCCTCAGAATACGATCTTTTAGTGGTGGAAGATTCGCCTTATTCTCACCTGCGATACGAAGGTGAAGAAAAACCCCACCTCATGGCCATCGATGACGAGGACAGAGTATTGAGGTTGGAAACATTCTCAAAGATACTCGCCCCTGGTTTCCGGATCGCATGGGCAACCGGTCCTACGGAGCTCATCGAAAAGATGGTCATAGCGAAGCAGGCTACTGATCTCTGCGCTAATCCGTTCGGACAATTCGTGGCTTACAAATATTTAGCCGAGGGCGTGATGGACGACCATCTTGAAAAGATAAAGAAATTATACAATGAGAAAAGATTGACCATGTTAGAAGCGATGGAAGAACACTTCCCCGAAGAGGTAGATTGGAACAGACCTAACGGCGGGATGTTCATCTGGGCTTCTTTACCGGAACATATCGACACGAGAGATATGTTCGATAAAGCCGTTGATGAGAAGGTAGCTTACGTCGTAGGTGATGCTTTCCACGTAGGCGACGGCGGTCACAACACGATGCGCATAAATTTCACCCACTCCTCCGAGGAAGAAATAAAAGAGGGCATAAAATCTCTTGGAAAAGTGATCAAAGAAGAGATAAAGTCGAAAAAGGTCGAAGAGGATAGTCCTATATCGCCTTAGAGGAGAGGATGTGACCTTATCAGCCGGTCGGAAACTTCCTTTTCCTTTGCCAATTTTTTAATTTTTTTAGAGTTGACCAACCCGTTTTCAGTTACGAATTTTCCTCTTCTTAATGAAGTGAGTTCGAAGTAATCATTTTTCACTTGGATATTTTTTTCTGTATTCCACACTTCTCTTGGAGGATGTTTTTCTTTCCGTGAAACCGGTATTTTCGATGGAAGTATCTTTGAACTATCCGCTGTCACGAAAAACTCTTTATCTAATTCCTTCGCCAAGACGGCAAGAGGTCTGGTACCTATCTTATTTAGAAAGCCTTCCACCGAGATGGTGTCGGAACCGACCACTACGCAATCCACTTTATCCATCGCTTTACACATCCCGGCGTCTATCCAGAATTCTACCTTCACATCCTCATCGGAGAGATTTTCTGCTAAGACCCTTCCTTCTTTTTTTGGTCGTGACTCGAGAATAACGACTTTTTCTAACTCGGATAAAGATTCTAAAACGGTTGAACTGTAGCTGAACGTCAGGACCTTATCGAAATCTCTTTGATCTAATAGATTCTTCATCTCATCGATAACTTTTCTCTTTTTAGAGACAAATTCTTTTTCGAAACTTTCCAGCTCTGGATCAATTTGCTTTCCTTTATCGATCGAAAGAAAAGTACGGTTCGCAAGATTGAGCAAAGGGGTCATCGAATATCTGTTTTTGATCAGTGTATCAAGATAACCTTCGATCTCGTCTTTTTCCAACTTTTTGAGACTCTCTATCGCATCCGTCAAAAGCTCTGAAGCGCCTTTCTCAGTATCATTCACTATCTTGGAAGCACTTCTAAATCCCATATTTTAGTTTATAGCGCTCCATAATTATCAAATTTTGTGTTATAATTTTTTAACCGTAATCTTATTTAACCTGTCATCTATTAAGATTGGAACGAGTTCACGCGCGAAAAGTTCGTTTAAATACGGAGGTATAATCACGTCAGAATTAGCTCATTCTAAAGAAATTGAAGATTATTTCCAAACCTTGGAAGAAGAAGCCGAGAGCTGTTATGAACTTGCGAAAAAGGCTAGGTCGAAAGGATACGATCCCCAGAAAGAAGTCGAGATCCCGAGAGCGGAAGATCTAGCTCTTAGAGCTCAAAAGTTGACTGAAGTTGAAGATACCGCGGAAAAGATAAGAGAATTGAGCGAGAAGTACGAAAGAGAAGAAGTGTCTATCAGGATCGCTAAAGAAGTCGCGTCCAGGGACGAGGGCACCATAGCCGAAAGGCTGGAGGATGCGGTCAGGATCGGATTGGCCGTTCTCACGGAAGGAATACTCGTGGCCCCCTTAGAAGGTATAGGAGGCGTAGATATAAGAGAAAACAACGACGGTAGTAAGTATGCAGAATTATCTTTTGCTGGACCTATACGTTCTGCCGGAGGTACCGGTCAAGCCATGAGTGTGCTCATAGCGGACGTGGTTAGAAGAGAGCTCGGGATCGATGGGTTCCAGCCTACGCCTGCGGAGATACAGCGTTTCAAGGAAGAGATACCATTGTACAAAAAATCTCTAGGCCTGCAGTATACACCCTCCCCTGAAGAGATATCTTTGATAGTGGACGGATGTCCGGTCAGTATAAGCGGAGAGGGTACGGGAGAAGAAGAGGTCTCGGGAAACAGAGATCTGCCGAGGGTCGATACTAACCGGGTGAGAGGCGGAGCGTGTCTAGTCATCGCGGAAGGGATGTGTCTAAAAGCTAAAAAATTGAAAAAATATGTAGAAAAACTCGACATCGAGGGATGGGAATTTATAGACGAATATATAGAGAAACACGCTACTGGAGACAAAGACGACTCAGAAGATTCTGACGAAGATGGGGAGGAAGAGGATAAAGGTATAGCTCCCAAGAAAAAATACATCCAGGAAACTATCGCGGGAAGACCCGTTTTCGGTCATCCCAGCAAGGAAGGCGGTTTTAGATTGAGATATGGTAGGACTAGAACAGAGGGTCTCGCCGCCGTCGCGGTCAATCCGGCGGCAATGTACCTTACCGATGAATTCTTGGCTCTAGGAACGCAGATCAAAACCGAACGTCCCGGGAAAGCCGGGGCTATAACTCCATGTGATACAATAGAGGGCCCTACCGTTTTGCTCAAAGATGGAACCGTTAAAAGAGTCGATTCTGCGGAGGAGAGTAAAGAACTTCAGAGGAAAGTCGAAGAGATAATCGATCTGGGAGAGATACTGGTCCCTTTCGGAGAGTTCGTGGAAAATAATCATCCTCTAGTTCCCGGGGCTTACTGTCACGAGTGGTGGGTTCAGGAGGTGGACGAAGATTTTGAGGAGGAAGAAATCACACCTAAAAAGGCTGTAAACCTTTCGCAAGAGAAAGGGTATCCATTACATCCAAAGTACATCCACTTCTGGGATTATGTTGACACTCAAGATATCAGAGAACTCAGGAGTTGGATATCCGATGAGGGAGAGATAGAAGAGGATAGGTTGAAACTGCCGGTAGAACAGCAGATGAAAGAGATCCTGGAATCTATCGGTGTCCCGCACGAGAAAGATGATGAGAGTATAATTATAGAAATCTACGAACCGTTTATTTTCTCTCTCGCCCTCGATGAAGAGAGTCTCAGCAAAACAGGAGAATCTAACGAAGATCGACCATTAGAGTATATCAGTGATCTAGCGGGTGTAACCATAAGGAGTAAGGCTCCTACAAATATAGGTTCTAGGATGGCGAGACCAGAAAAAGCGAAGGAAAGAAAGATGAGTCCGCCAGTACACGGGCTTTTCCCACTCGGTGACGCCGGCGGATCGGAAAGACTGGTAAAAAAGGCGGTCGAAGAAGGCATCATAGAGGTAGATATCAGTGCGAGAAGATGTCAAAAATGTGGGAAAAGCGGTGCCCAGATCAGATGTACCTGCGGCGGTCGAAGGGAAATAATCGACGAACCGCAGGAACAGAAGATCCCGATGAAAAACATATACAGACAGGCTTTGAATACTCTTGGAGAAGGGGGAAACATCAGCAAGATAAAAGGAGTTAAAGGTCTCATCACCGAGACCAAAACTCCAGAAGCGCTCGAAAAAGGCATCTTGAGAGCTAAACACGGCATCTACGTCTTCAAAGACGGTACTTCAAGATATGACATGACGGATCTTCCTCTCACACATTTCAAACCTGAAGAGATAGGTTTGACCGTGGAGAGGGCTAGAGAACTCGGATATGAAAAAGATATAGATGGTAACGAGTTAGAAAGAGAAGACCAAGTGGTAGAGTTGAAGCCGCAGGATATGGTGATAGCGAATGAAGCCGGCGAGTACATGGTGAAAGTGGCTGAGTTCGTAGATGATCTATTGGAAAAGTATTATGAATCTGACAAGTACTATAATGCGGAATATAAAGAAGACCTGATAGGAGAGTTAGTGGTAGGTTTAGCACCTCATACTTCCGGTGGAGTACTCGGCAGGATAATAGGATTTCACGACGGTAGAGCAGGATACGCTCATCCTCTCTTCCATGCAGCGAAAAGACGGAACTGTCTTCCCGGTGATACGGAAGTTAAGATGGCAGATGGAGGTACCGTAAAGTTAAAAGAGCTCTATGATAGAGCACACGGGGAGGAAGAGATGGATTCTGTAGGTACCACTGGAAAGGAAATTGAAGAAGAAGTCCTCACAGTCAATGGAAGTGAAATACAAACTTCTAAAGCGTCCAAAGTGATCAAAACACCCGCACAGGAATTCAAGATCGAGATCGAAACGGAGTCGGGCAGATCAATGGAAGTCTTCCCGGATCACAGGATGAAAACCGATGACGGAATAAAAAAAGCTCGAGAACTTGAAGAAGACGATAGGATATATACCCCTCTACAGATAGATGTTAAAACCGACGATAAAGAAACTCTCGATCTGCTTGAATTTATTCCAAACCACAAAAATGTGATGATCAGGCAAGTAGAGAAAAGGGTAAATGAGGCTATAGAAGAACTCGGTGGATTGAAATCTGCTGTCGAAGAGCTGGGCATATCGAAAAAGACTCTAGGCAATTACAAGTATCGTGAATCCATTCCTTTGAACGTCTACCGAGAGCTGATGGAAAAGGCGGGATCGAAGAACTCTATTTCCGGAGACGCGGTTCTAGCGGCGAAGAGAGATGCAGTGGAGATACCTCCAAAAATAGATGTGAATTCTGACTTGATGAAAGTGCTGGGATATTATCTGGCCGAAGGTTATACCAGGAAATCTGAGAAAAAAGGAGAAGAATTTTACCAAATATGCTTTGCCTTCGGGGAAGACGAGATGAAAGATAATATCAAAGAGGTTGTAGAAGAAACGTTTGGAATCGAACCGTCTGAAGAGGAGAATGTTTTAACGCTGAGTTCTCGGTTGATATATGAGTTATTTCAGTCGTTAGAGATAGGATCGGGAGCTAGAGAGAAGAGGGTTCCGGAATTCGTGAGCTCACTGCCGAAAGAGAAAGTTTCGGACCTGCTCTCGGCTTATTTTGCTGGGGATGGATCGGTGGAAAAAGGATGTCTTCATGTTCAGGCAACTAGTGTATCTCGAGGATTGTTAGACGATATCGATTTCCTTTTGAAGAGGTTCGGTATTTACGCCCGCTACAGCCAAAATGAGAGAGAAGCTGGGGGGATATTGACAGAAAAATATGGTGAGGATCACTACGAGGGAAGGACCTTCACTACCAATAAGCTTCATATCAGGTCATCTCACGCCGTAAAGTTCGGAGAGAAGATAGGATTCGATCTGGAAAGAAAAAATGAAGCCTTGAAAGAAGATTTTTCTTTAGAGAGAAAACCGAGGATAGACACTTCGGGTAATCTGGTGAAGGAGCGAATTAGAGCTAAAGAGCCCAAAAAATCCGATGAAGAGTTCATGTATGATATTGAAGTGGATGACACCCACAACTTCGTTACCAAGGATAATCTGATAACGAACAACTGCGACGGAGATGAGGACTGTATAATGCTCCTTTTGGACGGCCTTCTTAACTTCTCCGAAGATTTTTTACCGGAGAAAAGAGGAGGTCTGATGGACGCTCCACTAGTTCTAACCACGAAAATAGATCCTTCCGAGATCGACAGCGAAGCTCACAATGTGGATACGGTTTGGGATTATCCCCTAGAATTCTACGAGAAAACTTTCGAATATCCGAAGCCCAAAAAGGTGGGCGACTTGATAGAGACCTTGGAGGATAGATTGGAGGATGAAACCCAGTACGAGAATTACGGTTACACACATGAAACGAGTAGATTAGACGAGGGGCCCAGCACCAGCCGATATACTAGACTTGGAAAGATGACAGAGAAGATGGATTCGCAGATCAAGGTAGCGGATATGATAAACGCTGTGGAAACCAAGGATGTGGTGAGTAGAGTCATAAGCGATCATTTCATCCCCGACCTGATAGGCAATCTCAACAAGTTCGGCGTCCAGGATATAAGGTGTACGAAATGTAACACCAAGTATCGAAGGATACCGCTGAGCGGCGAGTGTAAATGTGGAGGAAATCTAACTCTGACCATACATGAAGGCAGCGTGAAAAAGTATCTCAACTTTTCTCTAGAGATGGTCGAAAAATACGAAGTATCGGAATATCTTTATCAGCGTGTGAAACAGCTTAACAGACAGATAGAATCCTTGTTTGAAAATGATAAGGTATCCAATCCGAGTCTTGACGAGTTCTGCTGATTCCTCACCAATAAAATCAACCGAAAGAGGAAAGACTGCTCTGCTTTCTCTTCTTCATCCCTTCTTCATACTTTTCTAGAGCCGACTCTATTCTCGATTCGGAAAAGTCCCTTTCATCGCAGAGAAACCCTTTCACGTTTCCTAGTTCGGTTTCGAAATCGATAGAGTAGTCGGTTTTAACCTCGGGCTTCAAAAATATTTTTTTAATAGCTTCGTGATTTTCAACCTTCTTATCTTTTTCTTGGAGAACGGTTTCTAAATCGCCGTGTTTCTTAACGTACTTCAATCCTCTTTTCGGCCCTATACCTTTGACGCCGTCATTATAATCGGTTCCGCACAGTATCCCGATATCTACCAACTGTTCTCTATTTATCTCCAGTTCTTCCAGCACCTTTTCGAGTTCTATCAATTCCAGACTGATATCTTTATATTTCGAAGAACCGGGCATCTTTCTCTTACCGGTTATCGTGAGGTTTTTCACGAGTCGAGGAGCGCCGAACAGTAATGTGTCATAATCCTGTCCACCAACCGACCAAGCGTCTCCTTCTCTAACCATGTGGGCGGCCTGACTTTCACCTTCAGCGGGGGCTTGAATCCAGGGTATCGCTAAAAGCGACAAGAGCTTTTTACTGCTCTCTTCGATCTCGTCCGTCATCCTGGAAGTTTGCTGAGCTTTCATCCTAGCTCTTTCCAGATCCCCTTCTTCTAGAGCTTTGTCATATTCTTTTTCAGCCTCTTTCTTTCTCTCTTTTCTTTTCTCCAAAGTTCCTTCTTTCATCACGTCGGGAGCACCGTCGAAAACATATACGGGTTTGATCCCGGCTTCTATCAGATTCGCGTTTCTGTAGAGTAAGCCCGACAGATGTGAGGTAACTCTTCCTTCAGAATCTTTCAATAATTCTCCGTCCCTCTGCCTTATACTGGATAAAAATTGATATATTATGTTGTAAGCGTCTACCGCGATAACTTTATCTTCCATATCTTCGAAATCTATCTCTTCCCTCTGAATTATATCTCCTATTCCCACGCCCATCTTATGACCACCTTAAAAAATAGCTCCTTCCATCTGTACGTCTATCCCGTGATCCGTTATCACGAAGGGCTTGATCTTCCGAGAATGATTTATCCGCCTCATCTTTATCACCTGGACGCTCAGTTGTACTTCTTCCATATCCGATTGGTTGTATCTCAAGAGAATGACTCCATCAGCGGTATACTCTATCAAACCGTCTCTAGAACTTTCCGGGTTCTCGTCCTTAACTTCAGCGGTCAATAGAGCTGTAGTCCCGGTATCTTTTATCATCTTACTGAGCGCGAACAGCTGATCTCGTTTCTCCTGAGGATTACTAGCCAACATATTGAGAAGGGAAACCGAATCTATAGCGATCCTGTCCGCGTCGAAACTTTTTATGAACTCTGGAAGATCGCTCTGGATCTTGTTAATAGTGGCTTCAGCATCAGCCGGGGTAAGCTTTTTCACAGCTAATTGGTTATTATCGATGTAAGGTTGAAAATCCCATCCGTATGATTTACCGGTCTCTATCATAGCGTTTCTATCCTCTTCTAGAGAGATGAAGATACCCGACTCCCCCTGCTGCAGACCTTCCCATATATATTGTAATGAAAAAGTCGTTTTTCCCGTGCCGAACTGTCCCATCACGGTAAATACGTGGCCTTTCGGAATTCCACCGTTCAGCATCTCATCTAAACCATCTATCCCGGTCTTTATTTTTTCTATATCTTTTTCTTCCATCTTATCACCTGATCTTTTGATAATTTATCACGGTATAGCCCTCATAATCGCTGACTTCCGCAGTGAATCGAGCGATCTTTTCCCTCTTCAAGTGAGGGAGAACACTCATAAACTTATCAACTAAAAGATAACGCTGCCGCTGAGAACTTCCTGTGGTTTTTGACCATTGGAAGGAAAATACTCCATCTACACTATCTATTATCTGATATTCGAGACTTTTGTCGACTATGCTTTTTGACATCAATAGATAGACCACTCCACCCCATTTTTTAGATGCCCTTCTCATACCCTTTATGACCATAACGAGCTTGTCTTTATCGATCGATGAGTTCGTCAATAGATCGGTAAGCGAATCTAGAATGATGACGTTATTTTCAGCGTTCTCTTCGAGAAAATGGACTAGATCCTCCAATATGTCGGAATCGGAGGAGTCTGAAAATAGGTTGTTAGAACTCATCTCGCCGGCCCAACTGGGTGGCACCATGGTCCGCTGGAAGTACTGTTTGGAGAAATCCTTGAATTCTAGATTTTCTTCTATCACGTCGTAGTAATCCTGATTAAATGAGGTTCTGACCTCGTCTAAAACATCTTCTCTCGATCGAGAAAATGTGATATAGAACACGTTTTCTGGCAGCATAGAGCCCTTACATTCGTCCCCTAAATGTACAGAGAGATCTTCTGGTTCCTCTTTCACCCTCAATATCTTTGCGGAAGACGTGTAGGTATACTCAACGCCTCCCGCACCGATCTCAGTGAGGAGAAGAACGACGGAACCAGCGGGTATGCCCCCTTTGATTATGGCATCTAAATCGCTAACACCAGTAGGTATCTTTTTCATGATCTTACACCGTCGGACTACTGTCAGACAGAGCCTTCCAATATGGTATAATGGAAGCATTGTTTATAATTTACTTATCGATGATAAGCGAAAGTTGTATTTCCGTTTCGAATATTATGTGTTAAAGTCTTTCTAGCGGCGAACGCTCACAGAAAATGAGGATAATGATTTAATTATATTTGTTTTCATATCTCTTGGAAGGGAAAAACTTAATAATCTCACCACCTTCGTCTTCATTTACAAAACATAAAAATGAAATTATCTTTCCGGCCTTCCAAAATGCTTTTATAGGAGGCCCCTTTCTAACTCAAGACCCAAGCCGGGGTCGGTTGACGCCGGCGCGGGAAGCAAAGTTAAAATAGCTTAATTGCATAATGTTTACAATGCACTCGGCGACATGAGAAAAGGTTGTCGAGGAAGGGTATAGGATCAGTATGATCCGATGATTACCGATCATACGCAGACCTGGATGTGTACCAGACCGATAGTAATTGCTGCAGTCGCTCAGCCATTTGGTGGATGGCTCGGCTCGGGCGCTGATGAAGGTCGTGCCAAGCGGCGATACTCGAGGGGTAGGCGCAAGGAACCTTAGAACCCTCGGTCGCCTAATGGGACTTCCCGCTGGAGCGAACCTCCAGCAATCCGTAAGGATGGGGAACTCCCCGAATTGAAACATCTTAGTAGGGGAAGGAAAAGAAATCAATAGAGATGCCGTTATTAAAGTCGATTGAAAGCGGTGTAGAGCAAACCGAATCCTTCTGGAAACAGTTAGGATATGTGGTGTTTTGGACTCCGGTACATCTTAACTATCCAATCCGAGGTCTCCTGGAACGGAGCACCAAAGAGGGTGACAGTCCCGTAGGAGTATGATAGAAAGATGATTCGGGGTCTCCAGAGTAACGTGCGTCGGATATCGCGCGTGAATTTGGGAGGCATATACTTCCAACCCTAAATACGTCCCGAGACCGATAGTAGACTAGTATCGTGAGTGAAAGCTGAAAAGTATCCTTGACGGGAGATGAAAAGATCCTGAAACCAGATGGTTACAGACGGGTAGAGCATGCAAGGGTTGAAGCTCTTGAAAGAGTGGACCGATGTTCTATCGTACGTTCTGAAAAACGGGCCAGAGAGTTCTGGTCAATGGCGAGGCTAAACCTGCTAAGGGTGTAGCCAGAGGGAAACCAACAGGTTCGCATTCCGCATCTGCGGAAAAGGAACGAGGTGTATTCGCCTGGAGTCATTGGCTGGAGATCCGAAACCGGTCGATCTATGCCTAAGCAGGGTGAAGCCTTCCGAAAGGGAGGTGGAAGCCCGTAGGGTTGGTGAGCTACAAATCCCTCCCGTGACTTGGGCATAGGGGTGAAAGTCCAATCGAGACCGGAGATAGCTGGTTCCTTCCGAAACTACTCTAAGGTAGGCCTTGCTCGAGGTAGATGATAGTGTAGAGCACGGATTGGGTATTCGGGGGCGAGAGCCCTTGGTACGCTGTCAAACTCCGAAGCTATCATCGCCGTAGACAGCAGGAGTGAGAGCATCGGGGTAAGCCTGATGTTCGAAAGGGCAAGAACCCAGCCTGGAGTTAAGGTCCCTCAAATGCCGGCTAAGTGTTAGATTAAATGGAGTCCGCAGTCGAAGACAACTGGGAGGTGGGCTTAGAAGCAGCCTTCCTTTAAAGAGTTCGTAACAGATCACCAGTCGAGATTGAGGGCCCCGAAAATGGACGGGGCTAAGCCGGTTACCGAGACTCCGGAGTACCGAGAGGTAATCTGGTAGGAAGGCGTCGGGCGCGGTTAGAAGCTTGGTCGTGAGATCGAGTGGACCGCGTTCGAACGAGAATTCTGGTGTGAGTAGCAGCAAAGAACGGTGAGAATCCGTTCCGCCGTAGGGGCTAGGGTTCCTCGGGAATGATTCTCAGCCGAGGGTTAGCCGGTCCTAAGATGGCTCTTAACCGAAGTCATCGAATTGGGAAACGGGTTAATATTCCTGTGCCTCTGGCGCTTTTGCCCGATCTGCGACGCATTGGGATAGGTTAAACAGGGTTATCGCTCTGTCGAAAAGCATAAGCCTGGGGAGAACCGTAATGGTGAGAACCGGGTGAAACCTTGATAGGGCGGACTGAGTCCGCTTTAGCCAAATCCTGGTGCCCGTGAAAAGTGGATCGATTAATCAGCGCTAGAGACCGTACCGAGAACTGACACAGGTGCCCCTGCCTTCGCAAGGCCAGGCGTGTCGGACTAATTCAGGCGAGGGAATTCGGCAAATTAGCCCCGTACCTTCGGTAGAAGGGGTGCCAGTCATGCGAATGGCTGGTTGCAATAACTAGAGGTCCTCGACAGTTTAATAAAGACTTAAATGGCAGCTAGTCCGAAAGGATTTGTACTGCCGTCGAATCCTGCCCAGTGCCGGTATCTGAATCCCTCTTACAAGAGGTGGAAGGACCGGTAAACGGCGGGAGTAACTATGACTCTCTTAAGGTAGCGTAATACCTTGCCGCTTAATTGGCGGCTTGCATGAAGGATCAACGAAGGACCTACTGTCCCCGCCTGAAATCCGGTGAAAACGACATTCTGGCGCACAGTCCAGAACTCCCTACTTGAAAGAGAAGACCCTGTGGAGCTTGACTGCAATCTGTCGTTGGGGTACGACCTCAAATGTGCAGTGTAGGTAGGAGCCGCTACCCAGGCGCAAGCACAAGCTTGTCGCCGAGGCGATCATGAAACACTACCCTTTTGAGATCGTGTCCCTAACCGCTTCGGTGGGACATCGATAGACGGGCAGTTTGGGTGGGGCGCCACACCCTCGAAACGATAACAAGGGCGTCCAAAGGTCGGCTCAGGTGGGTCAGGAACCCACCGTAGAATACAATGGTAAAAGCCGGCTTGACTTGGTTTGGAACAACAACAGACCAAGATGCGAAAGCAAGGCATAGCGAACCCCTGAGGCTTATTTATGGGGCCCAGGGATAACAGAAAAGTTACCCCAGGGATAACTGAGTTGTCTCCAGCAAGAGTCCATATCGACCTGGAGGCTTGCTACTTCGACGTCGGCTCCCTCTATCCTGCCGGTGCAGCATCTGGCAAGGGTGGGGTTGTTCGCCCATTAAAAGGGGTCGTGAGCTGGGTTTAGACCGTCGTGAGCCAGGTTGGTTTCTTTTTAGTAGGGATGTACTGGTGCCTGAGGGGAAGGAGCCCTCAGTACGAGAGGAACAGGGCCTCGCGGCCACTGGTTTACCAGTTGTCCGAGAGGGCATCGCTGGGTAGCTACGCCGTAAGGGTTAAAGGCTGAAAGCATCTAAGCCTGAAACTCTCCCTGAAACGAGGCACCTCTGAAGGCTCCCGTAGAAGACGGGTTAGATAGAGCCGGGGTGTAAGTACGGAGCTTCGGCGACGTATTCAGCCCACGGTTACTAACAGTCTGGATTGTGGCTTAACTTTCGGTCTGGTCATCAGACAGGTCTGCGTGTGTATTATTGTAATCTTTTCTAAAATAGCAATATGTGTTAGTCTAGAGTATAGCCATTTATAGTCAAAGACGGAACTTTTGTTGAATTTTTATGTCTTCCACTAAATAACGAATAATCTAGAGCGATACATCATATCTCATCTTTTATGTGCGGTTATATCCCGTCTAATATCAAGTGGGACATATATCCGGTCAAAAAGAAGTATAGAATACTGCTCACTAGATCAGGTCTTTTCAATAATAAAAGCAGTGAAAGAAACCAAAATAGCAGCATCAGAAAAAATAGCGTCCTGCTGTGGGCGAAGGACCTGTGATATCTAGTGAATGGCGGATCGAGTATATCCGGTAAAATCCCTCCGAGGATAGAAGATCCTACCATAGATAAGAACATATAGACTCTCATAGAAAGGAGAATTTGGATAAGTCCCTGAAGATTAATCAAAGATCTAAAAGTTAAAATTCTGTAGAGGAAAAAAGCAAGAACCCCGAAGATCACAGCCCCTAAAACATGTGATTTTTTCCTCATGTATCTTTCGCCATCTCTGCATATATAATTAATATATAAATTGATAACATGGAGGGGTAGATGAAAATGGAAAAATATTATTTAAGAACTATCAGTATGGGGAACGGAGTAATATGAAGGAGAACGATTCACCCGATGAAGATGAGTTCACGGTCACTCCTTGGGAAGTCGAAGGAGATATAGATTATGAAAGGCTGATAGAGAAATTCGGAACAGATGAAGTCGATCAAGAACTGTTGAAAAGGATAGAGGAGATCGCCGGCAGTACGCATTTCATGCTTAGGAGAGGCATTTTTTATTCTCACCGTGACTTGGATTGGATTCTCGATAGATACGAAGAAGGAAAAAAATTCGCATTATATACTGGTAGAGGCCCCTCAGGGCATACCCACGTTGGTCATCTCATGCCCTGGATATTTGCTAAATGGATGCAGGATAAGTTCGATGTAGAAATGTATTTTCAATTGACGGACGATGAAAAGTTTCTATTCGAATTTGACAATACATTAGAAAAGACGCACTCATATGCCTTGGAAAACGCTAAAGATATAATAGCTCTAGGTTTCGATCCTGAAAAAACTCACATCATCATAGACACTGATCATATAGATAAGCTGTATCCGTTGGCTTTAAAGGCTGGCAAAAGATTGAATTTTTCTAACGTTAAGGCGGTATTCGGATTCGATAATTCCACCAATGTCGGAAGTATTTTTTATACCGCTATACAGTCCGCCCCCTGCTTTCTCCCGAGTGAGGTGAAAGATGGAGATGTACCGGTTTTGATTCCCTGCGGGATAGATCAAGACCCTCATTTCAGATTGACGAGAGATATAGCGGAGACCATAGGTTATCTAAAGCCCGCTCTTTTACACAACAAATTGGCCCCATCTTTAGACGGATCGGGAAAGATGTCAGCGAGTCAGCCCAAAACTACTATATTTACCACTGATAGTTCTGAAGATGTGGACGAGAAGATAAACGAGGCTTTTACGGGCGGTCGAGTATCGGCCTCCGAGCAAAGAGAAAAAGGTGGTAATCCAGATATCTGTGCGATACAGAATTACAGATATTACATATTTGAAAGCGATGACGAAAAGGTGGATGAGATCGACAAAAAGTGCAGACAAGGAGATATCCTATGCGGAGAGTGTAAGGGTCTTCTCAAGGAAAATATAAATGAATTCTTGAGGGAGCACCAAAAGAGGAGAGAGAAGGCCGAGGATAAGATAGATGAATTTATATTAGATGAGTAGTTTATGACACTTCAGATTAGCATATGATCCTTCACGCATTTTGGCCCGTTGAAAAATCTATAAATAGGGGGACCCATTTTAGCCGTGTTTACGTGGTCATCGAAATGACTTGGAGATTTCCTCTAACACAGGTGGATCGCTATGAATTCTAGTTTGCTTGGAAAGCTGACATCGGGAAAGGAGAACCCCTCCTCCAGCCCTTCGTGGCTAGAGAAACACTGGGATACCACAGCATGTCTGTTAGGTATCTTCGTAGTTGCATTGATAATCCGTTCGTACTTCGCCTATGAAGCGGCTACAAAGTTCGGATTACCTTATCTCTTAGGAGGAGGAGCCGACTCATATTACAATGCTAGAATAATCAATTATATCGCAGAGACTCACCACCATCTTTTTACTGATCCATTGAGAGGATATCCCTTACCAGGGTTAAAAAATACTCGTCCCCCGCTCTATCAATGGTCGGTCGTGTTAGGAGGATATCTTCTATCTCCTTTTGTAGGTAGCCTGGAAAAAGCGATAAACATTTCATTCATTTTCTCATCTGCCTTCTGGAGTGCGATGACCGTTTTCCCCGTTTATCTGATAGGGAAGAAAACGTTCGGAAAGAAGGCAGGAATAGCTGCAGCACTGATGTTGACTCTCAGCGCAGCTCATCTTGGAAGAGGTGTTTTGACCAACACCAACCACGACGCCTTTTCGATGTTCTGGATCGTTACCGGTTTCTTTTTCTTCATGCGCTCTCTTGAAGAGATAAGGAGCGAAGAAAAGTGGGTTTCAGACTGGATGAAAGTCGAAGAGATCAAGAAGGGATTAGCAAAATTTTTCGGGAGCAACAGAAGAGCTCTCTTATACTCGGCAATGACGGGTATGGTGCTCGGGGCTCTAGCCTTAACCTGGAAAGGTTATTCCTACGCCCTTGTGATCATATTGGTCTACTTTTTGGTACAGATTGTTATCGATAAATTCAGAAAGAAAGATTCTCTCGGTATAACGGTAGCGATTTTCGTAATGATGATGATCGCATTCTTTGTGGCCTTACCATGGTATGCTAAAACGAGCGGTGGTTTTGCCCTGTTAGAAAAATTCACCACTTTAATCCAATGGCCACTTGGAAGGTATTATCAAATTCCTTTCGTGATATTCCTAGGAACTTTCGCTATCGGTGCTTATTTTTCAGTCACCCGAGACCTTCCTTGGGTGTTGACTTTTTCGATCCTTATCTTGGCAGGAGTACTATTTTTTACTTTGGGACCCAACGTTATCAGAAATGCAGCCTCTCAATACTTCATCCAGAATAAATTATATTCGACGATCGCAGAGGCTCAAGCACCCTCGTTCAGTCGCTTGGTTTTGTCGACAGGTCTCGTGACATCCTTCCTTTCCTTTATAGCCATCCCTCTCGCCGGATGGCATCTCAAGAAAACTTGGCGGAGGTCATTTTTGTTCGTATTAGTTTGGCTTACATTTGCTATCTATATGGCTACAACCGCTACCAGATTCATATTCAATGCCGCTCCGGCTTTTGCTCTAACGTCGGGATGGATGATCGCCTTGATGTTCGATAAAGCTAACTTCTCCAGCGTGGTAAGAGGTTTCAAAAGTCATAGAGGCAACGTTATAAGAGGTATCCGCGAGGGTGTGAAGATAAAACATGTTTTGGTAACTCTTTTCGTTGTTTTCTTGATACTAACCCCCAATGCTTTGTATGCCATAGACGCGGGCATTCCTTTCCAAGAGAAGCAGAAGTACAATGAACAGGTCTATAGAGTCCTACCTCAACAACTGAGGCCGGACGATTATGATCCAGATAAAGGTGGTCTACATTATCTGGGTGCTTTCGGCTACAGTATGGATAGACCGACTCAATATTGGCCGGGAGCTTGGGATTGGTTCAGCCAACAAGACGATGAGGTACCGCCCAAAGAGAGGCCTGCGTTCGTGAGTTGGTGGGACTATGGATTCGAATGCATTAATCGAGGAAAACATCCCACCGTAGCTGACAACTTTCAGCACGGTTATAGGTTCACTGGTAACGTTTTGATGTCTCAAAACGAATCTGAGATGATGGCATTACTGGTAGGAAGACAATTACAATTGCCTTATCGCCAGGAAGGAGCGTTCGAAGGAAAGGTCCGCGCCATCTTGGTGGATCATATAGGGAAAAAGAAAACGGAAAAACTGGAAAATATCTATGAACATCCGAATACCTATAAAGATGAGGTACTATCTAACCCGGATAGATATCATCCCAGGGCCAAAGACATAGGCAGGAGAAACGTTATGTGGGCGATGGTCATGGGCACTTTATCTTATGAAGATCTGAAAACATTGAACTCTCTTTACAGAGATATAAGTTACAATTCAGGTTATGAGAGACTCGAAAATAGAATGGGATATATAGCTGTAGATTCAAGGATGTTCCCGACCTCTGGCAGAGATACAGGCATTTTCCACGCCCCAGCTTATCTTTCTGGCCATCGTATGAAAACCGTTGGTCGTACTAGAGCTCCCGTGGACTTTTATTCTTTCGAATTCATCGATGCTCGAGGGCGGGCATATGATGATCCCGAAGAAGTTCCAGAAGGCGCTAGAATAACAAGACAAAGGATAAAATACAAGCAGATGTTCTTCAATACTGCGTTGTACAGGATCTTCGCAGGATTTGGAAAACATGAAGTGGGGGAAGGTGAAAAGGGCATACCAGGCTTGTCTAGAACTAGAGGAAGAAGACGGCCGCTCAAACCCATGCCGAGCTGGAATATGACCCATTTCAAGACCGATTATAGAACTGCATATTTCAATCCTTATCCGAACAAGAAGGTCCAGAATCATTCAGAGGCTTGGGAAGCGATAAGTTATGATAAAGGCATAGATCTTCAGGATAATAAGAATGTCACCGTAGATTTGAGCAGCAGGAGCTATATGAGGCAAGGAGTGATATTCGTCCGATACTACGACGGCGCTATCTTGAAAGGCCAGGTCGAAACGGAAGGCGGAGAACCGATCCCTAATGCAAAGGTGACCGTATATGACACCTCCGGAAATAGATATACACCACATCATGTCACCACTACTGATAGCCAGGGAAATTATAGAGCTATACTTCCACCTGGAAATGTAACCGTATTGGCGTCCACTGGCGGTGGTGGAAGAGAAATGCTGAAGAAGGAGCAGACCCTTCTAGGCAATGAACAGTACGAGATATCGGAGGAACAAGCATTAAGAAGACGGATCGATAGAAACGGAGACGGTCGCTGGGATTATAAACTTCAGAAGGACTTTGAAGTCAAACCGGGAAAAATATCAGGCAAAGTGTTTTTAGATAGAGGTGACGATGGGTCCTTCGATAAAACTAACGATACACTTTATCAGGAGAATGGTAAAGTCAAAATCAAAAATAAACAGAGTGATATCAAATATACGACTACGGTGCAGAATGGGACTTATGAATTTTCCAATGTAGTTCCGGGCAATTATACTGTCAATAGTTCGATCCCGGGAAGTCCTAATGCGAGGGAGATTCTCCTTAAACCCGACGCAGAAAAATCGAAAGATATACCTCTTTCCGTCGGAAAGATAGGAGGCAATATCACTTACGGCGGAGAGGTGGAGAAAGGTGAAATAACGCTGTCGATCGAGGGTACAGATAAAAAGAAACAATTGAATCTTGGCGAGACCGATAGTTTCGAATTCTTAGATCTCCCATTCGGAAAACACACTTTAAGTATAGAAGATGAAGGATACGCTCTCAGATATGGTCCATCGGGATACAATATACAGGATACAAAAAAGATCAATAGGAATCTGCAAGTGGTGAAAGCTTACCGATTAGAGGGTCGAGTGACAAAAGAGGGCGAACCGCTTACTGATCAGAAACTTACCGTATTAGGAAAGAGATATGATAGAGTGATCACGACCGATCAGGATGGTCAATTTAGTATAAAAGTACCTAAGGGCAGATATCAAATATACGGCATCAATAGAGAGGGGGAAGATGTCTACGTCACTTTAGATGATGTCACAGTAGATTCCTCCACCAATTACCACGGCAAATTCGAAAAGGGTTATAGATTGACTGGCAGCGCGGTGCATAAAGGCGAGGCACTCAACAGAGGTGAGTTATTCATAAGGGGTAGAACAGGTGAAGAGTACTATATCACTACTAATCCGCAGGGAAGATTCAAAGTCTATCTTCCTAAAGGATTTTACGAGCTTTATGGTTGGAAGAAATTCGGTTTCCGTCAACCTAATAGAAATACAAAATTTTACTGGGAGGATATAACGCTAGATAGTGATACGGAAGTCAAATTGGATTCCTCAAACGCATCTTTAGAGGAGGGCAAAGTTATCCGGGATATCCACAATTCTGAAGAAGAAGGTGAAGGAATATTCACTGATATACATATATCATGTGGAGGAAGAACTTTCACGACGAGCACCACCATAGATGGTAATTATTCCTTATATTTACCCAACCAAAGATGCACATTCACTATAGATAAGGAAGGTTATCATAAAAAAGTCTTGACAGTGAATCCTGTAAGAGATGTTCAAGAGGATATCTATCTTAATGCGAAAAATGTCTCCGTAGAAGGAGATATAGACTTCGATAGAGAGTCCGTGGGTAAATTAACTCTCAGGTTCGTACCTGAAGACGGCGGAGCTGTCGCTAAAGAGATAACTGTAGATGGTAATGAGTACAGCGTAGATCTCCAGCCGGGCGATTACAAGATAGTTAGTGATCACTTCCTAGAAGATTCTAACGCTAAATATGAGATATCAGATTCGATATCTATCGAACCTGGGGAAGAAAATATTCAGAACGATCTTTCCGCCCGATATAGAGTGAAAGTTCAGGGCGATATTGAGATTTTAGATGCAGATGAATCTCCCACGGCAAATATCTACTTCCAAGGTCTAGAAGATGAGATGATCACTGCTAATGGTTCTTACGCGACATACTTGATCCCTGGAAATTATTCCGTGAGAGCTGTACACCCAAGAGGTCATCGCTCGGTACAGAAAAAAGTTAAAGTCGAAGGGCTTACGAGTACTGATTTCACACTGGAAGAGACCTATTCGGTAGATGCAAAATTAAAGGGACTTCGAAAACCAGGTATTCCAGTCTATTTCAGAAATAAAGAAACGGGTTTCGTCATCAAAACACTCAGCGGTGTTGACGGCGAATTGAATCTCAATATAACCTCTGGAAATTATGAGATAACAGTTAATCACGTGATAGAAGAACAGGTCAGAGGAGTCAAAAGGAAGGTTAAATATCACCTTACCGAGCAGCATTCTACTCCTATTTCAGGTATGTTGGAATTAGAGAAGAAGGTCCTACATTCAACACTAAGGGGCGAGGTTAAATTGGAAGGTAGTTATATAAGCGGCGCGGATATCGAAATAAAGTCCGACGATAAAGTTTTCGATGTCCAGTCTAACGAAAACGGAAAATACAGCATAGACGAAGTGATACAAGGTCGATATACTGTATACGCTTCTTATCAAGCCCAAGGAGAAACCTACACTTACTTCGAGAGTTTCAAGATGCCCGCTGAAAATAAGTCCATGGATATCACCCTAGAAAAATCCCACATACTCTCCGGGAAAGTTACCTTAGACGGTAAAGGGATCCAGACCGGACTTAAAGTAGTAAAGGGCTCCGCTAGAAAACAATTCGATACTTCACAGGACGGAACTTTCAGAATCGAACTGCCCAAGGGGAGATATTCCATAACTGCAAGCGAAACGAGAGAGATGAAATACGGGACGACCGAATTCCAGTATTCGGCTAGTTTTGAACTCAACCACGACGAGTCAAGAAATATCCAACTCAAGAAGGTCAAAGAATATGGTATAAAGGCGGAAGGACTAGAGACCAAACAAGCATCTCAGGGCGAGGTCATAGAGTATACCGTTCAGATATCGAATACCGGGAATACACCCGACGAATACGGATTATCGGCTGAAAAGTCGAAATGGGATATAGATTTCACCCCTCAAAATATTTCCCTGCAGCCGAATGAAAAGGCTGAAGTCAACATCAGGGTAAAAGTTGGAGAGAACGCTACAGTTGGGGAAACCGTCAAATTCACCGTTACTTCACACAATTCTGATAAAAAAGTCAAAAAAGAGATTCCGATCAATATAAAGCAGATACACAGAGTTGACCTCTATTCTGAAGCCCAGGACAAGAAATATGGGAACGGCAAGTTCACTTATTCTGTGAAGATTAAGAACGGAGGAAACGGACAGGATTCTTATCAAATCGAAGTCGCGAATAGAAAAACGTTGAAAAGTAGTGGTTGGAATGTAACCGTTCCAAATAAAGTAGAAGATGTCGGTGCCCATAAAGAGAAATCTGTCGAAGTGAAATTACGATCAATTTCATCCAAACCGAAGAGATCAGTCAAGTTAGAACTGATGGTGGTCTCGGAAGGAGATAGCACGAGAAAAGATACGGAAACATTTACCACTACTCTACCGGAGATCACCGGAGATAGAAACAAAGTAGGCTTTTCAGGGACCAAGATGGTATTGGAAAAACAGCCCTTCAAATTATCTAACTGGCATTGGGGCGGGATAGTCATTTTGGTTGCGATTGTAGCCCTATATGTGATGAAGAAAAAGAGGTGGCTCTGATGAAGTGGAAAAAAACAACGATATTCGTTATAGCGATAGTCTTTCTTATGGTTATCAGCGGTTTTTCGGGAATGCAAGTTACCAAAGGCGCGGAAAAAGACGATAGGATTAATCCATTAGTCGATGGACCTGAAGAAGTCTTTGTGAATGTCACTGAAGTTTATCAAGTCGAAATAAAGGGGGTATTCGAGGTAAACGGAAATATAGTGGATGTAGAGAATGCTAACAACTGGACGCTCAAAACGGAGTCCAGTCTCGATGCTACGGTAAAACCGAAAGAACAGGAGTCCTCGACGAGTAACCACTTCACCGTTAACGTCACAGTACACGAAGCAGGTAAAGGATATCTGAACATCACGGCATATTGTGGTAAAAAGGGAAAAGTCTCTTATTCTGAAAAACAGGTTAGAATCAAAGCTGAAAAGCCTCAAAAAACCACCGTTCCTATAAACAATCCAACGAATACCACGGTTGAAGAGATGAGATTAGGACTGTTCATAGACGGTAAAAGAAAGAGCACTATAACGGTCACCGATTTAAAATCGGGAGAAGAAAAAACAGTCACATTCAAGTGGTCGAAGAGCGGCTTGAGTTCCGGCGAACATGATTTAGAAGTTTGGGTTGATTACGGCGTATCTGCTGATTCAAGTGGTTTTACTAAACAGGATCAAGTGATAGATAGTAACTTCCATGTAAAAGGGGAAACGAATACCCTTCTCTATGGAGGTATAATAGCGGCTGTAATAGCTAGTGGTTTCGTAGTGTTCTTATTGTATCAACAAAGAAAAAGAAAACGACGGAGACCTTGGTGAACTAAAACCATTCCTTAATCTTTACAACTTATCGGTTTTTTTCGTGGCTTTTAATTCAATCGATATATGATAGAGAGAAAGATAGAATCGGATTTTTAATTATAGAGTAAGACGTAACTTTTTGGACTAAGTTCCGCCTTACTCCACTAGTAAAAGACACGATTAACCTCAGAAAGTTTTGTCTTTTACTATAAAAGATAATTTGAAGAAGTTTTAAATTTGGAAATTTTTCCTTCTCTACATTACCTCACTGTCGGGAGAAAGATCCTTATCTAGTTTGATCGCTCCCTCGCTGTCCTTTAAAACGAGAGCATTTTTTTCTCCGATCAATGCGACGCTAGTACCCTCGAACGGTTCTTCATCCAACGGTTCTAGCTCCTTTCCCGCTTGAACTCTTCCATCTTTCGAGACGACGCTCTTGAAATCATACTCTTTGAATTCTTCGAAAGATATCTTCTCAGCGTCACCGTTAGTCTTTTGAATGTTTTCTCCTATCGAACCCTCGGGTCTGAGCAAGGAAACGGTATCGTCTTCTTGAGCAGCTAACATCATTCCTTCGGATTTAATCCCTCTCAATTCTGCAGCTTCCAGATTGGCCACTACAGCTATTTTTCTACTTTCCATTTCGGATCTATCGTAATAGGGTTTGAGTCCCGCGACCAACGTTCTTTCCTCGTCACCTAAGTCCACCCTCGTTACGTAGAGTTTATCGGCATTGGGATGCTCTTTGACTTTCGTTATCTTCCCTACTCTGAGATCAAGCTTTTTCATAGACTCCTCAAGTTCTGATCCCTTCCTCATCTCTTCGAGATCGATGGTATCGTAGAGAGGTTCGGGTTCTTTCAACTTGATTCCTACTTCAAGAGGTTCTAAAGCTTCTTTCCACTCCTGATCGTGAACGCTCTCTTGACTTTCAGAAAGATAATCCCAAAGAGTTTCCATGCTTTTAGGAAGATAAGGAGCAGCGGTGATGCAGAGCGTTTTCACCATCCTTAAAGAAATATTCAGAGTAGTGGCTGCAGAATCTTTATTGTCCGGTATATCTTCCCAGGGAGCCTTATCGTTGAAGTACTTATTTCCCATGCGAGAGAGCTCTAGTACTTTTTTAAGTCCCTTTTTGAATTTTCTGTTTTCTATATACGCTCCGATACTCTCGGTTTTATTTTCGATCTCGTCCAGTATCTTCTCGTCCCTTTCGTCGAGTTCTCCAGGCTCTGGTACTTCTCCAAAGTTCGAGTAAGTGAATGAGAGGACCCTGTGTATAAAGTTGCCTAGATTACCAACCAATTCGGAGTTTATCTTGTCCTCGAATTCGTCCCAGTCGAAATTCGTATCTTTGGTTTCCGGCATTATGGCGGTTATGTAGTAGCGGACCGCATCGCTATCGAAATCTTCCAATATGTCTGGAAGAGAAACGATAGTACCTCTAGAGGTTGAGAACTGTTCTCCCCCGAGCCTCATGTACTGGTTCGCCGGCACATCATAAGGCAGATTCAGTTCGCTATCATACCCCATCAACATCGAGGGCCATATGATCGTGTGGAAAGGTATATTATCCTTCGCTAGAAAGTAATAATGCTCTGCTTCAGAATTTTTCCAGAATTTTGTCCAATCTCCATCCGTCTCTTCGGACCACTTGATGGAGGTGGAAAGATAACCGATGACGGCTTCGAACCACACGTATATCTTCTTTTCTTCGTAACCTTCTATAGGTACGGGTATCCCCCAATCCATATCTCTAGAGATAGGACGATCTTCAAGTCCCTCGTTCAACCAACTTTTAGTAAAATTCAGCACGTGATCTTTCCAGTGATACTTATCTTCCAAATAATCCTCTAGAACATTCTGGAAATTCGAAAGTTTCAAGAAAAAGTGTTCACTCTCTCTCATCCTGGGTTCTTCACCGCAGTGCTTACATTTCGGATCGATAAGATCTTCTGGATCTAAAAGCGTTCCGCATTCGTCGCATTGATCCCCCTTGATCTCTTCCTGTCCGCATTCCGGGCATGTACCTATCACGTACCTATCGGGGAGAGACCTCTCACAATTGTCGCAGTAGAAAGTTTCCATAGAATCTAGATAGATGTGATCTTTCTCGTAAAGGGTCTTAAAGATATCTCTAACTACCCTTTTGTGAGTTTCATTCATGGTGTATGTGAAAAGCGAAAATTCTACGTTCAGGTCCTGTAAAGCTTTAGAATTTATTTTATGATATTTTTCGGCGGTTTCTTCAGGTGTTAGACCTTCCTCTTCGGCTGTAACGGTAACGGGAGTTCCATGTTGGTCTGAACCTGAGACCATCAGAACTTCATTGCTTTTCATCTCATGATAACGTCTAAATATGTCCGGTGGAAGGTAACAGCCACCCACTTGACCTATATGGATCGGGCCGTTGGCATAAGGCCATGCTACTCCTATGAGGATTCGTTTCATGTTTAGAAGAAATATGTCCTGGGATATAAATTCAATGATTCGATTCCTGCTCGAGCGGTACAAAAACTAGAGATTAGATTTTCTCATTTTATTCGAAATTCTACCAGTTCACAAATCGGAGATTTATTCATGAACCAAGGTTCAAACCCTTTTAAAAAAAGATGCAGGCGACGGGATTCTGCTCAGAATATTCACTCTGTTCATATTCTAGGCGCTCACAAAATCAAAAATCGATTTTGTTCGTGAACCCAAGGGTTCTCATCCCTCTGTCTTCTTTTTTTCCGAAAAGGTAGTCAAATGCAGGCGACGGGATTTGAACCCGTGCTATGAGCTTGGAAGGCTCAGATCCTACCAAACTAGATCACGCCTGCAACTATTTTGATTGATTACAATAAGGGTGATATTAATCTTTTCTGCTTCTATGTCTTACGGCGGATTTGTTTTCCTTTATTTTCAAGATTTTACTGTAAGAATTGAATGAATATCACCATTTGAAATCTATTTGAACGGCTCATCTTCCGATAGATTTTTATTGTTTGCCATCAATCAGCTTGTCGGACGTGAATGACATGATAGGCGACTTCATCAAGAAAAAGACCCATTTCAAGGAAAAAAAGGGAAAAGGACCCGAGCTGGGTTCTGAAGAATACATCGATCTCACCCACATGGCCGAGGAAGAAGAGGAAAAAGTTTTCGAAGCAGATACTTTGATAAAGATAGCCGAAGTCCATCGGTACGAGGATGTCAGAGACGTAACTGAAGAATTGTATGACGGCAACATACTGTTGGTCGATGTGGAAGCTATCGCTGGAAGTGAAGATTCTTTGAAGAGAGTACAGAGCGAGCTCAAGGCGGTCGCTAACGAGGTATCTGGTGATATCGCTAGAGTAGGCAATAACTTTATAGCCGTAACTCCAGAAGATATCGGTATCGACAGGAATAAGATAAAACCTTTCTAGGTCTTTCATCCTATTCCTTTCGTTTGGATATGGGTCCTTTCGACCTTCACTTATCCGTCTAGGGCTAGCCCTTTTTCTGTTGATTTGAGAATGTAGGAAGTGCCACCTTTTTTTTCTATCTCTTCGGAAACTCTTTCTGGTCGATCTGTCAACGCTATCATCGAGCCACCGCCCCCCGCTCCGGTCAGTTTCGCCCCGTAAGAAAATTTTCTCGCTCCCCGGATCAATTTTTCCAATTTAGGATGACTGACACCCAGAATAGAAAGTAGACGATGGTTCTTATTCATCAATTTACCCACTTTTTCCAGATCACCGTTTTCCAAAGACTCGGCGCCTTCTATAACGATCTCGCCTATATCTCTGATTATCTCTTTAGCGAAGTTGCTCTTGTGGTAAAATTTGCGCACTTTCTTAACTAGAGGTCCGGTCGGGGAATGTACACCGGTATCGCCCACCACGAAATCGATATCGGGTATCTCTCGATGATGTATGTTCCATGTGGTATCTTCTCGATTTATCTTCCACATGAAGTCCTCTTTTTTTTCTTCTGAGACCATCACCGCATTACCATGGGTGGAAGTCGAGGTATCTATCGGACTCGCTCCCCCTTGAACTTCATACTCGATATCGAAAGCGTCCTTTGCTATAAATTCCTCTTCGAACTCTTCCCCCAAAAAGCTTCGCAAACAGCCCAACGTTGAAACTGTCACGGCTGCCGAAGACCCCATGCCGGCTCCACTAGGCAGTTCACTCTCTGTTTCTATATTCAATTTTTTTTCTGTACCTACTTTATCTATACAATCCAGTATATAACTGTGATATTTTCTCTCTATAGGATATCCGTTCACAAAAGTTTCCGTGTCTGAAGGTGAGATCTTACAGGTAGTGCGTTTATTCACCGCTAAAGCCAGTGCCGGCTCTCCGTAAACAACAGCGTGTTCTCCGAATAAGATCACTTTTCCGGGGGCAGAAGCTTTTGCTGTCACAACATACAAAAATAGAATTGGTACTTAATGGTTGCTGAAGATCTATAGGTAACTGAAGTCAGTAGACATCTTTCTCAACCGTTTAACTCTCTCTTCGGTCGGCGGGTGTGATGAAAAGAGTCTTACGAATAGGCTCTTCTTGAACGGATTAACTATGAAGAGTGAAGAGTTTGTCATGCTTTTGCTTTTCATCGGATTCCGCCTATTTTCCGATTCCAATTTTTCTAAGGCCCTGGCTAGAGCGCCCGGATTTTTCGATATCTCCGCACCTTTCTCGTCTGCCTTGAATTCCCTTTTTCGAGATATAGCCATCCTGATTATTATCGCACCTATGGGGGCTAAGACCATCGCTACCAGCAAGATGGGGTTCATCCTTTTTTGTCCCCTACCGAAAAACATCTGAAACCAGACTATCCTAGCCATAATAGTTATCGCTCCGGCGAGGGTCGCGGCTATACTCATAACGAGCATATCTCTATCCTTGATATGTCCTATCTCGTGGGCTATAACACCCTTGAGCTCTTCTTCATTGAGTGTTCTGAGTATTCCTTTCGTTGCTGCTACCACTGCATTATCCTCGTTCCGCCCGGTGGCGAAAGCATTGGGTGTATCGGACGGGATTATCGCGACCCTCGGCATCTTTATATCCGCTTCATAGGCCACTTCTTTCACTATATTGTAGAGCTTAGGATTGTCCGATTCTTCTATTATCTCGGCACCGTGAGCTCTTAGTATCAATTTATGGCTGTAGTAATAAGAGCCCAGGTTTAAGGCCGCTGCGAGGATGAGAAATAGGATAGTACCTAGTATCCAATTTCCTAGTAAAAATCCTCCGATAAGGTACCCTATCACTATGAATAAGAGCACCATGAAGGCGAATAATCCACCGGTCGTAGCTTTGTAACCCATCAATTCTTTCATGTGTTTTAGGCTGTAAATAAAGGTTTTGATAGATTATGGTGAAGCATATAGTTATCCATAGATTCAATTACGCATATCAAAAAATCTTTTACAGGAAAGTACGATAGGATGGTCGTGAATGGAAAGAACAAGAATCGAAGATTTCTTTCTCGCGTTCTTCGAGATCATTATTCGACCGTAGACCTTTCACTTCCTTACAGGTTTACGATGCGTGAGTTCGCCTTCATCTATTTCGACAGCGAAGGCATGCACAGACCCGTAGCTTTCAATTCAAAAAAAGAAACTAAAGAGTTCTTGAAAGAGAAGACTCCACTCCATTCTTATTATTCCACCGCTTACTATTCTAACCCTGAGGCGCCCATGGCCGATAAAGAATGGCTCGGCGCCGATCTGGTCTTCGATCTGGACGCCGATCATCTCGCCGGCAGCGAGGATATGAACTACGTGGAGCAGTTGAAAAAAGTCAAAGAAAAATGTATGCTCTTGATCGAAGACTTTTTGATAGAGGATTTCGGCTTCGAAAGAGAGGATCTGGACCTATATTTCTCTGGGAATAGAGGTTATCACGTCCACGTTAGACGGAATGAAATATTATCCCTTTCCAGTCAAGCAAGAAGGGAGATAGTCGATTATATCACAGGTGTAGGACTAGATTTAGACGTCATACTTCCTTACGAAACCGTCAAAGTGGGTGAGTACAAAGACATCGATAACATAAAGAAGTCTCCGATCCTTCCGGATGTCGAAAAAGGAGGGTGGAAAAAGAAAACGAGAACCTTGACCTCGGAATTACTAAAACGATGGAACCAGATGCCTAAACGGGAGGTCCTCAAGGAGATGGAAGAGAAACATGGGGTGGGAACGAAGACTGCCGAGGGGTTATATGACGATCTTTTCGAGAAAGGAAAATGGGAAACGATAATCAGCGAGGGAGTCTTAGACGTATTTTCTGAAGATAAGAGGATGGTGAACGTTTCGACGTTCGAAAAGATAATAGAAGGGATTTTGAAGGAAGAGAACGTTCAGGAGATCGGTTCTCAGATCGTCGGTTCTACTGACGAGCCCGTGACTGGGGACACAAAAAGACTGATCAGGCTTCCATCTTCCATACACGGCGGGTCTTTTTTGACGGTAGAGAAGATCGATATAGATTCATTCGATACTTTCGATCCTCTGAGTGATGCGACTCTCGATTTCTTGACTGAAAAAGAATATAAGATCGTTTTTGAAACTCTGCCGGAAATAGGCGTTCTAGAGATCAAAAATAGCTTTTTCGACATCGAAAAAGAGATGGAGATCCCAGAGTTTGCGTTACCGTTCTTCATATCGAAGCTAGGGGCGAAAGTCCTATAAGGGAAAATACCAATAAAGAATCAGTTTTATGCCAGAAAAAAGGGCACCTAAAAATGGACCAAGTCCTGAACTCAGGAAAAAACTGGAAGATCTCGAAGACAAAGTAGAAAAGCCCTCACAGATAACCAGAATCAAAAGGTTACAAGATCTTCAGGAAAAATTAGAGGGCGCCCATAAGATAGAAAGGTTGAAAAACATAGAAAAAAAGGTGATACTAGCCCAAGTAGTCGGGATATTGATCTTTTTTCCCATAATAATGTATGTCAACGGCATCTCCCTCGAACCTTTCTATCTTCCACTTTATCATTCTTCCCTGATGGTGTTGATCTGGACGTTGATACTTTCTCTTCAGGCATTCATGTTCAAGATCATAGAGATAAAACGTCACGAGAGTTACAGTGCAAAATATATAATAGCGAGAAGATCGATCAGACGAGCTATACCGGTCGTTGTCATCGCTTTGATCATCCTTACCTCACTTTACACGCCTTACGTGGTCGAGGAGATCAATTCGAGATCTTCCGTCGATCAAAGGATCGAACTGAATAGAAACGGATATAATCAAGTAGAGTTGACGAACAAGGGCAGACTTGATTTTAGAGTATTGAAGAATTTGACCGTAAATCCACATCATTCTAGCGTCAGGGTAAGGATATATGATAAACAAACTAAAAATGATATAATCAATGAACGAATAAATAAAACCACTACTTTTCAGAAATTCAATACGAACGAATTCAGTGAACTCGTTCTCAGAGTTAACTCCTCTCATGTTTCCCAGGTCAGCTATAATACCCATGTGAAATTGAATCCGACGAAACGTACAGCGTTCACCTTATTGTCATTTTTCTATATCGCGATATTTTCTGAATGGGCCGCTCTGTTGTATCCGATCAAAAAGAGGTATTCGGGCGTAGGGATATATCATTAAAAAGAACAGCATTTTTCTAAGCGCACGACCTCATGATTTTTTTTCATCCATTTTTCTGTTCTTTTCGAAGGTAGAACTATCCCTTTAACTCCCCGTTTAAGGGCTTGGATCTCCATCTCTGGGCGTCCCTTTTCCCTCATGCAGCCCAGGATTGTTTCAATACCTTCGTCGACCTGATCCACTACAGAGAGAAGATTTTCTTTTTTCACGCTCTTACCGAAATTCAGCGGTATCAAGGTATTTAGAACTAATTTTTCCGGCTTATCTATCATCTCCACCGCCTTGAATTCACCTTTCAATACCCCTCCATTAAGACCTACCGTGATATGAGGAACCACTTTCAGTCCACGATCGCGCAAACTATCATAACCTTCTTTATAATCTTCAGGGGTCGCATCTATCCCGTAGATATTTTCGATCGTTTCTTTAGATCCGATCATATCGTAGGAGACGATATCGATTTTACTTTCGATGAGTTTTTTTATCACTCTCTCGCTGGGAATACCGGTGTGAACGTTTATTTGAAGCGAGGTCTCTTCCTTTATCCTTTTAAGTTTATCGCAGAAATCTACTATCGGCACTCTACCTTTTTCATCACATCCGCCACTGAGGAGAAAACCGTTTCCTCCTGAATCTTCTAATTTTTTGGCAAAACTGTAAAGATCGTCTGGATCCGATATATTTTCCATGCTCTCGAGAAATCTTCCATCGCAGTGAGGGCAGGCAAGCGAACAAGAGTTGCCAGTGACCGATATACTGGGAAACTTATCCCCAGGGTGATACAATTTTTTCATTATTATTTTGAGATGGGAGGTGATAAATAATCTTGTGGTACATTGAACTGGTTGACCTGCTTTGTCTTTGACTATACTTGTTTATGAGTAGGGGGAAAACAGATGGACGATAAGATCAAAAGTTAAGACCATAGGATCAGAGAAAATTGATGTATCTTGGTTGGTATTGAATGATAAGCTTTAATTATAGATAAATGGATTACTATCCCATTCAGTAGACTTTTGTTTATCAAGCTTTGCGAGGTAAAATATGGTTAATTTTGAGATGATCGGTGTTTTTATTGCTGCTACTGCGGGCCTACTAAGTGTGGCCATGGCTTTGATTTTTATCTATTATTCCTACAAAAATGCGTTAGAATTGAAGGGGGCTATTGGTAAGTTTCTCACGGCATTGGGGTCTGTTTTCTTTTTGATGCCCGGATTCTTATATGCGGGAGGAAGTATAGAAGCGGGTCTAGGGTCAGTTTTGAGGTATATTGCTTTTATACTATTTTTAGTCGGCCTTCTTTTGATGTTGAATGGCGCAGTATTCACTCTTAGAATTTTCTATAGAGAGGAAGATAAAAAATCTCCGATGAAGATATTGAAAAGACTCCCTAATGGTACTTATTTGATGGTAGGTTATATGGCCTTGGTCTTCGTTGCTTTCCCTTTCTATATGTTGAGTATATATGCCTCTGTAAGAACGATCTATGGATACATCGCATTGCTCGGTGTTGTGGTCTGTTATTCCTCATTTGCCATAGGTGAAAAAAATTGTATTCGAAGCTCACTGTTTCCACATCTTTAGAAGAACTTCCAGAAGAGAAATTAATGCTGCTGAAAGAAGACGTGTATAATTTACGTCTGTTTACCTCATTGACCAATGATTATCTCGCGAAGATAAGACAAAGCATCGGTGAAGACAGTTTGAAAAAGTTTTTTGAATCTAGTGCTGTCAAAGAACTAACGTTATTTTCATACGATGTTTTAGATGATGAAGATAATTTATCGAGTAAAAAATTGAAGTCGAACTTAGTTTCCGATAATAAAAGCGAGAGAATCGAGCATATTTGTAATGAGTTCAGTCAGATTTTGTCTGGTTTAGTGGATTTTTACGGGAAATCTACATCGATTGATTATGCGAGATCAGAGCTGGAAAAAAGTTTTGGGGAAGTCAGAGAGAAGGTCGGTGAAAACCCGATCATATTTGATATACTCCGAAATCTGCCTGAAGAGGTTATGGAGGATGAAGGATATTCCCTTCTATCGAGGCAGGAATTGGAGTCTAAAGTAGAGAAGAGAACCGCTGAATTAGAGAATGTAATGGACACTATGGTGGATACTCTCATCAAAGTAGATTCGAACGGAGATATAGAGATGGCTAATTATTCTCTTTATGAGTTGTTAGGCTATGAAGAGGATGAGGTTGTAGGCTCGAAGCCGGATAAATTATTTTTAAAAGAGAAAGATGAACTAGGAAATGAAAAGTCACCTTGGAGAGAGATTTATAGAAAAATCAGAGAGAATGGATATACCAAGGACTACGAGGCGTATTATAAAACAAAAGGGGGTGAAAAGATTCCAGTCACATTCTCAGGATCAGTGATGGACTTGGAAGATCTGGAAATAAAGGGAAGGCCTGGAATAGTCTGCGTTGGAAAGGACATAACGGAACGGAAAGAAGCTGAAGAAAGGGCAGAATTTTTACATTCCTTGCTCAGGCACGACTTGGGAAACAAATTACAGATAACTAGAGGCTTTTTGAATCTTGTTGATACCTCTGAGCTCCCTGATGAGGATAAAGAATACGTCGAAGATTCACTAAAGGGAGTCGATGGAGGTATCGAGTTGATAGAAAATATAAGAACTCTCAATGATCTTGAATCCGGGGAAACTAAGATGAAACCGATGGATTTAAAGGATACTTTAGAGGAGAGTATAAAGCGTCATGATGATCTGAGAAAAAAGAAGGAATTTAAGATCGATAATAGAGTTGGGGATGAGGGGAAGATTGTCGAGGGTGGAGTACTGTTAAAAGAACTTTTTTCGAATCTTATAGAAAATACTCTCAAGCATTCCGAGGGCAGCATGATGGAGATCTCATGCGAAGAGAATGACCGAAGGATAAAAGTAATGGTGGAGGACGATGGGAAGGGCATCCCAGATGATATGAAAGATAAGATAACCGAGAAAGGCTATCAAGGCGAGGGATCCTCAGGGTCTGGTCTAGGTATGCATCTAGCTAAAAGGATCGCCCTCACCTATGGAGAAGCTTTTGAAGTGAAGGATTCGAAGTTGGGAGGAGCAAGATTTGATATAGTTTTGAACGCGGTAGAAGAATGAATTATTGATCTTTTAATGCTGTACTAGATTCACTTGATCGGTAGGAAAAATGCCCTCACTCGGAGACCGATCAATTTATAAAAAAAGAATATCTACTCTGAAGAGATGGCAGAGGACGATGGCAGGCAACGGTACGTAGCTTTCATGATCGAAGGCGGAGAGACCGACAGGAGAGGCATGATAGAGGCTATCAGAGATGAATTTTCTAGAAAAGAATATGATGAGATAAAACCGTGGTTGACCGTCTTTGAAGAAGATAGAGGGATAGTCAGGTGTAAACATACCGGTAAAAAAAGAGCGATAGAGATATTGAATGAGATCGAAGTCGGCGGAGGCAAAGTAAAGACTATAAAAACCAGCGGGACAATAAAGAAGGCCAAGAAAGTGTTGACTGACCATGAATGATGATAGATGGGAAAAGAAAACAGATAGAAGAGAAAGAGTCGATATTTTAGTCGTTGACGGATATATCGACGAACCGAGTCTTTTGGGCGTACCACCTTACTTATCTCCAGAGCCCAGGATGTTAGTTGGTGTTGCCAGAGAGTCGGATCTGACTTGGGAATATATCACCGCAGACGAGTATAGGCGTAACGGCGTACCTCTAGGGGATATCATCCTTGTTCACGGAGGCGTGACCGTTCCTGGAAAATATATCGGTGGAACGCCTCTGACAGTGGAGGAAGCGGAAGAGATTGCCGAGGAGCCCGGAGAAACGTTCTTAGGGGGGCCTTTGGCGAGATATGAAGATGTTGATGGTTACGATCACTATGCGGAGAAGGATCTTGCGGCTTACTTTTACGATTCTCTTTTCGGAGAGGGTGAAGACAGATGGGCCGAGCCTGCTGAGATGGAGGACTGGCTGAAGTATGGGCATAAAGTTGTGGAAAGACATCCGCTTTTCCCGGATCCTTTAATCCTGGAGATGAGCGCTTATAGAGGCTGTCCGAGATATTTCACCGGCGGCTGTTCTTTTTGTTCCGAACCATCTTATGGAAAGCCTCAGTTTAGAGATCAGGAAGATATAATCGAGGAGATGGAGCTGTTATATGAGAAAGGGGTCAGGAATTTTAGACTCGGAGGCCAGTCCTGCACGGTGAGCTATAAAGCTGAAGGTATAGGTGAAAGGGAAGTTCCGATACCGAAGCCTGAAGAGATCGAAAGTTTATTCGAAGGTATCGATGAAGAGTGTCCGGATATAGAAGTTCTGCACGTAGATAATGCGAATCCCGCCGTGATATCTGAATATCCGGAGAAGAGTAGAAATATACTGGAAACTTTGGTTGAATACACCACATCCGGAAACGTTCTAGCTCTTGGGATGGAAACCGCAGATGAAGACGTGATATTGGATAACAATCTCAATGCTGACCCCTTACAGGTCAAAGAAGCTGTGAGGCTGATAAATGAAGTCGGTAGGAAGAGAGGCGAGAACGGGATGCCGAAACTGCTGCCCGGACTCAATTTTCTAGGCGGCTTAAAAGGCGAAACTAGAGAGACTTACGAGAAAAACTATCGATTTTTGGAGGAACTGATGGAAGAGGATCTCCTGCTCAGGAGGATAAACATCAGACAGGTACTATCGCACAGCGGAGAATTTTCGGTAAAATACAAGAACGAATTTAAACAGTTCAAAAAGAAGGTCCGCGAGAACATAGATCAACCGTTATTGGAAAAGATGCTGCCGGAAGGGACCACCCTGAAAAATGTTTACATGGAGAAGATGGATGGCGAGACCACTTTCGGTCGTCAGGTCGGTACATATCCGTTACTGGTGGGTGTTGATTATCCTTTGGAACTCGGTGAGTATTATGATATCATGATTACGGATTATGGCTATAGAAGTGTTACGGGAATTCATAGGCCGTTTTATGTTGAAGATGCCTCTTTTAATCAACTTCAGAAGATCCCGGGCATAGGAAAGAAAAGGGCCGCGACCATATTTAGAAAGAGGCCGGAAAGTGTCGAGGAACTAGGAAATATTATAGAAAATGGAAAGACGCTCGAAGAGATATCGAAGTTCGTAGAATTCAAAGGAGAATAGAGGTGATGATTTGCAGCATATAGACGTGAAACCGATATGGTCGGACAGTATGGGGGCCAAAAGCACGTGCGTGAAAGTGGAGACGTCGGATACCTCTATGATCTTGGATCCCGCTGCCGCGGTCATGCAGAAAAGCTATCCTTTGAAGACTGAAAAAAAGTACGAGTTATTGGATAGGGCTCGAAGAGAGATAGAAAAAGCTGCAGAGGGTGCGGAACACGTTTTCATCTCTCACTACCATTATGATCATCATTTTCTGCCCGATACCAGCGGTATAGATTTCTCAACAGTCTTTGAAGATAGAGAATTGTGGATCAAGGATCCAAATAGATGGATCAATCCTTCGCAGTGGAACCGGAGTAGAAAATTTCTGCAGGCACTTTTGGGCTTGGAAGATAAAGAGTTGGATATAGCGGATTTTGAATTTGACGCTGAAGAGAAAGAGTACGAAGATCCATTGAAAGAATTACCCATGCTTCAAGAGATCGAAGAAGGCGATTATGGAGATAGAAGGGAAGAACTTCACGAAAAGTGGAGAAAGAAATTTTTTGATCGGACCGAGATGTGGAATAACGAGAAGCACGTAAAAGAGCCTTTGAAGCGAGTCCATTTCGCAGACGGTAAAACTATCAGGGAAGGAGATACCACGATAAAGTTTACAAAACCTATGTTCCACGGTATAGAGTACTCGAAAACAGGTTGGGTGTTGAGTGTAATCGTGGAAAAGGGGGATGAAAAGTTCATCTACACTTCCGACCTTCAAGGGCCGACTATAGAGGATTATACACAGTGGATAATCCAGGAGGATCCAGATTTTCTGGTACTGGACGGCCCGGCTACTTACCTTTTAGGATACATGCTCAACAATTTTAATCTAGATCGATCGGTAAATAACGCTGAAAGGATAGTAGAAGAATGCGATTTCGAAACCTTGCTCTATGATCATCATATCGCTCGGGAGTCGGGTTTTAGAGAGAAAACCGAAGCCTTATGGAAAGCTGCTGAAGAATCGGAAGGCGAGGTTCAGACTTTTAGGGGATATTTAAAAGGTGAGAAACCGCTGGTCGAAGAAATAGATTAATCTATCCTTTTGAGTCCTTCTTTGTAACGTTTCGGAAAGGAGGCGTACTCTTCCTTGATCTCTTTCCATTTCTTTTTATAGGCATCTGATATTTCTTTTACCTCTTCAGCGGGAATACCTACAACGACATTCTCTTCCTCGACAGTTTGACCATTGCTGACCACCGCACCTTCTCCGACGACGCCCCAATTTTTGACCTCGGCGTCATCGCTGACTATCGATCCCATACCTATGACCGCGTAATCGTAAATGGTCGCTCCATGGATTATAGCTCCGTGCCCTACGGTGACCCAATCTCCTATCTCCGTTCTCTCGTCGGGCCTCGCGTGCATCACGCAGTTCTCTTGTACGTTCGTGTTACTTCCTATCACTACGGTGCTGTAATCTCCTTTTATCCTGGTTCCGGGCCCTATGTAACAGTTTTCTCCTACAGTGACGTCGCCAATCACCGTTGCGCTTTTAGCTACGTAGCTTTTCTCTGAAACTTTAGGTTTCCTACCTTCGAACTCGTATATGGCCATAATCGCATATTAATTAAAGAGATTAAAAACCTTCCTCAAATGGAAAACGATATTATTCACCCGCCCCATGTTATTAACCGATGAAATACGTCCTGGACACTTCGGCTATACTTTCAGGAAAAGATATTCCACTGGATGATGACATGTACGTGCCACCTGGAGTCCTATCAGAGATAAGCGAGGGTGGACGCTGGCACAGGAAATTGGAGATGATGAGATCCGCGGGTCTGCAGGAATTGAATCCTCCTGGAAACTTGATCAACAGGGTAAAACAGCACTCTAACCAGACCGGAGATGCGATCCGTCTGTCGGATACCGACGTAGAAGTATTGGCTTTGGCCATATATGTGGAAGGTACGATCCTTACCGACGACTACTCCATCCAGAACATGGCTAAAAACATGGATATAGAGTATAAAGGTGTGGCTCAAGATGAAATCGACGAGGAGTGGGAATGGGAATACAGATGCGAAAACTGCCGTAGGTGGATCAAAGAACCGAAAGACGAATGTCCTAGGTGTGGAGGAGAAGTCACAAGCGCTAAGCTTGTGAGATGATTCCTTAGTTTATCCTGTCTAAAATATTTCCAGCTCTTTCGAAGGCTCTTTCTTTGAACTCGCCTTCCCTTTTTTCTTTATCTAAAAATTGTTTGATCTCTTTTTTGATCGTGGTTAGATGTTTATCCCTGTGTCCTTCGTCGATCGCTTTTTCCCCCTGCAGTTTTTGACCTCCTTCATGGAAGCCTTCGGCGAAGTACCAGTCCTTGAACCAGGTGAAACCTCTCTCGAAGAGTTTGAACCCCAGTCTAGTGCAGGGCGGAGGTGATCCACTCGATAGTAGACTCCTAGTTTCTTTGTCCTTGTAATATCCGATGAAGATCCTTCCGCCTTTGTCTAATTTTCTAGAAAAAACATCTAGAAGATAATCCTCCACTTGAGAGTCGAAAAATGCAAATTCTTTATTTTCTAGAAAAGGCTCGGGCTGGATATCGAACAGCTCTATCCAAGGCTTGTAGTAGGGACTTTTCCCGTAGTAAACACTGACTCTCATCAACCTTCTCTTCTTTTCGCCCTTCTCTATCATCAATTCAAAATATTCTTGTCGGGATATCCGGCCTTCCTCAAAATTCTCTCCGTAGATGTTGTATCCGTCTATCTTTTTGCCTTCTTTTAGGTTACTGGTCAACTTTTCGGTCATCCGTTTTTCACTCTCTCATCTTTCACTACTTATGATTCTGATAGAAGAATGATTTTATTAACTTTTCCGATTTCGATGAGATGATTCACTTTTTACAAATCACGATCTGCTGGCCGGAGTTGTTAGTGAATTCCGATTCATCAAAATCGCCGTACTTGTGTTCGATCTTAAATCCGTTGTATTTTAGAACTTCATGGACTTCTTTTGGAAACCAGATCCGGTTCGTCCATTCTCTTTTTTTCGTCGTATCGCCATATTCATAGAACCATGTAAGATGCATCAACTGGGAAGCTTTCTCATAGCGTACCTTTTCGGTTATCTCAACACTCCCCCTTGTCTCGGGATGATCGTATTCCATAACGGGATATTCTTCTTCAGGATCTCTCGTCAGGATATCGAGGTCGGGATTGAAGAATTCGATTATAAATCTTCCCTCGGGTCTAAGATGATTTTTTACATTTTTTAATAACATCTCCATGTCTTCGAGCGTCAGGATATGATGGATAGAATTGAAGGGAACGAATATCAGATTGAATCTTTTATTTAGAGAAAAAGTTCTCATATCGTCTCGGATCCAATCGATTTCTAGATCGCTTTTTTCCGCTTTACTCTTAGCTCTTCTCAAGAGTTCTTTTGAGATATCCAACCCGATTATCTTATGCCCCTCTTTCGCTATAGGGATTGTTATCCTCCCGGTCCCACAGCCGAGCTCTAGTACCGGATCACCGTACTTTTCTACCTGTCTTTTGTAGAAGGGGATATCGATCTTTCTTTCAGTCATCGCATCATAATGTTCTCCGTCGAAATAGATGGGAAGCGATTCTTTTACCATCTTCTCATGCGGCCTTATTCATTTTTTATATAATAAAGTCTATTGCTTTGGTCTTCTTCCGCAAATTCAACCTGAACTTTATCCTTTATAGAGAAATCTTTTTCGATGATATCTTCTATTTTATCGTCTTCCAGATTCCAGAAGTAGATCCCACTTTCTTCTCTATAAAAGTTATCTGAGATCTCTTCGGCTTTGAATTCTTCCATCTTTTTCGGTTCGATGTAATCGTTCAACTTGAGAAAAATCTTACCGCCGGGCTTTATTATCCTTTGGAATTCGTCGATCAGTTTTCTCGCATCCTTCGGGATGAGATTGTCCAAAACGTTAGAAAGTATGCCCGCATCGAATCTATCATCTTGATAGTTTTTCAGGTCCACGATGCCTCCAACGAAAAAGTCCGTTTTTTCTTCTATATCGTTTGAGACTGCAATACTTTTTGCAGTTTGGATCCCTTCTGGACTTATATCTAAACCGACCCCTCTTTCAGCTCCTTTTGCCAGGCATCTCATCAATAACTTACCGTTCCCACAGCCGAAATCGATCACCGAGGCCTCGTTCGAGACCAACCAATCTAACCCTCCTTCGATCTCTTCAAAGGAAAGACTTTCTCTGTAATCAAAATCTTCGTCGTGATCACTGAAAACATCGTCCCAAAATTCCACGGTCCTCTCGTAAGATGACATGATGAAAGTTCAAAAACTACCATTATATTAATCAATCGTTCATATCTGAAAATAAAGCCGTATTTTACCTCTTTTAAGCGTTTAAAAATCTTATTTTTGGGCAAATAAAAAATAACTCCTAACTCATATATGCTTTAAAGAAGCGATCTAGCCGGGAAAACGGATTCTTTCAGGATAAAAAAAGTAGATCGCCAACTATCATGATCAAGGTTGAAGATCCATCTTCAGAGGAATAATATTTCCTAATTAGGTGGGTGAAATTCCAACTCATTTGGGATCACGCTCTGTGATCTAAACAGGTGCTCAAGGAGTCTTTAAGGAATGAAATTTCACGGGATTAAAGATGTGATGAAGCTAAAAGGAATTTCCTGCTTTGATTATATATGGAAAAGGCGCGAATAGAGGTAGATTAAAATGAAATACGTGATAAAAGAAGACAGCAGATATCCCTTCTCTAAGGGTATCTTGGCAAGATCTCTGGACATTACAGGTCTATCGATCGATAAGATATATGAGATAGTTCAGGAAGTAAATGAGGAGATCCAGGAAAGGGAAGGAAAAGAGATCCGATCCAAAGAGATTAAGGAAAAGATTAGAAAGAAACTGCTCGATAAAGGCTATGAAAAGGAAGAAAAATTTTATCGAATTTCTAGGGAAATCAGATATCTCGATAAGCCTCTATTGATCTTGATAGGAGGGGGCCCGGGAGTCGGTAAATCCACACTTTCATCTGAATTGGGCCACAGGTTGGGGATAAACAGGGTGATCGGAACGGATACGATAAGAGAGATAATGAGAACTATGCTGACCTATGATATCGCTCCCAATCTCCATGAATCGACCTACATGACCGACAAGAGCGTAGCAGCGCCCTTCGTAAGTAACAAATTGATATACGGTTACGATCAGCAGGTGAATCTGGTGAGTTCTGGGATGAAAGCGGTAATCGATAGAGGAGTGAAGGAGGGACTCAATACTATCATAAATGGAGTCCACATAGTACCCGGTTATCTCGATTTGGACGATAACGAGGACGCTTGGGTCTTTCAATATGTACTGGAAGTCCCTAATCTAGATGAACATGTAGAGAGGTTCAAGATGAGGGCCGAGGGCAGCCACAGAGATCCGGATAGGTATATCGACAGGATAAATAAGATAAGGGAGATCCAGGAATTCACTATCCAACAGGCGAGAGAGAACGATGCTAAAGTCATCACAAATATAAATATGGAGGCGACGATACGGGAGATGATCGAGGACGTCATAAAAGGCTTAGAACAGGTGGTAGATGATGAGTAATTCGGCACCGAAATTTTACGATATAGATATACCGATCCGTAATTTCGTAACTAAAAGGGTCATAGGAGTAGATTTGGAAAAGAGTGTCCAAGAGGCCGCGGAGATGATGGTCGAGTTCAATATCAGTTCTTTGACGGTCGTGGAAGATGATGAGATCATCGGGTTTTTTACTGATGGTGACATAAAAAAGAAAGTCGTCGCGGAAGGTCTGAAACCAGATATACCGGTCAAAGAGATAATGGTGACAGACCTCATCAAAGTCGATATCGATACCAAGGTGAAGAAAGTCCTTGAGCTCATGGCTGAAAAAAATGTCAAACACGTCCTCGTCGAAGAGAAAGATGAAATCGTTGGTATTATAACTTTTAGAGATCTGATAGAAATAGAAAAACAGAAACTAGAGACCTATATCTCGAGGGAATGAGATGAAGATATTTCAAATATCGGATACACATTTAGGAGATGAATCATATTTTGAAAAGGATGCCTTAGACAAGGCTTTGGAAGAGTTGAAAACAGGTGATTATGACTTACTTATCCATTCCGGCGACGTGACACAGGACGGCAAATTGGAATACTATAAAGAAGCGCAGAGATTTTTTGAAAAGATCGAGATACCATATATCGTTATCCCGGGAAATCATGATAAAAGGAGCGGCGGAAAATCATTATTCGAAGATTATATCGGTTCTAGAAATGATGTTCAGGAGGTCGGTAACGCAGTTGTCGTTTATGTGGATAGTGCAGTTCCAGATACGGATATAGGACGGGTGGGCATGGTCAAGTTCGACATGATGAAGGAGGCTTTGAATGAATATAATAAAAAGGACATCAAGATAGTCGTTCTCCACCATCATACTCTTCCAATACCGAAGGCTGGGAGGGAAAGGAACGTACTTTCCAATGCAGGAGATCTATTGGATCTATTTTTGAAAGCAGATGTGGACTTGGTTCTATCCGGGCATAGGCATTATCCCAATGTTTACAGGGTCGAGAATACAGTATTCGTGAACGCCGGGACGGTTTCTGGAAAAAAGACCAGACACGGCGACGTCAATTCTTATAATGTTATAGAGATAGAGAAAAACAGATTGAAGGTGAAGACGAAAAGGATAGGAAGATCCACTAGGTTGTATGAATATCCTAGGAAAGAAAAACGCATATTTCATGAATTTGGAGATAGAAAGACGAGGATCGTTCACCTATCCAACACCTCCATATCGTCATCTACGAATTTCAGATACACGCATTTTCTGAATGCGGTCGACAAGATCAATTCTCTAGATCCGGATATAACGGTACATTGTGGGGGTGTGGTCGAAGAGGGGATAGAAAAAAATTACGAGATGGCGGGGCAAAACCTGTCCAAAATAGAAGGGCCCATAGTGTATACTCCGGCGGGGAGAGATATAAATTATCTGGGTTATGAACTGTTCCCTCATCATTTCGGTGAGATGGACCAATCCTACGAAGGCGATGATATATTTATACAAGGCGTTTCTTCATCACAATATGATTCGCCGATAGGAATAATAGGCGAGACCGAGAGGAAAAGATTGTTTCAAAAACTTGAAGACCGTGAAGAATCATTCAAAGGCGTATTCTTACACCACAACGTGATGCCCATACCCCATGCAAGGGAGAAGGGCCTGCTCGAGGACAGCGGAGATTTTTTGAGAGAACTGGTAGATGAAAAGATAGACTTGGTTTTGACCGGCACCTCTTCGCATCCATTCTCCGCGAAGATCGGCGATACGGTTGTGGTGAACGCGAATTCGATGAGCAGCGTCTATCAAAGGAGCGTGTACGGGAATTCGTTCAATCTTATAGACATATACGAGAAAGTGATCGTAGTTTCGGAGATCAACAGTCTATGGGGTACTAGAAGAATAGTCGGGATGTGGGACAGGAACGATCTAGAAGTATAAACGATTGGTTCGGTTACTAGTGCGGAATTAATAATATTGTTTAAATCTCAGAAAAAAGTTAAATATTCTCTTTAACCTTTGTAAATAGGAGGAGTGGGAGAGCATGAAGAAAGGGAAGTTTCTCGTATCGATATTCTTTGTATTGATTTTATTGTTTACCGCGTCAATATCTTTAGCTCACGTTCCTAAAACTGGAGATGAAAACGAAAGCTTAGAGACCGCTAAGCTGGTAGAAGATCCGACCAAATCCTGGGTGATATATTCGGAACTGCGTGAAGGAGCGGAAACGAATTACTACGAGATGGAGATGGAAAAGGGTGAGAGACTCAGACTCAGTTTATTGATCCCAAATGACGGGGGCTTCGTGCCGGATCTGATCGTTATGGGTCCCGGAATCGAGTCTAACGGGTCTTTACCTCACGGTGTAGAAAAACCCGAAAACGTTGGACACAAAGTCATCGAGGGCGAACTGGGCGAAAAGGAGTATGAACCTTTCACTCCCGCCGCTTATCACTATCCGGCGGAATATGAAGAGGAGGTAGAGGAATCAGGAACATATTATGCTGTTGTTTATGGGGAACATGAGAGCGGTGAATACGGCCTCGCGGTGGGCAAAGAGGAGAGATACGGTCTCGTAGAATGGATCCGCGTTCCAATCGACGTGGCAAATATACACATATGGGAAGGTCAACCGATATGGCTGATCTTTGCTCCGATGATATCGGTTTTAGGGGTAGGGTTTGCGGATACTTTCAGGAGAAGATATAGAAATGGTTGGGGGCCCGATGACATAAAAGAGTGGGGTCTTTTGACCGCCGGTTTACTCTACATCGGCAGCGGTGCCATGCTCTTCATGCAGATCGGGATCGCCGGTGTCGAATCGCCGAGCCCCGCGATCATAGTAAGTGTCTTCTTCGCATCTCTACCGACCCTTTTTGGTTTGTTGCTCTGGAGAAGATCATCTGATTTCAAAAATCCAGATAGAAAGAGTAGAGTGAAAATACTCATTTACGGGCTCGTTGGGTTTTTCGTCTGGGCCGGACTGATAATTGGTCCTATCATAACTATCGTATCTGCGCTTCTCCCCGAGTCTTCAAAGACTAAAGAGACTTGACGTAGATCGAACAGGGATTTCCTTCGTCCCAGCCCGGATAAGGATCGATAGTTTCTAGATGTAAAAAGTCCATCTTTTCATAGAATTTTCTAGTTCGGGCATAGGGTTCATAATCGGCATCTTTAGAGAGCGTTTTCACTTCGAGTATCTGTATCCCTTTCTCACGTAGATAGTTCTCGGATTGAAGGACGAGTTCTTTTCCGAATCCCGAACCTCTTTTGTCTTTTTTGACTGCCAACCAAGAGATGTCTGCGCAGTCGTCGTTCTTGATATCTAATGAGATAAATCCTGCTGTTTCGTTTTCTTCTTCAACTACGAAAAATTCGTGGTTTTTCAGATCTTTTTTCATACTCTCTAAAGCGTCTTCAGTAAAATATTCATCTAGACCCTTAGCTATATCGACGCAGTCTTCGACATCTTTTTCTATTCCAGCTCTCATTTTCATTGGATGGATGGCAACCCCACGTTATTATTAAAATTATCGGAAGTCTTTTTAACATTATATGTGATTATAAACTATGAAGCTGAAAGATAAAGTTGTTGTCGTGACGGGCTCTAGTTCTGGAATAGGGAAGTCTACGGCAGAATTGTTCGCTGAGGAGGGGAGTAAAGTCGTCGTGACCTACAATAGAGGGGAGGAAAAAGGGAGAGAGGTGATGGAGTACTGTGAGGAAAAAAGCGGATCTATGCTCACTCGCTTAGATGTAACCGATAGATCTTCTATCGAGAAATCTCTAGAGGAAATTAAAGAACGATTTGGAAACGTAGATATACTAATCAGTGACTTCCTCACCTCCCTGACCAGCCGATCAGGAAGGTGCTTCTGACCAAAGCTAATGAGGTTGCATTCCGCTCGCCGACTTCATGAAGGAGTAGAACTCCGTCAGAGCGGTCAGGTCACTGCTTCCAGCTCCGGGACTAGCCACAAAGCCCCCTGCATCAGAAAGCGGCTTCAAAAGCTTTCCTAATGCCCGTCGTCCGATGTTATGTGCTCCGTTCTTGTCCGAATGTATCTCCAAACCGCAGTTGTTGCACTTGAACAGACCAGCGTTCCGTTCACCTTTCGTTCCACATCTTGAACAGCGTTGAGATGTGTACGCTTCGTTCACTTCTTTATACGCAATACCGTTCCACCGTGCTTTGTACTTCAACTGTCTTCTCAGCTCATAGTGCGGAAACCTGTGCAGTTTTCGATTTATCTTCCTTCCGTTACCCTGTTCCTGCACTCCCTCCAGATCGCCGACAACGATCAGCAGGTTATTCTCCTCAGCATACTGGACGATCTTGTTGGTCAACTTATGGATGCGGTCGTTGACCTTATCGTATTCACGTCTAAAAAAACGTGATCGGTTGTTACCATATTCCGTCTGTCGCCTTAGGTAAAAGAAATGCGTTTGTACGTCACGTATCAAACAGCCGTCCAGCATCGTATCTCGATCAGGTAACGCCACTGACGCTACTGGCTGTCTCAAGCCCAGATCGATACCTAGAACGCCGTCGTAACGCTCCCGTACAAACGCATCTTTCTTGATCATGATATGGAGATGGAACCGTCCGTCTTTCTTCAACAGCTTAGTTTCGCAGACTTCATGTTTATCCTTTATGTCCATATGCGTCTTTATCGGAACTTTGATCCCACCATATCTCTGCTTGGACGGTATCTTAAAGAAATAGTCTGCAAGTTCGGATCCACATTCCTCTATACTCAGCAGATCTTTTCGGATGAAAAGAGGATACTGTTTCTCATCTTTAAGGTCATCTGTATCAAGGTTCCGCCCGGCCTGTTGTCTGTGTGCGCTGTAAACTTTATTTGTTCCTTCACCTGTATGGAGCCAACGCTGGTAGTTCGACCACATCTGCTCGAGCTGTTCACGCTTTATATTGGTCAGCTCAACAATGGCTGACTTCACGGTTTTTGAAACATCCATCTCCTTGTATTCACAACATGTCTTCACATTTAAGGGTTGATCGGAGGGGTGAGTGAAATTGGAATCGATTCATCACCTCCCTAACTCCGCTAGGAAGGTGTCTTCTCGATCATTTAGATAACGCTGGCGTTCTGGAAAGAGGTAAACTTGATAACCAGTCTCATCGAGAAATAGAAAAACAGATCGACGTGAACCTGACAGGTTTGATAAACACTTCTAAAATATTTTTGGAGAGCATGCTGGGCAAAGACGAAGGGATGATCATCAACATCTCCAGCGGGTTGGGAAAAAGCGGTTCTGCCCGCTATTCAGTTTATTCAGCGACGAAGTTCGGCGTGAGAGGATTCACACAATCATTAGCGAAAGAACTACCTAGAGGTTTTAGAACTTATGTGGTGAATCCAGGTATGACCGCTACTCGGATGACAGATTACAGCGGGGCCGAACCAAAAAACGTAGCAAAAGTGATCGTTAAAACGGCTGAGGAAGACTTTGATAAAAGATCGGGTGCGGATATAGACGTGGGTAAGCACATTTAATAAAAGAAAAAAGCGGAAATAGGTTAAATAATTCCCTTAAAACTTCTTCAGTGTTTCTTCCATGAACGCCGGAAGATCACCCGGATGTCTCGAAGTCACTAGATTTCCGTCTACGACAACTTCTTGGTCCAAGAATTCTGCACCAGCGTTTTCTAGATCGGTTCTAACTGAATAGAAGCACGTGGCCTCTTTACCTTCCAATAGATCCGTTTCTATCAACAATTGAGCGCCGTGGCATATAGATGCGATAACGAGATCGTTATCGACCGCGTCCTGAGCGAGGTTGACTATTGACTCTTTGATCCTCATCCTGTCAGGCCCTTTCCCACCCGGTATGACCAGAAGATCGTACTCTGAAGCGTCTACATCTTTTGCCGCTTTCTGAGATTCGATCTTCTGACCATTTTTGCTTTTGTATACTTTCTCCCCCTCTTCCGATACAAGATCGACTTCAAGGCCGGCTTCCTGCAATCTGTAGTAAGGGTAAGTTAGCTCAGTATCCTCAAATCCGTTCTCTAAAAGTAATATCGCTTTAGACATATTATCACACCAACTTAGTTATCGATGTCGGCGTATTAATGTTTTTGTTTAGATCTGAGCACAAATTAAATTAGTATGAAAATGGATAAGAAGAGCGAGAGGTGGAGGAAAGTAATATGTTATTTGAAAGGATAAAGTCTGAAGGACTTGCACATTACTCCTATATCATAGGGGATCAGAACGAGGCAGTTGTTATAGATCCGAAGAGAGACGTACAAGAGTATATCGATCTCGCATCCAAGCAGGGGATGAACATCGAATTGGTGTTGGAAACCCATAGAAACGAAGATTACGTGATCGGTTCTTATGAGATAAAGAGGAAGACAGGAGCCGAGATCTATCATGCTGACGAAGAATTAGACTACACTTACGGTGAACCGGCTCAAGAGGACGATATTTGGGATGTTGGCCGCTTGAAGTTAGAAGCGATCCACACCCCGGGTCATACTTTAGGCAGTATGAGCTACGTTCTTTATGACCCTGACGGAGAACCGTGGATGGTTTTCACTGGTGACGCTCTTTTCGCGGGCGATGTTGGAAGGATAGACTTCTACGGGGAAGAGAACTTGGAAAAGATGGCTTACAAACTTTACGACTCGATTTTCAACAAGATCCTACCACTTGGAGATGGGGTATTGGTCTGTCCCGCACATGGTTCCGGATCGGTCTGCGGGACCGAGATCGCAGAGCGTGAATTAACTACCGTAGGTATAGAAAAGGATAGAAATCCAAAGCTTAAGGTGGAAGATAAGGAGGATTTCGCCGAAAAAGTTGCTGAGATGTTGGAGTACCCGCCTTATTTCGAGAAGATGGAAGAGATGAACCTCGAGCTTCCCGAGCACCAATCGTCAGGAACAACGATGGAATTTTTCTCTGCGGAGGTATTCAAAGAGCGGGCTGAAGACGCGGTAGTTTTAGACACCAGAAAAGAACTTTCCTTCGGCGCCTCTCACATACCTGGAGCGATATCGATATGGGAAGATGGTATACCGAACTTTGCGGGATGGTTTTTGCCCTACGATAAGCCGATTTTACTTGTCGATGAAGCTGGAGATCCATCGAAAGCTTTCACCTATCTAGAGAGATTAGGTTACGACAATGTAGAAGGGTGCCTTGCAGGAGGGATGTTATCCTGGAATATGCAGGGTCACGAGAGCGATTCGATAGATACGGTGAACGTTCATAAAGTCTGTAATATTTTAGATAGCGATGAATCATCTTTCCTCCTGGATGTCAGGCCTCAGGAAGAGATAGAAAAGAAGGGAGAAATAGAAGGCGCCCACGAATTACACTTGACTAAATTGTCCGATAACTTGGACGAAATTCCGGATGACAGACCGATCTATATATTCTGCGGCAGCGGTTTAAGATCTATGACCGCGGCTAGTATTCTAAAGAAAAATGGATGGGATGATCTCCACGTAGTCCTCGGCGGATTGTCGGGCTGGAGTTCCACCACTTGTCCTGTAGAGTGATTTCATTATTCCTTGTAAACCTATTCCTCTTTGTTTTTTCTATTAGTGCTTGTATTTATACCATAGGAGTAGGAAGGTCGGAAGGACGAAAACCGCCGCTAGAAATGCGAAGAATATACTAAGAGCGCTCACTTGACCGAACTGAGCTAACGGTGGTATGATAGCCAACGACAGTATACCGAAGCCGACGATCGTGGTCGCGGCGGAGCCAAATAAAGCACTTCCAGTATGGCTCGTTGAAACGCACATAGCGCACTCGGGATGAGCAATCCTTTTACTGTCCTCGACGAACCTTTCGGTCAGATGTATACTGAAATCTATGCCCAGACCTACTGTTATAGCTGCGATAGTGACTGTCACTGGGTTGAGCGGTATGTTGAAAAAGTACATGGCCCCAAAAGTCCAGCTTATGACGAAAACTAGGGGTAATATAGTCACGGCACCGAGTAGAGGGCCTTGACCGAGATAGGAATAAAGCAGCATGAGTATGATAAGCGCGATTATAAACGTGATCGCTAATGACTGCAGTTGACCTTCGTTTATGGACTCGAAGATCGATTGGCTGACTATCGGTCCTCCTGTAACTATCACTCTATCAAGATCTGACTCTTCGAAAGGTTGGGCCGCTTCTTCCATATCCTTTTGAGTTTCCAATGCCTTTTCTTCCTCTTGCGTGTCTACGGGTATTCTGAGTAAAATGCCGGAGAACTCACCATCGTCTCCTTCTTGTAGAACCCTACGAGCGTCGTCCTCTCGATACTCCATCATCATCTCATAGGCTCTAGTGACGTTTTCCTGATCGATTTCCTCTTTGGTCGTTATGTTGGTCCAGATCTGCTGGAATTCTTGCCGTGCCTCGTTTTCTCCCTTTTCAAATCCTTCTCCTCCAGCCATAGATTCTCCTAGAGTGTAGGGTGTTTCCGGTCGTCTCGCGTTCACGGCATACTTGCTGTTCATTGCTCTTCCCTGCACTCTCTCAATATTCTGGAAAACATCCGGTCGAGCGACGTCTCCTTCTACGAGAATGTAAACCGTTTCCTCGCTGAAATTGAAGTCGTTAACGATCATGTTCACGGTTTCGGTTTCCTCGATATCTTCGGGTAGAAAATCCGTAAAATCGTAGTCTGCTTCGAGCTGTATCCCGCCGTATAACCCCGTTGTAGTGATCAGAAGAACTATGATTATGACCGGGATAGGTGTTCTCGCGGCTATAGCGCCGAGTCCCAGACCGTTATTGACGCAGTCTCTATCAGCTTCACAGAAAGTCTCTGGCTCACCGATCTTACTCCAGAATCTATCACCTATGGATTTCTTGTCATCTTTATCTTCTTCATCGTCCTTGTTTTTTTCTTTTACGACTTTTTTGTCTTTTCTCTTCCTGCGTTTATCCAGGACCGTTTTCGCGGCGGGGAAGAAAGTGAGCATAAGAACGAAAGCGCTACCGATACCTATCGAAGTGAGCATGCCGAAATGACGGATAGTTTCTATGTTGGAGATCAAGTTGCTGGAGAAGCCGACCACCGTGGTGATCGTGGTCAATGATATAGCGAAACCCACCGTCGCGCCGGTCTTGCTGACAGCTTCAGAGATCCCCTTTCCTTCCCTCAACTCTTCACGATATCTAGAGGTGAAATGGATGCCGTAATCGATCCCTAGCCCGATGATGAGGACCGGGACTGTGGTCATCATCGGATTACCGAGATTGAGGTTTAAGAGCACCCCTATACCGTAGACCCAAATAATAGCCATGATCAGAGAGAGAAGATTCAATACCGTGTCTGTCAAGCTCCTATACATCACGGCTAGAACAACTATAACGAAAACGAATGCCAGCGGCATCAAGAGAGCTATATTTCTTCCCGAAGCTTCGTTGACTTTTTCATCTATGATCGCGTCTCCAGACACCCTAAGTTCAGTACCTTCACCCTCGGCCTCACCCGCAGCGTTTTTTATCGCTTTTTCAACCTCCAGGGCTCTATCCTCTTCAAGCTCACCATCGATGTAGATGCTGGTGAGAGACTTCTTGGCCTCTTGATTTTCTTTATCGTAATCTTTCGAGAGCAAAATTGGAAGTATTTCGTCTAGTGGGAAAAGTTCCATCTCATATAAGTCGTCAAGATCTTGGGGTTTGTATTGGTCGAAGTTCAGTGGGAAGGAGGTTCCCAATTCCTCTACATATATTGTCAAGTTGCCTCCTTCCAGTATGGTCCTTATATCCTCAACAGTTAGTTTTTGTGCCTTAGTTCTCAATTCCTTTTGGATCTGCTCTATATCCGGAGGTGCTCCTCCCTGATTTCCAGTTGGAGGCGCTCCGTTTTCCATCATATTTCTCAACGTTTCGTTGACTTCTTGGATGAAAGATGCCTGCCCGATCAAACGCGCCGGTGATGAAACTCCGGTGGGGGCATCGGCTGTTTTTGACAAAGCAGGTGATATGGTCTCGGACTCGTTGATTTTTTCTTCTAGATCAACAAGCATGAGTAAAGAATCTCTCTCGAGAACGTTTCCGTCCGCTACTGAGACCAGGCTTACACGGTTATGCTCACTGCCGTATTCATCCCTTATCATCGAATTCGCTTTGGCGATCTCGGTATCTGGCTGAAAATCCCCTTCGCTCGCGTTCATCTGCATCTGGGAGGCGAAGAAAGAGAGAAATATCGTTATGACGACCAATATCACGATAAAGGTCTTGGGAAATTTTGAGACTTTAGATTCGTACGTTCCTATCGGGTTCATCGATTATCACGATCGACGAATAAAACTGTGTAATAATTTAAAAATGTTTTCATCATGCAAAACCATCTAGGTCTTTAGATTTGAATTTCCTTTCGGTGGTATTTTTCGCTCTTTTCCTATACTTTTCGGGCATGTTTTTCTTGAACAACTCTTTATTTTTTCTCTGTTCTGAGTACTGGCTTTCGTAGTAATTTTCCCACAGATCGCTGTGATCTTTTTCCGTATCTATATCTAGGTGTTCATGAAGTTCATCTATCGTGTTTTCAAGGCTATCACCATTTCTCTTCGATATACCTTCCTCGGAATAGATGGAGATCCAGCTTTCCTCTTCATTTCCGAGCACTATGATCTTCCCTGGAAAGCGTTTAGCGAACCAGTTTGCGACTTTGAATCCTATCTCGTGTTCGGGTTTCATATAACCGTATTGAACTTTGTCTCCGAGAAGCTTAAACCTGACGAAACCTTTCATCATGTGTATCTCTCTTCCAACTTCCCTGATTAGTTCACGGATCCGGATGATTTCGTCTTTTTTTGCAGTTTGAAGATCCTCTTTATCTAATTTTTCGGCTTTCTTTATATCTCTCGGTTTGGTTTTGCTGTTTGCTTTTAACAGATTGAGATCTCTTTTCGGCAGACTCAACTGGACCACCTGTCTAGAGTCGTATCTTTCCATCCGTTCAATTCCAAAAACGGTCTTGCTCTTTTTAGGACCACTCCCAACTTGTCGAGCTCTCTTCTTTTGCTTATCTTTTCTTTCTCTCTCGATTTGACGATCCTTGTAGCGCTCTTAGGTCCTATCCCGGGAACTCTTATCAGTCTTTCATATGAGGCTTCGTTGGGATCGACCGCATCATCAAAGATACGTCTGGCGATCTTTAACTTTGGATCTCTGTCTCCTAGAAATCCTTCACCGTCAAAAGCTAGATTTATTTCCCGGGGGCTTAGATCGTAAACCCTGAAAAGCCAATCCGTCTGGTATAGCCTATGTTCCCTGGTTTCCGGAACGTTTTCTTTACCTTCGAATTCGGTATCCTCTACAGGTGTGAAGGCTGCATAGTACATCCTTTTGATGTCCATCCTCCTGTATTCTCTTATCATGCTCTCGAAGATCTCTTTATCGTTCTCTCCGGCCGCTCCTACCAAGGTCTGAGTGGTGTGACCGGAAGGAAGATTCGTATCGTCCATCAGGTCTCTGATGTAACGCTGTCTCCGCAGTATATCGTACTGATAGTCTTTAGTCGAACTGATCTCTTGAAGTCTAGTTTTTGAAGAGGTCTCAATATTCAGGCTGACCCTGTCGGCGTACTCCATACATCTCTTTATGTAGTCCTTATCGCTTCCCGGCAAGATCTTAAGATGAATGTAACCTTCGAACTTGTACTTCTCTCTCAGCAGTCGAACGGATTCTATCAGCTTTTCCATTATTATATCTTCGTCGCCGCTTATCCCAGAACTCAGAAAGAGTCCTTCGATGTAATTGCTCTGATACAGCGAAAGAGTTATCTCGGCCAACTCTTCAGGAGTGTATGAATAGGTCTTTCCAGAACTGTTACATTTTTTAGAATTGGGGCAGTAACTGCAGTTTTGATCACAATTATTGGTGAACAATGTCTTGAATAGGCTGACGCATCTACCGTCGGGAGTGAACGAGTGACAGATCCCTCCGCTGGAAGCGTTACCTATCCTGTCCAAGCCCTTAACCACTCTCGGCGTCGCCGACGATGCACAGACATCATGTTTCGTGGCTTCACCCAATGCGCTCACCTTGTTCAGGCTAGTATCGTCTATATTATCCGTTTTAGGCCCCAGCGTATCGTACTTGCTCTCTTCTGCAAGGTGAGCTATCTTCTCTAGACTCGTCATCGTTCTTTAATTACGGCGTATATGCTTTTAAATCTGTAGGGGAGGGGTAGATGAAAGTAGTTTTTAATACGGTCATCGTATAGACCTGAATATGGAAGTGATCCGAGAATTCGATCCGTGGGACAGCGAGATGTGCACCTGTCCGAAAAAGTACTCGCTAAATCCGTATACTGGCTGTGGTCACAGATGCATATACTGTTATTCGACATATATTCCCAATTTCTTTGAACCTAGGAGGAAGAAAGATATCGTCGAGAGAGTGAAAACAGATCTTCAGAAGATACAGAAAGGTTCACTCATATCACTTTCCAACTCTTCCGACCCGTACCTTCCGATGGATAAAGAGTATGAAGATACTAGGGAAGTTCTAAAGGTGCTGAAAGAGGAGGAGATGAAGGTCCTGGTAGTGACCAAAGGCGTTCATGTGAAACGAGACATCGATATCTTGAAGGAGATGGAGAGCGCGGTCACGGTGAGCATTTGTACTTTGAAAGACGAGGTTGAAGAAAAACTAGAACCGAACACTCCAAGCGGTCAAAAGAGATTAGATTTGGTAAGAACCCTTGCTGAGGAAGACATTTCAGTCGGAATTCGTTTCGATCCCATCTTTCCCGAACTTACTGAAGAAGAGATCCCTCGGATAGTGAAAAAAGCGAGTGATGTTGGAGCGGAACACATAGTCTCCAGCACGTTCAAACCCAGAGGAGACAGCTGGAAAAGATTCGAGGGAGCTTTTTCGGATTTAGCTGATAAACTAGAAGAGCTCTACTTCGAAAAAGGAGAGAATATAGGGAACAGCTATTATCTGCCCGAAGAAAAGCGGAAGGAAATATTGGGAAAAGTGGCGAAAGAATGCGAAGAACGTGGAATTCCTTTTGCGACCTGCAGAGAAGGCCTGCCGGGGTTAACGACTTCGGATTGCTGCGACGGGAGTCATCTGATCTGAAGATGATCATTCACTAGAGATGAAAATGGATAGAATCTTGAGAACTTCTTAAAAGCAAATTGATATAAGTCGGATGCAAAAACATTTAAGGATATTGAAATGATATCATAATATAATGGCAAATGATAATGTCTGCAGGGATGACATATTAGATAGATTAAGGAGCTGTCCTAATTTTGACGCTCTTAAGTTCATATATCTTTATGGCTCATATGCGGCTGGAGAAACGACAGAAAGATCGGATATCGATCTCTGCTTGTATTACGATATCGAAGATAGGGACGAACTGTACAAAACTTTGTTCCAAATAAGCGGTTCTTTTACTGATGAATATGATATCCAGATGTTTCAGTTACTTCCTCTATATGTGCAGAAAGAAGTTTTCAAGGGCGAGTTGATATATGCCGATGAGAAGGACTTTGTTTATGATATCGCTCGCCAAACGGTCAAAGAGTACAACGATTTTGAACCCAGATACAAGTATATCCTTTACGGAAAAGCCGGGATGGAAGGTGCCGAGATATGAATGAAAAGGTATTGAATAAGTTGTCTGAAGCGAAAGATAGCGTTAAAATAGTCAAAGAGAACTTGCCAGATTCTTACGAAGAATTTACCGAGATGAGCAGACTCGAAAGGGATGGAATATACAAAAATGTCGAATTCGCAATACAGAACGTTTTGGATATCTGTGCGATAGTCATGAAAGAAGAAGATCTCAAAATCCCGGGTAGCGACGAGATCATGCTGAGGGAACTCAAAAATGCCGGCGTAATGGATGAGGAGGTAATAGAAAAGATACAGGAGATGAAGGGGTTCAGAAATCAACTTGTCCATCGTTACGGTCCAATCGATGATGAGATCGCCTACAAAGATATGAAGTCTGGTTTGAAAGATTTTCAGGATATATTTGAGGAGATCAAAAGAGTGATCTCATAATAAGTACTTATATTATGATTTTAACTAAAACATCAAAACTTTTAAACTCAGTTCTGCATCAATGATTTACAAGATGGATGAACAGAGCAAGGTTTGGGACGAGATTTACTCAGGATTAGAAATAGAATATGAAGAATTGTTGAGAAAAGATCTTAGATCATTGATTATAAGGATGAATGATCTCGATGTCTCGAAGATTTTGGACCTTGGATGTGGGTATGGCCATTGGAGTATAATTTTAGCTAAGGTTGGATTCGATGTTGTGGCCGCGGATATATCGAAAGAAGCGATTGAGCATTTAAGATCTGAACTCGAAAATAGGGATCTAGACATACGAACTGAAGTGATCAGGGCAGATGATATAGACTCTTTAGAAGAAGAATTTGATGGTGTGATATCGAACTCCGTTTTAGACCACATGATGCTGGAAGATACGAAGAAAGTTATCAGTAAGATGGAAAACATTATGGAAAAAGATGGGAGAGCTTATTTGACTTTTGATTGTTTAGAGGAGGAAAGTGACTATGAAACCTTAGAAGACGGGACTAGAATGTATAAGAAAGGGATGAAAAAAGGTACCTTGTGGAGATATTACAGTGAGAAAGAGATAAAAGAGATATGTTCCCAGTTCGATATCTTAGAGTTGAATGAATTGGAAAACGGAAAAAGAGAAGTGTGGTTGAGAAAATAGAGATTTTTGTTTTTGAATTACAGAGATTAGTTCATCTCCCATTCAAAACTCGTATCTCAGGTTCGGGACCTTTTCTATAGTCTGGAATCCTAATTTTTTGTACAAATTTTTTGCAGGATTCTTCGAATGGATATCGATGAAGGCTTCGTTTCCATCTTTGCTTTCAATCTGATTTAACGTTTGTTTAATCATCGCAGTAGCTTTTCCCTGCCCCCTCTCTGCTGGAGCAACACCTACTTCTTTTATCCAGTAAATGGTCTTCCCTGAAAAAAGATATCTCTCTTCCAAACCGCAGTATCCGATCACGCTATCTTCCTTTACATCCAACAGGTAACTCACATTTTCCTCCAAACTCCAGCGGATATCTTTGACCATCTCACTTCGCTCGTCCCAACGGGTGGATATATCGATGAAGAGGTCGGCTAACCGTTTTATCTTTTCATCAGAATTTGGATGATGTAATTCCCATATATTTAGGGCTTTTTCCACCTTCTCCGTTTGTATAGGTTCTTTTTTCATCAATAGATGATGGGGTGCTCTATCATCCTTTTCGAAACCGATTTTTTCGTAATATTTGAGTATGTCTTGATCGCTGAAAATAGGATTCAAATATATCTCGCTTTCGCTCTCTCTAAAAGAGGAGACGACCTTCTCAAAAATATTTTTCAGTACCCTTGTATCTCTTTCCGGGATCCAGTCATAGAGGTAAGAGCCCCAGTTGTACGACTCTAGCATGAGGGCTCCAAGTGTTCTATCTTCTTCTTTTGCTAAAAAAGATCTGTTTGTCGTTGAAGGTTTTTCAAAATAATGGTGGATGAATTCTTCCTGGGATCTTTTAATGGTGTACCTCCTTTTCCTGTTAGTTTTCTTCCAAAGAGAATATAACTTATCGGAAGACTTTCCTTCGATCTCTCTAACTTTCATGCTCTGAAATGTAGTTTGTTGTTATTATTAACCTTCGGTCAAGAGGATTAGTCGGATCGGTGTTTCGAGATGTCTAAGGAAAGATTATAAAATTTGAAAATTCTTATAAAATAATATCACCCTCATACAACTGGATACTAATACACATCCATGATTTATATATATTTTTGACAACAAATAAATCCTATATCTTACAATAACGAATCGATAATATGGGATTTGCAGATGAATGGTTTCTCTATCCTCTCGTCCCGGAATGGGAAAGGGAGATGGTGGCAGAAGGTATGGGAATAGAGAAAGAAGAAGCAATAGAGCTAGCAGAAAAGGGAGAGTTACTACCGCATGAAGTGGTTGAGTGGTGCAGCGAGGGAAGAGAAAAAAGAAAGATAGCGGATAGATTTGAGTTCGATGAGAAAAAGGTCATAGAGATAGGAAGTGGAAGAGGATACTACACACAATTTTTGGCTAGAGATGGAAATTCTGTTTGTGCACTAGACAAGATGGTCGGTGGCAGAGAGAATCATATGTGGGACGAGTTAGACCAGGTGATGAAAGGTCATCAGATATGGGATAAAGTGCTACCCATTCAGTCAGATGCGAGAGAGATACCGGTACCAGATAATTCATTCGATATCGCCACTTGTGCATCTTTTTTCAGGGACCTATATCCTCAAGACGCACAAAAAGAAATTATCGAAGAGATGTTTCGGGTGAGTAGAGGTCTGAGGATAGCGATGTATGTGGACAAAGACTTAGACAAAGGTCAGCAGAATTTTGTTAAGCAGTTGGAACTGAGAAAAAAAGCACAAAAGGCTTTAGATGTTCCTAAGAAACATTGGAGCCATGTGCCTTTCAAACCCGAAGAAGTCAAAGGGTGGCTCGAAGACGTAATCGAGATCAAAGATCACGAGTATATGGATCCCGAGTTAAAAGGCGAGTGGGGCGGAAACGTTGCTCATTACCTTGAAGAACTAGATGAGTCACATCCAAAGAAGGAAGAATTAGTAAATGAGTTAGAGAGATTGAACGAGGATATCGAAGAAGATAAGTGTAAAAGACCGACGATAATCCTGATATGGGCGTAAAAATGACAATTTGTTATATGAGATCTCGACGGGTCTGCATAACAGGTTGGTTAACGTAAAACTAATTCACTCTTTCTTTTCCAATATATCGATTATCTGAAGATCGATAGAGGCCATCTCGTTGGAGATCTTACCTATGTTTTTTAAAGTCTCCTCAGCAGTTTTCCCGACGATCCCGTTGTCGTTGGGCACTTCCAATCCTTGTAAAGCCATCAGGCTGCTCTCTAAAGTTTCTCCGGCCGCGGTCGAGATCTTGAGAGCGCAGCCCTCTTTCGCCCCGTCGCATATCATGCCGGTGAGATTTCCCGCGAGTATCTTTATCGAGTTTTTGATTTTGTCAACATCTCCACCTAACAGGTAAGTTAGAGCTGCAGTTGCGCCCATGCCCGCTTTGACAGAACATCCGCAGAGAGCTGAAAGATGGCTGGATTTTTCAGTTGAATATTTGGTTACCAGATGAGCCAGCATCGCAGCTTCAGCTTGTTTTTTCTTGCTCAGACCTTTTTCTTCACCCACAACACCTATAGGGACGAGGACAGTGATCCCTTGGTTACCGGAGCCGGAAGTGCTCATAATGGGTTCCTCTATACCGCCCATCCTGGCGTCGGCTGCAGCGGCGGTTTTGATCTTCACTTTGTTGACCAGATCGTCGGAAAGATCTCCGTTTTTCACCATCTCGTTCAACTTTCTGCCGACTCCGATGCCATAGCCGTTCTCAAGACTTTCTTCCGCTAAATCTTTGTTCATCTCTATGCCTTCGTATAATCTTTCGACCGTACTTTCGTCTATATTTTTAGCTGTTTGAACCATTTCCTCCAAAGTGTTGGGTATCTCAACAGATTCACTTTCTTTTTCGATATTTTCATCTTCATAAAGAGTCTCTCCGTCCACTTCTATCGAGGAGATGTGGTCGTGAAATTTTTCCAATCTGACGGAAGAAGTCCTTTGCTCTCCATTGTAATTGTAGACAAGATCGACCTGGATGTCGAATTCCGACTTATCCTTAACTTCTGAGACATCTATCTTTTCCTTTTTCTCTATCTTTTTAGCCTCTGAAAGAACTTCTTCGTTAACATCCTCGAATAGCTCGAGTTCTTTTTTTGGGTCTAGAAATAGCCCTACTGCCGCGGCTATCTCCATCCCTTTTTCTCCATCCGTTCCGGGAACTGCCATCGAAAAAGCGTTCTTGTAAACACCTTTACCGATACTGAGCTGAATTTTCTCTAAAGAATCGGCTTTTGGCGTGGGAATATCTCTGCATGGTTCGTGAGGCAGATTCCCGAAAAGAGAGTTGTATGCGAGAGATGTAGCGTAACCTATAGCTACCGGTTCAGTGCAGCCGGTCGCCGGCTTGACGTTCTCATCGAGGAATTTTTTCGTGTCCATTGGGTCTAGACGAAGGTAGTTTTTTATAAAAATTTAACCCGTTAGGGGTATCGAGATCTGGGATCCTTTTTTTCTTTGATCTCTAAGATATATGGTGAAAAATAGTCTAAGGGAGCATCATTGACTATAATCCAGATTCTTACCCACAAAGATATTATGTTTTTTATTCTATCGAGATAATCGCCCCCAAAATTGAATAATAATGTGGATTTTCACTCAAAATTCAGGTTAGAACAGGAGTATTAAATCCTTATTTGCTAGGTTTATTTTGGAAAATCTTCCGAGGGTTTAAATAGTGTTATATCTAGCTTTTATAATATTGAGGCGGATTTGATATGAAAAGCAAAAACTTAGATTTGAAATTAAAAAAGATCAACAAATTGACGACTCTTTTCGTGACAGCGATACTGATACTATCGGTGTTGACGGTGGCTGCGGGCAGTTTGGCGGCCGCGGGAACCGAGACGACTTCGAATAACGAATTAACTGCGAGCAGTGATTTTGCCAATGGAGATGGTAGCGAAAGCGATCCTTACCAGATCTCGAATTGGACACACTTGAATGAGACGCGAAACCACTTAGGTGCGAACTTCACTTTGACGGCCGATCTTGACGATACGACCGAAGGTTACAGCGAAGTAGCGAGCGGATCGGCGAACGGCGGGAAAGGATTCGATCCGCTCAGTGATCCCAATGATATTCGCGGTGGATTAGAAGGGACCTTCGACGGTCAAGACTACACTATTTCGGATCTGACGATCGACCGTCCGAGCGAGAATAACGTCGGTTTATTCGAGTGGATAGCACCTGATGGTAATGGGGCTTTACGAAACGTTACTATCGACAATGTAGACATCACTGGAAATGATTCCGTCGGTGCAGTCGCCGGAGGACACGGACAGGCAGTAGCGACTATAGAGAACGTCTCGGTCACCGGGACGATCACTGGCAACAATACCGTGGGCGGTCTAGTCGGGCGGAATCTTGGTCAAATCGAGAACTGCTCCACAGATGTGAGCGTCTACGGTAACAGTACCGTGGGCGGTCTAGTCGGCTATAACGATGGTCGGATCGAAAACTCGACTTCTGATGGGACCGTAAAAGCTCTCGAGGAGAGTACCGGTGGATATTTCGCCGGTCTTGTCGGCAAGAACCATCAGTTCGGCACCATCGCCAACTCCACTTCAACTGCTGCGGTGAATGTCACCTTTAGCTTCGGTAACGATACTTCGGTGGGTGGACTCGTAGGGTACAACAACAAAGGCACGGTGACCGCCTCGAACGCGATGGGTGATGTTACCGTCGACCTTTCGAATATCAAATCTTTCACATATGGTGTTAATATTGGTGGATTTGTGGGCATAAATGGTGGGCCCATTGTGAACTCCTCTGCCGGTGGAAACGTCTCCGTCTCTTTGTACAACAGCACCTATCCGAATAAAGTCGGGGGTTTCGCTGGTTACAGCATGAGTTCGCTAACTGCCTCGAACGCGACCGGTGATGTCGAAGTGTCAGCCAACGCCAGTCACAGCATCATATCGGGCGGACTCATTGGAATGGGACAGGCAATCGTGAACCAGTCCTATTCGACCGGTGACGTCACAGCAAGTTCAACGAACACAACTGCCGACAACAATATAGGTGCTGTCGCCGGAGGAAATGTCGGAGCCAACACAAACACAGGAACTGTCAATGCGTCGTACGCCACCGGATCTGTCAGTGCTTCGGCAGCCGACGGGAACAGCATTGCGGGAGGTTTCGCCGCATGGAATATAGGCTCTCTGAACAACTCGTACGCGGTCGGCGCTGTCACCGGCGATGACGAGGTCGGCGGTCTAGTCGGCAACAACTCCGGAACGGTCGGAGATTCGTACTGGGACAACGAGACGACAGGTCAGTCTAGCTCGGCCGGAGGTACAGGCCTCACGACCAGCCAGCTGAAGGCGAACACTAGTCTCGCGTTCGACTTCACGAACACGTGGGACGTCGTCGACACCACCGAGATATCCTACCCCTACCTGCTGAACAACACCCAATCGCCCCCGCCCGGACTGGAGAGTCTGTTCCCCGGCGGGAACGGCACCGAGGCCAGCCCCTACCAGATTGCAGACTGGAATGACCTCGACAACGTGCGCAACGCGCTCGACGCGAACTTCACGCTCGTCGCGGACCTTGACGAGAATACGACGGGCTACGAGTCGGTGGCGAACGACTCGGCAAACAACGACAAAGGCTTTGACCCATTCGGTGACAGAGGGGCCAGTTTCAGTGGGACGTTCGACGGACAGGACCACACCATTGCGAACCTGACGATCAATCGGACGGGTAGGGACTACGTCGCCCTTTTCGGCCGAACTGACGGCGGGATGATTGTAAACGTCAGTCTGGAAGACGTCGAGGTCACCGGCGACAAGCAGGTGGGTAGCCTCGTCGGATCCCACGGAGGTGGTGTGGTAAGCGCGTCCTCCGCCACCGGCACTGTCGACGGTTCCACGTCGGTTGGGGGCCTCGTCGGAGACAGTCAGGGACGAGTGAGCCACTCGACTGCCGCGGTATCCGTCACTGGTTCTAAGCAGGTGGGTGGCCTTGTCGGTCTGAGTTCAGGCTACTCCACATCCCAGGGAGTCGTGAACACGTCGCACGCAACTGGGACTGTCGACGGTACCTCCTATGTAGGTGGGCTTGTCGGACGTAACTACGATGGTGGGGGAGTGCCGACTGTGAAGACATCCTACGCCACGGGGTCGGTTAACGGCTCCGACTACGTTGGTGGCCTCATCGGAGGAAATAGTGGCGAAACGAAGACATCCTACGCCACGGGGTCGGTTAACGGCTCCGACTACGTTGGTGGCCTC
>CAYWJQ010000003.1:204112-204266 GCA_964458595.1 uncultured Thermoplasmata archaeon
ATCGGAGGAAATAGTGGCGAAACGAAGACCTCGAACGCCAGCGGGACTGTTACCGGCAATGATACCGTAGGCGGCCTAGTCGGCTATAACGATGGTCGTATCGAAAACTCGACTTTTGATGGCACCGTAAAAGCTCTCGAGGAGAGTACCGGCG
>CAYWJQ010000004.1:0-184867 GCA_964458595.1 uncultured Thermoplasmata archaeon
CGCCCTTCCCAATCGATATCTGAAGTAATTCAGTATTTGAAGGGCGCTAGTTCTAGAGAACTAAGAAAGGTCTTCCCAGAATTGAAAGGGTATGATGAAAACCACCTCTGGTCAGCAGGTAAATGCTTTCGACCAATTGGTGAGATTACACCTGAAAAAGTGGAACATTATATTCAGGAATCACAATCTCATCACTACACAAACAATCCTAGTGATTCAATGACTATACAAAATGAATCAAACCATTCCTCGGGGACTTCTCAAACTTCTTTACAAGACTTTGCTGGTCAATAAGCGAGGATGCCCCAGGCTTTAGCCTGGGGAGTACTCACTGTTTTAGAGATTGTCTATCTTTTAATTATCTGAATTATCTAAAAATAAAATGGTCGATGAATAGATTTTTTCTGCTTTCAATCTCCATTGTCAGATGATGAGATCTTGAAAAGTTATCTAAAAAAGTGGAGGATGCCGATTTCTAATCGAGTAAATTTAAAAGTTAAAAAAAAATGGGGTTTGAGTTTGAATAGTGTATTACCTTATTTGTATTCCTGACAATTGTCGCAGTACCATCGATCGTAGTCGTCTATGTAGCGCATCTGTTGACCACAGTCCGGACAGTTCTCCCCAGCCTCTTGGGGTGGTTGCTGTTGAGGTGCCTGCTGCTGTTGCGGACCTTGCTCCTGTTGCTGCTGAGTTGTCTGGCCTTGCTGTTGCTGTGGAGTTTGTCGCTGCCATCCCTGCTCTTGCTGCTGAGGTTGAGGTGATTGTTGAAAATCCTGCTTGGAGATACCGACTAAGATCACCCCGATCAGACAAAGGATGAATCCTAAAACAAATCCCACACTCAGCAGACCTAAAATCCCGCCTAGGATGGCGATCATATAGTTCTGCTTTTTGATCGCCATAACTCCTCCTACTATCCCTATTAAGGAAAACACGAGCGGGATATAACAGAGGGCTCCAGCTGCAGACCCTGCTACAGGTATTGACATTAACGCCGTTCCGACGAAGGCATATAGGGCTCCCATAAGGAGTCCGAATATAGATCCTATAAGGATAAGAATTCCTCCGATCTTAGCATATTTTTCTTCCTGTTGTGGTTGTCCATACCCAGGTTGAGCCATTTCTTTATCCTCCAAATATGGATATAGAAAGGCATATATATTTTTATTGTTCTTAACTTTGACTTAGCGGGAATGGATTTCAATAGTATCTAAGAGATTTTTGCATAATATCAGGACCTGCTCTTCTATCATCCTCATCGTATGATAACCGGATCAAATACGTGTCGACTTATCACCAGCGGATAAGTTTTGAAGGCTTCAAAAACCTTTTATACTTCCGTTAACCATTACTTAACCGGATGAATGGAGAGGGTTTGACTAGACGGGACAGAGAACATCTCAGGTCCATATTTCTTCTGCGGGGTCACGAGGAACCCGTAGGTCCGTCCGAACTAGCTAAACATATAGGTGTCAGTAAGGTCGGGGCCCTACAGAAGATGAGAAGACTAGAAGACCGTGATTGTGGAGATTATATCGAGAATGAAGGTCTGAAACTGAACGAACGAGCGGTAGAAATAGTCGAAAGAGACATACGTAATCATCATCTTATCGAACAGTTTCTTCAGGACTTTTTGGATATGGATTTTAGAGAGGCGTGCAGTGAATCCTCTAGGATGACCTACTCTGCCAGCGAAGTCTTGATAAAAAATATAGAAAAAAAGATAGAGGATATCGACTGTGAATGCGGTTTTTGTTTGGATCCGCCTTATGATCCAAAGGAGTTAAAAGATTGTCACTGGTGTAAAGAACTGTTAGAGGTGGGGGAAGGATGAACAAGAAAATCATCGCTATCATCCTCGGCGTGCTGCTCTTCGATGCGGCCGTGGCTATTACTGGAAATTTTACAGCCGAAGAGAACGAAACGGATGATCTTCGAGTAGCAGTCACAATACCTCCCCAGGAACAGTTCGTTAAAAGAGTCGGCGAAGAAAAAGTGAAAGTCACTCTGATGGTGCCTCCTGGAGAAGAACCGCATTCGTACGAACCCACCCCAAGACAGATGAGAGAACTGGCTAAAGCAGATATATATTTTAAACTGGGATCTCAGATATCCTTTGAGAGGAGATGGATGGATAGACTCAAGGATTTTAACGAAGACATGACCATAGTGAACGGGAGTGAAGGAATAGAACTGAGGAAGATGGGAGGAAATATAGATCCACACGTTTGGATGTCTCCCCGTAACGCGTTGACCACGGTGAAAAATTTGAAGGACGCGCTCATCCAAGAAAACCCGGAAAACTCGGATATCTACAAAGAAAATGCGGAGGATTATATCTCAAAATTGGAAGATATACATTCCAACATAACCGGAGATATGAAAGAATATTCCGGGGAGAAGTTCATGGTCTATCATCCCTCTTTCGGTTACTTCGCCGATGAATACGGCCTAGATCAGGCCCCCATCCAAAAGGAAGGTAAAAAACCGGGAACCAAAGGTATACAAGAGATAATCGATCAAGCTAAACGTGAAAATATCTCGGCTATATTCGTTTCTCCTCAGTTCGACAAAAACAGGGCTAAAACTATAGCGGACGAGATCGACGGCGAGGTCATCACTCTGAACCCTTTAGCAAAAGATTATCTGAAGAATATGAAAAAAATGTATAAAAGATTGATCTCAGCTTTCGAAACGGATGGAGTGGATATCTGATGGGTAAAAATGCTATCGAATTGAAAGACGTGACGGTCAGATTTGAAGATACGGAAGTTTTGAAAGACGTGTCGGTTACACTTGAGAGTGGGGAATTTCTCGGGATAATAGGCCCGAACGGAGGGGGAAAAACCACCCTCCTCAGGGTACTTCTCGGATTACTACCGCCCGACAAGGGAAGAGTCCGTGTTTTCGATGAAGATCCATCTAAAGTTAGTGACAAAGTTGGATACGTGCCCCAGTATTCAAATTTTGACGCGCAGTTTCCCATCAGCGTTTGGGACGTGGTTTTGATGGGGCGAGTGGGAAAATTGGGATGGAAACCTTTCTTTTCAAAAGAAGATAAGGAGATAGCGGAGAGGTCGCTAAAGATGGTGGATATGGAAAGTTACAAAGACAGACAGATATCGGAACTTTCCGGAGGACAACAGCAGAGAGTGCTCATAGCTAGAGCTATGGCGGTGAGACCTGAAATCTTACTTTTAGATGAACCCACTGCCAGCGTTGACGAAAAGATACAGACCAGTATCTATGATCTTTTGAAGGAACTCAATGAAAAAGAGGACAAGACCATAATTCTGGTCTCCCACGATATCGGGGTGATCTCATCATACGTGAACAAGGTGGCGTGTCTTAACAAACACTTCATTTACCATGGTTCCGACGAATTGACCCAAGATATGATCGAAGAATCCTACGAATGTCCTGTCGACCTTGTCGCACACGGCCATTCGCACAGAGTTTTCGAAAACAAGATGCCTTCTGAGGAGGAGTGAAGATGCTGGAGATGTTGCAATACACCTTCATGAAAAACGCCATCTATGCCGGTATACTAGCTTCGGTGATATTCGGGGTGATAGGTACTTATGTCGTCGTAAAGAGGATCGTTTTTATAAGTGGGGGGATAGCCCACGCATCATTTGGAGGTGTAGGTCTCTCATTCTATCTTGGGATAAATCCCCTGATCGGTGCCCTTATTTTCGCGGTCTCATCAGCGTTAGGCGTAGGCTTGATAGGGAGGAAAAAGGTACAGCGTGAAGACACGGCGATAGGTATAATATGGGCGGTGGGTATGGCCCTAGGGGCTTTATTCTATTACATAACTCCTGGCTATATAACCAGTCCTTCTAGTTTTTTGTTTGGCAATCTTTTGATGATAGGGACTTTGGACATCTATCTGCTTCTAGGATTGAGTATATTGATGGTATTAACGGTCATCCTCTTCTATCATCGATTACAGGCGGTTAGTTTCGATGAAGAATTCTCTAGAGTCGTGGGGGTTAACACAACCGCGGTCTATCTTTTACTTCTCACGCTCATAGGTTTTTCTATAGTTTTCTTGATCAAATTCGTAGGTATAATTTTAGTGATCGCCATGTTATCTATCCCGGCTTCTATTTCGAGCACCGTTACGCACGACATGAGAAAGATAATGGTTTATTCGACCTTACTTTCCCTCGTATTCGTGCTTTCTGGGCTCTGGTTATCTTATCAGTGGAATACCCCGGCGGGTCCTACGATAATACTTCTAGCCGGTGGTGTGTTTCTTATAAATACTTTTGATGAAAAGATCAGACGCTGAAAATAGAAAAGTTAAAACTCGGAAACGACCTCTTCTTCATCGAGTTTAAGCTTGATGGAGAACTCCCCATCTCTGAAAGTCAGTACGGCCTTTTCGAGAGAGGTCTTATAGCTAGACGCTTTATTACCTCCCTCTTCAATCTCCACTTCCTCTATGAAACCAGCTTCTTCTAGATCATTTAGTCTCCTGTAGGTCGCGGCGATAGGCATGTTATACTCCCAGCTCAACTGCTGAGCTGTCATCGGATGCTGATAACAACCGGCTAGAATCTTCTTGGCATACTCGTCGGTTAGTAATTCCACTCTGTCCGAGAGGTCGTTTGTTTCAGCCATCAATTACATAACATAGGGTATCTAATAAGTGACTTTGTCCCTGATTATCTTTCACGAAAAACAGAATCGATTTTGTAGTTGGAAAATGATATATTTGTTGTTATATTAAAGTGTTATGTCGAGATTATTTATCGGCGAACTTTCGGAAATTTTAATAGTTCCATCTAGGATGAGAGTTACGATGGAAGAGCAATGGACGGAAAAGTACAGGCCTGACGGTTTTCAAGGCATATTAAGTCATGAGGATATCCTTCAAAAGCTAGAGAACTACGTGGATAAAGGCAGCATGCCTCATCTTCTTTTCGTCGGTCCGGACGGAGTCGGAAAAACAACTACGGCCTTAGCCTTGACGAAAAGGATATACAGTGAAGATTGGAAAGCGAACTTTACTGAATTGACTCGGAGCGACGAGAGAGGGATCAAAGCCATGAGAGGGAAGATAAAAGAAGAGGCGAAAACAAGAAGTTTAACGGAGAGAGATTTCAAGATTATTTTCATGGAGGATGCTGAGGAACTCACCGAATCCGCCCAGTCAGCTTTTCGAAGGACTATGGAAAATTTTTCAGAGAACGTAAGATTCATCTTGACTTCTGATTCCCCATCTAAAATAATCGATCCTATCCAATCGAGATGTGCTACTTTTCGTTTTTATCCCCTGGGAAAGAAAGATATCGAGAAGTGGATCCACAGGATAGAAGAAAACGAGAGATTTCAGATCGATGAAGGAGGCATACATGTCTTATCTAGAATAGCAAAAGGGGATCTTAGAAAGTTAACCAACCTTCTCCAGGTGGCCGCTTCCCTAGATTCTGAAATCGACGAAGGTGTTATCAAATCGGCCGTAAAGAAGACCAAAACAGCGGATATCAAAGGTCTGATCTTGAAAGCCCAGAAAGGAGATTTCATGGAAGTGAGAGAAGACCTTTATGTTCTATTGATTGAAAAAGACTATTCAGCGGAGAAGATATTGGAGGAAATTCACGAGGAGATATATAACTTGCCGATGGATAAGGAAAGAAGGAAGGAGATAGCTCATCAGATAGGTGAGATCGATTTTGATCTCGCTAGAGGATCTAGAAAAAGGATACATCTTCAAAAATTGCTCGCCTTTTTTTCCACGCTTGAAGAGTGAAGGAACTTAATAGAGGATTGAACAGAAAAACTATAAATACAATGTATCTATGAAGCTTACATACTATGCCACAAAAACCAGGAAGCATGTACAGAGAGGTTAAAGGACAAGCCTACACACGCAAAGAGTACGTTGGTGGTGTACCTCACATCAGAGTAGGTCAGTTCACCATGGGAAACAAGACCGGAGACTTTGAGATGGAATGTACTCTTATCGCCGAGGAAAAATGCCAGATCAAGGACTCAGCTTTGGAAGCGGCAAGGGTTACTCTTACCAGGGTCCTTACTAAAGGTGCTGGCGAAGAAAATTTCAAGGCTAAGATCTTAGTTTATCCTCATCATATCTTAAGAGAGAACAAGCAGGCGACCGGTGCCGGAGCTGACAGACTTTCCGAAGGGATGAGGAGCGCATTCGGCAAAAAAGTCGGGAACGCGGCGAGAGTGAACGCCAATCAAGAGATAATCAAGATATGGATAGACGAAGAGAGTGTGGATATAGCGAAGAACGCTCTTAGAAAGGCTTCGATGAAACTTCCGACACCGTGCAGAAAAAAAACAGAAAAGAAAGAAAAATAAAAAACCGTTTCCAGATTTACTTCCCATTTACCACCGCTACTGTAGCGTCTGTATTTTTTAGTACTCTATCGGTCGTGCTACCCAAAAATAGATGATTGAACCCGGATAGACCGTGAGTGCTTATGTATATTATATCGTCGTCTTCAGCTAGTTGAGTTATCTCCTTGTAAGGTCTTCCAGTTAAAATCTTCTTTTCCAGCTCTATAGACTTATCTTCGGCAGCTTCTTCCACTTTTTTCAACGCCTCTTTACCCTTTTTCTTGAGCCCCTTCTTCGCTGAAGACTTGATGCTTTCATGGTGGATAGCTTCGAATTCGGAACTGTTCACCACGTAAACCGCGACGACCTTGATGCCCATCTCTTCTCCTACATCCAATCCTTCCTTGACTCCTTCCATAGCGCAGCTCGAACCATCTGTCGGTAAGATAATCCTATCATACATTATTTCAGTAGAAAATAATCGTCTAAAACTATAAAAAATCTATCCTGTGCAGCCGAATGCCTTGTTGTGATATTGGATAGAGATGAAGTCCAGAAGGGTTCTTCCATCGGTGAATATGGAAACCAATATCTTTTTAAACCATACACGGTTATCGGTTAGATATGTCCGAAAATCCAAATCATTCCGAAGAAGATAAACCATATAACGATTACGACGATCTTTTAGAGAAGGCGAGGGATAACCTACCCGACGATATCTCCGACCATGATAGATTCGAGATCCCAAAAATCAAAATTTTACAGGAAGGGAACACGACGATCTTTAAAAATTTCACAGACGTGGCCGATAAGATAAACAGATCTCCAGAGAACTTCTTGAAATTCCTGCTGGGTGAATTGGGAACCGCTGGGGAGAGGGAGAACGACCGAGTGGTATTCAAAGGTAAGATAGGTACTAGCAAGATCAGAAATAAAGTTGAAGATTACGTTGAAAAATACGTTCTCTGCTCGGAATGCGGTAGACCCGATACAAGGCTAGTGAAAGAAAATAGAGTCAATATAATCAAGTGTGATGCTTGCGGCGCTCACAGGCCTATTAAAGGCAAGCAGGCTAAATCTAAATCTTCAGCAGGATCCGAAGACATAGAAGAAGGAGAAGTCTACGAGCTTATGATACAAGATATAGGCAAAGAAGGTGACGGCATGGCTAAACAGGGCGGCTATACCATCTACGTGCCGGGAACTACGAAAGGCGATAAAGTGAAAGTCAGGATCAAAAATACAACGGGCAATCTAGCCTTCGGAAACGTAGTAGATAAATGATCTAAGTATATCTGATCCGATAGAAAATGATGGAGATAAAAAGAAAGTATCTTCCCGCCATAGCTATCCTATGCATGTTGGTCCTCACCCACATGCTAGCTTTGAATATAGTCCACGCTTTTCCTCAGCAGTATCAGGCTTTCGGAGAAGATGTGAACGACCCGACCAATCCGTTGATATATGTCGGCTTTATCTTGCTATTCACTGCAGGGATGCTTCTCCTCTTCAAATTCGGTAAGGGCAACTATCTTCAATACATCATCTTGGGTATCGTTGGTTTGACTTTATTTTACGTATTTTACCCAGTATTGTTCAATCTGGGATACTCTCTCATCCAGGCACTTCAGATCGATATAGCGTTTTATACCTCCATTTTCCTTTCTATCATCCTCACTTATACACTCTACAAAAATCCCGAATGGTACGTGGTAGACGGGATAGGTATAATCATGGGGGCCGGTATCGCCGGGATATTCGGTATGAGTTTCGGGATACTCCCTGTATTCGTTTTACTCATAGTTCTGGCGATCTACGATTTCATATCGGTCTACAAGACCAAACACATGGTCTCTTTAGCTTCAGGCGTTATGGATCTCAAGCTGCCGGTGATGATGGTCGTACCCCAAAAAACTAGTTATTCCTTCGCAAACAAAGAAGGATTGAGCCAAAAGATAGATAAAGGCAAAAAGAGGGACGCGATGTTCATCGGGTTAGGAGACCTCATAATACCGGGGACACTCCCCGTTTCAGCGAGTCTTTATCTACCTTCGATGATGATCGCCGGACAGTACGCTCCACTTCTGGTAGCGGTGGGGAGTATGATCGGCGCTCTGATAGGGATGATCGCCCTAACATGGTTCGTTTTGAAAGGAAATCCACAGGCCGGTCTGCCCCTTTTGAATTCCGGAGCGATCATCGGCTATTTGGTGAGCTATTTCATTATCTATCAGGACCTGACTTTTGGCCTTGTACTCCCTTGGTTGATATAAAGGGAGAATTTATTAATAGTGGGGTTTAACTTATTCTCCCGTATGGATAAAGGGAAGGAAAAAGTTTCGGATCGTTACGACAGATGGACGCCTTTTTATGACTTCGTAGATAATATACCAGTAGTTTCGAGACCTCAAAGAAAGTGGAAAAGAAGGGCTGTAAATAATCTAAATCTATCTGACGGAGACAGGATCTTAGATGTAGGTACCGGAACTGGTCAAATACTACCTTGGATAGCGAATTCATTAGATGAAGGCAAAATAGTGGGAACTGATATAAGCAGATCGATGATAAAATATACCAAGAAAAAAGTCGAACCATCTAATGGGGTGGATTTAGAAGTTATGTATGACGATATAGAAGATTCTAGATTTTCTGATGATTATTTTGACAAGATAATATCCACCTTCACTTTCACAACGATCCCAGATGTTGAAAAAGCTTCTAACGAATGTGCCCGGATACTCAAATCCGAGGGTGAGATGATAGTCTTAGATACTGGAAAACCAAAGAATCCATACGCGAAACCCCTTTTTTATCCCATGATGATGTCCGCTAAGCTTTTCGGGAGAACCCACATGGATAGAGATATCGTAGACACTATCTCTCAGATATTCAACGTGAAAAAGATAGAAGATAACATGCTGGGGATGGTATATCTGATCAAATGTAGAATCACATAGTTTCTTGTTAAAGTAGCCAGTTCTAGGATTGTAGATTATAAAAATAAATTATATTGGAAAGAGAGTTTACCTTTTTCTCGGACCTCTCTCCACCAATTCAACTTCATCGAAGTAATCGATTTTTGGTATCCTCTCGGCTTTCGATCGAACGACTTCTATCTCCCCTTCGTTCTCTTCTAAATTCTTGACTTCGATCTCATCGTGCTTTATACCGTGTTTCTGTACCTTTTTACCGACGTTCCATCTACTTACGGGCCCGTCGTTAATAGAGAACCTGAAGGTGACCATGCCGTAAACGTCCGAATGATGATCGTAATCTATCTCGTGTTCTACTCTTCCTTCGTCTTCTATATCCAAGGGCTTGATCTCTGACTCGACGAACTCTTCGATCCTATCTAAAAATTCCATCTCATCTCTACTGACGAACGTAACCGCTTTGCCCTCTTTGCCTAGTCTACCGGTTCTACCTATCCGATGAACGTAATCTTTTTCATATTTGGGTATGTCGTAGTTGACCACGTGAGTTATATTTTCAACGTCAATACCTCTCGAAGCGACGTCGGTCGAAACCAATATGTCGATCTTTCCATCTTTGAATTTGTTCATCGTTTTTGTCCTGGCGGATTGACTCATGTCGCCGTGCATAGAGTGTGCCTTGTAACCGTGGTTGTTCAATTTATCCGAAAGAATCCTCGTGTACTTTCTCGTATTGCAGAATATAAGGTATTTTCCGGGCTGGTTATCGAGTAAAGACGACAGCACAGAGAGCTTGTTCTTTTTTCCGACCGAAACGTAGCGCTGAGTAACTCCTTTAGCGGAGATCTCGTCCTCGCTGAGTTTTAATTCCGTTGGATCATCCATGTACTGGTTGGCAAGTTTGACTATTTTTTTCGGCATCGTTGCGGAATAAAGCATTATCTGTTTTTCTTCCGCCGTCCTAGATAAGATCCATTCGATATCCTCCAAGAAACCCATCTCCAGCATCCTGTCGGCTTCATCTAAAACAAAGAAATCTAGGTCGTTCAAATCGAGTTCTCCTCTTCTCATCAGATCCATGACCCTTCCAGGGGTTCCCGCTACGAAAGAGGTATCTGGGAGATGGTTTATCTGATAATCGATACTGGCTCCACCGTATATCGCCAAGGTGTTGATATCGTGGTGTTTTCCTATCTTCTCGGCTTCCTTCCTCACCTGCTGTGCCAGCTCTCTAGTCGGGGTCAGCACTATAGCCTCGACTCCATTATCGCCGTCCAGTTTTTCGAATATAGGTAAAAGAAAAGAATGAGTCTTACCCGAACCGGTTCTAGCCTGAACTATCATATCGTTTCCTTCAATGGCAGGATCTATAGATTTTTCCTGCACTTCAGTCGGTCTCTCGAAATCTATTTCCTCGAGAGCGGTATGTGTTCTTTCGTCCAATGACATGTCTTCGAATTTTTGTTCTTTATTTTCCATGTTGATCGTTCCTCTGTATCAAGTAAGGCAGAACCGGGGGTCTTTATATAGTTTGACCTTGGTATTACAGCTTTTAAGTCTATCTTGACCGTTTCAAATTTTAAAAAATAGAAAAGAAAAAAGAGAGATAAAGGTTGTTTTTACTAGTCCACTTTTTCTTTGAGTTCTTCGACGATATCCGGATTTCTCAGAGTGGAGGTGTCTCCCGCGGATTCGCCCTTCTCGAGCTTCTTGAGGATCCTTCTCATTATCTTGCCGGATCTCGTTTTCGGCAGATCGTCGCTGAACCTGACCGCGTGAGGCTTACCTATAGGTCCAATTATGTCTCCGACATGAGCCCTCAACTCTTCGGAAAGTTCGTCTGACGGTTCATAGCCGGATTCTAGTATCACATAACCTACGGGTACCTGTCCTTTCATCTCATCGGGTTTTCCGACTACCGCAGCTTCCGCGACGGCTTCGTGATCAACAAGGGCGCTCTCCATCTCCATCGTGCTCAATCTGTGTCCCGCGACATTCAACACGTCGTCGAGTCGACCGACGACCCAGAAGTAACCGTCTTCGTCTATCCTGGCGCCGTCGCCTGCGAAGTAAGTCTCCTCGTCATATTCGGACCAGTAAGTATCTACGTATCTCTCCGGTTCATCGTAGAGCGTTCTGAGCATCGCCGGCCACGGTCTCTTGACCACAAGATAGCCTCCTTCGTTCGTGTCGACGCTGTTCCCTTCCTCGTCGACCACGTCGGCTTTGAGACCAGGGAACGGTTTCGTAGCGCTGCCAGGCTTGAGATCGGTTATACCTGGAAGCGGTGTGATCATCATCATTCCGGTTTCGGTCTGCCACCATGTATCGACTATCGGACATTCTCCTCCGCCGATGTGTTCGTGATACCATTTCCAAGCTTTCGGATTGATCGGTTCTCCGACGCTGCCTAGGACTTCTAAGTTAGAGAGATCATGTTTTTCTGGATACTCTTTACCCCATTTCATGAACATCCTTATGGCGGTCGGTGCGGTGTAGAATTTGCTGACTTCGTGTTCTTCAGCTATCTGCCAGAACCGATCTTTATCTGGATAATCTGGCGTACCTTCATACATCAGAGTGGTACATCCGTTCGCGAGGGGGCCGTAGACGATGTAACTATGACCGGTGATCCATCCGATGTCCGCGGTACACCAATAAACGTCATCATCTTTTATATCGAAGACCCAGTTATGGGTAGCTGAAACTCCAGTGAGATAACCTCCAGTGGTGTGAACTACACCTTTCGGTTTTCCGGTAGTTCCGCTTGTGTACATCAGGAATAGCATATCCTCGGCGTCCATCTTCTCCGGTTCGCATTCGGTGGGTTGATCTTCTACAACATCTTCATAGTAAACTTCTTTATCTCCGTCAAGTTCGACATCGTCTCTTTCTAGCCTATCTACACAGACGACTTTTTCCAACGATGGGGCATCTTCCATACCTTCTTGGGCTTTTTCCCACATCTCTATTTCGCCGCCTCTTCTGTAATAACCGTCTGCGGTAACTAGAACTTTAGCTTCGGCATCGTTGATCCTTTCGTTCAGAGCGGATGACGAAAATCCACCGAATACAACGCTGTGAGGTGCGCCTATCCTCGAACAGGCTAAGATGCCTATCGCGAGTTCCGGTACCATCGGGAGGTAGAAAGTTACGATGTCTCCCTTCTCTACACCCATATCTTTCAAAGCGTTGGCGAACTTGGAGACTTCTTCCTGTAGTTCTTTGAAAGTATACTTTTTAGTCTCTTCAAGCGGTTCGCCTTCCCAGATTATCGCTGTTTTGTCACCTTTGCCGTTCTCGACGTGTCTATCTATACAGTTGTAGCTGACATTCAATTTTCCGTTAACGAACCACTCAGCGTGGGGCGCGTCCCAGTTCAGAACTTCGTCCCACTTCTCATACCAATCTAATCTTTCGGCCTTGTCTGCCCAGAACTCTTCGTAATTCTCCTCCGCATATTCGTATATCTCGGGATCGCTCACATTTGCCTGTTCCTTGAACTCTTCCGGAGGCAAATATATGTCTTCTCCTTCCAACCTGGACTCTATCCGACCTTCTTCTTCATCATCAGCCATTTTTGTCACCTATATATCTTCTACTCACCCCCTATATTGAATTACTATATAGGTATTTTTTGGTTGATGAACAAGTTTTTTGGCTATAGAACTTCGACTAGATATATCATTTCCATTAAAACGGTATATAGGCCGATGATCCGAACGAATATTTGAGATAAATAGATTTACGAAATCGGTCTCCGCGACCTTTTCGACTAGTCTTCTCCTCTCATCTCCTTTTTTCTCCGCTGAAGACGCTCGTATTTTTCCTCATACTTTTCCTCGCACGAAGGACAGCAGAAATAGTGTTCCTTCCCATCTTTTTTCCATTTTTCAGGCTCTCCTTTGATCGGCTTATTGCAGTAGTAACAACTGATATCTAGAGGTACGTTCTCGTCCAGTAGTATCTTCGGATTTTTTGATTCGTGTTCCTGCGCTCTCCATACCTCGCTGATCTTTACTCCTTCAGCTTTTTCAAGATACTCGGTAGCTTTATCGAGTTCGCTGAATTCGTTTACGAAGAGCGTGACCAGATATCCTCCGCCTTCCAATTTCTCTAACTTACGTAATAGTTCGGACCCGCCAAATATCTCTTTGATTTCCTCCTCGGAGTTTCCGACGATTTCGACCTTGAAGAAGTACTTCTGAAAACCCATCTTTTTATGATCTATCTCCACGGTAAAACCCTCTATGATGCCCATGTTTTCCAGCTTTTCTATCTTTGAACTGACTGTGGGAGTAGTGACATCGACTCTATCCGCCAATATCCTCCGGGAAAGTCGACCGTCTTTTTGCAGCTCGATAAGGATCTTCATCTCGACTTCGTCAAGTTTCATATTTAGTAGAGCACCTTTTGAGGATTTAAATTTAACGTTTGTAAGTTTTTAGGGCGTTTTATTTTACATTTGTATATCACAAATTCCTTTTATATGCATGAGGATGTAATAACGGTGTTATGATGGCAACGGATCCTGTATGCGGCATGGATGTAGACGAAGAAGAGACCGACTTCAAAACGGAATATGAGGGGAAGACTTACTACTTCTGTGCCCCTGGATGTAAGACCCTGTTCGAGGAGAATCCAGAAGAATACCTCGACTAGGGTAAAAACTCTTTCAATTTATTAGATCGGTGAAAACATGAGTGAAAATGAAGACGAAAAACAGAAAAAGGATATCCCGATCGAGGGGATGCACTGCGCGAGCTGTTCTCAGGCCATAGAGAAATCGCTGGACAAGCTTGAAGGGGTGGAAAAATCGAATGCCAGCTATGCTAGTGAGAAAGCTTCGGTGGAATACGATCCCGACGAGGTGGACATGGAAGATATATCTGAGGCGGTGGAGTCAGCTGGTTACAACGTAGGTGAAGGGGAAAAGGTGGAGATGCCTATCGAGGGTATGACCTGTGCGGCATGCGCTCAAGCGAACGAGAAAGCTATAGAAAAATTAGATGGAGTGATCTCGGCGAACGTTAACCTAGCAACCGATAAAGCGACTATCAATTACATCCCCGGAAAGGCTCACAAGCGAGATTTTATAGATGCGGTGAAAAATACCGGCTATGACGTTCCTGACGAGTGGATAGAAGAAGGGGAAGAGGAGAAAGACAAGGTGCAAAAAGATGTAGAGAAAGTCAAGAAATCTAAGAAAAAGGCGTATATCGCTTGGGGCCTTACTATACCTATAATCGCCTGGATGATACCGGAGATGTTCTTCGGGCTCATGATAGGCGGAGAAGTGATCTATAACGTGGGTATGGTGGTTCTCGCGGTTCCGATACTTTTCTTCGCGGGCAGAGAAACTTACAGTTCGGCGTTCCGTTCTTTCCTCAATCTTTCCCCGAATATGGACGCTCTTATAATGCTGGGAACACTTTCCGCTTTCTCTACGGGAGTTATGGCGTCCCTGCACCAGTTCGGATACGCACCCAACATCTTGAACTACGGCGGCGTCGCAGGTATGATAATGGCCTTTCATTTGACCGGTAGATACATAGAAAATCGGGCTAAAGGCAGAGCGTCTCAAGCTATAAAGAAACTCATGACGCTGGAAGCCAAAACGGCTAGAGTGATCGAGGACGGTGAAGAAAAGGAAGTTCCCGTCGACCAGATACAAGTCGATGACGTGATGATGGTAAGACCCGGAGAGAAGATACCCACGGATGGCGTCGTGTTGGAGGGGGAAAGTTCCGTCGACGAATCGATCGCCACTGGAGAATCTATGCCTGTTACTAAAGAAGAAGGAGACGAGGTCATAGGAGCTACTATCAATAAAGAAGGTTCGCTAAAAGTGAAAGCCACTAAAGTCGGCAAAGATACCTTTTTGTCTCAAGTGATCAGGATGGTCGAAGAGGCTCAGGGTTCTAGAGTCCCGATCCAAGCTTATGCCGATAGGATCACGAAGTACTTCGTGCCTACGATCATCACTATCGCGGCGGCCGCGTTCATCTCCTGGATGATACTACCCGAGACTTTTCACAGTATAATCGTGTGGGCATCGGATTTCATCCCATGGGTTCAGCCGGGATTAGGGATGTTGTCTCTAGCGATCTACGCCGCCGTAGCGACGCTGGTTATCGCCTGTCCGTGTGCACTGGGATTAGCGACTCCTACGGCCCTGATGGTAGGCAGCGGTAAGGGCGCCGAAAACGGAGTGCTTATAAGAAGAGGAGAAGCGATCCAGATGATGAAGGATATAAACACTATAGTACTGGACAAAACGGGCACTATAACGAAAGGAGAACCAGGGGTTACAGATTTTATAGGTGACGAGGAAACGCTTCGGTACGCCGCTTCGATCGAAAACAAGTCCGAACATCCTTTAGGTGAGGCTATCGTTCACGCCGCTCAGGAGAAAGGTCTAGAGATGAAAGATGTAGAAGAGTTCGAATCTGTGACGGGAAAAGGCGTAAAAGGTTCGATAGACGGAAAGCAAGTCCTGGTGGGATCACCAGATCTGATGGAAGACGAAGGCGTTGAAGTAAACTACAGAGATAGATTCGAAGATCTCCAGAAAGAAGCTAAGACCTCCATAATGGTGGCGGTCGATGGAAAAGTAGAAGGTATAATCGGGATCGCCGATCAGCTGAAGGAAGACTCTAAAAGAGCGATCCAAGCGCTGAAAGAACAAGGTCTAGAACCGGTTATGCTTACCGGAGATAATGAAGAGACCGCAAAGGCGATAGCGGACAAGGTGAATATAGATAGAGTACTGTCCGAAGTGCTTCCAGATGAGAAAGTCGACGAAGTTAAGAAACTCCAAGATCAGGGTGAATTGGTCGCGATGGTTGGCGACGGTATCAACGACGCGCCCGCCCTAGAGCAGGCCGACGTTGGCATGGCTATAGGTACGGGAACCGATATCGCTATCGAAAGCGGAGATATCGTTCTCGTCAAAGGTGATCTTTCGGCGGTCGTGAAAGCAGTCAAACTGTCTCACGCTACCTTCAAAAAGATTAAACAGAACCTTATGTGGGCGTTCGCCTATAACGTGGTCGCGATACCTATCGCTTTTGTAGGATTACTGCATCCTTTGATAGCGGAAGCGGCGATGGCCTTCTCCAGCGTGAACGTAGTGACCAATTCGTCGAGATTGAAAAAAGCCGATATCGGTATGGAAGAAGAGGAAGAATGAGAAAATGATATCTGAACTTATCACTTCGATAGTTCCGATAGTTTTGAACGGAAACGACGCCCATCATCCTATGGATGGAACTGGTATGATGGGCGGCTGGTGGTTTTGGCCGATACTATTGATAGTGGCGGTGATAGTCGTTGGAGTATTAATCTATCTATTGACGGTCAGTGATGAAGGAAACAGACGAAAAAGACACGAATCAGAGAAGAGTGCGGAGAAACTATTAGATGAGCGGTATGCGAGAGGCGAAATAACCAAAGAGGAGTACGAAGAGAAGAAAGAGGAGATAAGAAAATGATGTCAAAACCACTCTCTGTAGCCGCCTCTATTTGTCTGAATCCGAACGATACTCACCATCCCATGGAGGGTTGGGGCATGATGGGCGGTTGGTGGTTCATGTGGCCGATCATCTGGATAGCGGTAGCACTCGTGGTAGGAATACTCGTTTACAGAGACGCTGAGAAGCGGGGGATGAACGCTGCGCTCTGGTTGATCCTGGTGCTTCTACCCATGGTCGGTCTACTTTTCTTGGTGGTATATCTAGTGGTGAGAGAAGATCGTGAAAAAAGAACTAGCCGGCGATCGAACAAAAGTGCAGAAAAACTGCTAGACGAACGGTACGCTAGAGGAGATATAACTAGCGAGGAATACAAAGAAAAGAAAGAGGAGGTTAGGAAATAAATCCACTAGAAAATCCTTTCTCTTCCAACGGGCTACAAACATACTCCTCTAAACTTTTTTAAATTTATTTATTATTTTTTCTCATCGTTTTTAAAAAATCTGCAGGAAAGCATATCGAACCATCAGAAAATTTTAAGAAGGTCTGGTCACATACAATATATTTGAAAAGCCTATCGAGGTGATTTGTATGAATATCAACAGGATAGTAAAAGAAAAGGAAGAGGAGAATAACTCCGTAGTGGTTGCCGCTACTCTTTCAAAAGCGGCAGAAGTGACCGATAAGATCGAAGAAAGATGTGATGAGATAAACCAGATGATGAAACAATTTAAGAACGATGTGAAGTAAAAGATGAGGAGTTTGAGTCCCTAACGATTTTTAATAGACCTTAAAAGAGAAGTATTTACTCTACCTTGTCTACGTTGATAGCTCTGGGCCCTTTTTCACTTTCTTCGGTCTCGAATGTGACTTCGTCCCCTTCTGTGAGGGAGTTACATTCAAGTCCGCTGCGATGGACGAAGAGATCTTCGCCGCCATCTTCGGGCTCGATGAAACCATAGTTCTTCATGTCGTTGAAGAACTTAACGGTGCCTTCCATACTAATTCACCTCCATGCGATTTCAGTCTTACTAACTCGCACCCCTTTATAGTATTTTTCATCAAAATGTCGGAAATATCTCTCTGGGAGCGTCAAAATTATTATATAGGAAAAATCGCTGTAAGAAATGCGTTTATTTCCGATCCGCCCTGACGTAGAAAAAGTTTTCCAAAAAGTCGGAGTAACTCATCCACTCACTGCTCCTGTAGTGTAGTTCGGCCAACCATCTTGGCCTCTCGAGCCAAAGACCCGGGTTCGAATCCCGGCGGGAGCACTTCTTTCATATCCTCATAAGAATCTAAAACGATTGAAAATAACATTTAGAAATAAAAAAAAGAAAAATGGCTTGTGTTTTCCTAGAGATCTTTCCTATCGAACACCAACAGAGCGACCATCAATGGAGCTGCGATCCAAACAAGCATCGATACTGTCAAAAGTTCGATGTTTATCATATCCGGCAATCGGGATACTCCCGTATTGAGAAGATTTGAGGTAGCATAGCTCAAGATGCTTTCAGGATTGCCGAGTCCAGCAAAGAAGTACCAATCGGGATATTCTATCTGTCCGGCACTTACCGTAAGGTCCATCCCTCCTGCTATCGCTATTCCAGTCAATACTAGGTTCCAGATTATATTGAAGAATATCCAAAGGAAGATCCCTCCAGCAAGAGCCCTTGAGTTCTTTTTGAAGAAACTCGACATCATCATCGATAAGCTCAAGAAAGATAGACTGAACATCAATGAAAGTATGATGAAACCTAGATACTTCCATATATCTTCGAAACCACTCGTTATACCGTTTATTATCCCTCCCAAACTGAGACCGACTATTATGGAAAAGGCTAAAACTGAACCAAGGCCGAGAAACTTACCGACCAAAATATCTTTTCTATCTAATCTTGAAGTCAATAGTAATCCCACAGACCTGGATTCTATTTCACTGGAAACCGCATTATATCCCAACATTATCGCCACGATGGAAAAGAAGAGGGAGACAAGACTCCTTGCATAAATTATTATGTCCCTAAACCCTGCACCGTCTCGGATGTATCCCTGATAAACTGAAACTAAGAGGATGAACCCGATGAATACTATTGTCAGCAATAGGATCCATTTACTCCGAACGTTGTCCATGAATTCCTTTTTACCTAGCGTCAAGATCGAGTGTAATTTGCTGTCGCCCATATTCATTCACCTCCAGTAAATCTCATGAATATATCTTCAAGATTGCCTTCTTCCGTGGAGAAGTTATCTATCTGGGCTCCCGTATCTTCTATTATCTTCATCACCTCTCTCTTGTCGTCATCGTCACAGAGAATAGTAAACCTATTTCCTTTACTACTAAACTTTTTGACTATGCTGCTCCTTTGAAGTTTTTTCTGCACTTCTGACATATCGCCCGAAAGAACCATCTTTAATTTAGCGGGTATGTCGAGCTTTGTTCTGAGATTGCTTACTGAATCTAAAGCTCTCAATTTACCTTTAACTATTATACCCACTCTGTCGGCGACTTCCTGAACGTTCGGCAGCACGTGGGATGAAAAGAAAACGGTCCGGTTCTTTTTCACGTAGTTTTTCACTAAATGCTTCACCTTGCTAGTTCCTTCGGGATCCAGACCCGATGTGGGTTCGTCCAGTATCAGCAGAGGTGGCTCACCGAGTATTGCCTGTGCGAACGCCAGTCGTTGAACCATGCCTTTAGAATATTTACCTACTTTTTTATCCGCCGCATCTAACAGATCGACTTGTTCCAATTTTTTTCTCACTTCTCCTTCGGGTACTTCTCTCAAGTCTGCGAAGAATTCGAGCGTTTCTTTTCCGGTCAAGTTCTGGTAAAGTTCGATATTTTCGGGCAGGTATCCTATCTTGCTCCTGACTTTTCCCCCGTCTTTGCAGAGGTCCTCTCCCATTATCTTAACGGTACCCTTCGTAGGGCTCAAAAGACCCATCATAGTCTTTATAGTGGTGGTCTTCCCGGCCCCGTTGGGTCCTAAAAATCCAAATATCTCTCCACTTTTCACCCTCAAGTCTAGAGAATCCACGGCTCTTTCAGAGTTGTATTTCTTAGTGAATCCATCGATATCGACTATTGCTCCCATATTTCGAGGAAAATATTCGGGATATAAATCATTTATTGATTGTCTTCAACGAGCGTCATTTATTTCAGGAGTATTTTACAGTCAACTTTTCTCTTTAAAACTAGCTATGTACTCGTGATCCTTTTCTTTTATATCCTCTATCCTCTTCAGTTCCACGCTCTTAGATAATTTATCCGCGGCGATCTTGATATGTCTCATCGCTATCCCGGCATCTATATGGTTCATCTCCCCGAGGTTGCCCAGCATTTTCATGGCTCTGTTGAGCAGACCTCCTTTGATCGATATGAAAGTATGGAGTGCGTTCTCCTCCTTTTTGAACCTCCAGGGTTGTGAATTCACTGCCGAGGGAGCCATTCTCGCAGCGTTCAAGATCTTTTTCCATCTTTTCGAAATATGTTTTACATCTCCTAGCACGAGCTCGGACAATTTCTTCCTTTTAGCTTCCGTTTTATTGTCTCTCCAAGCGGATTTACCTTCAGCGGGATGTCCGAAAGCTATCAGTATCACGGGTTTCATATTTTCTTCGAGTCCCAGAAGGCTTTCTAGTTCTTCTCCCTTGAAACCTCCGCCGACCCAGCAGGTACCGAGCTTTTTTGCGGTGAGACGGAGAACCGCGGGCTCCAAAGTATAACCTATATTTTCAAGATATCTTCCTTTTTCTTCAGAACTCGCTGTGATATAATACGGGGCCTCGACTTTACCATAACTTCCTATTACACCGGTTATCGCCGAGCTGAGAGTTTCGTGGTCCAATATCTTAACGTCTATCTCTATACCATCACTGAACCTTTCCGCTTGCTCTATCGATTTTTCGATATTTCTCAGAGTATCTTTAGAGACTTTTTTATCCGAGTATTTTCTTACAGATTTACGTTTATATATGACCTCATACAGATCCATCTGATCAACCCGATTCCGCTAATTCCGTTCTTTAAGAACCCGATAGACAGATTTATAGTTACTGGCTTTGAGATCGTAAGATAGATATCTCTTCGATTTGGGTTAAAAAAGAGTAAAATGTTAATATCGGGTGAACTTTCCCAAAATCGAGGATCAAATATGGGATCAGTAAAAGATTTAGAAATCATAGAAGAACCCTCTAAAGATGAAGAGGGCGTAGGTGTATTCGAGTTCAGCGATAGATACAGCGTTTTCGACTACGGAGAAATGCCGGACGAGATAGAAGGTAAAGGGGAAGCACTCTGCCTGATGGGAGCTTATAATTTTAGAAAGTTAGAAGAGTCGGGTATCGATACACATTTTATCGGATTGGAAGACAAGGACAGGATGAAGATCGAGCTTGTCAACGTCATTACGGAGGAGCCTCCTGAAGAACACGAGAATATGATGGTACCTTTAGAGATAATCTATAGAAATTACTTGGGCGAGGGTAGTTCTGTTTTCAGAAGGCTCGATAAAGGCAAAATAGAACCAGAAGACCTAGGTCTGGACGGGTACCCCGAAGTTGATGAAAAGTTGGATCCGCCCATTATAGATTTCAGCACCAAGTACGAGAAATTCGACAGATACTTCAAAAACTTGGACGAAGTGAAAGATCATACGGGATTTGAAGATGAAAAGATCGATATTATCAAAGAAAAGGCGATGACAGTCAACGAATTCATAAACGAGAGAGCGCTAGAGCTCGGTTGGAGACATCTGGACGGAAAGATGGAAGTCGCTCTAGACACAAACGGAGAGTTGATGTTAGCGGATGTGTTGGGAACACTAGATGAGGATAGGTTCGAGTACAACGGGATCAAATTGAGCAAACAGATGCTCAGGAACTACTACAGAGGTACGGACTGGCACGAGAAGATCGTAGAAGCTAAAGAAGAGGATCTTCCCGAACGGGAATGGCCGAACCCTCCTACACTCCCAGAAAAACTTATCACCTTCGTTTCCGACATGTACAAAGCCGCTGCGAACGAATGGACCGGCGAAGATCATTTCGACGTCCAAAGTATAGACGAACTGATCGAAGAAGATTACGAGGAACTCAAAGAGGAAGGACTTATCGGTTGAGAGACGTCCAGTCTTTATCAAAAACTCTTTTTTTATTGTTTTCAATTCTCTTGAGGGCGATCGTATCTTTTCAGCTATTTTTAGAAGACCGAGTCTGCTGTCGCCGCTCCGATGACGCTGAAGAGTGAGACTATACTTATCACCTTCCCCGCCGTTAACATCGAGGCGTCGAATGTTCTCATGGCTCCGAACAAAAATATCAGAAGACTGACCGAGGCGTAAGCTACGAATATCAGTGACAAAAATCTTAGAGGGACTCCCAAAAATTTCCCCTCTTTCTTTTGATCCCTCTCTTCATCCGCTTCGTAGAGCGCACCGTATCCTATACTGAAAACGATGATCGTCGCCAATAAAGAGTGATACCAGTAAATATTAGTGGCTAACGACCAGACCTCTTCCGTCACGACGAAAGGACCCGCTAGAAGGAACCCTCCGACCATCTGCTGCGCGAGATCGGATATCGAGAACAATCTTTGTTTGACTATTTTTCTCTTTTTCACAAAAATCCTAACTTTTGCAAATTATTTAATATTTTATGCCCCGTCTATAGTCTGTAAGGGCGCCCTAAGACATCTCTCGATTATCTTCTCACGGCTTACCCATAGATTCGCCTCTTTTTATCCCTGAAGCCACGATATGGCTTATCCTTATAGGCTCCGGTAATCGCCCTAGAACGGTGAATATGTCGATTAAACTTTTGACCGTTTCGATGTCCGTTCCTTCGACCTGTGCGAAGATGGGTTTATGATCTGTTTCTATTTCGTGGATTTTACCCTTCTTGATCTTTTCGAATTTCTTTTCCCAGTCATCGAAATGGTCTTTCATCGCGGTACGGATATTATCGAAATCCGGCTTATCCCTGGATATGCTCGCCGCCGGTATCCCTGTACTTTCGTTAAGTTCCTCGAGGTCGACGAGATTGAATCCGCCGACGGCGGCGCCGTCGGTAAATATTATACTCGGCTGGTCTTCGAACCTGGACCCCGTTATCATATCGGCTATCTTTTCCGTCGCATCTTCGCCGTCTATCTTTACCTTCGTGGACAATATACCTTCAAGATAATTCGGGGCTCTCAGTAAGCTGCCCACCACCAGTACCTCTTCCTCAGAGAATTCGAAAGGTGCATCGTCTATGCCGATTGCTCTAACGTTCTCTTTCACCTTTTCCCCTCTATCTCGAATTCAATACAATGGAAGGTCACCCGTCACCTTATCGACGATGTTGTTAGGACCAGGACCGACTCCCAAACAGGTCTTGGTACCGCTTTTCACCTCGGTCAGCCCTGCGTCGGTCACCAGTTTGGTGACCAATCCCTCTTTTTCGGCTCTCTTTTTGAGAAATTCCATATGATCCAGGTCGTCACACTTGACTAGGACCTTTTTCTGACCCTCTTTCATCCACTTTTTGAAATATTTCTTGTTTTCCTTCCGACTTTCCATCGCACAGCTCACCGAAGCGTGAGAAACTTGAACGGCTAATTTACCGGCTGAAATATCTAAATCCTTTCTGACTACTATCACGAGCTTGTATTTAAAGTCCATATCTACACCTCAAAAGTCCGTTTCTCTATCTTTTTCCGCTTCCTTCAGTCTTTTTTCTACTTCCTCAAGCTGCTCCTGAATACTTTCCTTCTCCCATTTCAACTTCTCCTCTTCTCCTTCCTCGCTCTTTTCTATCATTTTTTCTGTATATTTGAGCCTCTCTTTCAATCGCCCCCGCTTTTTAGCGAGCTTTTGAAGTCTTTTCACCTTCTGTATATCCTTTCCTTCAACTGCGGAGACTTCTGGAGAAGTTCTGCAGAGTTTCGGAGATATATGGGCAAGCCGTTGATAAGCTCCTCTCAACCATCCGATAAGGAAGAAAATGATGGTCAAAGCGACCAAACCTGCAGAGAGGGCCTCCGGGATGAAGAGCCCCTTGCCGCCCAACTGTATGTTCCCCAAAATAAAACCGAGGATAACCACTACAGCGGCGCTCAGACCCAATCCATATGTGATCCTGTAGAGCATATCGAGCTCATCGTCCAGCTGACCTTTCGCGGGATAAATCGCATTTATCAAAGTGAAGCCGGGTAGGAAAAACATCAGTACGGCGGAAAGGATCGATCTCAACATCGCAAAAGTGATAAGTTATAGTATATAAAAAGGTTTTTCGGGTCGGTCAGTCGAATTCGTCGTATATCTCTCCGACCAGCTCTTCCAGTATATCCTCTAGAGTTATTATCCCGTCGAAATCGCCGTCCTCGTCGTGGACTATCGCCATGTGGATTCTCTCCTTTTTCATCCGCTGGAACACGCTCGTGATATCGTCCTGGTTGTTGACGAAGGAGGGTTTTCTCATGTAATCCTTAACTTTCCCTCCCTCTCTTCCCAGTATCTCCTTGCTGTAAAGGATGCCCACCACTTGGTTCGATTCGTGCTTTGTAACGGGTATCCTGGTGAAGCCATGCTCTTTTATGAAGTTGGCGGCCTCTTCTCTAGTGAGATTCGAGTCTAAAGCATAAGTCTCATCTTTGGGGATCTTTGCAACCTCAACTTCTTGGTCTCCGAACCAAAATACCCTTTCCAGGATATATCGTTCTATCTTCTTGATGACCCCTTCTTCCTCCAACATAGAGGCTAGATGCATTATCTCCGATTCCGATACCTTTAACTCGTCGAATTTGGTCTGTCCTCCCAGCGCTTCTATTATATAGTCTGATAGATCATTCAAAGCTTTTATGAGAGGACTGAAGACTATCGACAAGTAATAGATCAACAAGGCGTTATTTTTACTGAATTTCTTCTTGTTCTTCAGAGAATATCCCTTGGGGGTGATCTCACCGACTACGAGCAATATCAATGTCAAAACACCACTTGCGATACCCACCGCCCAGTTCCCTATCAGATCCTTTACCAGCACCGTGACCAAGGTCGGAGCGGCAACATTGACGATGTTATTACCGACCAAGATGGTGGTGATTGTCTTATCCATGTGTTTTTTCAGATACTCTATCTTCTCGGCGTGCTTCTCGTTGTTTTCCACCATCTGAGAGATCTCTATTTTATCTAACGCGGTCAGAGCCGTCTCGGTGCCCGAAAATCTACCGCTCATGAATAGACAGAAGGCGATCGCCACCAGGTATCCGATTATCACAAAATTCATTTTTTATACCCTCTTTTTTTAAAGCTTATTTTTTATTCATCTATCCAACTCTTCCAAGATCGATTTCAGTCTTTTTTTGCTTTTTTTCAATTCTTTCATCGCTCTCCCTTCGATCACCAAGTTTCCTTCGTAGCCGTCGAGGGAGTGAAGAGAGTTTTTGATATCTATTTGCCCCTCTCCTAGAGCCATGTGTTTATCCTGATCGCCATGATTGTCGTGCAGATGTACGTTTATCGGGGAGAACTTTAAAAATCTATCTAAAGAATCGGCCGTGTGAGCGTGGCCGATATCTAAACAGAGATCCAAATTCAGTTCTTTCAAAAAGTTTCTCATCTCCTCCGGTTTGCTGCAGATACTCAACCACATATCGGGTAGATTTTCGACTGCTAGTTTCACCCCGTACTCGTCGGAAAGATCTTTCAACTCTGCAAGGGAATCTTTGGCGAGTTCGATGGTCCCGTCCCAGTATCTGCTCAGTGGAGAATAAAGTCCAGGGTGAACCGTTACGATGTCAGCCCCGATCATAGAGCCGAGTTCTATGGATTTCTCTATCTCTTTCACGCTGGCTTTTTTCATCTCCGGATTTATACTGGCTATATTTATATCGTTCAGCGGCGCATGAACCTGAACTTCCATATCGCTGGTGGATAGAGCGTCTTCTATCTCATCTCGATATTTCCATCCGTGATATTTTTCAGCCAAGATCTCCCACCCCTCGAAGGCTTGTTCCACCTTGCGAAGGGCTTCATCGAAAGGCATCAAGGAGAACTTAGGGTTGGAGGCCATTATCATGTTATTCCTCCGTCTCCGTCAGGTTATGGATAAGGTCGATAACGTTATCGCATTCGATGGTCACTTCCACCTTTCCTAAAGGTTGGTCCTCTTCAGAAAAGTTCACCTTAGCGTTACAGGTAGCCTGTTTATTGAGTGAAAAAGAGCATTGATTGTCTATGACTCTGCTCTTCATGAGGTCCCTAGCGGTATCTCTTATCTTCATATCTTTCAGGATTTTTTTGAACCTTGTCAGATATTCGGTTTTTCCTTCTATTTCCCTTTCTCCTATATCCCAATTCGTCTTGGGGAAAACTTTAGAGAGACACCGAACCAGGGTCTCCTTATCTTCGGTCGGAAACCTTGGGCACCTTATCTGGGCTTCAAAATCAAATTCGTTCAATTCCATCCACGAGAGGATTAAGATAGCAGGTATTTAAATCCGTTGTTTCTAGAACGGGAAATACCGGATAATACTAGATGGGCCCTATAATTCAACACTTTTAGCGTAGCTTCGAACGAGATAAAGAAAAGATCCGAGTCGCCTTGGGAAAGATAAATATAAAATAAAATATTTACACTCGCTAAGAGGGATGAAGATAAAACAAAAAACTAAGATCATTTCCCTAGTCTTGATATTGATACTTGCCTCATTTTTTACCGGGATAGTCGTAGAAGGAAGTAAAAGGACTGATCCGGGTCCTGTGTTTTATAAGAACTGATCTCTTGATTTGCGCTTGATTTTTTGTATGGTCTTTACGACTTCAAAATCCTCGAAATAAAAAATTTTATTACAGTGAATCCTGTATGAGTTCGATACACGAAGGGCTCATGGTTTAGATGGTTAGAACGTCGCCTTCACGAGGCGAAGGTCGCCGGTTCAAATCCGGCTGAGCCCACTTCACTTATTTCATTAGTAATTTTTAAGTCCTAAGTTCTTCACCCCGCTCTGAATTTTTTGAGATACTAATTTGAATGAATCTATATTTTAAAGTATTTTATAGATTGACGATAATGGTGAGTTTTATATATCTCCTCCCTTATGCGACGCTAGGTGATGAAAATGCCGGAGTGTGAACATATTTCGAGTTGTCCCTTCCTTGAGAAATATCGGGATCAATCCGATAAAAACTCTTCTATAAAAAGTTTCATAAATATGTATTGCAGAGGAGACAAAGAGGAGGAATGCATGAGGAAAAAACTTGGAACAAAATTAGGAGGACAAGGATTTGTACCAGATAATATAATGCCAAATGGACAGCCTTTCTCTGGAACTACGAAGGAAGATTGGCCAGAGGAGATCAAGGATTTTTTAGAAGATCATAGCTGATTCCGGAGTCTACATAAGATAAAAGACCCCTCTCATAGGGCTTATCTATTTTTAATATTTTGTTTTCATTGTCTGTATTTTTTAAATTATAATTATTGGGTTTTACATTTCTAAGTTTTTATCTCTTTCATATTACCTGGCATTTGAAAAAAGAGTTTAGTTATCCTGTGGTTACAATGTTTATTTAGATCCTAAATCTTAAGGCGGCACATATCCTGCAAGGAGAGTGACGACTAGTTCTCTTTAAATTGATGGTTTCGGAGCATCCCTAAAAATCTTCTAACTAAAAACGGCCAGTCGTATTTTGAAATTACATCGATTATCTTCAGTTTCCTCCTATTGTTTAATAAAACACCTATTTTTTTATTGAGATATACCTGTCCTCTAACAAAAGAAATTAATAGCCCGCCTTTCATATTAAGCTGTGATACATATGAAAGATAAACTTGACGAGATAAGTTTTAAGGAACTTGTGGGTTATTCTATCGAGGGAGAAAAATCTGCCCACGACGCTTACATGAAATTATCCGACAAACTCTCTGGATTACCGGCTGATCGTTTTGAAAGTTTAGCGAAAGATGAAACAAAGCATAAAGAAAGGCTTCTCAAGCTCCATGAGGATGAGTTCGGTGATAGAAATTACGTCGTTCCTGAAAAGGAAGATTTACCTCCACATGAGGGAGATTTTATAGAGATAGAAGCCGAAGAAGTGAAAGCCCTTACCCGAGCTTTAGATTCGGCTATAGAGGCGGAAACGAACGCTTATAGAGTATATATGCATCTCGCTAAAGAAAATGAACAGTACAGCGAGATATTCAAATATATAGCGATGATGGAAAAGGGGCACAAGGAATCTTTAGAAGAAGAGAAAAAGTCCATCTGGGAAAATTACGTTGAAAAGAAAGATAAGGGCAGATCGGTAAAAGAACTCGATATGTGGGTCTCCTGAAGGGACTGAAATAGATCAAAATCATTAACTTCTTTATTTTTTATATACTTCTTTACGACTAAAACTCGGCCGGTTTAGCTATCACATCTTTTATCTTCATATCGAAGAATTTTCTACTATTTTTGCCCTCTATCAAGAGGACTGTATCGGCTCCATATCCGGTCCCTGCGATAGCTAGAACAGGTTCAGGAGGTATGAGCCCGGCGTCTGTTGCCATTGAAACGATTTCCACACAAACTTTCGTTCCCTGCCCAAGAAGTCTTAATGTGTCCGCTATGATAGTTGGAGTCATCACGGAACCTTTTTCCTTTCGATAGTAATCATTCCAGGAATGGAACGGCATGGGGCCTGTTAATATATCTATACCTTGCTCTTCCATCTTCCTTCTATTTTTATCCTTTAATTCTTGCTTTCCTTCTTCTCTGAAACCAGTTGAATGTGTAACAGCTACTATATTTTGATCTTCAAAAATATCAGCGGCCATACTTCCGGTCTTACCTCTAGTAGTGGCAACAACAATATCGTGGATATTATTCTCTTCAGCATAATCCTTTCCTATTCTAAGAACCTCTTCAGTTTCTTTATCTGTCGTATTGATCATATTTTCCACCGAAGTTTTTTAGTTTGATTATATTTAATAACTTTTGGTATGAACAGATAACTTTTGTGAAAGACTAGCAAAGTGATTTTGAAAAAAGATTCCGATATATATCAATAAAATACTTATATAGGACTCAAAGATAAATCTATTATTCCTACTTATGGGTGATCATATGGATATATTGATGGTTGATGACGACCGAGAGCTATTAAAACAGGCTAAGATCTATCTTGAAAAAGAGGATGCGGATTTCAATGTAGAAACGGTAATTTCTCCTCAAAAATCTTTAGACCTGCTTGAAAATGAAGACTATGACGCTATTGTAGCGGATTACAAAATGGCTGAGATAGACGGCTTAGAATTGTTAGAGTCGATAAGAGATGATAGGGGAAACGATATCCCTTTCATAATGTTCACTGGAAAGGGCAGAGAAGAAGTCGCGATAGAGGCATTAAATCTGGGAGCGGACAGATATATACAGAAAGGAGGGGATCCGAAGAGCCAATATGGGGTTTTAAGCGAGTCGATCGTTCAAGAGGTCGAGCACGCTAGAGCGGAGAATAAATTGAGGAAAGAGCTCGATGAAAGGAATGAAAAGGTCACAAGACTTCATGAAAGAGCTAACGAACTCGTGAAATGCGAAAGCGAAAAAGAAATATGTGAATTAGTGGTGAAGACTTCTGAAGAAATCTTGGACTTCGATGTATGTGGTGTCGATTTTGTAGAAAATGATCAATTTGTCCCGATAGCAATCTCTAGCGAGATAGAAGACGGCTTCATCAAAAGAGATGTGGATAAAGCGGGAATCAGTAAAAAAGCTTATCGAGAAAAAGAGAGCCTGCTGATCGAAGATCGTCGTGATATTGATTTCTCTAAACCTGTAGTTAGTGATTATAGAGCCTCTATCACTATACCTATGGGTAATATCGGGATCTACCAGGCATTATCGACAGAGATAGGAGCTTTTTCTGAAAAAGATTTAGAGCTCGCCGAGATATTAGTCAATCACGCTAAAGAAGCTATCGATCGCGTGAGATTTAAAGAGAGATTGATAGAAAGAAAAAGGAAATATGAAAAAGTCTTTGAAGACAATCCCGAGGCGATGGTGGAAGCGGATGAAAATTTTAGAATCCAGAAGGTCAATAGGAAGTTCGAAGATCTTTTTGGGTTTAAAGAAGATCATCTCATAGGAAAAAACATCAACGACCTTATCGTTCCCGACGAGTTGACGGAAGAGGCAAAAAAACTCGATGAGAGATCCCAGAAAGAGGGATATTTTGAACATGAGACCATCAGATTGACTAAAAGCGGAAAGGAAGTATCCGTCTCGATCACAGGCAGACCGATAGAACAGGAGGGGGATATTCATCATTTGGCAGTGTATAGAGATATAACTGAACGAAAAGAGGCCGAGGAAAGACTTCATAATCGGATGGAAAAGATAGAAAGCCTGCATTCAACTGCGGCAGAATTGGAGACCTGTCAGTCGAGGGAAGAGGTATTTGAAATCGCCGTAGAAACAGCCGATAAAATATTGGATTTCGATACCGCCGGGATAGTCGTACCGGTTGAAAACATGTTGGAAGTGAAGAAAAGCTACGGCGATTTTGTCGAGGAAGGAAAAAGACCGATCTCTATCGAGGACAGCTTTGCGGGTAAAACATATCTTGAAAATGAGAGTTATTTGGTCGAAGATATAGACCTAGCGGACCGAGCGTCTCCAACTCATGAAGCATATGGGTCCGGTATCAGCGTGTCGATTGGAAAATTCGGTGTTTTTCAAGCTACCTCTTTCGAGAGAGACATCTTCGAAGAAGACGATCTGAAGATGACAGAATTATTGATAGACCATGTTACGAAGGCCCTTACGAGGATTGAGATGAATGAAAGAGAGGACTTTTTGCACTCTCTGCTGAGACACGACCTAAGGAACAAGATCCAGACTATAAAAGGCTATATTCATCTTTTGGACGATTTTGAGGGGTCAGAGAAGAAAGAAGAATTGAGGGAAAAGGCCTCCTCTGCATGCAGAAAAGGATCTCAGATGATAGAAAAAGTGAGACTGCTCAGAAAACTGGAAGATGTAGATACATCGGAGGTTTCGATCAAGAGTAGTGTAGAGAAGAACTTGAAGGAATACAGGGCGAAAGCTTCAGAAAAGGGAAAGGAGATCATCCTCGAAGATTTTGACTATAATGTCAAAGGCGGACCACTTCTAGAAGAATTATTTGGCAATATTTTAGAAAATTCGATCCTCCATTCAGGATGTGAAACGATCAAAATCTCGTCTGAAGAGAGAAATGATGAAATAATCGTGAAAATAGAAGATGACGGTCGAGGTATACCCGATGAGGAAAAGGAGAAGATATTCAAAAGAGGTTATAAGAAGGGCGAGGAAGCGGGATCGGGATTGGGGATGTATTTGGTCAAGGAGATAATTGAAAGTTATGGAGGCCGCATAAAAGTCAAAGATTCTGAGATGGGTGGAGCGAGATTTGACGTTCATCTAAAAAAGGTAAGTTCATAGTACTTTTATTTCAACTAGTTATGAGATTTCTTCAGGTTTTTAGAATCAATGAATAAATCGAAGGCCTTGGATTTTCTTAAACAATATTCTCCAAAAAGCTTATACTGCGAAATATAGATTCGTTTTCGATGTCGATAATCCCATCGCTGATAGATCCCGATCATATCGAAAGAAGGGAATATCAGGTGAATATATTTGAACAGATAAAAGACAGGAACTCTTTAGTTGTTCTTCCTACGGGTTTAGGAAAGACAATAATCGCCGTTTATGCTATATGCTGGAATCTCGAAAAAGGAAAGAAGACACTGATGATGGCACCTACTCGTCCTCTCTGTCAGCAGCATATAGATTTTTTACTCGATTCAACTCTATTAGATGAAGATCAGGTAAAATTGATAACCGGTGAATTGCACAGCCCCGAGGAGAGAAAAAGCATCTGGAAAGGAGATTATGACGTGTTTGTCGCCACACCCCAGACAGTCAATAATGATCTTCACGAGATAGAATTAGATACCTTTGGTTTGATGATATTCGACGAAGTCCATAGAGCGACAGGTGATTATGCATACGCTGAAATAGGGAAAGCCTGCAAAGAAAAGATGGATTTCCTAGGTCTTACAGCTTCTCCTGGGAGCTCCTTCGATAGTTTAGTAGAAGTCTGCTCTAACCTAGGTATAGAAAACATAGAGTTTAGAGACCATAAAGATGACGACGTAAAAGATCACGTATCTAATACGATGATCGAATGGATTGAGATAGAAAAAAGTGAAGAGCTAAAAGAGATGGAGAGTAAGCTCGAATCAGTTTTACAAGAGCTTATTCAGGAATTAGGTGACTACACGAAACGCGCAAAAAATCTTAATGTTGACAGGATCGGGAAATCCCTCCTCATCGAAATACAGGAAGATCTAAAAGAGAGGGTGAAGAAGGAAAATAAAGGATATCTGTACCATGCTTTATCTCTTGTTTCTGCAACTATCAAGGTACTCCATTTAAAGGAAATGATGGTGACTCAAGGTATCGATGCAGCTTATAGATATTATCTAGAATTGCAGGAAGACGACAGTAGAGCTTCTAAATACGTCTGTAAGAGAGAGGAATTGGACGAGATAGGAGACAAACTACTTGATTTGAAGGTTATGCCTATTGAAACAAATCCTAAATTGACTGAAACGAAAAAGATACTCAGAGAAAATCTGGAAAACGGGAGAGCGATGCTCTTTGCTCAATACAGGGATACATTAGACTATCTTGTTGGAAAACTTAGTGATTTTAAAGGTCTTTCAGTGGACTACCTGATAGGTCAGTCTAGTAAAAGAGGTGAGGATGGAATGACCCAAGAAGAGCAAAAAGAGACTTTAAAGCTTTTCAGGGAAGGAGATATAGATGTCCTCGTATCTACGAGTATTGGAGAAGAGGGCTTAGATATCCCCTCGACAGAACTAGTAGTTTTCTATGAACCAGTACCCTCCGCTATACGTTCTATTCAAAGAAAAGGCAGGACTGGAAGAGATGGAAGAGAAGGAAAAGTCTTCGTTCTTATAACAGAGGATACTAAAGATGAAGCTTTCTACTGGGAGAGCTACCATCGAGAGAATGAGATGTACAAGAATATAATAAAGCTGAAAGAAAAGCTTAAGGGTGCTGAGGACCCCAGGAAGAAGTTAGAATCTCTTGATAAGGAGAATAGCTCAGGAAGCTCTAGACAGAGTAATCTTGAAAATTTCTAAAAGACCACTTGATATCTACTTGTGGATGTAAGATCATCCTTAGAACGTCCTTAGTTTTATTTTTCTTGTCAAGCAATATATCATCATCTTTCAAAAAAGGTTTATATGAAACTTCCTCAATCACAAATGAAAAAGTGAGATGATCATCTGTTTGTGCCAGATGTGGGGTAAAAGATGAGTGACTTGACGCCAATGATGCGGCAGTACTACGAGATAAAGGATGAGTATGAAGACTCTATAGTCTTTTTTAGGATGGGAGATTTTTACGAGATGTTCGACGAAGATGCGGAAAAAGCCTCCTATGAACTCGATATCACTCTCACTTCTAGAGATAAAGACGGCGAGGACCCCACGCCGATGGCTGGAGTACCTTACCATTCAGCGGAAAATTATCTGCAGCGATTGATAAACAAAGGATACACTGTCGCTATAGCTGAACAGACACAAGACCCGGACGAAGCGAGCGGTATTGTCGACAGAGAGGTAGTCAGAGTGGTCACGCCCGGAACTGTGATCGATGACGGCCTGATAGAGGGGTCTGGAAACAATTTTCTCATCTGTATCTACAGAGAAGGAAAAGGTCATGCTTCTTCAGAGGCTGTTGAGTCCAATGAAGAAGAATACGGTGTAGCGGCGGTAGATGTTTCTACTGGAGATTTTTTCGTGACCGAAGTCGAAGGCAAGAGTGATATGTTATCTGAACTCTTACGATACGAACCTACAGAGTGTATACTGCCTAAATCCCTCATAGAACAGGAAAGCTTTGTCGAAGAGTTGAGACAGGAGAACGAGATGATGATCCATACTCACAGCGAGGAAGCTTTTCACACGGCCAAATCTAAGATCTTAGATCACTTTAGAACTGAGACGTTAGAACCGCTGGAATTGAAAGGAAGGAACAAAGCGGTCAAAGCCGCCGGAGCCATATTGGATTATCTGAAAGATACTCAAAAAAGGACTATGGACTATATCAAAAGGCTGAGATTCTATTCTACCGACGATTATATGACCCTAGATGCTACGACGATGAAAAATCTAGAGATCTTCAGAAGCTTGAGAGACAGGAGTAAAGAAGGGACTCTTCTCGACGTGTTGGATAACACGGTAACTTCAATGGGATCGAGAAAGATGCGGACCTGGCTTCAGCAGCCTCTTTTGGACCTCGATAAAATAGAGGACAGGCTTGATGCGGTGGAGATGTTGACGGAAAGTCTTTTCCTGAGGGATGATCTGAGAGAAGAGATGGACGGTCTTTACGATCTTGAGAGGTTGATCAGTAGAGTCGTTTACGGGAACGCGGACGCTAGAGATCTCTTGGCAATAGAAGACGCTCTTTCAAAGATAGAACCGATAAAGCGGATGCTGAAGGATAAGATATCCGAGGAAGAAGAGGACAGCAAATTAAAGGAGATATGTGGAAGGATAGATACTATAGAGGAGATAAGAGAAAAGATAGATTCCGCTATAGTAGAAGATCCGCCCGCGACGGTCAAAGAAGGAGGTATAATCAAGGACGGATTCGACGACGAACTCGACGAATTGAAGAAAAGGTCTAGAGAGGGTAAGGAATGGATCAACTCTCTGGAAGAGCAGGAAAGAGAAGAAACGGGAGTAGATAAACTGAAGGTGGGTTACAATAAAGTTCACGGCTATTATCTTGAAGTGCCCAAATCTAAGACTGAGAACGTTCCAGATCATTATTCTAGGAAGCAAACTTTGAAGAACGCGGAAAGGTACTATACACGGGAATTGAAGGAAAAGGAAGAAGAGATAATCAGTGCTGAAGAGAAGATGGAGGCACTGGAATATGAGATATTTAAGGAAGTAAGAGAAGAGGTCGGCGAGGAGGCCGAAAGATTTCAGAAGACCGCTTCCGCTATCGCTGAACTTGACGTTCTGACCACGTTTTCTCAGGTTGCCATAAGGAACGATTATAACCGCCCGGAGGTCTTTCCCGGGGGCAAGATAGATATCGACGGAGGGAGACACCCGGTAGTTGAAACCACTATAGATGAAAACTTCGTTGCGAACGATGCTGAGCTAGATAATAAGAACAACCAATTTTTGATAATAACCGGCCCGAACATGTCAGGCAAATCCACTTATATGCGGCAGATAGCTCTTATCACTTTGATGGCGCAGGTGGGTTGTTTTGTACCGGCGGAAAGAGCCAAAGTAGGTGTCGTAGATAGGATATTTACTCGAGTGGGAGCTTTGGACGACCTGACTAAAGGACAGTCTACATTCATGGTGGAGATGGTCGAACTTTCCAACATCCTTCACAGCGCTTCCGAAGACAGTTTGATCCTTTTAGATGAGATAGGCAGTGGAACCAGCACGTTCGACGGATTGAGCATCGCCTGGGCTGTCACGGAATACATCTGTAGAGAGATAGAGGCGAAGACCCTTTTCGCCACGCACTATCACGAGATCACAGAGCTCGAAAAGTCTCTAGACAGCGTGAAGAATCTGCATATAGCTGCCAAAGATACGGGAGACGAGATAAAATTCTTGAGAAAGGTGAGAGAGGGAAGTACCGACGAGAGTTACGGTATACACGTGGCTTCCCTCGCGGGTTTACCCGGACCCGTTGTAGATAGGTCTCACGAAGTACTAAAACAGATTGAGGAAGATCACACCATAAAGATGGAAAAAAAGGACGGTCCAAGATTCACTCAGATGACCTTCGATGTGGAAGGGGACGACGAAACTAAATCGGGTTCTCATCCGGTCGTAGAAAAATTGAAAGATGTAGAAGTGGAAAATATGACCCCGATGGACGCTATAAATGAGCTTTGGAAATTGAAAAAAGAAATGGAGGAGGAATGATCCGTGGGAAGGATAAACGTACTTTCTGAAAAGACCGTAAATCAAATAGCCGCCGGTGAGGTGATAGAAAGGCCTGCCTCGGTGGTAAAAGAGCTGATAGAAAATTCTTTAGATGCCGGGGCGGACGAGATAGATGTCGAGGTCGAGAACGGCGGGAAAGAAAGGATAAAAGTGATGGACAACGGCTGCGGTATGACTCGCGACGAGGTTGAATTGGCGTTTCAAAAACATGCCACCAGCAAGATAAACGATATCGAGGATCTAGATGATCTGAGCAGTTTGGGCTTCAGAGGCGAGGCATTACCAAGTATCGCTGCAGTTTCCAAAGTCACTGCTCTAACGAAGACAGAAGATCAACTCGAGGGAACGAAGATAATCCTTCATGGGGGAGATGTAAAAGAGATAGAGGAAACCGGTTGTGCCGTGGGCACCTCGATCGAGGTGAAGGAGTTATTCTACAATACACCCGCTAGGAAGAAATATATGAAGAAGACAAATACTGAGCTCGCCCATATAAGCGAAGTGGTGACTCGGACCGCTCTAGCCAATCCCGAGGTCAAATTTTCTTTAGTTCATAATGGGAATGAACTTACTTTCGTACCAAAATCTAGTTCGATGCTTGAGAATATCAAATCCATATACGGGAAAGAAGTAGCAAAAAGGATGGTGAAAGTCGAAAAAGATTTCGAAGGGTTTCAAATCGAGGGGTACGTGAGCAAACCGGAGATCACTCGTTCTAATCGAAAACATATCTTCACATATGTGAACAGTCGATACGTTAAGAACGATGTATTGAAAGATGGTATCGTCGACGGTTATGAGACGCTTTTGAAGAAAGGCCGTTATCCTTTAGCCTTTCTCAATATGGATATAGATCCAGGCAAGATAGATGTGAATGTCCATCCGACCAAAACGAAAATAAGATTTTTAGAGGAAGAAAAGGTTAAGGAGAGGATTTCTAAAACGGTGAACAAGGCTCTATTAGATGAAGACCTTGTACCGTCCGGGTCTGATAAAACAGAAGTTGAAACTTCTGACAAGAATGTTGAAGAGGGTGAAGAAAAAGATCAATCTACAGGCGTTCAGAGCCGACTAGAGATGGAAGAAGAGACCGAAGTGGAAGAATCTAAATTATCCCACATGACCGTCGTAGGTATACTCAAGGATTCTTATATTGTGACCGAAACACCTTCAGGCATGGCGGTGATAGATCAGCACGCGGCTCACGAGCGGATAAATTATGAGGATTTGAAGGAAAAACTAAAAGATGATATAGACAGTCAGCAGCTCGTCTCTCCGAAAACTATCGAACTCAAACCGAAGGAAGCGGCTCTTTTGAGAGCTAACGATGATCTGCTCGATAAACTCGGTTTTGATCTAGATCACTTCGGTAAAACCACCTTCAGGATAAGAGGTGTACCGGTGATATTCGGCGAAGTTCAGGAAGAGGAGATACTTCACTCCGTACTCGACGAACTGCAGGAGTGGAAAAGCAATTCTTTGGAGGAAAGACGGGAGGAGATGGTCAAGTATATGGCCTGTCATTCTTCTGTAACGGCCGGCGAGAAACTATCGATAACTAAAGCCAAAGAACTTTTAGAGGAGCTCGGGAAAAAAGAAAACCCATATACCTGCCCCCATGGTAGACCGACTATAGTCAGCTTCACGGAAAATGATATCTCGAAGTGGTTCAAGCGGGATTGAATTGATAAGGAAAGATTTATAAGAGACATCTTCCTATGACTGAATCCCAGAGTTGGGTTTTATACTCACAATTCATCAGAGCGGGGTAGGATAGCCAGGATATTCCGTCGGGCTCATAACCCGGAGACCAGTGGTTCAAATCCACTCCCCGCTACTCTACTATCTTTTAGATATTTGTTTTAGGTCAAAGAAAAAGTTTTAATTTCTTGCACATCATCTCCTTTTGAGTATCATGAATAAAGAGACACGGGAAGAATATCTCGAAACGCTATACAAACTATCTACCAAGAAAGAAGAACCTTTGAAGACCGGTGAGATAGCGGATGATCTAGGAATTTCATCCCCTTCCGTCACCGAAGTCCTTCCGAAGCTGGAAGAAGAGGGATTGGTCGAATATCGTCCTTATCAGGGCGTTAAGTTGACAGATAAAGGACTTGAAGAAGGAAAAAAGATCGTTAGAACTCATAGAGTCCTAGAGGTTTTTCTAGATGAATTTTTCAGTATCTCTAGAGAAGAAGTCCACGACAAGGCCTGTGAATTAGAGCACATATTCGATATGGAGATGATCGATGAGATGTGTGAGCGTTTGGGCGCCCCGACCGAATGCCCTCATGGGAAGGAGATCCCCTCCTGTCGAAGTGATGGATGTCCGGTCGATGGATGATCGGTTGATAAAAAGATATATAAATCTCAAAAATAGTGTTAGTATGGTTAAACGGGAGTGATTGATATGGCAGATAAAGACAATCTATTCGAAAGATATCTTGAAACGCGAAAAAAAACTGAAGATGAAGAAGAACTTATAGAGAGGCTGAATGTAGAGTTTTTGAAGGATGAGATGGAAGACCTTCTTGAAGAAGTGGGGGTCGAGGTAAAATCTAGCTGGACTAAAGATGAAATAGCCGAGCATATGATCAGTGACGAATTCTTCGAGAAGGTCAAAGAAGAAGCGGGGAGTGGAGAAGAAAGTGGAGCAGAAGAAGTCGAAGTTAAGTTCACTGGGGAGGAAAAGGGTGAAAGTTTGTTCTCCGCGGAAAAACTATTGAAAGGATTCGACATGGCGAGTACCCGTCATATCCAAAAGTTCTGGGAGGACCTGCAGAAGGAAGTAGATAAAGGTATGAAGGACTTCAAAATCAGTCCTGAAACTTACTGGAAAGAAGTCGAGAAATTGTGGAAAGAGAGATCCTCGGAAATACAGAAGAGTATAGAAAGATTGGCCGCTACGGAAATACCTGAGGAAGACTTGGATGATTTAAAGGAAGAATGGCAGGATTTCACTAAAGATATGAGTTATCACCTCAAAGAGATACCGATCGCCATTGAACTGAGAAAGAACGCTATAAGCGATATAATAGAAAGCCACAGCGATAAAAGCAAGAAGATAATAGAAGATCCGGACAAGAAGATGCGCGATCTTTATCCGCTTTGGTTCGATATGGTGAACGAAGTTCGAGAAGAACTCGAAGAGGGTAGAAACGAGCTTGAAGACATGGAAGAGGAACTGTACGAGACATGGGACGAGTTCTCCGATAATATAACTGAAAAGATGAAAGAATTAGCCGAAGAACACTCTGAGGAAGGAGGAGAGATGTTGGAACAGTGGTCCGAGATATCCGAAGAGGTCGACGAGAAACTTTCCAAAGTTCCGGAAAAACACGACGATATCTACAAAGAGTTTTGGAAGAACCTCGGCAGTAAGAAACCGATGTTATCTAAAAGGATCGAAGAACTCACCAAAAGGGATTACGAAGACATGATCGGTGATTTCTTCAAACCGATGAGAGATACGTTCGAAAAGATGATAGGGACTACGGAAAGGAAAGAAGAGGAGATAGACGAACTCAAGGAAAGGATAGCCGAGTTGGAGAAAAAGCTGGAAGAAGAATAAATCTTTCTTTAAATAATTTATTTTTTATATAACCATTTTTCCTTTTGATTTGACTTTTATCATATAGATTTTTTAGCTTATTTATTCAATATATTTGACAATAATCTTTATATTTTTTTCTTTTTTAGTTAAATCTATTTATTTGGTAGGAGTATTTATATATTAGAGACTCGTTGTTGTTTTTGGAGGTTGAATATATGAACTTGAGATTAGGCATATTGCTGTTATCGGAAAGGGTAAAGTGGAAAAATTGGCCACTATGGTTGAAGGGTATATTTCTCTCTTGGCCGTCAATAGGGCCTTTGTATATGTTCCTCTTTAGGACACCATCCCCTTCAGGTTCTGCTGAAGTTACTACACTCCTTACTAATCTAGAATACCAGAACTACATGATCGCTGTATTCATCGGATTTTGGTCCATTAATATGGTTGTACTTGGATTGACTTGGACAGTGGCTGGTGTAGTATCGGAAACTTATAGCTCCTATCTGAGAGACAAAGCTTCTTCAGGCAAGAAACATAAAACACAAAATTCAAGAAATGTTGAAGAATTGCCAGTATTAAAGAAGAGATATCCAATATTGGTCAAAAAGAAAAGTACTCGAGGCGTCGTTTCACCAAAATCAGATCCTTTCGAGTAGTCGGTGATACTTTCTAATAACGGTTCTCGGAACCGCACATACTTCTTTTTTTAAAACTGAAGAAATGAAAGGTAGTAAGGTTTGTATTAGGTATCTTCTCTTTTAATTGAACAAAATGATCTTTTTGGAGAGCAGAATTAGGAGAAATGAGTTTGAGTTGATTAAAATAATGAAATTTATAAAAGGTTTTTCTATGAGTAGTTTTTCCAACTCTTCTCCAAGGTACAACGCCTCACTGTTAGAACCATAGATGTACTTTCTTTGATTGATAAACCATCACTAAGCTCATTTAATTGGGTATCAGATTCTTCTACACTAATCGTATAATCTTCCGTTTCACCATAATTCTGATTTAAGGTAGGATCGGTGTGATAACTGTCGTATTCCTGCATAACTCTCATCCTTGTCTGCCCTTCTGCAGCGTTAGAAGGTACGGTTATCGTCGTAGAAACCGTCTGTGGATCGCTGCTTCCGTAACCGATTTCTATTACTTGGTTATCTGAGAGATCGTAATCTTGATTCCAGTCTATCACTACCGCAACATAATCCGTATATCCCCCAGTACTCATCGTTACTGACAGTTCATAGGTGTTACCAGGCGTTAAAGAGTTACTAACGCTATCAGTGTGGTCAGCGTATCCTCCCTCGTCTCCTGAGTCTTTATTTATTCCGTTGAACTGAATGTTCGTAATGTATTCTCCATAGCTCGTATCGCCACCCGACACTGAACTGTAAGAGCCTCCGCTGTCCGATTCTACCGTGATATCCTGACTTGTGGTGTTTGTTGCTCCGTCGTCATCCGTGACTGTAAGTTCTACAGTGTAAGTTCCAGACGAGCTGTAGCTGTGCGTAGGATTCTGTGAAGTGCTCGACGTTCCGTCTCCGAACGCCCACGACCATGAAGATATGCTTCCATCGCTATCGCTCGAACCGTCGGTGAACTGTATCGATTCTCCTACTACCGGACTGGTCGGTGAGTACGAGAACGAAGCTGTCGGTGGTGAATTTGAACTGCTCGTACCTACACTGACAGTGTAATCTTCGGTCTCACCATAGCTCTGGTCGGCTGTTGGGTCAGTATGATAACTGTCGTATTCCTGCATGACTCTCATCCTTGTCTGTCCTTCCGCAGCGTCAGAAGGTACGGTTATCGTCGTGGAAACCGTCTGAGGATCGCTGCTTCCGTAGCCCACTTCTACCACAGTATCGTCGGACAAGTCATAATTCTGATCCCAATCTATAGCTACGCTCACGTAATCGGAGTATCCACCGGTGCTCATCGTTACCGAAAGGGTGTAACTCTGATCCGGTTCTAAATCATTCGTTATGCTCCCCGTATAATCAGCATATCCGCCGTCGTCTCCTGAATCCTTGTTTATTCCGTTCAATTGCACGTTGGTCAGATATTCACCATAGCTGGTATCTCCACCGGATACCGAGCTGTATGAACCACCGCTCGATTCTACCGTGATATCCTGACTTGTGGTGTTTGTTGCTCCGTCGTCATCCGTGACTGTAAGTTCTACAGTGTAAGTTCCGGTCGAGCTGTAATTGTGAGATGGATTCTGAGAAGTACTCGACGTTCCGTCTCCGAACGACCATGACCAGGAATATATACTTCCATTAGAATCGGTCGACTCATCAATGAAGCCTATCGTGTCTTCCGTTGTTGGGGAAGTCGGCGAGTACGAGAACGAAGCGGTAGGTACTTCATTCGATTCGTTGGTTTCAACACTGACAGTGTAATCTTCGGTCTCACCATAATTCTGATTTGAGGTAGGATCGGTGTGGTAGCTGCTGTATTCCTGCATGACTCTCATCCTTGTCTGTCCTTCCGCAGCGTCAGAAGGTACGGTTATCGTCGTGGAAACCGTCTGTGGATCGCTGCTTCCGTAACCGATTTCTATTACTTGGTTGTCTGAGAGATTATAATCCTGATTCCAGTCTATAACTACTGTGGCGTATTCTGTGTAACCGCTAGTGCTCATAGTAACAGATAATTCATAGTTTTCTCCTGGAGTGAGTGAATTCGTAACGCTTTCAGTATGGTTTGCATATCCGCCGTCGTCTCCTGAGTCTTTATTTATTCCGTTGAAATGGACGTTCGTAATGTATTCTCCATAACTAGTATCTCCACCATCTACAGAGCTGTAAGAACCGCCGCTATCTGTCCCGATAGTTATATCCTCCATCATGGTATCAATCGTTCCATTATCGTCAGTGACTGTTAACTCAACAGTGTAAGTTCCTGATGAGTTGTAACTATGAGAAGGATCTTTTTGAGTGCTGGAAGAATAATCTCCAAAGCTCCAATCCCATGAAGTAATACTACCGTCAGAGTCGCTTGATTCATCGGTGAACTGGACTGTGTCTTCAGTCGTTGGTGAAGATGGAGAATAACTAAACGATGCCGTTGGCTGACTGTTTGGAGAGGAAACTGAGATGTCTTTTGTTACTGTATCAGAATCACCATCGTCGTCTTCGACGGTCATGTAAACAGTATAAGTTCCTGATGAAGTATAATTGTGCGATGGATTCTGCAGAGTGCTAGTCGAACCGTCTCCGAAATCCCAAGACCAAGAGGATATATTGCCATCTGGGTCCGTAGAGTCATCAGCGAAATCGATGGTATCTTCTGTCGTTGGTGAGTTTGGTGAATAAGAGAAAGATGCGTTCGGTCCCTCATTTGCTGGTTCTGAAATGGTTATCTCTTTACTTGCAGAATCATCTGTATCATCATCGTCTGTAACGGTTAATTCTACAGTATAATTTCCTGAGGAACTATAGGAGTGACTAGGATTCTGTTGAACGCTTGTATCTCCATCGCCGAAGTCCCATGACCAGGAAGATATATTGCCATCTGAATCTGTAGAATTGTCGTTAAATTGCACTGATTCCTCTGTCGAAGGTGAAATAGGCGAGTACGAAAATGAAGCTGAAGGTGCTTCATTTGCTGGTTCTGATACATTAATATCTTGAGTTGTTTTATCAGTAGATCCGTCATCATCAGTCACTGTTAATTCAACAGTGTAAGTTCCTGACGAGCTGTAGGAATGGCTGGGATTTTGAAAAGTGCTAGTCGAACCGTCGCCGAAGTCCCATGACCAAGAGGATATACTGCCGTCTGAATCCATAGAGCTATCAGAGAAATCGATAGTATCTTCTGTCGTTGCTGAGCTTGGAGAATAAGAGAAAGAAGCAGTTGGTTTTTCGTTCATTTCATCGCCGTCTATACTTATAGTATAATCTTCCGTCTCACCAAAATTTTGGTTTGAAGTAGGATCATAATGATATTCATTGTACTGGTGCAATACTCTCATCCTAGTTTGGCCTTCCTCTAGATCCTCAGGTACTGTTATATCCGTTGTAACGGTAGCTGGTTCACTATCGTCATGACCGACTTCTATCACCTGATCATCTGATAGATCATAATTCTGATTCCAATCGATAGCTACTGTGACGTACTGTGAATACCCACCACTTTCTGCACTGACTGACAGTTCATAAGTTTGACCTGGCGTTAGGGTATCGGATAGGCTGTCGGTGTGATCTGCATAGCCTCCGTTGTTTCCTGAATCCTTATCAATCCCATTGAATTTCACATTAGTAACATATTCATATGATGTGTCTCCGCCATCTACGTCTGAGTAATCCGGTGTTTCTACTTTCAATGTATTGACTTCAGAATCCTGCGATCCGTTTTCATCAGTTACGATCAAGTTCACGTCGTAATATCCCGCTTCCTCATAAGTATGAGTAGGGTTCTGTACGGTGCTTGTATCCCCATCTCCGAAATTCCATAACCAATCGACAATATCTCCTTCAGAAGAGGTCGACTGATCAGTGAACTGCACGGTTTCCTCCTCCTCGGGAAATAAAGGTTCATTCTCAAAATCGGCATCAGCAGGTCCGGAACTTGAATCTTTGTAATCTAAGATGCCTGTAAGAGTCAAAGCGTAAGGTTGGGGTCCCTGAGGAACATTTTCCGCTAGAATTTCGACTTTATATTCTCCTGTGTTTGGGTTCAATTTCATCACGTTTTCGAGAGGATTAAGATCATCAAACTCTCCTCCTGTGGTGGACTGACCAGGCTCTGCGCCGGAGAAAACATTTCCCTTGTAGACAGAACCATTAGGGGCGGTAACTTTGAGATTAAGATCGTTTACCAGGGCTTTACTAGCAGTCGGTGAACCGGGATAATCGGTATAAGCCAATGTTATTTCCAAAGGTTCCGAAGAATCTTTGACATCTATAGTGTAGCTTTCACTCTCTCCCGTGTCCAGTCCGATTTTATTATCGAACACCTTTAAATTTTTGTGATCACCGTTGAACACGAGAGTATTGTCAAGTTCAATCCTACCGAAACCCTGATCGTTATTTGGATAAGCGTACTGGTTTTTATAGGCACCAGTGCCGGTTATCTCCTCGGCACTGTTTACCATCGCAGCTTTGATCAATGCCGCGGATGGGTTATCGATATCTTCAGAGGGATAATGTCCATCGGTGAAATATTCTCTAACCAGTGCTGCGGTTCCGGCGGCTATAGGTGTAGCCATGCTTGTACCCTGCATCTGAGTGTATCCGTTATTATCACTAGATAGGTTTCCGTCGGACTTTGCTGAGATTATATTTTCATCACCGTTGTAAGTAGTGCTACCGTGCCCTGGAGCCACAATTTCTGGTTTCAATCTGCCATCATCGGTGGGTCCTCTAGAACTGAAACTTGCCATGTCGTTTTTTGAGGATTCCCTATCTCCATTACCGGATGCTCCAATAGTAAGGATGTTTTTTGCAGATCCCGGACTCGCTACAGTGTTTAAGCTGTCGCCAGAGTTCCCTGCAGCATAGAGTATGAGCATATCTTTGTTATTCCACATATAATCATCTACTTGCTGAGCCTCGGAAGTGTACGAACTATTATCCGCGCCCCAGCTGTTTGAAAATATTCTTGCTCCGTCGTCATAAGCTGGATCGAAAATCTCTGAAAAGTCAGGAGGAAGTACTAGCTCTCCTGTTTCAGTACCGATATCGAATGTAGATAATTTAGCATCTTTAGCGATACCATCGTAGGGCTGAGAATCATTCTCTATTTCATCATTACCTGCGATGCTACCAGCTACATGGGTTCCATGACCATGGCCGTCATAGTGGTCTGCATATTCCACATACCTAACGATTTTTCTGTGATCGGAACCTATTGGATCACTTCCAGGATCTCTAAATGCGGCATGATCATAATCTATACCGGTATCGGCTACACCGATGACAAGCCCTTCCCCAGTCAAATTATGATCCCATATCGGTCTAGAATCGGATTCTCCGGACTGTACAGTCCACTGTGCGTCATCGTTTAGTATTTTCATCTCTTTAGTCTTCTCTATCCACCTTACGTTTTGGATCTCGGCGATATCATCTATCTTGTTGGACTCAACGGCTAGCTGGACTCCATTACCGTTGTAGTCTATCAGCTGACCATGTCTGAGCAATTTAAAAAGCAGCTCTTTAGATTGTTCGTAGGCTCTTATATTGATGATCTGTTCCCCCTGAAATTTTTCTAACCCTTTTTCTACTTTGTATTCGGGTCTGTAGGCACCAACCCACCGAACGAAATCCATATCTTTTACTTGTTTGACATCATCAGATGTCATTTCGATCAGATAGGTGTTCTGAGGAATATATTCTAGAATCTCCCCTTGCTTCTTTAGGGTCCTTTTCCAATCTGATTTGATCGGACCGATTGCTTTTACTAGATACTGTCCACTCTCTAGGTCTTCCTCACCCATATTTCTAATCGAGGTATCTTCTTTCACATCGATAGTCTTTCTTTTAAGATATATATTGTTAAGGTCTGCATCTAATTTTTCAAATGGTTCAGCCGTTAAGGAATTTGTTTTCAGTTGATTACTAGAGGTGTCTCTGCCCACGAGTAAAAATGAGTCATATTCTTCGATGATTTCAAAACCTGATCGGGAAATATCATCTGCGCCGGGTTTTTGGATTAGTCTATATTCCATATATTCTATATTTAAACTCCCCCCTTCAGCTTGGTCGGTTTTAATAAGAACATTGGCTGATACTGTACCGAGAACGAGTAGGATTGCAAAAGTCAAACTAACTATGTTCAAGAAAAGACGCCCCCCGATTTTTTTGTTTTGATACATTTTTATCTCTATTTGTTAACTCTCCAATAGGAACTATTTAAAGATAATGGGTAAATATCATAAGGTCTTTTTTAAGAAAAGCAACTTTGAAGGGGTTTTCATTCCTAACTATGACTAGCTTGTTAAAACAAGTATATATAATTAATCCATAAATCGGATAATTGGTCTTAAAATATATATTTATCATTTAACCATACAACTTGTTTTTATGGACATTATTTTAAATCAGTATGCAGATAGAGGTTAGTATATTGGAAAATTTTAAGAAATATCAGTACTTAACTCCCAACAAATCTTGGTAAAATAGCTTAAACTTCTAGTGGATTTTTCGATATCCTAGATCCCATTCTTAATGAATTAAATATATCTGTTAAATCTATGTTTATAATATGTATATTTTATGTAAATATATAGTTAAAGATAAGTATATATACTAGAAATACATTATATAGAAACGGGTGAAAACCTTGAAACAACACATATTAGTGTTACTGATTGCAAGTTTACTTGCTATCAGTAGCCTAGGAATAGGAATGTTAGTGATAGACGGTGGAGCCAATATAGTGAGAGCCGGTGCGATCAAAAATGATGGTGGCAAAAATGCCGTCATAGTAAATGAAAGAACGACTGAAAGGGAAGAGTATGAAAACGGCGATACATGTTTTTCTGATATAACAGTATTCAAGTACTACGATGAAAACGGAGACGGAATTTATGATGAAGGTTTAGATGAGCCGATATCGGATTGGACCTTTGAACTTTATGGCAAGGGTTATAATGGTGGTGCTCCTGGCGATTGGACTTATTTAGCAAATGGGACGACTGGTCCTGATGGCTACTATGTCTTTGAAGATTGGGAATGCGGTACTCCGCCCGGACCTATGGGCCACTACAAGGTAAGAGAATACTTACCTGATGGATGGTATAATACTGGATCTGCTGTGTATGAGACAGAAGAAGAATATGACAATACTGTATTCTCTAACAGCGAGCTAGAATTAACCGATGAACACGGTGATGAGGATGAGAGATATGTCGAAGATTCATTCTGGTTAAGAGAAAACCCGATGACTGCTGAGTTCGGGAACGCTAGAATGGAAGGCGACATCGATGTATACAAATTCCACGACGTAAACTACGACTCTAACTACGATGAAGAGAGTGAAGATCTGATAGATGGATTCACATTCCAGTTGTGGTCAGCAGATGAAGAAGGAAATGCGACAGATCCGATAGGAAAACCAGTAAAAACCGAAGATGGGATGTACACCTTTGAAGACTTAGTTCCAGGTAACTACGTAGTCCAAGAGATAATCCCTGAGACTGGAGAAGAGGAGTGCTGTTGGACAACCACTACAGGGATCCTTAATCATGTGGTCGTTGAGAACGACGAGACAGTAGAAGCTTGGTTCGGAAACGTTCACGGAGGCAGTATCGAGGGAATGAAATTCCTAGATATAGTAGCCGACGGATATTTCGATGTTGGAACAGATAAGCCTCTGATGAGCTGGACGATCAACCTCTGGGAGAATATAGATGGAGAACCCGGTGAAGAACCGATAATGACAACAGAAACGAATAGATGCGGAGAATATACATTTGAGTGTGTAACACCTGGCGATTATTTTGTACAGGAAGTTATGCAGGAAGGATGGTATGCGGTAGATTCTGAAATAGTTGAAGTCTCTGTTGAACCGTGCGAAACCACTGAAGATGTTGATTTTGCAAACTGCATGTACAAAGATATCTACGGTATAAAGTACTATGACTGGAACACCAACGGTGAATTCGATGAAGGAGATGAAGTCATACCCGGTTGGGAGATAAAACTCTTAAACGAAGAACGTGAAGTCATAAAGACCACAACCACTCAAGAGTGTGGATACTATTTCTTTGACGATCTAAAAGTGGGAACTTACTATGTGGAGGAAGAAGAACGCGAAGGATGGAACAATACCACACCCACGAACGTTAGAGTTGAATTGACTTGCTGTAACTCATGTAAGATAGTGAATTTCGGCAACTACGAGTTGCCTGAGATAACCATAGTGAAATATAACGACACTAACATGGACGCTGAATATGATATGGAAAACGAATATCTAGTCGACAGTCAAGTTTTGTTCGATATAGAAATAGATGGTCTATACTCTGAGACGTTAGGTGTAACCGGAGAGTGGAGTTTCTATGTGGATATTGGAGACTACACGATTACCGAACAGTTGCCACAGGGTTGGTTGAATACCACACCTCTAGAACAGATGAATAGTTTGGGACCTGGTGACCACTGGTTAGTGGAATTCGGTAACGTCCAGTACGGTAACATAACTGTCTACAAGTTCTACGATTTGAACATGAATGAACAATGGGATGAAGGAGAAAAGATGCTAGAAGGTTGGGATATGACTCTCTTTAACTCCACTGGCGTTAAAGTGAACTCTGGAACGACAGATGCAGAAGGAATGGTCGTATTTGAAGAAATAGTACCTGGAAACTACACTGTTATAGAAGATCTTCAAAAATGTTGGTTCAATACTACACTGATAGAACAGGAAGTAACTGTTGAAGCCGGAGAAGAAGAACAAGTCTGGTTCGGGAATGTTCCCGGTGGATACATCGAAGGTTACAAGTTCTGCGATTACAACATGAATCAGGAATTCGATGGGATCGAAGAAGGTCTAGAAGGATGGACGATCAATCTCTACGAGTACGAGGAGAACGACAATGATTATCATTTGAAAGATATGCATATGCGTTCAACCACAACTGATGGAGACGGATACTATGAATTCATGTGTGTCAAGCCTGGAATGTATATCCTTGAAGAAGAGATGCAGCATGGATGGCACAACAGCACCTCAGATTACTACTTGATAGAAGTTGGACCGGATGGTGAGTTAGAGTATAACTTTGGCAACTACAGATTCGGTGACATAACTGGAATCAAGTACTATGACTTCAACATGAACGGCACATTTGAACCCGATGAGGGAGACATTCCTCTAAGAGGAAGAACGGTTGAACTCTGGGAAGCCGATGTGGATGGTAACATGACCGGATCAGAACCGATAGATTCCACTGAAACCGATATGCACGGATACTACATATTCGAAGACATTGGACCTGGTGATTATGTAGTGTATCAGCCCAAACCGTGCTGTGATTGGATACACACCACGCCTAGAGAGGTACATGTAAGGATGGGTTGTCTCGAAAAGAAAGAAGTGAACTACGGTGAATATAAGCTGTCCAGCATAGATGTGTACGAAATAGGCGGTACAGCCGGCGTAGGAGTTGAGATATACGAATCGGATGAAAACGGTGTAGAAGGCGATCTACTCGAATCGGGCGAAACTGGTGATCACGGATGGTATATCTCTGAACAACTAGAACCGGGATACTACCTCGTTGTGTTAGAAGACGGTCAGGAAAAGCTCGTTCAGTTGAGGATGGGCGAACAGGTCGAATTCGATTACAGCGAAGAGATTCATAGTGAAAACTCAATTGAAGCGACCTATGCGAAGTTCGAGTGAATTAACCAAATAAATTATCAAACCAAAACCTTTTCTTTTTTTACTATTTAATTTTGAGTTGAGGCGTGTTTATGTAGTATCTTCGGTTATAGAGAAATTTTTTAAACTATATTCATCTAAATAGATAAGTTTATTTAGTAATAAGATAATCTCTCTATGGTAGGTCGAGGGGGGTTTAATATTATCGCCACAGATGAAATCGAGATAAAGGATATAGATTTAGAAAACTTAGAGGAACTAGAAGGTTTTTGCGTTCCTGAGGGAAAGTTAGACGATTCGCTCATGGTAGAAGGCGTTCAACTATGGAAAAAATGGATTAGAGAAAATCTAAAAAGATATGATTCGGTAGGTAAAATAGCCTATTTAGACGATGAAATATTGGGTTCGATACAGTATGTACCTAAGCTGGATCAAGCGGTCGCTGAGATAAAGTGCCTTTCCGTGAAAGAAGAAGAGGATGATTCCATAAAACAAGCTTTGTTGAAAGCTGCGATAGATCATTTTAAAGAACCAAAATCTTATTTTAAAGGAAAAAAACCGAAAGCTCTTGTCACATATCCAGACCTGTTCCCCAGATCCATTAAAAATAGAAACTTCTATGAACAAAACGGTTTCGAAAAGATACAAAACAGCCCCGGTCTTTTATATTACTCTATAACTGGGGAACCGTTATCAGATATAGAACCATCTGAGATACCGATCGTGAAGAAAACAGATGAGAACAAAGCTCTGATTTTATGCAATTCTTCCTGCCCTTATTGTGTAGAGGAGACTATGGGAGCTTTAGAGGAGTTGAGAGAGCTCAATACTGAAATACCTGTGAAGATAATACTGCCTTTTGAAGATACTAAAAAGTTAACAGAAATCTTTTCTATGCCGACCTCTGTAGTTATAAATGGAGAAGTGATAAGATATCATCTCCTAGAAAAGGAAGAATTCAAAGAGCGTATAAGAGAGAAGCTAAGGCAGGAAGGGCTGGTGAAAACTACCTCTGATAAAGTGATGCCGGTATAGAGACATCATTCAGACAAAATTTTTTTGAGCTTCTCCGCGTTATCGAACATCTCGTAGTTGTTGAACATGCAGTATACCTTGGATTTCTTTGCAGCGAGTTCTTTTAGTTTATCCGCCAGTTTCTCGAGTTCTTTGTCCGAATAGTCGTAGTTGTAATCGTACTCGTTCTCGTTCAATCCGTGAAGCCTGGTGTAGGCTATCTCGTGGTCGGAAACGGGTTCATCTCGCATCAGATCAACCACGTGTATTAGATTCAGATCGTTACAGATTTTCTCGACAGTCTCTTTATTCTCTTTCCAGTTACCTCTAGGTTCCCAAGCTATATTCAGATCTCCTCTACTTATATTTCGGAAGAGCTCCCTCATATTCTCCTCGTTTTCCTCGCTGTGTTCGAAACTGCCGGGTGTCTGTATAACGCAAACCTCCGCCTCCATCGCCTTTCCTATTTTTTTGCTTTCCTCCCACGCCTTGATAACATCTTCGTTCGGTCTGAGATAACCGAAATTTTCTTTTTGAGATTCTGAAAGTTTGTCTTTTTTATTGCGCCAAGTGGGGCTAGAAGTCGGATGTGTCAGTGCCTGCCAAGCCTTGAAGGTGAAGGTGAAGTCTTCAAGAGCGTTGTTTTTCCATTTCTTCGCCGTCCTTTCCATCGGAAGCTTGTAAAAAGTCTTGTTTATTTCTCCGGTATCGAATTCGTCGGTGTATGCTTGAAGTTTGCTTTCGTATTTTTCCTTCCAACCTTCCCCTGGATTATAATAACCATAACCGCAGGTGCCTATCTTTATCTTCGACATGGTCAAGTAATAAAAGTGAGTTAAAGGTTAATAACTTTTACAGTCTTTTTTCCTCATGCTGTCAGTAGAACTGCAACGATACCGGTGAGGAAAATGCCGTCGAAAGTACCCGCACCTCCGATGCTCAATGTTCTCCCGCCCAATTTCATCGTTTCTCTTAAATTCATCAGGTCAGCACCTATCAAAACTCCTCCTACTCCGGCGACATAAGCTATAGCCTGCTGCGGTGACCCCGGAAGTATGAAGGATACTAATGCGGCCGATAACGGAGGTATTATCAAAGGCATGCTTATCCCTACTCCTTGGATCGGTCTTGCCAACCTATAGCAGATAACCGAAATTACAGCCGTTCCGACTATGAACTGCCAAACCAGGTAAGGAAATCGTATAACTAGATAAACTGTTATCAAAAGAGGGATTATCGCTCCTCCAAGGTTAACAGCGATAGTGGATTTCACCTCTCGATACTCAGTTCTTGGTGGATAAAGGAGATCAGACAGAAACCCGGGCTGTGAGACCTGGACTTTTTGACGGCTCTTGAAAGAGTATATCGGGATATTGACCACGCTTCCCATGAGTGAGAAGAAGAAAAGAGCGAAAGTCTGCCACGGGCTGAAACCTAACATCCTGAAAGCTCCGCTGATTATAAAAGGGATCACGATCAAGACTCCCAGGAAAAGCAAGAAAAACAAGAACGCGATGGGGAGGTTCAGCATTCTTTTGTAACTCATCTATTCAAAAAATCCGATGGTTATTCATATAATTTTTTCTTCTATCACGGGATCTCTTGAGCTTTTATTAGGTAGATATCCTTTCTTTTCTTGAAGACTTCTCTTCCTAAAGATGTCGGCGTTTGGATCAGCGATCGCCGCGAATAGATCGTTTCTTTCGACTGACTTCTTGATCCTTTTTATCAACATCGATCTTATCCATTTTCCCTCTATATCACCGAGTTCATCTTCCTCGAAGAGAGGAGACATGGACACTATTCCGAGAAAATTTATGTCTTCTTTTTCCCTTAACTTCACCCTTGCCTTTGTCACTAGATCCTTAAATTGATAGGCGGTGAAAGCCCTAGAAACTAATATATGTCTCAAAACACTCTTTTCATCATACCCTCTTTTCTTACATTCTTTCACCATATAGTAGGGATCTACATTTGTGCTGCCATCTAAGATGATCGCCGAACCACCTATCGAGCCCACGACCTCGACCGCTAGAAGTGTGACTGGCCTATGATCCTCTTCCTCTATCAATTCCATACTTCCTCTTTCGATCTCTTTCACTTCTTTCATGGCATCTTTGTGATAAAACTCGGATATTATTTAGGTATTGAAAGGAGAGTGGGAGATGAAAGTGAAATAATCTCTCATCGTATTTGAAACAAGGTTCAAAGGAAATTCTAAGAAGGGTTATAGGGAGGAGTGGAAGGGACCAGGGAGGAAATTTGTGTAGGTGTGTGTCATCCCCACCTGAGGACGTCCAACTCCTCCTTGAATATTTTACAGATTTAGTATTTATATAATTTATGATGATTTTCTAAAAAACCTGAATATTTTACATTTTTATTGAAATAATTTTTCATTTAATCGATAAAATATAAAAAAAACAAGACTATCATATAAAATTTTAATTTGTCTTTTTCTAAAAAATCTTTTTTCTTTCATATATGTTTTTAAAGGATTAGAGAATTCTTATATGTCCTATATCCCACGGGGAACCGATGAAATAAAAATGTCGATACGGCCAATACCAGTTTGTGATAAGGTGGGATTTGAAAAATCGAACTGTTTCGATAGATAGAGATCTGTATGATGTAGTAGAAGTTTACAGAAGAGAGAAAGATATATCTAGCGTGGAAAAAGCGGTCGATTTACTGATAAGAGCCGGATTTGAACATAAAGAAGAAGAGTTCCCTGAAATAGTTATTTCAAAATTACGAGCTTGTGAAAATGTAGAAGTACGAAAAAAGAAGATGGTGGGGGAGAAGGGCGAAACGACCCCATCTATAGGTTTATAAGTAAATATGGTATGAATCAATCCTCGGAACTGATCGATGAGATAAAAACACCTTCTACGGGTCATAAAAAGTACTAATGGAAGGGATCAAAGTCTAGGTTGGAAGAGTAAAATGTAGATGGTCTTATTTTTAAATATTTGAGCTAATCAGCGTTTTTTTCTTCTTTTTTCCTCAATCTATTTCCCCTCCAGAATAAAACTAGTATAAGTATCCCATAAAGAGCCGTGAAAAGATACTGTTGGGTATAAAGATTGATCGCCAGCAGAACCAAAAAGAAAGCGAGCGTGGCATAGTGAAGTCTCAGCCGGGTCGATAGGTTCATGAAAATCCCATTGTAGTTAGTTAAATATAGGGTTTTCCGTGATAAATCCTTTAATACAGACAAAAAAATATAAATAACGATCGTTCAAATAATAGAATATGGCGGGGGAAGTGGTCGGAGATTACGAAAAAATGAAGGATAAAGTAGACCTCTACAAAAGTCATTATGAGAATCTATTCTATCTCTTATTATCGGTTTTAGCGGCTTTCATAACCTTGGGTCTATACATACTAGGGGATCTATCCGCATTATTTGAAAGAAGTACGATGCAGCTCATGAAACAGTTTTTTACGGCGGTTCCTACGATAGTCATCATATTCCTAGCTTTCATCCTCGGTTGCTGGTTATTCCAGATAATCCTAAGAACATTTGGAGAGTTATTTGATGTGGTTTACGAACCAGTCCTAAAAAAGAGCAGAGGTGACAAAGTAGTTTCTAGAGATATAATCAAATCTGTTTTTTCACTTCTTTGTCTTTTATTGATCGCTCTGATAGTTTATCTAGTAGTAAAAAATCCTATTTTGAACGATCTTTTTAGACTTTACGTGTTTCTAGGGATCTCTTACATGTTCGTCCACAATTTAAATTGGGATCATGAAAAAGAAGTACTGGGAAAGGAAATATTAGCGATCATTGCTATTTTTGGATCGTATGCGATCATATTCCAAAGATATATGTTATTTATCGTGATCATATTTGTACACGCTGTTTTGGTAACTAGAATTTTAGATATCTACCATAAGATGATAAATATCAATGAGGCGATGGAAATAATCTATAGGAACGAAAAGAGGTCGAAAGAGTATAGAGGAGATATCGAAAAAGTAACGAAAGACTTACGGGAAAAGATAGACAAAGCAAGGAGAAAATCTTTGATCCCATTAATCCGTATTGAAGACATACTGCGAAAAAAGAAGGAGAAAAGATGAATTCCTAATCCACTGGTTTATCGAGCACCTAAAGTATCAAGATTAAAAGTTCGGTGAATATTTAGAGAGAGACAAGATATCGAGGATTGAAAGAGATTCTTTATAGGAAAAAGTTAGAATTTCCTAACTGAGAACAGATATATCTGTTTAGATCATTTCGGAAAGAATAGAGAGGGCTCGCTATATCTAAACTATAGATAAGAGGATAATTATTTTTAAATATTATATCTAAAAAATTAAATATCAGTTATGTTCAAATAAAAATTTTATAGAGTGAGTGCTCCCCGAGATTCATCTCGGGGAGCACTCACCTTAGCAGCGACTTCTCTACTCGGTGAAAAGATGAACATGCCTCCCGATGTAAAATTTGAGAAGATCCTCGAATCGTACGTAGAAGAGCTGCAAGAAGAGACCGGCCTAGATCCTGAATCGTGTCCGCTCCTGGAAGCTAATCATGATCTTCTGATGATGTTCAAAAACGAGACTCACAGGAAAGTCCTTGAAGATATCGGCCATATCACGAAAAAAATAGATACCTCGGAGTGCAGCTGCGATCACTGCTCCGACTGATCACGGATCCTGTAGCCGCACCGCTCACAGTAAACAGTCTCTTCGTCGATCTCGTATCCGCACTTTTTGCAGTAATTTATCTCCCTATCTTCTAATCCTTCTTCTGAACTCTTTTCCAAACTATTGATTTTTTCCTCAAGTTGGTCCACACGATTCTCTAATTCATCAGTTTCTTTCAAAGAATCTTCTTTTTTCTGAGTTTCTTCCGTTCCTTCCTCTTCACTCTCGCTCTTTTTCAGCACCGGTTTATTTTTCTCTTTCAAGGCAGACCTTTCCTTTCTTTTCAATTTCGGCATATCTGGCCTTGCTTCCTCAGGACTGCTTACTTCTCTCGCCATATTAGGACTGGATATATAGCTATCGGATTTGACATTCACCCTCTGATAAAATTTATTAAGATTTCGATCCTCGTCTTCCATCGCAGCCTTAATCTGTTTGAATCGCTGGTTTATCCCTTTCACATTCTTTATACCTTGAAAAACAACTCCATGATCAGCTCCAGCTGCTGAATTGAACTGAAGATCTCCAAAGCCTAAAAGACTTCCCATGAAGCTCTTTGAATATGTTGTATTCACGACCTTTTCTAGAGGGATTTCGTTGATCTTTCTATCACTGAAGCCTTTTTTTGAGAAGACTCTCTTATTTGTGATCGCATACTGGTACTTATTTTGAAATGTGAAAGGAAGGATCGCCATCAATCCGAAAAAGATGAACAGGAAAAGCGTGCAGGTTTCTCCTATAGAGTAAGCTGATTCCAAAGCGACTATTCCAGCAAGAAAAACCATAGCTACACCCAGACCAAAAAAGATCCTAACTCCTTTTCCTTTCGATGTAATAAAACTTCTCTTTGATCTATTACCTGTCCACATGATCTTTTCATCAGGCCCCATAGCCAGATCATCCGGTTTCTCAGCGATATTGATCACCTTCCTCTATTTCTAACCTCTTTTAACCGCTCTCTTAATTTAGCTATTCTTTCGTCTTTCTTATGGATCAACTCTTCCAAATTTTGAAAATCAAAATCTAGATCATCTGAGCTTGAAGATGAGGATTCAAAGAAGCGAGTCCCTCCAGCTGCAAAAGAAACAAAACCGGAGAAGATAATAAAGAAAAGAAAAAATCTAATATTTTCCATATCACTTTGATACGCTCTAAAAACTCCACCAAGTGTATGGTAATAAATAACTCCCTGGACCCCCCCTAACATCAACAGAATACCCAATAAAATAAAGAACAAACCAACTTTTTCATTTCTCCTCATCTTACCCCTCTAAATCTTCTATCCTTTCCTCTATCTTTTTCAGATCTTTAGCGATTTCTTCACCTTCCTCGGTGAGTCGAAAAGTCTTCTTGGGAAAAGGCTTAGTTTGTCGGTCTATCTCTACCAGTCCCAATTTCTCAAGTTCTTTTGCTTTATTTACGACAGACTGGTAATAAGAAGATATATCTCTGAATTTTGTTGTTGTTGCTTCCCCTTTCTCTCCAAGGTATAACAATACGGAAGCTATGTATTTCTCTCCGAGGAAATAATCGCCTTCGGCCATTAGGTTTCTTAAATCTATAAACCCTAATTAATATTGGGTTAAGGTTTAAGAAATCTTAGACCAAAACACTTATAAAAACTCTAATCTATTGAGGGTTAAGAAACCTAAAAGGTCAAAGCATGCTAGGAGATCGGCTCGAGGCGTATCATGATAACATGCTCAATGGGAGAAAGGGCAGTATTTTCTCTGCCTTGAGCCGGTCGAGATCTCCTGCCCGAGTACCCCTCTCAAATCACGATAATTTCCTCCGATTTTTTATCTCTGAAGATAATCACCCTCCCTCGCTTTTTCTTTTTTCAGGCGAGAGGGAAGATCATTTCCTAAATTATTTATCATCTATCATTCTTGTAGGGACCTACTGTGCAAGAAGACCAATCTCTTCACGAACACCTTCGAGTAGATCAAGATCTCTCGGAGGTATGGGCAACGAGCCTGATAAGACGCAAGGACAAATATTTGGACTGGTTGGAAGAACAGGGCAGACCGACGGACCCGGGACAGATATCCAAGCTGGATATACGGGAATACTTCGATTACTGCAAGGAGAAATACGCCCCTCAGACCGTAAGGAAACGCCTCACGGCGCTCCGGAAGTGGTTCCGCTTTCACGACGAAGACAAGATGGATCAGATGCGCTTTTCTTTGCCGCAGCAGGGCAGAGTGGAGCGACCTTACTACGATCCCGAAGAGGCAAATCGTATCTGGAGAACAGCGAGAGAGACGGGAACACAAAAACTGGCAGTTGTAGCGGTGAACCTCGGCATGGGTCTCCGGAACGTGGAAGCCTGGAGGCTGATGTGGAAGCACATAGATCTAGAAAAGAGAGTCATGGAGATCACGGGCAAAGGCAAAGAGAGAGAATTGGTGATACCGAAGAGAGTGACGAAGATACTTCGAGAGTGGAAGGAAAAGCAGACGGAGCGCTTCGGCAGCTGCGATTACGTGTTCATCAAAGAGATAGCTTACAACAAGGGAGCAGAACCAGGAGATCACATCCAGAGAAGGGACACTCTGACCGACTGGTTGAACAAGATTCTAGACAAAGCAGAGATAGAGACAAGGGATGGATTCAGGGCTGGAAGGAGAAGATTTGGCCGGGATCTTTACAAAGCGACAGGAAAGGACATAAGAACGGTGAGTCAGTACTTCGGACACAGCGATCCGAGAGAGACTCTCAAATATCTACAGCTAGGGGAATACGATCAAAGAGAAGCGATAGAACAGCTGGACAAGATGACAGAGAATCTGATCTACGAGGAAAAAGTGAAGGCGGGCCCAGAGGGAGGATAAAAGAGACCAACTGTGCAAGAAGACCTCATCCCCTCCGTAGGCCCAGTGATGATATAATCAAGAGCGCCCCGGACGGGATTTGAACCCGCGTCGCAGCCTCGACAGGGCCACATGATCGGCCACTACACTACCAGGGCATTTCGGGAAATACCAAAAAGGATGAATTATTAAAGTCTTACTGTTGAGTTAACCGAAAATTTGGCAAAGATATAAAACTATCCGATATCATTTCCCGTGATATCAATTATGAACCCGTTTCTAAAGATGATGAGGCCTCTCAACTGTTTGATATCTTCTTTCAGTATACCGATAGTTATGATTACTATTTTCGGTATGAATTTTACTTCTGAACACACTCTTTTTCTTATGGCCGTAGGTATGCTCGTCGTATTCTTTTTTACCGGCGCCGGGAACATACTCAATGATTACATGGATAGGGAAACCGACGAAATAAATCATCCTGAACGGCCTATACCTTCCGGAGATATCAAACCTAAAACGGCTTTGTCGGCTTCTATATCTCTATTCTCTGCTGGCATCGTACTTTCATTCTTACTGCCTTTCTATCTTCCCCAGATCATCGTTATATCGGCTGTAATCCTTATGATAATTTATGAGACCAGGTTGAAGAGTCAAGGTTTGACCGGTAACGTCGTGATCTCCGCTTTGACCGGTATGGTCTTCATATTCGGCGGTTCCATATATCAAAAACTTTACCTTCCTTTGATCCTCGGGCTCCTCTCTTTCCTTTCGACCGTTGGACGAGAGATCGTAAAAGATATCCAGGACCTTCAGGGAGACCTGAATCGGAAAACTTTTCCCATGAAGGTCGGACCTGAAAAAGCGAAAAGGACCGCTCTCGTGTTTATTGCGGGAGCCGTAGCCCTTTCTCCGTTACCTTATATTTTAGATCTTCTTTCCATCTATTATCTTTTGATCGTCGGTGTTTCGGATACAATATTTATATATTCCCTCTTACTACTTGAATCAGCAGAGAGATCTCAAAAATTCATAAAATTGGCGATGGTTGTTGCACTCATTGCCTTCCTTATTGGAGGCTTAATATGAACGTACTTGAATATATACTCGAAAAAAAGGAAGAAGAAACGCTTCATATGGGACTTATAGACCCCGATGAACAGAGCCCCGAGAAATCAGGAGAGCTAGCCGTAGCTCTAGAGAAGGCGGGAACCGATGCTATAATGGTTGGCGGATCGACCGGTATAACTCAAGAAAAGTTGAATAAAACGGTTCTTTCGATGAAAGAAGATATCGATCTTCCGTTGATACATTTCCCCACTGAAGCAGGCGCCATATCTCCACATGTTGATGCGATCTATTTCATGAGTATGTTGAATTCTATGGATCTGAACAAAGTTGTCGGAGAACAAGTTCAAGCGGCCCCTTATATAAAGAAGCTGGATATACAGACACTCCCCATGGGATACGTTGTCGTCGAGCCGGGTATGACAGTGGGCGAAGTCGGTAAAGCCGATCTTGTAAGGAGAGAAAATCCTGAAAAGGCAGCGAGCTTTGGTTTGTCCGCCCAGTACTTCGGCATGGAACTTTTTTATCTAGAAGCGGGTTCAGGTGCTCCCGATCCGGTGCCCGTGGAGATGATAAAAGCCTGTAAAGAGAGTATCGACATCCCTTTGATAGTCGGAGGAGGCATCCGTGAGCCGGAACAAGCTAGAAAAAGAGCAGAGGCTGGAGCTGACGTGATCGTTACCGGAACAGTGATCGAAGAGACCTCCCAGTTAAGTTCAAAATTAAAGGAACTTATAGGCTCTATCAAAGAAGCATAGAATATGGAAAGAGAAGACAGTGTTTTAGTTTATGACACGACGATAGACCTACCCTATTTTAGATGTCCTAACCTAATCATTCAGATACCAGTATTTTTTCTGATCTCTCTACTATTTTTTATTACGCTATTTGATTTAACCCGCTCGGGTCTTTTAAAGGCATTACTCATTTTCTTCGTACCCACGGTCATCTCTGCTTTTATCCTCCCCTTTTTGAAGAATACGGATCAACAGATGAATTTTAGACAGTCATCTCTACTAGCTATGTTATCCCTCATCATAATGGGGATTCTGACATTATTTTGGAGGAATTCCGACCTTCCGCTAGAGATCGTATTGATCATGGCTGCTGGCGTACCGTTCTCGGTGAGATACCTTATAATCAGAGCTGCCTTTTCTCCCGATTGGTTGAAACCTATGCCGCATTCTATGATCCAATCACTTCTCATCCTGCCCTTTATACAGCTTTTTTATGGGTTGAAATTCTCACATCTAGTGACTTTAGTCACCGTGTTCTTCATCGGCTTCATACCGATATTTATGACTTTGTCATTCTTGAACAAGCCTTTCCTAGACAATTTTGACACCTCCGCTTTGAAACTGATGAATATAGGACTCAAATTGATGAAGGGTAAAGAAAAAGGGGAAAAAGAATTGGAAGACGTCTTCAAAACCAATTCGATCAAAGCGGACGTTGAATATACAGTATTTTCCTTTAGGTCTGAAGAAGAAGAAAAATCACTTTTCGTTATCCCCGAAATCCATCCGGGTCCGGTGAAAGGCATAGCCGGTGCCCAATTATCTAATATATTGGCCGAGGATCTGAGATCTCACGGCACTATCTTTACCTTTCACGGTTCTTCCACGCACATGCTGAATCCGATCAAACAAAAAGACTGTCACCGGATATCGGAGGCTGTCGACGGAGCTGTTGATAATATAGAATATGATGATACCGGAACGAAGTACTTAACCTATGACCACGGGGTATTCATAGGTGGACAGTCCTTCGATTCAGAAGTTTTTTCTACCGTTTCTTTTTCACCCCAACCCACGGAGGATATCGAAGCATCTATAGGAGAGATCGTAGAGGAGAGAGCTCGTTCACGAGGGATAGATGAGCTGGGGTTCGTCGATTCTCACAACTGCGTAAGAGAAGGATGCAGCGAAGTTTACTACCCCTCTACTAGATACAGAAGGATAATGAATAGGGTGGAAGAGATACTAGATATGCTCGAAGATGAAGAACAGAGGAAAGTACAGATGGGCACCGCGATCAAGAAAGATTATGATCCGAGCAGAGGGATAGGTTCAGAAGGGATCAAGGTCGCTATTTTCAAAGTCGGAGATCAGTTGAGTGCTCAGGTGCTAATAGACGGAAATAACATGATTCAAGGCCTTAGAGAGGAGATACAGGAGGATATATCGGATCTCGTCGATATATCGGAATTTCATACCACGGACAGCCACGAAGTAAACACTCTGATGAAGGATTACAATCCGGTAGGCCTGAATATGGAAAATAGAACTATCATAGAGGATGTTAGAGAGCTAGTCGAGAGGGCTAAAAAAGACCTAGAATATGTAGAAGTTGGAGCTATTTCCGGAAAGTTAAAGAATTTTGAAGTGATGGGTCCTGTAAACAGCAATAGATTGGATACTATTTCGGAGACCCTCTATAAGGTAGGCCCTTTCGCCGCGGCTTTATCATTTGTGATCCAGGCGCTACTCAACTCCATACTCATTCTTATCATCTGAGATATTTTTTATTGCTCAGTGAAAACAATTATATATTTTATCTGATTCTGTTGAATCCACAGTAATACAATACCAGCCCGGTGGTGCTTTGGAATCAAATATTCCTACTTTCCTCGGCCTAATAAATTAGCCCGGCGGTGCATCGGAAGCAAAGCTTCCAATTTTCCACCGCACTCTTGCTTCGCAACAGCCCGGTGGTGCATCGGAATCATAGATTCCAATTCCCACCGCACTAGCAAGCTAGCCCGGTGGTGTAGAGGTCAATCATATGGGCCTTTGGAGCCTGTGACGACGGTTCGAATCCGTCCCGGGCTATCTTTCCATATGTCCAAGAGAGGGTTGATATATGAATTCAAAAGAAGAACCATGGTATGAGGATGAAGAGTTTTGGAAAGATTCGCCCTTCAATATTGACAAAATCCAAAACGCACCTAATGAGATCGATAAAATTTCCTCTTTAGTCGGGTTAGATCCGGATATGAAAGTGCTAGATCTATGTTGTGGAGTAGGTAGACATTCTATTGAGCTAGCCAAAAGAGGATATGATGTAACAGGTGTAGATTTAACGGAACATTATTTAGAGAAAGCGAGGAAGAAAGCAGAGGAAAAAGATTTAGATATCGAGTTCGTAAAGGAAGATATGAGAGAATACAAAAGAAAAGAAGATTTTGATGTGGTTTTGAATCTATTCACTTCATTTGGGTTCTTTGAGGCTGAAGATGAAAATATGAGGGTCCTTGAGAATGTGCATGAATCTCTAAAAGCTGATGGTAAGTTGATCCTAGATTTGATGGGGAAGGAGATATTAGCCCGGATCTTTGAAAAAAGAGAATGGTCTGAGACAAATGATGGATTCAAATTAGAGGAAAGGAGTGTCAAGAAGGATTGGTCTTGGATGAATACTAGGAGAGTGATCATAACCGATGAAGGTAAGAAGGAATATAATATTTCTCATTGGATTTATTCTGCTAAAGAATTAAAAGATATGTTGAAAAATGTCGGTTTTTCTTCAGTTGAAGTGTACGGCAATTATGAGGGAGATAAATATGACGAGGAAGCGGAAAGGTTAGTCGTTATCGGAGAAAAATGATTATTCTGTAAAAAGATAAGGTGTCGCCGAACCCGTAAAAAATTAAAGCATATATTTAAACTGTGGTTTTGTAATATAATGGAAGAAATAAAGATTCGTATATTTGCTTGAAAATTAATGATTTTTCATTAAGTAAAATTAATTGCTCTTTCCCTTTATAAATAGTAATTCAATTTAATTAAAAAACCATATTTTTAGACAGTTCCTAATTAGAAGTAAATTAGGTTTATACCTAAATTAATAACTTTAATTGTTTACGAATAATTGTGCAATCTAATTGCAAAAACGGTAAAAATAGAAAAAATCTAGAGTTGATCCTTTTTTGCCCTCGGAGGCTACCCTCTAAGAAGCAAAATATCCCAACTCTCAAGTTTTCATATAGGGAGTAAAACTCTATAAAAATTTTTAAATATGGGGTTAAGCAGGATGTCGGAAAACATAACTAATCCGACGTAATACTTATATATGAAAAGGAAAGATGTCGGAATTTATATTATATATTGTGACTAGTAAATACTAACCTTTCTAGAGAAGGCAATTAAAGTTAAAAGTAATTATAAAAATTTAGTTTATAATGGCTATAGAAATGTAATAAAATTACAAAACCATGCTTTCCAATATAACTTAAAAAATAACTAGAGTTAGCTAAGTAACAAATTTTTAAATCTAAACCATAATCATGTTTTATTATAAAGTCAGCATAACCGATATAACCAATAACATTTAACTGATTAAACATTTTGGATATCCGTCTATAATTTTATAATAATTCGAAAACGCTATTTTGCAGATTAGTTAAAAAACCATGCCATCTAAAATTTCTAAATTAATTTAGCTTTTACCTTATCACCTTTCATTTTAATGAGAGCTAGATTATCATCCGACGCGGGACCGGGATTTACGTAAGTAGTCCTTCCTTGTTCCAATATCCCTCTATCTTCATGAACATGCCCGCTTAAGACCAGCCTAGGTTTATTTTTTTCCACCACCTCTAGTAATTCTTCACTACCGATATGTTTGTTCTGCGAGGCATTGTCTAGATGACCGTAAGGAGGTTCATGCACGACAAAGACATCGATATCCTTAGACCTTTCCTCGTAGACTTCCATCTTCTCCTCAGAATAACTCGACCTGGAGAGGCCGATAAAAGAGATACCTTCCCTTTCCACTTCTTTCAGTTCTATGTACTCTTCCTCGGCATCTTCATATGCTTGAACCAAGGATCGAGGATCACAATTTCCGATTATCCCCAATACATCCGTCGGGATCTTCTCTAAGATCTCCTTCCCTTTCTCCATGGGTCCAAAATGAGTGATGTCTCCACAGACCACAGAAAAATCCGGTTCGTACTTGTGGTAAGCTGCGATTATCTTATTCAGACATCTTTCCGACCCGTGGATATCTGAGATAACAAGGAACCGTGAGGACATGATTTCACTCTTACAAAGAATATCCTTTTATAATTCCTTTCCCTTGAGTAGACCGATCCACTTTGACTGGAACATTGATGGAAGATAAAATATTGGTCGAGGATGAGAAAAAAAGCAATCAGCTTTATAACAAGGGATTCTTCGGAAAGCCGCTATCCAACAACAGGCTAGAGCTCGATCTGTACGAGGGGCTTTATCTTCACGAGGCCGACCGTTTAGAGGTCATTGACGAAGATGGTAATACGGTAGGTAAAAAGGAGATCATGAAAAATATCCCTGAAAAGAGATTCATAAAGGAATACCCTCCCTACAAGGATATGAGAAGAAGAGGTTATGTCCTTAAAAAATCATCTGATCCGGCTTCGTTCAGAGTCTTTCCCCGCGGCGGAGGCCCGGGTCAGACCCCTTCAAAATACTGGCTCTGTACCTACCGAGAAAAAGATAACTTCAAGATAGATGAGGTAATAGAAGACTACGAGAATATCTCAAATCTTAATAAGACGATGATGACCGCTCTAGTGGACGAGGAAGGGGATGTCACCTATTACATTTTTTCGACTATTGACTTAAAAGGAGATGTAAAAAATTACAGAAACGACAAGACTAAGGCCCGACTATACGGCGATCTATGCATCATAGAGAAACCGCCTGAGGAGTTACACGAGGATAAGTTTTACGGATATCAAGATGAAGACTCTTTAAGGTTGTCACTATATGAGGCTCTATATCTAGTGGAAAATGATATTTTAGAGGTTGAAGATATCAAAAACGATAAAGATCTGGACCGGGAGGAACTATTCTCTATCGCGAAGAAAGAAGGGGAAGGATTCGAAACCAAATATGATGTATACAAAGACCTTAGAGATAGAGGCCTAATCCCAAAGACCGGATTCAAGTACGGTGCTCCTTTCAGAGCCTATTCTGCCGATCCCGATGAAAAACATGCCGAGTATATCGTGCAGCCGGTAGACGAGAAATACGAATCAAAATGGTATCAAGTAAGCAGAGCTGTAAGAGTGGCTCACAGTGTCAGAAAAAATTTCCTATATGGTAGGATAAATGGCAAAAAAGTCGATTATCTAAAGATGAAAAGAGAGACCCCTTGATCAATTCTCTCTTTCTTTCAACTCTTCACTTATTTTCTTCAGTAATTCTCGCTTGCTGCCTTTTTGTTTAGGGATTATAACCCTGCCGTTCTCTTGGTACCACTCTGCGGGATGATGTTCGTGTTTCTCCACTCTATTCGGTATATCCCACGAGTCAAGAATGTCTCCGATCGTTTCCACGTCGGGTGAAGAAACGGCGGATTCAACCGGGACTTTTCTACAATCCGATCTTGAAAGGCTTTTATCGAAATATTCTGGATATATGATCCAAGTTTTCCTGTCTCTAGGCATCCTTAATCCTCTATAAAGACAGCGTTTATTACGCCATCTTGTCCGGGTCTCGAAGTGACTCTCGCCTCACCTTCTTCTGTTTCTATTACCGTTCCTTTGGTCAAAATATTTCTTTGAACGTAGTTGGGATTTGCTGGATTTTCCTTCACATTTTCTATTTCGAGTTGAGAAACGTTGCCTTCACTATCCGAAACGTTGGCTTTTCTAGCTCCGACGACCCTTACTTTTTCATTTCCGCCGCGGGCTCTAACTATTTTTCTTTTCTCTTCTGAGATCACTGGGAATTCGTAATCGCTGCTGATCTCGTACTTTCTTTTCTTTCGATGAAAGCTTCTTTTACCGCCGGTTATCTTTCGATTTGATTTACCTTGCCAGAGAGTCATCGTGAATCCTCACTGGTTGTGAGTTAGGGTATCGTATATAAGCTTTGCCTTTAACTCTTCTTATAATGCCCTATAGAAGAGCTTGAAAGGATCAAGGAGGATATAAAAGCGGAAAAACCGAAACCGAACAACAGACCGGTTACGGTCCTCCATGCGTTAAAACTCTCATAATCGGTTACGAGTTGGATACCACCATCTAAAACCAATGGAAGAGTGAATATGGCACCCAAAATAATCAAAATCAAAGTTTTCTTGGTCTCTGACATCCGCGTATCCAAATCGATCAGATTCAAAAGTATGTCTTTGAAATCTCTAGCCCCTCTCATGAAGGACATGAGAAAGAAACCTATGCTGAATCCTATGAATATCCCTACGTCCCTAGCACAGACCGGCATCTGATTACCGTTGATCTCATAGGATCGATAATGCCTCTGGTGACAGTTCAGATCGCTGAAAAGATAGATCCCCTGGTGGTAGGGAGATAGTTTTTGCCACTTATCGAAATAGTCCACTCTGTTCGCGTTGCCATCGAGTCCCTCCACGGTCCCGGGTTCGAGAGTCAATGGAGCAACGAACAGACTTATAGTATAAAATAATACTACGAGAAAGAAAATAAAAACAAGCTTATTCACGCTTCCAGAAAGATTATCTAGATCAAGCTCCGGCATTTTTTACGACCTCGAGGATATCATTTCTACTGATGTTTTCCTGTTCTCCGGATTCCATATCTTTGACCGCGATTTCATCTTCCTGGATCTCGTCTTCACCGATCAACATGGTATATCTGAATCCCGTTTTGTCGGCATAACCTAGAGCTTTACCGATACCCCTATCTTTAAGATCTATATCCGTTTTTACACCATTTTCACGTAGAGACGATAAGACATCGTAAGCATAAGATAAGCTCTCTTCTCCGATCGGTATTATATAACAACCTTCTCTGCTCTGTTCGGGTAATTTATTTTCTTTTTCCATCGCTAATTTTAACCTGTCGAATCCTATAGCGAAGCCCTTTGAAGAGACGTCTATATCGAATATATCACCCAGATTGTAATCACCTCCTCCACAGACCTGCTTTTCGGCGCCGAGCCCTTCTGCATCTAACTCGAACACTACCCCTGTATAATAGTCGAGTCCTCTCACTGTCCGAAGATCGACGTCGTAATCTTCTCGGTCTATGCCGTAGCGAGAGAGGGACTCAGTGACCTCTTTTAGATACTCGTAAGAATCTGATCCGCCCACTATTTCTTCTATCTCCTCCATAGAAGCGTCTAAAAGTTCAAGGAATTCTCGACCTAGATCGAAATCTTCTAGGATATCTTCGGTCTCCTCTTCTTTATCGATCAGATGATAGATCTCTTCTCTACTCTCTCTAGAAATACCCTTTTTCTCCAGGAAATCTTCTAGTATCTGAATATTCGAAACCCTCATGGTTATGTTTTCTATACCCGTATCCTCGATGCACTTGTAAGCTAGAGCTATGTTTTCGGCGTCCGCTCTAGTCGTGTCAGCCCCTATCAGTTCGGTCCCGAAATGCCAGAATTCTCTATATCTGCCTGACTGTGGTCTTTCATATCGAAAAGCGGGCCCGAAATAGAACAGTTTGAGGGGCTTAGGCTCTCCCCTCATCTCCTGGGAATACATCCGCATCACGGAAGCGGTGAATTCGGGTCGTAGAGCTATCTCTCTATCTCCTTTGTCCTTGAAGGAATATATCTCCTCGACGATCGAAGGTCCGGATTTTTCAAGGAAAAGATCGGTATGTTCAAATGTAGGCGTGAGTACTTCGCTGTATCCGAAACTTTCAGCTCTTTTCCTCAGGATATCCTTCAATCTTTTTCTAGACTCCATCTCTTCCGGTCCTAGGTCTCTCGTTCCACGTGGTCTCTCGATCATATTTGAGTTTATGCATATATGATATATAAGTCTTTTAAGAAAATCCGGGAAAGATTCTTAAATTCGTACCTTAATCAACTACCATGAAAAATGAATTGTCTCCCACCGATGGTATCAAATTTTTACCTAGTTTTCCGACCGTCCTTATAGGGAGTGGAACTGGCAATGGATCCAATCTCATAACTGCAGCGATGCTTCATATTTTTTCAACCGATCCGCCTATGCTTGGGACCGGGATAGCGCCCGAAAGACATTCCTTTGATCTCTTGAAAGAACACGAAGAATTTACAGTCAACGTTCCTGACGAGGACATGCTTCAGAAAGTTAAAGACTGTGGCAGCGCATCGGGAGAAGAGGTCGACAAGTTCGAGAAGTTCGACCTCACCAAAGAGCAGAGCAAAAAATTACTGGTCCCGGGCGTAAAAGAGTGCCCGTTGATATTCGAATGCGAACTAGAAAAGGTAGTCGAAACCGGCGATCATCACTGGTTTATCGGCGAAGTCGTGAATGCGAAGAAAAAAGAAAGTTTTAGTAGAGAAAAAGCGATCCTTTACTGGGGCGGTGAATTCAGAACCCCCGGTGAACTTATCGATTAAACGCTTTTTTATTTCTTTATCCTTTCCATGGCCTTCTCTAGGGAACCCATCTCCTGTGAAAAGCAGAATCTGACTAGGTTTTCTCCACCCTCTTGATAAAAAGAACTGCCTGGAACGACCGCTACACCCTTTTCTTTTACCAGGTCATCGGCAAATTCTTTATCATCCATCTCATAATCGTCTATGCCGGCCAGCATATAATACGCACCTTCTGGCATCGAAGGTTCCATCTTTGTCTCTTTCAGATTTTCGTAGACTATGTCCCTTCCCCTTTTGTAATAGTCGAGCATCTGATCATAATAATCGTCGGGCAGATCGAGGGCTTTGACCGCTCCTCTCTGGAAAGGAGTAGGTGCGCAGACCGTGGTATAATCGTGGGCTTTTCTTATGGGTTTCATCAGATCTTTCGGTGCTGCGGAGTATCCGACTCTCCACCCTGTAATAGAATAAACTTTCGAGAAGCCGCCGATGGTAACGGTCCTTTCATGCATCCCGTCCAAAGTGGCAGGAGAGATGTGTTTTCCTTCGTATATCATCCTCTCGTACATCTCATCGGTCACGAGTAAAACATCGTTCTCGATACATAGATCCCTGATAAATTCTAATTCTTTCCTTTTGAAGACTTTACCCGTGGGATTGTGAGGTGTATTCAAGATCATGGCTTTCGTGTTTTTCCCGACTTTTTCTTTGATATCTTCCCGGTCGATCTCCTGCTCTTTGCTTATCGTCGTGAATTTCGGTTCACCCGAAGCCATCGAAACCGCGGGAACGTAATTTTCATAAAAAGGCTGAAACATCAATACTTCGTCACCGCTCTCGATGAGTCCGAGCATCGTCGACATTATCGATTCGCTGGAGCCGCACGTCACAGTGATCTCGTACTCTGGATCATATTCGAGATCGTTGAAGTTCTTCAGTTTTTTACCTATCCTCTCCCTCAGCTCTTCCAGGCCCCACGTAACCGAATATTGATTGAAATCAGAATCTATGGCTTTTTTTGCCTCGTTTAGAACCAGTTCGTGAGGTGGATAATCCGGATAACCTTGAGATAGATTTATAGCTTCGTGTTTTTTAGCCTTTCTAGTCATCTCTCTTATTACCGACTCCGTCAAACCTTGAACCCTTTTCGCACCATTCATATTTTTTCCTCATTATAGATGTAGGTTCCAGCCTCTCCTTCCAAAGCATCTAAAAGATTCTCTGGAGTTGTAATCAAGACTTTTTCACCACCATGCTTCAGGAAATGGATCGAAGCTTCGATCTTAGGACCCATACTTCCTGGAGGGAACTGCCCCTCATCGAGATATTTTTGAGCCTCTTCAGCAGTCATAGAGTCAATTGGTTCTTCATCTTCTTCGTTGAAATTAAGATAAACCTTATCGACTGAAGTCAACATGATAAAGAACGTTTCATCTATATCTGCAGCTAGAACAGCACTAGCTCTATCCTTATCTATTACCCCCTCTACTCCCTTTAGATGTCCGTCTTCTTTTATAACGGGGACACCACCACCGCCGGCCGCGATCACGATATAGCTTTCTTCTCCGCTGAAAACTAGATCCTCTATGACTTCAGATTCGATTATCCGATGCGGTTTGGGAGAGGGTACGACTCTTCTATAATGTCCTTCTGAGTTACGTTTAAGGGTCCAATTTTTTTCTTTTTTTATCTCTTTAACCTCCTCTTCGGAGTAAGCCGGACCCACGTATTTACTCGGTTCTTCGAAGGCTGGATCGTCTTTTTCTACTTCTACCTGAGTAACTATACTAGATATGCTTCTTTCGATACCCCTTTCTTTGAGTTTGTTTTTCAAGGTCTGTTGAAACATGTATCCGATCTGACCCTGAGACTGGGCTCCGCATACATCTAAAGGCATGGGCGGCACTTCATCGGAAGCTGATTCATTTTGGATCAAAATACTTCCTACCTGGGGTCCGTTTCCATGTGTAAAAACGATATCGTATCCGTCATCGATCATCTCCGCGACATTTTCACAAGTTTCGCCCATCATATCGAATTGCTCTTCGGCGGTTCCCTCATCTTCAGATCTGACAAGCGAATTTCCGCCCAAGGCTATTAAAGCTGTTTTCATAGATATCACAACTGGTGTATATTAAAGGGATTAGACCATACTAAGGCCAGTATATAAAGTTTGAGAGGATAATGGAAAAGGGGTTTATCATCACCCATAATCGTTTCTTGATAATACTATGCGATTTTATTTACTGGTTTCTACCGTTGGATATTGTTTCTTAAATCATTTAAAATCTTAACTAGATGGTATAGTGAAATGCAGACCGAAGAAGTAGAGGAAAAGTTAGAGGTATTAGCCGATAGTTACGCAAAACGGATCTTGGTCGGTTGTTACCAGAAACCGAAGCAAGTTCAAGAACTCTCTTGGAAATATGATATACCCATAGCGGCGGCCTATAGGAAGATACACGCCCTGGAAGAGGCGGGCTTCCTCGAGACCTCGGGCAAAAAAAACAGTCGGAGAGGAAAAAAAGTAAAACTTTACAAAACGGTTCTCGAAAAGGCGGTGGTTCTATTCGAGGAAGGAGAATTCAAGGTAGAATTCAAGTATCCGGGAGATCAAAAGGAGCAGGTTCAATTGGAGTTCGAATAGTCTCAAAACTTTTACATTATTTCCGCGACCAGGTAGCACTTAGAAAGAATCGATCTATTTTTTATTCCCATCTTTCTAAGAACGGAAAGAATTAACTAGTTCATGCTAATTCATGATGGTGATAAAATGGAGTTAGAGACTTTGGAGAACAGGCACGACGACAAGGATTACAAGATAAAGATAATATCTCCAGAATTTACCTGTTTATGTCCTGATAAAAGAGATCAACCCGATTTTGCGACTATCACTATCATATACATTCCGGATGAGTATCTGATAGAATTGAAATCTCTGAAATATTATTTCGTTGGGTATAGGGACAAAGAGATATATCACGAGGAAGCAACAAATAAGATATTAAAAGATCTAGTAGAAGAATTGAAACCTAGATACATGAGGGTGAGAGGAGATTGGAATGTAAGAGGGGGTTTAACGACTATCGTCGAAACCGAATATGTCAGAGATGATTGGGATGGGGACCCGGAGGAAGTAGCGGTGAAAAACGAAGAACACACCTCTATGAGCCGATAAGACACTATTTCAGGAGAAAATAGGCAGACAAGTGATTTCTTCGTAAAAAAATCGATAGAAAGGAACGAAAAAAATATCGCATCTTATACGATAACAGCGATTTTTATAATACAATATTAAAAAAGATAAGAAGGAGAAAGAGTTCGGTCTTCCAGTCCTCAAGGAGCGTAACTTTCTAATTTGTTATCTAAAGGAGGTTCGTCCTCCTCTTCTTTACTTTCTCCTACATAATTCAATGCCTCGAGAACCGGAGGCTTTTCGACCTCTTCCTCCCCTTCCTTTTCGAATTCAGCTTCAGAAACGGTTTCTGACAATCCATCCGCGTCTAGACCTATCTCTTCGAAGAATTCAGTGATATAATTCATCTTCAAGTGTTTTACTACTCTATGGAGCATTCTATCGGCCATCGAAAATGCTTCTTCGGGTGATTCGTCTCCGTGCACTAGAGTTTCATCATTCTCGAACACGGTGGTGGCGTGACTCAATTTAGAGATATCGTCTAACCAGGATTCGGCTCTTTCATACCTTTTTTTCTCGACAGAGAACGGCATGACCGCGTAGGTCACCACCATCTTATCATTTCTTCGAGCCAGGTCGGCTATAACTTCAGAGGCACCTGAACCAGTGCCTCCGCCCATCCCAGCAGCTATAACGACCATATCGGCTCCTTCGATCGTTTTCAAGATCTGCTCTTCACTTTGTTCTGCAGCTCTCTTACCTATCGAAGGGTCTCCTTCGGCTCCGTGGCCGTCTGTCAGTTCCTTGCCGATAAGCATCTGTCTATCGGCTTTCGATTCATCCAGAACGCTTTCGTCTGTATTTATCGCGACTGTCTTCACGTTTTTCATCTGTTGTTCGTTTATATGCTCTACTGTATTGCATCCACATCCACCGACTCCAACTACATAGAGATCCGTATCGTATAGTAGCGAATCTACTATTTCCTCTGCTGCATCACTCACAAACTTCTCTTCAGACATAGGGTATTCGGGGTTATTCTCTTCCATCTAACTTTCCTCCGAAATCTTAAGGGGCTCGTTGTATGTCCCACAATCCGCCTTTACCTTTTCATATAATCTTTTTCTTTCTCGGCTATATTCTTGTATGACTCGACTTTATTGCTGACCTCTCCAACCGCCGTATATTGTCTTTTCAATTGTTCTATGTCCTCTTTCAAAAGACCTTCTCGTACGAGTTCGTGAATGGCGTCCTGCCAATCGTTGTAATGGCCGACTTCTATTAGAAAACTTATACTATGCCTGAACTGATCAGGCAAGGTAATTTTTTCTGGTATTTCTTTTTGCCCTGCCGGGGTGTCGTGTTTTCTGATGTATTCCAGCGCAGCTTTTCTCAAAAATTCTGAACGATTACTGAAATCATGTCTAGAAATGAATGAATCGATCACGTCGAGTTTGTCATCGGACACCCGCAGAGATATTTTCTTTTCCATCTTGTGAACACCCTACAAGGGTTTTGTATTACAAGTATGACAAAAAGTCATACCTTTTTCGGCTCGTTGTAGGACAATGTACATAATGAAAATGATGTATATAAACGTTTTCCATTTGACGTAATCGAAACCGATAATGCCTTGAATAGTTTAACTAAGTCATACATTAAATTATTTGTCCTACTAATTTCAGAAAATAGAGATTGAAAAAAGACATAGAATAATCGGTAAAATGATCGAAATTTTGTTCTAAGATCTCCTTTTCAGGAAAGGAATTTTAGTGTTCATTTATTAATTTTCACTAGTCCAAAGGTAAAAGGATGAAGTCCATTAATTTTAAAAAATAAATATGATTCTAGGTAGATCATGAACTGATCTACAAGTTTCTTTTCGTCCATTTATCTATTGATGTCATACGTATTATATGAGATGGATCAAGTAAGGCGGAGATTCGATAGGACTCCTCGATGAGACCGAAAACCTTATTTTTAAGGAATATTTGGAATAGGTGGAACTTAGCGAATATACGTTCCTATAATAAAGCACTCAGTCCACTCCCGTAGGAGCCAATTTCATATTGGCGACTAAGTGGAATTTGCTTGCAAATTGCGCAGGAATCAAAAAGATTCCTACTTTCGCTCGAGCAAAGCTCTCACGATGCCACCGTAGCTTAGTTCTGCAGTCCGTCGGAAAACATTTCCAACTTACTGCCTCATAAGCTACTCGGCTCGTTCCACTCGCCACCGTAGCTTAGTTCGGCAGAGCGGCTGACTTGTAATCAGCAGATCGAGGGTTCAAATCCCTCCGGTGGCTTAATCTATTATCATTTATAAGGGGTGAAAGCCATTAGAAAAAACACAAGTACTATGAGGAAAAATAGTTTAATAAATTATATTTCTATAAAAAAGTAAAAATGTGAGAAATGGGGGTAAACGCGGGCAATTCCTAGCCTATTGTTAAATATGAGAAGTGTTTATGGTATCGATACTTTTACTTTCAGTAATCGGACTAGCGGGTTGCACTAGCGAAAATGGGAATGGGACAATCTTATAAAGCCGAAGTTCCACAACCCTTATAATTTATTTAATATTTCTTTTTTCTTTTTCTTAAATTCTTCCTCAGTTATGACGCCTTTATCTTTAAGCTCCGCTAACTTTTCTAATCTCGAAATACCACTTTGATTTTTAGAAGTCTTTTTTTCTTCTTTATTACTAGATGTATTTTCTTTTCTTTGTTTTTGTAAAAGTTTTGAAACTCTTTTAACAAAGGGAGAAACATATTTTTTTGGAATACCAGAGATAGTTTTCTCTCCTCCTCCTGTATCGATTTTAACCTTTCCTCTCATCAACCCAATTTTATGACTGACCGATTTTATTTTATCAAGCATCAATTCCTTTTGATTTAGCCCTGTTACCATCCCTTTATCAAGAAATATAATTCTCTTTTGAGTTGCCACGATAATCCATGTGTTTCCTTCATGAATTCCCCTAGTAATGGCTTTTATTTCTTCTCCAATCATCATAATCTTTGGGAGATGTTTGATTTCTTTTTTAACTAAAAGATCATCAAATTCCTGATTAAACTCACTTAATTGTCTATCTACTTCTTCTTTTGGAACTGGCATTTAAACCCTCTAGTTTTAAAATGTTTGAAAGTATTCTTATATTTTTTGGATTTTTATCCACTTTTGATAGATACTCTAAAATTCCTTATTTGCCATCATAATAACCTTATATAATTAAACAATCGAGAAATTCTAGATAGGATATATAGCTTAAAAAAGACCAGTTCGACAACTCAATATAGGCTCTACACTCATTTAAAAAACGTTCTTCAAGCTTTGATTTCTTCTAATTCTTCAAGATTTTTTTCGACCTCATCCACAAATTCTCCGCTCTGATCGACTTCTTCAAAAGATCTTTTAGCGTTTTTGAAGCTTTTCTCGGCCTTTTCTATATCTCCTTTTTCTTTGTAGGCCAATCCAAGTTCATACATGTCTTCACCTTTGTTGAAGGGCACATTAAAATCTTCCATGATCTCTTTTGAATCTGTCAGTAAATCGATAGCTCCTTCTAGGTCTTTATCGACTTTTCTTTTTATCATACCTTTAACTCTCTTTACTCCGGCAAGACCGAGTTTCTCCCCTAGGTCTTTCATTATCTCCTCGATACCCTCGAGATATTCGGAAGCCTTTTCAGCTTCTCCATTTTTGGTCAAAGCTTCAGCGGCGTTGAAAGATCCCCAGCCTTTGTAACGATCATTTCCAATCCTCTCGGCGTTTTCGATACATTTGTCAAAATATTCTACAGCTCTATCATATTCATCTTTTTTCATGTATTGATCTCCGATGTTGTTATAAGCTCTAGCCAATTGATCATAGATATCTCTAGAATTCAATATGGGTACACTCTTCTTGTAATACTGCATCGCTCTATCGTGATTTCCCCTTTGGGCATAAACACTTCCCAGATCGATATAATTAAGAGCGAGCTCCTTATTATCGCCGCTTTTCTTAGAGTTCCTTATAGCCTTTTCATAGTGTTTCTCCGCCTGATCGAAATATCCTCTTCTCCAATAAACGTATCCAAGCCCCCTGTGACATTCCGAAATACCCTTTTTGTCACCCAGTTTTTCACATAACTCTAGAGATTTTTCGCAGTAACTTTTTGCTTCGCCGAACATCTCCATATTTTTATACACGTGCCCGAGTCGCCTTTGACCCAAGGCTTTCATCTCTTCGTTTTCACTATCTTCCGCTTTATCGATCAGGTCTTGATATATTTCCTCTGCTGATCGCCATTCTCCCATGTCGTAATTAAGATGTCCGAGTCTCTTCAATATCTCCATCTCTTTCTCAGTCTGTTTTTCTATTCCGGAGCCCTTTCGAAGCGACTCTAAAGCCTTTTCATAATACTCTATCGCGCGAGTTATATCGAGGCTTTTAAGGGATCTTTCCGCGGACTTTCTGGAGTATTCATAGGCCTTTTCAAATTGCTTTCCTTCGTAAAAGTGCGTGCTCAATTCATAATAATGATCTTCTATATTTTCTGAATAAAAATCTTCTAAAGCTTCACCTATCATCTTATGGGAGACTCTTTTTCTGCTCGATCCCATGTCTTCATAGAGAGTGGTCCTAGTCTGGAGATGATGAAATTGGTATAATTCTTCATCCTTGTCCTCCACCTCTTCGATCATACCCTGTTCTTCAAGATCGTCTATTATATCTAGGAGCTCGATGACATCCATATCTATGACTTCTTCTAAGATCTGAAAATTGAATTCCGCACCGATCAAAGAGGCGAAATTCAATACTTTTTTTTCATCCTTGTCCAATCTTTCTACTCTCCTGGAAGTTATATCTTTGATAGTCGAAGGTATAGATATATTGGAGAGTTCTTCCTCTGGATCCCAGGTATAAGAATCGGGCCTGATCACCCCTTCTTCTCTCATCGAGTCGAGCATCTCGACAACATAGAATGGATTACCTTCACTTTCTCGATAGACCGCCCAGGTAAAATCGTCGGGCAGGTCTTCCCTATCGAGATAATTTTTCACCAACTTCCCTGTAGCAGGTTGGTCGAGTCTAGACACTTCGATTATATTCGCCAGATCTTCTTCTTTCATGCGATCTAAAGTTTGTTTCATGGGGAGTTCTTCTTCGACATATCTTAACTCTTCCTCACGAAAGGCCCCCAGCAGCAGGATCGAATTTTCCGATATATTCCTAGCTAAGTGGTGCATGAGCTGAGCCGAGGATTTATCTATCCACTGAAGGTCATCCATAAAAAATATTAATGGTCTGTCTTCAGACAACTCTTCTAGAAGGTCTGCAACCCGATTGAACATCATCTCTCTTTGGTTAGATATCGAAGTTTCCGATTCATCTTCTAAACCCTGTGATCCCCCCATCAAACTCATCGGAGCGGATTCTGAGGAGGTAGAGGAACCGGGTTGTATGAAGGCGGGTCCGAAATCCTCGCTTCGGTCTTCCTCTAGATGATCTTCCAAAGCCTCATAGTAAGGTAAATATGGTTCCGAAGTCTCATAATATAGACATCTGCTTTTCAAAACATTAAATCCCTGATTTTCACACTCTTTCAAGAACTCTTCAGCTAGACGGGTTTTTCCTACCCCGGTTTCTCCTTTTATAAATACCGTCTTCCCTTCTCCGGAATCAACGGCGTTCTTATAGTGACTTAATTCTGCGAGATGGCTCTTTCTATCTACAAAATCGGTTTTATGCTCTTCTTCGGCGGCCACTTGAGGTGAAACCATCAAGCACAAAATGAGTATATGTTCTATAAAAATTTACCCTCAAACTCTAGATTTTACACTGTCTTTCATAAATTTGAGACCGGTTCCTCAGGGGTTACTATCATCCATCCTTCGTGTTCACCGATATGCACCTTAACCTCGTAAACATTTTCTATCTTTTCAGAGGTGATTATCTCTCTATCCCCCGATTCGTATATTTCTCCGTCTTTCAACATTGTTATCTCGTCACTGTACCTAACGGCCATATTCAAATCGTGTATAGCCATGATAACCCCTATTCCTTCTTCTGTTTGATTTTTTATTATATCGAGGACCTCTAGTTGGTGTTTCAGGTCTAGACTATTGGTGGGTTCATCTAACAGCAATATATCGGGTCTCTGAGCGAGGGCCCTAGCGATGAATACTTTCTGTCTCTGTCCTCCGCTGAGCTCATGTACATCTCTCATCGCTATATCTTTCAATCCTAGCTCTTCTAATAGGTCCTTCACAACTGTTAGATCTTTCTCACTAGGTTTCCATGAAATGTACGGTTTTCTCCCCATCAGAACGGTGTCAAAAACAGTTTTAGGAAAACTCTTTTCTTCAACTTGGGGAACATATCCAATTTTTTTTGAAAGATCCGTACGCTGATATGCGTCTATTGGAGAACCATCCAAATATACCTCTCCACTCTCAGGCTCAAGGATATTGTCTAAACATTTTAGAAGGGTGCTCTTACCGGAACCATTTGGACCGATAACGGCCATTATCTCTCCTTCATCCAACTCTAAGTCTATCTCTTTGAGGACCTTACCGCCTTTCTCGTAGGAGAACTCGATGTCGGTTGCTTCCAAGATCACCAGTATTCCCTCCCATATATTATTAGATAGAGGAATAACGGAGCTCCTAGAAATGAAGTGAAGATACCTACTGGGAGTATAATAGGTGAAAACAGAGTCCTTGCCGCCGTGTCTGAAATCAGTAAGAAAGCCCCTCCAAAGAGAGCCGAAGCAGGAATCAGAAATCTTTCGTCTCCTCCGATCACTTTTCTTACGATATGGGGCACGACTAAACCAACAAATCCGATTATTCCGAAGATCGATACGACGAAAGCTGTAGCTAAAGAAGCAAGGAGCATCCCTTTGATCCTTAATTTTTCTACATCGACCCCTAAACTTTTAGCGGTTTCATCTCCGCTATCTAACGCGTTATAATTCCAGCTGTTTTTAAGGAAGTAAAATAGTATTGGGATCTCTACAAGACATAATACAAAAAGATCGTTCCATGAAGCTGCCGACAAATCTCCAAAGGTCCAAAATATCATCTGGGCTAATTCTCTCTGTGTAGCAAAGTACTGCAGGGTCGTGGTCGCAGATTGAAACAGAAATCCGAAGGCTATCCCTCCTAACACCATAGTCTCAGGGGAGGCACTTTTCAACTTTGATAAAACCAAGATAGCTCCTGTGGAGATCAATGAAAATACAAAGGCTGAAATAGTAATAATATATGGGGTTCCTTCGATAAATTCTGGTAACTGGTTATTTACCATTCCCACTCCGAGGACGACCACCGCAAAGGCCGCCCCGAAGGCCGCTGCTTGAGATATACCGAGAGTAAAAGGCGATCCTAATGGGTTTCTCAAGATGCTCTGCATTGAAACCCCTGCTATCGAAAGACCTAAACCGGCGATGATGGCCGCTAATACCCTAGGCAACCGGATATACCATATAATTTGGATTTTGTATCTCTTTCCTTTTTCTAAAAAGGCTAAAAAAAATTCTTTAATAGTGATATCCGCTGACCCGAGCATCAAGGACACTATAGCGAACAAAACAACCAGAACTATAGAAAGACCTATGAACAACCATTTCTTCGATATGTAGTCCTCATATTCAAAGTGGACGTCATCTTTCCCCATATAATCTACCTTTTTATAGATTCATATCTATCTGCTTGAATCCACCGAACGTGTCTTCCATCTCGTCATAAACACCCTCCCCGACCAATTTTTTATAGATCTCATCGGCCTTTTTTTCTGGATTTACATCCTCAAATCTTTTTGGATACAGTATCTTTCCGATGTAGAAAGAATTCGCCAGTACTGTCCCATAGTTGGCGGTATAGTAATTATATGGCATCACCCCGTATACCCGATCATCCTTTATCGCATCTATAGCCCCCAATGCGGAATTATTGTTCAGGTCCTGCATGACTAGTTCATAACCACCTTCGTCAATAAAAAGAATATCCGGACCCCATTCTATTATCTGTTCCGGGTCTATGGAAGCGTGCTCTTTTTCTATACCTGACGCAACGTTATCGGCGTTCACAAACTTGAAGGGGGAATAGTCGGGCTCAGTTGAGGAGATACCGTGCGGACCTCTGAAGCCAATCCCGCCTATATAGCAACTAGGTTTCTTTTTAGCAGGAATATCTTCAGTCCTATTATTGAGATCGGAGATTGTTTTATCGATATACCTTTGGATAGCATCTGCTCTTTTTTCTTTATCCAAAATTTTTCCTATAAGGTCTAAGGCTGAGTAAAACGTCGAACGGTGGTCGTCTAGATCACCGTATCGGAGGCATACGACCGGAATACCAGTTTTCTCCTGAAGTTCATCCGCTTTTCCTTTATCGCTATAAGTCCAAAAGATAACGTCTGGCTGTTGACTAGTTATCAACTCTGGATCGCCGCCGTGCTGGGGGCCTATACTCGGTTTATTCTGAAGTTCGGGATGAGCCATTATGTAAGGCCTATTATCGTCTCTCTTTTCGAAATTCTCGACTCCTACGACCATATCAGTAGCATTCATATATGTCAACAGTCGAAGCGCCCCCGCTTCTATCCCTACCACCTCATCGACATCTTTTGGAACCGCTACTTTTCTCCCTTCCATATCTGTTATAGTAACAGTCTTCGAACTATCGGTATCGGCAGTATTGATGCATCCACTGAATGAAATAGAGACCAACAAGATCGCAAATACTACAAAAGTTGCTTTTTTATACATTTTTTTAGCTCCTTCTAGATTTTATGCCAAAGCCAGTAAGCTCAGAATATTTAGAGTCTGCACAATCCAAACAAAGTGTTCCATCTTCTTTTTCCACCGTTCTAGTCGCCATGACGCTCTCCCCACATCTGTCGCAGATATAACTGTCATGGATCGGAGCGTATTCGGGGATATCGACTTCGACTTCTTCAATCTTGAACAATTCTTCAGCGGGGATGTTGACGACGTGATGAGAAACTTCTTTTGCCGATCTAGAGAATCTTCTTTCCTGTTCTTCGGTTGCTTCCCTGTCGGTAACTACCTTTTCAAACAATTTTTCGTATTCGGGAAATTTATCTGACCATTTATCACTAGAGTCTGGTTTTGATACAATCCTGATACCTGTTCCATCTCTTTTAGCGAGGGTGAAAGCTGTTTTCCCAAGATCTCTAAATATCAATGAATTATTCCCAAAGGTACATCCCGTTACGAATTGCACACCGTCAGAGGCACAATTGTTTGTTTCCATTATTGCTAATACATTTTCCATACCCTCTGGTTCCACATCCAACTTTTTTACTGCTGTATAAGCTGCTTTAACACCTATCGCTAATCCTGGACAATAGTGGCCGTGTAAAACCGCAGCTCTATCTAAAAGAAGGTTTAGATCGCCATCCCTAATAATATCCCATATAACCTCTCGGGGGTCTTTCGTGTTATCCATTTTAAATTACCTCATGAATTATAACACGAAAAAAGAATAGATAACATTATTAAGTTTTTATGGATAGGTAACACGAAAAGTATATATCTTTGTTATAGATAACACAATCGTGGTCAGTATGGATGACACGACTAGGTTCGGGGTATCCGTCCCCTCGGAATTACTCGAAAAATTTGACGAGAAAATAGATGAAAAGATGTACACCAACCGATCCGAAGCCATCAGGGACCTTATCAGGGATTTCCTTGTAAAGGAAAGATGGGAAGTATCCGACGAGAAGGTCTATGGTTCTCTAACCCTTGTTTACGATCATAAGAAAAAAGGGATAGCCGATAAGCTTACGGAACTGCAGCACGAAGATCATACCCATATCGTGTCGACAATGCATATCCATCTAGACGAGCAGAATTGTATGGAAACAATGGCGATAAGAGGGTATCCGGACGATATAAAAAATATAGCCGATAATCTGATAAGTACAAAAGGAGTAAAACATGGGAAATTGATGATGACGTCGGTCTAGAATCAAACCGATTTAACCAGAGATATTCACTTTTTGTCATTTGTTATAAGGACCAATAAAACTATCGCTAGACCTATTCCAGGTATGATCAAGTAGAAGACCCTATCTTTCCACTGGAAATCGTTCTCTATATTGACTGTTTTTTCATATCTACTCGTTATCCCATCCTCATCGGTTAGTTCGACAGTTACATTATAGGTACCGCTCTCGGAGTAATCATGTGTCACTTTTCTGCCGTAACCTAACGATCCATCCCCGAAATGCCACGTAACATTGGTTACCTCGCCTTCGTAGTCGGAACAGTTCAAAGAGAATTCGATCTCGCTCGACGAAGAAGTCCTTTTTAAACTAAGATTTCCTTCAGGAGGAGTATTGGACACCACTATAGATCTTTCGCAAACATAAGTATATCCTCTCTTCAGATCCAATTTTAAAGTTACATTGTATTGTCCCGGTCGAGTATATCGATATACGGGTTCTCGATCGTCACTCGTGTTACCGTTACCGAAATTCCATCTCAGATTCTTAAGACTGATATTACCTTCATATCCGAAAGTGAAATTTATCTTATCGGCGGCATACGGTTTTTTGGGTTCGATATTTATACGGGCTGAAATGGGGTCAACAACCTCGATAGTTTTATTCAAGCTCGAACTAGCTCCCTCTTTATCCCACACTGTGAGATTAACATAGAAGCTTCCTTCTTTTTCAAAAAAGATAGTCGGGTTTTTCTTATCGGAACTCTTGAAACCTCCGAAATCCCAGTTGTACCTTTGGATATTTCCGTCTTGATCGTTCGAAGTCGATGTAAAATCGATCGATTCATAGACCTCAGGTCGTTTAGGTGAAAAGTTAAAATCAGCAACGGGCGGCTTATTCTTTGCGGTCTTGAAATCGAAGGTCTTAACTCCACTCAATAGATTACCGGCTTTGTCGGTTACATTTCTGAATATCAGGGAATAACTGGTATTTTTCTCCAAACCGCCTATCGAACCGATATCCACGTTTATCTTAATCGTCGTTGGATCTTCGATCGAGAAATAATAAAGATCTAAAGCTGGTTTGAAGTAGATATTATCCTTACTCAGGGTCTCTTTATCGATATCCTCGGAAAAATCTACTGTAAAATTGTTTACCTGGCTGTCTACTGGAGAGTCTTCAAGTGAAGGTTCGATATTTACTATCTGTGGATGAACGCTGTCCACCGTGAACCCGTAATCTTCTTCGAACAGTAAAACATTGTCGGGAGAGAAGACTCGACAATTTATAGTTAGATTACCATTCACTTCAGGAAATGTCCAGTCCGTCTTATAAGTTCCCTGATAAGTCCCTATCCTTTGGGTTTCGTTGCTGAAAGTATAATTCAATTCTACCCTGATTCGAGAAGAACTAATGTTTTCATGACCCACGAACCATCTTATCTTCACGGTCTCACCACCGTGATGCAGCGAGTCCTGTTCAGGGTTATTCAGATAGAACAAGAAAGGATCGGGATCGACTAACTCACCGAGGTGTGAAACGGTTCCTATAGATAATCTCGTTACAGAACTCACCATCGACATGGATATCTTGTCTATAGTGTCATTAATTGAATGATAATAAGGATTGAAGATTTTTTCAATGGCTAGAGTCGCATTTTGGTTGAAAGCCCAAAATGAACTGTGATCGCTGGCGGTTTCACTGCTGTTGTAATTAGCTGTTATATTCACATTGGTCGGATATAGTCGATTGACTTCAACCATGTGATCCAATTGTGGGGCGGAATCTTCGTTTGCATGAACCTTGATATTATGGCTCCCGTTGGGGGTATAACCGACCATATCGTACTGGAACATAGCATCTACCTTGATGTCATCTCTCCTCGACATGTAATTGGCGAACACGCTGCTACCGACCAGACCGACTTCCTCGGCATTCCAAGCACCGTATTTGATCGTTCTAGAAAAATTGTAATTGCTGAGTATTCTAGCGGTTTCTAAAGTTACAGCCACGCCGCTAGCGTCATCATCAGCTCCCGGAGCTGGAGAGGATTCGTTGTAATATGATCCCCCGGATATAGAATCGAAATGGGCTCCGACGACGATCGTACTCCTCTGCTTTTCGGGATTCACACCCTCTTGAGTCGCTATCACGTTAGATAATTTCTGGTTTTCGTATGTAAAATTTTGAAATTTACTCCGCAGCCCAAAAGACTGAAATTTCTTTTTGATCCAGGCGGCAGCTTCTTTATTGCCCTCTGCCCCGATATATCTAGTTTCAAAACTTTGAAGTTTCTGAATATAATCGTGTATCTTGGTGGAATTCACTTTCTCGATCATCTCAGAAATAGTCTCATTATGGCTAGGTGATTCATAAAAAGAAGAATCTGTACCATTTGTATCCATCCTTTGCATCGAATCATTTGCTTGATAGACTATGTTAGACGGGATAGAGGTCAAGATCAAAGAGATCAAGATGATAGATGTGATGATAGTTTTTCTATACATATCACAAGCACCTAAGTCAGTTTAATTTATAAATATTACTGATTTCAACTCATTATCGGATGTATAGTAAAAGACACAACTTTCTGAACTGAATCGTGTCTTTTACTGGCGGAGTAAGGCGGAACTCAGTCCAAAAAGTTACGTCTTACTCTATAAATACTACTTTTTCTTAGGCAGTTTCTGCATCTTTCCAAGTTTAGCTATTATGAGCCCGAAAAGCGATACTAGTCCCATGGCCACCCATCCATAGATCAAAGCTTGAGATTCTAACACATTCGTAACTATAGGGGCCGCGACGTTCGCCGAGTTTCCCAATAAACCGAGGGCGAATCCTCCTCTGCCCACCAGGTTGTCTGGATATATAAGGGAAGGTGAGCTCCAGAAGACCGGTCCTACTCCTTGGATACCGGCCACCAGGAAAAGAGCGAAAGGGAAAAGAGCATTGATCTCATTACTCAGCGCATACACCATAATCATCAATCCTATGAAGGCGATTATGAACGAAGCGTACATTATATGAACGTAAGAATCGAAGATACCTCTATCGGTTTCTTTCTTCACGGATATCTTATACGCCATGTAGCCGACAGCTATAGACCAGAAAACCTTACAGGAGTTCAGGACTATATGTAAATTCTTTATGAAGGATTCCTGTAAACCTATTTCAAAACCCGTAGAGGGTAAAAAACCTTGGATGGTGAAGACGATCCATATCGTCGGGAAAAAAGTGAATCCCCATATCCATGTGAATTTTATATTCCAAACGCTTTCCACATCATGGGCCTGTTCCTCTATCTCGGGTTCCGTGGTGAGGACCCACCATATTGAAAGCATTGCGAACATCAAGGACCCGGTCAGAAGAAAGGCATTTTTCCAGCCCAATATATTGTTCATCGGTCCGGCTACGAAGCTTCCGAATATACCCCCTAAGAATATGCCCGAGAGGACTATTCCAACAGCAAGGGGTTTTTCGTCACTCAGTATCCTGCCCAACTGAGCTGAAAATAGAGGCACCATGGAAACAACGAATCCCTGAACGAATCTCAGAGCTATCAGGATATAAATGTTGTTAACGAAGGGTATCAAAAGCTGGGGTACAGCGGCAAAAGTGGTGGCCAAGACGACCCCTTTCTTCAGATTATGTTCGAAAAATTCTGAATGACCTATGAAGAAAGCTGCGAAAAGTCCAACCGTGAAAGAGAGAACGCTCCATTCGAACAGTCCACCAGAAACATCGAGCGATGCTTTAATGGTATTTTGTAGATCCGGATATAGACTCATGGTAGCGAATCCGAATGTGAGCATCAAAAGATTCAAAACAACAGGTCTTATCTTTTTTCTGAGATCTTCGAGAGCTCGGCCCGACATATTTACACCGATAGAGTGGAGGATTGGATGCTCTATCGACGTATGTTATTTAATTCATTTGGATGATTTTAGGGACATTTTCGATATCAAGGGGGATATAAAAAAGATATTGACTAGTAGAAAGATCAAAAAATATTTTTTAGAAAACGGAAAAAAAGGAAGCTAAAATTTTTTACTTTTTTGAACATCTAGAGGAATTCCCAGTCATCGCCATTGGAAGTCGAATGGTGTCTGACGTCACTCTTTGGCATCGATCTCTCGTCTTCAAAGCCCGCTTGCTCATCTTTTCTCTGAACGGGTGTATTATCGAATCTATCGTTAGATTTAGGCGAGGGTTTTCTTCTCTTCGGTCTTCTCTTTTCTTTATCCTTCGAACCATTATGTCTCTTTTTATCCTGGTATCTTACAGCTTTCAGGTCGTTCAAACTTCTACCGGTATTGGAGGCCGACTTCGCTTTCTTTGAAGAAGTTCTAGAAGTAGGATTTTTGGCGGATTTATGAAGATCGGAGATCTCTTTTTTTACTTTATCCAAAGATCTGACCCCGTTAGTCACCTCTTTCCTCTTTTCGTAAGATATGATGCCTCCGATATATGCGAAAATCACCGTCAAAATATAACTGTTAGTTCCGAATGGAACACCGGCAAGTACCTCGTTGAAGAAGGCGGTCCAGTATAGCCTCAGGAATTCAAAATATGGACCCAATACAGAATGTGAAGTCGCTATCGCCATCAGCTGTTCGGGATATTCAACTAACCGTTCGAAAGTGATGTATATATATCCCTGAGTCAGCGCATAATAAATCGCTCCGATTATGCCGAGACTCACAATAGAAGCCAATATTCCCTTTTTAGGACCGCCGGTCCTCCTTCCACCTACATATCCCGCTAACATCGGTCCGAAGAGTGGTATCCACCACAGAAGTGCGGACAGAACGACAATATATTTCACACCGCTCCAAAAATCATAACTGATCTTCCCAAATTCTTTTATTTTCCGGGCTGCATTTCCTCGTCTATTTTTTTTCCGAAAATTCAATAACCCATCGTCTTCCAACTTCCGAGTCGCAGGATCCCTATCCTTTTTACTTCTTAGGTTCATTTTAATCCCATCAAGGAATTCGTCGGACGAAATGTCCGACAATAAGAATAGGGTGTTAAAATTATTTAAAGGTTGCGGTGTTATAATTGTATCGTCATACGTTCATCTTATCGAATCCAGCACTTCTTCGACCTTCTTTTTGTGTTCTTTCGCCAATCTTTCAGCAGTCGATCTATCCTTTGACTCGGAATATACCCTGTACTTGGGTTCGGTTCCGGAGGGTCTTATCAGTACCCATCCATCGTCATAATAGATCTTCAAACCGTCTGTATCATCGTATTCTGTTTGACTATAGACTTCTTTCAATTCTTCGAGCAGGGGTTCTTTAAGAGCGTCTTCGCATTCGACGCCTTTCTTCTCTAAAGCGTAATCAGGAAGTGTTCCTATGAGTTCCGAGAGTTTTCCTTCTTCGGCGACCATCTCCACGATCTGTGCGGCTGTCATCGCGCCATCTCTGCAGTACTGGTGATCGGCAAAAATCAATCCTCCGTTTTCTTCCCCACCGAAAAGAGCGTCTTCGTCTTTCATCCTTTTAGCCACGATCGGAGAACCTACAGCCGTATATATCAGCTCGCCGCCGTTCTCTTCTACGACGTCGGCGACGCTGCTGGAAGAGGAAACTGGAGTTACCACTATACCTTCGTCTTGTTCTTTTACGAGTTTTTTAGCGATCAGCGTCAAGGTTTTATCACCCTCTATAAATCGGCCGTTCTCATCCACGAATATGGTTCTATCGGCATCGCCGTCGTGAGCAATACCCATATCGGCATCCGTTTCTTTCGTCAACCTCATCAGATCCTGAAGATTTTTTGGCGTTGGTTCGCTGTTATGGCCCGGGAACGATCCGTCGGGCTGAGCATTGAGAGTCACCACTTCACATCCCAGGTCTCTCAATAGGTAGGGCGTCAGGTAACAACCGGCGCCGTTGGCACAGTCGACGATGATTTTCAATCCGCTCTCTTCGACGGCCTGGCGGTCTATCTTCTCTTTTACCGCCCCGGCGTAAAGTTCTAGAGCGTCATCGGTTCTCTTTATTCCCACATCGTCCCATCCGACTAGATCAAATTCTTCGGAAAAATAGATGTCCTCTATCTCTTCTTCCATCCACTTTATCAGTTCCGTTCCATCCTCGTTCACGCATTTGATGCCGTTGAACTCGGGCGGATTATGAGAAGCGGTGATAGCGATCCCAAAATCCGTTTTCTTTTTGGTATAATATTGAATAGCCGGCGTTGGGGTCTCGCCCAAATCTATCACTTCGCATCCAGTCGCCATCAATCCGGACGAAACAGCGTTCTTTACCATATGATTAGAATCTCTTGTATCCGTTCCTATCGCAATAGTCCTTTTCTCTTCGAACCATGTGCCGATTGCCTTGCCGAGTTTCAAAGCGAGGTCAGTGGTCATATCTTCGTTGACTTTTCCTCTAACTCCGTTGGTGCCGAATAATCTTGTCATCTTTATTCCTCCGCTGGCTCGATTTCTTCATCTATTATCTCAGAACCTTCTTCGATATAGAGCTGGTCAGATATGATAGAATCCTTTATCGTAACGTCATTTTCCACTATCACGTCGTATCCCAAAATACTGTTCTCTACGGTACTTCCCTCGTCTATCTCAACGCCGTCAAAAAGTATGGAATTCGATATTTCACAGTCTTCTATCAAACAGTCCTTGCCTACGGTCACATAGTCCCTCAATTCTGCTTCGACTACGCTGCCCTCGTCGACCATGGTTTTCTTTTCTTTCTTATCTAAGAGAGTTCTAGTCGCTTCGAAGAGGCTAGACGGTCTTCCGCAGTCGATCCAATATCCATCGAATTCATAGCCGTACATACCGTCTTCCAACAATTTCGGGAAGATCTCACGCTCTATCGAGACTTTCTCTCCCGCTGGTATTCTATCCAAAACTTCGGGCTCTAGTATGTAGTGGCCGGCATTGATCAAGTTAGAGAAAGCCTCTTCCGGCTCGGGTTTTTCCTGAAAGCGTCGTATCCTGGAATTCCCATTGACATCCATAATGCCGAATTCTTCTGGATTATCGACACTCCACGCCGATATGGCTCCCATACCATCTTTTTGGCGGTAAAAGTCGAGATAATCTTCAAAATTCAGACTTGAAACCACGTCTGAATTGATCACTATGAAAGTATCGTCGATATACTCTTCGACGTTCTTTACGGCTCCTCCCGTACCTCTCGGTTCGGGCTCGTCGACCACGTGAACTTTTTCATCCAGTTTTACCTCTTCAAAGTAATCCCTGAGCATCTCTATCTTGTAATTAGCCGCTAAAACTATTTCATCTACCTCTTCGGGTAACGAATCGATCAAGCGGTGGATCAACGGTTTATTCAACAGAGGTAAGAGTGGTTTAGGTGTTGTATAAGTCAAGGGACGCATCCTCGTCCCGAACCCTCCTGAGAGTATTATCGCCTGCATGGGTTGATATTATACCAGATCTGTTAATAAAGCTTACGATTCCAACTTGGATATCTCATTCATCATCCCTTGCACTTCTTCAAAACTCTCTACCGCATCGACGTCCCATGTTCCCAGTCCGAGGATACGTTTCCCATATTTCTGAGCGATACATATCTCCGAAAGTGTTCCGTATCCGCCGTCAACCGCGATGATTATATCGCCGTTCTGTACTACTAGACTATTTCTAAGCATACCCAGATCGGTAACAATGGGATGATCTACATATTCATTCGCTTCATCTCTGTTCGAAGAAGGTAGTATACCGATAGTCGTGCCTCCTTTCTCTTTGGCCCCTTTACAGGCCGCTTTCATCACTCCTCCACGCCCTCCACAAACTAGATCGTGTCCTCTTTCAGCTATCGCTTTACCGACTTTTTCAGCCTTCTTTTTATTTTCTTCAGTAGCTCTTGGAGTGTCTCCTCCTATGACGCTTATGTACATACAGAGATTTATTGGAAAGCATGTATTAGTGATTTACCTAGATATGAAAGCTTTATACCCTATATTTCCCCCTTTCTTTTTTATACTTTTAATTAGTTTTAATCAATATGGACCTAGAAGAGATGAAAGAGTTGACAGAAGTGATGATATCTGAGGCTGTGAAGAGCGCCGATCCTGAAAAATTGACAGCGGATGTCATCGATATCGAAAACGGGAGACTCAAGATCTCTGGAAAAAGATTCGATCAAGAAGACTATGATGAAATAGTTGTTTTTGGGATCGGAAAAGCATCCGTGGCGATGGCGACTGGATGTCGAAAATTGGATCCCGACGACGGCCTCGTTATCACTAAAAGTGGGAAGGAATATGACGAAGAGAGGTGCCCCGTAAAGGTGAGAAAGGCCCATCATCCTTATCCAAAAACCGCAAACAAAGAAGCTACTGAAGAGTTATTATCAAAAGTAGAAGAAAAAGAAAACGCTCTTTTCGTTTTTTTAGTATCTGGAGGAGGTTCCGCATTATTCTTATCGCCCGTAGAAGGGATAAGCCTATCCGAGATGAATAGCCTAAATAAACTTCTGGTGAAGTCCGGAGCCAGTATCGATGAAATAAATGCGGTGAGAAAGCACGTTTCGCGAGTCAAAGGCGGTAGGTTCGGTGAGTTATGTTCTAAAAGAGGAAATATAGTTTCCCTCATAGTTTCTGATGTTGTCGGTGATGGTCTGAGCGTCATCGCTTCAGGTCCCACTTATCCTGATGATTCTACGTTCGAAGATGCTGAGAGAGTCTTAAAAGAATATGAGATATGGGATGAAGTACCTGGGAGTGTTAGAGAACATATCCAAAAAGGAATGGATGGAGAGATAAACGAAACTCCTGATGAATTAGACGTTGACAACTTCCTGATAGGTAACAATCTGTTAGCGCTCAAAAAAGCAAAAGATGTGGCGGAGAAAAACGGTCTTAACTCAACTATATTAACATCTCAAAATGAGGGAGAAGCTAAAGTCGTTGCGAAGCCGCTTGTTGGCATCGCCAAGGAGATACAAGATTCTGAAAACCCGATATCCCCTCCAGCGGCAGTCATACTCGGTGGAGAAACCACCGTTCGTTTCAGATCAATGGATGCGGAAAGCGGCAGCGGTGGCCCGAACAGGGAATTGACTTTGAGCGCTGCTATAGAGATGAAAGATAGAGAAAATATGGTCTTCGCAAGCATTGATTCGGACGGGATAGACGGCATGTCAAAGGCTGGAGCGATAGCTGACACTTCTACAGTTGAAAACAGTCAATTAAATCCTAGAGATTATCTCGAAAGACACGACAGCCAAAGTTTCTTTGAGGAAATAGGCGACTCCATCGAATTTGACAGCAGAACCAATGTTAACGATATAACCATAATACTGGTAGAAGAAAAAGAAAAAAGTTAAAACTTTTTATTTCTCCATAATACTTTTGGCCTTTTCAAAGCCCTTATTGAAAGCTTTCAGATTGACATCTACGAATTTCTCTGGAACTTTAGATTCTATCGCCTCGGTCATCTGCTGTTTTGTCAGTGGTAGAACTCCCGTAGCGGTCAGAGCTCCTACCATCACTATATTCTGAGCTATAGCAGCTCCGGCCTCTTTAGCGAGTTCCTCCGCATTGATAGCTATCAATCTATCCGTCGACTGCTCTAAAGAAGGCAGTATCTCTTCCTCGAGATCCGGATAATCTTCATTTCCTACACTGACCGTGAATGGAACGATCGGCTCGGTATTGGTCACGATCCAAGTTTTTTCCGAGGCCTGTTCTATCGCTCGGTAAGTCTCTACTGGCTCAAACCCTAGGATCACGTCGGCATCTCCTTTACCGATCAGTGGACTGTACACTTTTTCACCCAGTTTCACCGTAGTCACGACTACGCCGCCTCTCTGGGCCATACCGTGCACTTCGCTCATGTATGCATCTAAGCCATTATCTAAAGCCGCGCCTCCGATAACCTGAGAAGAAGTCAATATCCCTTGTCCACCTACCCCGACTATCTCTAGATTGACACGCTTCGTCATTCTATCTCCTCCTGTTCTATAGCATCGAACGGACATACTTCGGCACACTGACCGCATCCAACGCATAAAGTCTCGTTTATCTTGACTTTATCGTCTTCCCTCACGAGAGCGATACAACCGAACTCGTTGGTACACACATGGCACTGAGTACATTTATCCTGATTTACCTGATAAGGTTCCCAGTCCACGGCTCCCTGTTCCATCAGAGCGCAGGGATGTTTTGGTACAACTACTGAGATACCGTCGTGCTCGATAGCTCTTTCGAAGACATCTACCGTCTTCTCTATATCATACGGATCGACTGTCTCTACGAATTCGACTCCGGCTCCTTCAGCTAATTCTTCTATCGAGATAGTAGGAGCCGACTCACCCATGCCGCTTTTACCAGTTCCTGGATGGGGTTGATGTCCGGTCATAGCTGTAGTCCTGTTGTCCATTATCACGTATACGAAATCGTGCTCGTTGTACACGCCGCTTACCAATCCGGGCAGGCCTGAATGGAAGAAGGTCGAGTCGCCCAGGAAAGCGAACACCTGCTGATCGGTATTCTTTGAAAATCCTCCCGCGGTCCCCACGCTGGAGCCCATGCAGAGAAGGAAATCTGCGGTATTGAGAGGATCCTGAATCCCCAAAGTATAGCAGCCTATATCCGTCGAATAGACCGCTTCTTCATCTCCTAGAGCCTGTTTTACAGCGTAATATGTTCCTCTGTGAGGACATCCAGGACAGAGCGAAGGCGGTCTCGAAGGTAGGTCATATTCTGTCGGATTCAGCGCCTCGGTCTCTTCTTCATAATCGATGAAATCGTGAAGAGCTTCTTTTATCCTATCTGGATTGTACTCGTATAATCTAGAGAAATGGCCGCTTTCTTTTCCGAAAATTTCGAGGTCAGGGTTCACCTCTTTGGCTAGAGCTTTCACTTTGTCTTCTAGGAAAGGTTCAAGTTCCTCTACGACCAAAACTCTTTCCGCATCCTCGATGAATCTTTTGGTCTTTTCAATCGGCAGAGGATTGGTCATGCCCAGCTTCAATATCGATATAGGTAGGTCTTCTTCCTCTTCGAGCTCCCTTATATAGTTGAAACCAGCTCCAGAGGATATTACGTGCAGCTCGGGATTTTCTTCTTCGATAACAGTAGTAAATTCAGAATCCTCCGATATATCTCCTGCCGTATCCATATGATCTAGTAACCTAGGATGGTTCTTCACGGCGTTCTGAGGAACACAGACAAATCTTTCGGGATCTTTATCGAAATAACCCTCGCCATCTGGTTCTTTGAGCTCGTCGAAGGTTACAACGCCTCTCGCGTGGTTGACCCTCGTGGTCGTTCTGACCAAAACCGGCAGTTCCAATATTTCCGATATCTCGAAAGCCTTTTTCGTCATCTCTTTAGCTTCATGAGGTGTAGTGGGTTCGAGCATCGGAATGTTTCCTAAAAGAGAATAATATCTATTGTCCTGCTCGTTCTGGCTGGAATGCATCGAAGGATCCCCGGCGGCGACGATGACCATGCCGGCTCTGACGCCCGAATACATCAATGTCATCAAGGCATCGCTCGCTACGTTAACGCCGACATGTTTCATCCATGCCATCGATCGAACGCCTGAAGCGGCCGCGGCCGCCGCGGTTTCTACCGCTACTTTTTCGTTGGCTGAATACTCGAAATACATCCCGTAATCTTTGGCTATATTCTCAAAAGTGTTACCTATCTCGGAAGAAGGAGTACCTGGATAAGTCGAACCGTGACCTATACCAGCTTCCAACGCTCCTCTTACTATCGCTTCGTTACCCAATAGGAGCATCTCTTTGCCGTCTTTATCTTCTAGTAATTCCTTCATCGGAGACACCTAGCGTTAGTCCCCGAGTGTCTCTTTGGTGAATTTCTCTTTTTCCTCCAGTCTATCCCAGAATCTGTCAACGTTCTTCTGTATCTTTTCGACTTCCTCCGAAGGTAGATGTCTAAACCTCCCCTGAGTCTTAAGATACTCCTTTACTGGAATGACTTCGTCTTCGTCAGGTCTCTTGTAGATGTTGTACTCTCCGTGGTCTATTTCGTAAAGTGGGAAAACTTTAGATTTAAAAGCCTTCCTGCCTATCTCGATAGTTTCACTAGGCTTAGATCTCCAGCCGGTCGGACACGGAGCGTAGATGTGAACAAACTTCGGCCCTCTGATCTCTTTGGCTTTCTTTATCTTTTCAATCATCAGTTCTGGATATGAGATGTTAACCGTGACCGCATAAGGTATATCGTGACCGGCCATTATCTCCATCATGTTCTTTTTTGGCTGTTTCTTCCATTCATCTTCGCTCCCGACAGGTGTCGTGGTAGTCCAAGCTCCTTCTGGAGTCGCTCCACTTCTCTGTATACCTGTATTCATATAAGCTTCGTTGTCGTACATCACTTGGATGGTATCAGTGCCCCTTTCTACTGCACCCGAGAGAGCCTGGATTCCTATATCAGCAGTACCTCCGTCCCCTGCAAAACCGACTACATTGACTTCAGCTGGATCAACGTCTTTAGCATCTAAAGCAGCTCTGATACCAGAGGAAGAAGCTCCTGTAGTTTCGAAAGCGGTATAAAGCAAAGGAACATCTAAGTTACGTGACGGATAAACTCCGGGTATGACAGCCCAGCAACATGCGGGGATATTTATTGTCGTATCTTTTCCCAATGCTTTCAGTAGATACCGCATAGCGTGAGCGGCTCCACAACCAGGGCAAGCGTTATGACCTGAATTCATCAATTCTTCTTCGGGTATATCTGCCATAATTATCGCCTCCATTTATTTCGATCGCTTCTAAGATCTACCCATTCGACTTCTTTATCTAATCCTTTATCCTGCAATTTTATCGTATCGAGCATGATCTCCTTGATCACGTCGGGCACCAGATCTCTCCCTCCTAGACCTACGATATAGTTCTTGACTATAGGCGAGTTGTGACCGTAGAGCGCTTCCTTTATCTCTCTTGCTGCGTCTCCGGCTCTACCGAATGTATAACTTCTATCCATGATGCCGACTACGTTGACATCTTTCGTTAATTCTCGGAATTCTTCACCTGGGAATGGCCGCATCGTTTTCAGTCTCGCTAGACCTATATTATAACCCTCTTCTCTCAGTTCGTCTATTACGTCTTTAGAAGTGCCTGAGATCGAACCCATGGTAACCATCAAAACATCAACGCCGTCAGTCTTGTATTCCTCGATAAGACCTCCAGGATCTCTACCAAAGATCTCCTCGAATTCTTTTCTCGTTTCTTTTATCTTGTCTTTAGCATCATTCATAGCTATGTCGATCTTTTTAGTGAAATCCATGTACCAGTCAGGCATGACTAGAGATCCAAAGCCTGCTGGGTTTTCTATATCGAGCTTGTGCTCAGGATTATGAGGTGGTAAAAATTCATCCACTTTTTCTTGGTCATATATCTCCACGGGTTCTCTGGTATGGCTCAAGATGAAAGCGTCTTCGACGATCATGCCGGGGAGCATCACGTCTTCATCTTCACATATCTTGTAGGCCATCAGGATGCTGTCAAGTACCTCCTGATTGTTCTCACAGAAGAACTGCAACCATCCTGTACCTTTTTGGGCCATCGTGTCTTGGTGATCCGCCCAAACACTCCACGGTGGAGCCATCGCCCTATTTACATTGGTCATCACGATAGGTAGTCTAGCTCTAGAAGCCCACATCAGCATCTCATGCATCAAAGCCAATCCATGAGCGGAAGTGGCTGTATAAGTTCTTGCCCCGGTGTTACTAGCAGCTATACATGATGCCATCGCTGAGTGTTCACTTTCTACCTTCACAAATTCGGTATCCATCTCATCATTTGAGACGAATTCAGCGACTTTTTCGACAACTGAAGTTTGTGGTGTTATTGGGTAAGCTGAAACTACTTCTGTTTTAGCCAATTTAGCTCCATAAGCCGACGAATAATTTCCAGTGACTATCTTATATTCAGACATAGTTTTCCTCCTTTTTCATCTCTATACAATCTACGGGACATTCCTCTGCACATATTCCACACCCCTTACAGTAATCATAATCGGGCTCAGCACCGTCCTCTTCTACAAAAATAGCAACATCGGGGCATACTTCCCAGCAGATACCGCATTTGATGCAGGTGTCTTTGTCGACTATCGGTCGTATGGTTCTCCAGCTGCCAGTTTTATTGAGGTACTCAGAGTTGCAGTCGGCGATCGGTGTAGGTGGTAGATCGGTATGATCTTCGGGGTCTTCACATAGCAGATCTTCCGATTTCGGTATGTCCGTTTGTTCGGAAGTCAATGTCCTATCTGGCGATTCCAACTTTTCACCTGAATATGGACCTATGAGTTCCTCGTAGGCTTGTTTTGCCGCTTCAGCATTAGATTCATTTTTAGCTGGAGCGTGTTCCAGTATAGCGTTGACCAACGAATCTTTTTCGACCATGCCAGTCGCGCCGCTCACTGCTCCTAATATGGCCGTATTGACGATCGGAGCTACTTCGGTACCCAATCCATGTTGGACCGCTATATCTGAGGCATCAACGGTATAGACGTCCGCATTAGTATTCAGTTTCATCTCTTCCGGCTCTTTACCGGTGTTTATGATTATATCTCCATCATCGCTCAATCCCTCCGTGACATCGACTGCCTCCAAAAGAGCGGTATCTAGAACGATCACTATATCGGGAGTATGTATCTTTGAGTGGTCCCTAACGGTTTGTTCATCAATCCTTGTAAAAGCCGTTACAGGCGCACCCCTTCGTTCGACACCGAACATGGGGAATGCCTGTACATCTTTTCCTTCCTCGAAGGCGGCCCGGGCCAATAATTCGGAAGCAACAACCGAGCCCTGTCCACCTCTTCCGTGGAAGCGCACTTCTATCATTTCACAGCACCACCAAACTATTATAGTCTACTATAAAGAACTTTTCGTAATGGGGAGGAGAAACCGAGCCCTGGTCGGTTGATTCAGAGGAAAAGGATTAAATAAATATATCACCTAGCCTTGTACCTCACTTGACTTAAGAGCTAATCACTTATGGGCCGGTGGTCCGTCGGAAGCAAAGCTTCCAACTCACCAGCGCCCCGCTCGGTCATCACCACTCCCTCATGGGCCGGTGGTCTAGGGGTTATGACGTCGCCCTTACAACTGTTGTGAAAACAGTCGGAAAGGCGAAGGTCGGCGGTTCAAATCCGCCTCGGCCCACTTTACTATTGGTTCGTATTTTTTTCAAAATTTCATCTTTTTTGTAATAATAAAAGGAATTAATGCCAATTTGCCCATAAATTTAATTTTCAATATATGATGATTCGATTATTCAAAAATAATAGAGAAAATCAGAAAAGGGTTTTCAGTTTACTCGCTGGTTATACTTCACCGTGTCTTTTTTCGATTGGTTGCCACGCCGATAATTACCCCGAATGATAGGAGAGTCGAGGTAATCCAGGTATGTCCTTTCCCTCTATTATCATCTCTATATTAATCTAAAATTTTCAGATCTCTTGAGATGAATATCAAACCTAGCTCCTCCTAACTCAGAATCTTTCACCTCGACACTTCCACCGTAACTCTCGGCTATCTCCTTCACCAAATACAATCCCAACCCTGAACCTGAGCTCTCTCCATCTTTAAAACCCTTCTCAAATATCTTTTCTTTCATTTCATCAGATATGCCAATACCGTCGTCTTCTACAGTCACTATACATTCATTTTTTTCAATCTGAGAAGAGATTCTGATCTCATCACAATCAGAGTGTTGGATTGAATTTCCGATAAGACTTGAGAACAGCTCCTCTAATAAAGGCCCGCCTTTCACTTTAAAATCACATTCACCCACATCCATGTTTATATCTCTCTCCTGTAGCTGACCTTGATGTCCTAACGATACTCTGTTTATCACCGAGCTTAGTTGCATCTCACTGATTACCCCCTCCTTTCGGATCTTTCGGAGGTTTCTGATCTTTTCTATCATATTTATAGCATCCATAACGGTCTTTTTAGTTTTCTCTCTGTACCCTTCGACTTCCTCAATAGATTCAGAATATTCCATCAAATCAAGATATCCACTAACAATCTTAGCTTTGTTCCCGACGTCGTGCCTGAGGAGAGAATGAAGGAATTTCTCTCTCTCTTTAACTTGAATTCTATTCAAAGCCTGCGAAACGTGACTTATCAACAGCTCAGCCGTCTTTAGGTCTTCTTTATCGAAAAAATCCTTTTCTGTAGATAAGACCTGAAAGACGGAAAAATCTCCTATAGGAATGCCCATACCTGATTTAAATCGATCAGTGGGCGAGATTACATCCTCCCGTCTCTCTAAGTCTTTTATGAAGAAGGATCTATTCTCCAAGACACTTGTGCCATAGATAGAGTCCTCTATAGGCTTAAACATTAGGGATTTTTCTTCTGGAAATCCGGAGGGGGTCAGGGCTTCCTTTATCTCGTCGTTTTTCGGTGCATATATCACACAACTAGAGAAGTCAAGTATCTCTTTGGCCGCTTCTACGGCGAAGGAATAGACTTCCTCCTCGGACTTGCAGGTCTGCAGTTCAGCGCTGATCTCGTGCAATCTCTCAATTTTCTTTTTATTTTCTTCGATACGTTCTTCAGCTTTCTTTCTATCAGTAAGATCCCGGCTGATGATAGCAACTGATTCCACCTCCCCTTCCTCTTTTATCGGGTTATATCTCACATTCATGTATCTTTGACTAGAGGAAAACTCAAACCAAGACGAATACTCTATCTCTTCACCTTCAAAAGCCCTGTCGAGATGTGGTTTTATATCTTCTTTAAAAGTCTCTTCACCCAGCAATTCAGATACTGACATCCCGATCAATTCTTTTTTGTCCAGGTCGTATTGGGTTACGTACCATTGATTGACGACCTTATAGCGGTAGTCCTCGTCGACTACGGCGATCTTCAAATCTTCAGTGGTATCAGTCGCTAGTTCTAAGAAGTTCAATCTCTCCCTTTTATCCTTCAGCTCATCCATTGCATGATATCGACTGGTTTCCTGTTTTATCGCATCGATCAATACCTTATATTGTGTTCTTGGTTCACCGCCTTTCTGCAGGTATCTATCGGCACCTAAATTAAGAGCCTTGATCGCTACATCTTCTCTACCTTTGCCAGTGAACATTATAAAGGGGATATCGCTATTTTTTCCCCGCCTCATCTCTTCTAGAAACTCTAAACCATTCGTTTCAGGCATCTGATAATCTGAAACTAAAACATCAAATTCCTTCTCACCCATCATTTCGAGTGCTTTATCGGCAGAGATAGCGGTATGAATATCTATCTCCTGACTCAGTTTCTCTAAAAATATCTCGGCTTGATCTAGTATTGATCTTTCATCGTCGACGAGAAGTGTTTTAATAGGCATCTTCTATCTTCACCCATTAGGTGAGTTAAATAATGTAATATGTAAAAGAATTGTCCTAATATATAAGTACTTTTGAAAGAAAATTCATATCATTTCTATCGACTTGTCCTCATCTTCTAATGTAAAAGTGTAAAATCAGGTAAATTATAAATACCCAACAAAAAGATGTCATCTTACCAAACTTTATCCCCTCAGGAGTCCTTATAAAACATGCAAAAAAGCAATTCGGGTGAGAAAAAAGAGAAGCTATTCTATAACCGATTAGATAGGGCTATTATACCCGTGGGAAAACAGATTGAGACCAAAGAGGAGATATATGAGGATAAAGATTGGAGCCGTTTTAAGATAAAACTCACAGGAACGGAACTGATCTATCAAGGGCGCCAAAAATCCGGCTCTATCAATATCAAAAACATATATTATATGGATAGAAAACTGGTACATCCTAAAGCTGATTCTCCCAAAGTATTGAGTTTCAATTACCAAACAGAAGAAGGGAACTTTATAGCCCTGATTAAAAACAGAACTACTCGAGCTAAAGAGGTTTTAAAGAAAAGATTATTGAAACAGATAGTCAGAGATGCAAATATATGGTATATCTCTTCTTACAGGTCTAAAGAAAAATCTAGAAAGACTAAAGAATGGAAAGAGGGGATCTTCAAGATCGGTGCCGATAATACGCTACGAATCGAAAATACAGAAGGCGAAGTCGTCACGACTATCCCTCCTGAAGACGTTATCAGGTTGAATCCTATATCTAAACAGAAAAGAGTCAATCTGAAAATATATCATTCAAGCGATGGTGAACTCGAGGTCGATCTGATCTATTCCACCGAGGTCCCTCTTGATATAGTAACGGATTTCTTCTACATAGATTATCTAGAAGGCTTAGATGCTAAACTGGAAAAGGACGATCTAACCCTTGAGGAAAAAAAGGTACTGATGGCATTGGAAGAGAGGGAAGAGGAGAAGGAAAAAGAGAAGACCATACCTAAGGACGAATTGATCTCTCACCTACAATGGGAAGAGAAAAAAACACTCGACACCCTATCTTCGCTCGAGTCTAAAGGATTGATCATCCCGATAGAAAATAAGATACTGCGTACATTTGCCGGCGTTATTTCATCTCCAGAAGAGGTAGACATAGAAAAACATAAAAAACAAAAAGAACACGAACAAAGAAGAGAGGAGCGGAAAGAAAGACTTCAAAAGTTGCTAAAGTTGAAAGAAGAAAAGTAAACTAAGTGAGTACTCACTTGGATGTCAAAAAAGGATATCTCTCCAGAATGCTCGATAAACTATATTATTTTTTCATTTAACAACCTTTCCGAAGATAATAAAAAGTCTCACTCAAATTTTAAGAAACTTTTAAATAAATGTTCTCATTTGTGCAACCAATGAATAAAATTGTAGTTATGAGCGGTAAAGGCGGTGTTGGAAAAAGTACTGTAGCAGCTAACCTGGCTTTCAAGCTGGCCGACGAAGGAAACAATGTAGGGATATTCGACAGTGATTTTCATGGTCCTTCTATCCCACAGATGGTCGGAGTCAAGGAAGGAATGCTTGGAGCAAGAGACGAAGATACTATAGAACCAGTGGAGGTAAACGAGAATTTGCAAGTTTTCTCCATGGACTTTTTACTTGGAAATGAAGATTCAGCGGTAATATGGAGAGGACCGATGAAGATGAAAGCTATCAAACAGTTCATAGAAAAGATCCAATGGGGTGATCTTGATTTTATGATAATAGATCTACCACCGGGAACAGGAGATGAACCTTTGAGTGTCGCTCAACAGATCACCGATATAAGTGGAGCCGTCATCGTTACCACACCTCAAGACGTTTCGGTTCAAGCCGTAGAGAGATCTGTTGGATTTGCCAAAAAGCTGGATATGAAAATTTTAGGAATAGTAGAAAATATGAGTGGTATAACTTGTCCTAACTGCGGCGAAGAGATCGATGTGTTCGGAGAAGGCGGTGGCGAATCCATGGCGGAAAATGTTGGTGAACCATTCCTTGGAAGTATACCATTAGACCCTAAGATAATGGAAAGCGGTGAAAAGGGTAAAACTTTCCTAGATGAGGATTCTGAAAGTTCAAAAGCTTTTCAAAATATAGTAGAAAATATTTATGATCGTTTGGAGGAATAAAAAATGAAAATCGCGATATCTTCGGAAGGTAAGGATAAAGACGCTCAAGTGGATAAAAGATTCGGTAGGTGCTCTTATTTTATAATCACCGATCCTGAAACGGATGAATTCGAATACATCGATAATGAACACACGAGTGAATCTCACGGAGTCGGTCCACAAGTCGTACAGATGCTCTCTGATAAGGATATAGATGCGGTTATAACGGGAAATATCGGCCCTAACGCCTACCGTACACTTGAATCTGCAGAGATAGAAGCGTACAAGTCAACTGGAAAAGTAAATGAAGCAGTTGAAAAGTTAGAAAAGGAGGAATTGGAAGAGATAACCGATGAAACCGTTAAAGGTCATTTTGGTAAGCAGGGAGGAGGAAGAAGATGAGAGTGGCGATACCTTCGATGGGAGATTCAGGCTTAAATGAAACGATAAGTGCACATTTCGGACGGAGCAGAACCTTCGCTTTGTACGATGAGGAAGAAGATAAATTAAATTTTATACCCAACAACAGTAAACACATGGGTGGAGAAGGTAATCCTCCAGAGATATTGAACGAAGAAGACGTCGATGTTTTGTTGTGTACGAATCTTGGAAGGAAAGCAGTCGATCTCTTTGAAGAGTTGGGTATAGAGGTGTACTGTGGAGCAACAGGAACCGTGGAAGATGCTATAGAAGAATGGGAGAATGATGAACTAGACGAAGCTTCGATGTCAAACGCCTGTGCTGAAGGAAATCACCATCATCACTGAGTGAGATTTAACTGGCTTAATTGGGGTCAAAACCCCTTATCCAAGTTATATATGAGATAATTGCGACCTAATATTTCTAGCCTAGAGTCGTTGAGGAATAAGAAATGAAAATAAAAGTTGTCTATGATAACGAAGCGAAGGAACCTTTCAGGTCCGATTGGGGTTACGCTGCAGAGATAGAGATTGGAGAAGAAACTATCCTCTTTGATACGGGAGAAAAAGGTGAGATATTAAAACATAATATGGAACAAATGGGATTAGATACTTCAGATATCGATAAAATCGTACTATCACACGAACACCACGATCATATAGGAGGTCTTTTCTCGATACTTGAAGAATCGATGGAAGTGTTCCTCCCTAGGTCATTTTCTAGGAAGTTTAAGAAGAAAATTAAACGGAATGCTGAACTTGTAGAGATAGAAGAAAAACAAGAAATCGCTGAGGGTGTCATCAGCACTGGAGAGATGAAAAGCGACATTGTAGAGCAGTCGATCATCTGTAACTCTGGAAAACAAAACATCTTGATAACAGGCTGCGCTCATCCCGGTCTAACTTCTATCATAAACAAAGCGTCTCGGGATAGAGAGTTAACAGCCGTCATTGGAGGATTCCATGGCTTTGAAAATTTCGAAAGATTAGAAGATATTCCACTAATAATTCCCTGTCACTGTACTCAATATAAAGATAAAATAAAGGAAAAGTTTCCAAAAAGAACGAAGGATTGTTTTGCAGGATTAGAATTAAATTTTGAAGATTGATGGAGGAGATCTGTTTGGATATAGTTATAGGAAGCGGAAAAGGCGGAACCGGAAAGACTTTGATCGCGACGAATTTAGCTTTCACCTTGGATGAAATGGGCAGAGACGTCAGTTACCTCGACTGTGACGTGGAAGAGCCCGACGGCCATCTATTCTTAAAACCAGATATATCGGAAGAAAAAGAGATCATGTTGGGATGTCCCGTGGATGTAGATGAGGATAGATGTGTGAAATGTGGAAAGTGCGCTGAAGCCTGCAGTTACAATGCGATAGCTGTCGTGAATGATAATGTATTGTTCTTCCCAGAATTATGCCACGTATGCGGAGCCTGTACGATAGTATGCCCCAACGACGCGATAGTTGAGAAAAACAAGAAGATAGGAGATCTGATAGTAGGTCAAAGCGGGAATATAGATGTGAATTATGCTAACCTCGAGACCGGGGAAGGTGGGATGTCCCCTAGATTGATCAACGCCGTTAAAGAAAGAGCCGGAGAAGGTATCAATATAATCGATTCACCTCCGGGTACGGCATGTCCGGCGGTAGAAAGCTTTTCCGGAGCAGATCTAGCTGTATTGATAGCCGATCCAACACCATTTGGACTTAACGACCTTAAATTGTCCGTCGACATGTGCAGGGGAATCGGGTTGGAACCGGTAGTGATAGTAAATAGAGCGGAATACAAGGACGATGAATTGAAAGAGTACTGTGAAGAGGAAGATCTGGAGATCATCGGCGAAATACCGGACGATAGAAAGATCGCAGAAACCTATTCAAGAGGAGATATGGTCGTAGAGGAATCCGAGGAGTATAGAGGTTTATTTAAAGAATTAGCTGTAAATATAGAAAAGGCCGGTTCTGAAGAAAGAGAAGTAAAAGAGCCTAAAAGTAAAGATTATAGTGGGGAAGTGACGAAATCATCTGAGAAGAACCAGAGTCAATCTTCTACCAACACCGACTCTTCAACCTCTCGCAAAGAATTGGTCATCATCAGCGGAAAAGGCGGAACTGGAAAGACCTCTCTAACCGCCTCGTTCGCTTCTTTATCGGAAGATGGTGTATTAGCTGATTGTGACGTCGATGCAGCAGATCTTCACCTCCTTACTGACCCAGAAAATAAAGAAAATGGTCTTTTCAGTGGTGGAAGTATAGCTACTATCGACCAAGATAAGTGTACCAGCTGTGGTAGATGTTATGAAGAATGTAGGTTTGATGCGATTATTGAGAAAAACAAGGATGAAGAATTGAGATACAGGATAGATGAAGTAGAGTGTGAGGGTTGCGGTGTCTGTGATATCGTTTGTCCAGAGGATGCAGTGGAAATAGCACAGGCTATCAACGGTGAGTGGTTTATCTCGGAGACGAGATTCGGTGAGATGTCCCATGCAAAACTGGGGATAGCGGAAGAAAACACCGGTAAATTGGTAACGCTAGTAAAAGAAAATGCTGAGGGTTTAGGCTCTGCTGAAAATGATATGACATTGATAGACGGTGCACCAGGTACTGGTTGTCCTGTTATAGCGTCCTTGACCGGCTCCGATTACGCGGTGGTGGTCACCGAACCGACGGTCTCCGGTATACACGATATGGAGAGAGTCTTAGATGTTACTGAACATTTCGGTATAGAATCTGCTATAGTTATAAACAAGGCAGATCTGAACGAGGAGATGACGGAAAGGATCGAAAAAATGGCTAAAAAAGGAGATGTTGAAGTCCTCGGAAAGATACCATATGATAACGCATTTACAGATGCCCAAATAGAAGGTTTGTCAGTAGTGGAATATGTCGAAGAAGATAACTCTATATCTAGTGCTATGAGGGATATATGGAAAAAGGTCGAAGGAAGGATTTACGGAGATGAGTAAACTCCGATCCCTTTAGATTTTCTCTGAGATGATATTCATTATCTTTTACAAAGTAGAATAAATACTATTTCAAAATTATATCTCCTACATCGACTCCGAGATCATCAGCTATTACAGGACATTTAGCTTTTAGGAGGAAGTAAATATCCGCGGAGACCTCGCTCAAAGCTTCATAATTACCCTGGCCTTTACTGATCACTATATCCGCTCCCTTCATCCTGTCTATGAATTCGGGTGAATCTCTCTTCGGACCGGTACGTGGTGTTCCTTTACCGACTACATCCACCTTAGCATATTCGTCTATTCCGGCCTTCTTAGCGTCGATTGCCATCGCATCGTTTATTTTAGGAGCGCCTTTAACAAAATAGAATATCTCCTTGTCTTCCATCTCTCTAAGAAGTAGTTTGTCAAAGACGATCTCACCTGCGTTATCTCCCATGTAAAATATGGTTTCTGCTTCTTCTAGATCCTTCTTGAATTCATCAAAATGGTCTATCGAGAGTTCCTTTGATAACACATCCTCAACATCCTTCTCCAAATCGATTTCATGCCCTGGACCGAGATCGATCACGTTGCCTGCTATCGCGATTTTAGCTGCAGTCAACAATCTGTTTTCTGAGTTTTCCACTTTCTCTTTCAATTTCGGATATATCTTCAACGCATCTTTATTTTGCTCTTCCTTGATCTCTCGATAAGGGTCCTTGGTATCGGTTATATCTTTGACAGCTTGATGAACATGTTTACCGATCTTCGGCGGTTTTTTTCCTTGAAGTTCTCTGTTCCTGAGGATGTCCATAACCTCATCTAAAACCTCTCTTTGAACCTCTTCGTCATCGGTCGCCATCCTGCTGGCCTCTAACGCCTGCCTGAGAAAGCACGGGACACAATCTAAATTTGACTTCATTTTTAGACGCACCTAAAGTAGCATAAATTTGGTATGTATAGTATTTTCGCTTAACTCCACGTAATTTTATTCTTAGGCATTATTTGATATCGAAATATGTTTATTTGTTCTTACTATAACAAAATATATGACCCCTAAAGAAAAAGATAGGATAGAATACCACCCGATCGGGCTGATTCACACTCCTAACCCGAAAGCCGAAGGAACTCCGATTCAGCCAAGAGCTGCGGAAGGCGTGGTGGGAGAAGTTGAGATATATTCTAAATATGTCGATGGCTTGAAAGATCTAGAGAATTTTTCGCATATCATATTGCTCTATCATTTCCACCAAAGTGAAAAAGCGCCTTTACGGATCAAACCATATATGGATGATGATGAACATGGTGTTTTTTCGATGAGGGGACCTAGCAGGCCAAATTCCATCGGTCTTTCTATAGTAAAACTAAAGGAAATCAAAGACAACAAACTGATAGTTGAGAACGTCGATATACTCGACGGTACACCGGTATTGGATGTGAAGCCATACGTACCTGATTTTGATCAATTTGAGGTAGAAAGCTACGGTTGGCTGGAGGATAAAGTACACAAACTCTCAAAAACAACGGACGATGGAAGGTTTGCAGAGGAATGAATCTACTGATCCAACTTTCTCATGTAGAATTTTTCACCTTTGAATTTGGTTTCTATCAATTTCCCTTGATCTATAAGCTCATAGACTTCATTCCAATCTTCTCCTCCTTTCTCCAATAATTTCTGGATCTGCCTTTCTCTCATCGGATGTACGGATGTAATACTGAGAATATCTTCGGTAATATCTCCCGAGGAGGCGAACTTATCTCCTTCATAGCCGATAAGATATTCTACGTCTATATCCTTTTCCTTAAACATCTGATAGGCCTCGGTTAACTTCCTCTCTGTGGGTGGTTCCACCCAATCTTCAGCTGGGGGTCTAGTCGGTATAGATATGTAGCTTTTATCAGCACCGATGTCATCGATCTCATTCGTTATTTTTTCCAGTTCGTTAGTAGCGTCGTTTATTCCTTCTACCATCATGGTTTCAGTCCTCAGCTCTCCTTTGAATATATTTGAAAAATCATCAATCCCCTCCAAAATCCGATCTATATCAAGGCTCTTATGTGGCCTGTTGATCTTTTTCCATATCTCCGGAGAGACGGCATCTATTTTCAATGAGACCCTATCCGCTTTCGAAAGTGCTTCTCTCACATCTTCATGCCAAATCAATGACGAGTTCGATATAACCGCAGTCTTGTAACCAAATTCTTTTGCCGCGTTTATCTCCTCACCTAGATTGAGATCTAGAGTGGGCTCGCCGTCCGGTACGAAGGTGAGATAATCGATAGGTTCGTCCTTTTCTAAAGCATTATCGATTTTCTGCTCTACGCTTTCAACTATCTTTTCTACAGGATAAAAATTCTCCCTTTGTACCTGCATCTTAAGAGTCTTTCCAATCTGGCAGTAAACGCAGGAATAGGTACAGATCTTGGGTGGTATGTTGTTTATACCCAAACTCTTACCTAGACGCCTAGAAGGTACTGGGCCGTATGCAATCTTTTCTTCCATGACCATTAAAAAGCTTCACGAAGTAAAAAGATTTACTTTCAGAAAGATGAAATATTCGATCACCCTTTTCAATAATATAGAGATGTGCTATAGTGGGAAGACATTATTTATGGAATAAAATAATGTCATCCGCAGTGCCAACGAGGATGAAGTGGGGCTTGTCCCACGTCATCCACAGCTAGTGAAGGACCCAGAAAATACGGACTTCTGTGTCCTTCACTATATAGGAGGAGATGAGATGGAGATAGCCGAGCTCAACAGAAAGATTAAAAGGTGTACAAAATGCAAACTCTCCAAAACACGAAAACATGTGGTCTGTGGGAAAGGTGATCTGAATGCGAGGATTATACTCATCGCCCAGGCTCCAGGAGAAGAAGAAAATAAAAAAGGGGAGATGTTCATAGGTCCTTCTGGAGAAGTTTTAGATGATCTTTTAGGTAATGCCGGAGTCGAGCGTGATGAGATGTATATGACAAATCTGATCAAGTGCATGCTCCCTGATTATAGAAAACCTAAACAGGATGAAATCAAAACCTGTTCAAAATATTTAGATAGGGAGATAGAGATCTTAGAATCAGATATATTGGTACCTCTTGGCTATTATTCAACGAGATATCTCTTTAAAAAATACAGTTTATCTTTCGATAAAGATTTTGCCAATCTGATAGGGAATTTGTATCTAGGAGATGAAAAGAAGATATACCCATTACCTCATCCTGCTTCTTTACTTTACGATGATTCGTATGAAGAAGAGATGAAAGAGGATTACAGAAAATTAAAAATTTTCCTTAAACCATGTAAATGGTATCAGATATGTCCCATGAAACGCTTCTATGAAAAAGGATTACTTGATGAGAAATGGATCGAATTGTACTGTAAGGGTGATTGGAGAAGTTGTGTGAGATTTCAGAAGGAGAAGAAAGGAGAAGCTCATCCAGATTCGATGCTGCCCGACGGTGAGATTGACAAGAGCTTGAAAGATGACCCTAGATGAAAAAGACAACTTTTTATATTACTACACATATGAGTAGGTAGGAGGGAAAGGCATGACCCAAAATCATAAGAAAAATTTAAAGATATTATATGACGATAACGTTATAGATGATCAACTGTATCCTGACTGGGGTGTGTCCATCTATGTCGATACAGGTGATAATAAGATACTGTTCGATGTAGGTCATGACGAGAATATATTACTGCATAATATGAACGAGTCAAACATTTCAAAAGAAGAGATAGATGTAATAGTCATTTCACACAGGCATTGGGATCATATGGGTGGTTTATCTGCTTTTGAAGACCGGGATGTAAAGATATATGTTCCAGAATCGTTAACTGAACATATTAAGAAAGAATTCGATTTGCAGGGATGGGTGATATCCGTCACCGATAGGAACGAAATATTTGAGGGGATTTATTCAACAGGAGAGCTGGGGAGTGCTGTAAAAGAACAATCACTGATTGTTAAAAGCAAGGAAGGAGTTTATTTATTGACTGGATGTGGTCATCCCGGTATAGGTAAGATAATAGAAGAGGGTTCCAAAATTGGAGAGATAAAAGGCATAATAGGAGGTTACCATGGTTTTGATGACCTAGACCTGCTTGAAGACATCCCTCTTTTAGTTCCCTGCCACTGTACGATGCTGTTGGATAAGATAAAAAGTGGATATCCAGATGCATATAAAGAATGTGGTATAGGAGCGACTCTCGAGTTATGAACTAATCCCTTTCATCCTCAAGCGCTTTTGGGGTCTCTTCCACATCCCCGGTCTCATAATACCTTTTAAAACGTTCGAGCCAGGGAGGTTTTTCATGACTTTGAATAAAATCTACGAATTTGGTTAACCTTTCCATCGTTTCTCTTCTAACCACGTGTTCGATCTTACAGGCGTCTTCGTCTGCCAACTCCTCGTCCATACCCAGTATGATAAAAAAATCTTTGAGAACTTCATGTTTCTCTGAGAGGTCTACAGCTTTTTGTTCACCTTTATCGGTTAGAGTTACTCCGCTGTATTTTTCATAATCGATATAGCCCTTTTTGTCTAACTTCTGGAACATCTCTGTTACTGAGGACAGACCTACATCTAGACTTTCGGATATATCTTTCACTTTAGCGTAACCTTTATCCTGAACCACGTCAAAGATCGCTTCAAGATATTCCTCCTCTCTTTTTCCGAGCATCGTTTATCTCCATGTTTTCTAGAGGTCTAAAATCTTTCGGTGAATCGTTACATATCATTTTCCTTTCATCCAATCTTTCCCCTTCTCTGTGAGAACAAAAGCTTCAATTTCTGCAGAATCGGGGTCGTTACAGGAAAAAGGACAAGATGAACAGCCCTCACATTTATAATCGGTCAGGTAACCCTCTCGGACCATTGATTTCACGATCTCGTCTATAGTAGTTCTAGAAATGCTAATTTTATCACTGATTTCATCGATCGTGTAACCATCATCGATATATTTCAATATCTTTTTTCTCACGCTATCATCTCAATCTTCTTCCGCTCTTTTATCCAATATAATAAAATAAACAATGACCAAAGTGAATGGGAGAAGAAGTATCGAAGGTATATATGGAGGAGCATAACTTGATAGGAAACCATCCCACGTGTTGAACCAGCGACTTCCTTCCCCTACTATGGATTCAAGGAATATGCTGAATATCTGGGTTCCAGCTACAATCCAGATCATGAGCGAGGCAACTACCGTTTTTGCCTTCTGATGGATATCAGTGAAGTTCTTCATGCTGAGTATGTAGAAAATACCTGCGAAAAGCAAGATGAATCCTCGCCAGATCATAAAGTAACCAGTAAATATCAGCGGTCCTAAATGTACGGTCTTATTAAGAACGCCTAGACCTATTTCCAATACGCCGACCAAGAAAACGACTATTCCGAGTATTCCAAAATAGAATGATCCTATTTTATTTCGCATGATCTCATCCATCTATGCCACCCCCATCAATATCCAGATCAGGTGTAATAGACCGCCCCATATGAAAAGAACAGTCGCCAAAACTAGGAGGCTCCCGCCTAGGATTTCAAGAACTCCTTTTATTCCTCTTTCACTACCTTCTTTCATCATCATGATGAAAGTGGCTATGCAGGGGAAATAAAGATTGACCAATACTACTGAACTGACCAGTTGGTACTTTGTCATCTCAATCGCAGACAACTGCGCCACGGCTAGATCCTTTCTCAAAAAGCCCGCTACAAGAGGACCTACAGTCTCTTTAGGTACTCCAAACCAGGTGGTAAGTAGGGGTCCTAAAGCTTCCGCCAACCAATCTATAACTCCGCCCATATATAATACGTTCACTAATGCGACTCCGAACAATACAAATGGAATTGCTGTGGTGAAGAAACCCTTTGTTCTGACCCATAATTTTTTCGAAACGTTTTCCAATGAAGGGATTCTGTAAGGAGGAATATCGATAAGTATTTCTGGTGATTTCCCCGGTATAACCTTGTGAAGGATGAACCCAAAAAAGATGAATCCTATCAATAAGTACAAGAATATAATACCGGCAAATTCAGGTATGAGATTTAAGATCACCCCGATTTGAGCTCCACACGGTATAAAGATTGCGAGCAAAGTTATCATCATAAAGCGCTGTTTCTTAGTCTGTAGAGTCCTAGTAGCTGCGACACCAGGCACGTTACAGCCTAGTGAAAGAATCATAGGGACTATGGCAAAACCATGAAGTCCTATCTTATGTAATAATGTGTCTATCAGAACTGCTAATCTAGGCATATATCCGCTGTCTTCAAGGATTATCAAATACAGATAAAACGCGGTTATCGCCGGAAGAACTACACCGACAGCTACGAAGAGGCCAGAGGTGAGTACTCCAAAGGCTTCAAAACTGTTACCTGCCGCGGGATCACCAACCAGTATGAAGTAATACCAGCTTCCTTCGCCAGGGAAAACGCTTTGAAGCCAAGGGAGCCAATGATCGTCAAAAATCTTTACTAGAAAACCGTCGGTAAAGAATCCAGCAAAAGCTCCAAAAAATGCCCAGAATCCATATAGAACTGTAATAGCTATCGGTATACCGGTCAACGGCTTTACGGTAAGCTCGGCTATAGCGTCCTTAAGGGTGGTTTTTCCATCCCCATAAGTGACTGTTTCTTCAGCGATCCTGTCCACTAGTTCCCATCGCTCATCGATTTCACATTTCATTCGACATCACCTCGAGTTTTCCTTCTATCTTGAAAACGTCGCCTGGTTTGGCATGTTTGATGTTTGATACGAGTTCTTTGACACCCCAGCCGCTCACAGCTATGGTCGGAACCACCGGCACCCCTAAAATCTTCCTCAGATTGTCTAAATCTATATCGATATCCTTATCTTTGGCAGAATCCCACATGTTCAGCGCTATAATGATAGGATAATCTCTCTCCATTATTTCAAGCGCGAGATAAAGCCCCCGTTCAATTTTCGTAGAGTCGATCACGCAGATCACGATCGAATCTTCGTTATCCTTCAGCATCTCGACAGCTACTTCTTCAGCTTTATCTTTAGGGTCTAAAGAAAAGGTTCCGGGAACATCTATCAATTCTACTTGTTCTCCATCAAGCTGCATATAACCTTTTGTATAATCTACAGTGGTGCCGGGATAATTAGATTCGGTGACGTTAGCTCCAGTCAAACGATTGAATAAAACGCTTTTTCCTACATTGGGATGGCCCATAAGTAAAAGTTTCAATCGATCACCTCTACGGTTATTTTGTCTGCCATGCCCAATCCCATCGAGGTTGTAGACCCATCAACCTCTACAACTACCGGACCATCGATAGGCTGTTTGGTCTTAAAGATCAGCTCCTTACCGACTCTGATTCCCATCCCGGCTAGCTTCCTCTTCAAGTCGTTTTCTATTTCTTTAACTATGGCCTTTTTACCATATTTCATCTCTTTGATCTTCTTAGGCATGTGGATCACAGCCTTTTCACTATTATTTTTCTAGCCATGCCTCTTCCTAACGATACCGTCGAGTTATCAACCTCTAAGGTGATTGGACCGTGATAAGAAATGATCTTAATTTTTGCTCCACTTCGGATCCCTCTAAATGCCAATTTTTGTCTTAGACCTCTGCCCCCTTCTATATCGATCACTCTAGCCTCCTCTCCGATATCTAACTCTGGCAATACCGTCTGCTTGTTCCTTTTAGTCATCTTTTTGAGGCCTCTCTGCTTTCTCGTGGTAACACCTTTAGGTATAACTAAATGATCCATCTATAAAAATTTTGGCAAGCCTAAAAGTATACGGTAAACAAAAATTTTAAAACCTATTTCACATTTGAGTAACAAATCATGAGTCCTAATAGAAAATCAAGCTCTTCTCGTTCACGAGGGCGAAACTCTAGAAAGCAATCAGGTAAAGGGAAAGGGAGACAGGAAAAAAGAAATATGAAGAAGCGAAAAGGCAGGTATAAGGAAGGCTCCAGCAGCTGTATCTGTCCAAATTGCGGTGAAGAAATTCCTCACTAGAGAGGAATTCCTTGCTCGGAAAAAAAAAATGTCCTTCTTGTGGGACAAAAATGATGAAAGATATTAACGGCAAAAATATCCCAACGAATCGCAACCCTACGATAGACCAAAAAAATACAAGCACTGTTAATCATCCAACAATTGAACAGGAAAAATGTGTCGGCTGTGGAAACTGTGCTGATGCTTGTCCGATGAATGCCATAACTATTGAAGAAGGTAAAGCGAAGATTCAATCCGATAGATGTCGCAACTGTAGGAAATGTATATCAGCCTGTCTTAATGATGCTATCGAATAATGATATGGCCTTAATTTCAGGAAGTTGTAAGGTGTTTAGAGGTTGTGGCGCTTAAACGCCATTTAGATTTTTTTATTTGAAGATATTCCGCTCAAAGAAAAAATTTGCTTGCTGTTTACTAGGTTTTGGCTAAAGATATCAATTCCAGAATAGATGTAGAACTCAATCAAAGGAGAAAAGGGATTTATTTTTCTCTCCATTTGAAGGTTAGGGCGGTGATAAGACATCATAAAAATCCTCATCTAGTTTTTCTTTTTTGCAGTGTTGACATTTTGAACAGAACATCCCCTTCAAAATTGTCAAAACAAAGTTGATTTTTCTCATATTTTTCTTTTGTTTGTAGATTTGCCAGACATTATAGAGCAGTAATGAAATGCCGTAGAAGAGGACTCTTCTATTATGGTCATTACTAGTGGTTCTTATATTGAATTCGTTTTTACTACTGAACCCTGTTTCAATATTCCATCTGTTTCTGTATAATTCTACAAAATCCTTAACATCCTCTTCAGGGATGTTAAGATTTGTAGCGAACAAATAATATTTATCCTTCTCTTCATTCAATATTCGAAGTAGATTAAACTCCACAGGTTTGTCTCTGTTCACACCTAAAGAATGTTCAACAATATTTTTCTTTTTAACAGCCATCTGATTTTCTTTTTCCTTGACACTTTCATATCGAGTTGCTGGAACAAGAAAACATGGGCTAAATTTTTTGAAAGTTTTTAGATCATCAGTGTTGAAGAATTCTCTATCAGCCATGACTGTTAGAATATCATATCTTTCGGTTAGTTCTTCCATCATATTGCTGATAACTGTATGAACAGGAGTAAACTGATTGATAGGGATAAATCCGACATAAGCTTTCTGTTTTTCACCTAACAATTGAAAAGAAAGGTATTGATGGCCGTAACTTGTACCTTTCTCATTTTTGATGCCTTTAGCATTTCTTTTATCTTGTCCATGTTTCGGAATTTTTTGAAAAATTCCAAATATCGATGGAATTCTCTTTAGAATTCCAGTAGATAATATGGTATGTTGTTAAAATCGATGAGAAGTATACCTTTCTGTGGTTCAACTAATGATCGCAGAGTTTTATTCAAGCATTTTAAAAGCTGTTCTTTTTTACTATCTCTCAATTTCTTCAAATGATAGATAGCATCATCGTACTTGATCGATCTATCATGATGAAAAGTTCCTAGAACACCAGAATACGCTAATTTTTCGACAATATCTTTTTCTTCGATCTTGGCATTCTTTCCAATGTTGATTGGTAAGCTATTTTCTAGTTTGCTAACGAAACTTTTAATAGCGTTTTTCCCTTTAGTAGTAATGCGACCGTCAGACAACAGACGGTTTGTTTTGGACATATTATAGAGGAGGGGTTGATAAAAGTTAACCCCTCCTCTATTTTCTCTTAATCTACTTTACAACTCCCTGTAATTTCCCCTAAAATTTTTATACCTCCGTTAACCATGGATTAACAAATGCGAGCGTGTGATCTTACCAGACGGGATCGGGAACATATGATATCCATATTTCTCTTAGGAGGACATGATGAGCCAGTTGGTCCTTCGAAGTTAGCTACAAAGAGAAATATGAGTAGAGCAGGAGCACTGCAGAAGATGAAAAGACTGGAGAAGTGTGGAGTAGGGGAATACATATCTAAAAAAGGATTAAAGCTCAACTCTCGAGGAAAAGAGATCATAGAGGATGAGATAGTAAGACATCATGTGGTAGAAAACTTTTTTCAAGAATCACTAGGGATGGGTTTCGACGAGGCTTGCGAAGAAGCGAGAGAACTGAGCTCCGATATGAGTGAACGGCTGATCGACCTGATAAACCGTTCTTATGGCGAAGAAATCAGCTGTGAATGTGGTTTATGTCTAGATCCTCCCTTCGAGCCTGAAGATCTAAAGGATTGTCACTGGTGTGAGCAGTTGTTTGAGGAGGGGGAAAATGACTGATAAAAATATGATAGATAAAAGGATCGTGATCATAATAATCGGTGTTCTTCTTTTTGATGGAGCGGTCGCACTGATGGGTAATACCTTAGATGAGACGGATGGCGAGGATGAATTAAGAGTCGCCGTGACCATCCCGCCCCAAAAGCAGTTCGTCGAGAAAGTGGGAGGCGATAGAGTGAAAGTAACGCTCATGGTTCCTCCCGGGGAAGATCCCCATTCATATGAACCCACGCCTCGGCAAATGAGAGAAGTAGCGAAAGCTGATATATATCTCAAATTGGGTTCTGAGATCTCATTTGAAAAAAGATGGATGGATAGAATCAATAGTTACAACGAGGAGATGACTGTTGTAAACGCTAGTGAAGGGATCGAACTCCGGAAGATAGGATCTAGTATAGATCCGCACGTTTGGATGTCACCCGCTAACGTTATGACCATGGTACGAAATCTGAATGAAAATATGTCTGAAGAAGATCCGGAAAACTCTCAATTTTACAATGATAGAGCTCACGAATATATAGCTGAGCTAAAAGAGACCCATCAAAATATTAGTAGAGATATGGAAAGCTATGCGGGAAAGGAATTTTTGGTATATCATCCCTCTTTTGGTTATTTCGCCGACGAGTATAACTTAACTCAGATACCTATAGAAAAAGAGGGAAAGGAACCAGGGACGAAAGAAATCCAGAACATAATAGATAAGGCAAAAAAAGAAAAAATCTCCATTGTCTTCGTCTCACCTCAATTTGACAAGAGCCAGGCAGAGACTATAGCCGAAGGTATAGATGGTGAAGTACTTTCTCTGAACCCTCTAGCAAGAGATTATTTAGAAAATATAAGAGAGATGGATGTCAAATTAACCGCTGCATTTAAAGATTCAGGAGATGATAACTTATGGTAGAAACCGCTATAGAGATGAAAGACGTCTCCGTAAGTTTAGGTGATAAGAAGGTATTAAAGAACGTTAATGTGACCTTAGATAAAGGCACGTTCTTAGGGGTAATTGGACCGAATGGTGGAGGGAAAACGACACTTCTCAAGGTTTTGTTGGGATTGACAACTCCAGAGAAAGGAGAAGTCCGTATCCATGGAAAAACACCCTCTAATATAAGCGATGAGGTTGGATATGTCCCCCAATACTCCAATTTCGATGCACAGTTTCCCATAAGTGTCTGGAATGTCGTGTTGATGGGGAGAGTTGGTAAACTAGGATGGAAACCTTTCTATTCTAAAGAAGATAAGAAAATCACTGAACGTTCTTTAAAGTTGGTCAACATGGATGATTACAGAGATAGACAGATATCAGAACTATCTGGAGGCCAGCAGCAGAGGGTCCTTATAGCAAGAGCTTTGACGACAGAACCTAAAATTTTACTGCTTGACGAGCCTACGGCGAGTATTGACGAGAAGATCCAATCCAGTATATATGAACTCTTGAAAGATTTAAATGAAAAGAGGGATATGACCATAATCCTCGTATCTCATGATATAGGAGTCATCTCTTCTTATGTGAATAAAGTTGCATGTCTTAACAAATATTTTATCTATCACGACTCTGACGAGCTGACATCCGATATGATCGAAGCCTCTTACGAGTGTCCGGTTGATTTGGTGGCACACGGCCATCCTCACCGTGTGTTTGAAAATAAGATGCCCTCGGAGGAGGATTGAAAATGTTTGAGATGTTACAATACGCCTTCATGAGAAATGCGGTCTACGCTGGTATACTTGGTTCTATTATATTTGGTATTATTGGCACTTACGTGGTGGTCAAAAAGATAGTTTTCATAAGTGGTGGCGTGGCCCATGCTTCTTTTGGGGGAGTAGGACTGTCGTTTTATTTTGGTATCGAACCCCTTCTCGGGGCTCTACTATTTGCTCTCACCTCGGCTTTAGGTGTGGGTTTTCTGGGAAGGAAAAAAATACAGCGGGAAGATACTGCTATCGGTATAATATGGGCACTTGGAATGGCGATAGGAGCTTTCTTTTACCACATTACCCCAGGGTATCTTACGAGTCCAGCTAGCTTCCTCTTTGGAAATCTATTGATGATCGGCACGTTCGACATCTATTTACTAGCGGGGTTGGCACTGTCAATAGTGGTTATCGTGGTACTGTTTTATCATAGACTTCAAGCTGTGAGCTTCGATGAAGAATTTTCAGAAGTGGTGGGGGTGAAAACGAATCTGGTGTATATTTTACTGTTGGTCATGATCGCCTTCTCTATCGTTTTCCTTATAAAATTTGTTGGAATAATCCTCGTCATCGCCATGTTGTCCATTCCCGCATCGATCTCAAGTTCCGTAACTCACGATATGAGGAAAGTGATGGTCTATTCTGTCATTTTATCATTGGTTTTCATCCTATCTGGCTTATGGCTCTCTTATCAATGGAATACGCCCGCCGGACCGACGATAATACTACTCTCTGGGGCGGTGTTCATCTTGAATACCGTTGGAGACAAAGTATATGATTAGAGGATGAAAATACAGCGGTGGAAAGGTTTAAGTATTTTTACTCATATGTGTAATTGAAATAAGGTGAGTTATATGAGATCCGGAAAAGGAAAAGGTAGAGGTTCAGGACAGGGTTCAGGACAAGGTGGCCGCGGTCGACAACCAGAGGGTCAAGGTCTCGGTCCAGGCGGAACATGCGTTTGTCCCAATTGTGGATACGAAGTGGACCACCAAAGAGGCCAACCATGTTATGAAAAAGAGTGTCCGGAATGCGGGACTAAGATGACGAGGAAGTAATGACAAGATCAGAATAGAAAAATTCTCTTTGCCAGACTTATCTAAAAACTCTTATTCCTCTATATTTGTCTTAACTGAGTGGGTTTATCAGGGTTTGGATAGAGTTGAGAAACATGAAGCAAAAAACTCTTGAGGAATATTTAGAGGTGATCTATCTCCTTGAGATGAAAGACGGTCTTGCTAAGACCGGAAAGATATCTTCAGAATTAGACGTGGAACCTCCATCCGTAACAGAGATGTTAAGAAAGTTGGAAGAAGAAGGATACCTGGAATATGAGCGATATGAAGGCGCAAGACTGACTGAAGAAGGAAGAAAAATAGCTAAAAATTTGATGATATCTCATGAAACAATTGCTGATTTCTTAGAGATAATAGGTGTAGAAGGGGAACAAGCAGAATTGGATGCATGTGAATTGGAACATCACATCAGTAAAAATACTTTGGAGAAATTGAAGAAATTCATAGAATTTATCGATGATGCACCTGATGAACCTAAGTGGATAGAACATTACCGACATTACATCAAAACCGGAGAGAGGAAACAATGTGAATTCTATAAAGATAAGCAATAGCTAGGAAAGGCCACAGATATAATAAAAAAGAAAAATAGGGAAAAATGAGGTCCTAATCGAACTCATCTAAAGCCTTTTTCAGTTCGGCTACGTAAGTCATAGCGGGTCCACCGCCCATCATTATCGCTACAAAAGCGGCTTCCAATATCTCTTCTCTTGTTGCTCCTGCTTCAAGAGCCTTTTGGGTGTGTATATCTATGCAGTATTTACATCTAGCAGTTATGCCGGTGGTTAGGGCGATCAATTCTTTAGTCTTCACATCAAGATGTTTCTCTTCCAGAACTTCATCCATAAATTTAGAAAATCCACCCATCGCTTCTTCGTCGTTTTCCATCAGTGCTTTCTTAGCTCTTTTAAAATCCCTTACATTTTCTCTAACATCGGACATTTTATCACAATTTTACAAGTGAATGCAGGTATTAATATTTTACTCATATGTGCAAAAGGTTTAAATATTTATTCTCATAATAGTACTAATGTGATAAACATGCCAAGAGGAGATGGAACAGGACCTGAAGGTTTAGGCCCGATGACAGGAAGAGGTCTCGGTTATTGTGCAGGTTATGACAGCCCAGGCTTTACCAAAGGAGGAGGCCGTGGACTTGCAAGAGGTAGAGGCCGAGGAATCGGAAGAGGTCTCGGTAGAGGTTTTAGAGGTGGAAGAGGAAGAGGAAGAGGTTCCCGAAGAGCACCTGTGAGAAGAGTCCCAGTCGAAAGACCGGCACCCGTTTATAGACAACCGAGAACATCGGCGAGGGAAGAATCCAATTATGGGGACTACACCAAGGAGGATGAGATCGAAGATCTGAAAGCCTATGCTGAGGATCTTGAGGAAGAGCTCGAGTTGGTCGAAGAAAGGATCAACGAGTTATCCGAATAAGAACACCTTTCCCTTTTATCTTTTTTCGGATGACTTTAATTTATTTTCAAAATTTTTTTCAGTGATCAAATTTTGCTGGGATCAAACTCTTATTTTGGAAAACCTATTTATACACTCCGGATAAATCAATAAATGATGCCTAGGAAACGCAGAGGAAGACGGAGAGGAAAACGAAGAGTGGGTAGCGTACCCAAAAAGAAATCTTTTTCTACTTCTCAAGAGGGCGAGGAATTAGAGATAGTTCTCAAAGTGGAGGAAGTCGAAGCACTAAGATTAGTGGATCTGAAAAACATGAACCAAGAGGAAGCTGCCAACGAGATGGGTGTTTCGAGAAAGACACTCTGGAACGATCTTCAGTCTGCTAGAAAAAAAGTGGCTAAAGCCCTTACCCAGGGAAAAACTATCAGGATCGAAGGCGGCAGTTACTATCTAAAAGATAAAGAAAAAGAATAATTTTCTAAACTTATTTTAGGAAATTGAGTGACCCAGATTTCCCAGATAAGAGATCCCTTAACTTTAACTCTGGAAGGTCCTCTACTAGGTTCTCGACGACATCATCATTCAATCCTTCCTTTCGAAGCGTCTTTTTGAATACTTTCTCTCTCTTTTTAGCTAACCTCTTATATTTAAGTACCACTAGACCTAATTTTAATAATAGAGGAAGGGTTGTTACGAGGGCTCTCACCGCCTTGAGAACTTTCGTATCCTCTTTTTGCATCTATTCCCATTCCTCGTCCTGTTTTTCCTTCATTTCCTCTCTGATTTCTTCCTTGATCTCTTCGCCCATGTCTTCGTCAAAATCATTGCTCATGACTCCTCCTTTTTGGCTCAAGACCTCCTTTACCACTGAAGTCACGTCTCTACTCTGCATGAAATCCCTTGTCAGTTCGTATGCTTTATCTTCGTCCATCCCTGCGTCGACTAATTCCTTATAGAAATTCGCTGTGTTTTTGGCCAGCTTTTCACTATTTTCTGTATTATATATCGATTCCACTATACCTGAGAGGAGAGAGGGTACAGTTTCGTTCAAGGTTTCCATCACTTCTTTTAACTCTTCTAGGTCGTCTTCATCTTCTATATTCATATCTTTTGCACCTTATAACAATATAAGACGTTCAACCTATTTCTTTATACCGAGCATTTCTGCCCATTTATTGATCGTTTCTCTCGTGAGAACGTAATTTTTCCCTTTTCCCTTGTCTGACTTTTTTATCAAACCTTCATTTTCGAGTGTTTTCAATCTTTCTCTAACGGTGTGTCTAGATGCGCTACCTCTTTTATCTCTCAACCTTTCCGTTATTTCAGTGATATTAAGAGAATTAGAATCGAACAGTATCTCGAGGATGTTTTCAAAGATAGGGTCATCGATATCAGAAAGTAAAGAAGGCGATATCCGTCCGAATTCCTTGTAAAGTGACAGCATCCGAATATATCTCTCTTCTAAATCTGAGTTAGTGGAGACCTTTTCCAGGACATTTTTGTGTATATTCATCAGATTTTGAAGCATCGAATCTAGATTGCTGATCTGATCTTTCAAAGACTCGACTTCTTCTCGCAGTTCTTCCTCGCTCATCGTTTCATCAACATCTTCAAATTAGATAAATTTTGGCTTATCTAAAGTAATATCCTTGAACTGGGATAATTAGTGGGTTCATAGCCCGGTCTTTAAATTGCTAATGACCTTTTTTGGTTCATTTGTAGTTATCTAAAAGAACTAACCCTTTCATTCCATAGTTATGTCGTCTACAGATTTGATAACCGGTAGATCCATATCAAAGTTTTCGGTGTAGGTGTTGATGTACTTCAGCCCAGTACCTGTGTTGTATAAAAGAACACTTTCGTCGGGATCGATCTCTCCCTTTTCGATCAGTTTCTTTGCTCCGGCTAGAGTAGCGGCTCCCTCGGGGCATGCGAAAATTCCTTCTTTTCCGCCCAGTTCTTTAGAGCTTTCCAAGATATCTTCATCTTTGACCGACACCGCAGTACCCCCGCTCTCTTCAACCGCCTTCAATATCAATTTGTCAGCGAAAGCTTTGGGTACTTGTATCCCATCGGCTAAGGTTTCAGGTTCTTCACAGGCTTTTGATTCCTCACTCCCCTGCTTGTAGGCTTCCACGATAGGTGCACATCCTTCGGCTTGAACGGGTACCATCCTAGGAAGATCGTTTTCTTCGATCCATCCGATCTCAGTCAGCTCTTGGAAGGCTTTCCACATTCCTATCAATCCTGTACCGCCTCCGGTCGGATATAGTATCACGTCGGGGAGTTCCCACGAGAACTGTTCCGCTAGTTCGAGACCCATAGTTTTCTTACCTTCGACCCTGTACGGTTCTTTTGTGGTGGATATGGAGAACCAATCGAATTTCTCTTTACCCTCTTCGATTATCTTTCCACAATCTGGGAGAAGTCCATCAACCAGATAAACATCGGCTCCCAACATATAGCTTTCTATCAAACAGGCTTCAGGAGCGCTTTGAGGCATTATCACGTATATATCTAGTCCCCCTCTCGCTCCGTAGGCAGCGAGGGCTCCCGCGGCATTACCGGCTGAAGGCATAGCTATCCTTTCGATACCCAATTCTTTCGCTCTAGTTACACCCATGGCTAGACCTCTGCTTTTGAAGGTCCCGGTAGGCTGTATCCCTTCATCTTTTAGATACAGTTCATCTATACCTATGTCTTTACCTAGTCTTTCGAGCTTGTCGATAGGCGTAAATCCTTCCCCCAAAGAGAGTATATTATTTGTGTCTTTGATAGGAAGAAATTCACGATACCTCCACATATTGGGATATCTATTCCTGAGATCGCCTTTGCTGAGAGTGTTATCGATCCCTTCTAGATCATATCTAGCGAAAAGAGCCGCTTCACAGTCTTCACATATGGTCTGTACTTCGTCCGGTCGGAAACGCTTCCCGCATTCCGTACATTCTAGGATTTCCAGGAAACTCATGTATTTCTGATGGGGGCTTTTTCTTAAATAATTTTTCCAGTTTTTTCTAACTGACTATAGGCATGAAGCTCGATCAAAAGAGCAGAAAAATCGAGACTGTCAACTTTTTAGTGATTTTGGGATTTTTTGAAAGGTTTTTGATTTAATGATAATTCTTTGGCGAATTCGAGCTATTCCGTCAAATCTTTGATATCACTATATTCTTGACAAGCTCGAAAAATCATCAATCTTAAATAGGATTAATGATTAAGAGATACTGCCCTTGAGATGATGGGCCCGTAGCTTAGGTTGGTGGAGCATCTGGCTCATAACCAGACGGTCGTCGGTTCAAATCCGGCCGGGCCCACTTGTTACCGTTGTTTTAAGTAGGTTATATCCTTCATTCAAATTTCCAAGTTATAGAGAGGAGTGTCTATTGTATCCTTTTCTACACCCTAATCTTTACATAAATAGAAGAGATTAGAAAAATATGTACGGTAGAGAAGGAAAAGATTTTACTCTAGCCGCTGCTGGAGACGCTATCATAACCAGGAGAATTTCGACCTGTAAAGAAGATAGAGTTTTACAACTTGTTGACAAGATCAGAGAAGCAGATGCAGGTTTTGTCAATCTGGAAACACTTCTTCATGATTATGAAGGATATCCAAATGCTCAGTGTGGAGGAACGTACGTAAGGTCTCCGAAGTACATAGCCGATGAGTTGAAATGGATGGGTTTCGATCTATTTGCCGCAGCGAACAACCATATAGCAGACTATTCAAGAGGCGGTATGTTGGCGACGATGGAAACCCTCGAAGATCGGAATCTCACTTATGCCGGTCTGGGAAGGAACTTGAGAGAAGCTAGAAGTGCCTCTTATCTGGATACTCCTGCTGGAAACGTAGCTTTGATCTCTTGTTGTTCTAGCTTCCCTAGCGGTTCTGAGGCAGGGGAACAAAGACCTGATCTCCATGGAAGACCCGGACTATCTCCGCTGAGATTGAACTCGAAGTACATCCTCGACGAAGAATGGATGAACAAAATTGAGGAACTGAGTGAGTTTCTAGGTTTGGAGGAAATAAAGGATTATGCAAGAGAAAGAAAATTTTCGGTACCCGGAGAGGACGAAGAAGGTTTTGTTTTTCTCAACCCAAAAGGAGAAAATCTGACTTTCGAGAAAGGTGATGATATCGGTATCCACTATGAGGTGAATGAAGAAGATGAAGAACAGATCTTAAAAGAGATAAAGGGTGCCGATAAACAATCCGACTGGGTCCTCATCAGCCTTCATTATCATGAGGGAAAGAAAGGTTTCTCTAATGATCACTCTATACCGGATTTCGCGGAGGATTTCGCCCGTAAATGCATGGACGCAGGAGCCGATGTGTTCTTAGGTCACGGCTCTCACGTGATGAGAGGTATCGAAATCTATGAAGGTAAACCGATACTCTACGGATTAGGAGATTTCTTTTACCAGACCAGGACGATAGAAAAATTGCCAGCCGATATGTATGAAAACTACGATCTAGGCCATGATAACATACCTGCAGATGTTTTCGATGAACTGGGATTCGACGAGAAGGGAGATTACAAGGGGTTTTTGGCAAACCAGATGTTCTGGGAGACTGTTCTACCTGTGATAAAATTCGAAGACGACGAACTAGATACCGTAGAATTATATCCGGTCGTCTTAGGATTAGAAGAGCCGAGATCAAGGAGAGGAAGACCTCTACTTGCCGAAGGAGAGAAAGCAGACCATATACTTAAAAAAATAAAAGAACTATCAGAGACTTACGGTACTGAGATAAGTATTGAAGATGGATTTGGTCTCATAGATCTAGAGTAACGCTCGTTTAAAAATCAGTACCCCTCGATCCAATTCAGGCGGAGGCAAGATTTCTTTGGAAAACACTGCCTGTTTTAATACTCAATGATATTAATATCCTAATTCTAGCATCATCGGATAGCATTGGAAAAAGAGTCGAAGCCTTTAAGATGATTTATTTTATTCTTTTTTAGGTGAAAAGATGGCTGATCGGAAGCGGAGTAACTTCTTGGAAGATATCGATCCAAAATATTTTGGTGTTCTCCGGAAATTAAATTCCAGATTGACTGGCATAAACTGGGCGGTAACAGAGAGTCTTAACTTTGCCTTACATGGGATGTCAGTAGAACCAAATGACATAGATATCCAAACAGATAAAGAGGGAGCCTATGCAATAGAAGAAGAATTTGAGGACCACGTCGTAGACGAGGTTCGATTCTCTTCCTCCGATGTTATCCGATCCCATTACGGGAAACTTGAAATCAATGGTATAGAAGTCGAAATAATGGGGGACATACAAAAGAAAGTCGAAGGGGATTGGGAGAGCCCTGTAGATATAGAGGAATACAAAGAAACGGTCGAGATAGAAGGTATGGAGATCCCAGTCCTTTCGCTGAATTACGAGTATCAAGCTTACCTTAAATTAGGGCGGACAGACCGAGCTATGAAGATCAAAAGATGGTTGAAAGAGAACGGATGAGATTGGTGTGTGTGTGGAGTTGGACATGTTTATAAACAATTTTAAAGAGCATGTCACAATTCTTCTTTCTTCCTCTGTTGATTTAACCTCTTCTTCAGCCTCATTATCTCCAGCTGCTGTTCTACCATCACTGACATCAAAAATGACTCCATATATCTAGACCGATCAACTTCGTCACCGGTCTCGTTATGTATCCTAGCTTTCCGTATGATCTTATCGAAGATTTCTTTATCCTGTTGAGTCGTCAGCGCTCTTCTGAACTTGCTCCATTCCTCCTCTATTTCACCCACCTGTTCCAAGTAATTCTTTTCCGATCCATCTTCTTCGAGTTCCATGCTATCTATATATCTTTAGTATATCTACCCTACAAAAAGATGAAACCGAGGGAGTGGTATCCGAAAGTGAAATAAAGAGTGAGACCAAGCTCAAGAAAATTGAAAAAATTATTATATCTATTTTTAGTTAAAAGATCGACTTTAAAATTAGAGCGTATCTAAAAACAGCTGAGGCATGAGAGTATGGACACGAAACGGGTGACGGTAGGTGCGATTTTGATGTTCGCGGGTTGGAATCTATTTATCATATTTTATCCGCTCATGCTAGAATCTGTTTATATAGGTTTCTTCAGGGACTTCAATTTGGTGGTTTGTTTCGCTACTCCACTGGCGGGATTATTGGGAATACTCGGTTTGATCTTGATACTCTCGGGGATCATCGAAGATAAGAAAACGGAAAATCCTGATATCAAAGAATATGAAAGTGGTATCGAGAGAGTCATAAAAAAGAAGAGAAAAAATAAAAAATACAAATAGAAGTCTAACCAAACTCTACAAAGCCTCATGAGTTATCACCTTTTAGGTATCTTGTCCACGAAACTAATAAGTAACAGATAGAATCTATATTTTTAATGAAGATCATAGACGAACTCCAACCTTTACATGCAGGTGAGGGTAGATGGATATAATATCCCGAAATCATCAAACCGAGCATGACCGTGATGCTTCGCCTTCCCGTAAAAATAAACCCGAGAAATCTTTATATAAAAAGCGGCACTTGGTCGGTTTAATAATAGCGATCGTGATAAGCGGCGCGGCTTTAGGCTCTACTTATTTTGATCTCCCCGATAAAGAAGGACTTTCCCGAACAGAGAAAAAGTTCATAGGCAGATGGAAGCGAGTAAAAGACGACGGAAAAAAGATCGATTTCAAAGAAGGAGAATACTTCCGGATAACTTTTTATGAAGATAGTCGGGGAGAGCTAGTCCAAAGATGGTATGATGAAAATAAAGATAATTATTCAAAAGAGAGTGATATGTTCTCGTGGAATGTCGTGGATGAAAACGACAGTATAATCTCCCTATCCGGGTATGATAGGATACAATACGAGTTCATAGATGAAAATACGTTAAAACTGAAAGATCCTAAAAGCCCAGATAGTGCGGTCTATAAGAGAATGAAATAGGACACTACTCCATCTTGAAAGAGCTTATCACTCCTCTCAATAGTCCAGTTTACATAATTCTCAATTGAATCAAGTCTCTCAAGGGCGATCATTTTATTTTGCATTTTTTGAGTGAAATATAAGGAAAAACTTTTTAGTCTATGTTCATAACCTCTTTGTATCGCCATACAAACAACCTTACTATCAGGGGGATATTAAACTTGGATGAAGAAGAGGAAAGAAAAGCGGTATCGGAATTCGATGTAGGCTACCTTATTAAGAGGTTCTACAGGGAGTATCTAAAACCCAATTTAAAGGTATACTTACCGGTCCAAATAGGCCATGTAATAACTGCTATTTTAGCTCTTATACCTCCTCTCATTCTCCGGAGTATAATCGATAATGCTATCGTGTCTGGAAGTCTCGACCGGGTAATCCAACTTTCACTGATCGCCTTAGGAGTTTTCGGAGCTATAGCCGTAGGGAGAGGGTTGAGGAGTTATTACGGCCACAAGACTGCTCAAAAGATAGTTTATGACATGAGAAACGATCTTTATGGGCATTTTCAAGACCTGCCGATGAAATTTCACGACGAAAAGAAGACGGGAGAACTCATATCCCGTATAATCGACGACATGAACAGGCTGCAGGAGTTCGTTCATCACGGCCCCGAAGGTCTCTTGACCGCTACTACTCGGATCATCGGCACTCTAATCATACTATACCTTCTAAATGTACCGTTAACGTTGGTCAGTCTAGCTTTTGTGCCTATACTCCTCCTTTATGGAAGATTTTTGATGACCAGGATGTACAAAGCATTTCGTAAGACCAGGCGGAAAAAGGCCGATCTCGGCGACAGGTTGGAAGACAACCTATCCGGCGTGAAAGTCATAAAAGCCTTTGCCAACGAGCTTTTCGAGAGAGGGAGATTCGAGGAACCGAATAAAGAACATTTCGAGGCTAGAGTCGGGGCTATCAGATATATCAGTATCTTAGGACCGGGAGCTTACTTTTTGAACAGCTTAGGTATAGTACTCACTCTAGGCTATGGAGGTTATCTCGTCATACAGGGATCGATGACCGCGGGAACTTTAGCCGCATTTTACACCTACCTCTTAGGTTTTAGAGGGCCTTTACTCCGCCTGATCCGGATCAATGAAGGTCTGAGCCGTTTTTTAGCCTCGGTAGAGAGGTTCTTTTCCCACATGGACATAGATCCCGATATAAGATCCAAGCCCGGAGCGAAGACCAGTAAAGATATTTTAGATGAAAAGGAAACAACGACTACCGATTCAAGATCCGATGAAAAGAGGTCTATACTGAATGAAGAAGAGAGGATGGAACTTGTTGAGAGCGTAGAGAACGTCGATGATAAGGAGATCAAGAAAGAGAAGGTCGAAACCACCGCTTCGATCCCCGGCCGGGTCACTTTCGAGAACGTGCATTTTACATACGACTCCAGCGAAAAAGTATTGAAAGATATAAACCTAGATATCCCTCCTAAAAAGTCAGTAGCTCTGGTGGGACCCAGCGGATCCGGTAAAACGACTATGGTCCGTCTCATCCCTAGATTGTATGATGTGAATGAGGGTTTTGTAAAGGTAGACGGTGTGGACGTTAGGGATTGGGATCTCAAGGAACTGCGAAATTCGATCGCGATGGTTCTCCAGGACGACTATCTTTTCTCTGGGACTATAAAGGAAAATATAGCATACGGAAGACCGAGCGCTTCCGAAGAAGAGGTTATGGACGTGGCGAAAAAGGCCAATGTTCACCAGTTCTCTAAAGATATGAAGGACGGTTACGAAACCCAGGTCGGACAGCGTGGGCTAAAACTTTCAGGTGGACAGCGCCAGAGGATATCCATCGCTAGGGCACTCTTGAAAGATCCAGAGATATTGATACTGGACGAAGCTACTTCCTCCGTGGATTCTCACACCGAGAAACTCATTCAAGAAGCTATCGAGAGAGTGTCAGAAGGGAGAACGACTTTCACTATCGCCCACAGATTATCTACGATAGTCAATTCGGACGAGATAATCTTCGTAGAAAACGGCCGGATCATCGAAAGAGGTACCTTCGACGAACTGATGGAAGAAGGTGAGAAGTTCAAACATTTCTACGAGCTGCAGTTCGACGGGAACATGGAATAAAACCGAAATAAAAACGAAGTAGACCACAAAACTATATTACCTTACCCTTATAAGGATGATATATGAAATTCTCGAGCCACAAGATACTCTCATATATCGCCTTATTTGCGGCCTTTATCGCTCTGATCACCGGTATTTACAACGAACAGTACCTATTGGCTGGGGTGAGTATTTTCCTCATAGTGATGGCGGCTAGAAGAGTCATAAATCTGAGAGGTCAGGAAAAGAAAATCGAAGATGAGGAGTAAGGGTGATCGCCGCGATCGGTATCTATCTCTGTAAAAATGACAGATCTCCGCTCGAAAAGAGGAGCAGATCGTTCACATACGAAAAATATATAAATTTTGAAAGATTGATTTGAAGGTGAATATATGAAAAGATGGGGCGCTCATTTGATTATTTCGATATTTCTCATCTCAGCCTTGTTCAGTGGTATGTCTCTATCCGTATCGGAAAGCTCCGTGGAAGAGCTGAATAAGAACGAGGACTTAGAATTAAAGATCCGGATTAATGAGATCCATCAAATAGACGCGATGGATGAGAACAGCGCTCCAGATTTTTACTTCTGGATCGGATGGTATAACTCATCTACAGATGCGATAACTTGGAAAAGATCCGAAGAACCCGTGAAAGAAAACGATGGAAATCTAATCCTGAATAAAACCTTCTCTTTTCAGATCGAAGATAGACAGAACACTCAGCAGCATTTTTACATCACCCTATTGGAAAATGACGTTAAGACTCTAACTATGGATGATAAATCGGCAGATGACATAGCCGATATCAATAACGCTTCCGAGGGAGGGATAAAAGACGCTGGAGAGCTCGATCCTCTTCCCAGTCACGCTTTCTCCGGTTCATTTCACGGTGTTTGGAATACCACTGAAGACGAATTTATGAAAGGCTCACATCAAACAAAAAACGTGGAGAACGGATTCAAAACCAGCGGTATTTTCGACGGAGATAGTTCACACCAGACTGACGCTAACTTGATCTTTCAGATATTCGACACCTACAAAAAACCTGAAGCAGACTTCACCTCCAGTTCCACTAAAATCAAAACCAATGAAACTATCGAATTCGATGCCGGGTTATCTACATCTTCGCCGTCATCGGATATAGTAAGCTATGAATGGGATCTATATGGAGATGGAAACTTTGATCGAACCGGAAAAGTCGTTTCTCATAGATACCGTAATCCCGGAACGTACAACGTATCTTTGAGAGTGACGGATGATTGGGGATTCTCAGATAAGAAAAACGTTGAAGTAAAGGTTGAAAACAGGGTCCCTAACGCAAATTTCACATTCTCACCGAGCTCGCCCAAAGTCAATCAAACCGTCGGTTTTGTCGATAACTCTAATGATCCGGATGGGAGAATAACAGCAAGAAAATGGACTATCGAAGGCCAACCAGTAAACAATAAAAGCAGTTTTTCGCACAAGTTCCAGGAAGAAGGAATATACCAGATAACATTGACTGTTACAGACGATCACGGGTCTAGGGACAGCGTCACGAAAGTCGTAGAGGTCACAATACTCGATTCAGACGGGGACGGCGTAGCGGATAAAAACGACGCGTTTCCAAACGACAGTACAGAATGGAAAGATTCAGACGGTGACGGCGTAGGAGACAACAGTGATGATTTTCCTTATAATCCAAACCTGACCACTGATTCCGATGGAGACGGCGTAGCCGATAAAAATGACGCTTATCCCCATAACCCTAAGAAAACAAAAAAGCTAGAGATGTTGGATACGGCTTACGGGATGCTGATCTATCCAGGTATAATCATATTATTGGCGACGGTACTTGTTTTTTTACTTTACAAACTGTACTCATTGTACAAACGCATCGACAGCGAGTCTGATCAGGATAAACAATCTTAAAGATCTCCCAACAAGAGAAATAAAAATACTGAAACGTCCTAGAAAAAAGAGAAATATTCAGGATTTCACGTAAATATTCCCCACGATATCTTCCTCTAAAGCTATGCTCGTTTCGCCGGTTTTTATCACGTAGACGGGCTTTTTCTGGTGAAGTTCTATCTTCGATCCGGGACCTACATCATACGAGAGTAATTCATGGAGGCGTTTATGACTCTCTGTTTGGATATAAGCCACTTCCAGGTCCTCACCGACTTCCGCTTTCGACAAGGGCTTTACCACCGGTTTGATGACTTCTTTTTCGGTCTTACAGCATTCTCCCTCCGGTATAGGAAGACCGTGTGGACATTCCCGTGGATGTCCTAAAAGAGTGCATATCCTATCAGTGACCTCTTCGGAAAGCATATGTTCGAATTCGCAGGCCGGTTTCTCGATCTCCTCTCTTCCCATCTGAAGGAGATCTACAAAAAATCTCTCCGCCAATCGGTGTCTCCTGACTATATTTTTAGCTTTCCTTCTGCCCTTTTCGGTGAGCTTAAACTCAGCATTGTCGATCTTTACTAGATCTTTTTCCTTCAAAACCCCCAGGATCTTTTCTTCTATTCGATTTCTATAACCGTGTCTGAATCTTCTTCTATGTCTGTCTCTAGGTCTGTCGTCCATCTCATCTTCGAATTTTCCTTTGAACGTTTCCTCGTCCATCTCTCCTTCATCTTCTAGAGTCCACAATATCTCTAGTGCTTCGTCTATATCCACCTGACTGATCTCTTCCTTCATGATACCACATCTTAGATTAATTTCTTTCGTCTACACCGGGTATGAATTCATACCCACAGTTCGGACATTTTATAAGTTCGCAATTTCCCTTTAAAGGACACCCATCACAGGCGGTGACCTCGCCTTCGTCGAAGTCTCTACCGCATAAGGGGCATCTATGTTTATTTTCTTTGTCTTTTCCGCTCATCTCGATCTACATCCCTATAAATTTCAAGATATGATTTAACAAACCGGCTATGAAGAACGCGAAGGGGAAGATAAATCCGATTATCCCGGCTGCTACTTTCAGGCCTCTCTCTTTTATGATGATCAATAGGTTAGCTATGCAGGGAACGAACAGGGTTATAGCGACTGTAGCCACCAATATCTGTCTCGCGACCAGAGCGTCCGACATAGACAAGAGACCAGCCGCGGCAAAATCTCTTCTGAGAAATCCCAGGATGAAAGCAACGGAGGCCTCTGAGGGAAGACCGAGCCAGTTGACAACAATAGGTCTGAGAGCGTTTATTGCGACTTCCAAAGCTCCAGTTATATTGGCTACACTGATGATGAACATACCCAATATAAAGAAGGGAACGACTTCTTTGAAGAACATCTTCACACGATAGTAGGTTTTTCTGAGAACGTTATCCCACTTGGGCACCCTTAATGGAGGCAGTTCCATGATGAAATCCCCTCGTCTTCCGGGCAGTATCTTCGATGCGAGCCACGCCACCAAGACGAGTTGAAGGAATATCACTATTATCCACAGGAAAAAGTAAGTCAGGGGAAGAAGCGCCATTATAGCGAATATCACTCCTAACTGAGCCGAACACGGGATCCCCAATGCCAGCATCAATGTGGTTATGATCCTTTCTTTTCGCGTGTCCAATACTCTCGTGGTCATGGTCGCCATGGTGTCACAGCCGAATCCCAATACCATGGGAAGGACCGATTTCCCATTGAGACCGATCTTTTGAAAGCCCTTATTGGCCATGGCTCCCAATCGGGGAAGATAGCCTATATCTTCCAGCAGTGAAAGTGCCAGAAAGAAAGTCGTTATCAGCGGGAGTATCAAGGCGAAAGCCCAGGTAACTCCGACGGTAAGAACACCGTACTTTCCGACCAAAATCTCAGAGACCGGATTTTTGCCAAGATTTCCGTAGATGAGACTCTCCAGAAATGGATTAATATGTTTTCCAAATACTACACCCTCTAGAAAATCGACAGATATCTGGGCGCCGAAATTACCCACAAATTGATAAAGGAGTAATATAACGCCTATGAAAATAGGTATCCCGGTAAGAGGCCGCATAGTCAATTCGCTTATCTTGCTCTTAAGAGAAGTGGTTTCTACTTCGCCTTTTTCGCTGTATTTTGAAGCTATCTCCTCGGCCTTCTTTCTCAACGATAAAGTCACTACGTGACCGAGATCTCTGCTGAATTTCGAATGTATTTCTTCTAAAATATTTTCCGCTCGTTCTAAAGCCTCTTCGCCGATCTTTTCTTCGACGAAGCTGCTCATCTCTTCAGGAGATATCAAATAAAGGAGCGCTGTTCCTCTGTTCCCGAAGATCGAAGTCAATTTTTCCAAGGCTTCCCTGATCTCTGGAGGATAATCAGGCCTTACCTTCGGCTTTTCAGCTTCGGTGATACCTTTCTTCAATTTTTTCGTTCCTCTTCGTTCGGGAGCGACCGTCTCGAAAACGGGAACGCCGAGTTCATCCGAAAGACCTTCGGAGTCTATTTTTATCAACCTGGAATTCGCCTCGTCCATCATATTCAGGTCCAATACCGTGGGCAAACCGAGTTCCGAAAGCTGGAGGAACAGCATAAGCGACCTCTTGAGATTTTTCGCATCAGCCACTTGAACTACCCTATTAGGTTCGGCGCCTAAAAGAATATCTCTAGCGACCTTTTCATCTTCGGAGATAGGCGAAAGCGAATCCGCTCCCGGGGTGTCTATTATAGTCTCGGCTTGACCTGCTATCGAGGTCCGTCCAAAACTGACCTCGACAGTGGTTCCAGGATAATTAGACACATCTCTATATTCACCGGTGATCGAGGAAAAAACCACCGACTTTCCCACGTTTGGATTACCCACCAACGCGGTGACGTTTTCATCTTCATCTATGTCCAAAGCTTCTCTCGCGTATTTGATGTAAACCACCTTTTTAAGTAAATGAAAGGAAAACTATTTCTATAGTTCCTTTCGGGCTCGGTTCGTTAATCTATTAGAAGGTATAGTTATTAAATTTTTCGGCGCGCCTAAAAATAGTCTCCACTTTGTTTCATGTACGTCTTTGCCTCTTGAAAAAAGATAAATCACTGAAGACTTTTTAGGCATGATATGAACATCCTGAAAGGAGAAAACAGGGAAGTACTCCTCTTACTGATCTTGACGAGCGCGTTCCTGCTTCTGACTCTTACCGTAACCTCTGGTTATACCCAACCGATAGATGAAGAGATAACGAGAACATTATCTGAGAGGTCAGAAGGTGTTATTTTCAAATCGATGACTTTTTTGACTTATATGGGCCACTATTATTTCCTGGTTCCGGGCACTATCATGGTTGTCTTACTTTTTTATAGGGTCGATGAAAAACTACTATCGACTTTTTTTGGAGGCATGATGCTTTTGCTTATACCGGCTTATAAGGTAGTGAAATTTCTTATCAAAAGACCTAGACCCGGATTAGGATTATTCCACTCCACCGGATACAGCTATCCCAGTGGACATACTGTTGGTGCTTTTACTTTCTTTCTAGGCTTTTACGTTTTCTATCAACTTCTTCACAGGGATGAACACGACCCTCATCTCTTATTAATCTGTGCAGCCTTGGCTACAACTGTAGGTATATCTAGGATAATCTTGGGAGTTCACTATCTCACCGACGTGATCGGAGGTATACTGCTGAGCGGGATATTGATCACGACCTTATCGATGGTGATACAAAAAACAAAGAACTGTTCTGATGATTTTCTCAAGAAATTCAACATCTCATCAAAAGATATTTAAAAATAGGACTGGTATATCTTTAAGCTCCTCGGTCAAAGAATGCTCTATAGTATATATTCAGTGAGAGTGTTCACGTGACATAATTTCGAAAAAGTTGACATCATAAATAAACAAAATAAATTGCAATATAAACGCAAAAATCCGTAATATTTATAACATCCGCTGAGAATCAAAGATTATGAGTAAGAAGGCCGCCCTCTATGGGAGGGCCTGCACTCAAGAACAAAACTTGAATAATCAGAAGGAAAAACTTACTATGTGGGCCGAACTTAGAGGTTATGATTATGATCTTTATACCGAAAGAGTCACTTCCGTGAGTGAGAGACCTAACTTCGAAGAGATAATGAAAAATCTGGAGGAATACGACCTTGTCGTCGTAACGAATCTAGATAAATTCGGCAAGAGCGTTATAGACTTATTTGAAAAGATAAGAGAGATAAGGAAAAATGGAGCAAATTTCATCTCCATAGAACAGCCGATAAATACTGAAGACGATATATATGGAGATTTCCTGCTCCAATTCTTATCGGTGATGGCCGATTTCGAAAAATCGGTCACCCGAAGGAGGATGGAACGAGGATATTCAGAGGCAAAAGAGGAAGGAAAGGTGGGAAGACCAAAAAAGACGATAGATGAAGATAAATTGAGAGACATGTATAAAGATGGGGCGAGCTATGAATATTTAGCCGATCATTTCGATTGTTCAAAATCGACGGTTAGAAATAGACTTAAATCTTTGAACTTGATAGGTGATAGATGATGGGCCGACGAAAGAAATATCGAATCGGATCTGATATTAAATCTCCTTTCGTCAAAGAGGAACCAATTAACATATCTGAGGTTTTGGAATAATGTATGGGGAATTGACCCGCACCGAAAGGAACCAAAAAGAGATGATGAAATCTTTGGTTAGAAAACGCGGCGAGGTACCCGTCAAATCGATAAAGTCTGATATCAATAAAGAATACAAGTATCCGCCGAGTGTGAAGTTGCTGAAAAGGTGGGCAAAAAAAAGCAAAGACATAACGATAGAGGAAAAAGATTACGGCCTGGTCTGCAAACATCTAGGGAATGTAGAAAAAGCTGTTGACGGATAGATGGTCTTTGCCGGAATATGGTAAAAATCGACCGAAATACCCCTTTACTGGAATAAGAGACTCTATTGGATCTCGGCAGACGGGACCAGTAGCTATTATATTCTCTCTATATTCTCTTTACCGATAAATTTTTATGAAAAGTAATCCTTTAAAGAACGCTTCCTTTGAGGAGGGACGAAAATATATCTTGACAAGCAAGAGGTTAAATCAGAAGTCGCCGATATGTGCGGCTTCTCCGAAGTTCAAACTTATGACGACCCAGTAGAAATAAAATGTAAGAAGGGATCGATCTCTTCAAGATGTCAGTATCTTCCTATCTACGACGTTCGAACCTGTAAGAACTGCGAAGAGTTCAGCGAGTGAGTAGGGTCTATAATTCAAATCATCAGATCATGGGTGTTTCAGTTATAAATCTATCAACCGAAAAACTCCAGCGTCTTCTCTTCATCGTCAGTATCCTTCTCGACCACGTGCTCGAAAAGATCTATCTTTATAGGCACCGCGAACTTGGTGAATATACTGCTCACTATCGCCTCCCCCTTATCTAAACTGGCTATATTTTTGCTGTCTTTTGACAAATCCTGCGCTGCGCTGCCGATTATCGCTTCTCTTTCGCTTTTCATCTCGTTCCCCAGTATTATCTTGGTATTCATATTCGCCAAGATCTCTCTCGGTATCATGCTGGAAAGTTGAGTGACCGCTATCAGACCGACTCTGAATTTTCGACCTTCCCTGGCGATCTGGTGAAAAACGTTCCTTCCTGCCCGATCTCCCAATACCCTCGGGGCTTCCTCTATCACAATCCCGACGGAGGGTTTCTCTTCCAGTTCATCTTTTTCTTTATATGACTTGTAATTCTTGAAGATCCTATCGGTGATGATACCGGCGATCAAGAGTTCTTTGTCCTCGGCCAGCGAACTTGTATCTAATATGACCTTTTTACCGTCTTCGATCGCATCGACGATATCGTCCACTAGAGTTTCCGACCCTTTGTTCACGAATATATTGCCTCTAGGTCTGACTTCATCGTTCTCTACGGATAGATCGAAGGTGAGTCTTAATTTTCGCTTCAAGGCGTCGAGAGTCGTTTCTCTTATGCCGTACTGCTGAGCTTCTTCGGAACCGGACGTCAGCAGTTCTTCCAACCAGTCCTTCCTATGATGGCTGTAATAGACGTACATCGCTTGGCTCTGAGCCTCCGACAGATCTATAATACCCTTGAGATTCCACGGTCTCAAGATCGAAAGATTGATCCTTAGATGATAGCCTCCAGAGGGCGGGTCGGTCGAATAATAATCCACTTTTTCACTCGCTTCAGGATGATCTTTTGCTCCCAATCCGTTCCTTCCGTAGTATTCGTCGTGGGGATCTATCACCAAAATACCAGCGTATTCCTTGGGGATGAGATTCCAGAGCATCACTTTAACGAGGTTACTTTTGCCTCTTCCAGTGGTGGCGGGGATCATGATGTGATGAGAAAGTGCTTCCTTCCCATTGATATATAGAGGCACGTCTAAAACGCTGCTCCCACTCCTGATCTTCCCGAGATAAAGGCTGTTTTCCGGCTCCTCTAGGAACTGAAAGTCCTCAGAACTGACTCTTTCGAGGTCACCGAAAAAAGAGGGTAATACCTTCGGTATGCGCGGTTCTCCGTCCTTTATCCTTACAAGAGGTTTAGCTTTTGCATATATATAATTCCTTATCTCCTCTTCCATAAGGCTCGTCTCCTCGTATCCCTCCAGTTCCATGCCACTCATCCTCTCTATGTCGTCCTGTTCCATAAGAGAGCCGTATTCGAGGTCCAAAACCTGCAGGATTATATCTTCGATCGAAAGCAGGTCGCCAATTTCGATAGTTTCGCCGCTCTTCTGGCGTATCCTGACTTCTCCGTACTCTCCTCCGATTATCTGACCTATAGGCATATTATCATTCAACCTCAAATATTGCTCAATCTGTCATGCGCGTTCTTGGAATTTATCTTATCTCTGAACGAATCTTTCATCTTATTCTTACCCATATTTTTAAGGTAATCGACTTCCTCGTCCGTCACCCTGGCCTTTTTATCCGCATCGACCATCCCGTAAGGATATCCTAGGAATATTGGGTCTCTAGCCTGGAAGGCGAGTTGAGACAGAACTTCTTCTCGATCGACTTCAACATCTCTATAGAACTCAGTCCGGAAAGCGTAGTCTGAAGAGGGATGATACTTGACGATATACAAATCCCCTTTATGGTCCGGATGTGAATTATGGGCTATAGGATGATAGTACCACATTTTTTTCCCGCTCTCCCTAGCTATAGCCTGCACTGAGGCGATGAGCGGATAATTTTCAGTCGTCATCAGAGAACTGGTCTTCGCTATACCTACTAATGCCGCCCCGGCCTCTTCCACTTTACGATAGGCTTCTTCAGCGTATTCTCTTTCACTTTCGACGGTGGTTTGAAGCACCCCGTCTCTGACCACTATATCACCCTCGTCTAGATATTCATCGACCGCATATCGAAGCGCTTTCCATTCTAGGTACTTCCTCACCGTATGTCCGGCACTCGTGGGCGTCTTCTCTTCGACTTCACTCTCATCCAATACGAATCTCGACTGGCCAAAAGGTATCGACCCGTTAAGGGGCTTGAGTTCGGCCTCGATACAATTCCCATCGAATCTAGAGGTCAAAAAAGCTGTGAAGGGATCTATATTTTCGACTCTTTTCTCACCCTGAAATATGTTAAAATAAATTCTGATTAGATGGATGCTGTCAGTGGGAGATCGATACACCTTGTTGTTACCTCCGTCTATACAGCAGATCTTTCTATCCTCATTTTTTGCCTCGTAATCGGTTAAATTTTCAGAAGTCAGCTCTACAGGGTCATAATACTGCTCTTGACTGAAATCAGGTTCACCCCATTCGTCCGGGGTATCAGAAAGATCTTCCATCACTTCGTAAAGGTCTTTCAGCATCGTTTTTCCATTCTGTAACTACTACTTAAATATTGGTCGAAGGGTTTAGTGAAACTGCTTATACTTTTACTCACCCCTACTTGATATACTTATTACTCAAGATAAGATATCGCGGTAAGATGAACGATTTAGACAGGTTAAAAGACTTGCTTAACATCTCTCAAGTCGGGAATGATTGGCATCGATGGTATGGGATAACGGAAAGGAGAAAGGATTCTCTATTGAAAGGATTTTCACATCCCGGGAGCTTTTTCAATCCAAATTCGGAGAGTACCCTAACTCTCTTCATGTTAGGTAATTTAGACGGATGGAGTCAACCTTCTCTTATCGATGAGCCTCCGAGGGATGAAAGATCAGAATGGAGGTCTTCATTTTTCCTTGAGTTGATCGAGGGCTGCGAACATCTCAAAAAACAGAACACTTTCTGGGAAGATCTTGTACTTTCCAGAAAATTAGGTATCAAAAGGTCACATTTAGAAATAAATATACTGCTTTTCGAAGTCGAGCTCCGCAGCGAGGCCGTGCACTGTGGGGATGAAGAAAGCAGGGACAACATCTCTTTTTTAGATATATCCGACAAAAATAGATGGGTGCAGTTCGACGCGGTCATGATTTTACCCAGGATAAAGACTTTCGTCTTTTTCGAATCGAAATTTCAGAGCGATGTGAGCAGGAATTCCGAGAACTATCCTAGAGTCGATCAGATAATGAAAGGCTTGGAATCCGCGTATTTACTAACGAATCATGAAAAAAGTCCTTACAGCGACTGGGATTTCAGATACGTTTTGATATGTCCGAAAGTTTTGAACCAGTACGGGCTTACCGCTTATCAGAATATACTAGATAATCTAGGTGAGGACCTGGTTGAGTATAACGATCTACTGAACAAGAGATTTCACTCGTCTCTTAACGAAGAGACATATCCTGAGTACTTCGGTCAGTTTTTAAATCAGGCTCCGGAAAAGATCTCTAAACTTCATTGGAAAGAGCTCGGCGACGTCATCAACAAAGATGACGAATGCTTTTTCTCGCGGTATTTTCAAAAGCTGGAAGAGAAGGGTTTTTCTGGAAGAAAAGTCGATAACATAAGAAAGAAGTTCAAGAAAGCTGGGATCAAGATTTGAGTAAAAAGCTTCCAATCACCAAGATTTTTATATTTCAATAATTTTAAACGTTTCGATGGAGGAAAATATGGATCAAGCAACGGAAGATATAGGAATAGTGCTTTTAGCTTTGGGTCTAACTACAAGTATATTTGGATTTTTATTATTTCTCTCAATGTTGGGTTCCCCTACTGTAATCACAACGGATGACTTTTTTACGCTAATTTTGATAGTTTTTGGTATATCCCTTGAGATTGGAGGGTTATCATGTATTCAACTAGCCAAATCATCTTAAAATAGAGGTGAAATAAAATATGCAAGTTAATATTAGGTATCTGTATCACAGTTGTTTCTCCATCGAGGTGGAGAAAAAAATATTACTTTTCGATTACCCAGGCAGAGAAGTAACAGATGAAGAGGAACGTGAGCTGGATGCTCTAGTTACTGGAAAGGACCTCTACATATTCATCTCTCATTCCCACGGAGATCATTTCTCTTCTGATGTGAGTAAATTTTCTAAGAACGCTAAAAAGACCTATTACTTGATCTCAAAAGATGTGTCTTTTGGCCATCATTCGATCGATCCTAGCGATATCTTGACAGAGGTCGGGCCAGATAGCAGTTACTCTGTTGGCGATGTCGAGGTCAAAACTTTCGAGAGCAATGACGCCGGTGTAGCTTTCTTGATAGAGATCGAAGACCTCCTCGTATATTTCGGCGGGGATCTGGCAAAATGGGACTGGCCCGAGTGGAGCAGGGAGAAAAGAGAAAAGCACGTTAATGTTTTCGATAAGGCGATCCAATATTTGAAGGCAAAAGATATCGATATAGCCTTTTCGAATATGGACGAAAGGCTCTCGAGTTGGGCAGGGCCCATCGACTTCATAGAGCAAGTGAAACCGGACTATTTCGTACCGATCCACACCTTCGGAAACGAAGAATGGATAAACGATCTGATCGAGGAGGGATTCGACGCTAAAACGAAAATCTTTCAGTACGAAAAACCGGGCGATGAGATCGTTTGGGAGATCTGATCGCTGAAATATTAACGAGTATCCGTATCTTTCTTCTTCCTGTATTCCTTCTCGATCTCCTTTAGATCGTATTTCAGAGGAGCCTCTTCTATAACTTCGTAGATATGCTTCAAAGATACAACATCGTCTTTAGCATAGGTTTGTAACTCTTCCCAATCAGGCTCTTCACCTCCATCCATGTGCCTCGAGTATATCTTCGCGACTTCCTCGCCTGTCAAGCCCCAACTTTCCCTTTCATAGCCTAATCTTTCAGCTACATTTTCAAGTTTGAACGTCCTGCAGGGAAGAACCGCATGTTTCTTAGCCCATTTCATAATATCTACTTTTTCAACATCATCCCAGATATCAAAATACTCCTCCCGGTATCTTTCGAAGAAATCCTCTAAAACATCAAAGTCGAATCCGGAGCCATACCATGCTAGTAATACCGAATTAGATCCCGCCTCATCATCTAGATACTTCCCGAACCTTTCGATTATGTCACCCTTTTTCTTAGGATCCTTCTGTAAGAAAGAAAGGTATTCGTCCTGTTTGTCGTCATATAACCCTATATGCCATACGATAGAAGGTCTCAGTGAGTCTGTCTCTATATCTAGAAATATTTTGTGTTTGTCCTTCAAGTCATTTTCTCGGATACGAAATACCTTTTTCTCTTCCAAGGCCTCCGCTGAACACACCCATTTCGTCCCTCGATAGGGGCCTATGCCTCTCTCATCCATTATATCCAAAGGATGGTTCTCTTTGAGGTCTCTCCTACATGTTATGCCTCGATTCTTCAACTGCGTAGAAAACTTTCCGCCCATACCGGATACGGCTAGAAGGCCTACTCTCTCTGCGGGAAAAGTTTGAACCCTCGGCCCTCCATAGCTGGAAAATATCGGTATCTTCACCCCTTCTCGATTATAAGACACGTCCAAACCGTGTATCGTTTCTCCGTTGTATTCCTGCTTATCTTCCGCCTCGATCTCCGTTGATAATATGTTATAGTTTTTCAGACACTTAGAAAGCGTATCTACGATATGAGCATTTTTCAGTTCGAAGTCGAAGGTCATCGGGTCCGTTTCTTTGCTCAATAGGTCCGTTATAACCACGGCGTTATCTAGATCCTTTTCCAGCACATCTTCGAGATTTTTTTCTTCCCTGAGGATCAACAATACCTCTTCATCGAATCGTCTCAGCTTGAAGTTCCGAACTTTCTCTATAGGGATTATCTCATTGGAAAGGTTCTCTTTCAGCTCTCTAGATCGAGAATAACCGATGTTAGAGGTCACTATAACGTCGGGTAGAAAGTAATCCTCTAGATCATTTAGATCATCTTCTGTATACCCGGCGAGCGCCCTATTGGAGAGATGTAATACCCGCATCATCACATCTTAGTGGTGGGGACCATAAAAGCCTTATCGGTGGTGACTGTAGTAAAATCGATGGATCCAGATTGGGTCAAGGCGGGATTTCCCGATTACAGCGGTCAGATCGCTTTTTCGACCGATATCCCAGAAAAGAAAGCCGAACATGAAGAAAGTGAGGAGTTAGGTGAATATATCCAAGAGAGATTGGAAGAGAACAGTATAGAACTGTACTCACACCAGGCTAAAGCTATAGATAAATTCTTGAACGGGGAAGACGTCTGTATCACTACGAGTACCGGGAGCGGAAAGACACTCGCCTATACTCTTTCAGTGGCACAACTGCTCGAAAAAGACCCGAGAGCCAATGTGATGATGATCTTCCCCACTAAAGCGCTGACGAGAGACCAAAAAAAGGAGATAGGATCGATCTTTTCCCTGTTAGATATAGATGTGGATATCGGTATCTACGACGGAGACGTTTCTTCCTCTAGAAAAAGAGAGATAAGAAAAGAATCAGACGTGATCTTGACAAACTTTGCCGGTTTGAACCTCTACCTCGGTCATCATGAAAAGTGGACTGGATTCTTTGAAGATTTGGAAGCGATCGTCATCGATGAATCGCATCACTACACCGGCCTTCTAGGCATGCACGTGGCCTGGATAATTAGGAGATTGAGAAGGATCTCGAGATATTACTTTTCAGAGCCCAGATTTATACTGTCCAGCGCCACCTTAGGAAATCCATCTCAGCATTCGAGGAAGTTAACGGGAAAGGACTTGACGGTGATAGATGAAGACGGAAGCGAGAGAGGCAAAAGAGACCTGATCTTTTGGAACCCACCTCGTTTGGACGATGAGATCAAAGAGAGGAAGAGCACTCATAGAGAAAGCAGTAAAGTGCTTGCTCACCTTGTAGATAAAGGGCTTCAGAGTCTGATGTTCGCTCCTTCAAGAAAGATGACCGAACTGGACAGTCTTTGGGCGAAAGAGATATTAAAAGAGGAATATAGGGAGAAGGATCGTAAAGTTGAGCCCTATCACGCCGGACTCTCGAAAGAACAGAGAAGGGAAGTAGAGAACGGCCTGAAAGATTCAGATGTCGACGCCGTGGTTTCTACCACCGCTTTAGAGTTAGGTATTAACATAGGGTCTATCGGGTCTACGATACTATCGGGCTATCCCGGTACCAGGATAAGTTTCTGGCAGCAGATAGGAAGGGCGGGAAGAGAAGACGAAGAGGTCATGTCAGTCCTCGTTCCGTTCAACAGCGCCTTGGACCAGTACATAGTCGATCATCCGGGTCATATCTTGGGAAATCCGATCGAAGATGCTGTGATAGATCTATCCAATAACACCGTTTTTTCAAGTCATCTCCTGGCAGCCTCTCAAGAACTCCCAATCAAAAAAGATGACGAGGAATTCCTGACTGAAAGGATCGAAAAAGCGTGCAGGATGTGGAAAAAAGAAGGAAGCCTGGTCGGCGATATAGAAAATGGGTTTAGATACGGTAAAAGCGATTACCCTCAAAATAAGATCAACCTTTATTCGGCGGGAAAGGACACCTTTGAACTTCAGATCAAAAAAGAAAATGGCGAGATAGAATCTTTGCCTGAGATGGAGAAAAATCGTGCTTATAGAGATTTTCACCCGGGTGCTATTTACCTGCATCAAAATCAGTACTACCAGGTCGAAGAGTTCGATGAGGGCGTGAATCCTTCGGTCACTCTGGAGCCAGTAGATACAGATTACTATACGACCACTCTCAGAGATACCGATATCACGGATGTGAGGAGAGAAGAAGAAAAAGATCTAGGGCCCTTCAGATGCTGTAAAGGCCGCGGGAAGGTGATAATCGATTACTTTGCCTACAAGAAAAAGAAGATCTCCAACGACGACGTCATAGAGACACAAAGGACAGGCTTAGAACCTATCGAGTTGAACACCCAGGTCATGTGGCTCGAGATCCCAGAAGATATGGAAAGAGAGATGTTAGATGTCGCCGAAGAAAAATTGAAAAAGGGAGACTGGGACAGGAGTAAAGGCGCCAAGTACCACTACGAAGGAGCTCTTCACGCGGCAGAACATTCCTTAATCCAGATGCTGCCTTTACTTATGCTGATCGATAAGAAAGACGTCGGCGGGATTTCAACGGCGTACAACTCCGAGTTGGACAGCGGAGCGATATTCATATATGATGGAATACAGGGAGGTGTCGGTTTTTCACATGACGCCTATGAACGGATAGAAGAACTGGTCGAGAGTTCGAAGGAAAGTTTAAAGGACTGCGACTGTGGAAGATTGAAAGGATGTCCGGCCTGTACATACTCTGCGGACTGCGGTAATGATAACGATCCCCTTAATAGGCCTTTAGCCATCGGATTATTGGATTTTTGAAAAGAGTCAGTGGGAGACTCAAACTTTAAGTATCCAAAACGTTGTCTTTTCTTTACTCACTATGATATTTGATTGGTTCAAAGATAAAGTGGCGATAATACCGGTTGAAGGTCCCATCATGGAAGGACAAGGTGGTCTCATGGGATCCATAGGTCCTTCCTCTATCGGACAATCGGAGGAGTATTTGGACAAGATAAAAGATAATGATAAGTACAAGGCTCTGATATTAAAAATCAATTCTCCCGGAGGGTCTCCCTACAAAAGTAAACAGTTGGCGAAAAAAGTCTCTGACCTGGATATATTCAAAGTCGCTTTGATTGGCGAACAGGGAACTTCTGGAGCTTATTGGCTCGCTTCCAGTTGTGATAAGATCGTAGCGGACGAGTTATCGAGCGTCGGCGGAGTCGGTACCATATCGGTCAGTCCCGATCTCTCCGATTTCTTGGATAATCTTGGGATAAAGATGGATATCCAATCCGAAGGGAAATTCAAGGACGAAGGCATGCCCTTCACCAAGACGACTGAAGAAGGTAAAGAACACCGAAAGGAGATGGTCGGTGAGATAAATGATCTTTTTACGGATCAGATCAAGCACCAGAGAGATATAGATGATGATTCGGAAGTCTTCGAAGGGAAGGTATATCTTGGAAAAGACGCCAAGGATATCGGATTGGTAGATCATCTCGGCGGCGAAAAAGAAGCGATGGATTTGATCGAGAGAAAAACGGGTCTGAAAGACCTGAAAAAGAAAGATTTCGGAAAAGAGATGAATAAAGGTCCCTCTATATTGGATTTCATCCGTTGATGATCGTATCAATCCCGTTAAGATTAAGATAAATTATAGATATCGAGAGCGAAATCATCTTACGTGGATAAAATATTAACCGTTGATTTTATATATACAAATATGGTTGGAGATGAACCAGATGACCGAATCTAGATCATTAAAGGTGGAAAAAAGCCCCGTAAAATCGGGAGGCAGGGCTAGAGTTAACACGGAATCTATCGAGGATTTGGAGGTAGATGACGGGGAACTTATCGTCGTTAGTTCTGATAGGAAGGATATTTTAGTATCTGTTTATGGTGACGATCTGATAAATCTAGGTAAGATAAAGTTGAGAAAATTGGATGTTGAAAAATTAGGTGTGGGCGAGGGACAAACGGTAAATATTAAAAAACATAAAAAACTGCTCAACAAATTGCTGTAAATGATATTATACCAGGTGTAAAGATGAAAGTGATAATAGTAGGAGCCGGTGAGGTCGGACGAGAGCTTGCCGAGTCTATACGGAGAAAAGGCCACGACGTTATAATCGTCGATAAATCGAAGAAGGCCTGCGAGAAAGCTAGAAAACTGGACATCATGGTAGTCCAGGGAAACGGCGCGAATCCAGAACTTTTGAACTCTCTCGATATCAAGGAGGCCGATTTCTTTTTCACGGTCACAGATGATAATGAAACAAATCTTGTAGCCTGTTCCATAGCTAAATCCGCAGATTGTAAAACCTTGGCTAGGATCAATGGATTGGAATATATATCTAGGCCAGTTTCGCGAAAATTCCAAGGAATCGGTGTGGATTATGCCGTATCTCCGGAGCTTTTGATAGCGAAAAAGATAGCTAATATCATAACCGTGCCTTCCGCTATAGATAAAAATATATCTTTAGGCGGGAAAATAGATGTTATAGAATTCAAAGTCCTATCGAACTCTAGAATAAAGGATAAAAAAATAAAGAAGATAAAGTTCCCTTCTCAGGTCAATCTAGGGGCTATAATCAGAGAGAACGAAGTCCTCGTACCGCACGGTGAGGACGTGGTAAAAGAGGATGACACCCTGATCGTCATGGTCGAGGGTAGGCAAGCTGAAGAGAAGATGTTGAAACTTCTTGGAAAGAAAAGAAGTTCCGTGGAGAACGTGATGGTCGTCGGAGCTACCCCCGTCGGGATAAATGTTGCTAAAAAGTTACGGGATAGAGGTGTAGCCGTAAAAGTTATCGATGAGTCCGAAAAAAGAGGTAGAAAGGCGGCGGAGAAACTCAAAGACGTGGAAGTATTGACCGCCGACGCTAGAAATAAAAATGTATTGATCGAGGAGGGTATCTTGAGGATCGATGCTTTGGCGGCGAGCACCTCCTCGGAAGAATACAATGTTCTTGTTTCCCTGCTCGCCAAGGTTTACGGCGTGGAGAAGACCATCGCAATAGTTAGAGAACTGGGAGTTAAATCTCTGATAGAAACCGTCGGTATAGATCTCGCCGCCTCTCCAGAACTTCAGACCGCAAACACTATGCTAAAATTGGCTAGAGAACTCGATCCTTTGAAAGCGGTTCCAATCCATGGAGGTGACCTTTACATACTGGAGATGAGGGTCGAGAAAAGTTCGCCGGTTGCTGAAAAAACTCTTTCTCAGAGCAATCTTCCACCGGAGAGCATAGTGGGGGCCATCAAAAGGAAAGATGAGACCATCATACCCCATGGAGATGAAAAGTTCAAAGAAGGTGACCACGTACTGCTTTTCGTGATGAAAGAAGAGATCAACGCAGTGGAGGATCAATTCTAGATGAGATGGAAAGTGATCGTAGGAAACCTCGGCTCGATTTTGAAAATTTTCGGTCTCGCCTTTTTCGTACCTATCATCCCTGCAATCTGGTATCAGGAAGCTCCCCTTATCTTCGGATTTTTACCCTTTAATGCTCTTATTTATCTTTTCATCGCATCATTCACGATAACTTTGGGATATCCGGCCGAAACTTTTGGAAGGCCTGAAGATTTTTACCATAACGAAGCGATCGTGATAGTCAGTTTCACTTGGATCGTTTTAGCTCTCATCTCTTCACTTCCGTTCTTGATGACTGGCGTATTGTCTTCACCTATAGATGGTTTCTTCGAGGCAATGTCCGGTATGACCACCACGGGGGCCACCGTTCTACCGTACCCGCTGGAACAACATCCGAAAAGTGTTATGATGTGGCGTGGTTTCCTTCAGTGGTTGGGAGGTATGGGTGTCATAGTTCTGTCGGTAGCGATATTGACGAAGCTGAGCAGCGGTGGTCTTAGCCTTCTTAAAGCTGAATCGCCCGGTCCAACCATGACAAGACTTAAACCGAAGATAAAAGAGACCGCCAAGATTCTTTGGTATATCTATGCGGTGCTCACCCTGATGCAGGTCATCCTTTTGTTAGGCGCCGGGGTTAGTGTTTACGATGCATTTTATCATTCGTTCACGACAATGGCAACAGGGGGATTCTCTCCACATACCGACAGTATAGCATTCTTTTCCTCCACGGTCCAGTGGATAATCATCTTCTTCATGATACTCGCGGGAGTCAATTTCTCACTTCACTATCAATTTTTCAGAGGTAATCTGAAAAAAGTCTTTAAAAACGCGGAGTTCAAAACCTACTTAGCTATAATCCTCGCGGCAACTTTGTTCATAACATTCATCAACATGCCGGGTACAGTACCGGCCGTTAGTCAGGTAAGACACGCGCTATTTCAGGTCTTAGCTATACTCACCACCACCGGTTTTGCTACCGTGAATTTCGACACTTGGCCCGAGATCCTCAGACTGCTTCTTTTATTCTTGATGTTCATAGGAGGTTCGGCGGGTTCAACTGCTGGAGGCATGAAGATATTGAGGATACTACTGGTCTTCAAGATGATAAAAAGAAAATTCAAAAAGTTCATCAATCCCCGCAGAGTAGTAGTCATCAGATTGGGTGACAACGTAATAAACGAAAAAGTTCTCAATACTGTGGCGATGTTCTTCAGTGCTTATCTCATTATCTTTGCTATAGGCTCGTTCGTAATGGTGGGCTTGGGATTGGATATCGTATCGGCGATTTCCGCTTCCGCTACGACTCTCGGCAATGTGGGGCCAGGATTAGGAATGATAGGTCCAAGCACTAACTTCAGGTCTGTCCCGTTGATTGGAAGATTATTTTTGTCCATATTGATGTGGATAGGCAGATTGGAGATATTCACTGCGGTCGCGCTCTTCAGTCCGCAGTTATACAAAAAGAGAAAACTGCGATCGCTGTTGAGTTTTAGATGATCTTAATAATCTTCTTCTTTTTTCCTAGCCCTTTTCCAGTATTCCAAAGCTTCTTGGGTTTTTCCTTTCTCGTGAAGAGCGACCCCTTTCTCGTAAAGCGCGTCTTTAAAATCAGGTTTTAAACTAACAGCTTTTTCAAAATTTTGTACGGCTTCATCGAGATCTCCGAGTAGCAAATTTACGAGCCCTTTACCGTACCAAACTTTCGGCCTCCTTCTTTCTTCATCTAAAACGCTGTCAAAAATCTGCAAAGACTCTTCAATGTCGCCGTCTAGAAGGCGACGATAACCTTCTATTATCTTCGGTCCTAATTCATCTGAATCCTTCATGGCCTTTATCTTCTCTTTAGATATCCTAAGATCATGAAGCTGAAGATCGAATTCGTCGAACTGATAATTCGACATTCCATCCTCTGTCTCTTCCGATTCCATCTGTATCACAAAGGAATATAAGCGCGGGGAACGGGATTTGAACCCGCGTGTCCCGATGGGACAAAGGATTAGCAATCCTTCGCCGTTGACCACTTAGCTATCCCCGCAAATCCATCCGACCACGATATCGGTCAGACTCAGAATAGATGAAAAAGAACAGATTAAAAAGCTTTTTCCAAAAAAAGGCCTCCTCTTTATTCGTCCTTCAAGGTCTGCTTGTTCTTCTTTATTATATCCTCCATCTTTTGGAGAGTCTCCTGCTGAGACGGCTCGATATCCGATTCATCGAGCATACCGACATAAGTCTCCAACCTTTCAAAATCGGCCTTCATCTCGTGGACCATCGATTTCATCCTATTCTTAGCTTTTTGGAATTCTTTCTTCTCGGTTATATCCATGAGCGAGACCACGGCCTTTTTGACCCCGGGTATTTTGCTTGCCTTTAGATGGATGTCTTTCACGTCATCTTGCTTGGTCACCAACTGCGCGTTGTACTCGCTCGGAATGTTACTCGGTTCGTTCAAAATTTGGTCATGGTAATTCCCGAGTCTATCCTTATCTTCATCGACGACGAAGTTGAAGAAATCCTCTCCTACCAAACTCTTTTCGAAGAAACCCATCATCTTTTCGGCCTTTTCATTAGCGAGCGAGATATTTTGATCCTCCCCCACCATAATCATTGCTGTGCCCGTATTTTCAAAGATAGCTCTATATCTCTTTTCGCTCTCTTTAAGCTCTTTTTCACCTTTGATACGCTGAAGAACCTGATAAGTGTGAGATATCAATGTTTCCGCCATCTCGATATCTGATTCGTCATAATATCCGGTCTCTGTAGACATCGTTTGGAATACACCGATATCTCCAAGAGGAACACTAAGAGCCGATCTGTATCTATCAGTCCCCGGTTCGGCTGTTTCATCTTCTAATAGATCATCGATCAGATAAGAAGAGTTGTTCTCATAGGTTTTGCTGAGATATCCAGTATCGAGATCTACTCGATAATTATCTTCATATTCACCTCTCAACGTCTTTTTTATGACGAATTCATCGTTTTCTTCATCGGCTAAAGCCAAAGTACAGTCGTAAAATCCAAGTACTTCCTCGGCAGCTTCGACCGTGAGTTCAAAGACTTCTTCCTCTTCAGTACACCTTTCCATCTCGACCGCCGTTCTGTGCAGACTCTTGATTTTCTTGCTCTTCTCGACGAGAGATTCTTCTGATCTCAATCGATTTATCGCCTCAACAGCATGTTTTACCAATATCTCGGCTATCTTTTGATCATCCTCATCGAAAGCTCCCACTTCGACCGACAAGGCCTGAAATATACCAAAATCGCCCAAAGGTATGGTCAGGGATGCTCTATACTCGCTGACGACCGGTCTAGAATAATCGACTTCTCTTCTATCGTCTATAAGAAGGCTTTTTTTCTCCCGGTAAGCTTTTCTGCTTATCCCCGATTCTTCTACTTTTCTTTCCTTGAATCCGCCCTCTATTTCACTCGAAAAAGCTATCGGAACAAATCTTCCTTCTTTCACGAAGTCTATCCCGCACACTTCAAAATCCAGTATCTCTTCCGCGGTCTCGATCACGAGTTCGCAAACTTCTTGTTCATTATCACATTTTTCAAATCTTGTAGTCTTTTTATGCAGTTCTGTTATCTTTTGATTCCTTTCTTCCAGCTGATTTTTCATCCTTTTGATCTCCGAGAGGTCTCTAACAATGGCCATAACTGAGGTCTCTCCGTTGACCGTGTACTTGTTCAGTCTAACTTCTGTCTGGAAATCCGTCCCGTCAGCTCTTTGATGTATCCATTCAAAAGACTGTGATTCTTCCAGGGCACCCTCTATCTTTTCGATCGCTTTTTCCTCGGATCTTTGTCCGTCTTCCTGTGCCGCGGGAGAAAATTCCCATGGGAATTTACCTATAAATTCTTCTTTTTCGTATCCGAACATCTCTAAAGCTTTTTGATTACAATCGGTAACTTTATGGTCTCTCAAGATAAACATCGCATCGTTGGCACATTCGAAGATAGTTCTGTACTTTTTTTCATTACGCTTGAGCGCCTCTTGAGTCCTTTTCCTTTCAGTTATATCTCTGAAGATACCGAACACTCCTATCTGTTCCCCGTCCAATTCTATGGGATACCCGAGTAAAGATACATGAACTTTCTTGCCGTCTTTTCTTTTTCTAACGGTTTCCATCTCGATTTCATTTCCAGAGAGTACAACTTCCGAAACAGAATCTGCCTCAGAATCCCTATCCCCCGGGACTATGACGTCCTTGACCTTTTTCCCCACGACCTCCTCTTTATCGTATTTGAATATCTTCTTGAACCCTTCATTGGCTTCGATAATTCTATCATTTGTATCGACGAGAATTATACCTTCTGGCGATTTCTCGAACAATTCCCTGAAGTAAGCCTTCTGCATCTCCTTTTCTTTACTGGTTGAATAATGACGAAATTCTTGCTTTATGGTCCGCGCTAAAAACTCATATCGGGTATCGGGATCTCCTCCCTTTTTTATGTATCTGTCCGCCCCCAAATTTAACGCCTTCATGGCGACCTCTTCTCTACCCTTCCCGGTGAAGATTATAAAAGGTATTTCGATATCTCTATCGCGTATCTCTTCTAAGAGATCAAGACCGTCTTTTGGGGACATCTTGTAGTCCGAGACTATCACGTCTATATCATTCCTTTCTACTTTCTCAAGACCCTCTTCCATAGATGGGGCGGTATAGACCTGGAATTCATCCTCCAACCTCTCCAAAAATATCTTCGCCTGTTTTCTCATTCCTTCCTCGTCATCTACATAGAGAACCTTCAATGGGGCACCCCTTTTCTCTTTTTAAAGAATCTTTCTATAAACTTATGAGGCGGTATTTACTTAAAAAACTTTTTCAAGCGTTTACCTATTTGTTAATCTTTTATCCTAATCTTTTTTAATTATCAAAACTATGAACGCCCGGATAAAATGATAGACGTTGCAGTAATGGCATCAGGAGGAGGGACGGATTTCCAGTCGATAATAGACGCGAGCGAGGACGGGGAAATAAACACACGAGTCGATCTGCTGATAACCAATGATCCCGATGCCTATTGTATCGAAAGAGCGAAGAACCATGATATAGATCATCGCATCATAGACCATCGGGGCAGAAGTAGAAAAGATCACGAAAAGGAGATAATAGATGTCCTCGATGAATATGATCCTGATCTGATAGTCTTAGCCGGATACATGCGGATATTGACTGACGGGTTCGTTGACAGATATCACGGAAAATTGATAAATATCCATCCTGCTCTCCTCCCTCTATTCGGTGGGGAGGGTATGTACGGTGAAAAGGTTCATAGGGCTGTTCTAGACGCCGGGATGAAAAGGACAGGGTGTTCAGTGCATTTCGTCACCAGTGAAGTGGACGGTGGGCCGATAATAGATCAGAGATGTGTCCCGGTGAAAAAAGACGACGATCCTCATTCTTTAGCGGAAAGAGTGAAAGAAAAAGAACATGAATTACTTCCCTCAATAGTTGGTGCCTTCGCAGAAGGCAGAATAGAATTAAAGGATGATGGAGCGGTGCTCCATCCCGAAAAAGATAATAAGTCTTAACTTATTCACCAATTGGATATCGAGAAGCCTTTTGGAGGATAATAACAGATGCCAGCATTAGATGAATCAAGGATAAAAGAATTGGAAGAGATCGCTAGAAAGGTAAGAGTTCACATAGTTAAAAGTACTCACGCGGCGGGATCTGGTCATCCTGGTGGTTCTCTCTCTGCAACCGACGTTCTGACGGCGCTATATTTTGAGATAATGGACCATAGACCGGACGAACCCGATTGGCCGAAGAGGGATAGATTTGTTCTAAGTAAGGGACATGCAGCTCCCGCACTGTACGGAGTCCTCGCCGAAGCCGGATACTTCCCGGTCGAAGAACTCGAGACTTTAAGAGAATTGGGCTCAAGACTGCAGGGTCATCCCCATAAAAGAGCGACTCCGGGAGTCGATGCCTCAACGGGCTCTTTAGGCCAGGGATTGTCTATAGCTTCCGGGATGGCGCTCGCCGGTAAATTGGACAGAGTTCCTTATACCGTGTATGCGATCTGCGGAGACGGTGAGATCCAGTCGGGCCAGATATGGGAAGCCGCCATGTTCGCGAGTCACAATAAATTGGATAATCTCGTCGTTTTTCTTGACAGGAACAAGCTTCAAATAGACGGTTCCACCGAAGAAGTGATTTCAATAGAACCGATAGTGTCAAAATGGGAATCGTTCGGATGGCATGTTGTAGAGATCAACGGACACGACTTTTCTGAGATCATGAACGCTGTAGAGAAAGCCGAAGAGGTCCACGATCAGCCTACCATGATAGTCTCACATACAGTTAAAGGAAAAGGTGTGCCTTTCATGGAAGGATCGCTCGCATTCCACGGTAAAGCAGCCGACGACGAGCAGTTGGAAACCGCACTAGAAGCGCTAGGCGAAAAGAAAGGAGGTGAAAAGTGATGTGGGAGATGGCCAAGCAGAGGGATGCCTACGGAGAAGCTCTCGTAGAACTGGGTAGAGAAAGAGACGATATCGTCGTGATCGGAGCGGACCTGTGCGGATCATGCCGATTGCGAGATTTTGGAGATGAATTTCCCGAGAGGATGTTCAATTCTGGTATCGCGGAACAGAATATGACCGGAGTCTCTGCGGGTTTAGCTCTTTCAGGCAAGACTGTATTTTCAAGTACCTTCGCGGTTTTCGCAACCGGTCGAGCCTACGATCAAGTCAGGCAGAGTATCGCTTATCCTAAACTTGACGTTAAAATCGTATCTACGCACGCCGGGATAACGGTAGGTGGTGACGGTGCATCACACCAGATGTTAGAAGATATAGCTCTCATGAGAGTTCTTCCGAATATGAAAGTCGTTGCTCCGGCGGATTATCATGAAAGTAGAAAAGCGACTTTTGCAATCTCTAAAAAGGAAGGGCCCTTCTACATGAGGATGGGACGTTCCAGCGTGCCGGTAATAACTGAAGAAGACGATCCTTTCGAATTGGGCGAGGCGACCGTTCTGAAGGAAGGAGAAGATGTAACTCTTATCGGGACCGGTATCATGGTCTCGGAATGTCTGAAGGCAGCTGAAATGCTCGACAAGCAGGACGATATAGACGCTAGAGTCTTGAACATGAGTACTATCAAGCCTTTGGACGAGGAAAGCATCGTTGAATCGGCCAAAAGGACCGGCGGTATAGTCACGGCTGAAGAACACGTGGTCAGCCAAGGTATGGGAAGCGGTATAGCGCAAGTACTTTCAGAAAGCGATTATCACGTGCCCATGAAGCGAGTCGGTGTGCCCAATGTCTTCGGTGAGTCCGGTGGAAGCGACGAGCTGATGGAAAAGTACGGCCTGACCGCAGAACATATAGTCGAGAGCGCACATGATGTTTTGAAAAGAAGAGGAGTCAAAAGATGATAAAAGAGGTGTTATGATGGATATTTTTGTAGATACCGCGGATATGGAAGAGATCAAAGAAGCCGAATCATGGGGCATTTTAGATGGAGTGACCACTAATCCTTCACTGATCAAAAGCGCTGTAGATTCAGCCGATGGAGATATAGATCTGGAAAGTCATATAAAGGAGATATTAGAGACGGTGAACGGTCCGGTGAGTCTCGAAGTGGCGGGTACCACGACTGAAGACATGGTCAAAGAGGCGGAGATATTGTACGATAAGTTCAACCCATTGAACGACAACGTAGTGATCAAGATCCCCGTCAATACGGCCATGCAGAGAGAAGACAACAATTTCGAAGGTGTCAAAGCCATAAAAACTCTCAGCGAGGAAGGTATACCTATCAACTGTACTCTAGTCATGAAACCGAATCAAGCTCTGATGGCGGCTAAGGCCGGTGCAAAATATGTCAGTCCGTTCCTGGGGAGGATAGACGATTATATCCGTAAACAGATCGGACTCGAAAGAGGCGAAGACTACCCCAAAGGAACTTACTATCCAGAAGAAATCACAGAAAGGATAAGAGATATGGAACTGAGGAAAAGGATCAGAAATCTAGATAAAGAAGAGATAGTGTATCGAGACCAGGAAGCGGTCGAGCTTTACGACTGGGGTAACGACGAGGGGGTACTTTCCGGTGTCGATCTGCTCTGGTCCATAAACGAGATACTCGATAATTACTCCTACGATACGGAGATCATAGGCGCAAGTATAAGAACAGCACGACAGGTAAGACAGTGTGCAGAGATCGGGGCTGAGATAGCCACTATACCTTTCGACGTCATCGAAGACATGATGGTGCATCACAAGACCAGCGAGGGAATGAAGTCTTTCGACGAAGATGTGATACCTGAATATGAAGAGATATTATATGATCGATGACCTGTAATTCAGCGGATTGAAAAATCCTTGAGATGAGGTGTGATCAGATGGACGAGGAATTACTCGAGCAGTTGGAAGAATATGAAGTCGAAAGTAAACACGGTATAGAGGGATTCATCACCGACGTCGAAGACAGGATCAATGAAGAATTTTCAGAATACGAGTCTTATTATCCTGCGACCCTTGGAAAAAAGAGCGGAATAAAGCTGTACAGTTTAGTGAGAGAGATGAAACCGGAGGTGATGGTCGAGACCGGCGTCTGCAACGGCTTTTCCTCTTCCGTTATATTGAAGGCCATGGAAGACAATGATAAAGGAAAACTTTACTCGGTAGATCTCCCGGTAAAGATCGACGAGCTGGAAGAAAACAGAGATAAGACCGGAGCTGTGATCCCACCCGGTAAGGATTCGGGTTGGGCCGTCCCAGAAGTATTGAGAGATAGATGGGACCTGTTCAAAGGCGACACCTATTACGAAACGCCCAAAATTTTCGAAAAACTAACTAGCACGATAGATATCTTCCTTCACGACAGCGGTCATTCATATGAAACCATGATGTTCGAGTTCGCCCTGGCCTGGAAACACCTTAGGGAGGATGGTATCCTGTTAGCCGACAACATAGATTTCAGCGAAGCTTTCATGAGTTTTTCAGGCGCTAAAGCTCTAAGAAGATATCATCTAGCGGATATGGGCCTGTTGATCAAAAAGGATCAGGAGTGAAAATACCTTCGCCTAGTATTCTCTCGATATTGTATTCCACCAATCGCTAAATATATAAACCCGCCCTACTAATGATGTGATGATTTTCCAATGAAGAAAATCAAAATATGTCCTTCATGCAATCGGTACACTCTAGGAGAATTCTGTGAAGATTGTGATGAAAGGACTATCAATCCTAAACCTCCAAAATACTCTCCCCAAGATAGATACGGAGAGTACAGAAGAAAACAAAAAAAGAATTCAAATTGAGATGATAATATGGATGATATAATCGTAGATTTCATGGAAAAACCCGATCTAGAGGACGCAGTGCTCATAGAAGGTCTTCCAGGTGTTGGAAATGTCGGTAAACTGGCGGTCGAACATCTAAAAGACGAGATAGAGGCCGAGGAACTCGCTGAGATACATTCTTTATACTTCCCTCCCCAAGTTCTGGTCGACGATGACGGCCTTTCCAAACTGGTGAACAACCGGCTTTATTACAAAAAGGACGTCGGAGAGGATGACACGGATCTGCTTCTACTTACCGGGGACTACCAGGGCATGACTCCGCAGGGTCAGTACCAGTTGACCGATGAGATCCTCTCGGTTTCCAAAGACTTGGGTGTTACCAGGATCTTCTCTCTAGGCGGTTACAGCCAAGGAGAGATGGTAGATATACCCGAAGTCCTTGGAGCCGCTACGACCTCGGATAAGATAGAGGAGATGAAAGAATTGGGCGTCAAATTTTCTGAAGAGCATCCATCTTCCGGCATCGTAGGGGCCAGCGGTCTTCTGCTTGGACTCGGACAAAAAATTTACGACCTGAGCGGTGTCTGCCTCATGGGCGAGACCTCCGGTTACTTTGTTGATCCCGCGGCTGCAAGAGCCGTACTGAAAAAACTCATGAGTTACCTCGGGAAAGAGATCGGCTACGAAAAATTGGACGAGAAGGCTGAAGAGGTCGAGGAACTTACAAACAAAGTTAAAGACATGGACATGGGCAATCTACAGCAACAGCAGGAAGGCGGAAGTGAGGACCTGAGTTATATAGGCTGATACCTCATCTAAAAGATCGAAAAATCAAGGGATAGAGATGGAAAAAGATCGGAAGGTCGAACTTTACCTCAAAGGTTACGAAGAGGGCCAGAAAGACGCTTGGTCCGACATAGAGAGCTTGGTCTCTAAATACGAGGGGTGGGAGTTGAAGAGCAGGATCGAGAGCAAGATAGGTACCTTATATCAGGAGATAGAGGCCAAAAGAACCGAGATCAAGGAAAAACCCGATATATTATCTATAGAGGTAGAGCAGCCTTCCGAGGAAGAAAGTACTGAAGAAGAGGAGAAGGTCCCTTGGAGACCGGGCGACGCATATTTATTTATAGAAGATAAATCAGACCGGTCGATAAAAAAGATCGTCGAGATAATAAAGAAAGGGACTCCAACTCTTTTCATAGTTCGGGAAAATCCAAAAAAGATAATCGATGAATTCGAGATTTCATTCGAGGACTGTAAGTTCATCTGGTTATCCAGACAGAGTGTAAAAGAGACCGATGAGGACGACGTTCAGATGGAAGATAGATCCCCTTCAAATCTTTCGGGCCTTTCCAATGATATCGGCACCTACTTGAAATCCAACCCTCAGGGAGTTGTCTTTTTATCTGGGATCTCCTTCATGACCAACTACAACGAAGAGAAAAAAGTTCTCAAGTTGATAAACTTTGCAAAGGACAAGGTCACGGAGAACGATGGATGTCTGGTCGGATCCGTCTCGCCTGATGCGCTGGAGGAAAAATTCCTAGAAAAGATCAAAGGAGAATTCAACCGAACTTATCGATAGTTGAAAGGCTAACCATGTATCTAGTATATGGGAAAGGGGAAAAGACGAAAGTGATAGAAGGTTTGAAGGAAAGAGCCGATTCGAGAGGAAAGGAATTAAAATTTCTGGAAGAAGGGGAATATAGTGAACAAGCATTCTTGAGTTTTATAGACGAGGAACGAAGAGATATAGAAGTTCTTATCTATATGGATATAGGTGAGGAAAAGATCATAGATCTTTCAAAGAAAATCGAAAATAGATTTCAAGACATATATCAAATAGTCATGAACAGAGGATTTGAGAAGAATTTGGAGGAAAATTCCAAGGTCGATCGACTGATCGGAAAAAGAGATCTACTGGTCGATTCGCTATTCAAAAATGTCGATGAATCTTTTTTCGGTGAAAAAAGCAGAAGATTGAAACGCATACTAGGCGATTGTGAAGGAGAGATGGCTATATTCGTTCACGACGATCCCGATCCCGATGCGATAGCTTCTGCTGTGGGGATGGAGGAGATATGCCGTAAGGAAAATGTGGAATGTGAGACTTATTTTGGAGGGGAAATCGGTCATCCAGAAAACGAGATCTTTATGGAAAATACGAATTTTGTGATCCAGGATATCGATGAGCATTCCATAGAACCCGTGATCGAAGACGCATATAACGTGGCTTTCGTGGACTTCGCGGAATCCTCTACCAGCGATATCATCCCGGATTATGTAACTCCAGATGTGATAATCGATCATCATTCGACGAATACCAGGGAGGAAGGAAAGAAATACACCGAGATCAGAACCGATGTTGGGGCGACTTCGACACTTATCACTAAACATCTTCAGAATCTAGATATCGATATACCGCCGGTCCTAGCTTCGGCTATGCTGTTCGGTATAAAGGTAGATACCAATGATTACACCAAAAATATATCCGTTTCGGATTTCAAGGCCATAGCTTATCTGAATTCGATAGCGGATAAGGACATCTTGGATATCTTGGAGAGCCCCCCTATATATTCGGATACATTGAGCGCCATGGGCAGAGCACTATCAGAGCGGAAGATCGAAGGCGATATATTAACGACTTACTGCGGCCAGATAAGTCATAGTGACGACGTCTCTATGATCGCAAACTTCTTACTGAGAGAAAGGGATATCTTGACAGTTTTAGTTTATGGGATAAAAGATAAAAAAATACATATGTCAGTGAGAAGTAAAGATTTACAGTTGAACGTTGGAAAGATCATGGACAGAGCTTATTCTGATCTAGGCGAAGGCGGCGGTCATCCCCATTCTGCTGGCGGTCAGATATCTTTGAATAAATTTGAAGATATAGATGAAGCCGTAGAGAAGATTAGAAAACGATTTCAAGACGAGGTCGATTAGATGAGAAGGAACTATACCCGTGCCGATATCCAATATCAGAAAGGTTTAAGCAGTACCGAAAAAAGACATCTGGGCATAGCTTTGGTAGTTTTGACCCTAGCTTTCGCGATCAGTTTCTCTGGAGGCTATATCGGGGTTTTAAGTAGTCAATTTCCTGTATTTTTATTGATATCATTTCTTTCGGTGGGAACCGCTTTTCTTTTTCACGAGATGGCTCACCGTAAATTGGCTAGAGATTACGGCTGTTGGGCCGAATTTAGGATGTGGCGGTGGGGCTTGATCCTGGCTTTGATGTTCAGTTTGTTCGGTTTTGTTTTTGCCGCTCCGGGAGCCGTGATGATAAGAGGTAATATCTCAAGAGAGCAGAACGGTAAGATAAGTGCCGCTGGACCCGCTACAAACTGGGTCGTAGGTGCCGCTTTTCTTATAGGTGCTCTTTTGACCGGAATGTACGGCATATTATTGATACCTTACATTTTGAGTTTCGTAGCCTTCGTGAACCTGTTCATCGGAGGTTTCAATCTGTTGCCAGTCGGGCCGCTAGACGGAAGAAAAATATTCAGCTGGAGCGTGGTATCTTATATCACGATCGCGGCCCTCATCGGAGGAACTCTCGCGATCGGGTACTACTTGGGGCCTTTCGCCGGTTTCCTCTAAAAACTATTCTTATCACTTTCTTGCCTTCGCCCAGCAGTACATGAACTCGTTCCCGAATATCTTATCTGGACACTTTTTGCTGTCGATTATATCGAAAAGATTGAGTTCTACTTTCAATTCCTCTAAAGTATAATAAGAATAATAGCGCTCATATCCCTCAATAACGCTCTCTTCCAACCCTTCTCCCTCGCCTATCTTAAAACTAAATCCAAGTATTCCCCCGGGTTCTACTATTCGATATATCTCTTTCTCGGCGCTCGGGAGTTCATTCTTGGGAAGATTCGAGATAGTCGTGCTGGCCCATGCCCCAGTAAAGGTATCTTCCGGGAATATGGTATCCCTGATATCGGAAGTGAAAAAGGCGCACTCCGGATATTTTTTCCTAGCTAGATCTACCATAGCTTCTGAGATATCTATTCCAACCACATCCACGCCCTTTTCCCGCAGATATTCAGTATCTCTTCCGTCACCGCATCCCAAGTCTATCATTCGAGGGTTGGCAGACAAGAATTTCACGGTTCTATCCAGCATCTTTTCTTGAAATTCCCTATCTCCCTCTTTTTCCGTTTTTTTACAGTATTCTTCCGCTATCTCGTCGTACATCCTTCTATTCATTTCCACTGGATCCATCTAATCCTCCTCCGGGATCAGATCGCTTTTGATCTTCTTCAGTTCTTTCTGGCTGGGCTCTCTAGGAAAATTTCTATGTTCTTCTCCCGGAGATGAGGTATAATAGGGACGGTTACACCCGGGACAGCCCTTTGTTTGAAATATAATCTCTTCGTCTATCCTGTCTAGAGCTGCTTCAGGATCTTCTGAGATAAGGTGGAGGGTCTTCTCGATACTGAGCCCGTCTTCGATAAGACCGGTTACCAATTGAGCCTTGCGGTAATAGGTAAGATCAGCCTTTTCCTCTTTTTCCTTATATGGGAAAAGCGATATATCAGCACCGACCTTTAACGCTTTCTTGATTGTGGTGGCTAGTTCTCCCAGGTCTTCGCCTAAGTCCACTATCAAGTGGGCCGTTACCTTATCTTCTCCGAAGTGATCGACTGCTTTGCCGAGATACTCCCAGAACACTCTGGGATCATACGAAGGCTTCATCTCCTCTCTCAATTTATCGGTGGCGGCGTCTATTCCTATGCCGATCCTATCTACCGTCTCTTCTAAGGATTCGAGAGTGCCATCGTTCAAAGGGGGAGAAGAAACCGAGATAGGTTTATCGATCCCTTTCAATCTTTCAGTTATGGAGACCAATTTGTCCTGGTACTCGGGGACATCTGGAGATTGAAGACAGATCCTCGATAGATCGGAATCCTTAAGACCGTCGACGACTTCCGAAATGTCATATATCGGCCATGAAACCCGGGATAACCATTTCGACCTTCCCTTAGCCTGGGGACAGAAACTGCATCCTCCTCTGCATCGTTCGCCTGGGATCATCAGATAGGCCGTAGTAGGGCTTTCGTCAGTCTCTCCTTCCTCTAGACCGAGTTCCAGTGCGGTCCCGTAAGAAGCTCTAATATTCATATCTTTTCCCAACTCCTTTCATATGTCCAATTATCCGATCCGTATTTTTTTTCCAGTCGTGATGCCCTCTCCCGTTCCACTTCCTTCAATCCTTCTCGATAAACATTTTCTTCAAGATGGGATTTAAAATTTTCTTTCATCACATCTATCAGGTCATCAACTTTAGGTTTTTCTCCAATCTCCTCTTGCATGGTAGTGACCAGATCTAAAAATGAATCAGCACCTTTTTCTTCAAGTTTCTTTTTATCGATCTTCAATATCTGAGATAATCTTTCGAGGTCCGTGTCGAACATCAAAGTACCGTGCTGTAATAACCCTTTTTTACCTCTCCTCTGAGCGCTCCCGGAGATCTTTTTCTTATCTACGAGTATATCGTTATAAGGTTTAAATTCAGGTTCTAAACCGTAGTCTTCCAGCGTAGTCATTACGGGCTGTAGAAGCTCTTTAAAGCTCTCTTCGATATCCCCCTCTATTTTCTCAGTGATTATAGAATAAGTTATTTCACCTCGATAGTCGTGAAATACCGTGCCTCCTCCGGTTATCCTCCTTATGAAAGGTATATCATGTTTTTCACACCTCTGGACATCGATAGTTTCTTCCACCGACTGTGAATATCCGAGGGTTATAGCAGAAGGTTTAAACCTGTAAAATCTGAAGGTCGGTGGAGAATTCCCTTCGTCGAAATTCCGGAGAATAGATTCGTCGATAGCCATCTGTCTCTCTGCATCAGCTTCTACCGGGGGGACGTACCTTACCTTCATGATATTACCAATCCCTTCTACATTATAACTATTTTTGTTGACAGAATGGACACATAAAAAAGTCGAGATCCTTTTAAAAAACGTGTAGCCTGAAAAAGATTAATTATAAATGAAGGAAACTTTATAGGGGTATCCAAAATAGAAAAGGAGTTAGATCACCATGAGAAGAAGAAACAGGGATAGAAGATATCAACTCACCTCGGAGTCGGTTACTGAAGGGCATCCCGACAAAATGGCGGATAAGATCAGCGATGCCATATTAGACGAGCTGATCAGACAGGATCCAAATTCGAGAGTGGCATGTGAAACGATCTTGACCAACGGACTAGCTTTCGTCGCGGGCGAGGTCACCAGTCAGGGCTTCGTTGACGTGAACGACATCGTGAGAAACACGATAGAAAAAATAGGTTACACTAAACACAGGTATGGGTTCGAGGCCGATGCCTGTGGAGTCATGACCGCTATCCACTCCCAGAGCCCCGATATCGCTCAAGGGGTCGATAAAGAAGTGCAAGGAGCCGGAGATCAGGGAATAATGTTCGGATATGCGAATAATGAAACTGAAGAGATGATGCCTAAACCGATAGTGATGGCTCATAAATTATCTATGAGGCTTACTGAAGTCCGAAGGGAGAATAAACTCGAATATCTCCGACCCGACGGAAAATCCCAGATCACTTTGGAATACGAAGGGGACGAGGCGGTACGTGCCGACGACGTGGTTATAGCAGCTCAACATGACCCTGAAGTAGAAGATGAAAAGTTGAGAGAAGATATAAAAGATGAAGTGATAGAACCGATCTGCAGTGACCTTTTAGATGAAGATACGACTTACAATATAAACGAAACGGGAAAATTCGTTCTCGGCGGCCCCCAAGCTGACACCGGGCTGACCGGCAGAAAGATAATCGTGGATACATACGGAGGACACGGAAGTCATGGTGGAGGTTGTTTCTCCGGAAAGGATCCTTCGAAGGTGGATAGATCTGGAGCATATATGGCACGTTATGTTGCAAAAAACGTAGTTGCCGCTGGTCTAGCCGATAAATGCGAGGTCCAGTTGAGTTACGCTATCGGAGTTCCGGAGCCCACCAGCGTTCTTATCAACACGTACGGAACGCACAATATCCCTGAAAGAGAGATAGAGGATCTTGTTCTCGAAAAATTTCCTCTTAAACCGGCCGAGATCATCGACCATCTAGACCTTCTTCGACCGATCTATGAAAAAACCGCTGCATACGGACACTTTGGGAGAGATGAGCCTGAATTCAGATGGGAAAAAACGGACATGGCCAAAAAGTTGTAAGTTTTTTTAATTTCTAATATCTTTCTTTTTTTAAATAGTCTATTCGTAGCGGTTAAATTATCCTTTAAAGAGATTCAAGGATCTATAATCCCAGAAAAAGAGTATAAGAAAAAAACAAAAATGTTTTTTGAAGACTACTGGGGGATCAACAGTTACCCGAGCAGGCCCGCCTTATTCAGCTCATCCTTGATATGTTCGACTCCCTCTTTCAGTTGGTCCTCATTTTTTCCGCCAGTGCAGACCATCCTTCCAGAGCCGAACAGAAGAAGAACAACAGGTGAATCCTGAAGTCTATAAACTAGTCCGGGGAACTGTTCGGGTTCGTACTCGACCCTTTCGAGACCGAGCGTGATCGCGACTGAATTCAGATTCAAATCAGTGTTCAATTCGTAGGAGGCGACGATGTTCTGTATCTGAGCCTTTACTTCATCGGCGGTCTCTATACCGTTATCATTGAGCAGATTTTTGACCTTGTCGACACTTTTCTGAGGTTCGTCCAGCGTCACTCCACCTGTACAGACCATCTTCCCACTGGAAAAAAGCAGTATAGATGTATTCGGTTCATCTAGCTTATAAATCAGCCCGGGGAATTTGTCGGGGTCATATTCCGATTCCTCCAGAGCTTCATGTACGTCCCACAGATCCAATTCCTCTCCAATAGATGAGGAAGCAACCACATTTTCTATCGTTAGACCTTCCATATTTAATCACTCTTCTTTATATACATTTCTTCCCCCTATTTAAATAAAGGGGATGCTTCTCTTTAAATATCGAGTATTAAAGGGAATAAAAGGCGACTTATTAAATTTTTGTGCATATTTTGATCGTTCCCGCGACTCAGACCTCGGTTTCGATCAAACGACCGAGAGAATAGAGATATTCATAACTTTAGATGTAGGTATCTGTAGTAATTATCATTTTAGAAAATCAGATGTTCAAGCTTAAGTAATAACTTCTAGTTATTAATTATGAAAATTAAAGACTGAAACGAAAATGGAGAAATATGGATCATCTCAATAACAACGCCGGACAGCCTTCATTCGACCTGGACAGAGCATCCAAGTTGATTTTAAAGGCTACCCAGAAAGATCCAAAAAGTGCAGTGGAGTTAAGTAAAAGATACGGTATCCCCATCGCCAAGTGTTTTAGAAAGATAAAACGTCTTCAAGAGATAGGATTTATCAGGGAGGCAAAAGAGGTACTGACCAAGGAGGGGAAAGAAGTGAGCCTTTACGAAGCGGACCAAGATGGGGATCTCTTCTCATCTACTAACGCCCAATCTAAGGCAAAGACCTGAATAATATTTTAAGGTCGGAAAGCTATTTAATCGGTTGGTCAAATCATTAGATAAAGATGGTATACATATTACCCTTTGAGAGCGCTTTCGAGAAATGTAAGATACTCGATCGAGAACTCCCTTTTTCTAACGAGGTCTTGGAGATACATGCCGATCTCGAGGACACTTACGATAAAAATAGAGGAAAATACAGTGGGACTGGTTATCTTAAATTTTGTTCGGAGAAAGCTAAAAACTTCTCCGAAATAGTATTGGGGGTGACGGATAAAGACCTCTACTCTGGTTACCTCAATTTCGTTTTCGGCTTAGCCGAGAAAAAGGGGCTGGGCTGTGTCATCTCGACCAGCAGGTTGGGGAAAGGAGAACTTCTAAAAGAAAGAATAGTCAAGGAGGGTGTTCACGAAATAGGGCACGTAGTAGGTCTAGATCACTGCTCGGATACGATGTGCGTGATGCATTTTTCTAATTCGATAGCAGACACTGACAGGAAATCCGGCTGGTACTGCCCTAATTGCGAGAGGCAATTTAATAAAGGTATTGAAAGAAAGGATCTAGATTTAGACTATTGACTAATGGTATATTCGACAATTTTATATACGTCTTCACCCTAGAAATCACCAGAATGGCTGAACTAAAGGAAAAGATAGCTGGAGAGATAGCGATCTCAGAGGAACCGGGAGAGGTGATAAAGAAATGGAGAGAGATGTTCGACGTATCCCAGGTCAGACTTTCTGAAGAGATGGGGGTTTCTTCTTCTGTTATCAGCGATTACGAAAAGGGGAGAAGAAGACCCGGGACACCTCTCGTTCGAAGGATCGTCAACTCCCTGATCAAGATCGATCAGGAGAGAGGGGGAGAAACTATCGATCGGTTCACTAGACCCGGAAAGCAGGGTATTTTGAGTATCGAAGAATTTACCGATTCAGTTTCGATAAGCGAACTAATCGAAGATATTGATGGAGAGCTACTTTCCGAAGGACAGTGGGACAGGGAAATATATGGATATACTGTTATCGACAGTATGAAAGCTATCCTATCTATGAAGTCTTTCGATTATCTGAGCATATACGGTTGGAGCACCGAGAGGATCTTACTTTTCAAGGGCGTCGAACATGGACGGTCTCCTATGGTAGCGATCCGTTCAACACCTCTAACTCCAGCCGCTGTTGGCTATATCCAGCCCAAAAATATAGATGATCTATCATTGAAATTAGCTGAAGTCGAGGATATACCCTTGATAAGTACTGATATTGATGTTGATGAATTGGTCAAAAATCTTAGAAAATGGTTGTGATATCATATGAGGGCGAAAAATGAAGTCGGAATAAAAGGTTATGCAGGATACGTGCCAAAATACAGGATCACCCCCAAAGAGATCGGCGATGTCTGGGGCGAAGACGGTGAAACTATGGGAAAAGGACTTCGAGTCCAGAGTAAGTCGGTACCGTCACCGGACGAGGACGTTATAACGATATCTACCCAGGCCGCTAGATGGGCCATGGACAGAGCCGATATAAAAGGTAGTGATTTAGAAGCGATATATGTGGGTTCGGAATCGCATCCCTATGCGGTCAAACCCACCGCTACGATTGTCGCGGCTTCTTTAGCAGCTTCTCCCTATATGACCGCGGCCGATTACGAGTTCGCCTGTAAGGCCGGAACCGCGGCTTTCCAGACCTGTATGGGTCTTGTCAGCTCGGGCATGATCGAGAACGGGATGGCAATAGGAGCAGACACATCTCAAGGAGCTCCTGGAGATGCTTTAGAGTATACCGCTGCAGCCGGAGGTGCCGCCTACGTTATAGGTTCGGAAAATCTTCTAGCGACTATAGAGGAAACTCTCTCTTACACGACCGATACTCCGGATTTCTGGAGAAGAGAAGGTGAGAAGTATCCACAGCACGGCGGTAGGTTCACGGGAAAACCTGCATATTTCAAGCACGTGACAAATTGTACGGAAAAGATGTTGGAAAAGACCGGTAACGAACCCGAGGACTACGATTACGTGGTCTTCCATCAGCCCAACGGTAAATTCCCCGTTAAAGCCGCTAAAAAGATGGGTTTCGATAAAGAACAGCTAGAACCCGGTCTTCTAGTAACTCACATAGGCAACTCTTATTCAGGTGCTGTACCCCTAGGTTTAGCCGCCACTTTAGATCAGGCGGAACCGGGAGATAAGATACTCGTGACTTCTTACGGTTCTGGAGCCGGATCGGACAGTTTTGATATCCAAGTGACGGAAAACATCGAAAAGGTAGAAGAAAGAGACGTGCCTAAAGTCCAAGAAGTCATCTCTGATGGAGAATTCATTTCGTATTCAAAATATGCTAAATTTAGAGAGAAGATAGAAGGAGGTGAATGATTTGAGAGACGTAGCTATTATCGGAATCGGAGAAACACAGATAGGTGAACTGTGGGATCAATCACTCAGAGAACTGGGAATCGAAGCCGGTCTAAAAGCTCTCAAGGACGCCGGTGTCAAGGGTGAAGAAGTAGAAAGGATGTATATCGGTAACATGTCCGCAGGGAAGATGATAAATCAGGAACATGTCGCACCTCTCATAGCCGATTATGCCGGATTGAGCGATATACCCTCGACGAGGATAGAATCCGGTGGAGCGTCCGGAGGCATGGCGCTTTCGGAAGCTTTCAAGACTGTAGCCTCTGGCATGAACGACATAGTGGTCGTCGGCGGAGCAGAAAAGATGACCGACGTTGGAGAAGAGGAAGCTAAGAAGATTTTGTCTTCTACTGCCGACCAAGAGTGGGAAAGCGTTTTCGGTGCGACTTTCGACTCGCTGTATGCTATGATGGCCAGATACCATATGGAACAATATGGAACTACAAAGGAGCAATTGGCAGAGGTAGCTGTGAAGAATCACGAGAACGCAGCTAAGAATCCAAACGCACAATATCCTAGGGAGACTTCAAAAGATTTTGTCATGGGAATGCCCACTGTTTCAGATCCCTTAGGGATGTTCGATTGTGCCCCTCTTTCCGACGGTGCGGCAGCCTTAGTGCTTTGTCCTGCAGAAAGAGCCGATGAATTTGATGGTGAAGCCGTAGAGATAGTTGGGATCGGCGAAGGCGGCGATACTATGGCAGTCCACGAGAGAGACGATATAGGTACTTTGAAAGCTACTCAAAGGGCAGCAGAAAAAGCGTACGAAAGAGCTGGAGTAGGACCTGAAGATATCGACTTCGCAGAGGTTCATGATAATTACACTATAACAGAAATAATGGCTATAGAAGACCTAGGATTCTTTGATAAAGGTGAAGGTGGTCCTGCAACAGAAGAAGGTAAAACAAGACTGAATTCCGAGATATCGGTGAACACCTCTGGCGGATTGAAAGCCAAAGGAAGACCCGTTGGTGCGGTAGGTATAAGTCAAATCGTTGAAGCCGTCACCCAGTTAAGAGAAGATGCAGGAGAGAGGCAAGTTGAAGATGCTGAATACGGGCTGACCCACAATTTGGGCGGAACAGGTGCAAGCACAGTCGTCCATATATTGAGGAGGTGGTCATAGATGACGATACCAAGATTTTGGAGAGAGATAAGACAGAGGTACAAGGGAATAGGTGTCAAGTGCAACAACTGCGGAGAGATATACTTTCCACCGCGAGATATCTGTCCCGAATGTAGAAGGGAAAGTTACGGAAAGATGGAAGAGCATGAACTTGAAGGATCTGGTGAAGTCGTGACTTACACAGAAGTACACGAACCCCATCCCGAGTTCAAAGATCTTACTCCATATGTCATGGCGATAGTCGAGATGGAAGAAGGGGTAAGATTGACAGGCCACCTGGTGGACGTTGATTACGAGGATGTCGAGTCCGGTATGGAAGTCGAAGCATCCATGAGAAAACTAGGAGAGGAAAGTCCAGAAGGACTTATCTATTACGGCTACAAATTTTGGCCTGCAGATAGATAGCCTTTGGTAGATCTAAAGCATATATCATCCCCAACTATACCGACAATAGAAAACCCTTCTCTTTTTTCTACCATTTTTCTGATATGACTTTTTTTAATATGAAACAGAAAAACATATAAATAAATGAAATCTGCTTTAGATTTAAGAGGGCGAGAAGATGGAAAACGATGAAGGATTCCGTGAGAAACTTAAGGAAAGCAAACGGCGCCAAGAAAAGCTGAAAGAAAAGATCAAAAAACTCAGATCGAAGGTCGAGGAACAAAAAGAGGAGAAAAATAAAATCGCTAAAAAGAAAAATAATACTATAGCCGAAAAAGAAGAGAAAATAGAAAAACTCGAAGAAAGGCTCGAACTCGAAGAAAGACTCGACAAATCTAATTCAGATACGGACAGAAAATTAAAGGAAGAAAATAGGGACTTGAAAGAAGAACTGGAAGATTTGTATGACGAAAAGGAAGAGCTGAACAAAAAAATAAAAGATCTCCGGGAAGGGACTAATGACGTCGTTTTGAAGTCTGAAGAAGAACTCATGCTCAATCCAAATGTTGACTTGAAAGGAGGAATCAGGACTGAAGATAAGCTTTCCATCGAAGAAAATTCTAAAATCTCAGATTCGATATCTGCCGAGGACGATATCGAGTTGAAACCCGAAGTTACTGTTGAAGGGAACGTCGTATCAGATCAAGGGTGTGTCCAGATAGATGATGAATGTAAAATAAAAGGACAGGTTAAAGGAGAAGAAATACAGCTAGGGGAAGGAGTCGAAGCGGGTACATTGAAGAGTTTCGGAGATGTAGGGATAAAAGGCGATTCCATAACCGACGACGTGTATGCTTTGGGTGATATCGAATTAGGGGATGAAGTAAAAATCAAAGGCGATGTAGAGTACGGTGGAGAGTTGAATATAGGTGTCAAAGTGACAGTGACCGATTCTTTGATGCCAAAAAGCGAAGAGGAAATAAAAGAAACATTTGACGTCGATGAAGAAGACCAGAAGGCAGAAAGAGAGGAAGAAGAGGAAATCGAAGAGCCATCTAAGGAAGAAAAGGAAGATGTGAACACGGTCCCTAAAGAAGCGGAAAAGATCGATTTTGAGCACTATCTAAGTTCTTTGAACATGGAGGACGAGATCATAGATCAAAGTAGAAATATACTGCAAAAGATAGGTTCAGATAAAGTCACTATCAAGACCCTGAAAGATGAAATAGATGGATACGAACAAAACGAAATAGATCAGTTGATCGAGAGGATGTGTGATGAAGATATCTTGGTCAAGGAAAGCCAAGAGGAAGAGGTAAAGGTAAAGTTAAATGATCGGGAAGATTAGCGATCAAACTGAAAATGGTATCAAGATATCAAAAGTAAACCTTGATCAAACCTATCAAAGTACTAATTTTCGAACGGTAAATTTTAAGGTCTGTTTTCCTATCTCTACGGTGATATAATGGACGTCTTCGAAGCGATATCGGAAAGGAAAAGTATAAGAGAGTATGAAGGGGAACCGATAGATCAGGATGACATGGAGAAGATGGTAGAATCTGCCAGGCATGCGCCCTCGGCCAATAACTTACAGCCATGGAAATTAGTGGTTGTACAGGACCCTAAATTGTTGGAAGAACTCGTCTCCGTCTGTCACGGGCAACAGTTCGTAAAAGACGCTGGAGCTCTAGTGGTGGGCCTCATAGAGGAAGCGAAATGGGCCGAAGTCGATCTGAGTATAGCTATGGATCATCTTTCGCTGGAAGCGGTCGAACTAGGATACGGTACCTGTTGGATCGGAGCTTTTTATAAGGAAAAATTGGAAGAAAAGTTAGGAGTGGGGAATAATTACGAAGCCTTCGTATGCATGACTGTCGGAGTTCCCGATGAAGTACCCGAGCAGCCCACCAAAAAATCGCTCGAAGAACTCGTAGATTGGATAAAAGTGGATTGATCTCTTTATACTTGAGGTGTTCAAGGGCCTGAATGTGACCTTGACTTTCTGAAAAATGATCGAAAAAGAAAGAAAAAGGTTTTGATCTCAGTACGGCAGACTATCGTGTGTTTCCAGGTATTCTTCCTCCGCTCGCTCTCGAAGTTCCGTCCTTCTTATCTTACCGCTTATAGTCTTCGGCAGTTCGTCTAGGAATTCTATCTCCCTGGGATATTTGTAAGGAGCGGTCACATCTTTTACATGATCCTGTAATTCCTCCACTAGCTCATCGCTAGGTTCATATTCGTCGTTCAAAATTATGTAAGCTTTCACTATCTTGCCCCTGACTTCGTGGGGCGCACCTATAACGGCGGGCTCTTGGACCGCGGGATGCTCCTGAAGAGCGCTCTCCACTTCGAAAGGCCCTATCCTGTATCCCGAAGCTTTTATCACATCGTCGGCCCGACCGACAAACCAGAAGTATCCGTCTTCGTCCTTGTATGCTCTATCTCCAGTATAATACCATTCATCCTCGAATACGTTCGCGGTTTTCTCTTCGTCCTTCCAGTATTCTTTGAATAGGCCCGGAGGTCTTTCCGGTTCGACCTTTAAAGCGATATGGCCTTCTTCACCGGTCGGGACCTTATTCCCGTCATCATCGATTATGTCCACTTCGTGACCCGGGGTGGGTTTGCCCATAGAACCGGGCTTCACTTCCATCGTCGGATAATTGGCGACAAGAGCGACGCTTTCTGTCTGTCCATAATAGTCATAGATCCTCAAACCCGTGTATTCTTCCCACTTATCTATAACATCAGGATTGAGCGGTTCGCCGGCACTCAAGCAGTGCCTTAGCGTATCTAGATCATAACTTTCAACGTCTTCGTTTATCATCATCTTATATATCGTGGGCGGTACGCAGAAAGTGGTTATATCATAATCCTGGATTATCTTTAGAGCCTTTTTTGGATCGAATTTACCGGTTATGTTCTGTTGAACTACTGTAGCGCCAACGATCCACTGGCCGAACAACTTGCCCCAAACTGCTTTCGCCCAGCCGTTGTCGGCGATGGTCCAATTGATATCGTCTTTCTTGAGATCCTGCACGTATCTAGCCGTAACCTCGTGACCTAAAGGATATGAATGAGTGTGTAGGACCATCTTCGGCTTTCCGGTGGTTCCAGAAGTGAAGTATATCAGAAGAGGATCATCGCTTTTCGTGGTCTCGACGTCTTCTCTATCTAATTCGGGAGAGGCGTCTTCCATCAGATCTTCGTAATATCTCCATCCCTCCTTTTCTTCCTCCGCATCTACGAGTATAAAGTTCTCTAGGGAGGACATCTCTTCTTTATCCCTGACTTTTTCTACCTTTTCATGATTTGACCAATCAGTAACGATGGTGCTGGCTTTCGACCTGTCGATCCTGTAGGTTATATCTTCAGATACCGCTAGATTAGGGGTCGGGATCGGTATCACTCCTAGTTTCATCATGCCCAGGACCGCCACGTACCATTCTGGGATCCTATGGATCAGGACCATAGCTCTGTCTCCTTTCTCCATGCCCATCTCTTTGAGAGAGTTAGCGAATTTATTGGAAAGTTCCTTCAGATCCTCGAAAGTATGTCTTTGGGCGTTCTTCCCTGAATTATCTATCGAAATCAACGCGTCCTTTTCGGGCATCTCCTCGGCCCTCTGGTCGACAACATCGAAACCAAAATTATACTCCTCGGGGACGTCCCACTCGAACTCCTCTCTCACCTTCTCGTAATCATACATGTTATGTTCTTCGGCCATATCGATCGTGCTTTAACTATACTAAGATTAGATAAATTTTTCCCATCGATTATGTAGAGGTATTTTTCAATCTCTCTGGATAGATATATAGATGATCAGTTGCGGAGGTATGAGAAAAATCACCCTGATCGGGCAAACCAACATTATTTATAATCGAAATGTACTTGAGATTCCCAACTTTGGATAGATAATATGAGTGAAGCCGTGATCGTTTCAGCACTGAGAACGCCGCAGGGAAAATTCGGCGGTTCTTTGAAAGATCTAAGCGCTTCCGATTTAGGGAGTGTCGCTATAGAAGGTTTATTTCAAGAGTTAGAAGCTAAACCGGTGGTGTCGGATAGTTTCAAAAAATATAACCCAGAAAGGTTGGAAGATAAAGCCCCGGTCGAGCAGGAGCATCAAGATTGGGATGAAGATCTAGACAGCTTGGAGATAGACGAAGTCATCATGGGCAACGTTCTTCAGGGCGGCCAAGGTCAGAACCCTGGTCGTCAAGCAAGTATCAAAGCAGGTGTTCCTAAAGAGGTCCCGGCCTTTACCGTCAATCAAGTGTGTGGATCCGGGATGAAAGCTGTTACACTAGCCGCTGAAAAGATAGAGAACGGAAAAGCCGATGCGGTAATCAGCGGCGGCTTCGAAAGCATGAGCAACGCTCCTTACGTTCTTCCCGACGCTCGATGGGGAAAGACCATGGATATCAGCGGGAAAGGTGAAATAAAGGACATGATGGTGTGGGACGGACTGTACGAGATATTTTATGACTGCCATATGGGGATCACAGCCGAAAATCTCGCTGAAACCTACGACATCTCGAGAGAAGAACAGGAGAGGCTCAGCGTAGAAAGTCACAATAGAGCTATGAAGGCCATACAGAACGGTATTTTCGAAGACGAGATCGTTCCTGTGGATGTAAGGGGAGACGTGGTTGACACTGACGAATGTCCTAGAGAGACTAGTCTCGAAGATTTGAAAGACCTACCTCCAGCTTTCAAGAAAGACGGAACGATAACCGCTGGAACCTCTTCCGGCATATCGGACGGAGCGGCCGCAATCTTGGTAACCTCTAAAGAGTTCGCTGAAAAAAGCGATCTCGATATTTTGGGGGCCATCAAAGACTATACTGATGTAGGTGTCGATCCACAATACATGGGGATGGGTGCTTCAGCTGCCATTAAAAGACTGATAGACAGGATAGATTATACGAAATCTGATATCGATCTTTTCGAGGAAAACGAGGCTTTTGCCGCCCAGATCCTCGCCTGCATGGAACACGCGGACGCTCCCAAATACGGAATAGGTATAAACGAAGAAGGTGGAGAAGACATCAATCCCCACGGTTCAGGGATCTCACTCGGTCATCCCATCGGGGCTACCGGAGCTCGGATGATCGTTACTTTGATACACGAGTTGAAAAGGAGAAACGACAAGACCGGTCTCGCATCACTCTGTATCGGCGGCGGGATGGGTATATCCACCTTCATCGAGAGATGAAACTTTTAGTATCTTTATTCTCTATTCTTTTTTCATCAATACTCTTATAAACTAGGAAAATTTGGTGATATTGTGGTTAAAGGAGGTATTATCCATGGAAATAGAAGATATAGATAGAATCGGTATATTAGGCGCCGGAACGATGGGGCATGGGATCGCCCAGGTAGCTGCTCAGAACGGCTTCGAAGTGATGATAAGAGATATAGAAGAGGAACTCTTGGAAAGCGGGGTTGATTCTATCAGAAATTTCCTTTCGAAAGGTGTTGAAAAGGATAAGATTTCGGAGGAAGAAAAAGAGGCTACATTGGACAGAATAGAGACTACGCTCGAATTGGAAGATTTAGAAGGATGCGATGTTATAATAGAAGCGGTGGTCGAAGACGCCGAGATAAAAAAAGACGCTTTCAAAAAACTAGACGATCTCTGTGGAGAGGAAACGATATTCGCTACGAACACTTCGACCATCCCTATAACCGAGATAGCTTCCGCCACTTCACGACCAGAAAATTTCATAGGAATGCACTTCTTCAATCCAGTACCTTACATGGACCTTGTTGAGGTTATCAAAGGTCTAGAGACGAGCGATGAAACCAAATCGATGATATTTTCCTTGGCAGAAGAGATGGAAAAGGAACCAGTAGAGGTCGAAGATTCGCCCGGTTTCGCAGTGAATAGGATACTGATCCCGATGATAAACGAGGCTATATTTACCCTTCAAGAAGGTGTAGCTTCTAAAGAGGATATAGACAAAGTCATGAAGATGGGAGCTAACCATCCTATGGGCCCATTGGAATTAGCCGATATGATCGGTTTAGACACTGTACTTCATATAATGGAAGTGCTGTACGAAGAGCTCGGCGACCCCAAGTACAGACCCTGTCCTCTGCTCAAAAAGATGGTCAGAGCGGGTAAACTCGGACAGAAAACGGGCGAAGGATTTTACGAGCACGATTGAAGGTGATCGATTTGATCGAAGTCGAAAGGGATGGATCGATAACCGTAATCAAATTCGATAATCCGCCCATGAATGCCGTATGCAAGGAGATGCTGGAAGAGCTCGAAGATCTTTTCGACGAAATTCCACAGGAGAACACTAGAGCCGTGATATTGACGGGTAAAGGTGACGCGTTCGTCGCAGGAGCAGATATCAAAGAGATGAAAGACATGGATCCAGATGAGGCGAGTTATTTTTCTAGTATGGGGCAAAAATTGTTCGAGAGGTTCCAGGAGTTATCCGTACCCGTTATAGGTGCAGTCAACGGATACGCCCTTGGCGGTGGTATGGAGCTCGCTCTCAGCTGCGATTTTATAGTGGCTTCAGAAGACGCGGTGTTCGGACAGCCCGAGGTCGGACTCGGAGTGATACCAGGTTTCGGCGGAACCTATCGATTGACTAATCTCGTAGGTCCGGCAAAAGCGAAAGAATTGATATTTACCGGGAAAAGGATAGACGCCGAGAAGGCGGAGGAATATGGACTAGTGAATCACGTGACAGAAAGTGGGAAACTGATCGAGAAGGTCAAAGATATAGCCGAAGAGATAGCACAGAACAGCCCGGTAGCCGTGGCTAAAGCCAAACGAGCTATATTCAAGGGCGAGAACATGAATATAGAAGAAGCGTTCCGATTCGAAAGTGATAGATTCAAAGAATGCTTCGAGTCGGAGGATCAGAAAGAAGGTATGGAAGCGTTCCTGGAAAAACGAGAACCGGATTTCTGATTTCAGCGTCCTTAATACTAAAAAACCTTTTTTCCTTTTTGTTAAAGAGTATTCTTGGCTCAAGTATACATTAAATCTAGACTCAAGCTGATTTTTTGAAAATAGAATCTTTGATTACAATTTTAAGATAAGGAATGGAAAAAGAAAAGATAGTTTGAAGAGAAGCCGCCGACTTTTTGAACAGAGTATGCTCTAACCGGCGAAAGAGAAGGATTTTTGGGTCTAACGGATTCTAGAATAAAGACCCGAGTCCTTCAGCTGCTTCCTCTTTTTCCTCTTCTTCGTCTCTTTCCTCTTCTTCTTCCTCTTCGGCTTCTTCTTCGGCTTCTTCCTCTTCAGTTTCCTCTGTAGTCTCTGGAGCTGCTGCAGCTCCGCCGGAAGGCATTCCGAAACCTTCCTCTATAGCTTCATCGATATCGACATCTTCTAGACTAGCCGTGAGTGCTTTGACTCTAGCTTCGTCAACTTCTACTCCTGCGGCTTCCAAGACATCGGTTATTCCTTCGTCTGTTATCTCTTTACCTGCCGAATGAAGCAACATTGCGCTGTACACGTATTCCATATTTTATACCTCCTTTGAACAGTATTTTATCTATATTATTCATCTTCTTCGTCATCGGATTCTTCTTCGGAGCCCACTCCGAGTTCATCCTTAAGATCCTCGTCCAACGCCTCAGGATCCAACTTGGATGCGAGTCCCATCATATTGCTGTGAGCTTCGGAAACGATCGGTTCTATAGTTTCCTCGTTGATCACATCAGTACTGAATGCAAGACTCATCGCATCGCTCTGACTCTTGGATACTAGAGCCGCGATATTCTCTCGGGTCGGATATGATATGCCAACTGAGAGTGCGAAAGCGGAACTCGCTCCATCTTTTATATCCTGTACGAATCCTGATGGATCTATATCGAGATCTTCCTTCTCATAAATGATGCCGTCTTCGTAAACGGATTGAAGATCAAGCCCAACCGTGATCGGATTTATATCCAATCTACTCAACATGTTAGCTAGAGAGGATTCAATGGTATTGCCTTTCTCTACCACGGTCTTCGTCTCGTTGATGACGACTTTTCCGCTCTGGATCGAAGCGGGTATGCCGACGTTCTGTAGATCTCCCACGATCGGACCGGGTTTGAAGGGCGTTTCTCCCTCTTCTACTTTCACGTCTTCGGGAGCGGTTTCCCCTCCACTAGCTGGAGCTTTAGTCTTCGTATCTTCCATACGATTGAATAACTTGAAAGGATTAAGATCAGTCGAAACCAGAGCAACCTGTCCTCTGATCGATTCTTTTATCTCTTCGAGATTCTCCTTATCTTCTGAGACTCTCTCGATAGCTTTTTCGATGAAAGTATTCTTTGAAGCTCTTATTTGAGCGACATCTCTGAGTTTAGATCTCATCTGCTGCATCTGTCGGGCCGGGATACCTTCGATATCCACGACTCCTATCACAGATGATTTTTCCAACAGTTCCGTGAGTTTCTGGACTTCTTCTTCTTTCCAACCGGGAATATCTTCACTCATTTTTATCCCTCACATGATCCTGATGGCGGGACCCATCGTCGTTTTTACGTACACGCTATCTATATTGATCTCTCTTCTGTCTAAATTCTGAGTTACCCTTCTTATCACCGTATCGATATTATCAGCGATTTCCTCTTCATCCAACTTCTCTGTACCGACCGGAGCGTGGAACGTTCTCCTATCTCCAGATCTGACGTGAACAGTCCCTTTCAAAGACTTTACGACTTCTTCGACGTCATCATCGGGAGTTATAGGATTGGGCATCTTCCCCTGCGGCCCTAAGATAGAACCTAATTCTCTACCTATCACGGGCATAATGGGAGGTTCTGCCAAAAAGAACTGGTGCTCTTCTGCCAGTTTCCTAGCCTCTCTCTTGTCATCGGATAGATCTTCTAATTCATCCTGATCCATTACCGTATCTGCGACCTCTCTAGCTTGAAGCGCCAATTCCCCGCTCGCGAAAACACCTACTTTTATCTCTTTACCTCTCCCGTGAGGGAGCACTATCTCTTCGTCTATCCTGTTTTCAGGTTGAGAAAGATCAACATCTCGGAGATTGATAGCTAACTCTAAACTTTCATCAAAATTTCTCTCTGGTGCGCCGTCTAAAGCTTTTTCTACTCCTTCTAGGGTTTTGTCATCTGCCACGTTAATACCTCCTGTAGTGATCACGGTCCCTGAGCATGCACTCAGGAGTCAACCTCCTACAGGTCTGTCCATTCACAACTTGGATTTGTATATAAAGGTTTTGGAGGAACGGGCTCAGTAGAAAACCTTTTTCGTAGGAGTGCTTAGTTTTATCAATATTTTTAAATCCGTAGGAATTGAAAATTCCAACTCTCACTCGAAGCAAGTTCTCGTGATATAGAAATAGATAAGTGCATCCGAGTGCTGGCTGTCTGACGGTCAGTCCTGACAGCCAGCACTTGGAACGGGATGCACTCATGATATGTGAAAACCGATATATTAGCTTTAGCAAAGCTGTCAGGATGGTGGTGAAAACAAGCAACTTGCCTAAGTATACTAGCAAATATTCTCCAAAGAAGTATACAGTACCTCAGAAGATTACATTGCTTGCTTTGAAAGAGTATGAGGATAAAAGCTATAGACACTTCAAAGACTGGTTGATGGTTGGTGATAAAATTGTAGAGTTCCTAGATTTGCCAGAAATACCACACTTTACAACACTCAATAAATTCATGAACCGAATAAATACCAATGTTGTTCAGAATATCATTGGTTTGTTCAGTAATGATAAAATGGTCGATCTAGCAATAGATTCGACTGGAATGAGGCTGGAACATGGATATTATTATTATACCAAACGGCTAAAACAGCTAGGACTCGAAAGAACTCAAACGAGTAAACATCTCAAATTGAGCATCGGTGTTGAAACCGATTCTCAATTTATCGTTTCATCAAAATTGAGACGTGGCCCAGCAAGTGATCATATTGATTTTGATTTGCTGCTTAAGAAAGCTTCCAGTTGGTCTAATTTACAAACCGTCATAGCAGACAAAGGATATTACATGGAACTCGTTCCATGAATCGATGGAATTTTTAAGAAAAATTCCAGCGTGCTATTAGTAAGTTTCGCTTAGCATTTAGAGCCAGTTTAGAAAGAGAGATGCATCTCTTTCTATCCTATGGGGCAATAGCCCAGTAATGTAACAGGCTTTTCTTAGAACTTGCTAAACAGGTGCTTCGAAGTAGAGAAAAATTCCAAAAAGTTTACTCGATACTTTAGTCCACTTACGATATTCAGCTTCATCACGTCTGAAGAAACCATCTCGGAACGAGCATTCATGAACACTTTCAAACTATTCAAAAGCTCGCTCCCTTTGGTCGCTCGAAAAAGATTTTCAGACTTTGAAAATCTTTTTGAATTATAAGATTCACCAGACATGGTTTCTCTGAACGTTGGCACTTTCCATGTCATATTGAATATCTCCTGTAGACTTCTCAAAGACCTGCTTGCTCATTCAGAGACATACGATAGCTAATTTTCCTTTGAGATATACTCCTCAGAGACATAAGAAGGTACGTAGAATTCATGTTCATTTTTCTCAACAGAATAGGCGATCAGCAGGAGTTTTCTTGTTACTGCAACTCTAGCTACGTCGTGATGTTTTCCTTTTTCTTTCAGTCTATCATAGAACTCTTTGCAGACTGGATTATGGGTAATAGCAGGGAGAGTAGCCTTATAGAGAGCCGCTCGGAGATGAGGAGGTCCTCGTTTTGAGATCTTCCCTTCTTTTCTCATTTTGCCTGATTCTTTGACTGAAGGATCTAGACCGGCAAAAGCAGTCACTTCTTTTCCAGAAGAAAATCGAGATGGATCTCTTAGTTCTCCGAGTATTACTCCTGCAGTGATTGGTCCAATACCTGGAACAGAGAGCATGTAAGGATCCTGTTTTTCTACCAGTTTTTTGAGTTTTCTTTCGATCCGTTCTATCTGTTTTTTGATCGTTTGGAATTGTTGTATCAACATGTGAATCTCTAGAATGCAGGATTCCTGCATATAATCTGGTACAACAGTATTTTGGAATACTCTATCTAATTTTTTGGCTTTTTCCTTAGCCTTAGATTTTGACAGGTATTCCTGCAAAACTTCGGTCATCGTCTCTACATCGGTCTCAAATAATCTTGTCTTCCTGATAGTGTGCTTTATTATGGCGATGGAAGATTTACAGAGGATATCGTCAAAAAGATCAGTATAACCCTGGCAGATTATGTCCATGACTCGATTTGCTTGAGTTTTACACTTACTGGTTTTCTTTACCATTCTAAATCGAAGGCGCTCCAATTCTCTTATCCTGATCAACGAAGGTTCTTCACTTGGATCATGACTGGGCTCTCTTTCCAATATGAGAGCTTCAGCGATCCTCTCTGCAGCTATTTCATCAGTTTCAGTTTTCCTGATTTGAGATTGCTTGAACCCCTCTAGTTCCAAACCGTTGAACACTTTGACATCCTCACCTGCATCGAGGAGATACTGGTACAGCGGTAGATGATAGATCCCAGTAGATTCCATTCCATAAATTACATTGTCTCCATGCTCTTGTTTCAGTTTATCGATATCGTTCATGAAGGTATCCATTCCAGTTTTGTCTTTTTTATAGGTATTTCCAGGCATCAGTGTTTCATTTCTACCATCTTTGACTGCTGCTTTAAAATCGTCCTTACTCACATCTATACCTACATTCAGCCTATCCATCTTTTCCTACGCTCCTATAAGTTTTTATAGGCTGAGGTCGTTAGTACCCCCGTGGCTATGCGAAACTGCAGGCTTGCACGTGATACATGGACATCACAGTAGGTTACTACTGTGAGCCATAACGTGCTCATTCGCAGACATCACATAGGCGGGGGAAACAGGCTGGAAAGCGAGGACTTGATGCCTCATAGATATATCTGCGTATACACCTCAGCCTATGTGATGTACATAGCCCACGGAGGTATAGACCTCATGGTAGGAAATACAAGTAGATGATTCTGAACAGAATCATAAGATCGCTAGAGAAGATTTCAACAGCAAGTCGATCATATTACACGGAACTTGTTCCGTGAATCGAAGGAATTGTGAAACAATTCCTGTAGACCACCAAGAAATCAAGATGTACCTGTCCATAGAACAAAAGGATGGTACAGAAAGAAGATGAAAAGAAACTTCAACAAAGAAAAATACAACCAGAGAAACTTAGTCGAAACTGTTAATTCAGTTATCAAAAGATTGATGGATGATTCTGTTAAATCGAGAAAAGTAAGAACGCAAAATAGAGAAATGCAATTCAAAATGTTAGCTTATAATGCTCATCGACAAGCGATGAGCATGTGTAGCTAAGGTTTTCTACTGAGCCGACTTTGAAAAGCGTATGTATATCCATACCCGCTTTCCACAAACTCTGGAGAAATCTTTCCACGTTGATATCGCTCATTTTTTCACCTCACCCATAAGGTGAAAAAAAGAAGAAAATTCGAGAGTCACTCCAGTTGGGAGATGATCTCCTTCGCGACTCTCGTGATGGTGTTCAGGCTTTCCTCGATCTTTTCACTGTCACCTCCCCAGGCCGCTAAATAAAACTTTTAGTTCTCCATGTCAAGTCCGAATTTTCTGCCGACCACGTAGGCTATACTTTCGGCTTCTATCTCCTGTTTAGATCTCTCGTGCTTTCCCTCGATCAGTGTCGTGCTCTCCGTGTGACCTGCCAAGATATAGTGAAGCACATGGAAGTCCGTATTTTCTCAGTCCTTTACGTATACAGGAAAACCGTTGGCTTTCCTTCGAGTCGAGGAATAGAATATTCCTCTATAGTGGGAATTTCCATTCCCACACTTCGAGGAATTTAAATCCTCGTAAGGTTGTGGATGACGTGGGACAACCCCACTCCATCCGCAGTGTTAACAAAGATGACATTATTTTATTCCGTAAATAATGTCCTTCCTATATCTTCAGAGTATGACTTCTCATAGATGGGATTCATAACTTCTTTAGGAAATCTTGCTTTCCTAAAGTGTTTTGAACTATGTTACGCCCTTTAGATCATTTTTGCTGAATCTAGCAGAAATCACTCTTCATCTTTTGAGCGGAGATAGTAGATATTAAGACCCATCACAACCACGGCTATCACTCCAACCAGGGCGAAAAGACGGACCGGTGTATTCTCAGGAGTGTTATCCACTCTCACTTCGGTGCTTTTATCTCCCAGTCTTACGGTGTAGTTGCCCGGCTCTGATAGTTCAAAACTCTCTTCTATGCTGACATTCTCACCCGGCTCCAAGGTCCAGGATCTTAACTTTTGATCCTTTAGATAAAGATATATCTCACCTTTGGCGTCTCCGGTGTTAATGACCTCAGCAGATATGTCAACTTTCAGCGGACTCTTCCCTTCGTCAGGTTCTACACTAAATTCATCGACTGAAAACTCCGGCTTAGGTCTCCTTACGGTGACCTCCGCACTTTTATTGCCTATCCCTACTAAGTATGTTCCAGCTTCTTCAAACTCGATGCTTTCCTTTACCACGGTCCACTCCCAGGATTTCAAACTCCAGGTCTTCCTGTCTTTTCCGTCAACGTATAGAGATATATTTCCCTGGCTATTTCCCTCGTTCTCTAAGTTAGCCGACACGTTCACCTCCAAGGGCTTCTTACCTTCCAAAGGTTCCACGGCAAAATCGTTCACGGTTATATTTGAGGACAAAACTGTGAACTCGATGTTACCTCCCACTGAGTCAAGAGCTCCATCCGCAGTTCTCACTTCAAAGCTGTGCTTCCCCGCCGATAGTTCTTTGATCGTGTGACTTGTGGTCTCTCCTACATTTCTCCATCCGGTTTCGTCCACCTTGACCTCGTAATTCAGTTCATCTTTATATCTGTATCTCGTTGTCCAGCTGACGGTCACGTTCCTCTGGTTAGTCCGCATACCGTCATCCGGCCGGTCTATCTGGATGTACGGGACGCTCGGTTCTACCATGGGATACTTGTCCGTGAAACCATCACCTGAAACATCTCTATATGGGGTATCCCAGACACCATTCTTCTTTTCTGCATCGGGATACTTCTCTTCATAATCTGACCAGTAATTGCCTATGCCGAGAGATTTATTGTAATACTGGTTGTCTCCAAGATCACACACTGGTTGCTCGTTTTCGATGAAATTGTTGTTATATATCAGATTGTCGTTACTAGTAGGAACAAAGGGATTTTCTCTGCCCATGCATAGCCCAAACACCGCTCCCATAAATGTATTATTTATGAAGGTGCAATTTGAGGATTCGTAAATCCACACCCCGTCAGATTTAACATCCATTATATTTCCTATAATAGAATTGTGATCCCCCTCCTTCTCTAGTTTAATACCAATACCACCTTTAGAAACGGTGTTATTTCGAACTATATTATATTCTGAACTATGTATGCGGATCCCAAACCCGAATCCAACTATTCGATTCTGCTCTACTGTATTATTAGAAGATCCAACAGTATCACTCCATCCGGCGATAAAAATACCATTTCCTGACTCATCACTTGGTGTTTTAAAGAGATCGTTATCTCTTACAAGATTATTTCTCGATTCATCTAAGTGTATACCATACCCGTTAGTTTCGATAGTATTATTAACGATATCACCATTTTTACTTTGGATGAACTTGATCGCTACCCCTTCACCATCGCCATATCTTGTAGATATGTGATTATTTATTATTTTGAAATGCAAATTTACCTGTTTTATCTTGATCGGGAGGTATATCTCTTCCGTCTTTATCTCGTAACCTTCAATTATATACGGATCGTTCTCTGTTCCGCTGCCAGTCCATCCTTCCTTTTCAGCAACCTCAGTAAAATTCTCATTCCCTTTGATGTGGATCGGTTCATGTTTCTCATAATCATCCTTCAAAACTTTTTCTCCTTCCTCTAAATCAACGGTTTCACTATCTATCTTAGGATCATCAGGATTTGTTTTATCCATCACTCTTTCTAAATGACTTTCAGCTCCAAATCCTATCTTTGGAACAGCAACAACTGTGCTTATCAATAGAACTAAAATAATCGCCAATGTTAATCCATATCTTCTTTTCAACTTCATCTTGAATCTACCTCCTTATCATATTTTTTATGCTTTAAATTTTTGCGAGTCATTTCCAATATATAAAAAGAAAAGGGTCTGGGATGGATAACGCTATCCTTCACTGGTTAGGTCGTTTTCAGACACATCGCCGATAGCTCCATGATCCGACACAGGATATACCCCTCCTGGAGGTGTGCCACCTCCGCCACCTCCACCTGAGTCAGACTCACCATCTGTTATGTCGTTGAGCTGTTTAAAATTTATCGTCCATTTCGCTACTTCATCATCACCGATGTCTGGGTCAGGGTATCCGTCGTTAGACCAAGCTGTCGAATAAGTACCACTAGGAACACCGTCTAGGTATATGTCCAATTCTCTCTGATCGCCTACATCGCTGGGAAATGTTACCAAGACCGATTCGAAAAAGGTCATGAACTTCCCATCATAGACCTCATCATCTACCTTATTTTCGTATGCGACCTGTTTTCTCATGGCGATGTTGTTCTCAGGGGATTTAAATGGTGGCTTCTCAGAGTCAGAAAAAGTATCTATAGCCTGTCTCGCTATGTCTATTTCGCCCCATGGCATACCCCATTTTCCTACTTGATACATATAGGCACTTTTGAACAATTCCGCAAGTTCATTGTTGTGATCGGAGGCCTCTACGTTATTACCACCGATATCATACTGCCGATCATTGTTTTTAGAAACCGTTGCCCAATCGGGGCTAAAATAGAGAAGTTCTATTCCTGTTAGACTATGTGGATAGTCTGAACCCTCTGGAACTTGAACTGTGACCTGTATTTCAATTGGCATCTCTATGTGTCCCGAATCATATTCAGGCGTGCCTATTCTAGTCATCAAGCTAGCTTTGCCACATTGGCCTCTATCTCCATAAGTTGGTTCCGCATAGAGTCCCTCCGAGGGGTATCTTATTTCGCCCTTGCCTGGCACATAGCCGTTCACCAAATCATCGTTTACTTCTACATCGCAATTTGGTACACTCCATGTTAGCTCGTCAGGGTTAATCTGTAAGGTGGTCGTATCGTCGTATTCATTCCAGTAAGGCCTGTACCTATTATCATCTATTCTTCCGTCGGGTTCGTCAGCCAGGACGGTCGGCATCCCCATGCTCACCAATGCGAACACCGCAAATACCACTACTACCTGAAGAGCTCGACGCTTCACGTTTCCAAGGTTTTGTTTCATCCTGTAATTCACCTTGATGCAGGTAAAAATGAAGATATATATATATATCCATTCGGATAGCACAATTCGGATAATACTTGCATCATGATGCAAGTTTAATTTTTGCCCATAAATTTCAAAAAGATTTTTAGGGGTCTTCTCGACTTATATATGCCACTAAAATCACTGTGAGTTTTTGGAATACAGGCAAATTACTGGGACTTCGACCGATCGTAGTTCACGAACAATTCCGTACTGCAGATCACCGTGGGTAAGTGTGTAAACATCATTATAGCCAATCTAATTCAGATATGTTTCCCATCTATAATCTAAATTCTATGGCGGATGACATTATTCACGCAATAAGAATGCCATCCGCAGGTTTCCGCCCGAGGGAGAGTATGGGAGGGCCCCCAATCATCCACAACTTGTTTTTCCAAGAAAGTTTTGTATTCAGGTACATCCAAAGCGAGAGGGACAGAAGATCGAGCACCTGAACCTGAGTTCGAACTCGTTTCCATCCTACTCACCTCTACCTCTCCCTCTGGCCATCATCGAAACCATCCTTCTTTCCTCATCCTTCAACAGTTCTTCGAGCTTTTCCAAGATCTCGATTCCCTGTTCTTTTAACACATTTTTGACTTTGAGGCTCAGTAGAAAACCTTTTTCGTAGGAGTGCTTAGTTTTATCAATATTTTTAAATCCGTAGGAATTGAAAATTCCAACTCTCACTCGAAGCAAGTTCTCGTGATATAGAAATAGATAAGTGCATCCGAGTGCTGGCTGTCTGACGGTCAGTCCTGACAGCCAGCACTTGGAACGGGATGCACTCATGATATGTGAAAACCGATATATTAGCTTTAGCAAAGCTGTCAGGATGTGTATTGTCTGCAAAAAATTTCGTCAAGATTTAAGTAGTGATAACAATGATGA
>CAYWJQ010000005.1:0-75054 GCA_964458595.1 uncultured Thermoplasmata archaeon
GAGTGAAACTTGCGTGTTAGTGGAAATCTTTTCCGCGTTACTCGCTTTAAGAGCGTATGCGGATTTCGAGAGTGGTTTAGATCGACAATTTTCATAATTGGCGTGAACAGGAATATCATTCCTGTGGAAGCTTCGCTTCCGATACCCACTCGCAGTAAGAAATTCGATCCTTTTTTCCTTGTAGGTCTAGAATAGATATGATATAAAAATCTGATTGTGCCGCGTACTCAGATATCGACCATAAAACATAAAACACAGTCGCACCTCTATCTCTAGTATGCGATTATCGACCGGATGTAACTCATTGGACACTTTACTCGGGGAGGGAGTTGAATCGGGGATTATCACTGAGTTCTTCGGAAAGGGCGGGAGTGGGAAGACCAACATCTGTCTTCAATTGGCAAAGAACATCGCTTTAAAAGGAAAAAAGACTATCTTCGTGGATACCGAAGGAGTATCTGTGACTAGATTGGAGCAGATATCCGGTCAGAAATCCGAGGAAGTGATGGAAAATACGATATTTTTTAGACCTCATTCCTTCTCGGAACAGGAAAAATTCATAGATAAAGGTGCTAAATTGGCACTGAAAGACGATAAAGATTTCAATCTATTCGTGGTTGATAATTTCACCACCTTTTCTAGAGCTTTATACAACTCAGACGAAGAAGATCTCACCCCCAAATTGGGTCGGCAGTTGATAAAACTGATGAAGGTAGCTAGGAAAAAAGATATCCCCGTCGTCATCACCACCCAAGTATATCAAAGCGACGAGGGGAAAAAACCGATAGGCGGACACGTGCTTTATCACAATGCCAAAACCATTGTCAAATTAGAGACGTTAGAATCCAATCTAAGGAGGGCCCGTCTGGAAAAACACAGGTCTCGGCCGAGCGGAAGAACAGCTCGATTCAAAATCACCCAAAATGGATTGTGCACGCCTGGATGACACCCTTAAAAGAAATTCAAAAGGATTAAATAACCAGCTGAAGATTCTACACTATGAAAAAGGTCAGACCGGCGGACATGAGAGATATATACGAACTGAGGGCTGAAACCATAGATTATTTTTTTCCAGAGAGAGACGAAGAGATCGATTTTTGGGAAGAACTGGCCTCGGATTATGGAAGTAAATTACTTCATCTCATGTGCGGTACAGCGGAAATCTCGATCGGTCTGGCTAAAAGAGGATATAATGTAACCGGATTAGATCTTACCGAGGCTATGATCTACGTCGCCGAGGATAAAGTAGAGGAAGAAAACATACAGAAATTAGAACTCCTTAACGAGGACGCCCGGTATTTCAATCTCCAGGATAAATTCAATTTCGCCTTCGTCTCGACCGGCGATTTTCATCACTTCAACGATAGAAAGGACATCGACTCTTTTCTCGCTAAATCATATGCCCACTTGAAACCTAGAGGGGCTTTAGCTTTAGAACTGTTCCCACTCCCTGAAGAAGATTTTCATCGAGAAGAGAGAAAATTCGATCCTTTAAGAGCGCCTCCCGACGGGATGGATCTGTGGAAAAGTAATCAGACGAGTTACGATTCAGAAACACAGATGCTGGAGATCAAAGAAGAACTGTTCGTGGATAGACAAGACGAAGGCACCGCAAAAAGAGGCGAATACGAGATACAGTTGAAATTGTTTTCAAAAGATGAAATACGAGAGATAGTCGAAGATTCCGGTTTTCGAAACGTAAGATTTTTGGATAATCACGAATTCACACCATACCTGAAAGATGCTGACACGTGGGTCCTGGTCGGAGAAAGATGATCAGGTAAAATCTTCTAAAGTTACCTCTTCTTTTTTCTTCGGACCTTCTTTTTTACTTGAGGGATCCTTTCTATCGTCATCATCTTTTTTATCTCCGTCGTCGAATGCGTCAGAGAATAGGTTCGACTGTTTGTTTCCAGCTAACAGCGCTTCTTTATCCCACCCGAAGACCTCGGTGACCCTAGCTAATGTCTTGGCTATCCTCTCAGCGTAATATTTCCAATCCGCCTCCTGGTCGATCTCGTGATCAGGGAGCCAGGGTTCGACCTCCTGAGGTGTTTTTCCAGCGTCGGTGACGACCCAAGACACTTTCATACCCGGAGTGAACTGATATCCCAGCTCTTTCATCTTCTTCGCCGCCTGAACATTGGGCATGCTATCCGGATTTTTGTAATAGCCAAATCTTTTACAGGTGCGGGATATCACGAGTTTTTCCATCTCTACTTCTCCGTTCTTCACTTCCTTTATCCATTCTTTAGCACGTTCTACTGCCCCGTCGATATCATCATCTAGAATATATTCAAATATCTCTAAAAGTGCTTTGTCCTGGGCTTCGAACGAATCGCTCCTTCGGAGTTCATAACCCCTAACAAGCATATCCTCTTCCGGCCAGATGATTTTTCCGACGTAACGTTTCTTTTTTCCGTGGCTGAAAAATGGATTCAGTATCTTTTCGAATTCGAGGATTATCTCTTCCCGACTGTAGTCTTTCGCTATCTTCTTACTGATATCGATGGTATCTTCCAAATTTTCTTCCGGAGATTGAAAGAACACGCTGTCAGTATCCGAGTAGATGACTTTAAGATCGTCCTCCTCCAACTCTTCGATGAGATCCTTGATATTTTCTCTTGCGAAAGCGGTTATACTCTCACCTATCTTCGGGTCCGTGAAACGATAAAAGGATGAAGCGAACACTCCATAAAAAGAATTCATCAACACTTTTATCGCGTTCTGAAGACCTCTGTAATATCTTTCTTCTTTTCCTTCCGATCTTCTCATCTTCTCTTTGACTTCGTCCCTCTCCTCCATCAACTCTTCCAGTATCTCGGGCAGCAAACCCTTTTTTTGATCGGAATCCAAGAATTTTACTCCGGTCGGACTTTCGATCTGCCCTTCTTCAGAAAGGGTCGTGAAACATATGTTGTTCTGTATTATTATACTGGGATACATGCTTTTGAAGTCCAGGACGCTCACCCAGTGGTAAAGTCCGGGTTCTATAGAGTGTACGTAACCTCCCTTTATCTTGCCGCCGCTTTTACCGCCGTGCGATGTGAGCGGGACTCCCACATCATTCCTGTCGGCTCTTCTTATCAGTATCGAATCTACAAGAGTTGAAGTTCTAGGATTCAGGCCTTCCTCGACCGGCAACTTGGAAACAGTCCCCATATCCATCGCTTTGTCTAGGACCTCAAGCTCTTTCAAAATATCTAGAGCGAGTTCTGCGTCTTTTTCGCAGTATCTTTTCACTTTTTCTGGATCTCTCTCCCATTCGTCATCTATCTCGGAGGGATCGACGTCGTCTTTTTCCTCTCCGAGAAGTTCTTCAGAAACGTGATTTAAAGTTTCACGCTTCATATTTAATTCGGATTTCACACTCCACCAGGCGTCCGCGACTATCCTTCCGTTCACGGACCAGTACCTGTTACCCTTTTTTCTCAATTTCCCGAAGTCTCTTCCTATGTTGATCTCGTCCATCCCGACTTTTTCGGCCCTTTCGTCTATCTTTGGAAGATCATAACCGTTTATATTATAACCAGTTATAACATCGGGATCTTTTTCTTGGACATATTCTTCGAAAGACTTCAATATCTCTTTCTCGGGACCATCTATACTTATGGTCTCTCTATCGTCCTCGTTCTCAAAAACACATCCTATGGTCAAGATCTCATCGTTTTCTAGACTGTTTTCTATATCGAAGCTCAATATACTGAGATCCGGTTTGATGGGTTCCGATTCTGAAAATCGATCCACCTGCAAGATCTCTTCAGTGGTATGATCTTCCCCTTCTACCAGTTCTCCCTCCACACTGACCGTCGAATTCAGATCATGATCGTATATGAATCTTTGAATGAATGGTATATCCGCCGCTAGAACCTTACATTCGCCTTTGAATCTCTTTCTGTATCCAGGTACCTTCCAGGGATAGGTGCATATAACTTTCTTACACTCTCTCTTTTCCCCGTCGACCCATAATTCCTCGTCTTCGATATCCCTTATCTCTTCCTCTTCCTTCAATTCTTCTATCATCTCTTCTGTGGGTTCGACCAGCTCAAAATAGGGATAAAAATCGTCGTAAAGGAGAGTTATAGTTTTACCATCTTCGGTCCGACCGTATAGTTCTATCACGACGCCGTTATCTATCTTACTGTAAGACCCCGAAAGGATCCTAGCGGTTCTTTCGACCATGATTCACTCCGAGACTATTTTTATTATATCTCCGTCCTCCAACTCGTGGTCTCTCCCTATTACCCTGTTCGTTCTAGCATCTATGGCTCTAATAAATCCTTCCCCTATGTCGGTATGGACGGTATAAGCTAGGTCCTCAGCGGTGCTGCCTTTTCTCAGAAGATAGGCGTCGGGAAGTACGCGGCCTTCTTTGTCAGTATAGTCGTTTTCGTCTTCGACGGGATAAACCACTATCATGTCCAATATGTCGTAAACGGCCTTTTCTAAGGTCTTTTGAACGCCCAAGCCGTCATTTCTCCGCATAAAATCCCGTATCCGGTGGAGAGCGTCTTTTTGGTCCTCCGATATGTCTTTCCTCAAGATATCGAAATCGCTTTCACCGGGTATATAATCGACTATATCGTCCTCGGCCGCCTTTCTAAGGGCTAGTTCATATTCGGCGGAAGTGGATACGACGGGATAATCCAGTTCTTTAAGATCTTTGATCTGATCTTCACTACTTATATCGGCTTTGTTAGCGGCTATGACCATGGGTTTGCTCTTTTTCCTTATATTCTGGGATAGGTTGAAAAGATGATCAGATCCCCAGTCCGTCGGATTCTCGGGAAGATCTAGACCTCTCATGGCGCTGACAACGTCTCGTTCGGAAACGCCCAATCCAGAGAGCTGCTCGTAGATGACCTTTTTCATGTCCGCCCCGCTAACCTCTATCTTCCGAGAAACCTTGTTCCAGTTCTGGTCCAAGATACCTTTGAGCCAGTGATCTATCTCCTTTTCAAGGAATTCTACGTCTTCTCTCGGATTGTGCTGGCCCTTCTCACAGGGTTCTCCCTCGCCGTCCGTCGATCCGCTCGCATCTATGATATGTATGAGACTGGATGCCTGCCTGAGATCGTCTAAAAATTTGTTACCCAGTCCCCTCCCCGAATGTGCGTCTTTTACCAGACCGGCTACATCGATCAGTTCTACAGGGACCATCCTAGTGCCTTCTTTGCAGGGCGAATTATTGGGTTCGCATCCTATCCCGAGTTCTTCGTGAGGGCATGGATGGGTTACATATCCGATCCCTTTATTGGCGTCTATGGTCGTAAAAGGGTAAGAAGCGACTTCAACCTCGGCTCGGGTTGATGCAGAAAAAAAGGTGCTTTTGCCTACGTTGGGTTTCCCCACTAGACCTACTTCCATCTTCTCTACCTTCGATAACGGTTTTTAGCTAAAGATAAGAAAAAAGGAGAGTGTTTTACTCGAGTTCGGCTCCACAGGAATAGCACATCTTCGCATCGGGTTCGAGTTCGGTCCCGCACTCAGGGCATTCGATGGTCTCGGCTTCCTCCTCCGCGGTTTCTCTAGTCTTTTCGCTTATCTCCGCGCCGCAGGCATAGCACATCTCCGCGTCGGCGTTAAGCTCGGTACCACATTCGGGACAGTTGAGCACTCCTTCAGGTTCAACTTCCTGCTCGACCTCTGGTACCTCCTTCTCTTCCTTTTCAGGTACTTCCTGTCTCTCCGGTATGTCCTTCTCGACGGTCGGAAGACTTATCTCTTCTCCGATGAGCTCCTTCTCTTTCTTCAACATCTCTCTATGCGCGTTGAGGATCTTGCCTCTCTTTTCTGCGAACTCCCTATCTCTATCTAGAAGCTCTCTCTCTTCCTTCGTGATCTTTCTATTGTCCTCTAGACTTTGCTGAAGTGTAGATTCGATCTCAGCTAAAGACTCAAGTGTTTCTCTTCTCTTTTCCAATATCTCTTCTTCCTTCTCGACTATCATCTCTTCTCTGCCATCTAGGTCCTTTTCTCTCTCGACAACGGCATCTTCTCTTTCGACGAGTTCTTCTTTTTTATCGACCACTTCATCTTTCAATTCTCCCATCTCATCTAATTTGTTTGAGAACTCATATTTTAGCTCCCTCACTTCAGATCTCTCGGAGTCCACCTCATCTCTAGCTTCTTCTACCTTCTCTATTTTAGATTCAAGTTCTTCCTGGAGATTGTTCAGTTCTTCGGCCTTTTCAGAAAGTTCTTCTTCTCTATCGGCCAATCTCCTCTCTTTTTTCGTCAATTCTTCGGACTTTTCTTCCAGATCCTTTTCTCTCTCGTCCAATTTCTCTTCTTGCTTTTTTAGCTTTTGAACATAACCTTCCATCTCGGAAAAATCGAAATCTTCCTTATTATTTTCAGCCATTTGGTTACCTCCTCATCAAGGTATAAGTATGATTACAATAAGAATATAATATCTTACTTAAGTAACTTACGATTACTTCCCATTGAAACGGAAAATATTATTTTATTCCCCTCGGATAAAGGAGCATGACCAAGATAAAGAAGGACCTGTTTGGAGAAAATTTCGATCCTCCTTTGATCCTGGCTTCGGGTGTATTGGATCAGACCGCGGAAACCATGGAGCGAGTGCTGGAAAAAGGTATGGGAGGGATCGTCACCAAGTCGATAGGTAAGGAACCACGAGAAGGGCATCCAAATCCTGCGATAGTGGAGCTGGAGACCGGCCTTTTGAATGCCATGGGACTCCCTAATCCGGGTATCGAGGCTTTCAAAGAAGAATTACGGAAGTTGAGAGAACTTGTCGAAGACGAGCCAATAATCGGGAGCATATTCGCCTCTACGCCAGAAGATTTTGCCGATCTAGCAGAGGAGATGGCTAGCAGCGGGGCCGATATGATAGAATTGAACCTCAGTTGTCCACACGCCGAAGGATACGGCGCTTCGATAGCATCTGACCACGAGATCATGGAAGAGGTTATCCACAGCGTGGATAAAAGGATAGATAAGCCCCTTCTCTCCAAACTCCCGCCTTCGACCGAGATAGACGTGAAAGCGAGGATAGCGGAGGAAAGCGGGTCTGACGGTATCGTTTGTATAAATACCGTGAGAGCCATGTCTATCAACTTTGAAACTCAGAAGCCGATCCTGGGAAATAAATTCGGCGGATACAGCGGACCCGGGATAAAGCCTATCGGGATAAGATGCGTGTATGAAGTTTACGAGGAAGTCGAGATACCGATCATAGGATGCGGTGGTATAACCACTGGGAGAGACGCATTAGAATACATTTTGGCGGGGGCGTCGGCACTGCAGTTGGGCACTTCCATCCGTTATAGAGGAAAAAGAGTTCCAAAAAATATAGCTGAAGAGATGAAGGGTCTCATGGAAAAAGAAAATATAGAAACTGTTGAAAACGTGGTTGGGGGAGCACACGAATAGGGCAAAAAGTTATAGTTGAGGGGCGAAATTTAAAGTATTGAAAGTGAAAATAGGAAAGGGTACTTATAATGAATATGAAAGGGCAAGACCCCGAAGAATTCGTCGAAAAACAGGAGATCGGTGATTTTACTTCTGTCATGGTTAACTTCTATAGGGGCGAAGTTCAAAGAGCCTATACCTGGAGAACTAGGTTAGACAGAACCACTAATTGGGCGATTATAATACTGTCTGTTCTCATCACATGGGTTTTCAGCAGTCCGAGTAGGCCTCATGAACTACTCCTTTTTTCAATGATATTCATGTTGGTCTTGTTGATAATTGAGGCTAGAAGGTATAGATTCTATAACGTGTGGGCTAGTCGGATCAAAGTTTTAGAAGAGAACTTCATCGCAAAGGCATTATCCCCAGAAGAAGAGGTGACAAGCAGAGAATGGATGGAAACTTTGGCGAGAAATCTGAAACAACCTCACTTTTTGATCCCGCTGTGGAGTGCAATATCACATAGACTTAGAAGAATTTATGTTTGGTTATTTTCGATCACGATCATACTCTGGTTGGGTAAACTTAGTATGCATCCAACGCCAGCAAGTGGATTAAGTGAGGTTATTTCTCGAGCGCAGATGTCTACTCTGCCAGGTTATGTTATTTTTTTGATAGTAATGATTTTTTATGGTGCGACCATAATCTTAGCACTGTTAGGTGCGGGATTTGAAGAGAGAAAGAGCAAAATCATCGCCGACGAAGAATCCAGGAAAGAATGGAAAGAAAAGATGTGAAAATCGCAAACTTATTAAGACTCAATCGATTTAAATTTGCAGATGAAAGTAGAAAAACAAAGAATGATCACCAAGGGTGCGGAAGCCGAAGTGTGGAAAGGCGAGTGGAGAGAAAGAGATATCGTCATCAAGAAGAGAGTCAAAAAGGGTTACCGCCATCCTGAACTCGATGAAAAAGTAAGAAAGATGAGGGTGAGAAAGGAGGCTCGACTGCTCAGAGAAGCTAGAAAGGCCGGAGTTCCCGTACCGATCATCTACGACCTTCACGAAGGGAAAACGAGACTCGTGATACAATATTTTGAAGGAAAAAGAGTCATGGACTGTATCGAGGAAAACATCGACGTCGACCTGAAAAAGATAGGAAAGTATATAGGTAGACTCCACCAGGTAGGGATAACTCACGGAGATCTTACCACTTCAAATATTCTCTACGATCGAAAAAAGGGTACTCATTGCTTCATCGATTTCAGTTTGGGAAGAAAGGATTCTTCTAAAGAGGATATGGGAGTCGATCTTCATCTTTTAAGAGAAGCTCTCGTCAGTGTCCATGACGATCCTCTTACGCTCTTCGAACGAGTCATTTCAGGATATAAAGAAGCCTTCAAAGACCATTCTCAAGTCGAAGACTGGATAAATAAGATAGAGGGTAGAGGTAGATACCAATGATAGATGAAACGATGACCGTGGTCACCTCTAATGAAGGAAAATATCGTGAATATAGAAAGAAGTTGAGCGAGCATTACAGCGAAGTCGAGATGAAAAATGTAGAGTATCCGGAGATCCAAACCGACGATTTGGAGGAAGTCGTAAATTTCGTATTAGACGAACTATCGGATCACGCACCTCTGATAATCGACGACAGCGGTCTTTTCGTTGACGCGCTTAAAGGTTTTCCGGGGGTTTACTCTTCTTACGCGATGAAAACCCTAGGATGTGATGGGATCTTATCGCTGATGCAGGGTCGCAAAAAAAGGAGCGCTAGATTCGAGTGCGTTATCGGATTTTTAGGCGAGGAAAGGAAGTTATTCAAGGGAAAATCTGAAGGGAAGATAACCCATGAAAAAAGAGGTTCGGGTGGATTCGGTTACGATCCGATCTTTGAACCCGAGGAGTACGAAAGGACCTACGCGGAACTGAGCAGTGAAGAGAAAAATGAGATAAGCCACCGCGGAAGGGCTATGGAAAAATTTTTGGAGTTCATGAGAGCCCGATGATCTTTTCTTCAATCCAAAACCAATGAAGTTATCTCTTCCGGTTCTTTCACGACGTGATCCGCTCTTTTAGCTTCTTCTCCGCCATATCCGTATTTGGCCCCTATACTCGTGACTCCCGCTTGCTCGGCGGCCTCGATATCATGGTACCTGTCCCCGACCATGAAGGTCTTATCCGGAGAGTGATCTTTTACCAGATCTTCTATCCGTTCGGCTTTCGTTTTTTCCTCTAGATATCCTTTTACGGAGAAAAAATGATCTTCGATAGACGTAGTCTTGAGAACATCTTGTATATAATCATCTCGTCCGTTAGAGCATATGGCCAATTCAACGTCTTCCCTTTCAAGAGTTTCTAACATTTCTCTCACGCCGGTGTAAAGAGTGGCCTTTTTCGGGATCCACTCCCTTTCTTTTTCGACTATAGCTTGTTCTATCTGGCCATTCAAGTGATACTTCTCTTCCGGCACCAGATTCCTTATTATCTGTTCTGTCGGTTCACCGAATTGATTCAAAATTACGTCTTTAGAAAGTTTTATATCGAACTTTTCAAAAGCCTCTTTCAAAGCCGGAACGCTGACTATCTCCGTCTTGTAAAGCGTTCCGTCCAGATCAAATACCACTAATTTCTTATCCATCTTTCATCCCCTCATCCGTTCCAAATCTTCCCTGATCTGACACGCCTTACATTTGTCTTTCATAGCCGGTTCCCCGCATTCTTCGCACCTGTCCAATTTTTCCCCATCGTCATACTTCTCTCTCATCGGCTTCTTGATCTTTTCATAGGCGCTCAATATAGAAAATTTAGCTCCGGGCGTGTTATCTTCTAGTTCACCGATGATATCTCGATATAGGCCACGAAGTGCTGTTTTTGCGTAAGGACACTCCTGTTCGTGAACGTCCATATCGCTGATGAGCGCGTACAGATATGTTTCTTTTTCAGTGACTTTTCTTAGAGGATTGATCCTCGGTACCAAACCTTCCTTCACTTCATCGTGAGGAGCTAACCTCGCCATCTTTTTCATATCGGCCCTACAAAAATTCATGAGTATGGTTTGAGAAGTATCGTCCAGATTCAATCCGGTCGCTAGAAGATCCACATCAGCCTTTTTCGCCATCCTATTCATCATCCATCTTCTAAAGACGCCGCAGACCGAACACGGCATACCCAGGTCTTCATATTCCATCATCGCATCCAACGGAAGGTCGAGTTCTTCTTCGAAGGACTTTATCTGATAGTCGAGACCCAATTTTTCGTACTCTCTCTCGGCTATCTTCAAGCTTCTCGGTCGATAGCCTTCTATACCTTCATCTATAGTGATGCCGTACAGCCTGCTGTCTCTTCTCTCTTCCGTTATCTTGTGGAGCATCCTGAGAGCGACGATGCTGTCCTTTCCTCCGGAAACAGCCACGCCGATGTCCTTTCCTCTTCCGAGATCGACTTGTTTTCTAAACTCTTTGAACACTTTGGTCTCGAAGAAATCTTTGAAATGGTCTTCACAAAGGTGCTCTCCGCTGTAACGGATGTAGGTCACGGCTGGTTCTTCGCATCTACTGCAGTCCATCGAATTCGACTTATCGATTTTTATATTTAAAGGTTGGTGAAGCATGTATATGATAGGCAATTATTTTATATGCTTACATCGTTAATTAGGTTGGTAGGATGAAAAAGGCTCTCATAGGATATAAAGTAGTATTAGTGATATTTGTCGTTATAATACTCGTGATAGCGGCTCTCTCTATTTTACCAGTAGCTAGAGGCGATATATCGGTTGAACCCGTACAGGAGGGGGTCGATTGGGAGATCAAGGACAACGAATTGACCGCCAAGGGCAAAGTCTGGATGAACAACTCTGGAAATTTTGATCTCGAAGATATCGAATTAGACCTTAATCTAGAGATACTCCAAAAACTTTACGTGAATTCTACGAAAGAAGTGGGGGAGATAAAAGTGGGGGAGGAAAGGTTAGTGACTCTCAGTTTTTCTAAAGATATCGAAGACATCTCGGACGAAGTGATGGATCATCTTATCCATAACCAAACCGATATCAATATAAGCGTTGGATTTCGTGGAAAATACACTTTCTCGCTGTTCACTTTTGACGTGACTCAGGAAGACACTCTATCGTGGGGAGGGTTAATAGAGACGCTAGAATACAATCCAGAGGAAGCTGACATTTCTAAAAGCGGAGAGAATTATCTCATAACCGTTCCAGTTCAGGTGAGTACCAATGACGTCATCAGTGGAACAGTCGATATAAATTCAGATGTTTCATGGGAAACCGACGTTTCACCGATAGCGACCGATCAAACTTCCATCGAATTGGGAACCTCTGAGGATTTCGATCTTACTTTTGAAATCGATCAGAACGAAATGGAGGACTTCATCGATAGAAGTGGTACTTTGATATTTACATCCCAGATGGTGCTGCGGGGAAGCGATTTTTCTTTCGACCTGGAAAGAACGATAGACTATACGCCTGTGCTCGAAGACTATCAATTCCATACCGACAATGCGACTTTAGAAGAATCAACGGGGACTTCTGATTATCTTTTGAATATACCATACAACCTTAAAACGAATGAAAACGATTTTCTTTCCGGCAGTATCGAATTGACGACGGTAATGGAGAACAAAACAGGGGCGATAAGTTCTAGTGATCAGATATCGATAACATTGGGAGAAGACAGAAACTCTGAATTAAAATTTCAGATAAGTGAAAGCGGCGTGGAAAGCCTTATAACTAATTCCCAAGAGATCCAATTTTCCTACATAATATCTAAAGACGACCTGACTTTGACAAGTTCTAGGGTTTTCGAGTGGGGAGCGCCGATGAATGATCTAAGGGTAGAAAACCTGGAATATGATCGAGGGAGCGAGGTCGTTTCCGGAAATATCAGATTCAAAAACGACAGCCCAGATAGTGTCAATTTCGATCTGACTTTGACGATCTATAATCAAGCTGGAGATGTGATAGGTGAAAAGACTTCCTCCTTCACAGCAGAGGCCGGCGAAAACTTTGACGAAGAGATCCAGGTTTCGATAGATTCGGGAGAAGTACCGTATGAAGGAGAAATGGAGATACAACACGAAGGGACGGGTTACACCTACACGGAGGTGCATCAATTATGAATAACGAAAGAGGATACATCAAACCTATAATCTGGTCAGTACTTTATTTCCTCGTTTTCGTGGTGCTCATGGCGGGGATGATATACTACATCAGAAGTTCTTACAGTGGTTTTGCCGGCATATTCAACAATACGATCATATACGTTATCGTTTTGGGAACTTTAGTGTCCGTTTTCGGTGGTATAACTGCCTACTTCCACAAAGGTGAGATGTTTAGGATGGTCGCCGGGATAGTAAAAGTACTGTTCATCATCGGTTACTCCTTGGCCTTTTACTACAGCCTCGATATTACCTTAACGATGCAAGGTATAACCGCTTCGATATCGATGCCTGGAATAATCAATCTAACTTTAATCCTGCTCATCATCTACGCCCTCTATTTCGTATTGGAGTACAGACTTTACAAAGAAGATGAAAAAGCAAAAGAGATGGAGGATGATGAGGACGTTCCCGCCTATTAGAGAAAGTTAACTTATTTATAGACCTATAGTCTCTAGTTTTTTCCGTGGTAAGATGATAGATGACGCTAAAGTGACCGAATGCATAACGGATAGATATTTTGAAGAATTCTCAGATCATACTGAAGTAGATGTCGCTATAGCCGGCGCCGGTCCTGCCGGTCTGACGGCTGGAAGGTATCTTGCCGAGAAAGGATACCAGGTCGCGATCTTTGAAAGAAAATTGTCTCCGGGAGGAGGCATGTGGGGTGGTGGAATGGGTTATCCCATCGTAGTGGTACAGGAGGGATCAGTCGAGGAACTGAAAAAAGTGGGGGTTGACGTAACAGATGAAGGTGACGGATATTATACCGCCGATTCTATAAGCTCAGTAGCAAATCTTCTATCTTCGGCTATCGACTCCGGTGTCAGGATATTTAACATGGTCACCGTCGAGGACGTGCTCTACGAAAAAGAGAGAGTGAACGGATTCGTGATCAACTCTTCTCCGATAGAGATGGCCGGACTTCATGTAGATCCGATAACTATCCGGGCAGAAGCTACCCTTGACGCCACGGGTCACGATGCCGAGGTCTGTTCAGTCGTCGAGGAAAAGGCCGGCGAACTGGAGACCCAAGAGGGGAAAGTAGTAGGGGAAAAGTCGATGTGGGCGGAAGTCGGTGAAAAAACCGTCGTTGAAAACACTGAAGAGGTATTTCCAGGTCTTTGGGTCACCGGGATGTGTGCCAATGCGGTCATGGGGGCCCCCAGGATGGGACCGATCTTCGGTGGTATGCTCCTATCAGGAAAAAAAGCCGCCGAGTTGATCGCCTCCGAGCTCGAATAAGAGGTCATAACAGGGAAAATTAATATACCAGAGTCCGAACTTATTTAAAGTGTCGAAAGATGAACGAAACGAACTCTAGAGAAGGCAAAAAAGAAGAATTCAGCAAATTCAAGAGCATGGAATTACCCAGAAACGTAGTCGTCGGAAAGGACGCTTTAGAGAACGTCGGTGCTACCTGCGATAAACTCGAATTGAAGAAAGATGCGATGATAGTCTGTGATCCCGTAACTAGAAAGGTCGCGGGAGATAAAGTCGCAGATATTCTTGCAGAGGATGATTACGAAGTCAAGGTGAAGGAGATCGATGATGCGGATCAGGATAATGTTGATAGGATCACTGAAGATATCGACGAAAGTACAGGATTCCTCTTGGGAGTAGGTGGAGGAAAACCGATTGATGTGGCTAAATACTCTTCTCATCTCGAAGATATACCTTTCATAAGCATACCTACGGCTTCGTCTCACGACGGGATAGCTTCGGGTCGAGCTTCTATCGAAAGGAACGGTAACAAAACGTCGGTGGGCGCTCACAGCCCTCTCGGTATGATAGCCGATACCGGTATAATTGCAGACGGCCCGAACAGATTGATGTCCGCGGGATGCGGCGATATAATCGCCAACGCTACGGCGGTAAAGGATTGGAAACTGGCTAGGAGATTGAGAAATGAAGATTTCTCTCATTACGCCGCCAACCTGTCCAAGATGACGTCAGATATACTGATGAGGAACGTGGGCAGTTTAAAACCGGGGCTCCAAGAGAGTGCTTGGCAGGTCGTCAAGGCGCTCGTCAGTTCCAGCGTCGCTATGAGTATAGCCGGAACTTCACGTCCCGCCAGCGGAAGCGAACATAAGTTCAGCCACGCCATGGATGAGGTGGCTGAAGAACCAGCTTTACACGGCGAGCAGTGTGGGGTGGGCACTATAATAATGATGTATCTTCACGGAGGGGATTGGAAAAAGATAAAGGAAGCCCTTCAAGCCGTAGAAGCCCCGACCACGGCTAGAGGGTTAGAGGTCGAGGAGGAAGAAGTTCTAGAGGCTTTGATCAAAGCCCCTACTATAAGACCCGGCAGATATACTATCCTTGGAAACAGGAAGATGAATAGAGATGCGGCCGAAGAAGCCGCAAAAGAAACAGGAGTTATTTGAATAGGAGGTGTCAATATATGAGTTCTGTAACTTTGATCGGAAAAAATCTAGCAAAAGAAGGTTTGACTTTCAGGTTTAGTGGATGTCTTTCACGATGTCAAAGCTGCGAACTGAAGAACTCGTGCTGCGGACTGGAAAAGAACAAGTGGTACAAGGTCGTTGGAGTTCGAGACAAGAACCACGAATGCAAGGTTCATCATGGAGAAGTCAAAGTCGTCGATGTGGAACAGGTACCCGTCAAAACCGCCGCTTCAGAAAGATCTGTTATAGAAGGATCGGTTATCACGTTGGAAGACAAAGAATGCAGCGAACTGGACTGCGAACACTACGACTTGTGTCATCCGCCCGGTGTCGAATTCGGGACCAAATACAATGTGAAAGAAGCCGGAGATAAAATAGAGTGTAGTGAAGGAAAAGATCTCAAACTAGCGAAATTGATGTAAAAACTAAGAACTATTTGGAAAAAGTTAAGGAGATCAATTTCTCCTTATTTTCCCCTTATCTTATCGAACCAACTTTTATTTTTCTCTTTTTCGAGCTCTTCAAAACGTTCTAATATCTCCTTCTGTTCGTCCGTCAGGTCGTCGGGGACTTTCACGTTTATCTTTACCAATTGATTTCCGTATCCGCTGCCCCTCTGTCTTTTAAGACCTTTATCGGGTATCCTGAGTAGATCATCCGGCTGAGTACCCGTGGGAACTTCGACTTCAGCTTTTCCTTCCAAAGTGGGCACTTTTATCTTGGTTCCGAGAGCGGCTTCGGTCATGGTCACGTCTGCTTCGGTGAGTACGTCATCACCTCTCCTTTCGAATTTTTCGGAGGGTCTCACTCTCAATGTAACGTAAAGATCTCCCGGCTTACCACCTCTAGGGGCGGCTTCGCCTTTACCCCTGATCCTAAGTTTAGTTCCATCCTTCGCTCCCGTGGGTACATCGATAGTGATAGTCTCTGTCTTTTCTACCACGCCGCTGCCGCCGCATTTGGGACATGGGTTTTCGACAATCTCCCCCATCCCGTCACATCTATCACATTCTGTTATCCTAACGAACTGTTGGAAACCTCTTCTCTGAGCCTGTTTGACTTCTCCGGCACCGCCACATTTAGGACAGGTCTTGGTACCCCCGGTCTTGCTGCCGCTGCCGCCGCATTCTTCACACTTCGCTTTACGGTTCAATTTGACCGTCTTTTCCGTGCCCTCTCTTACGTCTTTAAGATCAACCTCGAATCTCATCTGAAGGTCTTTCCCGCGATTCTGTTTTTTTCTATCACGTCTTCTGCGGCCACCGAAAAAACTACTGAATATATCTTCGACACTCTGGCCGCCTCTACTGCGTCTTCCTCCAAACAGATCCGAAAAAATATCTTCGACATCGCCTCGGTGGGAGAAGTCGGACCAGTCGAAATCTCCTCCTCCGAATTCCTGTTTTACGCCCTGTTTACCGTATTGATCGTATCTCTTCCTTTTTTCCTCGTCAGCTAAGACTTCATAAGCTTCCGAGATGTTTTTAAATTTCTCTCTAGCCTCGTCCGCGTTGTCTGGATTCTTATCCGGATGATATTTTTTAGCCTTCTTCCTGTAAGCTTTCTTGATCTCGTCCTGCGACGCGTCTCGATCAACTCCCAGAATGTCGTAATAATCCTCATCAGTCATGGTTTTCCCGCGTTTCTTGAGTCAGGGGGATTCGTACTTTACAGCTCAATGAAATAGTTTTCCATTGGAAATTCGGATCTAAATAGTAAGTAAAGGAAAGGGGTTTTTATTCTTCTTCCTCTTCTTCGTCCTCGTCTACCACTTCGTAGTCCGCATCAACGTATTCCTCGTCATCCTGTCCGTTATTTGCGCCCTGGGAAGCGGATGCTCCTGCCGGTCCCGCAGTAGCGCCCGCGGGTCCAGCTCCAGTTCCAGCTCCGGCTCCGGCGCCTTGTGCTCCTTGCGCGGCTCCCGGTCCTGCTCCTTGACCTGCAGCTCCCTGCTGGGACTGATACATCTGCTGGCCTATCTGCTGTACCGTCTCGGAAAGCTCTTCCTTCTTCTGCTTTATCCTCTCGTAGTCCTCGTCATCTATGGCATCCTGAAGTTCGTCTATCTTGTCCTGGATCTCGTTCTTCACCGATTCATCTATCTGATCTTCCATCTCTTCGAGTGTTCTTTCGGTCGAATAAACCAGCTGCTGAGCTTCGTTCTTCGTCTGGATCCTCTCTTTCTTCTTCTCGTCTTCCTCGGCGTGCTTTTCAGCCTCCTCCTTCATCTGTTCTATCTCATCTTCAGATAGCTGGCTCGTCGCCTCGACGGTGATACTCTCTTCTTTTCCGGTACCTTGATCTTCGGCTGAAACGTTCAGGATTCCGTTCTCGTCAATCTGGAAAGTCACCTCGATCTTCGGTACTCCCTTCGGAGCAGGGGGTATATCGCTAAGTGTGAATCTTCCAAGACTGTGGTTATCCTGAGCCATAGCTCTTTCGCCCTGGACTACGTGGATATCTACAGTAGTTTGGTTGTCCGCCGCCGTTGTGAATACCTTGCTCTCTTCGGTCGGTATTGTAGTATTTCTGTCAATCAACGTCGTTGTCACGCCTCCCAAGGTCTCGACACCTAAGGATAGCGGAGTCACGTCTAAAAGGACGATATCATCTTCAACGTCTCCAGAGATAACACCGGCTTGTATAGCCGCACCTATAGATACACATTCGTCCGGGTTGATCTTCATGTTCGGATCCTGATTGAAGTAATCTTTGACGAAATCCTGTACCGCAGGAAGTCTTGTCGAACCGCCCACAAGGATCACTTCATCTATCTCATGTGGCTGCGTGTCGGTGTCATCCAGTGCTATATTCACCGGTTCCTTTGTCTTTTCCACTAGATCATTGGTCATGTTCTGGAACTCTGCTCTAGTGATCTCTAGTTCGAGATGTTTCGGCCCGTCGTCGTCCGCGGTCAGATAAGGCAGATTTATCTCCGTTTTCTGTCTGCTGGAAAGTTCTTTCTTGGCCTTCTCCGAAGCCTCATAGATCCGCTGTAAAGCTTCTCTGTCGTCGCTGATGTCTATTCCCGTATCTTTCTTGAACTCTTCTACGCAGTGATCGACTATCCTCTGGGTCCAATCATCGCCGCCGAGATCAGTATTTCCGGAAGTGGCTAGAACCTCATAAACGCCGTCTCCGACTTCAAGAACGGAAACATCGAAAGTGCCTCCTCCGAGATCGTATACCAGTATCGTCTCAACGTTCTGCTTCTCGTTCATCTTGTAGGCCATCGAAGAAGCGGTCGGCTCGTTGAATACTCTTTCCACTTCGAAGCCTGCTATCTCTCCGGCGTTCTTAGTCGCTTCTCTCTGGGGCTCGTTGAAATAAGCCGGTACGGTGATCACCGCGCGATCCAACTCTTCTCCCATATAGTCCTCTGCATCTCTCTTCAATTTCTGAAGTATCATCGCCGAAATCTGTTCTGGAGTGTATTCGTCCCCGTCGATTTCAACCGTATAATCAGTTCCCATCTTTCTCTTGATGGACTCGATAGTTCGATCGGGATTCTTAACCGCTTGTCTTTTCGCCATCTCTCCGACGAGCCGTTCACCGTCTTCTTTGAAAGCTACAACTGAAGGAGTGGTTCTTTCACCTTCAGAATTCGGGATTATAGTCGGTTCGCCGCCTTCCATTATCGCCATCGCTGAGTTCGTCGTTCCTAAATCGATTCCTAACACTTTTTCAGACATATTAACACCTTTGGATATTCATTTCTTATTCATTTTTTATTTTGCAACTTTAACTCTCGAAGGTCTTATGACCTTGTCGTTGAGCTTATAACCTTTCTGAAATTCTTCTACGATCTTATCTTTTTCTACATCTTCTTTCTCGACCGATTGTACGCACTCATGGTACATCGGGTCGAAAGTCTCATCTTCGGCTTCGATCTCTTCAAGGCCGTGGTCTTTCAGAGATTTAAAGAATTTTTTGTATATCATCTCGATACCATCCTTCTCCAATTCCTCTTCATCTAGAGCTCTCTCGAAATCATCGACTATCTCTATCAGATCGGTCATTAGGTCCTCCGTAGCGAGCTTCCTGATCCTCTTTTTCTCCTTGACCATCCTTTTCTTGTAGTTGTCGAAATCGGCCATCACTTTTTTGAGCTGTGATTCCAGTTCCTCTACTTCTTCCTGGAGTTCTTCTCTAGTGGGTTCCTGATCCTCATCGGTTTCTTCCTCCTCAGACTCTTCCTTTTTCTCTTCTTCGCCCTCTAGTTCTTCTTGTTCTTCCTCTTCTATATCATCTTCCTCACAGGATTCCACGTTTTCTTCGGGTTCCAATTTGTCTCCGGTAGTCTCTGCAGCTTCTTCAGACATCGTATAAACCTTTTATTCGATATCGATACTTTCTCCCATCTCTTCAGTTATCTTTTCGAGCTCTACTTCAAGGACACCGTTATTGTAGGACGCCTCCGCTCTCTTGGGATCCACTTTAGAGGGAAGTTCTATCCTTTTCTTGTATCTCCTTTTGCCCTCGACGGAAACGATCAGTATATCGTCCTTCACGTTGAGATTGATATCCTCCTTCTGTACACCCGGGATATCGACAGTCACTAGCACTTTTTCTCCCGTATCCTGGACATCGGTCAAAGGAGTCCACTCCGATTTCTCCTCGGTCTCGTCCTTCTCTCGGAAGTAATCTTTAGCGTTACCGAATTCGTCTATCTTCGGTTCACCGTCTGGTCCCTGCCTTATGGAAAATCCATAAACGAACGGATCCTTACTAGCTTTCTTTCTGCCCTGTGACATCATCCTTTCGGCCATCTTTCTCATCCTTTCGAATTCCTTATCGAGATCTGAAAAGCCGAACATGTCCGAGAAGCCGAACAGATCACCGAATGGGTCTCTTCTTCTGCGATCTTTATTATCTTCATCCTTTTCATCATCTTTGTCGTCTCTATAATTCATAATCATCACCATATATCAGTATTTTTTTTCATTTCTTTTATTATATTTTCTATCTCGTCTCTTCTCACATTGAAATATTTTGCTATCTCCTCGGGATCCGTATTTCCCGAGTCAAGCACGTAATAGAGTATCTTTCTTTTCTCATAGCTATCAAAGTTTTCATGTATGTACCTATACGCTTCTGAAAGGGCCTCTTCTTTCAACTTTAACAAATATTTTCTTTCCTTTTCGAGGCGTTTTATCTTCTTTTCTATATTTTGTATAACTTTTCTATGCCCTTCAAGATAACTTCCTTCTATTATCCCTTCCTTCAATTTTTCTTCGATCTCGTCATAATTCTCGATATCTTCATCATCCAACCCTTCGACCTCGGTGGTGAAAAGTTGTGGCCCCAGATCGATCCTCAGGGAGAACTCCTTGTTAAGAGAATATTTTTTGGTAGGAGGACCTCCTTTTTCGCTCTCACATCTCTTAGAGATGACCAGCCCTTTCTCTTCCAACCTGTTCAGATGCTTAGAAATCGACTGCTGACTGGTATCTAGATACCTAGATATCGCCAACGGGTAATTTTCCTCCTTACTCAACAATTCAAGTATCTTCCTTCTTGTTTGATTCTGAAGGAGTTGTATCATCTCATCGAATTTTTTCTTTTCCATCTATCTCACTTCAATTATAAATCAATAAATTGGAAAGGAAGGAAAGAGATCTTTTCAATTGATCTCTATCTTCTTGCCTTTCTTGGACTCCTCTTTCTTCGGAAGATCGACCGTGAGGATCCCTTGGTCCAAAGAGGCTCTAACGTCTTCCTGATCGACACCTTCAGGCACTGGCAGTTTCCTGTAGAATGATCTGTATCCTCTTTCTTTTCTCAGGAAATCTTCGCCTTCTTCCTCGACTTCTTCCTTACTTTCGCCTTGTATCACCAAACCGTCGTCTCTGAGTTCTATCTCCAAGTCTTCTTTGTCGATACCCGGTATCTCGGCTTCTATCTGATACTTGTCGCCCAGGTCTCTCATGTCTATAGCTGGAGTTCTCGAAGTGCTTCGTCCGCTGATACCCATTCGAGAGGGTCTTCCCAGCATCCTGTCAAGTGTCCTGTCCAAGTCCTCGAAGATACTGTTCATCTCTTGGAAAGGACTGAAAGATCGGCTTTCACGGCGTTCGGCTATACCTCTTTCTTCACCTTCCCTTTCTTCTTCATCTTTTTTCTCAGCCATTTTTACCACCTCGACTTAACAACTCTTTGTTGTAATGTCTTCATTTAATAGTTAAGCAAAACTGATATTTAAAAATTTTGATGGTTGGCGCTTGCTATTTTCATAAATCTTGTCAAAATATCTCTAAAATGTTCATTTATGGGCACTCAACTTTTTTATAACACTGTTTTAATTAGAATGCAGGGACCGAAAGATGGAAGAACGCGAAGATAAAACTTTCGAGGAAAGGGTAAAAGACGACTTCAACAGGATCAGTAAAGACGTCTACCATGAAATAGGATATCGTGAACATCATGAGATCCCCAAGCCTTCGTTGAAGAATATCAGGAGAGCTATCTCTCTAGGAAGGGAGATACTGTTCCCCGGTTACCACTCCGAATGGAAATTAGAATCTAAGATGAACGAAGACCTGAAGGAGAATCTACTCGATTTTTCTAAGATATTGAAATCCGAAGTGGCGACTTCACTGTGCTTCGACTGTGATCACGTGGATAAGCGTAGTTGCAGTAAATGCGAGGAGGATGCCGAAGATATAGTCCATCATCTCGTGAAGAAGATCGATCAACTCAGGAACGAACTTTTGAAAGACGTTAAAGCGATATATGAATACGATCCCGCCGCGAAGAGCATAGACGAAGTGATATTATCATATCCGGCGATCAAAGCCATCACCAGCTACAGGCTGGCTCACGTACTTTACGAAAAGGATGTTCCTTTAGTCCCCAGGATCATCACGGAGGTCGCGCATTCTGAAACGGGTATAGATATACATCCAGGGGCTGAAATTGGCGAGCATTTCTTTATAGACCACGGGACAGGAGTCGTCATAGGAGAGACCAGCAAAATAGGAGATAACGTTAAGATCTACCAGGGGGTGACTCTCGGTGCTAAGAGCTTCCCGTTGAGGAAAGACGGAACTCCGGTCAAAGGAGTCCCGCGCCATCCCATAATCGAGGATGACGTCACGATCTATGCTCACGCTACTGTCCTCGGGAGGATAAAAGTGGGCGAAAATTCTACCATCGGGAGCAATGTGACTCTACTGAAAGACGTTACTCCCGGTTCTAGGATAATGCAAAAATTTGACAGAAATGAAAACCTGTTTCAGGAGGTATCTAAAAATGAAAAAGATATATGAAGATATGACCGAACTCGTAGGAGAAACTCCACTCGTCCATCTGAACGATATAAGTGAAGACCTTGAAGGAAACTTGATAGCCAAGCTCGAATCTTTCAATCCGATGGCGAGCGTGAAGGATAGGATCGCACTCTCGATGATAGAGAGAGCCGAAGAGAAGGGCGAATTGGGAGAAGGAAAAACAATCGTGGAACCCACAAGCGGGAATACAGGGATCGGCCTTTCATTTATTTCGGCCGTGAAAGATTACGATCTTATCCTTACGATGCCCGAAAATATGAGTGACGAGAGGAAGAAGATAATGAGCATATTCGGTCCAAAATTGATTTTGACGGACGAAGAGGGTGGTATGAGCGGCGCGGTCGAGAGAGCAAAAGAACTAGTAGAAAATAACGATGATTACATCATGCTCAGTCAGTTCGAGAACCCAGCAAATCCCGCGGCTCATAGAGAGAACACGGCCGAAGAGATATGGGATGCTACAGAAGGAGAAATAGATTGTTTTGTGGCAGGCATAGGAACAGGCGGAACGATCACCGGCGTAGGTGAGAATCTGAAGGAAAGAGATGAAAATATCGAGATAATAGGTGTAGAACCTTCCGGATCTCCGGTTCTAACCGAGGGAAAAAGCGGTTCCCATAAAATCCAAGGGATCGGAGCAGGTTTCGTTCCGGATATCCTTAATAGGGACGTGATCGATGAAATATTGACTGTAGAAGATGAACAGGCTTTCAAAACGACTAGAGAAATGGCTAGACGAGAAGGTATCTTGGCCGGGATATCGTGCGGTGCCGCGCTATACGGGGCTAAAGAAGTAGCCGATAGGGCAGAAAACAAAGATAAAAACATAATCGTAATCTTACCCGACACCGGGGAGAGGTATCTCTCTACCGAACTCTATGAAGGATTGGACTGGGAATAACGGAAAAACCAAATTTACGTTTTATTTAAAAATTAATAATCAGAGAAGATAAAGGGTTTTATTCCTCTTTCCGCATCTTGTAACTCAGGATGGAATCCCTGATCGCTTTGGTTTCATCTACCCGAGAAACGGCGGCATTATGGGGAGCGTCACCGATCAATTCTTCGTCCTCCTCCATTATAGAAGCGACCGCATCGGCGAAACCGTCGAGAGTCTGTTTGGTTTCCGTTTCCGTAGGTTCTATCATCAGCGCTTCGTCGACCAAGTGGGGGAAATATATCGTCGGAGCGTGGTAACCATAATCGAGCAACCTCTTAGCGAGATCTGTGGTTTTCAAACCTTTGTCTTTCATCTTTTCTCCCGATAAAACGAATTCATGTTTTCTCAAAGATCCATAAGGCAGGTCGAGATGTGGTTCAAGCTTCTCCTTCAAGTAATTGCTGTTGAGCACAGCTCTCTCTGAGGCCTCTTTCAGACCGTCTTTGCCTTTTTCTTTTATGTATGTATAAGCTCTTAACAGAACGAGCCAATTGCCGTAAAATCCCTTTACTCTGCCTATACTGTTCTCTAGATCATAATCTAAATAATACTTATCATCGTCTTTCTCGACGATCGGCACGGGGAGGTAAGACGCCAGTTCTTCCTTAACTCCGACAGGTCCAGCACCGGGTCCGCCTCCGCCGTGAGGCGTGCTGAAAGTCTTGTGAAGGTTGAAGTGCATTATGTCGAAATCCATGCATCCGGGATCGGTCTTGCCCATGATCGCGTTCAAATTCGCACCGTCGTAGTAGAGTAGTCCTCCCGCCTCATGTATTATCTCGGCTATCCGGCAGGCGTCCTTCTCGAAAAGGCCCAGTGTGTTAGGATTGGTGATCATGAAAGCGGCGGTGTCATCTCCAGCAGCTTCCTCTAAAGCTTCTAGATCTACGCAGCCGTCCTCCGAGGGGATCTCGACCAGATCGTAACCCATCATCGAAACGCTAGCCGGATTCGTACCGTGGGCGGTATCCGGAAGGATCACCTCGTTTCTATCATCATCATTATTTTCATGGTATTGGTGAGCTATCATCAGACCGGTTATTTCACCCTGAGCTCCCGCGGCTGGCTGAAGAGTGACGGAATCCATACCTCCGAGTTCAGCTAGTAGATCTTGCAGTTCGTACATTATTTGAAGGGTGCCCTGAGAGAACTCTTCAGGTTGGTTCGGGTGTAGCGCAGCGGCTTCAGAAAGTGAAGCCACTTTCTCAGTGTATTTTGGATTGTATTTCATCGTGCAGGAACCTAGAGGGTAAAAACCGGTATCTATCCCGTAATTCATCTGTGACAGTCGGTTGAAATGTCTAACTATCTCGTGCTTGGGTAGATCGGGTATCTCCGGAGCTTTCTTTCTAGCTATTTCGTCTGGCAGAGGATTGTCTTCTACTTCCCTCTCTTTTCCTCGCTCTATCAATAGCTCCTCGTCGTATCGAGCTTGAGAATATTTCGGTTTCATTCTGCCACCTCCTCTAAAGTATTGACTAACTTTTCGATATCCTTATCTGAGTTCATCTCCGTTACCGCGGTGAGAAGAACACTCGGCAGAGATTCGAATTTTTGCTTGTTATCTAGTGCTATTCCAGGTAGAAGTTCATCTTCTTTAGATCTATCAACTATTTTTTTGGAATCTTTAGGAGTTTTCACGGTGAATTCGTTGAAAAATTCACCGTCGAAATATGGTGCTTCGAATCCTTCGATATTGTTTATCTTCTCGGCGGTCTTGTGGGCTTTTCTGTAATTTTCCTTAGCGATCTCTTCTATTCCTTTTCCACCTCTTACATAGGCGTAAATTGTCGAAGCCAACGCCATCAACGATTGGTTGGTGCAGATATTCGATGTAGCTCTCTCTCTTCTGATGTGCTGCTCCCTGGTCTGTAATGTCATGCAGTAAGCTCTTCTCTCGCCGGAATCCTCGGTTTCCCCTATTATTCTGCCGGGCATCTTCCTGATATGATCCTCGTGAGCTGCGAAGATGCCGACCGTAGGGCCTCCAAAGGAGGGATGGATGCCGAAGGACTGGCTTTCTCCTACCACTATATCCGCACCCCACTGCGAAGGAGGTTTCATCAGCGATAGAGCTAGTGGGTTGGTGCCGGCGACGAGAGCGCAGTCGTTCTCCTGTTTGAGATCTTTGAAGAGGTCCAGATCTCCTTCAAGAGCACCGAAAACGTTGGGTGATTCGACGTAAAAACCGAACGTGTCTTCACCTATTTTGGATTTCAGATCCTCCTTATCTATCAGACCGTTCTCATCATACTCTAAAGTCCTTATATCGATATCCTTCCCCCTCAGATAGTTTTCGAGAACGGGTTCCTTGTCCCAATGGATATTCTTCGGTATCAGAAATTCATCTCCTTTCCTCTTTATCCTAGCGGACATAAGGACCGCTTCGGCGAGAGCGGTAGGATAATCGTACATACTGGTGTTAACCGCCCCCAACCCGGTCAATTCCGCTATCAAGCTCTGATATTCGAAAAGAGCCTGAAGCATGCCCTGACTCACTTCAGCCTGATAAGGCGTGTAGGAAGTATAAAACTCCGATTTGCCGATTATCTCTTCAACGGCGGCGGGGACGTAATGGTTGTAAATACCGCCTCCCAAAAAAGAGATCAATCCTTCAAGATCTTTGTTTTTATTCAAACTTTCTTTTACCTCTGATAGTGTCTCCCTCTCACTTTTCCCCTCTGGTATTTCCGGTTCTGTCCTTATCGCTTCTGGGATATCGTCGAAAAGTTCCTCTACATCCTCGATACCCAAAAAATCCAACATCTCATCTTTTTCGGCCATCTGCACACCGCCATTTGATAGAAGAGGTAGTAAAAAGATTTTTTTAAGTATCTAGAGAAAACAAAATAAGTGGGAGAAAATCCTCAATCTCCTAATCAAAAACTATATATAGAACCTCAATTATCTGAGAGATACCTAAATTAAAGGTGAATTATCATGATGGGAAATCAACCTGTCGTGCTTCTAAAAGAAGACACGGAACGAGAAAGTGGCAAAGACGCCCAAAAGAATAACATCGCTGCAGTTAAAGCTATTGCCGACGCTGTTCGAAGTACATTAGGTCCAAAAGGAATGGACAAGATGATGGTCGACAGTCTAGGCGATGTTGTGATAACGAACGACGGAGTTACAATACTTGACGAAATAGATATAGAGCATCCCGCTGCAAAGATGGCCGTAGAGATGGCCGAAAGTCAGGACGATGAATGTGGGGATGGAACAACCACCGTAGTCGTGTTAGCGGGTGAGTTCTTGAAGTTAGCTGAGGATCTTATCGAACAGAATGTACATCCCAGTGTTATAGCTAAAGGATTCAGATCTGCTTCACAGAAAGCAAGAGAGATACTCGACGAGAACAAGATAGAGATAGATATAGATGACAAGGAAGAACTCAAAGAGATAGCCATGACCGCCATGACGGGGAAAACTATAGAAGGAGAAAGAGAAAGGCTCGCAGATTTAGCTGTTGAAGCCGTTACAAAAGTAGCGGAAGACGAGAGCGGAGAGTATACAGTTGACATAGACAACATAAAAGTAGAAAAGAACGCTGGAGCTAGCGTCGAACAGACCGAATTGATAAACGGTCTTCTGCTCGATAAAGAAAGACCGCATGCGAACATGCCGTCTGAAGTCGATGACGCGAACATCGCTCTACTCAACTCCGCTTTAGAGATAAAGGAAACCGAAGTCGACGCGGAGATAGAGATAACCGATCCTGATCAGCTCGAAGATTTCGTAAATCAAGAGGAAGAGAGCATAAAGGAAATGGTCGAAAAAGTGAAAAAAGCTGGAGCGAACGTACTTATGTGCCAGAAAGGCATAGACGATCTCGCTCAGCATTACCTTTCAAAGGAAGATATCCTCGCTATCAGAAGAGTCAAAAAGTCCGATATGGAGAAACTGGCCAAAGCTACCGGAGGAAACGTTGTTACTAATCTAGATGACCTCACTGAAGAAGACCTAGGTAAAGCCGAGTCAGTCGGAGAAAAGATGGTCGGAGATAGTCATATGACCTTCGTAGAGAACGGCGAGAAAGGAAAAGCTGTATCTCTACTGCTCAGAGGAGGAACCGAACACGTAGTTGACGAACTCGAAAGAGCTGTACACGACGCATTGAAAGTTGTCGGAATCGCCATCGAGGACGAAGCTATTCTACCCGGCGGCGGAGCAGTCGAGATCGAACTGAGCAACAGGCTAAAAAGCTACGCGGGTAAGATCGAAGGTAGAGAACAGCTCGCTGTTGAGTCCTTCGCGGACGCCTTAGATGTCATCCCGAGAACTCTCGCCGAGAACGGGGGAATCGACGGCATAGACGTATTGATGGAACTCAACAACGCCCACGAAAAAGAAGACCTCAAGAATCACGGAATAGAGATCGTGAGCGGAGACGTTTCAGACATGACAGAAGCGAAAGTCGTCGAACCGCTGAGAGTGAAAAGTCAAGCCCTAGAAGCCGCTACTGAAGTGGCCAACATGATCCTTAGGATCGACGATGTCATCGCCTCGAAAGGCGGCGATGAAGAAGGCGGAGGCCCACCTGCCGGAGGACCCGGCGGAGCCGGTGGAATGCCCGGCGGAATGGGCGGCGGAATGCCCCCGATGGGCGGAATGTAAATAAACGCCTAAAACCAAACCCTTTTCCTTAATTTTAATTATAATTTTCTATTGAACTTCTAAAAAAATTACTTTGCCATCTCAGATGTATTTTTCTACTATATCGCCGAATTCTTTTTTCACGTCTTCGAGACCATTTTCAGCGTCTATTACTTTCCACCCATACTTGTCTGCTAGTTTCAGATAATTGTTTCTGACCTTTTCTAAAAATTCGATCCTTTCGTACTTGCTCTTTTTTTCACGATCGGTTATCCTCTCTAATGAGACCTCGGGATCTAGATCAAAAAGAACGGTCAAATCCGGTTCTAAGATGAAAGGTTTCTGTATATTTTCGACGTACTGGAGATCTATTTCCTGGTTAGCCGCTTGATATGCTGCCGTAGATCCCCAGTATCTGTCACACAGAACCGGTTTACCGTTGGCTAACTCATTCTCGATCTCTTCGATATGTTCGACTCTATCAGCGAGATATAGAAAAAGATCAAGGTAAGGAGGCGTTTTTTGGTGAGCAATTTTTTGAGCATACTTTCCGATATCCGTTTCTGTCGGCTCTTTAGTCAAGTAAATATCATTATGCTTTTTTCTGAAAGACTCAACTGCACTCGACTTACCCGACCCGTCTATGCCTTCTAGTACGATGAAATTTGACATCCTTTTGATTATCGAGCCATATCAAAATAGTTTTTCGGTTATTCGAGCGGTATCAAGGATTAGATTTAAGTACATGTAGTCGATAAATCACTTGATGACTGATAATAGACCCCTCACAGTCCTGAACAATAACTTGGGAAGCAACGTGATAGTCGAGTTGAAGTACGGAAAGGAATACAGAGGTAAACTTGACGGCTACGATCCGCATTTAAATCTAGTGATGGAGGATGTCAAGGAATTTATCGACGGAGAAAAGACAAGAGAGATGGACAGGGCTCTTGTTCGAGGGGACAACGTAGTTTACGTTTCACCATAATAATGGGGTGATCAAACATGGGTAAAGGAACACCGTCTCAAGGAAAAAAATCGTCCGGCAAAACACATATACCGTGCAGACGCTGCGGTAAGAAGGCATATAACGTGAAAAAAGGCTACTGCGCGTCCTGTGGATTCGGAAAATCATCTAAAAAACGAGAATACAGCTGGGCAAAAGACCACTGAAAGGGTCAGTCGGACCGGCTATTTTCTAAATTTAATCAAAGGATTATCTCATCTTTCCCGAAAAGATAAAAACTAGAACATAGTTTAGAAGTTGAACAAAAATGAGCAGGATGCCTTTTTATCTCAAGCAGAGGGTAGAAGAGGTCAAGGAAAGGCAGATGCCGAAGCAGGAAATGAGTAAAAGACTGCCTAGATGGGAGAAAAGAGTGATCACTTGGATCGTCATATTGATATTCTGGTTCCTTGTCAGCGGAAATCTTTCCTGGCAGAATGGGATAATCGGGGGCGTCGTGGCTATGATTATATCGAGTTTCATGTATGAGAACTTGACAGACGATCTGAGAGTGGAAGGCACCCTTGGTAAAAAAATACTTTATCTTTTGTTCATCCAGTTCCCAGAATACATCTTTATCATGGTCTTCCAACTCGTGGAGAGTAACCTCAAGGTGGTCAAACACGCTATTTTTATGGATATCAACCCGGGAATAGTGAAGATAAATACGGACCTTCAATCGGATACCGGAACGACTATACTAGCTAATTCTATAACTTTAACTCCGGGCACTTTGACCATCGACGTGGATAAAAAACTGGATAGAACGAATCTGTATGTTCATTGGATAGATCTCAAGACTATGGATATCGAGAAGGCCGGTAGTGAAATAAAAGGTGATGTTGAAAGATGGTTGAAGAAAATCTTCTGGTAGATCCACTTTGGTGGACCATGGTGATATTGCTAGGTACAAGTTTTGTGTTATTTTATAGAGTAGTTTTCGGTCCGACTCAACCGGACAGGATAATAGGGTTGAATACCATAACTACAAAATTGGTCGTGGTGATCGTTATCCTTTCGATAATATTAAAAGAATATTTTCTTATAGATCTAGCTATAGTCCTACTCATGGTTAATACGGTCGGAAGCTTGATCTTGGCTAAACACTTCGAACGGAGGGGAGAAACATCATCTTAGAGCTGATCCTTCTGATCATGGGTAACCTGATCATGATATTCGGGGCGATCGGTCTCTTAAGATTCCCGGATATGTATACTCGTTTGCACGCTTCTTCTAAAACAGACACGGGAGGGGCCATGACTATACTGATCGCTACGGCTTTACTGACGACGCCATTTTTGATAAAGATAAAGATCTTGATCTTGATCTTTCTGATCGCGATGATCAATCCTATGATCTCGCACGCTATAGCCCGAGGAGGACACAAGTGGGGCGTAAGACCGATAGTGGTGGTGGATATGTATGATAGGGATAATCCATGAGGTCATCTTGATCGGGATGATATTTCTAGCCCTCATGATAGTTGAAGAAAGAGACCTATTAAAGGCGGTGATGGAATTTGCCCTACTTCAGACACTACTCGTGATCAGTTTGTTCTTGCTTAAAGCGCCGGACGTGGCCCTTTCAGCTATCGTTGTGGGCGCACTGATCATCGGGATATTCATCTACACGATCCAGGAGGGGATACTATCAAAAAGAAGTTAGCGGCCTTCATCCTCATATTGATATTGGCTTCACTACTTTTACCTCTGGATTATTCTAGAGAAGGTAGTGGAAGCTATGATCATTATGTCTCAAATTGGGAAGACGTGGGAGTACACAACGTGGTGACGGCTGTACTCACCGACTGGAGAGCTTACGATACTTTGGGAGAAGCATTAGCTCTATTTATAGCCCTATTCGGTGTCTACTCTATCTTGGGAGGAGATGAAGAATGAAGATGTCTATCGTAGTTATGAAAAGTTCAAAATTACTCGCACCTTTCCTGGTGGCCTATGGAGCTTACCTCTTGGCATTTAGCCATCTGAACCCGGGAGGGGGTTTCCAAGGAGGTGTTATACTCGCCGTGAGCGTTATCCTGCTCATAACGTCTCATGGATACGAATCCGTCAAGGATACTTTTAGAATCGGATTGGTAAAAAAGATAGAGAGCTATTCCGCACTTTTGATACTTCTCATGGCTATCGCGGGTCTGTTCTTCGGAGCTTTCTTTTTGAATTTTATAAAAGGAGGCGAACCGGGGACGTTATTCAGCGGAGGCACCGTTGTGATCTACAATATATTGATAGGTCTAAAGATCGGATCTGCCTTTGTTCTATTATTCTACACGTTGATGAGGTGGACAGAAAGTGATTGATTCTATCACTGGAGGATATCTTTCCGCTGAAATCGCCGGGATCGTTCTCATCCTTGTGGGACTTTACGGTTTGATGGTAAAAACCAATCTGATAAAACACGTAATATCTATCAATATTATATCTACAGGTGTAGTTCTTTTCTTCACCAGCTTAGGATATGTCGAAGGAGGGAAGGCCCCGCTCGTTCCTAATGAAAATATGGTCGATCCGCTGCCTGCCACCCTTATGCTGACCACCTTGGTCATCGACGTAGCTATTACCTCGTTCGCCCTAGCCCTGATAATAAGGATGGGGAGGGATAAAGATTGATACCGGTGATGGTGGCCTTACCTCTGCTGTTCGCTTTTCTTTTTACGATCTCCACTTATTCTGATATCGATGAAGTATTTAGAGAAGCTCTGTTTTTAACTGGTATATTCTCTCCCATACCGGTCTTTTTGTTTTATCTAGATGATCTACCCTTTAATACCGTATTAGGAGGATGGACTAGAGTCTCCGGGATCGAAGTTGGTCTCGACGGGATAAATTATTTCTTCTTATCGGCGGCTTTCATAGTCTTCGGTCTAGTCGCCATCTACAGCCTGACTTATTTCGACAGAATAGAGAATATTAAAGGGAGCGTATCTAAAAACTCAAAATTCACCCTCATACTTCTTCTTTATGCCGGCGTGTTGGGCAGTTTCATCACTCGGGACCTTTTCGATTTCGCCGTCTATATGGAAATAGCGTCGATCTCAGCTATCATATTGGTCGCTAGTTCTTCCTCAAAAAGGTCGAAATTGGCTTCATTCCGATATCTGATACTTTATCTTCTCTCGTCCTTTTTCTTTATATTTTCTCTTGGGATAATTTACGTGAAAACGGGTTACCTCAATTTTCACCTTATCGAGCAGAGTATAGTTTTGGATTTGGAGACGAAGGTCGCCATATCTTTAGCTTTTATCGCGCTGATCACGAAAGCGGGTATCTTCCCTCTTCACTTCTGGCTTCCTGAAGCTCATTCGAGAGCCGACACTCCAGTGAGCGCTTTACTCTCGGGGATAACGGTCAAGGTGCCCATATATGGTATGATACTGTTTTTGCAGTACACTCCCGTAGGATTTTTGACTCTACCTTTGATGGTGGTGGCTTTCACTTCCATGATCCTAGGTATAGTCATGGCTCTTCTTCAGAAAAACGCAAAAAAACTGTTGGCCTATCACACCGTCTCTCAGATGGGTATCATATTGTTGGCTGTTTCAGTTTTAGATGCATACGCCGCAGCCCATTACGTTCTAGCTCACTCACTATTTAAATCCGGCCTATTCTTGGCTGTTGGCGTCTCGGTATCATCATATGGAACGAGGGACCTAAAGAAGCTCTCGTTCGGCGGAAAAAGATCTTTGATGATTTCCGTGGTAATACTGAGCTTGGCAATAGGCGGCATTTCACCTCTTATTGGAGCTTTCGGAAAGCACGAGATCATGGCGGAGATCAGCGAGATAGGCGTTTACCTTATATATGCTGGTTCGATCGGAACTTTGATATCATTTTCAAAACTGAATTATAGGCTTTTCAAGTCCGGAGATGATAGTGAAATAAAAAAGGATCACAGGTGGGAAATCGCGATATCTTTTGTCCTTGCTCTCCTGACTATCGGTTTTGGGATTTACTATTACCCAAAACTTTACATGACGGATATCTTACTCCTGATCACTGCTGTAGCGGTATTTTTTGTTTTGAAATATCTGAAGGTATTAGAATGGAAATTACCCAGATATTACGAGAAAAATACGAGGGGGTTAGCTGAACAGATCAATCTTTATACCGCCGTTTTCGTCTTTTTGAATATATCATTTCTCATTGTCGTTCTTTCTGAAGATATCTTTCAGATGTTACCTATACCTTAAGGAGGTCAATAGACGATCAAGATTAAGAAATATGTACTTTATCGAATACAAAGGAGGAATGAAATGCTGAAAATGATCCGTGAGACCTATCATACCACGGAGCGTGGGTAAAAGTGATACCGTTGATAGTGATCCTTCCCATCCTATCCGCCTTTTTGTTAACGTTATCTACTTATTTCGAGCTAGACAGAATATATAGGGAAGGTCTGTTTATAGGAGGGATTTTTTCACCCATACCTGTTTTTCTTTCTTATTCGGGCAATCTTCCAGCAAATATCATCGTTGGAGGATGGAGCAGGGTTTCTGGGATAGAAATCGCTATCGACGGTGTGAACTATTTCTTTCTATTAGCCGCTTTCATAGTATTTCCTTTAGTGGGCTTCTATAGTTTGAAATACTTCGATGTATCCAACGGGAGAAAAGGAGATGTATCTAAATACTCGAAATTCATCCTTATACTTTTTCTATATAGTGGAGTTCTAGGGACCTTCGTCACTAGAGATCTTTTTGATTTCGCCGTTTACATGGAAGTAGCCTCTATCTCCGCCATAATACTCGTCGCTAATTCTTCTTCAAAAAAGGCAAAGCTGGCATCGTTTCGCTATCTAATACTATACCTTATTTCATCCTTCTTCCTGTTCTTTTCTATCGGTTTGATCTACGTAAAAACCGGGTATCTCAATCTGCATCTGATAGAACAGAATCTAGTGATGGATAGAGAGATAAAAGTCGCTATCAGTATTGCCTTTGTAGCCCTGATCGCCAAGGCGGGTATATTTCCGATCCACTTTTGGCTTCCAGAAGCTCACTCTAGAGCCGATACTCCTGTTAGCGCTTTACTCTCCGGGATCTCAGTAAAGGTACCGATATATGGGATGATCTTGTTCGTGCAGTACTTTTCAATTGGATTTCTAGCACTCCCTTTGATCATAGTGGCTTTTGCATCTGTAATCTTCGGTATCGCTATGGCTCTCTTTCAAACCGATATTAAAAAACTTTTAGCTTATTCTACCGTATCCCAGATGGGGTTCGTGCTGATCGGCGTGTCCACTTCGAATGTATCCGGAGTTTCGATTTATGTACTGTCCCACGCGCTGGTCAAGTCTGGGCTGTTTTTGAGCATAGGGACGTTGATTAGCTCTCAGGGTCATAAAGATATCAAAAAGCTGTCATTGAAACACAAAAATATATTTATATTACCAATATTAATATTGAGCCTGAGTATAGGTGGGATATCACCACTCCTAGGAGGATACGCAAAATACAGGATACTCAGCGAACTCGTTGGACTAGAAATATATCTATTTTATTCGGGCTCGATAGGAACATTAACCCTCTTCGCCATGGTTAACTACGAACTTTTCGATCTCGAAGGCGATCAAAAGATCGATATCGGCTTGGAAGCATTGATAGTATATCTGCTAGCCCTATCGACTTTAGCTTTAGGAATATATCACGATCTCAAATTCAATATCATGGATATCATACTTATAGCTGCGGCTATCCTTATCTTCTCAAGTCTGAGATTTTCAGGACTATTAGAATGGAATATTCCAAAATTTTACGAAGATAATATAGTCGGTCTAGCCAAACAGATCAATCTTTACACGACAGTGATAGTTTTGATCACCATATCTTTTCTGTTTAACGCCCTCTTCAAAGATATCTTTCAATTTCTTCTATGATTCTGGAACTATGATTGGACTGACCAAAATAACGATATTCTTTCTGGTCTTTTCACTTACATTTCCTGAAGGAGACTTCTATCACTTCTTCAGGTTTTTTCACTTCTTCTAAAAGTTCTTCCAGTTCCACATCCATATTGCTGATATCGAGTATCGATATGAGTATGCCCTGATCAGAATTCACGTCCTCGGTCTCATTGAACATTATATTGACGTTGTGTTCCGCGAATACACCGCTGATCGTCGATAGAGCCCCGGGCTTGTTTTCCAAGATAAATTCGAATTCGACCAGCTCTTTGTCGGGAAGAGCTATCCTTTCCAACCTAGCTTCCTTAACCTCCGGGCTGACTTCGAGCAGAAAATAGGCGTCTTTCGACGCTCCTATATCATACGCCGAGTCGGCCGGCAGATCTATCTTCCCATCTTCATCCAGCCTCACTATCTCATAATATGTCATCGGATATCTAATGCTTTCAAGATTTATAAAACCAATGTTGGGGAAGTCAAAAAAAGAAAAAAGGTTCAGATCGTAAGTTCGATCTCTATCTTGGCCTTTGTCAAGAGAAGCTGATCCACGTTATTTATGGGAGAGATCACTACTTTATTACCGTTCACGTTCACGTCACTATCTTGGAGAGCCGTAGAATTGATGAAGTAGTCATTCCACACTTGTGGATAGGCTGTAGTCAGATTCAGATGGACCGGTCCAGGAGAGGTATAGGTATTTTCGAATGAACTCACCAATTCGGTAGTGATGCCGACTCTAGACGTCCCGGTGACACCTTCATCGGATCCTATCAGGTCTATCATAGTCATGCTTATCTGAAGACCCCCTCCTTCTTTCTCAATGGAGATATGGGGTTCAGCCCTCATGACCGCACCATCGTTCTGGACCAGTATTATCGCTCCGTGTTCATAGACGACAGTCTGAGATTCGAACTCCCTGTTGAAAGCCCTATATGAGATATTACCGGTGCTGGGAGAGATATCGGTACTTCCGAACTCTACATTCAGTCCTCTGTCGTTTCCGCCCCAGGTGGGATCGAGTTCTAACCTCCCAGGACTAGCTCCCGCGAAAAGCGGAACACCTTGAGTCCCTAGATTTATAGATGAGTAGCGGGGATAATTCTTCTGGTCCGTCACTATCAGTGTGTCTATACTACCCTTCAGCTCAGCAAATTGGCCTTTCACTTCATCCATGTGATAAGCTTCCTTGTCTTCCATCCATACAGGGACGTACTGCTGAGTTATCAATGAAAGTATACTCAAAAATACCAGCATAGCCATTATGGTTCCTACCGTTGTGGAAACCCCGCTTTCGGAATCATTTATTTCTGTCTTTCTCCTATGCATCATCTATCACCATTCACTCATTTCTATATTTCTCCCTCTTCTTTTCATCCAACTTCTCTTTCACTTCTTCTAGAACTTTTTCCTTGTCCCTGTAGTAAGAAGATATCATATGAGCGAAGTCCTTGTAATTGAATATCTCCTCTTTCTCCATGTAATCGAGGACCATCTTTCTTCTCTTTACTTCCCGATCCATCTCACGCTGGGTCCAGTTCTTCGACTGGGCGACTTTTTCATATATATAACTATGGCCGCTGTAGTTGTAAGTATCGTCTGCTGGATTCCAAGTATAGGCTTTGTTGGTTATCAGTTCTTCAGTATCTGGATCGACGCCTACGACCTCGGTTATATTTTTGATCCGTCTTACCATCTTAGTACCGACCTTGACTTTCGCCTGCATCACCACTATATCTAGAGCGCCTACGAGAGCTCTAGGCAGATTTATCGGGTCGTTCTCCATCCTGTTTACCATGGTCTGAACGTCCTCCGAGTGGAAAGTGGTATAGGCGCTCTTGCCAGTAGCCATCGCCTGGAAAACCACGTATGCCTCTTCACCTCTGACCTCTCCGACCATCAGGTATTGTGGGCGCTGTCTTAAAGCAGCTTGGAGGAGCTCGTACATGTCTATTTCGCCGGCTCTTTTGCCGGTATCTTCGTCTATCTCGCCGAAACCGCTTCGAGTCAGGAGTGGAACCCAGTTTTCGTGAGGAAGATTCAGTTCACGAGTATCTTCTATACTCACGATCTTGTCCTGGGGTGGGATGAAAAGGAGAATCGCATTCAAAGTGGTCGTTTTCCCCGAAGCTGTACCTCCACAGATGAGCATGGATTGGCCGTTTTCGATCGCTATCCAGGCGTAGGCCATCATCTCCGGGTTGAAAGTCTTGAATTTGATCAGATTGATAGGTGTGTAAGGTTCCTCCTCGAATCTACGGATCGTGAAGGAAGAACCTTTTTGGGTTATATGTGTTCCCAGAGTTTCTTGAAGTCGAGAACCGTCGGGCATCGTCGCGTCCAACATCGGATCCGCCACGGAGATGTGTTTTCCGCTGCGCTGTGCCAACCAGATAACGTAATTGTCCAATTCGTCCGAATCTTCAAATTTGACGTTGGATTTCATCGAGCCGTATTTCCGATGGAACACGTAGATAGGTATGCCGACGCCGTCGCAGGATATATCTTCGGGGTCCGGATCTTTCATCATCACGTCGATAGAACCGTAACCGACGAAATCCCTTCTCACATAATACATTATACGCTCGCGCGAAACCGGTTTCAATTCCACGTCGAGGTCTCTCAAAATCTTTTCGACCTTATGTTCGAGATACTCTCTCTTTTCTTCATTAGTTTCCAGGTCTATCAATTCGACCCTATCTATCAGCCGGTCTTTTACCGCCTTCAAAACTTCTTCTTCGTCATCCGTCAGATCGGGTTCTATGACCTCATATATATATTCGTTAGAAGTATTATCGTATTTTATCCTCACGTAAGTATAAGGTTCTTCGATCTCGTTTACCTCTATCTCCTTCATGTTCTGCTCGGCTATCTTCGGTATCTCGGTTATCTCCTCCGAATAATCGGGGGAACTCTCCTCTTCCGAAGGAAGATAGACCTTTTTAGCTCCCGAGGAGCTTGCCATCATCTCTTTCAATTTCTCTCCGATACTGGTCGCCATCTTTATACCTCACACAAGAAGTCCCATTCCTCCAAATAAAACTCTAAGACTCAGGAAACCTATGAGCAACAATATGAAACTGTGCTTCATCCCGTTGGTGATCCTGCCGGTCTGGAGTACACCTGCGACTATTCCATCTCCTACCGCGTGAGCGAAGACCGCTAGCGCGAAGATGTACTGTATCTGCGGTATCCTGCCAACCTGTATATTTACAGCTTGACCTCCTCCTGGCCCGGTCGCACCGGAGCTGAGTCTGGAACCGGCTTCAGCCATCTGGGCCAAAAATTGGGTATTAAGAATTATGATCACTACTATGAAGACCGCGAAAGATATGTAAATAACTGCGAGATAAGATGTCATAGCGATCTTCTGTTCATCTTCTGAGCTGTGCACATCTTTTGCGTCCTGCGCTACCATATTGAGGACGTCGGCAACGTTTCCTCCAGCCTCGTTCGCTTTTGTTATTATCGCCACGACTCTATTGACCAGATCCGTATTCACTCTCTCGGAAAATAATCTAAGAGCTTTATTGGCCGGAACACCCCACTTGATCTGCGCCGCCATCTTTTTTATCTCTGGGGTGAGAGCTCCATATCTTCCCTCGGCCGCGACGACTATCGCATCGGCCAAGGTCATGCCGAAACGACCCGCTTCAGAAACATCCCTCAAAAAGTCGGGCAGTCTTCTTTCGATCTTTTTTATCTGTTTTTGTTTGTGGCTGACGTAGAAACCGAACGGACCGCAAAATGTCATGGCGGCTAGCATCCCCCAATCCAAAGGATCTAAGGGGACTCCACCTACGTTCAACCCGGCTAATAAACCTACAAATCCAAGCGCGACGGCCCCTACGATCGAGACCATCAATACTTCTTTAGCGTAACCAAGATTCATAACTTTTTCAAACTTGCTTTTCCTTTCCTCCATATTATCATCCCTTCAATCTTGGTTCACCAACCATATTATCATTATAAATCCGGCCTGAGAACCGGGTATCATAAGGCCAACGACCGCGTACAGGAAGGGAAGTGGATTTCCTCCACCCATGCTTCCCATGAGCGACATTATAGCTATTATCACGACTAGGAAAAGCGGGAACGCGACAACGACGGTTACGAAGGATTCGGCCAACATCCCGAGAGTCTCCATGTTCTGCTGTACTTGCAGTTTTCTCTCGCTCTGGTATTCCTCCATCTTACTGGTAAAATAAGGTTTCAGTTTTCCTCCGGACGTGGAGGTCGTGACCACGCCCTGTAAGAATTCTCTGAAATTATCCGAAGGACATCTATCCGACGCCCTGTTAAGCGCGTTCAATATGTCCATACCCAATATCTCCGTGTCCCTGGTTATCCACTTTGCCTCTTCCGAGATCTCCCCGTAAAGGGGCTGTTTGGCTAGCTCTTTAAATATCATATCTATATTTATATTAGCCGAAGCCATAGACGCGATAAAACTCATAGCCGCGGCGAGTTTATTATCTATCTTCTTGCCTCTCCTATTGGCTTTCAACGAAGGCTGAATATTCAATCCCAGATAAGTAGCTAAAGGAGTCATCACTGCTACCGCGACTCCTACTAAAGCCCCTAATAGCCCTATGAACTGTGACATTATGATTCCGAGTACAGCACCCCCGATGATTCCACCTACAGCAGCGAGCAGAGTGCTCATCCAAACGTACGCGATATACTCTTCCACCCTTATCTTCATGTGGGCCTGTAGAAGGTTCTGTTCGAGTTCCTCGTCCTCCACGTCTCTTTTCTTTACGAATGGGCCCATGATCTTCAAACAAAATTTTTGATAGTTCGAAAGGTCGAGGTACTCGGGAACCGTGTTCTTTGGCAGTCTTTGGACGTGCGGGCCGTACTTTTCCAGTTCTTCTCCGGCTTCCGCCCTTTTAGAAGATAGGAAGGAACTCTCCTCGAACTCGAAGCCGCTGAAGGCGTCCTGAGATTCAGGCATCCTCTTCTTCCTCCTTCTCTCTTTCTTCTCTTATCATAGCCAAGGTTTCCTCGGGTTCTTTATAATACGAGGTCACGATCTTAGATATCTCTTTATAATCTGTCATATCTTCATCGACCATATATTCCACTATCTCGACTCTGTTTTCGAACTCGCCCATCATCTCTTCCTGGGTCCAGTTTTTAGCCTCCATGATCTCGTCGAAGTTATAGCTGTGGCCTTTATAGCTGTAACTATCCGTCTCTCTTTCCCACTCGAAGACCGTGTTCGTTATCAATTCGTCGCTCTCCGGCTCGAAAGCCACTACCTCTGTTATCTCCTGTATCCTCCTAACCTGTTCGTCTTCTATCCTCGCGAATTTCTGTATTATAACGAACCTGAGGGCAGTGAGCAGGACTCTAGGACAATTTATAGGTGGATTCTCGAGCCTATGCACCATCGACTGAACCGAATCGGCGTGCATAGTGCTGTACGTAACGTGGCCGGTCGCCATTGCCTGAAACATATCGTGGGCTTCTTCTCCCCTGACTTCTCCCACTATTATATAGTCCGGCCTCTGCCTCAGGGCGTTCCTCACCAGATCGTACATATTGACTTCGCCGGGGTCTTTACCCTTGCCCTGGCTCATGGTTGTACCGGCTCGAGTAGTACTGGGTATCCAGTTCTCGTGAGGTAGATTTATCTCTCTCGTGTCTTCCAGGGAGACTATCTTAAGGCCGGGTGGGATGAACAAAGTCATGGAGTTTAACGTCGCGGTTTTACCGCACGCAGTACCTCCCGCAACGATAGATGATTTTTCGTTCTCCACCATCAACCATAGGTAAGCGACCATCTCCGCGTTGGCAGTATTGTATTTTATCAATTTTATAGGGGTGAAAGGCTCTTTTTTGAATCGTCTGACGGTAATAGAAGAACCTCTAGTCGAGACCTCGTCCGCATAAGTTGCCTGAACTCTGTGACCTTCGGGCGTGGTCCCGTCAAGGATGGGTGTCGAAACTGAGACCTGTTTATCGCACCTCTGGCCAAGCTTTATGATATACGAGTTGAGTCTTTCTTCGCTTTTGAATCTTACATCGGTCTTTACTGATTCATAATGCGAGTGATAGATGAAAACTGGGATATCGACTCCATCACAAGAGATGTCCTCGACGTTCTCATCGCTCATGAGAACATCCAAAGGCCCGTATCTGATATAATCTCTTATTATGTAATACAGTACTCGCTCCTCTGTTCTCTCGTCTATATTCAGGTCTCTACTCTCAATATAACTTTTTACTGCGTCTCTGATAAACGATTCCTTGTCTTTTTTCTCCATCGTTTTCCATTCGTACGAAAGAGCTCGGTCGAGAGTGTCCTTTATCTTCTCCATCAAGCGCTCTTCTTCTTCTGTCAGATCCGGTTCGACGGCCTGATATATGTACTCCTTTTCTTCGTCGTCGTAAAGTATCCTCGAATAACTGTGGGGCTCTCTGACAGGGATAAGATCAACAACCTCTATCGAATCTTTTTCTATCGGTGGCAATTCCACGTATTTTGAAGTTGATCCTTCACCGGCCGATTTCTCCTCTTTCTCTTCTTCCTCTTTTTCCTCCGCTGAAGTCACTTCTGTCTTGGGAAGTTTTACTCTCTTAGCCTTGTTAGAATCGAAGATGAACATGATTAATAATGAAAATGGAGCGAGAAAAATCAGCGAATACAGATCATCTGAAATATGGCTGGGCATCAAAGACCACTTTCCTCTTTTTATTACTCATATCGGTGTTAAAGTACTTTTCCCTAATTTTAATATGCAACCTTTTTAGTTTCTTCATTTCAATTTTGATCGAGTGAACGTCTTCAATCCCAACCAAGTCTCTTCGCTCGTCTCTCGTCTTCAGTTTCTTTTTTGTATTCCTTATAATGTTCTTTGCATAAGTAGGAATTCTTTCCGGAACCTTCGACCTTGAGGTCCGTTTTCTTGGTTATCTTTTTGGTGGGCAGAGATTTCTTTTTTTCCTCGTCACAGCCTTTAACATCGCAAGTGTCCTTTTTCTTCCTTTTACTTTTCCGTTTGTGTTTCATAATGACCCTTTTTGGATATATCGCTTCATATCTTTATTTTTTACGATGGAATAACGGCTATATCCTCAAAAAATGTTGGGTTTCCGAAAAAATATTTATAGGGGATGGTCTCATGAAAGCGGCAGTCTTGGACTCCTAATAAATATAAGACAACAAAGGAGGAACTATAAAATGAAATCTGGAAAAGTTAGTAAAATGGCTACCGTCTTGGCAGTACTGTTTTTGGTAGTGTCAGGATTGATGGTAGTCCAATGGAACGCCCAGCCTGTAGAAGCGACCGAACATGACGCCCAGACTTATACGATCGAAGGGTTTCTCGACACCGACGTGAGCGTACAGTCAGATCTGACGATAAAACTCAGAGATCTATCCAGCGGAAAGGTCATAGAAAAGCAAACCTCCGAAGATTATTATCAATTCCCCGATGTGAAGGCGGGTTGGTATGAGATCATATTTCCCACTCAGGTGAAAGAAGATAACGCTTATTTGAAGAATATGACCGACCCATTCAAAGTATCGGGTCAGGATAAAATACTTGATATAAATCTCAACACTAGACATCTCAATAAAACCTTACAGGGAGATATAAAGGATACGGACGGTGAACTCATAGAGAACGCCACAGTCACTGTAGAGAACAAAAATATCGGATTCAGATCCAGCCACATGGTGAAAAACAAGAGTCATTACAAGGTAATGGTTTATCAGGGTTTCGAAGGCACGCTGAAGGTCAAAAAGGAAGGTTACGCGCCTTTTGTCAATTCTAGTGTCTCTCTAGCCGATTATGGAAGAACACAATTCAATGTAAATTTATCCAGTAGACCCCTGATAGAGGGACACCTAGTAGATGAGAGCGGAAGCGGGATAACAGAGACATTGGACATAACATTGTATAATCAGGAGCTCGGAGTGATGCACAGTATGAAGATGGGGCCCACTTTCAGCTACAGGGTCGCACCCGGATATGATTATACCCTGGTAGTTAAAGCGCCTGGTTACAAACCTTTAGTCAAAGACATCAGCGCTTTGAACGAGGGTGAATACGAACAGTTCGGTAGACAGTCAGTCTCAGATTCGGGCATGGAAGAATTCCACGCAGATGTGGAGTTCAAAGGTATCGAAAACCTGACGGTCAACGCTAGCAGGACGCTCAGAACCGGCACGAAGATGAAAACGATGGATTATTCGTACATCGGAAATCTCGCCATGCAGGTGGATCTAGCTCTCGGTGACGGCGACCTCGATCTAGAAAGTGATGAGATAGATGCCTTCAAAAACAGATTGAAATACAGCGAAGCCGACATACCTTCCACTTATCAGTATATCACCACTGACGATACGGCCTATGAACTTTCGAGCTATGACATACAGTTCAGTAACATGGATAAACTGGGTGGAGACGTCAAAAGCCTGTTCGACGGAAAGATCATGGTCGACACGGAAAGGAGATACACGTCGATGAACGATGCCATGGATACCGAGGCGGAGAAATATTTGGTAGATTTCACGGTCGAACACGATGAGATGTTCGGAAACATGAGAGATTTCACTTATACGATGGACCTTCCCGAAGGTTACGAAAGGTACATCGGCAGTGGAACTGACCAGAGCATACCAGAAAACGTGACGGTAGAGAATTATACTCAACTGGAGATCGACCCGATGGAAAACGGGATGAGTTCCAAATTGACTCTAGACGTGAGAGAATCAGAGAAAGGTCAAGCGGACATAATAGTAAATGACGAAACATGGATACATGAGAAAAAGGACGATCATTTCGTAATCAGAAAAGGTACCGAAGCAAAGCTCGAATGTGATTACACCAATCCTACCAGTCAAGCGATCGATTTCGAGTGGAGTTTCGGAGGTAACGTGATAGGCGAAGAACAAGATATCACCCATACATTCGATGTGACCGGTACGATGGACCTTACGGTGGAAGTCGAAGAAAGTAACGGACTTACCATATCCGACGAGATAACCGTAACGGTAGACGATGAAGGTCCACAGGGAGACCACATCAAGGTCGATAAGAAAAAGATCGGACTCCATAACATGACGAGTGTGGACGAGGATACGGAAGTCGATTTCAGCGCTATTGATTTCGAAGATGTCGGTACGGGTCTCGTGAAAAGATACAGTTGGAACTTCAGTGATGGAAGCTCGATTCAAGAAGGTATGAACTTGACTCATACTTTCAACGATCCTGGAGAATACGTCGTAAAACTGAACTTGACCGACGGAGTCGGTAACTGGAATCGAGAAAATATCACCGTCAAAGTTGAAGATACCACGAAGCCTACAGGAGACTTCAAGATGCAGTGGGGCGAAAATGAAACGTATCAACCTCACATCAGCATAGTCAAAGGAACAGAGGTTACATTCAACGCCACGGAGATGAAAGCTCATCCTGAATACGAAGGAGAACTGGAATACGAGTGGGAGATAAAAGACATAGGCGAAACCGGAACAGGCCCAAAGATGAGCTACACTTTCAGCGAGACAGGCGAGTATTCAGTACATCTGAACGTTACCGACAGTTCGGGCAACTACAGGAAGATAGCTAAGAACGTGACGGTGCAAAGAGGACCGACACCAGACCTGATGGTAAGCGATCTAACATTCTCTAAATCGGACCTACAGTCCGGTAAAAAGGTCACGGTAAGCGTGAATGTGACCAATGTGGGAGATGCGATAGCCGAAGACGTGACCACGACGTTGAAAGTCGATGGGAATATAGTGGATATTTCAGAAAAGTTCTATAAGAACGGCGAGGAACTCAACAGAACGACGGTGAAGAAGGGAGAAACATTGAAGATAAAGATGAAGTGGACGCCGGACAGCGATGGAAAGAAAAAAGTCAGCGTCAACGTAACGGACGGTAAAGAGCCTGGGGATCTAGTCTTCGATAACGAGAAGCAGAAACAAGTCAATGTCAGTCCGCCGGCTTGGAGAGAATATCTTGTCTATGCGCTGATACCCATAGTCATAATCGGTGTAGTCCTAGGCCTCTACTTCTACAGAGACAGACTCAGCCAACTGCTGGGATAAAATAAAAACTCTTTTCTTTTTTCTTACATCTTTCTTGGCTTTTTCATACCTAACGTTTCTAAAACGGATTTCATCGTGGATTTGAAACTCTTGACGATGGTGAGTCTTTCATGTGAGCTTTTCTCCGCGTCGAGGACAGGATAATCTCTATAGAATTGGTTGAATTCTGCGGCTAATTCGTGAGAATATCTAGCCAATTTATGAGGGGCTTTATCATCTGCGGCCCGTTTAAGGATCTGCGGATACTCGGCGATCTTCTTCAACAATCTGATCTCGCCTTCCTCCAATTCTTTAAAGTTAAGGACCTCTTCTTTTACTTCCTCTTCTGCCTTTTCTAGTATACCGTTCGCTCTCGTATAACCGTACTGTACGAAGGGCGCGCTGCTCCCCTGAAAATTGAGAGCTTCTTCCCATCTAAAATCTATCGATTTGGAGGGCTGCACTTTCAGTACATTATACCGTACGGCGCTTATACCGACCTTTTCAGCTATCTCTTCGACTTCTTCTTCCCGAAGGTCTTCCCGTCTTTTCAAAATCTCTTCTTTAGCCTTCTGTTCCGCTGTATCCATGAATTCATCAAGAGTCACGTACGTCCCTTTCCGGGTCGACATCTCTTTGCCTTCAAATGTGACGAAAGAATGGAAAACTATCTCGGGCACGGGTTGCACTTCCAAAGTTTCCAAAATCTTCCGCATGAATTTGCCGTGCTGTTTGTGATCCTCTCCGAGTATATCTATCAGTTCGTCGCTTCTTTCGGCTTTCCATATATGATAAGCTATATCTCTAGCGGGATACAAGTTGGTCCCGTCCTCCCGAGTGATAAACGTCCTGTTATCTTCATCAATTTCATAATAGAGCGCGCCTTCCTCTTCTCCAGCTTCATCAAGTCCGGACACGGTCTCGATCACTTCTTGAACGGAGCCGTCCTCTATAAAATCGGATTCATTTTTGAAGCTGTCAATATGAACGTTCAACCGTTCTAAAGATTCGATTATCCCCCCCATGACCCTCTTAGAATTCTCCTTCAAAGATGAAAATATCTTCTCGTCGCCCTTTTCCATCGAGTTTATCATATCTTTTATCTCGTTCTCGATCCTCTCGTCATCTTCCAACATCCGGCTGGTTTCCTGATAATACCTGACCAGCTTATGGTCCTCTTTTTCCCTCTGAGGTTTAGATAGTTCTTCCTCGTCGAGATTGACTTTCCCCCAAGTAAGGATGGCCATCTGCCTCCCTATGTCGTTCACGTAGTACTGTTTCTCTACTTCGTATCCGATCTTTTCATGTATCCTAGCGATTGTGTCTCCTATTATCGGATTACGGGCCCTTCCGACGTGGAGCGGGCCGTTCGGATTCGCACTGGTGTGTTCGACTATCATCTTTTTATCTTTTGAGGGCATACTCCCATAATCCTCTCGCTTCTCTAGAGTGTTTTCTATAGTCTTTTCCGCTAGATGACTTTCATCGATGGTAAAATTCAGGTATGGGCCGGCACACTCGACAGTACCGTTTTCGAGCTCTATCTGGGACGCTATATCCTCGGCTATGAGCTTTGGATCCTTTTGAAATTCAGATGCAAGAGAATAACATGGAAGGGCGAAATCGCCTTTTTTCTCGGGCGGTATCTCGATCTCGAACTCAGCATCACCCACTACCTCTTCCACCGCTTCGATTATCGATCTTTTAAAATCTAAAATCACATAACTCATCTTAGACGCCTCAACTTATCCTAAACCGGAGAATACCGGCGATACCTCCGAAGGCGTTCAACAAAAGTTGACCTTCTTCTGATTCATCGGAGATGAGTTCGACGTCGGTACCCACGTTTTCCGCCTCCTCGAACAGCACGTCTATGAGATCCGTTCTATCCTCGATATCTACTTCCGAGTCACATTCCGGACATGTAGGTTCTTGGTTGGAATCTGTATCTACGCTCATCGAACCCTCGTTTCCGCACTCTGGACATTCGTACTCGACCTTTTCTTTATCGATACCGTCGGAGATCAGAAGTGTGTCCACGGCCCCCATCCTGAGAGCTTTGAGGACTTCTTCCTCGCCGTAAGTGGCCAATCCAGCGTCTGGGTCCTTTATTTCGCTCATCAATCTATTGACGAGTTCTTTTTCTTTCATCACTTCCAGGTCTGAAAGAGTTTCCTGCGCGTTCTCCATCAGTTCTTTGAGACCGTATTCATCCGTATAGCCCGTGTTGAAAGTATCCACTATCTTCTTTTCGAGCTCGTGGTGCAGGAAATCTCCATCCACAAAATTATCTTTAGTTTTGCCAGGACCTCCGATCAGAAGCCCGTCAATATCTTCCTCGAGTAGAAGTCCATTGGCTTTATCCGCTACCCTTTTAAAGTAATCTTGAGCGGCTTTTTCTATCCTTCTCTCGAAACGCTGTGCCGACTGACCTCCTTTTGAATGTTTGCTAGGGACCATCGATTGGATATGATTCAAGGTCTCCACTTTGTTACCTCTCAATATCCCTATAGTGGCTTCGCTTCTATCTATGACTATCATCCCGTACTGCTCCCTTTCCCCCGCCATATTTTTCAGCGGTTCTACGTAAAATTCGGAATCGCATCGGTACGTAAAGGTCTGCAGTTTCTCCGGCGGCTCGACCGTTTTTGACACCATCTTAGTCTTGTCACCGCTGGCTGAAACGTGTCCCACGAAGAAGATCACGCCGTTCTCAGGCACCTGGTCGAAGTATTTCAGTTTAGAAAGGATAGACTTAAGAGCAGATTGAACGTGTTTTCTAGTCGATTTCGATTTGATGTTAGAACTCTCTGACATCTCTTCGTTAAGGTACGAGGAGACATCGGGTATGGATTTATCCGGCGGAACGTAGAGCGATATCAGTTCAGTTCCTCTACCTCTGAGGTCCTCTATCTCCTCTATCGCTTTTTTGAATTCGTACTTGTCTTTCTTGGACATTTCCATGTTTATCAGATTATAATGCCATAGAAAGGTGGTTGTTAAAAATCTTTCGTGAAGGTCCTACTGAAAAATTTTTCGACTTTCTGATAACTTCAGGATATATATCAGATCTCGGAAGCAAGCGTTTAGAAAGGTTCTTTTACTTACAGTTATCTCCTATCAGATCAGTAGTCGCTACGAAATCGTGCTTTTCCTTAGGTATCCCGGACTTGACCCTCCTGTTATTCTCTTTCCTCCAACTCGTATAAACAGTGAGAGAATTAGATCATTAATCTAACGCCTCTTCGGCTTCTAATTCTCCATCGATGACTTCAAAGAACTTTCCTCTAGCGTGCTTCTCATACCAGGGATAATGTCCACATCTCTCCAAAAGCATGAATTCAGAATCATCTAACGCTCGTGATAGAGGTTCTTTCACTCCCTCATACGGGTGCGGATCGTGATCTCCATGGATAGCCACGACACGATTCTTTATACCTTTGATCCTCTCCATCAATTTCCCTTCTCGTCTCAGACTTTCTGCCTCGGTCCATACCTTTTTGTAAACTTTCGGTTTGAACTCTATAAAGTCGTTCTCGTGCTCTATCGGGTCGTAATAATCAGTCTTCGTCAGCAGTTCTTTAAATCTCTCATCTAATCCCTTCGAATCATCGTTTCGACTTAGTTCCCTCATCAGGCCTTCGAACTCTCTTAGCTCTTGGGTGTCTAATCTCTCCCTCCTATTTTTCGTTACCTCGGATGCGTACTCATCCTCTAGAGGTCCGCTTCCTATTATGATCGTTTTTTCAACTATTTTAGGATATTCGGCGGAAAAAAGTAGAGTTAACCAGGCACCCCAGGAGTGCCCTATCAGATAGATCGGGTCGTCTCCATCATTCTCTATCACCTGTCTGAGTTCCTCGATCTGACCCTCTATGGAATCGGCCGTGAGTAAGGGCTCTAAGACCCCCAATCTGCTGGAGAGTTGTCTAGCTAGCTGGGCCGCATCACCGGGAAGTCCAGGTCCTCCATGGATCACCGCTATCCTGTAGGGTTCCTTCCCGTACTTCCTTAGATCCCTCTTCATGGTCTTTCTCTCATCGTTTGGTAAAGACATCTATCTATTTCTTTCCTTCGGACGTTTTTATCCCGTCGACTTATCCAGATAGGGCGGATAAAGTCGGTCCGATTACCTAAATAATAAAACCTTAATAGGCTCCTACTCTGTCAAACAAGTAGATAATATGAGCGAGAAGATAACAGTCATAGGAAGCGGGCCAGGCGGTTATAGAAGTGCCATCCGAGCGGCCGAAGCGGGTTTTGAGGTCACACTGGTGGAGAAATGGACCATAGGAGGGGTATGTACAAACCGAGGGTGTATACCTTCCAAAGCTTTTCTATCGGTCTCCGAGCGGATCGACGCGGTCAAGGAAGCTAGAAGAAAGGGTCTAGAGGCAGAGCTGCATAGGATAGATACGGATGATGTCCAGAATATCGTAAACCGGGCGGTGAAAAAATCCAGGAAAGGCATAGAGAACAAGTTGGAAGAAAAAGATATAGATATCGTGAGCGGGGAAGGAAAAGTTATCGACGAGCGTACCGTCGAGGTGGGAAACAAGAGGTATGAATCCGATTATATAATCATAGCGACCGGATCAAAACCAGTAGAGGTGCCGGGATTAGACTTCGATAACCGAGATATAATGACCAGTAGAGGAGCGCTTTATATAGACGAGGTACCGGATTCGATGGTGGTCGTGGGCGGAGGATACATCGGAGTCGAACTGGCTTCTGTTTACTCATCACTAGGCACCGACATAAACATGGTCGAGCTTTTAGATAGAGTTCTACCCGTGATGGACAGATCATTGAGCGAGGAAACCAGAAGGATACTTAAACGGAAAGGTTTCGATATCTACACGGGCTCTAAAGTCACCGACGTGAGTGGTGAAGGACCTTTAAAAGTCAAGATCGAAGGCGATACGGAGAAAACGGTCGAGGGGGACAAAGTACTCTGCGCCGTGGGTAGAAAACCGACTCCGCCCGAGACAGATCTGGATATAACTGCCGAAAGCGGAGAGGTTATCGCCGACGATCATATGAAAACTCCGGTAGATAATATATATGCCGTGGGAGACGTTAACGGTAAGAGTCAATTGGCCCATTCCGCGTACAAGCAGGCGGAGATAGCGGTAGAGGATATCCAAGGAAATTCCCCTAGAAGCTTTTCAGAATATCACGTCCCGGCCGGAGTGTACACCCATCCCGAGATCGCCACTATCGGATTGACCCAAAACGAGGCCGAGGAAAAGTATGAAAGTATAGAGATAGGAGAAGTCCCTATTTCAGCTACCGGAAGAGGTAGTTCCACCGGTCAGCGTACCGGATTAGCCAAAGTGATAGAAGCCCAAGATGAGATCGTAGGCATACATCTGATTTGTCCTGGAGCTACGGACATCATACAGGAAGGTCATATAGCGATGGAAAACGATATGAGCGCTGAAGAACTAGTGGATGTGATCCATCCCCATCCCACTTATTCAGAAGGGATCTGGAAGGCCGTTAAAGAGATTTCAGGTTGAATCTCCGTTTGTTACGGAGTAAAACGAAGGCGGTTCGACTTCAGGAATCCGATCCTTCCTCTTTCTTTTCCAATCTTTTTTCTTTTTTCTTGAGAGCTCCCTTTTTACCGTCTAATCTGCTCTTTAACTCCTTGAGTTCCTCCTCTTTATCGTCCAATTCCGATTCCCGTTCCTTCAGATCCTCTCTTCTTTTGGCGACCTCTATCTCTTTCTCTTCCAAACCCCTCAGTTTCTTTTCGATCTTCTCTTCTTTCTCTTCTATCTCATCTTTCTTCTTTTCCACTTCTTTTTCCGTCTCCTCTATCTCGGCCTCTCTTCGATCTCGTCTGCGTTGTCTTTCTTCCATTTTTTCTCTCTCGGCTTCTATCTCGTTTTTTATCTTTTCTTTTTCCTCTTTTGCTTTCTCTATCTCAGCGAGTTTCGAATCTAAGCGCCTTTCCCTTTTCCCGATACTCTCCCTTATGCGTTCTAGATTGTCTTCCTTTTTTTCCAACTCTTTTTCCCGTTCTTTTATCTTCTCTTCCTTTTCTTCCAACCCCTTTTCCTTCTTTTCTAACCGCTTCTTAGTCTCTTCCAGTTCTTTCCTCCCTCTTTCTATTTCGGTCCTTTTGCCCTCCGGTCCTTTTCTTTCATCTATCAATCCTTTTATCGTCTCCAGCGCTTCCTCGCTTAACTCCCCGTCCGAGGTGATCTTTTCTTCATCTTCAGAGGGCGATTCGATATCTACTTCCTTTTCCCGATCTAAAAGAAAGTCCATATCCCCTTCGATCCCAGGGGAGTCTATCTTAGATAAGACTTGATCTATCAAGACAGAAGAGGTCGAGTGAGAGTACGTATAGAGTTCTAGAAAGGCCTTTTCCGAAAAAGAATAGTCTCTGATCTCAGTGATAGCTTTTTTTCCTTCAAACTTCTCGGTCTCGCTTTTCAATTCGGCAGCCCTGGGTTCAGAACCCTTAAAAACGATCATCCCGTCGATTCTAGACCTATCCTCTATGAAGACTAATTTGAGATAGCCGTCCATAGATCTATCTTCCACGATCTCGACAATGTTTTCAAAGGCTTCTTTTCCTCCTCTCGACGAGAGCACTCTTTTACCGGGCGGGACTTCCATCTCCAAGCACCTTTCTGCTTTTTAGAGTTACGTGATGAGTTATAACTTTTATCTGTCGAGTGACGTTATAAGATGATTCACATGGAGATAGGTATATTCTCCATCTCTCTCTTCACTTTTTCGGCTTTTTGTTCCGCCCCGCTTTTCGACAGTGAAAGAACCGCCTTTCGATAATTTTCAGCGAGAGCCTCGGGGTCGTCTTTCTTTTCGTGAACCTTCGCCATGGAAAAGTATGTCAGACCTAACTGGTACTGCTGCCCTAGTTCCTTGTATAATGATATCGCTCTACTCAGGTGATCTTCCGCTTCCACTTCCCTTTCGGTCTCCAGATATGCCTTTCCCAGGAGTGCCTCAGTGAAAGCTCTCTCTCTTTTGTCTTCGGAGAGTACGGATTCCATGGCATCTTCCGCTGACTTTATCGCTTTCTCGTAGCTTTCGTTCTCCATGTGACATTCGGCCAGCGATAAAAGCGCGGCGGTCTTCAGATCTTCATATTCACCCTGTATCGGGCCCGCTCGATCTGTGTGGAACTGAGTTCTGAATCTTATCTCCGCATCCTCTAACTCTTTGAGGACTTCATAGAGTGTCCCAGTCTCTCTTTTTCCACTTATCGGCCCGTGTGACTCATCTAATCTACTCCAAAATTTAAGTCCCATCTTGAATGGTTCTATCGCCTCTCCTTCCTTACCGCGTTCTTTTTCCATCCTAGCCAAGATGAAGTACGAGGACGTGAGAAGATGATGATCTTCCCCGTGAACCAGCGTCTCTATGGCCTTTTCAAGATCTTTTTTAGCTTTCTCGTAGTCGTCATTCTTGTTCCAGATCTCACCTCTCCTCGCGTATATCCTTCCGAGTTGGTCTTCCTTTTCGGGATCATCTTCCAAAGTTTTCGCTATCTCTTCGGCCCGATTCAGATTGTGTATGGCCCTATCATACCTTCCAAGTTTTTCCTCCACTTTGCCTAGACCCAGATATGCACGGAGCTCCCATCTTTTGTCTTCGGTTTCGGTCAGCATCTCTTCATATCTCTGTCTGCTGTCCTCGTATTCGTGATCCACTCTCATCGCTTCGGCCTCATAAAAATCGAAAAGAGCGCCCTTTTCTTCGTCGCCGAGTTCCGCTAGCATATCCAGCAGAACTCTGCTGTAACCGTCGGAGACGATCATCGAACCGTGATCCTCTAGAAGATTTTCGGCTTTCTTTATTTCGCCTGACATGACAAGGTGATAAAGTCTTTCGAGTATCTCTCTAGTGGATGGCTCGATCCTTTCTTCATAATATTTAGACGCGAGTCCCTGGAGGTCTTTTTCTGCGGTTTTTGATAAACCGTCAAGCTTCCTCTTTCGGATCTCTGTAGGTATAGTTATCTTATCTCCTTCGGTTTCCCAGACCAGAGGCGTCTCTAAAATCTCCTCGATGTCTTCTTCCGCTATAGGGCCAAGTCTCGCTAGTTCATGGCTTTCGACCGGTTTCCTAAAGATGGATAGATAACTCAGGGTTAGAGAAACTTCCAAGTTTAACTCCCTAGTAAGTACATCGCTAAAGTCACTCTTTCCGTAACGCTCTTGAACTCTTTTCCGCAGCGGAGAAAATCCGTCAGCATTAAGAAAAGAAGCCTCCTCGATATGTACTCCGTCTTGGTCTTCTTCAAAATCCATCAAAGTTCGCACGTGCTGAAAATTTAAGGTCTCTTCTGATATCTTTAAGATTATATCTCGAAGTTCCGATCCTTCATCTATACCGTCGAATATAAGAAGGGCCGAAGTATATTTGAGATCGCTCTTTAATTTCTCTAAAGCGGTCCTCGGATTCAGCCATTCTGCAAAATCACGGTAAGTTGATAGATTTATCTTGCCTATACCCTGTAAAAAGTCAGAAAAGGCGTCCCAGAGATCAATGGGGCGTTTATGTTTTTCTACCCTGAAATAGAATATATTGGTGGTTTCTTTCAAAGTCTCGAGAAAAGCCGCTATATGATAAGGCGATATATCTCTTACAAGGGCAGGGTCTTCACCGTTCCGGTACCAGTCTTTTAGAATCGATATATCGAGTTTTTCGGAATCATCAAATGATAGAAGTTCCGATCTATATGAGATGGGCGAACCCTTCTCTCCTCCGACTCTTATCTTTATTCCGCCCTCCTCTCGCTTTAGGACTATATCTATAAGATCCTGATCTTTCGGGACGTATTCATCGACGTTCTTAACCAGGACTTCCCTTTCTTCGCCGTACATGTCCAAGGTGACAGAAGATTCCCTCATCTCTTTTCGCTTCTTCTTGGCCTTTTTCAGGCCTTCTTCGGTTAGAAAATAGGTCTTCATCCTCTGCTCTTTTCCCCGGACCCTGCTGACTTTTTCTTTCACGTGTCCAGAATCGTTCAGACCGTTCAGCGCATACGATATCGTGTTCTGTCGGAGGTCGAGACGATCGGACATACCGCCCTGCGTGACCTCCACCGGCTGAGTATAATCATCTTTAGAGTTTTGATAACCTAAAAGATGGACCAATATCTTATCCTTCGCTTTGAAAGAACCGCTCATCAGTGAACTTATAAAATATTCGAACCCATATTTGAAGGTTGTTGATGATTAACGGCTCGAGAAAAAATCGAGATAGGGGTAAAGAATCGTTTTTTGACCGGACTGGTGATTCTCATCGATTCACCGATCACTTTCATTTACCACCTTAATCTCTAGATTGGATTCCTTTTCGAGAGCCTGCTCACCTTCGGGAGGATCGGTAACTTTTACGTAAGAGAGGGTTATGGTCTGTTTAAGGACATTGACACCTTCCGTTGAGCTGTGAGTTTTGACGGAAATAGGTTTCCATCCAGACCCTATAGATCTGGTCAACTCGAGGAGGGGGGAACTCCCGTTTTCACTTTTTCCTTTTTGCATATTATCTAAGTTGATTTGTGTCTTCTTCGGATTTAAACCGAATCCCGTTTTATCAATTTTGATAACTAGATATCAAATATCTCGGAGTCATTTATCGAAGATCGGTCTGATGATCACTATTTTACAATGCCCAAACGAGCTATCTCATGACCGTTTGTTATCTCAAAAAAGACGAGACATCGATCGGTTTTATTCATCGTTTGAAAAGCCAAGAAAAGGTATAAATATTCGAAAGACGCATGATATACCGATATCTGCTTCTGCTAAAGAAAGATGAACCTTCCCTAAAATTGGACAACGAGGGTATATGATCATGACGGGAACTGGCTCTAACTCGGAAGAAGACTTCTTTTATAACCGTATCGCTAGAGCCATAATCCCGGCCGGAGAACAGACGGAAACCGGCGAAAAATACTATGAAGACATCGATTGGACGTCGATGAAGATAAAGCTCACGGAGAAAGATCTGATATACGAAAAAAGAGGTAAAAAAGGATCGATCAGAGTGGACGACATATATTATATCGATAGGGTTTTTCAACATCCAAAGGCCGATTCTCCTAAAGTTTTGAGCTTCAATTATCAGACCGACGAGGGCGATTTCGTAGCGTTGATCAGAAACAGGACTACGAGGTCGAAAGAGATCCTCAAAAAAAGACTACTCAGACAGATAATAAAAGACGCAAACATATGGTACATCTCACCTCGAAGTGTCGGGAGCGAGACTTCGATAAATCAGGGCTGGAACGAAGGGATTTTCAAGATCGGTGCGAAAAACACTTTGAGGATCGAAGATACCGACGGAGAAATAGTCACCACCATACCTCCGGAAGACGTCATCCGATTGAATCCCATAACCAAGCGGAAAAGAGTCAACCTAAAGATATTTTACTGGAGAGAAGGGGAAGTTCAAGTCGATCTCGTTTATTCGACCGAGATACCCCTCGAATTGGTCACCGATTTCTTCTACAGCGATTATCTAGAGGAGGAGAAAAGAAAAAGAGAAAAACAAAAAGATCTCTCTATCGATGAGATGAAAATATTGAAGGCCTTGAAGGAGAAAGAGGAAGAAAAAGAGGATTCGTCGGTGACTACACCCGAAGAAGAATTCCTTTCCGAGCTTCCGATAGAAGCTGAGAAAGGGAGAGAGGTCCTATCCTCCTTAGAATCCGAAGAACTGGTCTGCCGGAGAGGTTCTAAAGTTTTCAGAACATTCAAGGGCGTCGAGAGCACACCGGAGGAGATAGAAGAAGAAGAGGAAGATGAGGATAGGAAGGAACTGAAGAAGAAAGCCGAGAAACTTAAGAAAAGGTTGAAAACTCTTAAAGCCATGAAAGAAAAGAGTCAGTAGGAAAGTAAGGGTGCGAAAAGGACCGATAAAAAGATATTTTGGTATCTCATCGATCCTCGCTGAAAACCCTTACTTGTAGATTCGATCGCTTGTTGAGATCTTCTTCGCCTTCAGGGGGATCGTCTACCTTGACATAGGAAAGGGTGATGGTCTGTTGAAGAACGTTACTCCCTTCTCTATACCTGTTGGTTTCCACCGAAATAGGTTTCCATCCAGAACCTAAAAATTTTGTCAATTCGAAAAGAGAAGACCCGTCTTCTATACTTTCGCTTTCCACCATGTTATCGTATACTGTTTGTGCTCTTTTAAGATTTAAACCGAACCCTGTTTTATCAATTTTGATAACTAGATATCAATTCCTTCTCGATCTGATGGATAATATATTAACGATCGATATCTCGAGACGATATCAAATGTTCGAAAGATATTATTAACAGTGCTTTCGTTTTGATGTAAGGAAGGGGAAGGGTACCGTGATATGGTCTATAGAAAAGCCTAACAGCGAGATGGAAGACGTATTAGATTACCAAAAAGGTTCAGAAGAAAGAGAAGAACTGAAAAACGAGTTTTCAAGGATAAAAGAAGGAATAGAAGATATACCACTGGTGATCGGTGGAGAAGAGATAAGAACCGGGAATACGCGGAAAGTATATTGTCCTCACGACCATGACGAAGTCTTAGCCGAAGTGCATCTTGCTCGTGAGGACGAGGTAGAAAAGGCTATAGATGCGTCGCTCGAAGCAAAACAGGGATGGAGCGAGATAAATTGGTATCACAGGGTCGCGGTGTTTCGCAAGGCGGCCGATCTTCTAGCGGGTCCTCGTCGTTTCGAAAATATAGCCGCCATCATGATGAATCACTCGAAAAACCCATATGAGGCGGAGATCGATCTGGCCGAGCTGGTGGATTTCTGGAGGCTTAATGCTTATTACATGCAGTTCATATACGAACAACAGCCAGATCAGGCAGAAGGCGAGATGAACAGGATGGATTGGAGACCGCTCGAAGGTTTCGTTTTCGCAGTCCCACCTTTCAACTTTTACTCAATCGCGGGAAATCTGCCTTCAGCCCCGGCTATCGTCGGAAATACGGTCCTTTGGAAGCCTTCTTTGAACGTTTCGCTTTCTAACTACGAGATCATGAAGATATTGAGAGAAGCCGGATTGAAAGACGGGGTGATAAACTTCATACCGTTCCCCAGCGATATCTCCGATATCGTTTTCGAGGATCCGAACTTCGCAGGGCTGCACTTCACGGGTAGTTACGAGACTTTGTCGTTTTTGTGGAAAAAGATAAATTCAAATGTCGATGATTACAAAAATTTTCCGAAGATAGTCGGAGAAGCGGGTGGTAAAGATTTCATCTTCATACACGAGTCCGCGGACGTGAAAAACGCCGGGATGAACATCATCAGGGGAGGATTCGGCTACCAGGGACAGAAATGTTCGGCCTCATCTCGTGTTTACTGTCCCGAGAACATTTGGGATGATCTGAAGGATCTACTTTTAGATGAGATAAAAGAAGTAGGTTATGGGCCGGTCGAAGACATGAAAGAATACATGGGCGCGGTCATCGACAAAAAAGCCTATGAAAAAATAATCGGATACATAGAGTATGCGGAGCAGAATCCGACGAACTATGATATACTGTACGGGGGTGGATATGACGATTCAGAAGGCTGGTTCATCGAGCCAACTCTGATCAGGTCTTATGAGGAAGATGGAAAACTGATGTCCGAGGAGATATTCGGCCCGGTGGTGACGATCTACGTCTATGAGGAAGATAAGTTCGAAGAGACACTCCACCTTTGTGATGAAACTTCGCCTTACGCTCTGACCGGTTCTATCTTCGCCAAGGACAGCGGCGCGATACATATGGCGGAAGAAGTCTTGAGATATGCGGCAGGCAACCTTTACATAAACGATAAACCGACCGGCGCTATCGTAGGCAGACAACCTTTCGGAGGGACAAGATCCTCCGGAACTAACGACAAAGCCGGACACTGGGTCAATCTTCTAAGATGGATGACGCCTAGGACGATAAAGGAAACTATACTGCCCGCAGAAGGATGGAAAAGATCCTTTATGGAGGAAGGATGACCGGGAGACCACCACTCTAATACTCACGATATCCATATATATCTTCAGAGATGGGTCTCAACATGTCTCAAAAATTAATGCTTTACGCGGTGGGGATATGGTTCCTGTTCATGTTCTTGGCTATAGTCAATGCGGTGATAAGGGAGGGGTTTTACGGGCCTAAGATCGGTGACTGGGGCGGACACGTGGTAAGTACGATCATATTGATCCTCCTTATCTTCCTCGTCGTATATCTATTCCTTTCGGGTATAACTCTAGAATACAGTCGACGGGATCTTTTCCTTATAGGTCTCATCTGGGTCTTAGCCACGATTAGTTTTGAATTCTTGGCGGGGCACTATATCTTCGGTAATTCTTGGGAAAAACTGCTCAGGGACTACAATATACTTGCGGGTAGGGTCTGGTCTTTGGTCCTGATAGCTATCTTCAGCGCCCCGATATTGATTGATAAATTGATCTCTTAAAAAATGAGCAAAAGCATTCAATCGGTGAAAAGGTCGACGAATTCGAATTTGTCTACATCGAATAGACCTCTATCGCTCAATTTCAAGCTCGGTATCTGAAGCTGAGATTGGAAAGATAGGGTCATGAAAGGTGAAGCGAGTTCACAGTCCATAGAACTCGTCATGCGTTTGAGTTCTTCGTATCTTTCTTTTACCTCTTCATCGGGCAGATCGGTCATCAGACCAGCTATAGGCAGTGGCAAGACTCTTTCTTTTTCATCCGAAACTGCGCAGAGACCGCCCTCGTTCTCGATTATCGAATTCATCGCTATGCGGATCGACCTTTCGTCCGCTCCGACGGCAACGATATTGTGGGTGTCGTGCAGGACACTCGACGCTAAAGCACCTTCAGTCAGACCGAAGTTATGGACTAATCCCAACGATGGAGTCGCCTCTTCTTCGTACCTGTTCAGAACCGCTATCTTCAAGATATCTCGTTCCGTATCAGGGACGACTTCGCCGTTTTGGACTTTAGGTCTTTTTGTTATACGATCGGTGGTCAGTTCCCCGTCCTGTACGTCCATTATCTTGGCCCTGCGACCTCTTTTTTGTATCGTTAGGTCAGAAGTTTCCACTTTTTTCGCCTTGAAATTATTTATCTTATTTGGAGGGGCGATATCGTTGAACCGAGTATTTTCTCCGTTGCTATCATATACCAAGTTCCCGTCGATGAAAGTCTTCTCCACATCGAAGTCCTGTAGATCGTGGACAACGATGAAGTCGGCGGGATCGCCTTCTTTCAGAAGACCCACATCGGTCTCATAATGTTCGACAGGATTGATGCATGCCGTCCTCAGGACTTTCATCAGGTCTATATCTCTTTCGACCGCTCTTTTGACTAGGCGATCGATATGGCCTCTCTCTAGATCGTCTATATGCTTGTCGTCACTGCAGAACATGCACTTCTCGGGATACTCCTGAACGAGATCTACCAGTTCCTCGAAATTTTTAGCCGCTGATCCTTCTCTTATCTGGATCTTCATACCTTTTTCCAGTTTCTCCCTCCCTTCACTCTCATCGCTACACTCGTGGTCCGTGGTCACGCCGGCGGAGATATATCTTTCAAGATTTTCACCACCCAAGCCCGGAGCGTGGCCGTCTATCTTCAATCCGTGCTTTTGGGCCGTCTCGATCTTCTTCATCACGTTTTCTTCCCTATCAACGACCGCGGGATAATCCATCACTTCGCCAAGAAATATACAGTAACCATCTTTGAACAGGTCATCGATATCCTCGGCAGATATCTCCGTTCCGCTCGTCTCATGCGAACTCGCAGGAACGCAGGAGGGAGCACCGAAATAAAATTTTAGAGGTGCTTTTTCAGCCTCGTCTACCATGAATCTGATACCTTCGACACCGAGAACGTTGGCTATCTCGTGTGGATCCGAAAGGGTCGAAACTGTACCGTGTTGAACAGCCGTTTCAGCGAACCTCGAAGGCGGCAGCATCGAACCTTCTATGTGTACGTGAGAGTCAACGAAACCTGGAAGGATATACCTCTCCTCGTCTGTTTTCTCTTTTTCTATACTGCGGATCAGACCATCTTCGACGGTCAAGACTCCCTCGAATATCTCTCCATCCAAAACATGTACGATCTTTCCTTCTAACCGAGTAGAGGTCACGGGGATCGTTCTGTTTATAATGTATTACGATTAAAAGATTTCCCAAATCTGATCTCGGATATCCATTATAGTGAGGTTTTTTAATAAATCCCGTAAAACATAAAAACTTTCTTTCATTAACCTTTTGTAGATATGGGTTTGATCTGGAAACTAAAAGATAAGCTCTATTTCGTTATAGGAGGACTACTTCTTTTCGTAGGTATCGTTTTCGATGCGGCAGGAGGATATATGATCTTACGAGGAGAGGAAGGCGTCGGAGCCTTCGTTCTCTTCTTTTTCACACTCATTTTAGTTTTACCGGCTGTCCTTCTGATAAGGCACGGTTTTAAATTGAGAAAGAAACAGGACAAACTAGAGAAGTTAAAATTGTATTTGAAAAGGAATAACAAGATTAAGGTATCAAAGCTCGCAAATGCAGTGGGTGAGAACCAGCTGAACACTATCTCCCTTCTAGAAGACGGGATGGATAAAGGCCTGTTCCACGGGAGCTACGAGGAAGAAGACGATATACAGTACTTCAAATACAGTGAATATCCAACAGACAGCGAAAACTATAACACCTGATGGATAGAGAATTTAGAAGGTCGCTTTATTCTTCTAGTACCTCATTCTCCACCATCTCTATCTTTTCCTGGATAGACCCTAGAGCTTCTTTATCGAAAAAAGTACCCGGTTCAGGTCTAAATATATAAGAATCCCATCCAGAATCATAACGTATGTCTCCCAAGACCTTTCCTTCTATCTTGTTCTCTATCTTGTAGATCGGGTTGTCTTTCTCCGGGAAGGAGGCTCTGATAAATTTAAGATACTCGGTTTCATATTCTTCTTCTAGGCTCATCTTATCACGCTCCTTTTATCATCATATATTTTCGGATCACGACTCTCTGAAGGTTTTTTCGAGGTCATATCCTTCCTATTGTAGTGCATATGTGAAGTATATCACAACAGGATGTACCCCGAAGCTCTCTTTATCTCACTGGTGTTATAAGATAAGTGTCGGATTTTTAATAAATGTTTCGTATTTTTTGGAAACAACAGTTGATCCCCGTCTATATATTTCTCAAATAATATACATCCCGATATCGGTCACCTGATCGATCTTCAAAAGGATTTTAGGTATGGTCGCTCATCTCCCGCCCATCTTCTTCAGTATTGAATCCAACATATCTTCGGCATTCTTTTTCGCGTGTTCGTCGTCTCTCTCTCCCGCTCTCTTTTTGAGTTTTTCGAGCAGATCTTTAGCCCTCTCGTAATCGCCGGTCTCCCGATAGATACGGGCTTCCTCGAATTCGCAGGCGTTCACTCCTCCGATCATGTTCTCTTCTTTCAAAGTCTCTTTGAGATCTTTAAGTTCCTCTAGAGCTTTTTCAGGTCTTCCGCTGTCGTGAAGATCGAATGCGTACTTCAACCTGGCCCTGTAAGACTTTTCGTCCTCTTTGAGATCTGAATAGCCTTTCACGGATTTCATCCTATGGTTCAAACATCCTTTCTGATCTTTTCCTTTCAGCACATCCGCGAGTCTATCGTGGGCCTTGACTTCCAAAGAAGTCATCTCGTCTTTTCCGAAGAACCCACTGCGGCGGTCCTCCTCTATCTCTATCGCTCTCTTGAGGTCCTCGGCCGCTCTTTCTTCATAACCCATCTCTACTTGAAGATCGGCGCTTTCGATCAATAGTTCCACGGCATCGCTCTTCCTATCCTTCTCTAGATTACTTTCGACGGCCTTCTCGAGATTATCGAGTGAGCTCCCAAGATCACCTTTCCTTTCGTACAGGAGAGAAAGGTTCTCGTATATTATCGGTCTTTCCCCGCCCCGGTCCAGCGCCTTTTCGAAAAGTTCTTTGGCCTTATCCAATTCATTCCTGGTTAGGCTCAGCATCGCCATGTTGTTGTACAGGGTCGGCTCTACCTCGGTCGAGCGTTTTTCTTCTAGCTTATCTTTGACTCTCTCATAGTATCTCTCAGCTTCATCTAGATCTCCCTTCTTCCTATATACAGTTCCAAGGCTCAGATATTCCCGGATCATGCTTTCCTGATCACCCTTTTCCCGATATCTTTCAAGGGCGCTCTCGTGAGACTCTATGGTCTCCTTCCACCTTTCCATCTTCATCTGTGCCTCTCCCAACTTTTCTCTGATAGCGGTCGTGTCCTTCCCGCTCTGTACAGCTCGTTCGTATCTTTGTAGAGCTTTTTCCCAATCCTCGGATTCTAGATATATATCGCCCAACACTTCGTAGAATTCGGGACTTTTCTCTTCCGGTATCTCCGGCATATCTTCTATTATCTCCCGACGGACGTGTTCGTTCAAGGAACCTATCAGCGGAACTAGTTCCTCCATCTTCTCCAGACTCTTCTTCCAATCACCGGATTTTTCGAGGTGACGGAGTTCTTCAAGACCTTCGCCTTTCATCCTTTCCGCCGCTTTACGATGGAGTTCCTGCTTTTCCTCTATCGACATATGCTCATAGAAGAAATCCTTCAAGATCGAATGTATAGTTACTTTACCTTCCCTCGTCTCGGTCACAAGATCGCGATCCTTGAGATCCAGCAGTAGATCGGACTCCCCCTCCTCGAGAACAGTTTCCTTCTCGACAGGATCCCAGAATACAGATAATCTTCTCATTATCTCCTTTTCTTTCTCTTCCAGTTCCGAATATATCTCCTTCTCGATGAATTCGTTCATATGGGACGTCTCACCTTTATATCTGCTTGAAAGCTCAACGTAGAGTGGATGTCCCTCCGTGATATCATAAACATTCTCCGCTTCCTCTCTATCTCCGACGATCTTTTCAACCGCCTCTATATCTAGAGCCCCCAGTTCCAACTCTTGAACGTGATCCTCCATCACATCCCTGACATCATAGAAGTCCATCTTTTTTCTGCCCATCAGGATCAGAGCAAGTTCTTCGCCGGTCTTCTTTTGCTCCAATACGATCTCAAAGAAGACCTTCAACTCTTCGGGCATCTTTTCGCAGTCGTCAAAGAACAGGACGGGTCTCAGATCCGAGATCCTCTGGATGAATCTGTTTGTCACTTTTGGGAGAGGTGCATCGGTATCTAAAGAGTCGAGACCGCCTCTCACGCAGAAATCGCTGAGAAGCTCGACAAAACTCTCGACGCCGTCCCAGGGATGAAAACTGTACCAGAGGATATCTCTATCCAGTTCCTCCATCACCATCGTTCCCAAGCTGCTTTTTCCTATGCCCGCGATCCCGGTGATCGTGATTATAGGCGGGACCTCCTCTTTTAGAGATGATATGATCTTATCTTTCTCTTCATCTCTCCCATAAAATTCTCCTTTAACAGGTGCATTCATGACCATCTCGACCTTCTCTTTTTCCTGCCCCTCGATGAGTGCCGGTTCGAACTCTTCGGGATCTAGAACTTCTTTCTTCCTCATCCATTCTTCGATATCGAAAGGGGTGATATCCGGATGGTCTTTTTCCAAGAGTTCTACAGCACCACCGATCGTGATCTTCTTTCGCGTCTTTTCCTGTATCGATATCTCTTCTCGTTCCAACTCCCTTTCGAGGTCTTGCGCCGCCTTTTGCCCCTGATCGGTCAAAAAATATATCTTCCTCCTGCGGTCCATGTCCTTCACTCTAGAGAGTTCCTCTTTCACGAGGGCTTCATCTTTCAGTGTCGAAAGCTCCCTGCTGACATTGTTCTTCAGCATATCTAGTGCGTCACTGATGCCGTCCTGGCAGAGGAAGTACGGAGCTATGTATTCCTCCTGATAATCGACCTTCTTCAGTAAAAGGAGGATGCGCTCCCTATGTGTCAACAGCCCACTTTTTCCCATACATGGAGGACATGTGTTCTTTATTATTTATATCTTTGATAGTTTGATAGATCGAGTGATAGAATCGTTATACACCTTTATATCCGATGAAAGAGAAGTTTATGATGTGATAAAGATGAAAACGAAAATGTTAATGACCTTACTGGTCGTCGGGCTGCTCGCGGTCGGTTCGATATTCACTTTTGGGATGGCGACCGCGCAGAACGAAGACGGCCAATGGAAGGTAAAAAAAGAAGAAGGAACTACGGAGAAGTTCGGCGGGGGACACTACAGGTACTTCAAATTCTCTAACGGGTCGGGAGACCACGATGCGATGTTCGGAGTCATCTGGGGTAACGAGGACACTCCGAATTCTATAGTGATGGTCTCGACTCAGGCGAGATATCTTGCTCAGGTACAGGTAAGGATGCAGGATTCACATGGAGGTCAGGGAGGACACGGGCAGCATGACGGACAAAGATCGCAGGTACAGGAACGACAGTTCGTCAAGATGAACTCTATGCTGGCCACTTCCATAGGAAGGATATACGAGTATAACGACAGCAACGAGAACGGAGTCGTAAACCTCCAGATGAACGAAGACGGTAGTATATCTTCCGAACTGGAAGACGTCTACAAATACGTCGATCTTCGAAACGCCACTTGGTCGTCGAGCGAAGTGACGAAAACCCAGAAAGGAGACAACACCACGTGGGAATTCACCTTGACAGCGGAAGACCTGCCCTATAAACCGGTAGGGGAGAGTTTATCGCCGGGGATGGAACAGGAAGTTTTAGAATACGTGAACTTCACTTTCCACTTGACGGCTGGAACTAGAGAGGTCGATGGTGCAAAGATGCCCTCGTTCGATGTCGAAGTCAGAGAAGGTTCCGGCGGCAGGATGAGGATGCGGGAAGCTGACAGGAACGGCACAGCAAAAGTGAGCGGATTGGTCGGAGATTTCAGCATGAAATGGGATCACGAATTTCAAGGCTGGGATTTCGAGGAAGAAAACCAGAACCCGAGGCTTGTGATGGGGTTCAGGAACATGTTCGGAAATCAGATCCCAACAGAAGAACACAGGTGGCACTGGAGATTCATGCACCAGAAACAGGAAAGAGAGGGGGCACATTTCAGAGATCAGCAGGGAGAACACTCGACAAACTTCAGCGAGCCCACTCAATTTAGGGAGAGACAGTTGAAACAGAACAGGATAAATTACGGTGGCGAATGGTCTAGGGCCGGCATGTTCCGCTGGCAGTCCAACGTTTCTATCGAAGGAAAACAGGACAAGATGACGGCACAGCTAATATTTGGAGCACCGATGATGCATTCGGGACCTATGGGTAGAGATTTCGTCGGTTTCCAGGTTTGGGGCGGATTGAACTATCCCGGAGGACAGAACATCTACCATGATCCTGCACAGTCCGGCAGTGCTTTCCTACAGATAAGCGAAAACAGTGGCGAGATCGACGGAAGCTTGTTGACACCCCTAATGGGTAAGGTTCTTGTGATCACTATAAGCGGCCTAGCGATAGTGGCGGGAGTCCTACTGTACAGGAAAAGAGGTAACGACGGACCTAAGAACAGGTACGATAAGAAGGAACCCAGTGAAGAAGAAAACTGGTCGGACTACTACGATCGAGAGCGATGAAAACTCCTTTCTCTTTTTTATATAATTATTTTAGATCGGCGTTCGGATTTTGCAGTAAACCTTGATATCAAGATATTATATTTTTAGGTTCACTTTACTCCTCTTTCTTCTTGAAAAACAACCAGTTCTCGGGCTCTTCTTCCGGTTTGAACCTTATCAGTACATATTTTCCTTCCAGTCTTTCACCCCGTATATCCATGACGATCTTGTTCTCCTCCCACTCCACGATCTCATACGTTCCTTCATCCCATAATTCGACTTCTCCAGCTCCATATTTTCCCTCTTCTATCTCTCCCTCGAAAGAGGCGTAATCGAGTGGATGATCTTCCGTTTCTATGGCGAGTCTCTTGTCCGATGGATCTTCAGATGGACCTTTAGGGATGGCCCAGCTTTTCAACACCCCATCTTTTTTTAGACGGAGATCGTAATGAAAAGAACTAGCGTCGTGTTTCTGGATGGAATATATCCTCTCTCCTTCATCGCTGGAGTTAGCCATATCAGTGATACCTCCTACATTTAGAAGTGAGTTCGTAGGTTAAATCTTTTGAGGATGCAGAGAGATGTTATGAAAACGCGAAGGGAACTTTGCAGGGAAAGAAGCAAAAAGAAGATCCGAAGATTTCATCTGTATCATCGGAATATTTTTCAGTTCGACTTCTTACCACTGAACGATGAAATTGGGTCTAAATCGGGTCGAACGTGGGATTTAATTCGGAATATCATTATAAATAAGTAAAGGGGTGTTTAGTACAGGTGTCAAACATGAACAAAAAGGTAGGAACGATAGTGGTCGTCCTCTCCGCCGTACTGGTAGTTGGAGGAGTGGGCCTTGCCGTAGCCGGTAACTACAACGGCGACACAGTGGCACAGAGTACTAGAGATACTGTGCGAGACGGGAACTGCACAGGAGAACCAAGACTTAGGATATTAGATAGGGTAAACCTGACCGATGAACAGGAACAGAAGATAAGAGATAAGGTTATCTCCATGAGAGAAAACGGTGCTAACCATACAGAGATAAGAGATACGGTCAGAGACATGGTCGAAGACTTTGGAGCAGAATTACCTGATGGAGAAGGTTTTGGACAGAGAAATCAAGGACAAGGTCGGGGACAGGGAAACGGACAAGGACAGAGACACAGGCGGGGCAAGTAAGCCTAGAAGCACTGTAAGATACGGCCCGAACAAAAACCCTTCTCTTCAATATTTTCCTGAAGGTTCATGAATCTTCGAAAGATCACCTAAAAGCAAATCTATAAAAGATATCAGAAGATTTATTGGCTTTCAACATATTTCACCGTTGGATGGCTCAGATCAGAAAGGTACTGTGGTGGTTGATCGCTGGAACCAAAGGCGGTAAAAACCGTGTCCGGATAATACAAACGCTCAGGGATGAGCCGATGAATGCAAACCAATTATCAAAAAAGCTGGACCTAGATTATAAAACCGTGCAGCATCACTTGGAATTATTGATCGACAACAGGATCTTGACCACCATGGGTGATGGATATGGTAAGACTTACTTTCTATCTGACCAGATGGAAGATAACTATGATCTTTTAGAGGATATAATAAAAAAGACTGATATAGGTGATATGGATGGATAAAAATAAAAAATTGCTGCTTCTCGTAGCCGCCCTTGTGACTATCAGTGTCGTTCTCACATTCTTATTTACGACTCTAGTCACTCCGATACATAGGGGGAATCGGATGTATTTTGAAACGTTCTTGAACATAAAAGCTTTCGTTTCGACGCTCAATATCCTGCTGATAATGGTACTGCTTTGGAATTATCTTTCCATATACAGGGAGATGCCGAACAGATTCACACTCAGTCTGACCATATTCAGTCTAGCCCTCCTACTGTATGCTCTTTCTTCCAACCCTTTAGTGACTCATCTACTGGGATTTAGGCGCGGCGTAGGCCTAGGTCCTTTCACCTTCCTACCCGATATCTTTGCTGCAGTAGCGGTGATCGTTCTGCTGTATCAAAGTTATGAGTGAAGTTACACATAGATCTAAGAGAGTACCTATCTACCTGCTGTGACTTTATCGTTCAGAAGCTTGAAGGATATATTCGTAGGAATTCATCTTCTCTATGGTCGTGCTTAAACCTCTCTTTTGAAAGAAGTTTTCCAGGTCTTTAGGTTCGAAGAAGGAAGACGGTTCTCCGACCAGCTTTTCTCCGAACTTGATAAATTTAGTGACCGGACTGCTAGGATCGAATTCTAATATTATTATCTGACCCCTCGGTTTTAAAACTCTTACCATCTCTCTCAGACTTTCCTCCTTATTTTGAAAATGATGCAGCGCGTCTGTGCAGAAAACTACGTCGAACGAAGAAGTTTCGAAAGGATTCCTGCATGCCTTTCCCACCACCGGGTTTTCGGACGGTGATTCTGAGATCATCTTTATGGAAGTATCCAACAGATAGGGCTCTATCTGCGGTTCCTCTTTCTGGATCTTTTTTAGTAATCGTCCGGTCCCTCCCCCCACATCTAAAAGTGCCAGGTCCTTTTTTAAGTCTATATTATCGATTATCTTCTCCCCCTCATCCGAGAACATCGAGTCCGTGAAAAGGTCGTACACGGGAGCGAGAAGATCGAACATGTCTCTTTTCATACGTTCTTATGATCTGGTCGAGAAGTTAAAAAATTACCGTCTCATTCTTTCAGGTTTTCATAAAGCTCAATATTTAGAACATCTGTTCCATCTTTTGGTTCTGACTATATTATCTACTCCCTATCGATCGAAGATACTAGAACATTGGCGACTGTGAAAAAGTGACTTCCATGTTCCGAGTTTAAGAAAAGGTGATAAATTATTTATAATACACCTCATAAAATACCTAGCGATGGATTCAGATGCCGAAATAACTAATGCGGGCATCAGATATCAGGGAAATTGGGAGGAAATCTGTGACTTTGCTGATCATTTATCGGCGATAATAGACGAATATATTGATGATGACGAAGCTCTCGGCGACTACAATCAGTGGAAACCTGAAGAGGGGGAATCCGAGGAGGAATTATCGATGAAGACTGCTGAAGAAGCCTCCATGGAGGAGACAGGGATAGAAAAAGAATTCAACGGTACTAAGGAAGAACTTAACGAGGCTAGAGATAAATTATTTGATTCCATCGAACATGCGGCCAATGGGGATGACCCTAGAGGAAAACTCAAGGAGGCTTCGAGGAAAGTCGGAAGAGCGATGGGGGCAAAATCGATAGAATCTATCAGGGAACTAGAGATACAGCTCTATGATAAAGTCATGCTCCAATTGAATCCGTTCTATTTTGATGATGAAGACTTTTCGATCAATCTAAAGAAAAATAATGGTAGTAACGAGTACACACTGACTTTAAATATACCAGACGGAAAGATTAGAAAAGAGGTAAAACAAAGTGTGAAGGAAGATATCTGATGGTTTCCTTTATCATTTTATTAGCGGTAGCGGCTTCGATATTCATGGGTATCTCTATCGGAGCTTCATCTGTACCCCCGGCTTTCGGACCGGTCAGATCTTCAGGGGCCTCAGGCATATTGAAATCTGCATTGATAGCCGGTGCAGCTGCAAGTCTTGGAGCTATATTACAGGGGAAAAGTGTCACAAACACCGTTGGTTCAGGTATCGTTCTCGGTGGTATACAGGAACTGCAGGCATTTTCCATATTGTTAGTTGCTTCTATTTTAGTCATCGGTAGTGTAATATGGAAATACCCTATGCCTACAGCGTTCACTGTGATCGGAGCCGTGGTGGGCAGTGCTTTCAGCTTCAGTAATCCTATCCAGTGGGGATCACTACAGAGGATAATCATATATTGGTTAGCCATACCATTTTTAGCCGTCGGTATAGGTTATCTGTTTTCTAAGATATTGAGGAAGTACGTCTCTAAAGAGAAGTCTAAGAAAAAGATCAGGTATCTAACGTTCTCTATGGGGTTACTGGTCGCATACACGTCTGGAGCTAATTCTGTGGGACTGGCCGTTGGTCCTTTGAGTAGTTTGGACATCAGAATGATCATACTGCTCATTTTAGGGAGTTTATCTATACTGATCGGTGCTTGGGTATTCTCTCCGAAGATAATAGATGCGGTTTCCTTCGAATACTCCAATGTTGGTCCGAGAAGATCTGCTGCAGCTCTTGGCACGGCTGCATTACTTGCTCAGATAGGTATCCTGTTGGGCATTCCGATATCTTTCAGCGAAGCGATAATAGCCTCGGTGATTGGCAGTGGTCTTGTCGTGGGTAAGTCGAATATAGGTAAGAAGAAGATGACATTTACGACCGTGGCCTGGATAGGGGCCTTCTTTTTATCCGCAGTACTGACCTATCTGTTGGGGAAAGCTCTGCAGTATTTGGTGTGACGTTTTTGTGAAAAAGAACCTTTTTTTAATCAACCTTTCAGAACCCCGATAGACCTTTTCGACGTTCAATACTGTTGCAGCATTACCCGGGAACCTATCATCTAACCATGATAACATCTCTTCATGTATCTCCCCTGGTATGATATTCTAGGGAGAACTTGATCTGGAAAGGATCATGATCCTCTGGTTTCATCTTCTCTACTGCCCTCTTGATAGTTAAAAAGGCCCGCGGCCATTTAATCTTTCTTTTCACGCATCAAGCCTTGAAAATGGAAGTGTCGCCGTCTAGATTTCAGACAGCATTTCATAAAGTCTTTAAACCTATCACTCCATAAATAATATAGTGGGAGGTCGAGTATGAAAAAGAGATCATCAGGTAGGACTATCATTCTATTTTTGACTATCACAGCGATATTGATAGCTGTGGTGATAGCAATAGGCTTGATAGAAGGAATTCTCTTAAGCTTTGCAGTAGGTTTAGTTGTAACAGCATACCTGTTGAAAGGCGGTGAAAAAGGCGAACTTAAGGGAGAAGATGTAAAATCCGGGATTGAGGATGACGTAGAATTTCGACCGACCGCATTGGGATGCTATGGGTCTTGGTCGGAAGAAGAGAAACTCGGGTATTCCCAGCGCTCTTCTCAAAATCCCCAGGAGGGGCAATCCTCACGATCTCAACAAAAACCACCACGGCAATAAAACCACTTTCATCCCAATCGCGGACAACTGAGAATAGATGGAGAAGTATACGATCGATAGTCCTATGGCAGATGCCGAAAGCAAAAAAGATCTCTATTTATATGATATTAAGGTTTGAAAAGGGGATGGCAAGGTCGGTTCCGATCTCGGGTTTTATTTACTGAGCTCCTCGAAAAGATATAATAAGATCGGTTAATTTAATCGTCTCATGGACATGGGGGACGATAATGGGTCTATAGATGTGCGAAAAAAGCACGATGGTAAGATACGGAAATTATTTTACGGACTCCTAGCGATCTTCGTCGTTTGGATCATATATTCTTTCATAGGCTCTAGAGGTGAAGATATCTTCGGTCTGATCAGACCGGTGTTGAACGGATTAGTGACAGTATTTTTGATCATCGGTCTTTTCTCATTCATATTCTACGGGAAATACGGGATGATCAGGTCTACCAAAGTTTTGAAAGCTTTGCTGATCGTTTCTTTCTTCCTGAGCCTCCTCACCGTGACCATGAGATATTCCCTGTACAGGCCGATCCTGCTCTCTTTTCTACGGGATCACCTGGCAGGATACGATCTTCTAATGAGTACCGTTGTCATCTTTTTCGTATTCTTTTTTTCCTATCTCGTTGGATTCTTTCTTCTGATCCTTCAAAGCTTCGGATTGGTCAGCATCATAGTGCTTTTTCAAAGGAAGTATTTTCCGAGTATATTGGAAGATATAAAAAAGACGAGCCAGAGCTTCGAAGAGAAAAATCCGTTGGGCAGTATTTATCACCTCTTACTCAGCTGGATATTCGACATCCCCAGGGTACTGGATACCTCCAGGATCAAGATAGAGAGAAGGGCGTTTCAAGAGACCTTTTCATGGAAAAATTTCAGAAATGCGTTCTTTCTAGAGGCCGTATTGGCGGTAGTTCTCGCCATCTATATAAGCTTGAATCCTCTTCTACTGGCAGAGAGATCATTGAGCGAATTATTTACTCTAGCTTCTTCTGTTTCTTATTTCATACCTGTCATCATCCTACCTCTTTTCATATTCCAAAAACTTAGAGTGAAGATATCCGGTCCTGCAGCCGACTTCTATCTTTTCGAGGGAGTTCGAAGCAGATTGTTGGGTCTGATGCTGGCACTAGGTACGATCTTTTTGTTCCTGAGATTGGCGCTAGAAACCATAGATCCGGTGATGTTGGTATATTCCTTCTTATTCTACTTAGCCGGTTTTCTGGTCAACACTTTCTTCATCACCTTCGTTTATTTCAATTATTTCGAAGATATGTTGGCCGAAGATATACTGAACGAGTTCGACGAGAGAGGATGATCTAAAAGCTATACTTTTGGACAGTACGTGAAATTGAAGGTCGAGATCTATTTTACTGTGGTTTTTGCTGATGAATAATTAAATATCGAAAATCCGATAGGGGATGTGGATGGAAAATAAAACATGGCCAGACTTCAGGTTCAATCTTGAAGAAGCCGCCGGCGCGGTTGGAGAGTACAGGACGCTCTTTCCTCTCGTTATCGGTGTAGCGGTGGTTTCATCATTGAATTTGGGATACATCCTCCTGTTCTTCACGAGTCGATGAAAGTGATAGATGCTATAGTGATAAGAGGGGATTTCACACCTGCTGGAAAAAGATTATAGTAAAAAGTAAAAGAAAGGATTTTATTGGATCAGTCCGGATCCTTTTAGTTCCTTGTAATCCTCTTCGATGAGTTCATCGACGCTTTTCACATCGAAGTGTTCTTCTCCGGTCCACTCGTTCGCCGCTGCTTTGTACATGTCGGAGACGAACTTGATCAGTTCCTCTGGTAATCTTGGAGGTTCAGGCCACTCATCTTTAGACAGGTCCTTTTCTTTAGCCTTTTCGATCTTCTCGTGCCACTCTCCACCTCTATAGTAGTTCCTAAGCATCTGCTTACTGAGTTTGATCCCTTTATACTCGAACCTATCTTCGTCCAGCGTACCCAGAACATCAGCGAGCATCAGTTCTCCATCTCTGTCCAAAGCGACCTCCATCTTTCCGTCTAGATGTTTCCATCCCAGCTCATCAGCTCTGCTATTGATGAACTCGTTCACTTCGACCGCTTTCTCTTTGATCAGGTCTATCATATCATCTTCGAATCCGGTATGATCTTTCACTTCGTCGAGATTCTTGAAGTACCTGTCGAATTTTTCGTATTTTGTGCTGAAGTCGATTATCGGCGGATCCAATTTAGCGTCCACTTCGGGATAACCGTCCAATCCCAGGTCTGAAGGTTCAATCTTCCCTTTATCCAATCTTCTGAATACAGAACTTCCTTCACCGAGGTAATTTCTATAAATTATCTCCAGGGGAACCATCATGTTCTTGAATTCTTCCGGTTCACCTTCCGTGATCACGTTCACTATTTTGATCTTCATCCTGTCATCTTCTTCCAATTCGATAAGGTGTGTCTTGATCCCTTTTTCTTCCAGTTTTCGGAAATTATAGGCGCCCATCAAGCACAGTGCTTCACCTTTTCCATCTATCTTATCGGGCATCTCTCCGTAGTCGAACACGCTGTACCTGTCACTGAACTCAAAAACACCTACGCCTTCTTCATCTTCAGTCGGCTCTTCTATTATCTCAAGGTCCTTTACACTTCCCATATCATCTCACCTCTTTATCGTCTTCATCTATCTGCTCTCTGTTTTCTTCCTGATATTCTTTGATCCGTTCCTGAAGGTCTTCATCGGTTAAAGCCAACATCTTAGCCGCAGCTAAACCTGCCTGCTCTGTTCCCAGGACGACCATAGGACAAACTCCTGAAGGCATCCTTAAGCTGGAAAATATATCAGCACCGGCGAACTTACTGCTGTAAGGAGGACATGCTATAACAGGTTTCTCTGTTTGGGCGTCAACGAATCCACTCAGTGCATTACTCCTACCCGCTACAGTGACGTAAACTATCTCTTCATCCTCATACTCATCTATTATATCGACCGCTTTGAACGGTACTTTGTGAGCTGAGGCTATCCTCATAACGCTCTCTATCTCCAATTCACTCAATGTGTCCGCTATCTCTTCCGACCAATCCATATCGCTCTTCGATCCCATTATTATTACAACTTTCATCTTTTTCACCTATTCTATCTTTTCAACGACCTCATCATAGATCTCGAACATCTCTTTTATCTCTTCGATCCTCAAAAAATAGTATTTTTCTGGTGGTTTCTTCTCATACTCCACCAGGCCCAGATCGTACAGCAATTTAAGATGCTTCGAAGCGGAAGATTCTGTCAGATCCAACTTATCGGCGATCTCATGAACAGACATCTTCTCTTCATCACAAAGCATCTGCAAGATGTTCCTTCTTTTTCTAGATCTGATCGCTCTAGCTAGTTTCTCATCGGGCATCATCGAGAGCAAATCAGAGATGGTATTTAATAGTTTCGTAGTTGAACAACTGCGCAACATGGAAAACTTTCTTACACAAGATTTTTTCTGGTTTTACGATCTTATCGATGATGACTCGGGATGAACCTGAAATCCCTCACTTTTTTTACACTATCATCAAAAAGTCGTAGAGTGATCCATAATCCTGAATAGAGATGGAATACGGATTGATCACCATGTAATACTATATTATGTATGTTGATAGGCAAACTTAAAAAGTAGGGTTAGACCTATTATCTTCCTAGCTGGAAGGGGAAAGTAAAGAGTTAAAAAGTGAAGGGATAGGAGTGAAGATATAGATGTGTAAGAAAAGAAGCTCCCTTACCTAACCATCTAAACGCAAACTTTAAAAGTTGATGATAGTTTTATAAATAGGGAAGATGAAAAAGGAACATATCTCTATTGCTTTAATCCTCATGATCATCATAGCCTCAATAGGGATAGGAAGCATTATATTTTCTCAAGAAGAAAAAATTATTTTATACATTTCTAATCAAAGTGAAGAGATAAATCCAGCTAATATCAGTGTATTTATCGATGGAGAATTAAAGGTACACGATGAATATTATGTAAAAAATAATCATAATTGGATAAAATATAATTTTACAGTATCCTTTGGAAGACATGAAATAAAAGCGGTCAGTGATAATGGTTCGTTTAAATCTCAAAAAAATTTTTGGTCTACCTCTAAAAGATGGATAGTAATAGATCACTATACAGATCATTTAAGATTAGATATAACTGATAGTCAGCCAAAATTCATGTGAGCTTTTTTATTGTCAAAATTATATTTGAGATTGTAGTTTGGTTCTTGATTCTACTCTGCCGCTAAATAGATCTATTGAACTCCTTCGATAGAAGAAAAGTTAAGGCCACACAAAGAGACTCTTTCAGAAGCAGACCATAGAAAAATATCGATTGATTTATGAGGTTTTTTCATCTAGAATCACTGATCAGCTTAATAGAAAGGTATGGTAAACGGATAAAAATGAGTCTGGAAAAGGAGACCTACATCGAATATTCATTTATAGTCAAAGACGTAACCTTTGTTGAATTTTTTACGTCTTTGACTCATTTCGGAATTACATTCCCGATGGTATAAGAATTTCTTCAAGAAATTCTCATTTACTTAGAAAATCTTCGATTTTTTGAGAGGTATTGGAAGCTTTACTTCCTATTTATCACGAGGTACACTTACCGAGTGAGAATTGGAAGCTTTACTTCCTATTTATCACGAGGTACACTTACCGAGTGAGAATTGG
>CAYWJQ010000005.1:75154-157646 GCA_964458595.1 uncultured Thermoplasmata archaeon
AAGCTTTACTTCCTATTTAGTAGGAATTTAGGATAAATTCCTGTAGGTGCAGTGGATGAGCAAAACTGAATTATGAAGGAATTAAATCCTCCCTTTCACTCAAGCGTAGCTTTAGAGATACAAAGAGGTTTTGTCTTCCACTAAAAATTGTGTCTTTTACTAGCGGAGTAAGGCGGAACTCAGTCCAAAAAGTTCCGTCTTACTCTATAAATTCAAATTATGAAATACTGCTTCACGATCATCAGGCTTCCAAGCAGAACGAATATGACTCCCACTATCTTACCCAGCATTTTTTCCGATGTGATATTGGCGAAAGAAGCGGCTGAATGAGCGCCTATCGCTCCCCCTACACAGCCGATAAGAGCATAATAAAGCAGGAAGTCTCCGAAAACAACATGGGCAGCGGATCCGAACAGGGCAGTAAAGACCATTATCATCACGGACGTGCCGACCGCTTCATGGATCTTGTAATCCAGTACGAAAACGAGTACTAATAGTATCATTATACCTCCTCCGGCACCCATAGTCCCGCAGATGATCCCTATTGCGAAAGCGAATATAGCTGAAAATATATGCTTGTAATTTTGCAGTATCGAAAGGTCGATTTTTCTCTTGAAGGTTTCAACGTAGAAATCCATGGGTTTCCTCATGAAGTTAACTCCCATCACTACCGTCACGAGGCCAGCTAATCCACCTAAACCAGCAGAGGGTATATAACTGGAAAACCAGCTGCCGAATATCGCTCCGGTGACAGCCGGCACTGAAATCTGACCGGCAGTTTTTAAATCGAGATTTCCATGACTGAAATAAGTCCTAGAAGCGAAGAATGATGCGCTGACGTCTATCGCAAGGCTGATACCGATCGCTATGTAAGGATCGACGTTCATCACCACCACGAGCATCGGTACGACGAATCCTACTGCGCTAGCTCCGATGAGCCCAGTGATAACACCTGCACCCAGCCCAACAAACAGCATGAAACCAATGATGAAGAACATCTTATATGACCTCGAACGTTGATCGTTCAGAGTAAACCTTTTCAGATATCATATCCCAGTCTCCTCATCTCTTCTCCCAGCTCATCGACGAAAAGTTCTATCTGTTTATCGGTCATGTCTTCTTCATATCTAAATGTGGAATTCGTATGGATACCATCCGTATTCAATATCTTTGTATCCCCGCCGTCCCACTTGATATCTAAAATATCCAACTCTAGTTTATCTGGGGAATGATCAAGATCGAGATATTCCGATAGCCGCTCGAATGTTCTTGCTGGATCCGTAGTTAGATCTTCATATCGTATCAAGTGCCATTTCTCCTCGTTGGCGAAGTAATGAGAATAAACTTTTTTCCAGCGCTCGAAGAATTTTGTCCTTATCCCTTCTACTTCTTTTCTAGAAAGATAACTAAGGTACATATAACCGGTTTCGATCTCGGAAAGATATGTGTCCATCGGAACTCGGGTTATCCAAACGAATTTATCGAAGGACTTGTAAAATTTTTTGAAGTTTTCAGGATATAATAAGTAGAATAGGTCCATGGGTTTAGCACAGATGTTGTTATTCACCCGTGCATTTCCCAGGATATACCTCATCATTATCGGAATAGAAGGCATCTCGCCGTAAATGGTCAACGAATCAAAAGCTTTCATTAGATTCATCAAAAGAGTGCTTCCGCTTCGACGATGGTAGCCTAACAATACCGATTTTTTCATTTTTATCCCATCACGAACAAATTGAATAACTCAAGTTAGGTTCTTTATCAAGCGAAATAAGAGGGATGTATTTAGTCTTTACATATTTTTACTCCGATGAGCGAGATATTTAAGATAGTATTAAAAATAAGCTTTTGTTTAAAAATCACTCACTCTCTCTTCATTTAGAGGGTGATCAAAAATCGAAGATTTCCCCCCTCTCACGAATCTATCTTTAGGTTGATAGATATTTTAAGCGCCGAGGAGGAGATTCGAACTCCTGAGGTGCAGAGCACCACCGGCTTGCTTGATCCACCGGAAATCTCTTTCCAGTGTGAGGAAAAGCCCGCAAGGACTTTTCCAAGTTTGGCGGCTCTCAAGGCCGGCGCCTTGGTCCAGACTTAGCTACCTCGGCATAAGCACGTAGGGAATACGAGGTGAAGTTATACGCTCATATCCAGAGACGTTTTCTTCCAAGGATAGATACTATTTATAATTATTACCCCTGAAAACCCTCGCAATCATCAATTTTCTTTGAGTTCATAGATCTTTTGAAAGTCCATCTCGAAACCCGCCACTGGGTTCTCCAGTTCGAAGTTTTCGAGTACCTTGGGAGATATCTCTCCAAAATACCCGATCTCTTCTTCACCTCGCATTATAGCGGCGCATCTTCCATCTATGAATGAGGCATGCTTCTTCGATTCGACGGTCATCTCGAATCCTATATTGGTCAGAACTCCGTCGAGAAGTGATTTCATCTCTGTAAAGCCCGCATCGGCCTTCATGATAACTCCCGCGACCTTACTCCTTTGTTTTTCAGGTCTCACTACGTCTCCGGTTTCGAACATCTTTTGCGGCAAAGATTCGGTCTTGTTCTCTTTCAGATTCGATAATAAGCAGGGAAGCAACCAGGTCCTCAGAGAAACGCTATCTTCGCTTACCGGGTTCTCGACTTTAGCTATGTATTCATCTCTTTCTTTTTCCATCCGATCGAATTCTCTCTCAGGATTGGTCAATACGTAGTTCATCACTTCAGTGAATCCCTGTCCTACTAGAAGTTCTATTATCGAATCTTTCAGTTCCTGCTCCGGCAGTGATTCTCCTATGGTTACCTCTTCTGGTAAAGTTCCTTCAAAATCATCGTAATCGTAACCAACAGCTATATCCTCTATAACGTCCCACGGATGCAGTATATCGTGGCGATAGGGTGGTATTTTCACTTCTATTTCATCATCTACGACCTCAGCTGAATACCTCATCTTTTCCAATATATCTACAATCTTCTCGTCATCCGGTTCGGTTCCGAGTATTCTCCTGCATTCTGAAGGAGAGATATTTATATTGTCAGGGCTGAAATCGGGATAAGTGATCGCACGATTGCCGTACTTCACTTCGGTTGTATATATCTCCGCGCCTCTTTCGGCCAACATCGTGCAGAGGATATTCAATGTTTGTTCCAGTGCCCGCATATCGGTGCCGGTCATGTCTATAAAAAATGTGTCAGTGTCTGCCGTAACTTCGGTCATTTGACCGTTTATGACCGGAGGGAACGATAGTACGTCACCTTTAGAATCCAGTATCACCGGATATCTCTCTTTGTCTTCCAATATGTGGGCGAACTCCTTGCCCTTATCATGCTTTTCGAGTATCTCCCGCAGATTCATCTCGGACGATCTTTCAAGCGGGAAAAAACTGATATCTTCCGGTTTTACCGCTTTGTAAGTGAGCGGAGGCTCGATAGGATCGAAATCATGAACTCCGATCGCTACCTTAGATCTTCCTCTTCCGATGGTCAGATGCAGCTTTTCCTGCAGGTCCATCAGTGACTTAAGCGCTTTATCCGAAAGCTCCACATTCTTTACTAAAGCAGTCACTATATAGGGTCTCACGTCCTGGACGCTCAGTTCCACGTCGGTCTGAATTTGGAAGGTGTTTAAATCATACTTTTGAAGACCGGTATCTTTCTCAAGAAATCCTCTTACCGCTCTTCCAATCCCTTCAACGGAGAGCATATCACATCTATCAGGATCGACTTCTAGATCCCACTCATCCCCGCTTATCTTTTCTACCTCTATGCCTATCTTGGGGAGAACTTCCAGTAGAGTTACCTCGTCTGTCTTGGTGAGTTCCAGCAGTTCGTCTGAATCTACTGATATTACGGGCATGTTTTGGTTGAAAGATGTTGAGATATATGGATTTTTGGATATTCGGGCATCTATCGGGAAATCAATAGAAAGTTTACTCCAAAAAGTAGTCTTTTTTCCTCTCCAATTTCGGTAGGTTAATATATCTTTAATTATTTTTTCTTGAATGGATATGACGAAAAACGAAGAAGATGAGGAGCTGCATTCAGATAATAGAGAAAAAAATAAAGATATCTCATCGGAAAATGATATATCGGAAGAAGATAGAACCGGTGAAGAATCCCAAGAAGATCGGGACGAAGAAGATATGGAAGAGGAAGTCGAAATGGAAGAAAAGGGGGAACAATCCGAAGATATCGAGAACGAGATCGATCCCGAAATAGAAGCGAAATCAAAAGGAGGCAGAACTGAAGAAAAAGATATAGAACAGGTGATCGAGGCCGTCCTTTTCTCATCGGGTCACCCGATGACCGTGCCCGAGATAGAAGAAGCCGTGGGTAGGCCTCGAAGCGAGGTCAGAGACGGCGTGAAGAAGATCCGCAGGATGTATCAGAACCGTAAGACAGCTCTAGAGATAAGCAAGATCGGTAGAAAATACTCCCTCCAGTTGAAATCCGACTTCAACAGGTACGGTATGGAGATGATGGACGAAGAACTCGAAAAACCTCTTTTGAAAACGGCGGCCCTTATAGCATACTACCAGCCGATAAGACAGAGCGAACTCAAGAAGATGGTCGGGGAAAAAGTATACGACCACGTCGATAGTTTGAAGGAGAAAGGTCTGATACTGTCCGAAAGAGACGGCAGGACTTATTCTCTGCGAACCAGCCCTAAATTCCAGGAGTACTTCGGTCTGGAAGCCAGAGATAGAGAGGAACTTAAAAAGGTGATGGCTGAGAAAGCCGGGATCGGTGACGAAAGAGAAGGTTGACTTTATCTTTGATGGATTTGCCGATTTAGCTGCTTTTCTATCTTATCCTAGAAAATGTGATAGAACCAAATATTATATATCAAAATAAACGATTGTAAAAGGAGGGATAAGAATGGAGGGTTTTTTCGGCAAATATCTGAAGGTCGATCTATCGAATGAGACTTTGGAAGATTACGAAATACCGGAAGATTGGCTAGAAAAATACTTGGGAGGCAGAGGTATAGGAGCTAGAATATTATTAGAGGAGATGAGCGGCGGCGAAGATCCGCTGGGCCCAGAAAACGTATTGGTTTTCGCTACGGGCCCTCTTCAGGGTACTAGAGTGCCAGGTGCTGGTCGTCACGTAGTGCTTTCCAAATCTCCCAAGACCGGATCCGTTAGTGGATCGTATGTAGGCGGCTTTTTCGTCCATGAACTAGCTACTACCGGTTATGACGGATTAATTATTGAGGGAGAAGCCGATTCGCCGGTTTATCTCTCACTCAATGAAGAGGGACCGTCTATTAACGATGCCGAAGATCTTTGGGGTGAAGAAGTCGCGGATGTGGATAAGGAACTCAAAGAGAGGCATGACGGAGGAAGAGTCACGGCGATAGGCGAAGGCGGTGAAAATCTGGTCAAATTCGCCTGCATAATAAACGATAGGAATCGTGCCGCTGGAAGACCGGGCTTCGGAGCGGTGATGGGCAGCAAGAATCTGAAGGCGATATTGGCTAAAGGTACGGAGGAACTTCCCATCCATGACGAAGACCTTCTGAATGAAAAGAAAAAAGAGTTCTTCGATCAGCTGCAGGAATCGGGCACGGTCGAGTGGGGTAAGTACGGTACTTCAGGTGGGGTCGAATCTTTTGACGAATTGGGCATATTACCGACTAAAAATTTTCAGGAAGGCGTTTTTGACGAAGCGGAAGAGATCTCAGGAGAAACTCTTTACGAGACGGTATTGAAGGAGAGAAACAACTGCACGGCATGTCCAGTAAGGTGTAAAAGAGTTGTAGAGACAGAATTCGGCGGTGAAGAAGTCGAGGAAAGATATGGAGGTCCGGAATATGAGACTATCGCAGCTTTAGGGTCTCTATGCATGAATTCCGACCTATCGTCTATCGCGCTGGCGAATCAAAAATGTAACAAATATGGATTGGATACTATCAGCGTGGGCGACACGATAGCTTTCCTGATGGAGGCATCTGAAAAAGGCATGATCGATCAGGATATCGAGTGGGGCGATTCAGAAACAATAATCGATCTGATCGAGAAGATGGCGAAAAGAGAAGGGATAGGAGAATCGGTCGCTAAAGGTATCGACGAGTATGCGAAGGAGATAGGTGCTGACTTCGCGGTAACTTCTAAGGGACAGGAGATACCGATGCACGAAGCGAGAGGGAAAAAGGGTCTAGGATTGAGCTATGCAACCAGCCCAAGAGGAGGAAACCACAACGAAGGTTTTCACGATACCGGCGCCGAGGAGATCCCAGAACTCGGGCTGGAAGAGATTAGTGATCGTTTTTCTTTCGAAGGCAAAGCTGAAGCTGTAAAAGTCTTCGAAGATATCAGATCTTTCGTGAATTCTTCCGTGGTGTGTATCTTCGTTACCTCTCAATCTGGAGAAGATTATAATCTTCCATTGATAAGGGAGATAGTAGAAGCTGTCACAGGGTTAGAGATCGACGCGGAAGAGATGCAGAGGATCGGCGAGAGGAATTACAATCTTTTGAAGATCCACTCGGTTCGAGAGGGTTTCGACAGAGAAAACGATGGTTTACCCAAAAGGCTAAAAGAAGCTCTTCCCCGAGGTGAGAGTGCAGACGAACCGATACTCGAAGAGGAACTGCAGAAGACCATAGACGAGTATTACAAGGAGCGGGGATGGAAGAAAAAAGGTCCTACTACTGAAAAGTTGAGATCATTGGGTATGAGCGAACTGGAAGAATTCGTTTCCTAATCTTTTCACTCCTAACTTTCGATCTCTTTCAATATCTGGGAGAAAATGCCCATCATCCGGTGATATTCCCATCTAGTGAGATTCGCCCTTCCCAATATCTTTCTGAACATGACCTCTGTCTTTTCATATTTGTGCTCCGGGAAATTTATCTCTCTCACTATTTCAGAAAAGCTCTCAATCAATCTTTCTCTGTCGCTCTTACCGGCGGGTCTGTCCTCGGTTTCGGTATTTACTTCCTCTCTTTCTTTGAACAGTTCGTAAAGTACTACGCATACGGCGTGAGAAAGATTGAGTATCGGATACTCCTCTGAAGCGGGTATCCTAACGAGCCTATCACACTTTTTCAGCTCTTCGTTTAATAGACCTTGATCTTCTCTTCCGAAAACTAAAGCTATATCTCCTTCACGATCGGTTATCTCTTCCACGATCTGATCGGGAGTTTCGGCTTTTCTAAGAAATTTCTTTTCGTTGACCGTCTCTATCCCCGATGTCCCGATCACTTGATCGAAATTTTCGACCAACTCTGCGTAATCATCGACTATCTCAGCGTTATTGAGGATGTCTTTCGCGTGCATGGCTCTAGTAAACGCTTCGTCGTCTACCGGGACCGGATCGACCAGGTACAGATCGGCGAGGGAAAAATTTCCCATCAACCTCGCTATCGCCCCGATATTTCCGGGCGTCTGAGGTTCGACCAGTATCACGGAGAATTTTGCCATGGCTTTTAACGGAGAATTTTCAAAAGTATTTAAATTCTCTTCTTAAAAATGTCATACTGCAACGATTAAATCTATATTCCTGTAATCTCTTTAACCGTTCGGTGTCACGATGCCGGGTGTATGGAAAAAAATCCTCAAGGTAGATCTTTCAAAAGGTGAAACTAAAATCGAAGAGATCGATGATGAAATCATAAGAAAATATCTGGGAGGGAACGGTCTCGGAATAAAATTGCTGCATGAAGAGACCGACGGTAAAATAGATGCCTTTTCCCAAGAAAACCCTCTTATATTCGTCCCCGGGGCTCTGAACGGCAGTAAGATACCGATGACAGAAAAATGCGGATTTTACTCGAAATCACCTCTCACCGGCATCATGGCCGAGGGAATATTCGGAGGTTCCTTGGGAGAGGAGTTGAAGAAAGCGGGTTGTGACGCCCTTGTCATCAAAGGTCAATCCGAAGAACTCAGTTATCTATCGATAGAGGAAGACGAAATAGAGGTCCACGGAGCCACGGAATTAGGAGGTTTGGGGACGAAGAAAACTGAAGAAGTTCTCAAAGAGAGACACGGAGGCAGCGCCGCGGTTATAGGTCCCGCTGGAGAGAACCTTGTGAAGTTCGCGATCATCTCTGGAGACGATAGAGAAGTTGGTCGAACCGGATTGGGGGCGGTGATGGGATGGAAAAATATGAAAGGTATTGTCGTTAACGGCTGGAAAGAAGTCGAACCCGCGAATCCTGAAAAAGTGAAAGAGTTGAAAAGTCGTGCTTTCTCCGAATTCACGGATGAAGACGGAGAGGGAAAGGAGAGTTACGGAGCTTACAGTTCTCACGGCACGGTAAAGTTCGGCGGCATGGCCTCGGAACTCGGTATATTTCCCACGAGATACTGGGAGAGCGGCTCATTCGAAGAAGCCGAAAACTTGAGTAGCTACCAATGGGAGGAGCATATCAGCGGTAACAACGGCTGTCACAGGTGCCCGTGCAGATGCGGACAGGTATATGAAGAGATAGTCGACGTAGAATACGAAACCTCCTTCTCTCTAGGTTCGAATCTAGAGATAGGCGAGATAGAGGACGTTGCCAAATCCAATTTTCTCTGCGACGACCTGGGGATGGATACTATCAGCATGGGTAATACACTGGGCTTCCTCATGAGACTGAGTGAAGAGGGAGATATAGACGAAGATATTGACTTCGGAGACGGACGAAAAGTGAGGGAGATAATCAGGAAGACGGCATTTAGAGAGGAGATAGGAAATCTAGCCGCCGAAGGAGTGAAAAAGATCGGAGAAGAGTTAGATCGAGAGGAGATAGCGGTTCACGTTAACGGTCTGAGTCCACCCGCTTACGATCCAAGAGCACTCAAAGGTATGGGGCTCGGCTTTTACACATCCACTAGAGGAGCTTGCCACTTAAGGTCAGACTGCGACGGCATCGAATTGGGCGGAGGCAAAACTACCGACGATAAAGGACAGTGGGTACAGATGGAGAGAGATAGGAGATCTACGGAGGACAAAGAGTACGTCGCATGGAGAGAAAATTACGTCACTCTTCACGACACGCTGGGTTCCTGCAAACTGACCGGTAGAAGCGTTTATTCTCCTGAGTTCATGAGCGAGTTCGTAGAAGCTCATCTCGGTATCGATCTCTCTGCAGAGGAGATATATGAACTTGGAGAACGCGTCTACAATTTGGAAAGGCTGTTCGGTTTGGAGCAGAGACCGGAAATGAAAGAGGAAATACACGTGCCGGAACAGTTCGCCTCTCCAAGTCCCGTCAAAGACCTAGAAGGAGCGAAGCTCACGAAGGAACAGGTAAAGGAGATGCTTGGGGACTACTACGCCGAGAGAGGCTGGGATGAAAAAGGGAGTCCTAAGAAAGAAAAACTAGAAGAGCTAGACCTTGAGGTAGACTTGTAAGATAAAGGCGTCGATTTATGTTTTACCACAATATTAAATAATGATGGTTCGCTTAACCTATCGAGTGAGACGATGAAAGGGATAGAAAATTTAGTGGATGAAGCTAAAAGACTGAAAGAGAAGGGTTTGTTAGAGAAAGAGATAGCTGATGAACTCAACGTTTCACCGGATACCGTCACTTGGCTTCTAACTCGCGATATCGAGGAAGAGAAACCCCCTATGGACGTCAGGATCGGGTGGAGATCTATAGGTGTATTCGGCAGAAGGATAGGTTTAGTAGCGAGTTTGTTTTCCGATATCATCCTCGAAGAGATGGAAAGGATGGACACCGAAGTGGATACTATCGTCGGTGTCGGCATCAACGGTATACCTCCCGCGGTTCTAGTTTCCGATCAACTCGACAGGGAACTCGCGATATACAGACCGCCACAAGAAGATAGAGGCGAAGGAGGAGGTACACTCGCTTCTAATTATGCAGGAGTCGCTGATAAAAATGTCGTTGTGATCGACGACGTCATCAATACGGGAGAAACGATGCAGGGCGCTATAAAAGACCTAGAAGACGAGGGAGCGAACGTGACACTCTGCCAGGTAATAGTGAATAAGAACGGAAGAGACGATGTTCTAGGAGTACCGCTCCGGGCGCTGATAAGGGCTCGGATGATAGGTTGAAGGTTTTATGATGCATTGGGCAGATGCGGAAGCCGAGAAGATCGAAGCGGAAAATCCATTGGTCGCCACTGGAGAAGCTCCTTCCGGACCTATACATCTCGGCCATATACGTGAAGTTCTGACCGGCGAAGCCATATCTAGAGCGACCGACGGAAGTTTGATTTTGATCGTAGATTCGATCGACCCCCTGAGAAGATCCTATCCCTTTTTAGATGATTCCTATGAAGATCATATAGGAAAGCCTTTGAGCGAGATACCCTGCATATGCGGGGAACATGACGATTACGCCGAACATTTCATGGAGCCTTTTTTAGAGTCCCTTGAAGAACTAGGTGTAGATCTGGAAGTGAGATACGCCCATAAGATGTACGCCAACGGGGAGTATGAAGAGGCTACGAGAGAAGTGATTAAAGATAAAGAAAAGATCGCTGAGATAATAGAAGAGGAGACCGGTAGAGAATTAGATGATGATTGGTTCCCATACAATCCGATATGCTCTAACTGTGAGAATATAGGGAAAACCGAGATAGAGAAATTTGAAGATCCATATGTTATTTACGAATGCGAGTGCGGCCATGAAGGCAAGGCCGATATAAGAGAGGACGACGGAAAACTGCCCTGGAGATGTGACTGGCCGGCAAGATGGTGGATACTAGACATAGACTGCGAACCGTTCGGCAAGGATCATTCCGCCTCGGGCGGCTCTTGGGACACGGGGAAGAGGATAATAGAGGAAGTCTTCGATACCGAGGCACCTCACCCGGTCGTCTACGAATGGATACAGCTCAAAGGCGAAGGTCCGATGTCTTCTTCTTCGGGAGTGGCTATAAAGACTGAAGATATGTTAGAGACGGTCTCTCTGGAAGTCTTAAGATACCTGATAATGAAAAGCAAACCCAACACTCATATCGATTTCGATCCGGGTTTGGGTCTGCTCGATCTAGTAGACGAATATGACGAATGCGAGGAAGAGTATTTCGAAGGAGGGAACGAAGACAGAGTTAGGGCCTACGAATTATCCCAGGTGAACGAACCGCCCTCGGAAAAGCCGCAGAGGATACCGTACAGGCATCTGGTAAATCTGGTGCAGATATATGATAGTGAAGAAAAGATATGGTCCGTCGCCAAAGAGACCGGCTTGATAGAAGAAGATAAAAATAAAGATTATGAAAGATTCGAAGAGAGAGCTGAAAAAGTCAAGTACTGGCTGGAGAACCATGCTCCGGATATGGTAAAGTTCTCATTGAAAGAAGAACTGCCGGATATCCAACTCGACGAAGAGGAGAAGGAATTCTTGAATTCCTACCTCCAGAATATCGATAAAAAAGAATGGAGGTCCGACGCGCTTCACGAGTTAGTTCACGCGGTCGCGGAGGAGATAGATATGTCCAAGGGGAAAGCGTTCCGTTCATTCTATAAGATCCTGCTCGGTGACGACCAAGGACCTAGACTGGGTAGATTCCTCAGCCAGCTGGACGAAGATTTCGTAAAAGAGAGGATAAAAGAAGCGGTCTGAAGTATAAAAAATAGTTTTGGTCAAGAGACACTAGAGATCACATTAGAACCCAATTTTTCAATCGGGGACGAGGACTTCTTATCTAGAGAGCCTCAGGATTGTAGATTTATTATAGCTTCAGCGGGTTCTCCGTCGACTTCTTTGAGAGCTTCCTTAGCTTCTTCCTCTGAAACTCCCGCTCTCTCGGAGACCATCTCGATGTCCTCGTCAGGTATGAGAACTTCACCCTCTGGAGCCTCTTCTCTCGGCTCTCCGATCACCTGATATATGTGCTGACCTTTCATGTCCATCTCCACTACTTGAGGAGCATCGAAGACCAGCTTTTTCTCGTCCGTCTCTATTATGACCTTGTTAGCGTCCAGTTCGTTGCTTTCAAGGCCCATCTTCTTCATCATCCGTTTCATCTGTTTTGAATTTCCACCGCCAGGCATCATGTTTTTCGACCTAATCTAGTACATCATGGTAGTTATAAAATGATTTCGGCCTAGAGAAGGTATCGGATGACTCAAAAAAGATATATTTGTAGACTTTATTCTTTAACCGAGAAGATATGTTAGTAAAAGGACCAGCCTCGCCCTTATTGTGTAACAAGTTAGAGAAAGAAACTGACGTTGAGACAGCCGAAGTCGATTCTAAAGTATTTCCGGACGGCGAAATATACGTGAAGATCGATGGAGATGTGGAAGGAAAAGATTGCACCGTAGTCCAGACCACTTACCCGAATAGGAGTCTTTTAGAACTTTACATGATACAGGACGCCCTGATAGAGAACGGCGCCGATTCGATAAAGGTGGTGGTGCCGTACTATTCCTACGCAAGGCAGGACAAGGTCTTCGAGAGGGGCGAAGCGATAAGTGCCAGAGCTGTCGGGAAAAGGATAGAGACCGATGCCGACAAGTTCTACAGTGTCGATCTTCATTCCGAGGAAATAGTAGACTTTTTCGACATACCTGCTGAAAATATTTCAGCTATGCCCATCTTAGCGGAGCATTCCAAGGACAAAGACCCCGATCTGCTGATGTCTCCAGACGAAGGAGGAATAGATAGGATCAAAAAGGCCGCCGATGAGATAGGCGTCGAATGGGATTACCTTGAGAAGGTCAGGATCGACGCGAACACCGTCGAGATAAAGCCGAAGAATATAGACGTGAGAGATAAATCGGTCGTGATCCTAGACGATATCATCGCCACTGGAGGTACTATGACGGAGGCCGCGAAACAACTGAAAGATGCGGGAGCGCGAGAAGTGCACGCCGGCTGCACGCACGGGCTATTCGTGGAAGATGCTGAGGAAAAGCTGGACGAAGTCTGCGATTCAGTTTTCTGCACTGATACTATAGAACGGGAGAAGAGTGTAGTATCCTCGGCTCCTCTCATCGAAGATATAATACAGTAAAAATTCTTCAGTCTTCAGAGTAGGGGATATCTAAGAACTCCGCTACCTTTTCTACTCCTTCTCCTTTCTTGGCGTTGGTTTCTATAAGGGTTCCGTGAGGGTTGACTTCTTCGTAATCGTTCTCTATAACTTCAAGATCGACGTCCATCGGTTCTGCAAGATCTACTTTATTTAGTACGGTAAGATCGGATCTCGAAAAGATAAGAGGGTGTTTTCTGATCATATCGTCACCTTCGGTCACCGAAACCACAACGACTTCGGCCTCGGTTCCGAGTGGAAAATCTACCGGACAGATCAGGTTGCCGACGTTCTCTATGAAGAGGTAATCCAGTCCAGCTAAATCTAAGTCCTCGAGGCTGTGAGCCACATAGTGGGCGTCTAGATGACAGTCTTTACCCGTGTTGATCGCTACGGCGTCCATATCTTTTTCTTTGAAACGCCGATAATCGTCCTCTCCGTTGAGGTCACCAGCTATAGCGCCAACTTCTTCATCTTCAAGCCCTTCTCGAAGCCTCTCTATCAAGGTGGTCTTTCCGGAGCCTATAGCTCCTAAAATATTGAAGGTCCGCACTCCTTTTTCCTCGAACATCCGGTTGTTCTCCTCGGCGATCTCCTGATTTTCTTCTAGAATCTCCTTTTCCATATCCATATGACTGACTTTGTGCATATTTAAAAATCAGATGTTTCGGTATTATAAATTTTGTTCTCTTTCGTTAAAGAACTCAGAGGCTGCAAAAGCGGGGTCCTCTACCAGGGTTAGATCGTCCAAATACTTCTTGAAGTGCACCGCTCTTTCATCCAGGATTATCGAAACACCCATGTCCTCTTGACCCCTCACCAATCTACCTGTAGCCTGAAGTATCTTCCTTACCGCGGGAGCCTTGACCGTGTATTCCCACCCTTTGTTGAATTTCATATCGTAATAGTGCTTGAGACCTTTCTGTCTAGCGGTGGGCTTCGGATAAGGTATCCCCATAACCACCGCCACTTCTAGCTGTTCGCCTGGAAAATCCATACCTTCGCTTATCCTGCCGCCTATGACAGAGAATAAAGTCCCCCCGCATCGTTTGAAATCGTCGACCAGGCTCATTAGTTCCGGCTGATCCATGCCCTGTCTTTCCATGAAAACATTCTCCAATTCGCTCCTGATAGGATCGGTTATCTCCTCCATGAGGCTGTAGCTCGGGAAAAATACGACGCTGTTTCGATCTATATCTTTCAATATCGTCTTCAATTCTCCCCTTAATTTTTTGATCATCTCTTTTCCTCTCTGAAGTTCCTCGTATCTGGTGGTCAAGTCGTCCACATAGAACAGGGCTTTGTTCTCTTCCGGGAAAGGGCTCGGATATATCTCTTTATTGGCGTCGTGCGGTAGACCGATCGAATCACTGTACTCGTCTAGTGGTTCTAGGGTCGCTGATTGATGGATGGACGAATGACAGGAGTTGAGTACAGAAGTCACGTTGCTGGGATCTAGACAGAACGCTTCTAAACTGGGATTCTCTCCTCCGTTGACCAGCTTGATGTAATCTTCACCCTCTATCGAGAACCAGGACGATAGGAAAGAGGCTAGTGAATTGATATAAGAACGCGGGAGCTTTTTTTCTTCCCTTCTCTTCTCCTGAACGATCTCTCCCTGAACTTTGAGGTCTTTTATCATGCCTTTCAGCTGATTGGTGTTCATACTCAAAGCATGTAGAAGTTCAGTCCTCAATTCGCTGGGCGGTATGAGACCATCATCTTCTACGACGAACTCCTCCACGATATCCAAGATTATATTCTCGAATAGTCGGCAGAAGTTGGAGATGGTCTTATCCGTTTGTAAGGTCGGATCTCCGAATTCATGGCTTTCATCCTCCGCTCTCTCTAGAGTGTTCTTAGTTATCTCGGATGAGGAGAGATCTCGAGCGTAATCCGGGAGATTGTGAGCTTCGTCCACCACTACGATGAGCTCTGAAAGCTCGACGTTCATCCAATCCTTCAACTGTTTTCGTATGAATGGAACGAAAAAGTAGATGTACGGAGCCGTTATGATCCTTGAGTCGGGTACCAAAGCCTTGGTCAGTTCATAGTGGCATATCTCCCTTTCTCTGCAGTAATCTAAACTTTCATCTACCGTAGGGATATTTTTTTCGAACCATCCCTGTATCTCTTCGAGATCGCACTCCATCAGCCCGGCGTAGTAAGGACACGCCGTCGGCTCTCTATCTTCCTCGATCGCTGTTCGAACTTCTTTCTTACGATCGCTGCAGTATTTAGACAGCTCTTCAGCGCTGCCTTCCTGAAGTTCTTCATCCTCCTCCGCTAGGAGACACGTGTTATTCCTTCCCTGCAGACCCAAACCGTGGTCCTCTCCGATCTCACGTAGCTCTAAAAGGACCTGCCTCTGCTGGCTATTAGTCCTCGTCAGATATAGGATCTTCTTGTCGTTCTTTCGGGCATAGTCTAAAGCGGCGGTCAAGGTACATATGGTCTTTCCAGAACCAGTAGCGGCCTGATAGATGAAATGTTCTCCATTTTCTAGAGAAGATTTGATCTCATGTATTATCTCTTCTTGATTCTCGCGCGGCGCATAGGGAAAGAGCTCGTTCATCGGGCTGGCAATGATTTCATGGTCAAAAAACCTATTGATAGTATCCTAGTGATAGAACAGCCATGGAAGCTAGTGTCTTATAGCGGGCCAAAAAGTTATCAATATCCTGCTGAATACTCAGATGATGAGCGAAAATAGTGAGGAAGACGCAGAAGAGTTTTCCGTAAGTTTGGAAAATATTGAAGATTACAAGTTCAGAGTGAATTTCGATAAAGAAGAGATGGGCGAACTGATAACCGATGAAACGGAAAAAGTCGGAGGTGACGAAGAGGGACCAAATCCGGGCAGATTGCTGGCGGCTTCAACTTTGAATTGTTTGATGGCTAGTCTAAAATTCTGTCTCGAAAAAAAGAGGGTCGAGTTGGATTCTCTAGAAGGTGAAATCCGGGGTAAAATAGAGAGAGTAGACGGAAGATTAAGGATAACAGAATTCAAGGCGGACATCGAACCTGCCATAGAGGAAAGAGACAGAGAGAAAGTGGAAAAATGTAAGGAGATATTCGAGAACTATTGCATCGTTACCCAGAGTATTAGAAACGGCATCGATGTCGAAGTGAACGTCGAGGTGTAACTATAGCGAAACAACAGACCCTTTTCGACCGATCTTCTGAAGGATTGGAAGAGATATCAGAAGAGGTCAGGAACTGCGTTAGATGTCGACTGCACGAAAACCGGAAACATGCTGTGCCCGGTGAAGGCGATCCCGACGCGGAGATAATGCTGATAGGTGAAGGGCCGGGAAAACAAGAGGACGAAGAGGGAAGCCCCTTCGTCGGAAGAGCCGGGAGGTTACTTGAAGATCTGCTGGGAGATATAGGTCTGAACAGAAAAAAAGTCTTCATCACCAACGTAGTAAAATGTCGACCTCCGGACAATAGAGACCCACGAGGAGATGAGATAGAGACGTGTAATCCTTACCTGGAAAGGCAGATAGATATAGTCGAACCTGAAGTGATAGGGAGCCTGGGAAACCATGCGACCGAGACATTGATCGATAAGAAGGGCATGAAAGAACTCCATGGAAAAGAGTTCGAATACGAAGGGATAAGATTGATACCATTATATCATCCAGCGGCAGGCCTTTACAATCCTAATCTGAAAACCACCATGGAAGAAGATTTCGAGAGATTGAAAAAGCATCTATAGATCCCAGTCACCGGTTGATAAGTAAATTTTATTTACCCCTTATCCATAAGTTGGTACCCCAATGGGCCCATGGCTTAGGTTGGTTATAGCGTCCGGCTGATAACCGGGAGGGCGAGAGTTCAAATCTCTCTGGGCCCATTTATTTTCATACATTCAATATTCTTCGTCAACTTCTCTCTCCCCCTCCAATCTTTTCTCTAACCTATCTATCTCTATCTCCTGCTCCAGCAGGACAGATATGAAGAAAGTCTCTATCTCTTTAGGGCGATTCTGTTCTTTTCCCGCTCTAACATGAGATCTGGCATATTTTTTTATCTGCTCAAACGCATTTTTCTCTATGCCATTCAAAGCGTCCTCGTAATCGTTCCAATCTTCTATCAAATCTTTCAATTCCTCCCTGTAATTTTTGTCCTTTTCGTAAGACAGGTCCAAAACGGAAACATCCTCTTCGGCGGAACTCATCGTATCGATATGATGAAAGAAAGCTCACAGGATATAAAGGTGAGAAAGAGAGGGAGATCAATGAAAGTGAATGTTTTTTCGCGGTTGATCGAACCCAATATAAGACGTTACGTCTGACGAAAAATAATGATTATTTGAAAAGTAATATAATTAAAGAGATTATTTTTATAGATGTTGAAATTGTAACAACCAGTAATTTATTTAATAGAAGAATAAATTTTTCCTTTTTGTTTTTAGGCAGTAAAATCTCTTTGTTCGAGCAGGAAAAAATTTATATATTTTTAATGACAAATTCATACACTATGTCAGACAAACCAGATAAAGAAAAGCTGCATAGGTATATCAACCTGATAAGCCAACAAAATTTCGACAAATGGGCCGAAGGTAACCGATCTCTAGCGGATCTCGTGCGAGAACATCATTTCCTCGCGTCCATGTACAAATCGAAGATAGAGAAAACGATCCACCAGCACAGTCCTCAAGATTTCCTAGAGATATTTAGGGAAGAAAGACCCGATATAGATTTCGGCAACGAGGAAGAGGTCATAGCCAGGATAGAGGAAGAGATGGAAGAGATAGAACACGCACTTTGAACATACTACGGAAAGATTCATAAAGCCTGGTATGTCTATGCTCTTTCAAGAGAATCACATGATCGAAGACATAGATTACCTGGTATCAGCCGTTGAATACGATCCGTCAGACGATAAGATAAAAAAAGTCCTCACCCATGAAAAGAAAGGCGAGGTCGGGGTAGGATATCCCTTCGAGGAGACCAGAGATCACCTACTGAAGAAGATAAATGAAGGGAAGACTTACTATACGTTGGTCAAAGAGGAAGAGTCGTCCTTCGAGTACAACCTGGGAGAGGAAATCCAAAAGGTCGAGGTCGATTCCGATACATTCCTTAGGACCGACGGGGAAAACAAGAAAAAAGATAAGTTAGCCGATCTCCAACCATTAGGTCAGATGGGATACTGAGCGATTTAAATATTTCGATTACGCCAACAACCTTTCATATTCTCTATTTTTTTCTTCATAATTTTTGCCTTGTGAGCACAGCTTTTAAGAAAAATATCACACTTTCTCGGGCACACTCGATCCAAACTTATGGTAATCATCCAAAACTTTATTAAGTTTCTTATTCGTACTGAAGGATTCAAAAAAGGTATTTCAGGCAAGATTAAAATGGTTACGAGAGTTCAAGAGGAAAAGGACAAAGATGAAGTCCTCTCTCAGATGGAACCTTTGATCGCGGAATGGTTCGATAATAAGTTCGATTCTCTTACTGAGCCTCAGGGTTATGCTATACCACTGATCCACGAGAAAGAGAACGTGCTCGTTTCTTCACCGACCGGTTCGGGTAAGACCCTTACCGCTTTCCTTTCCATCATAAATGAACTTTTCAAGAAGGATAAAGAAGGCGAACTCGAAGACAAGATATACTGCGTTTATGTTTCTCCTTTGAAGGCTTTAGCTAACGATATCCATAAAAATCTAGAAGAACCGTTGGAGGAGATCAAAGAACTCGCCGAAGAAAAAGGTGTCAAAGTCCCAGATATCAAGACGGCGATACGCTCGGGGGATACGCCGCAGAAGGAAAGGAGGAAGATGACCGAAAATCCCCCGCATATCTACATCACGACCCCGGAAAGTCTCGCTTTATCGCTTTCCTCTCCTAAGTTCAGGAAACGATTCAAAGACGTACAGTACTTCATAAACGACGAGATCCATGACATAGCTTCCTCGAAAAGAGGTGTATATCTCTCTCTCAACACGGAACGTTTGGAGGAGCATGTCAATGGAGAGATGACCCGTATAGGGCTTTCCGCGACCCAGGCACCGATCGAAGAACTCGCTAAATTTCTAGGAGGTTTCGAAAACGGGGACCCGCGGGACGTGAACATAATCGAGGTGATGGGCGAGAAGAGCTTGGATCTTTCCGTTATATCGCCTGTAGATGACATGACCTTATTGCCTTATGAAGTCGTGAACTCTAGGATGTACGACCGTCTAAAAGAGATGGTGGAGAATCACCGCACCACTTTGATATTCACCAATACCAGAAGTGGTGCCGAGAACGTGGCCTACAAACTCAAAGATAGGGGCATCGAGAACGTAGCGGCTCATCACGGCAGTCTTTCGAAGGACACACGTTTAGAAGTTGAAGACGACCTCAAATACGGTGACATGAAAGCGGCGGTCTCATCTACATCGCTTGAACTGGGTATCGACGTCGGATATATCGATCTAGTGGTTCAGGTCAATTCACCAAAGACCGTAGCGAAGGGTCTTCAGAGAGTCGGAAGAGCGGGACACTCCATAGGAGAGACTTCCAAGGGCAGGATAATAGTTTTTGAAAAGGACGAGCTTTTAGAATGTACCGTCCTGACTCGAAAGGCCTATCAGCACGATATTGATAGGGTGAGTATACCAGAAAATAATCTAGACGTTCTGTCCCAGGGGATAATAGGCATGAGTATAGAACACCGCTGGGGGGTAGATGAAGCCTACGAGATGGTGAGGCGGTCCTACTGTTATAAAGATCTTCCAGAAGAGGATTTCTTGAACGTGTTAGATTATCTAGGCGGGACTCAATTCGAAAACACCTATCCCAAAATATGGTACAACGAGGACGAAGAAGTCTTCGGTAAAAAAGGCGGAGTCCAGATGCTGTATTATATGAATGTCGGCACCATCCCTTCGGACTCTAGCTATCAAGTATATTCTGAAAAAGGAGCACCACTGGGAAATCTATCCGAAAAGTTCGTCGAAAGACTTTCCAAGGGCGACGTTTTCGTTCTTGGCAGTCACTCTTACGAGTTCCTCCATACCAAAGGTACTAGGGTCTTCGTGAAAGACGCCGCCGGCAAAAAGCCAACAGTTCCCAGCTGGACCGGGGAGATGCTCCCAAGAAGTTATGATCTCTCGGTAGGTATAGGGGAATTCAGGAGAAAGGTCTCCAAAAAGATGGGAGATGAAGACGTGGTAAAGTGGCTCGAAGACAAATACAGGATAGACGAAGGTTCCGCACAGACCATCATCAGTTATTTCAAGGAACAAAAGGGCGTGATAGACGAACTTCCGACTGATAAAAAGATTATCCTGGAAGGACATATCGGCCAGGACGGAAAGTACAATATGATCTTCCACGCCTCTTACGGAAGAAAGGCCAACGATACTCTTTCGCGAGCCTACGCTTACAAGATCTCGAAGAAATTCAACTGCAACGCCAACGTTTCCATCACCGATAACAACTTCATGATCACGACTAAGAAAAAGATACCTCTCGATAAAGTCAGAGATATATTGTCGTCCGAGGAGATCGAAGATGTTTTGAAAAAATCCGTCAGGAACACCGAACTATTCAAACAGCGGTTCAGACACTGCGCTACTCGGGCTCTGATGATACTGCGGAACTACAAAGGTAGAGAGATATCAGTTTCCAAGCAGAAGCTCCGGTCGAAAGAGATGCTGGATAAACTCCGCGGGATGGATGACTTTCCGATAGTGAAGGAGACCTACAATGAGATACTGTACCAGGTGCTTGACCTCGAGAAGGCGGAAAAAGTTCTAAAAGATATAGAGGACGGAGAAGTAGAGATCAAGTCTACCGGTTACTCCGATACACCGTCTCCTTTCGCCCACGACGTTTTGATGGCCGGTATCTCCGACGTAATAATGATGGACGATAGGAGCAGCCTGCTAAGAAAATTCCATCAAAAAGTTCTCGAACAGGTGATCCCGAAAGAGGAGATAGAGAACTTCAAATTCGACAGAGACGTGGTCGAAGATCACTTTTTGGACAAGAAACCCGAATTCGAAAATAAAGACGAGATGTTAGAGGCCATCAAAGAATTAAAACCGATCCACGTTTTCAAGGAAAAAGGTAACAACGTCTTTTCGCGCACGGATAAATCTTTTGAAGAGGTCAGGGAATGGTCCAAAGAACTTCTTAATGAAGGTGAGATCCAGTCTCTCTGGGTGGATGAGACGAAATATGTGGCGAGCGAAGATTTGGGCGAATACCTTCGTTCTCTAGATCAAGGAGAACAGCCTCACGGGAGTACACCGCTGATTGAGAAATTGAAAGAAGGTAGTATGACCCCTCACGAGCTATACGACTCGGTCGATATGAGATTGAAAGACGTCAAAAACACCCTGAGAGATATGGAGCGTAAAAGACTAGTCAACAGAGTCGGAATCACCGAAGACGACGGATACAGATACGCTCTACTGGAGAAAAAGGACAAAGACTTGGAATGGGTCGAGGAGATCATTTCTAGTTACCTGGAGCACGAGGGTCCTAGAAGTCTAGAGGAGATAGCATACGCTCTGGACCTTTCCGAAGACATCGCTTTAAAGGCTTTGAACAACCTCGTGGAGCAGGACGAAGTGGTGTCCGGAAGGTTGGTGATGGGAGAAGGAGAACAGTACATGCTCAAAGAGGACTATCACGATTTAAGATTCCCCGGAGGAGAGTTCGTTTCTGACGATAAAACCCAGCAGTACAAGGCTAAAAAACAATTCGACGAAGTCGGCTCTATAGAAGAGTATTTCGATCTCTTCATGGAAGCCGGAACTCCCTACGATATATTCCAAAGAGTTGCGGACTTTTCGATCGACGACTGGAAAGAGATGAGAAGGGAAGGTAAAATAGTTGAAGGTAGATTTGTTAAGGGGAAGGTCAGGTACGCCTTCAAAGAAGACATACCCGTTTTCGTGGGAGCTTATCGCACCGAAGAACTAGATGAAGAGGAAGAGAAGATATTAGAGATTATTAGGAAGGGAAAAGACACGATAAGGCAGATAAAGAAGAACAGCGATTTAGAGAACGACCGGGTGAAAGAGATAGTGAAAAAACTCGATAGAAACCTCTACATCATGAGAGAATATACCGGTCGGGAAGGATGGTCGTCTACCAACAAATACGAACCTCTCGATGTCGAGCCGATGGATCCTGAAAAGGCTAGAAAAAAGATAATCGAACGGTACTTGAAAGGAAACGGCCCCGCATCATTTTCGAATATAAGATATTATACCGGATTCGATTCAAACGAGATCGAGAGTATAATATCCGAATTGCTTCACAAAAAAGAGATAAAAAAGTTGAAAGTCGGTTCTTCTCAGCAGGAGATGTATGTAGAAAGCAGAGAAGTCGAAGATCTGCAGAAAGCTGAAGGAGGAGAATTCGACAAGTTCAGGATACTGTCCAAAAAAGATCCCTATGCGAGGCCTCTCTGGGCCGATATATATCGAAGGTACGGAGACGATTGGGTATTCCCATTCGTGAAGAGAGGTGAAGTCGTCGGAGGGTTGGAAAAATGGAAGATGAGCGGCTGCATCGAGATCAGGCATCTAGACTTGGATGACGAATCGATGCTGCCGGAAGCCCTGGAAGCTATAGACGAGATGATGGAGTATCACCGGTTGGAAGGTTACGATATCATAAGGGTCAGGAATTTTCAGAATGAAGCCGTGAAGGAACTGCCCGAGGAAATACTCTCTATATTCCGCGAGAACGGCTACGTGATGATCCAGGACATGTTGGTGAAAGGCAATGTCGTGGAAGAGGTTTTCGAGGAAGAGAAGATCAGGTCCTATATATTCAAGAAACAGAAGTTGGGAGACGAAAGTTACGAAAATCCTTCCGAAGCGATGGAGAAGATGAAAGGTACCAGGTCGGATTTTGAATTAAGACCTAGAGTAGATGATTTTTACTCGTTGGACTGGATGTACAGCAGGGAGAAAGTTTTGGGCGGGAAGATGATACCTCCTTACAAGATGTACGCCTATCCTGAAGACGTGTCGGTATACAAAGCTGCAAAGGACCTTGAAAACTCATCTCAGATGGACACTATTCTAGAGATCGTCGATGACAAAGAGCCGGTTCCGAAGAGGACCATATATCATAGATCCCCGTACAGTAGAACCAAAACAAAAGAGATGCTGGACGATTTGTACGAAGGGTTGGCTATCACTAGAGACGAAGATAACAGGTATATAACGACGCCGGATAACGGTATGGAGTCGGAGGAAGCGAAAAAAGAAGTGATGAGATGGGCTTTCCAAAATTTCGGTGTATTTACAGCCGAAAAACTTTCTTCGTATCTGGGTCTCGATTACAGCATGAGAGAGATCAGAAAACTGCTTTCAGAACTTGTTGAGGAAGGTTTTCTTTTGAAGGGATTCCTAGTGTCGGATGACGATTCGGTTTACTGGATACTTTCCGAAGGATTAGAATCTTTACCCGATATAGAGTTCGAAGGCGAAGGGGTTATAACGACAAAAGATAGACTTTCGCTCTACTTCAGAAACGAAATGAAAGAAAAATTTGATCTTGGTACGAGCAACGTGGTCTTCGACGGTCCGGAATTAAAGGCAGCTTTTAAAGGCAGTCTCAAGTCCAATATGGTGGAGATAAAGCAATTTGAAGGGGATGACGAGTATAGGAAGACCATCAAAGAATGGGCCTATGACCATAACATGAGCGTGAAGAGCGAAAAGAAAAAGGAGAGGGAAGTGTCGGATTACGAGATAAGGAAATGGTACGAACGTACTAGAGGACTTTAAAGTCGATTGATAGAGCCTCAAAAATCAACGAAGTATATTTATTGATAGAGATGTTTTTCATAAATTGGACGAAAAAGAGGTGTTGATCATTTCCAAAGCAAAGGTTCTGCTTTTAGGGCTGGGTATGCAGGGAGAAGCCGCGCTCCACGATCTAATGAGGAGCGATGAGGTATCTGAGATCATCGTTGGAGATAGGTCTTCAGATTCCAGAGAGCTTGTTGAAGGTCTAGAAGTGGAGAAAGTGAGATATGAGAATGTCGATGCATCAGATCCTGAAAAGGTTTCAGATCTGATGGAGGAGGTCGATCTGGTTATAGAACTTTTACCTCCCGGATTTGCCTTCTCTATCGCTGAGCTGGCGGTCGAAAACGGTATCGATATGGTCAGCACCATGTATCTGCACGACCCTGAGGAGAGCGATCCAGAGAAAAAGAAGGCAAGAGAGAAAGAGATAGATCGACTTGATAGCACCGCCAAAGAGAGGGATATAACTGTTCTACCCGAATTTGGAATGGATCCAGGCCTAGATCTTGTTCTTGCACGGGAAGCCGTTAGGAGTTTTGATGAGATAGACGAACTCCTTTGTTACGGTGCAGGTTTGCCCGTCTATGAAGATGCTGATAATCCATTGAGATACAAGTTCACCTGGTCCGTCGAAGGGTTGCTGAAAACTTACAAACGCCCGGCACGGATCATCAAAGACGGTGAAATCATCGATATTCCGGGCGATGGTTTGTTCTATGAAGAGAACGTTCATTCATTAGACATCGAGGGGTTAAATGGAAAACTGGAATGTTATCCCAATGGAGATGCACTAGAATACGGAGAAAGATTGGGTCTTGACAAGGAAATGAATAACTTCGGTCGCTATACCTGTAGATGGGAAGGACATACTGATTTTTGGAAGACCGCGGTAGGATGCGGTCTATTAGATGATGAACAGGTTAATGTTGATGGCAAAGAAATAGCTCCGGTCGATTTTTTATCTTCGGTTTTGAAATCCAAGAACGAGTTCTGGCTAGGGGAAGATGAGCGAGATCTAGCGATGATCCGCGTCGAAGCTTCCGGTGTCGACAAAGGTGAGGAGGTAAGCAGAGTCTACCAGATGCTAGATAAAAGAGATCTCGATACGGGCTTAACGGCGATGCAGCGGATAGTAGGATTCACTGCGAGCATCGGAGCGCAGATGATCTTGGATGGAGCGTTGGAAAAGAAAGGTATCATTTCGCCCACTGAGATAAGGCTATCGGAATTATCCGATAGATTGGAAGAGAGAGGGATACAAATAGATCGATCTTTCGAGAAGATTTGAAGTGGTAGAATAGATCTGAAAATCTAACCGATAGCTAGATTTCGAACCCGCGGTAAAGCATTACTTTCACTCAAGACTCTTCTTTATCATTATATGGCTTCAATAAATCAGATGCCACATGGCGTTATCTTCAGGAAAGAGATCCGGTTCGAACGATAACGATTACTTGGATAAAATAGACTAAATAGAGCAAGAATGGAATAAATTTAAAAGAACTCTGAAAGCCGATGAGAGAGAATTTTTTCGACAAGATGATAGAGTATGCGAAAGTTCACCGAAAGGCGGGAGAAGTTAAGGAAGGAGCGAACGATATGGAGACGTTTTTCATGTCTGTGATTCTAGAACAGCAGATGGAGATCATGAGGTTGAAGAAGAAATTGGACGAAAGAGAATGAATATATTTATGAGTATATTTAATGAAAAACTATTAATATTTGTTTGAAATTATCTGCCCTAAAATGAAATTAGGTTGGAAACTTTTGTTAGACCTATCCATAATTGGGGCGATAATAGCGGTAATAATTATCTGGATAGAAATGTTTCCTTATCGCTTATGGCCATTATTTTTGATAGCTTGTCTTCTTATCTTGCTGAGCAAGAGGGCGAAATGGAGAAGAGATGTTGATAGATCAAAAGCAAAAAGAGTTGCCGCTCCAGATGCAGACTCCTTCATCCCAGAAGAAGACGAAAAAGGCAATCACGATCATCAATGAAATCTGAAAATATCGGCGAACAAACATGAGATTTTTAGCAACTCGATTCAGAAGAAAAAGTGATCTTCTGATAAAACAGAAAAAATAAATATATTTAGTTTCACTTTAATTTTAAACTATGAAAGAAGAGTTACGGATCAGAACCTTTGAAGAGTTGGACTATCCTCATATCGTTCGGTTGGAAGAAGCGGTCTATCCGGATAAAAAGCGGTCAGAAGAATCTTTCAGATTCAATGATGAGAACAGAGCGGATAAATGTGAGCATCAGAGATTTATCGGCGAATTAGGCGACGAAGTCATAGGACACGGTTTTTACACCCAGTGGGAAGGGAGTTATCATCCGGGAAAGTTTTTCATCTACGCTCTCATCCATCCCGACTACCAGGGTGAAGGATTTGGAAAGCTATTTTATCAGCATATATTAGACGAACTCAAAGAGCACGATCCGGAAAAATTGGAAGCTCACGCTAGAGAGGACAAAAAGAGAGCTCTGCGCTTCCTCGAAGACAGAGGTTTTGAAAGCACCATGAAGATGTGGGAAGCGGAATTGAAAGTCGACGAATTCGAATTCGAGGAATACGAAGATTTGGAAGAAAAGTTGGAAGACGAGGGTATTGTACTTAAAAGTTTGAAGGATATCGAACACGACGAAGAGAATAAAAGAAAATTGTACGAACTCCACGAGGATGTGATGGAAGACGTTCCGCTCCCCGACGGATATACTAGAACGGAATACGATAGATTCATAGATAAGTTGTTCAACCATCCGAGATACTTCCCAGAGGCATATATACTGGCGATCAAAGACGATGAATTCGTCGGGATGAGCAGCCACTGGTACAAAGAAAAGGAGAATTCTTTGTTCACGGGTTTAACCGGGGTTAGAAAAGACTACAGAGGAAAAGGCATCGCTACAGCAATGAAGATTAAGGCCATAGGGGTTGCAAAAGAAGAAAACATCGCAAAGATAAAGACCATGAACGAGACTCGAAACGAAGATATCCTCCACATAAACGAGAAGATGGGATTCGAGAAGAAGCCGGGGTGGGTTGACTTCGAGAAGAAGGTCGAGTGAGCGGTGAAAGTAGAGCCGTAATCGGAGAGAAAATGAACATTAACATTTTTGCTTCCTGCAATAATCAAAATCTTCAAGGCGCATGGGTTTTCTCAACCCAAACCCTTATAGATTCGGTTTTACCATCGATATGAGTATCAGCCTCTACCTCGTACGCGTGAGCTCCGATAATTTTTGAAGAGTAAAAGTCGTTCCATTGAAGAGTTAAGTGGCAGGTAGTATTTTGCTCTGAACTGTAAGAGATATTCATCATGGGTCTTTCCTCCTCATATCCTTCAGTACTGACCTTATCGTATTGGAAATCCCATTCACCGTGATACTCTGAAAACATCTCCGCCTCTTCAGAATATTTCATCTTAAAGTTTTTTGAGGAGGTGGTGACCTTGATATATTCTCCATCTCTTCGGCAGGTAACTTCTCCCTCGCCTTCTACTACGTTGTATCGTTCTACAGGAAAATATCTTTCATATCCTTTAAGGTTGGGCAGTACTAACTCTACCTCGCTGGTTTCATTCTGTTCAAGTTCCAAAATAAATTTCTGATTAGCATCTGGTGTTCCAATGTATTCTATTGTAATATAAATAGATGCTATTACTATAATCATAACTACAGCAATAACGGCGACATTCTTTTTCAGCTTTTTCAGATCACCGTCTTTTTTGTATTGGCTAATAAGTTTTACTAGGTAGTATATACTCAAGATAATTATTGAGATCACTAAGAAAGGAAGAAGCATGATAAATAGACATGCATTATCTAAACTAATACCAACAGTCCACTTAATAGTGAAAAGCATGAGCAAGACCACAAGTAAAGATGAGATAATACCAATGATTGTTTTTTTGTAATCTTGACCCTCTCTGTAAGAATCGATGCTGTATTTCAATAAAAGAACTAGGGCTATCAAAGATATACTAAATATCACCGTACAACATATAGAGGTTCTAGACATGATTATCCAAACCCAAGCTGATTCTTTAAAATAATCATCTCATAAAAATATTACGCTGACGATAGAGGAAAAGATTTTATTTCCAGATTGGGAAACAAAGCCGTTTGTATGTTTAACATTCTTTTTTCCAGATAGAACTACTAATTTCAAAGTATTCTATCTAAACAATCAGTTCTTATTATTCAAAACACTTTACATATATTCATCATCTAGTCTAATCATCAACAACTTTCTCCATCTTATCCAGCGCGAGCTCGATATCTTCTCTTTTCACGTCCTTGTGAGTCACCACTCTAATCTTGTATTCATCTAAAGCCAATCCCAATACACCCACTTCTTCGAACAGATCCACGAATTCTTCCGCCGGCTTGCCGAAACTTTTAGTGCTGAAGTAAACTATGTTAGTTTTGTACTTTTCCGGATCGAGATCGAATCCTATATCTTTAAGACCTTCCGCGAGTAAAGAAGCGTTCTCGTGATCCTTCGAAAGCCTCTCGACGTTATTCTCTAGAGCGCAAAGAGCTGGGGCGGCGATAACTCCGACCTGTCTCATCCCGCCACCCAATTTCTTCCTTTTTTTCCTAGCTCTTTCGATGAAGTCCTCACTTCCAGCGATTATAGATCCGATCGGTGCACCGAGACCTTTGGAAAGACAGAACATGATGGAATCCGCGGGTTCAACAAGTTCCTTCACGTCTTTGTCTAGATAAACCGCGGCATTGAATATCCTTGCGCCGTCCAGATGCAGTTTCAGATCGAATTCGTCTGCTATCTCCGCCATACTCTCCATGTAACCTCGATCCTGCGGTACTCCCCCGGCCCTGTTATGCGTATTTTCCACGCACAGTAACGAAGGCGAAGGATAATGATCGTCCTCGAGCCTGATCGATCTCCTCAATTCCTCGGGATCTATCGCTCCATCTTGATCCGACAGTAGGGTAGGTGTGAGGCCTCCAAAGTCAGCGAAACCTCCCACCTCGTAGTAATAGATATGGGAATTATCACCCAATAGAATACCTTCTCCATCATTCGTGTGGGTCAGTACTGAAGCCAAATTACCCTGAGTCCCAGAAGAGACGAAGAGAGCGTCCTCTTTCCCTAACTTTTCAGCGGCTTTCTCTTCCAACTTGTGTACGGTAGGATCGTCATGATGTACTTCGTCTCCCACCTCTGCCTCTTTCATAGCTTCTCTCATCTCGGGACTAGGTTTCGTAACGGTGTCGCTCCGAAGATCGATTTCTCTATCGGACATGGTTTGAGAGGTGACTATACAGTATAAAAAAATTATCTAGATTTTGTAGTCAGATATGCAGATTATTGGAAGGTCGATCTCGCTCGCTATAATATACAAACGGTAAATTTTTATAAGCTATTCCTACATCACGACCTATCATGCCAGACCTGAATATAGTGGTGCTTATCAAAGAAGTACCCGATATTGAGAACGTAAAGTTCGATAGAGAGAAAGGCAGGATAGACAGAAGTTCTGCTGAAGCCGAACCTAATCCTTTCGATCTCAACGCTTTAGAAGAAGCGGTGAAGTTGAAGGAAGAACTCGGTGGCAAAATAACGGTATTGAGTATGGGCCCGTCAAAGGCAAAAGAGACTTTGAGAGAAGCACTATCGAGAGGGGCTGACGAGGCTATACTCCTGACGGACAAAAACTTCGCCGGATCGGACACTTGGGCGACTTCTTACACGCTCGCCGCCGCTGTAGAAAAGATCTGCGATTACGACCTGATATTGTGTGGAGAGAAAAGTGTTGACGGAGATACCGGTCAGGTCGGGCCGGAGATAGCCGAGATATTGGGCATACCACACATCGCGTTCGTCAACGAAGTGAAGAAAAGAGGAAAAGAAAAGATAACGGTCGGTTCCGAAACTTGGGACAGGAGTTATGTTAGAGATATCGAATATCCCGGCTTGATAACCGTCACCAAAGACGTGAATGAACCAAGACTCCCTTCACTGCAGGACAAGTTAGACGCTAAGAACGCCGATATCGAAGAATGGGGTGTCGATGAACTTGACGCAGGAGAAAAAGACATGGGTGCATCCGGTTCTCCTACAGCAGTGGTGAACATAGAAGTTCCCGAGAAAAAAGGAAGGAAAAGTAAAATCTTCGAGGGTGAAACGGAAACGGCGGTCAAAGAACTGCTAAACGAGTTGGAAAAAGACGTGGGAGGCATCTAAGATGGCGTACGGTCCGGAGAAAAGTTCTGGAGTTTGGATACTCGCGGAACAGCAAAAGGGAAAGATTCACCCTGTAACTTTTGAGCTTTTGCAAAAGGGTAGGGAATTATCGGATGATCTCGATACTAACCTCACCGCCGTCTTATGTACTCCAGATAAGGAAAAAACTCAAGAATTGATCTATAGAGGAGCAGATAGAGTCATTTTGGTGGAAGACGAAAATTTTGACGAACCCGATGAATCGTTCTTCAAGGAGAATATCGTTGAATTGATTGAAAACGAAAAACCGCATATCTTTTTGATAGGAGCTACGAATTTCGGTAGATCTTTAGCTCCGAGGATAGCGGCGGCTTTGGAAACAGGTCTGACCGCCGACTGCACCGGGTTAAGGATCAAAGACGGAGACTTCGTTCAGATCCGACCCGCTTTTACTGGCAATATCCTCGCACACATATCTACTGACAGATGCCCAAAGATGGCGACCGTGAGGTACAAGGAGTTCGAAGAAAGCGAAAGAGATACTGAAAGAGACGGAAAAATCGTCCAGAAAGCACCTCTAGAAAAAAAAGAGGATGATGGTATAAAAATCATAAAGGAAATAGTCGAAGAAAGTGTAAATATTCAGGATGCAGAAGTGGTCTGTTCGGGAGGAAGAGGTCTTGAAGATCCAGATGATTTTGAACTTATAGAAAAGTTAGCCTCCGCTTTGGGCGGAAAAGTCGGATCGAGTAGACCATTAGTTGATGAAGGCTGGATAAGCAGAGATCACCAAGTTGGATACAGCGGGAACCGAGTCAAACCAAACATATACATCGCCTGTGGTATTTCTGGGGCGCCTCAACATCTCGCCGGTATGAAAGAATCGGATATAATAATAGCGATAAATAAAGATCCTTCAGCACCTATTTTCAAGCACGCGGACTACGGCATCGTGGGTGATCTTTATGAAGTGGTTCCCGAGCTGATAAAGCAGATAAAAGAAAGATGATCACTTGACTATAGGCACCACGTTGTTTGCCTCATCCACATCGACGATGTGGGGTTCTTTTTTAGACACGCATTCTTTAACTTCGTCTAAAGCCTCATCTACGCTATCGAACGGTTCACAGAAGCAGTTCTCTATTATTTCATCATCAAGGTCACTGACTATGAACAGAGAGTGATCTTCTAAAAATTTGAGGATGTTGGTGGCTTTGTGTCCACCGAACGGATAATCTCCATAAACTTCATCGATTATCTCATCGCGATCGTCGGAAGAGGACAAAAGATCGTAAAAAGTTCTTGGTCCTATACCCTCGTAACACTCGCTGACCATTATCAGTACGCCACCATCTCGACAGATCTGCTTGGTATTTTCGAAGCTCTTGAACGATTGGTACAGATTTTTAGTGCCCGGTTCCGCCGTCCTAGCTATCACGATATCCGCTTTTTGACTTACTTCGGCGGTGAAGATATCTTTAGCAGTTTCGATCAGCTCATCGAAAGAATAGAAGAAATCGCCAGCTGAAACTTCGTAAACTTTTTCCGAAGTGGAAACGCTGTTTATACTCGATATCTTGCTCTCTAGATGGTCGATTATCATCTCAGCGGCTTCCAAAGCGTCCAGATTGATCGGATTTTCATCCAATGAAAGAGGTAAAGAATTTTCATCTAAGGAGAACTCATGGTTCTCGACAATAGTGTCCCAGTGGCATACTCCGGGTAGGAGAGATTTCCTACCTCCCGTAAAGCCGGCAAAGTAATGCGGCTCGACGGAGTTGATATTAATTATCCTATCGTAACCTAAAATATTCTTATCTGCCTTTACCGGAGTTCCTCGACTGGTCTCGCCGATCTCGATATGTTCGTTCTCTTGACAATCATGGATGATCGTTTTAGATTCCAACTCCTCGTAATATTTACCCAATATCTTCTTCAAGCCTTCCTCCGTGGGAGGATCGTGAGTACCTGTGGCCACAATCACGTTCAACTCCCGGTTGAAGAGATCCATCCCATTCTCTTCGAGATGTTCATCTAGAGTTTCCAGAAACAGAGATGTCGGTGTGGCGCGCTTGAAATCGTTCACTATGAAAAGCAGGCTATTTTCACCTATAAAATCGGCGAGAGACTCATGATCTGAATTCAATAGTTCCTCATAATTTTTTTTGATCTCTTCTTTATTCATCCCTTCAGCGGTTCGATCTAAGCCTATTTTTTCTATCTCATCATCCATCCTTTCACGATCCTGATATGATCAAATTTTGATATGCTCTTCTTCCATCTCTTCGTCCTTTGAGATGAGCTTTCCCGGATTCAATATATGGTCGGGATCGAAGGTGTTCTTTATCCCGTTCATCAGCTGCAGCATCTTGTCGCTTTTGAATTTTCTCAGCTCCGGCTTTTTGATTAGACCTATACCGTGTTCACCGGTGATCTCTCCGCCCATTTCTACCGCGGTTTCGATCCATCTCTCTCTAAGACTCTCGACTTCATCCCAGTCGATATCCTCATCAGGCAAATTACCTTCGATATGAACGTTACCGTCTCCGGCGTGTCCGAACGCGTAGAAAGTCCCTTCTACTTCGGACTCATCAAATATCTCTCTAGCTTTCGAGATGAATTCGGGTATCTTGGACGGAGGAACTACGAGATCTCCAGAGCGGTGGCCTGTCACGTTTCCTTCTTGGATCACTTCAGCTACACCTTCCCTTATCTTCATTATCTTGTTCATCTCTTTCCGTTTTGTAGCGAGGAAGGCGTCGAGTGCTCCTTTTTCCTGACACACTTCCATGATCTTTTGAGCTTTTTCTAGTATCTCGTTTTCTTCCTCTCCGGTGACGATTATCATCAAGGTCGCTTCCCCTTTTTCAGCGGGCCAGCTCTCACCGACTTTGTCTTCACCGCTAGAGATCGTTTCTCTTTCTAAATATTCTATTCCCGCAGGAGTGATCCCGCTTCTCAGTATTTCAGGCACGGCATTAATCGCGTTTTCACCTGATTCGAAGGGGAGTATCACAAACTTAGATTCTTCGGAGGCCGGATAAAGTCTTAAAATCGCTTTTGTTATTATACCTAAAGTCCCTTCACTGCCTATCATCAGATGGAGTAAAGAATATCCCGTGTTATCCTTCAATAGTTTTCCGCCCAGCTCCATGATCTCTCCATCTGGAAGTACGACTTCTAGACCTTTCACGTAATCTCTCATGACGCCGTGTTTTAGGGTCGCTTCTCCTCCCGCGTTGACCGCAATAGTTCCACCGATCTGAGAGTCTTCCGTGGTGGGATGTATGGGAAGTGTAAGCCCTTTCTCTTCTACCTTTTCCTTCAATTTTTCCATCGGAACACCGGCGGCTACTTCCACCATCAGGTTATCTTCGTCCACATCTACCTTATCATCCAATCTTTCCAACGATAAGCCGACACCGCCGTAGACGGGGATCATACCTCCCATCAAGCCGGTCTTTCCGCCGATCGGGGTAACGGGAACGAGATTATCGCTGGCCAATCTCATTATCTTCGATACTTTTTCTGAAGAGTTGGGTTTTACCAATACCTCCGGATATTTTCCTTTAACTTCCGCAGTCGAAAGCTCGTCATGGGTATAACTATCCATGAGGTCTTTATCCGTGATAACAAAATCCGAACCGCATATATTTTCCAATTCGTTGATGATCTCTTCGTCGACTTCGTTATATTTTGGCCTTTCATCCATCAAAATCACCTGTAACTTCGATAATCGTTACATGATTTACAACTTCATCGTTAATAAGACTTTACGACGTATAGAGGGAAATAGTATGGGTAAAGAGGTGAAGATGACGGCTATGCTCAACCTATTGAAAAAAATTCATCCAGTTGTTTAACCATTATCTGAGTTCATTTAAGGTTAGTCAGTGGTGGACCTTTCTTCGATAAACCTAGAGGCACTTCACACATAGGAAAATAAAATAAAAATTCCCTTCAAATTTAGATTGAAAAAATCATTGAAATTTACTCTAGCAGAGAGAGAAATTACTATTATTGATTTTTAATCTTTGATTTAGGTTTATTTTTTCCGTTTTCTAATACAATAAAAACTCTATAGAAAAATAGATAGCTGATAGCTATGCCTAGAACAAATATTACCGAGAGGTGAAAACCATTAATCATCATTTTTGATTTTCTAAGAAAAAATGACAGGGAGACCACAGAACTAGATAACCCAAATACACCAAAAGCAATCAATATTGAATTTTTCATTTCTTTATCTTTTATGTTTATTAGAAGAAGACTACTCGTTAAAAAATAAAAAAAACTTCCCCCATAGAAGAACACTATAAGTTCCTTGAAGTAATCTTGTGGAGGGAGCAAATTTGGAAAATTAAATATTTGGACGATAATGCCAATAATAAATAGGAATATACTAGCCTTCATCATTAGAGTAGAGCTATTAGTCTCATCTTTCCAAGTATAGTCGAAAAACAACTCTTTATAAAGTTTAAAGAAAGAAATTGAAAAAGAAATTACCATCAACAACGGTAACAAAATGGGTAGTCCTTGGATAATTTGGAAAATAAAGAGCACCATTAATATTGCCCCAGCCCCACTACTTCCAGGCAAAGAAAGAAAGGAGAAAAGAATAATTAATGGATTCAAAATCAAAAATATGAATACTAAAAGATAAGACTTCTCTATAGGTTTTAAAGCTTTTATTATTTTTTCGTCATCCATCTAAGTTTACAGTTTGTAAAGATATTCTTTCAGTATTAATATTTTTTTAACGCTAAAATCAAAGATTTTGCCTAATCACTTTTTTCAGGAAACTAGAGCCGTTAGAACCAAAGGTTCTAACAAACCACTAAAAATCAAATATTTGTTAGTGGACTCGTCAGAAGCTAAGCTTCTAACTGCCCATTAAAACAAGTTTTGAGGAAAAACAACACTCTTTCCTCAACTCACTCGTTCAAAGAACTCGTGATTTAATGGACCCATCAGAATCAAAGATTCTAACTAACCATTTTTCATAGAAAAATGGACCCAGCGGGACGAGGGAATTTTTGTAGAAAATTGCCGAGCAAGAGGAATCTTTGATTCCTCGTGTTTCAAATCCCGCGGTGCACTGAGCGGATGCGAAGTGGACCCGTCAGAAGCGAAGCTTCTAACTGCCCATTAAAACAAGTTTTGAGGAAAAACAACACTCTTTCCTCAACTCACTCGTTCAAAGAACTCGTGATTTAATGGACCCATCAGAATCAAAGATTCTAACTAACCATTTTTCATAGAAAAATGGACCCAGCGGGACGAGGGAATTTTTGTAGAAAATTGCCGAGCAAGAGGAATCTTTGATTCCTCGTGTTTCAAATCCCGCGGTGCACTGAGCGGATGCGAAGTGGACCCGTCAGAAGCGAAGCTTCTAACTGCCCATTAAAACAAGTTTTGAGGAAAAACAACACTCTTTCCTCAACTCACTCGTTCAAAGAACTCGTGATTTAATGGACCCAGCGGGATTTGAACCCGCGGCCTTCACCTTTCTTGCCACCACATTATTCCAGTAGGATGCAAGGGTGACGATCTGCCAACTGATCTATGGGCCCTGAACGAGCACTTGCGAGTGAAGGGCGCATAGATATTTGGAGCTTTGCTCCGAAACAATCTATGGGCCAAACATAACTCATGCGATTGAAATGAGTTTTCAGTCGCAGTGTAGTGCCATGCCAACAAAAATGCATGCGCCCCATTTCAACACTGCGAATAGGAACTTATGTATATTTTAAAAGAAATACGACACAATAAAGTATTTTTGTCTTCAAAACCAGTATTCAGCTTTGAAGTACGATCTCGATATGAACTTCGTCGGGAACTTGAATACGCATCAGCTGTCGCAGCGCTCTTTCGTCTGCGTCGATATCGATCAATCTTTTGTGGACTCTCATCTCCCAGCGTTCCCAAGTTTCGTTTCCTTCGCCGTCCGGTGATTTTCTGCAGGGAACGGTCAATTCCTTGGTCGGCAGTGGGATAGGTCCTTTCATCTCCACTCCTGTTCTATCGGATATCTCACGGATCTGACTGCAGATCTCTTCTATCCTTTCTGGATTGGTTCCGCTTAACGAGATTCGTGCTTTCTGTGCCATGTAATATTCCTCACAAAGAAATGATATAAAAGGGTTTTGTAAGAAAGGTTTCTACATCTCTTTTTCTTCTATGTCGATGACCTGTCCTGCCGCAACGGTCTGACCCATATCTCTGATAGCGAATCTACCGAGTTCTGAGAACTCTTCGACTCTTTCGAGAGATAGGTTTCTAGTGGGCATGACCTCGACTACGGCGGCTTCTCCGTTCTTCAAGAAGTCCGGGTTCTCTTCTTTGACTTCGCCGGTCTTCGCATCGAGTTTCTTCTTGAGATCCATGAACTTGCATGCTACCTGTGCAGTGTGTGCGTGGAATACCGGTGTATAACCTTCGGTCACAACGCTCGGATGGTCGAGAACTATTATTCTCGCTGTGAATCTTTCCGCGACAGTCGGCGGATCATCGGAAGGTCCGCATACATCTCCTCTTCGGATATCGTCTTTTCCGACACCTCTCACGTTGAAACCTACGTTATCTCCGGGTTCGGCCTTCGGGATCTCTTCGTGATGTTCCTCTATAGACTTGACTTCTCCGCTGACGTTCGCTGGCATGAAAGTGACTTTATCACCAGGCTCCATAACCCCGGTCTCTACACGACCGACCGGTACGGTACCGATGCCAGTGATGGAATATACGTCCTGTATCGGTAATCTGAGAGATTTCTCGATCGGTTTTCCAGGAGTCTCGAAGTCGTTTATCGCTTGAAGGAACCGCTTGCCGTCCCACCAGTCTATCTGCTTATCTCCCTCTCTAGTTATGTTATGTCCTTTGAGAGCGCTGGTCGGAACGAGATCATACTGGCTTTCCTGATAACCGACCGACTGCAGAAGTTGACTGACCTCCTCTTTGACTTCATTGAATCTCTCTTCGCTAAGTTCTGGTTTTGTGGCATCCATCTTGTTTATAGCTACGACAAGCTGGTCGACACCCAGTGTTTTAGCGAGGAAAGTATGTTCCCTCGTCTGGGCCATAACGCCTTCTGTAGCCGCTACGACGAGAACCGCCGCGTCTGCCTGTGAAGTCCCTGTGATCATGTTCTTAACGAAATCCTGGTGGCCCGGTGCGTCTATGATCGTGAAATAATATTGGTCCGTATCGAACCGCTTATGCATAACGTCTATGGTAAGACCACGATCCCTCTCTTCTTCGAGTTGATCCATGGCCCAAGCATAAGCGAAGGTTCCTTTTCCTTTCTCTTCCGCTTCCTTCTTGTACTCGTCGATAACGTGATCCGGTATCTCTCCAGTTTCGAATAACGTTCTACCAACTAAGGTGGATTTCCCGTGATCCACGTGACCTATGAATACGAGGTTCATATGTGGTTTATCGTCTGCCATATTTTTGTACCTCCAATTATCTATCTGCTTCTGTTTAATAGGTTGGCCTATTTATAATTTTATCCTCGAGCTAGACTATCTCGAGTCTACAGTATTGTGGAAATACTTCAATTATATATATTTGTTCCTCCTTTTCACTTTATCAAGCCCGCCTAACGTGAAAAAATGTCGGTAGAAGTACGAAAAGCGGAAAAAGAAGATCTGGACGAAATCGTGGATATGTGGTATGAACTGGCGACCGATCATCAGGATATGATGGAAGGTTATGAGCTCTGCGACGATTCGAAAAAGAATTGGAGAGAATTCGTAGAGAAGGGGTTCAAGAAAAAGGGGATCTGCACTTTCGTCGCCGAGACCGACAGTGGAGTGGTAGGTTTCCTCAATGTAGTCATAAGAGAAAGATTAGATATATTCGAAGAGAAGCGTATCGGGATGATACTAGATGTTTTCATTAAGGAAGAAGAAAGGGGAAAAGGTTACGGATCTAGATTGACTGAAAAAGCAGAAGAATGGATAAAAGATAAAAAGGTGAAGGTCGCGGTGCTCACCGTTTCACCTAGAAACGAAAAGGGGGTTGACTACTGGGAAGATAAGGGATACAGTACTTATCTCCTCAAAAAAAGAAAAGAACTGTTTTGAAAATATTCAACCGAAGTGGTCGTAACCTCCCCCGAGTTCTTCTTTTTTCCCGTCGATCAGATACATACCCTCTTCAACTATTTCCCCCACGACGATAGGTTCTATCTTATCTATTTCAGATAGTTTGTCGGGAGATATGGTGAAGACGAGTTCGAAATCTTCGCCTCCGGACAGGGCCCATTTCATGGGATCTATACCGAGCTTCTTTCCAGTTGCTCTAGTCCTCTCAGAGATAGGTACTTTTTCTTTTTCTACCTCCGCTCCGACTCCACTTTCCTCGCAGATATGGCGGACTTCCGAGGCGAGACCGTCGCTCACGTCGATCATCGAATTGACGTAAAGAGATAGTTCCCTTCCCGCATCCAACCTACATCGGGGCTGTAAATAATAATCTGTATATCCTTCTTCACCGGCTCTAAATAGCTCCAAGCCGGCCCAGCTCTTTCCCAGATCGCCGGTCACGCATATCAGATCGCCTACCCGGGCGCCGTCTCTAGTACAGAGCCTGTCTTTTTCAACTTTACCGATTATCGCCACGTTTATTATCAAAAAATCGCCGTGAGTCGTGTCTCCTCCGATGATATTTAAACCGTATTCATCGGATGCCGCTTTCATCCCTTCGAAGAGGTCGTCGGCGAACGAAACTTCCGTATCATCCGGAAAGGCGATAGAGACCAAGCCCCACTCGGGCAGACCTCCCATGGCGGCGATATCCGATACGTTGACTATGATCGACTTCCAACCGATCTGCCAAGGGCTCTGCCAGTCTAAATTGAAATGATCTTTTTCCACCAGCATGTCTGTTGTTAAAAGCGTGTATTCGTCGTCGGTATCCAACACTGCACAGTCGTCCCCGATATGTTTGTAGACTCGTTCGTCGTCGGCAAATTTCTCGCCGATCTTTTCTATCAAACCGAATTCTCCTAGGTCAGACAATTTATCCATCTTTTCTCCCCTTCACATTACTTATCTTTTCCTCAAAATAACTTATCCTCTCGGAAAGATCTCCTTTCTGCGTGACGCTCGAGATAGCACAGATCATGTCAAAAGATGGTCTTAAATTTTCTATGTCCCCGGGCCCTATCCCGCCAATAGCTGCGGTGGGCACCGTGACAGAATCTGCTATATCTGTGGCTTTTTCAATACCTAATTCCGGAGCCACATCCTCTTTTGTGGTGGTTTTATGGACTGGGCCTATAGCGATATAATGCGCCTGCTTTTCCGCCTTTTTTGCCTGCTCGACACCGTGTGTCGATATACCTATCAGAAGGTCTTCCGAGAGATCCTTGACCTTTTCGGGTGGTATATCGTCCTGTCCGAGATGGACCCCGTCAGCGCCGCCGGCAATGGCGATATCGGGCCGATCGTTGACGACCACGAGGGCCTTTTCTTCACAGGTCTCCTTCATCTTTTTTACGTCTTCTAATTTAGCCCTATCATTCGCGGATTTATCCCTGTACTGTATCATCTTGACCCCGTTATCGACAGCGACACGGACCTGCTCTTCCACGGATATATCCGATTTCTCATCGGTTATGTAGTAATAATTGACTTTTTTCAATAATCTCTTCTTTTTCATACAACTTCTCAAAATCAGATATTGTTAATAGAGTTTTGTCCCATCTTTTAATTTCTCGAACATCATCTAAGATCCTTGATCGCTCTCAACAGTTCGTCCTCTTCTACAGACTCGATCTTTTCATCTTCGAACAGAACGCTAGTTTCCCCTTCTTTCACCTCGCCGATCACTTTTCCCTTATCCAGATCGAATTCCTCGGGAACGGTCGCTAGAAGACAACCTGAGGATATCAGATTGAAAGGATCAAGGTCGAGTTTTTCACAAATCTCCACTGTCAGGCCCTTCAATTCGGGCTCTTCATTGATAACGAATTCGTTCTCGGAAGCCTGAGCCATCTCGTAGAGTCCCTGAAGTATTCCTCCTTCGGTGGGGTCGTGCATCGAACTTACTTTATCTTTGATTTCCAGCGCGTGATTTACAACACTTATATCATATCTTAGAGACTTTGCCTTTTCGACTGTGCTTTTTTCCACGCCTCTAGTCTCCAGTTCCTCACCAAAATCGGACGCCAGTATCCACGTGCCTTCTAAAGCGGCTTCGTCTATCTGGATTATCTTATCACCCGGTTCCGACCCGCAAGTGAAAACGGGCTCTTCGGTGATCCCCATCATCGTCGTAGTGACCAGCGGTTTATCTATGACGTCGATCATCTCCGAGTGACCGCCTATTATCTCTATGTTGAGTTTCCGAGAGGCATCGTGCAGTTCATCAATCATTTCTTCCAGCTTTTCTCTAGAGTAACCTGTCGGAAGCTCGAGGGTCGGAAGAGCCCACCGCGGCGAAGCTCCGCAGACCGCTATATCGTTCGCTGCTATATTTATAGCTAACCATCCAATATTATCTACGGCGCCCGAGATAGGGTCGGAATGCGCTATCAAAAATTCGTCCTTTATCTTAAGAACCGCGGCGTCTTCTCCATAAGAAGGACCCATCACGACGCTCTCGTCCTCTATCCCTTTATCAAATATAAGTTCGTCCATCTCTTCTTTACTCAATTTAGCCATAATATCCCTTGCTCACATGGATATCGGTATGTTTTCCATCTCTTTTTCTACTTTCTCGGCCATCCAGTTGGCGCCGCTGCCGGAAAACGATAGGATAGCTTTTCTATAATTTTCCGCTATTCCTTCCTTATTATCTTTACTTTCCTGAAGTTTAGCCATGGAAAAGTACGCTAATCCGAGTCTATATGAAGAACCGATCCTTTGGTAAATAGATATCGCCTTGGTGAATTGTTCCTCAGCTTTTTCGGGTTTATCTGCCATCCTGTAAGCCTTGCCGAGCAGCGTGTACGCGTAGGCTTTCTCCTTTTCGTCGTCCAAATCGCCGAGAAGTTCCTTCGCCTCTTCAGCCGTTTCTATGGCCTTTTCCAACTTATTTTTTTCCAAATAACATTCGGTCAAAGATAATAGGGCGGATGATTTGAGATCCCAATAGCCGAACTTTTCCGAGGTATCGACGGCATCTTTCAAATAATCCTCCGCATTCTTCAGTTCTCTAAGTATGGTGTATAGAGCCCCTATCTCTTTAAGACCGCCTACTTTCTGATACGTTTCTTTTATCTGCTTCCAGTGATCCAATCCTTTCTGAAAGAAGGAAACGGAATCATCCCAATCTCCGTTCAATTTCTTGATCCTGGCGAGCATGAAGTAAGCCGTCGTCAATAGAGAATGATCATCTTCGCCCAGGGCGTTCAAAGCCTCGTAGAGATTCTCCTCGGCTTCTACACGTTTTCCTCTCTCGTTCAATAACGATCCCAACCTGAAGAAGGCTTTTCCCGTGAATTTCTTTCTCTCTGAAGCGGAGTCTATCTCGGCCGCTTTATCTACTGATTTCTTGTATTCGGAGACCGCCTGGTCATATTCTTGTCGATTTTCTTTTGTAGAAGCTATCCCCAAGTGAGATCGAACTTCGAGGACCTTGTCTTCCACGTTTTCTATGATCTCACGATAAGACTCTAAAGCTCGGTCGTAATCATCCACCTTGCGGGATGCTTCGGCTTTGATGAAACCTATGTGATGATCTTCGGTATTTTTTTCCGTTTCAAATCCGTCTATCAGATCTATCACGGTTTCATAATAGCCTGAAGAAACTATCTCTTCACCGTGATCTTTCACCTTTTCCTCGAACAGACCGTATTTGTTCGCGTTCAAAAGATGATAAAGTTCTTCGAGCTTCTGGCCCGCCTTGGCCATAGGTCTTTCCATATAATATTGAGAAGCGATCTCGTGTAATCGACGCTTATCCTCCAGCCTCAAGTATTTAACGATCTCTTTTCTTACGACCTTTGGAACTCCGACCTCGTTATCGACCGTGGACTCCATCAAAGGCGTATCCAATATATTGTCGACCATCTTAGGGGTTACGGTCTCGAGCCGGGTCAGTTCCTTTTTTTTCACCGGTTCTCTGAGGATAGATAGAAGAGCTAAAGACCAAAACTCCTCTTCGGTGATGTGGTTTTCCAATACTGTCTTCAAAGAATCTATCTCTTCCTGCTCGGAGTAACTATCCCTTAAAGCATCTAAAAAATAATCCTCGTTTTTCAGCTCTACCGTATAGTGATCGTCTAAGGATATATCATCCATCTCAGGAGAAAGGGCTATAATTGAGATCGTAGTTCCCATATCTAAAGTAACGATGTCTTCTATGATTTGAGATATCTCCTCGTTTGAATAGATATCATCGAATATCATCAAGGACTTTATCTCTTTGAGATCTTTCTCTAGATTTGTGATCAAACCTTTTCTATCAAGTTTAGCCGTCGATTTGAGATAAGAAGAAAGTCGATGCTGACCGCATAACTCTAAAAATTCAGATATCTTATCCCACAGATGCATCGGTTCCTGCCAATCCTTCGTTTCAAAATAAAAAACGTTGTTTTTACCGTCCATCTTTTTGGCTAGTTTACTCAAAAGGGTGGTTTTGCCGCTCCCTTCTGGACCCACCACCGCTATCAGATCCTCTACATGCTCCCAATTGTCTAAAAGGTCTTCCAATTCAGGTATCGCCCTATCGTCAGGCTCGGGCATCTCGTCGAGATAAGAATCAGTAGAACCCTGTTCATGTTCACTGTCAAGTTCGAAGATATCTTCTTCTTCAACTTTCCTGATTATATCTAGAACAGAGATATTGGTCTGAAAATAAGTGTTTATCTCCCCAATATTCATCTTTTTCTTTTCCCCTTCTAGGGAGACTTCTACTTCGGTATTTAGCATCTCGTTTCTGATATCTCTAGCCTTTTTTATCCCGCTGTCCGTGAGAAAATAGGCCTTTCTCTTCTGTTTTTTTCCCTTGATCCGGCGGGTCTCTTCTTTCATGAAACCATCTTCGACCAATTTTCTCACGGCGTAAGAAACGGTATTTTGTTTGAGACCGACACTGTCGGCGATACCTTCCTGAGTTATCTCGACCGGAAGTGAATAACCATCTTCCTTTCCGTAATAATCGAGAATATGTACTATCACTTTTTCCTTTGCGGTGAAGTTTGCATCCATATGCAATATTGATTACGATTAAATGGTATATGTAATTTTTCGAAGATAAAGGGGTAACCGAGGAAGAACTACCCAAGATAAGATTTATTTACCGCAGTAGAAGTAGTTGAACAGCGTGAACGAAAAAGCGGGACTTATCGCGGAAAAGCTCCTTTCTCGAGAAAAAGTGAAGGTGGTCTCACATATAGACGCCGACGGTATATCATCGGCCAGCATAGCTTACAAAGCACTGGAAAGAGCAGATATAGAAGCCGATGTGGATTTTATCAAGCAGTTGGACGAAAGCAGGATAAAAAAACTGAAAGATAGCGGGTTTGAATTTATATGGTTCACCGATCTCGGCAGCGGACAGCTGAAGGACTTGGGTGGACTCGACTGCGTGATAACCGATCACCACGAACCGCAGGGTGAAGCAGGCGATCCCAGTCTCGAAAAAAGAGGAAATATATTGAATTATGGTCACTCTAACATCACGGAATTGAATCCTCACAGAAATGGGTTGGACGGCGCTAAGGAGATCTCGGGTTCCGGAACGACTTATCTCGTGGCTAAAGAGATGGACGAAAGGAATAAAGATCTGAGTAAATTGGCCGTGGTTGGAGCCGTTGGTGATCTCCAAGCTTCCGAAAAAAATAGGCTCGTCGGAAAGAACAGGGAGATCCTACAAGAAGGTATAGAGGAAGGCGTGATAGTCAAGAAAACCGAGACCACATTATATGGGTTAGAGAGCCGACCCGTCCCCAAAATATTAGAATACGCTTCCGATCCTATCCTTCCCGGATTGACGGGAGAAGAGACCGCCTGTACCAACTTTTTGGTCGAAAACGATATCGCCCTGAAAGATGACGGAAGATGGAGAAGGTGGTACCATCTCTCGAAAGATGAAAAGAGAAGGATACTATCCGGGCTTGCAGAAAAGATGCTGGACCGCGGATTTCCGACCGAATACGTCGACAGTTTGATAGGAGAAGTATATATATTTCCGGAGGAGGAAAAGGGAAGCATGCTCCACGAGGCTAAAGAATTTTCTACTCTCCTGAACTCCTGCGGGAGATACGAGAAGGGACACGTGGGGATGAGGGTCTGCCTGGGAGATAGAGACGAATATCTCAAAAAGGCGAAAGAACTATTGAAAGGACATCAAAAGATACTCGTAGATAGTCTAGATTATGTAGAGTCTATAGGGGTCGAGGAAAGAAACAATCTCCAATATTTTCACGGTGAAGACGAGATCCCCGATACCGTAGTGGGGACCGTCGCCGGTATGGTCCTAGGGTCTGGAGACGTGGATAGAAGACTGCCGATCATAGCGTTCGCGAGGTCCGAAGAAAGAGAAGGTATAAAAGTCTCGTCGCGGGGAACGAAAAGATTGGTGGATAAAGGATTAGATCTTTCCTCCATAATGTCCGAATGCTCTGAAAAAGTGGGCGGAGAAGGCGGAGGCCACGATATCGCCGCGGGAGCGTTGATCCCACACGGTAAAGAAGAAGAATTTTTAGATGAAGTCGAAGAGATGATCGGTTCTCAGTTGGGTTGATTGTTTAATTTTCTTTTCTAGCGACTGCCGCGACACTTTCATCGTCGGGCGAGTATTGACTTGACGTTTTGATACCTAAGATAAAACCGGTGAAATCGGCTTTGACTGGTTTTTCGTTCAACACCCCTATAGTTTCACCTTCTTCTATTCTATCGCCGGGCTCTTTCTTTGGTTCGAAGTGACCTTCTTCTTCAGGCGTCAGTCTTTCGTAGTGATTATAAAAGGTAGTTTCTTCCGCCGGTTCTTTAGAGTAGTTTTCTAGCAAAAGACTGAGGACGGCATCTTTGACTCTTTCCAGTTCCTCCCTGTAACGTTCCGCTCCTCCTGCTTCGATGATCATAGATGGAATACCGAGGTCGGACGTCTCTAAGAACAACTGTCCACCGGTGCCTCCGGTCTGGACAGCGTTGTTCAAACCGATCTTTTTACAGAGTTCTATATTATGATCCTTTCCTAGATCTGTCAGCATGTACGGAACACACCAGCTGTTCTTTCCGTAGGTATGGAGATCTATGATTCGATCGAATGTTTTAGCTTTCTTGAAGAGCCGATGAGCTATCCGTTCGGATTTTGTACCTCCTTCATCTCCGGTAAATATCCTGTTCAGATCTTTTCCGTCTTCTGGGTTCTCTCTCTGTTTATTTTCTACCGCTGTCAGATTCACCTCGGGTATCACTTCTACGCGGTCGATATCTCTGCTCTCGACCCAGCCTTTTATCTCTCTGGCTACTAGAACGGAACCGATCTCAGCGCCGTGGACTCCGGCGGTGATAAGTGTCTTCTTCATAGTTATGGAAGAGAAAGAATACTATATTATGGTTGGGCTTGGATCGGAAGAAATGATTTTAACCAGCCTCTTTCATTGTGGGTAAAGATGATGAACGTACTCGGTGTCCACGACGGCCACGATGCGGGCGCGGCATTGATTCACGGCGAATATATCCATGCCGTGAACGAAGAACGCCTGAGCGAGGAAAAATATCACAGAGGCTTTCCGGAACGTTCGGTCAGAGAAGTGAGGAGATTATCCGGGTTGGACGCGGAAGAAATCGATATAGCGGCGGTCTCTGGGATCTACAGGAAGAAAAAGCGGCTTTTAACTCTGAAGAAAAACCTTGAGGAACTACTCGGAGATATCGAGATCGTGACCGTCCATCACCATAAAGCTCACGCGGCGGGAGCTTACTTCACCTCGGGATGGGATAGAAGTTTAGTGCTTACCATCGATGCGGCTGGAGACGGGCTCTCCTCAGGAGTCTATCTTGGAGATGATGGCGAGCTAAAAAAGATTGCTGAATCCTCTTACCTAGATTCTCTGGGAGATTTTTACGCCTCGATAACCGAGATGTTAGGTTTTATTCCGATGAGGCATGAAGGCAAAGTGATGGCCTTGGGCGCTTACTACGAGGGGAAAGACTACCACGACTTCTCCAACTGTATCCAAGTGGATGGTTTAGGCTTCGATAATTTGCTCGAAGTCACCGGATCTGAATCGGTAAAAGAACTTTCAGAAAAAGTAGATTTTCCCTTGAATCGTAAGGAAGAATGTTCGAACGTGCTCAAAGCCGGTAAAAGAGACCATGAACTGTGGGGTAAAGCCGTGAAAATCGCAGCTTCCGCTCAGAAGCATCTCGAGGATTTGCTTGAACAATTGTGTGAGAATCTCAAAGAAGACGAGAGGATAGGAGAAGAATTCAAGCAGAACATCTGCTTTTCAGGCGGCGTAGCTCAGAACGTGAAAGCTAACAAAATTGTGAGAGAGAATTTCCAGAACACCTACATATTTCCACATATGGGTGACGGAGGACTCGCTTTGGGGGCGGCTTTAGATGTAAATCAAAGGTCAAACGACGGAGATGACTTTTGGGATTGGAAGACGAGTTCGGACAGCGTATATCTCGGTCCCAAGTTCGATCAGAATCGGATAAAGAGTCTGCTGGATGATGACGGTCTTGAGTGGAAGACGATAGAAGGGAAGGCCGATACAGCTTCCTCTTTATTGAGTGAGGGGAAAATAGTCGGTATATTCCAAGGAAAGATGGAATACGGTCCTAGAGCTCTCGGAAACAGGTCTATATTAGCCGACCCTTCGAAGCGAGAGATTAAGGAAAAACTGAATCAAATGCTGGGTAGAGAATCTTTTCAACCTTTTTCTCCGACCATTTTGAAAGGATATGAAGACGAATATCTAAAATCTCCCGACTCGAACAAGTTCATGACCATGTCTTTCGATATCACTGAAAAAGCCAAAAAGGATCTTGAAGCCGCTGTACATCTCGACAATACCTGCAGACCTCAGATATTGGAGAGAAAAGATAATCCAGTCTTTTATGATCTGATAAAAGCATTTGAAGAAAAAACCGGTACTGGAGCGGTGCTAAACACGAGCTTCAATCTCCACGGCGAACCGATCGTCTGTACGCCGGAAGAAGCTTTAGATTCATTCAAAGAGATCGGACTCGATGCTCTGATTTGCGAAAATTATCTTATCAAGAAAAAATAAGAGATGAATAAAAAAACATATATGTTATAAACCCATAAAACTTCGTAGAGGGTGGATCATGACCGAAAAGGAAAGCAAATTCAAGGGGTTAAGAAAGTTCAATGCGTTTATGGCCGTTTTACATTTTATACAGGGAGCTTTGATGGTATATCTGAGTACGGATTTCGCCATCTCGATTACCAGTTCATACATGGCGGGACCGCCGGGCACTGAAGAAACCGCTACAGTCGTACTTTTCGATGTACCGGTAGGACTGGCAGTCGCCGGTTTTCTCTTCATCTCCGCTATAGCCCATTTCTCACTGTCAACTTTCGCATACGATTGGTATAAGAGGAATCTCAAGAACCACATAAACAAAGCCAGATGGGTAGAATATTTCTTCAGCAGCTCTCTGATGATAGTCATAATAGCGATGCTCGTTGGCTTCACTGATATAGGCGTACTTATCGCTTTATTCCTGGTGAACGGTTCGATGATACTGTTCGGATGGCTGATGGAAGCCTACAACCAGAATACTGAAAAAACCGTGTGGTCACCTTTCATATTCGGATGTATAGCAGGGGCGGCTCCATGGATAGCTATCGCTATCAGACTTTTCACGGCGATCTCAGAATCCCCGGTAGAGGTGCCTAGTTTCGTTATATGGATATTCGTCTCTCTGTTCATATTCTTCAATATATTCGCCCTAAACCAGTTACTGCAGTACAAGAAAGTGTGGAAATGGGAAGACTATCTCTACGGCGAGAAGATGTACATCGTGTTGAGTTTGGTTGCGAAATCGGCATTGGCCTGGCAAGTTTTCTCCGGAACTTTAGTGGGATAAAATCACTTCTTTCCTTCTATCTCTTTTTTCAACCTGTCAAAAAAAGTTTCCATGAATTTTTGTCTTTCCTCGGCGATCTCTTTAGCATTCTGGGTATGAAGATTAGAGACTATCTTTTTGAGTTTCATCTCGTACTCGAGATTCGGTGCGTGTTTCCGTATTTCTTTCACTCTCCCGTTTTCTTTAATATTTTCTTCAGCATATCTTTCTAGATCGATATCTCGATACAGCACTTCTTCATACTCTCCGGCCAGCATGAAAGCCCTAGCTATCCCAACAGCTCCCACAGCATCCAACTTATCCGCATCAGAGAGTATCTTCGCCTCTTCGGTCTCGGGTTTTTTATCAGATTTGAACCTGTGCGTCTCGATACAGTGCTTTATCTTTTCTATCTTTTCTTCTTCGTAACCTTCCTTTTTCAAAACATCCTCTGCCATCTCCGCCCCCCAAAATAGCGTGATCTATCTCACCGGTCTCATCCTCGTCCTCCTTCACTCTTGCGATATCGTGAAGCAAAGCCGATGGGAAAAGGACATCTCTATCCACATCATCATCTGAAATCTCTTTAGCCAATCTATAGACTCTCTCGGTATGACTCACGCCGTGAGAAGAAGTCGATAATTTTCCCCTAGCTTTTTTCCAGACATCTTCGTATCTCTCTTCTATCTCCATCCGCATCACGTGATGATCGGTTTCAGCCGAAGTTCTTTATCGAAACTTTATTGTTGCTCGGATCTAAAACGATCACTTTAGCGGGATCGGGATTTATATCTCTCATCTTCTGGTATTCGGTCTGTTCCTGCCATGTAGACGAGTTGACAAGTACGATACCATGATGATCTTTTACGTCGGCACTATGAACGTGGCCAGTGATGAATATATCCGGTATCTCTTCTATCGCGAGATGATCTTTCTCTTCAGGTGCTATAGATGTGCTCTTCCCGTAGACCGGAACTAAATGCCTTCTTTTCAGCATCTCGCGCTGAGCCGAGATAGGATCCTCACCGTCTACCTGCGGAAGCATATCCGATAGGTCGTTCATGCTCCCCCCGTGATACATCAAAAGTTTATAGCCCTCTAGTTCTACCAACGACGGATTTCCAAAGAAAAGCACGTTTTCCGGAAACATCTCTTGGATGTCTTCGGGTAGAGCGGGCTGAGGCTCGGCGTTCCTCACTATATCGTGATTCCCGGGGATCGTTATTATGGTTATATCCTCGGGTAATTCGCTGAACATCTTGGCTATCTTCTCGTACTGTTCGTAGATATCGATTATATCCAGTTCCTTTTTCTGGTTCGGGAATATGCCGATACCGTCTATAAGATCGCCCGGGACGATAAGATACCTTATACTTTGAGCCAGTTCGTCATCTGAATTTATCCATGAAACGAACTCCTCCCATTCTTCTTCTAGAAAAGTATCGCTGCCGACGTGGATGTCTCCTAGAAATGCCATCTTTCCGGGAAAGTCGGGTTTCGAACCTTTGTTCAACTTCGGTATCCCCGGCCTGGTTATCTCTTCTATAGCAAAGGTGTCATCAAAATTTCCATCGTTTTCCCATACTTCACCTTTTGCCAAGATCACTTCGTCTTCCAATATATTTTCGGTGAAGGCCTCGCTGTCGCTCGAAATGAATCCTCTGATCTCCCCTGTATCGTCTTCGAGAGTCAAGACCTTGTTGCCGTTAGAGGTAGAATGCACCTCTCGAACCATACCTATTACAGTAGCATCTCCTGCTCTTTTGGATACTCTCTTTATGGGCCTCGCCTTCTTCCCATCCCTTCTATTTTGGATGATAGACTTCAAAGTGTCAAACCTATCTTGGAAGTAATCACTGAAATCGTCGATGGTGCCCGTACAGGTCGATTCTCCAGAGATGTCTTTGAGTACATCTATACCTTCCATAGGATCTCTATCGAGATCGATCGAAGTCTCTTCTTTAGTCTTCTCTTTTATCTCTTCAGTCTCGTCCTCTTTCCCCTCTTCCAACATCTCGTTTACGTAGTAGGAAACGGTCTCTTTGCAGACGGGAAACGGAAGTTTATCATCTTCTTCTGTGAGCTTTTTGATTATCTCGGACGGATCATCCTGTTTATCCAAGTATTCCAATGCATCAGGGGTCAAAACGGTCTTGTTTTTTGCGAGTTCACTCACTATCCTGTCGCGCATTTCGATCAAAAACGGAATGGGTTTTGACGTATTAAATCTTTTTTTTATCTTTGCCCCGGTATAGTTGATATGGGTATATTGAGTATTTTCACGGCAAATCCTTTATAAGAGCCGATAATGCATAGACAAAGGGATAACAATGAAATTGAACTTTTTAGGCGGTGCATCAGAAGTTGGTGCTTTGTCGATGGTGATGCACCATAAAGACGTTTCGCTGATATTCGATCACGGGTTGCTGCCGGATGACCCACCTCAATACCCGATGAGGCCTCCACTGGTAGATATGGGTTTTTTGACTCATTCTCACCTGGACCACTGCGGTATGATGCCCTCACTGGTCAGGCAGAATGACGTACCCATATTATCGAGTCATCCGACTGTTGAAGTCGCTGAATTACTGCTTTACGACAGTTTGAAGATAGCCGATATAGAAGGATATCCGAAGCATTACGAGAAGATGGATATCAAAGATACTAAAGCTGCATTCGATATCGTAGGATACAACTCAAAAAGGGATATTGGGGGCTTGGAAGTAGAAGTACATTCGGCCGGACATATACCGGGTTCATGCATGTTCGAACTCAAAGGAGAAGAAACTACGCTTTTCACTGGAGATATCAATACTACTAACGCGAGACTTATTTGGGGTACTCATCCAGTAGAATGCGATAATCTCATAATGGAGACGACCTATGGTGGAGAGAACCATCCGGATAGGAAGGAAACCGAAAAGAAATTTTTGGATAAAATAGACGAAACTTTGGAAAAGGGTGGACAGGTGATCGTGCCCGTCTTCGCGGTTGGCAGAACGCAGGAGATATTGATGTTACTGAATGATAGGGACTACGATGTCTGGTACGACGGGATGGGTAGAACGGTCAGCAGGATCTATCTCAATCACGAAGGATTTTTGCGCTCTCCGAAAAAGCTCCAGAAAGCTATAAGCAACGCTTCAGAAGTCAATTCTCCATCCAGTAGAAAACAGGCGAAGCAGGGAGAGGTCATAGTCACCACCAGCGGGATGGTCGAAGGCGGTCCCGTGTTGGAATATCTGAGAGAGATAAGGAACGATCCCAACAGCGCTGTTTTACTTACCGGTTACCAAGTTGAAGGAACAAACGGAGAGAGACTTCTTGAAAACGGCATGATAAGAGATAAAGGCGCCACGCTTCCGGTTGAATGTGATATAGAAAGATACGACTTTTCCGCACACGCGGGCCACGAAGAACTGGTAGAGTTCGCCAAAGGATGCGATCCAGAAAAGATCGTCTTGATGCACGGGGACAAGAGAGAAGAAGTGGCGGACGATCTATCCGAATTCGACGTGTATATGCCCGAAGAAGGGGAAGAGCTAGAACTGTAAGATCCCCGATATGATATTTAGCCCATAAAATATTTTATAGGGCATCTCCGTTGTACTTCCTATCAATGCAGTGGTACTTCTCCCTTGCAAGATTTATAGTGGGCGCCGGCTTTTTACTCGCGGCCTCGATAAAGGATTTCAGGTCTAGGCGAGTTCCCGATGAGTTATGGATGCTGATGGGGGCTGTAGCCATGGTGATCCTGGGAGCCGAACTCTGGTTGATAAAGGATGCGAGCTGGGAATACTATTTGATGTTCATACCTATAGGCGTTTTATTCGCGGAGGCCTTCGTAGATAGGCCGCGTATTTATCACGAAGGCGAACTCAATTTTAGAGTTCTCGCGTGGCTCATCCTTCCGATGCTCGTTTATGTTTTCCTGGTCAATAGATTGGGAGGAGAGCTTTTATTCTGGTCTTTGACCATGATCTTGGCCGTGATGCTTTTCTCTTTCGCGCTCTATTTTTTCTATATAATCCACGGCGGGGCGGACGCTAAAGCGGTGATAACGCTTGCCATACTTTTTCCCTTTTACCCCACCATACCCGAGCTTACTCACCGCGCTCTATCTATCCAGTTGGTTCCAGTGATGGAGATACTGTTCCCTTTCACCTTGGTAATCTTGTTGAACGCATCCCTAATCGTTCTAGTACTACCGTTCACTAATCTTTTCATCAATCTTTCCAACGGTGACATCGATTTCCCCAAGATGTTCTTCGGTTACAAGAAGAAAGTGAGCAAGATAGAGGACTCTTTCGTTTGGCCGATGGAGTATTACGAGAACGGTAAACTAAAGACCGAACTACTTCCGAGGTCTGTATCCGACGAAAGATTAGATTCTCTTAAAAAACATGATAGAAAGGAAGTGTGGACCACGCCGAAGCTTCCCTTCATCATCCCCATATTGATAGGTTTGATCTTATCCGTCTTGATAGGAAATCCGATTATGTATATAATGTAAATATATAGATTTGACCGTATCAGCTGTTTTTTAGAGTAGATAATAAAATGTTGCGAAAGCTTTAAATAATACATATCCAACTATCACTATAAAGATTGTATCCCCGTATATTTATGGAGGCCTATACTGTTGAAAGTGGAAGGTGATGTCAAAAGTGTAGCTGACCAGACTACGCTGATCGCTAAATTCAACACGATTCCTGAAGTAGGGTCTTCCGTACTCGATAAAAAAAAGAAAGAGATCGGGGAGGTAAGATGGATATTCGGCCCCGTTGATGATCCTTATGTGGAGGTCGGCCTGGAGTCCGATACGAAGAAAAGGCTCTCCATCCTGAATGAGAAAATCTACGTGGAGGAGATATAGATGGAAGAAAAGATCGAAGTGGATGAAAAGGAAAAAAGTTCCGTTGAAAAAGTTACTGAATGTCCCGAATGCGGCAGTAGGCATTTGGCTCAAGATTATGATAGAGGAGAATTGATCTGTGAAGATTGTGGTCTGGTTATAGATAATCAATATATCGACGAGGGTCCGGAATGGCGGGCATTCGATATGAAACAGGAGGAAAAGAGAGCTAGAACGGGAGCCCCGATGACCCAGATGGTCCACGATAAAGGACTCTCGACGGGCATAGATTCTTCCAATAAAGATTCATATGGAAGGTCGATCCCGAGTAAGAAAAAAGCCCAGATATACAGATTGAGGAAATGGCAGAGAAGGATAAGGGTCTCCGACGCTACCGAGCGTAATCTAGCTTACGCTTTGACCGAGATGGACAGGATGGCCTCGACCATGGGCCTGCCTAAAAATATCAGGGAAACCGCCGCGGTCATCTATAGAAAAGCTGTCAAGAAGAACCTTATCAGAGGACGAAGTATAAACAGCGTCGTCGCAGCTTCACTGTATGCGGCGTGTAGAAAAGCGAGCGTGCCCAGGACATTGGACGAGATCGCGGAAGCTACTTCGTCAGATAGAAAAGAGATAGGCAGGACCTATAGGTTCCTAAGTAGAGAGCTGGTATTGAAATTGAAACCGACCAAACCTCAGGAATATCTCAGTCGCTTCTGCAGCGAACTAGATCTCAGCGGAAAGGTCCAAAAGATGGCGAAGAACATCATCGATCAAGCCGAAGAAAAAGAACTGATCTCGGGTAAAGGACCAACAGGTCTTGCCGCCGCAGCTATCTACATAGCTTCGATAAACGGTGGAGAGAGGAGAACGCAGCGTGAGGTCGCAGATGTTGCGGCAGTGACGGAAGTGACTGTCAGGAACAGATACAAAGAACTGGTGGAGAAACTGAATATAGACATAGAAGTGTGAACCCATTTATTTGGCTCTAAACCTTTTTTAATTTAATTGTTTTGATAAAGATTGAAGAGAAGCGCCGTCGAGCGGATTCGAACCGCTAACCGCTCGGTTAACAGCCGAGTGCTCTGCCAATTGAGCTACGACGGCTTCAGACGTTAAAACTGTAAGAAGAAATCCTATTAAACATTTTTTATTCCGAGAGCACTTCTATCAGTTCACCTAGAGTACTGTCCATCTTTTCAAGATCTTTCTTCAGTTCTCTCTCGAACTTTGCGTGTTTTTCCGTTAGAGAAGCCCCGTGTGTAGTGGGTTTGATTATATTATCTTTCTGGAGGAGTCGGAGAGAATATCGAATCTTATGTTCTTCTGTCTCAAGTTTTTTGCTGAGTTTGGTTATACCGATCGGCTCTTTGTCTTTGACGATATCCAAGATCCTTATAGTTCTTTCTACCATGTCCAACTCCGAGGCTAACTTCTCGGCTAATGAGTTGTCGCTCATGATCTCACCTTTTAGACTCATGTAGTTATAAAGCTATTGATATATAAATTAAGGGGTTATTCCGCCCTTTCACCGTCTTCCCATCTTTCGTAGAGAGAATGTTCGATATCAAACGAATCTAAAATCTTACCGACCAAAAAATCGACCATATCGTCGATCGAAGAAGGTTCATGATAGAACGCTGGCATCGCGGGAAGTATAGTTACTCCCTGTTCAGAAAGTCTAGACATATTCTCAAGCCAGGTGGTGCTCAACGGAGTCTCTCTAGGAGTCAAAATCAAGCTTCTATCTTCTTTTAAGAAAACCGCCGCCGCCCTTGTTATCAAGTTATCGGAGATCCCTGCCGCTATCTTAGATAGGGAAGACATGGAACAGGGAACTATCGCCATCCCGTCGTAGATCGAGCTTCCAGAAGAAGGTGGTGCTTCAAGATCATCTGGTGCGTGCTCTTTATCGGCCATCACCGAGAGTTCCTCATAGGTGGACTTCAGTTCCTTTTCGATGAGTTCTCTTCCCGCCTCCGATACGATGAGTTCTACATGCGTGTCATCCTTCTGAGATAAGGCCTCGAGAAGTTTTTTGCCGTATCTCACGCCGGATGCGCCCGTGATCGCCAATAATAATCTCATATCTCTTAATTCATCTATCGCTATAAACAAATTTTGGGACTCAAAAATCCATCACCATCTTCTCGTAATTTGCGGCCGATCTCTTGATCAAGGCGAAAAACACTAAAGCGCTGACGCCGGCCATGGATATCTCGGCTAAGAGGCCCCAAGAAGGGGATATCCTAAAGATATAAGCGGGTCCGCCGATGAAAACGACCGATGATATCAACCCGGTTACCATCGTCGTGTACATAGTGGTCACGTCCGGAGCCCCATTAGAACTCTCTTCAAAATTCGGAAACTTTACGGCGGCCCATATCCCCAGCCCGGTAAGAAGAAATATCATGAGGATTGAAGCAAATATCAAAAAGAAGAGTCTGTAAACCGAATAAGAGAGGACTAGAGGAAGGGGCAGAGCGATCAAAATCGTGATGACCGGGCTGTAAACCAATACGGCTAAGGCTTTACCCCAGAGGATGTCCTCCGTTTCCACCGGTACGGTTTTCAAGATCCAGAAAGCCTGTCCTTCTCTACCGAATAACGAGAGAGAAGGAAAGACTATCTGAAGGATAACGGCTAGAAAGATAGAGATTGTTATCAAAAGCGGATAGAGATACGGACCGAGTTCCAGGCCTAGATCAGGTGAAGGGCCGAGTTGAATATAAAAGAAGAACAGACCGACCGCTATCATCCCCGTGACGGCTACGCCTGCTGGACTTTCTTTTCTGCGCCATCTGTCGAGTATCTCCTTTTCAGCCACCATCCTGGTCGAAAAGGGTATGTATTTCGGTAAAAAGTCACCCGGATCGTGAAATCTGAAACCTTCGTCGGTGGAGCTGGTGGTCCCATGTTTCCATGAACTCCAGAACAGGTCTTTAGAGAGAATTAAGAAGAGGGCGGAAACAGCGCCGAGGATGATCAGATAAAAAGAGGTCCTGGTTAGTGACATGTTTAGATGAAGAACGAACCATATGAGAGTCAGATTCTGACCGTAGATGAATAGAGGTACAAATTTTTTTAGGGTGCCCTTTATCTGAGTTATCACTCCGAGATTGAAACCTATGACGGGGGAGATGATGACCAAAATATAAAGTTCATAGAAGAAGGACTTACTGACTGGAGGGGCAAAGTCGAATAAAGGGATCAATACTGCGACGATCGAAAGAGAAATCGCCACGAGCAGAAGATTATACCAGAACACTTTCAAAAATCTCGATAATTGGACTTGCCTGGTCGAGATAGAAGTAGAAAAATAATGTTTCAGTCTTTTATTCCTCAAAGTGTTTTCAACTGTTTCGACGGATGCCTTTGACATTATCACGAAAAATACGGTGAAGAGAACGTCGCTTTCGGAAAGCGTGATCAACGGATCTTCTATGCCCTTGGCCAACTCTACCATCATCAAGATAGTCCAAAATCCAACCACGAGAAGGATGATGAACCATCCGGTCATTATCGGTCTATCTTTGGTCCTGTACCTGAAAGCTCTAAAAGACTGCTTTACCTCGGTAGAGAAGAGCTCAAGCGTCCCTCCTTTCATTTTTTATCACTTCCACGAATACCTCTTCAAGGGAATCGGTTCCGGTTTTATCCATCAGTTCGGAGGGAGATCCCGTAACCACCAACCGACCGTTATCTATTATACCTACAGTATCGGCGATATCTTCCGCTACCGAAGTAATATGGGTGGTCATCAGGACCGTTTTATCGTCACGGGAAAATTCTGAAATCTTTTTCTTCATATATTGACTGTATCTCGGATCTAGTCCGACAGTCGGCTCATCGAGGATAAGATTCGGAGGGTCGTGTATTATAGCGTTGATGAAGAGTATCTTCTGCTTCATCCCTTTAGAATAGGCCCCCATCTCTGAATGCATCCTTTCGTCCAGTTCCAATTCCTCTGAAAACTCCTCTATCTTTTCTTTCAATGTACTTTCGTCTACCTGCTTAAGGGTGCCCATGATCTGCAAGAATTCCCTTCCGGTCAACCTATCATAAAGATGTGGCTGTTCCGGCATGTAACCGAATCTTTTCTTTGAATCGACGTCTTCACTCACTTTCTTTCCGTCTATCAGAGCGGATCCGCTAGTCGATTCTAAAAGCCCGGTAAGTATCTTGATTATGGTAGTCTTCCCGGCTCCATTGGAGCCCAAAAGACAGAATATCTGATTACCCTCTACTTTAAAATCGACGTCCTTAACGGCTTCGATCTTTCCATAACTTTTGCGAAGTCGCTTTATCTCTATCATCTGATCCTAGTTTCTAGAGTGACGGATGAACCCGCTGCAGGGGACTATCTCCACCCCTCGATCTTCCAATTCGTCTAGGAGAATATTCAGTCCAAGAGAATCGCTGGCCATATGTCCTGCTATCACGTAATTTATATGATTGTCCTCGACTTTTTCACGGTGGTCCTCGCTGAGGTGCATCCCTATTATCGTTCCAACACCTGCTTCGGCCAATTTTTCATAAGACTTCTCGCTGCCCTCGGTTCCGCCGGTCATCTCTACAACGACTTTTCCGGCTCGGTTGTCTTCACTTCCTACTAAAAGGTCGGGTCCAGCATTGAATTTTCTCGCTTCATGATATTCGGGCACGTCTTTCAGAAAATCCATCACATCACTTACTTTCTCAAATTCTTTATCTTCCACTTCATCCATCAGATAAGATTCGACCAGGTTGTCGGTTATAGTATGCAGACACATCATAGGGATATCCAGTAACTTAGCTGCATCTAAACTCTGATTGAAGTTGGCGCCTTTTATACCTCTTTCGACCTCTTTCATCCTCTCTTTGACTAGACTCTCGGCGACGTTTATAGGGACGCCCCATTCTTCTAACATGTCTTTCTGAAGATCCATGACTTCATAAAGTGAAGCCAATCCGACACCTCTAGGATGATGTCCGATGATGAGATCGATATCTTCTCCCTTTTCCGATAAGCGATCAGCTAATAGTACTTCTCCGGTATCGATATTTATTCCCACCATCACTTTCTCCACTTCAGTTTGAGGGTCGCCGTACAGAAGCCTTGAATCCTGAAATGGATTTTTCATCCTCTGTTCATCGAATACCTCTTTATCTCTACCTTCCAACTCTTCATATTCTTCTTTAGCTTCTTCTAGCTCTTCATCAAGCCTTTCCTCACCCCTCACATCATTTTTCATTCCTTTTTCAATGGCTAAGTCATAGATATCTTCCAGCTTCATTGTACCAAAAAAAGATTGAGAGGGAACATTATATTTTTTTGCATCTGAAATGAAAACTATCGGAGGATATGTTTTTTCAATGCCGAGGAGACCCCGTTTTCACGACATCTCGGTGCTGTTTCGTCCGCGGATTCCTTCACGAATTCCGGCGCGTTCCCCATAGCGATCCCAGTCCCGGCCTCTTCTATCATCTCGATATCTACCTGATCATCTCCTATCGCAAGTACTTCTTTCAGAGATATACCCATCTCGTCACAGACCAATTCCAGTCCGCTGGCTTTATTCACAGCTTGATCGTATATAGTCAAGGTGAGCAGTTCTCCTCCTCTATGATGGCCGTCCACCCTGACCTTGTCTTCGTAATTCTCCGTGACGAACTTCCGCAGATCTTTCAAAGCCTCTAGATCGTTCTCCGACCTGTGGATCATGAAGTTTATAGGTTCCCCATATTCCAACGCTTTTGAGTTTTCATCTACGATCCTGATCTTCGGATCATCAGATCGTTCCATCTCATCCATGGTTCGACAAACCATCTCGTCGAATATGATCGAAAATCTGTGACCTCTTTCGTCTGCCCTGGATATTATGGCTTTTGATATATCTGGATCCAATCTTATATTTCGATGCTCCCTAATGTCTTCAGGTCGATCCCATCCGGATCCGAGAACCCTAGCACCGTTATTACAGACGAGCGGATAATTGTGAAGTCCCAATCCATCTAAGAGTCGTTCAGAGGAAAGTCTTATTCTAGTAGTGGCCGGGACGACGGGATAACCTCTTCGTATCACTTTCTTTAGGGTTTCTTTATTTTCCTCGCTGATATCTCTATCGTCGACCAGCGTCCCGTCGAGGTCCAAAGCGATCAATTTGATAGCCATCGAAAAGAAATCATCGTACTCTAGTATAATCTTTTCGTTCTACGATACGTAAAGTCTGTCAAGGGTAGATTCAACCACTCAAAGTCAAAGGTGCATCGGAAAATATTTTTTATCAGGTTATTAATTCCATATCGTATGGTCAAGATCCTAGACAGGAAACTAAGTAAGGAAACGCTGAAACATTATCTTGGTCAAAGCGTGTTAGCCGCCGTGGTATTATTTTTTGGACTGAATCTACCTTTCCTGAAAGATATAGTATTGGTCGCCGCGGTCGGCTCCTCGGCCTTCGTGGTTTTCGCCATGCCGAGCAGTAAAACTTCAAATCCTCGGAACGTAATAGGTAGTCACTTGATCTGTGGACTGATCGGTTTCAGCTTCTATAATCTATACCCGACTTTTTTACCTCTGGAGGCGGCGGTTTCGATAGCGCTCGGAGTAGCCATGTTCGCCATGGTTTCACTTTGGGTAGAACATCCCCCGGCAGGAGGAACTGTTATCTATTTTGTTCTCCATCCCCGTCTCGAAGCCTTCGTCTCTTTGTTACTCCTCGCCAGTATAATGGCCACTTTGTCTTATGTTATCAGACCATATCTGAAGGACCTAGTCTGACTTGCCTCTAGAAATCAAAGATTGTTTTCTTAAATGCTCTCACAAAGAATATATAAGGCCCATATAATATGTGAAATCGATACTTTGAGTAATGGAGACGAAGACGAAGTCGTTAGGGTGCCGTATCCTGACCGAGACGAAGGACAGATGTTCGCTATAGCAGACAAGATGCTGGGAGGAGCCAGAGTTAGAGTCATATGCGAGGACGGCGAATCTCGAATGGGTAGAATCCCGGGCAAACTCAAAAAGAGGATGTGGATCAGGGAAGATGATCTACTGATCGTTGATCCATGGGACTTTCAGGATGAAAAATGCGATATAGAGTACCGATATACCAGAACACAGGTGAACTACCTGCAGAACAATAATGATATACCGAACAGTTTAGACGTGTTCTGAGATCTTTTTTCCGAAAGTTTTTTTGCCTGAACAAAGATAAAGAAATATGAAAAGAAGTCTGCTAGATATACTTCGATGTCCTGAATGCAAGGGTGGATTGGATCTAACCGTTGAGAGAGAAGAGGATGAAATAGAGGAAGGTACTCTGCACTGTGAGAAATGCGGAATCGATTATCCGATAGAAGATGGTATACCCAATATGCTTCCGCCCGACGAGTGAGCTTTAAAGCTTACTACATGTATTCTTTCTGTATCTCGACTATCTCTGAGCTGCTTTCGGCTTCCCTGTACTCCTCTAGAGGCTCCTCGTTCATCTCTATAAAATGTTCTCCCCAGCTGAATTGGGATAATATATCTTTAGCCTGGTCAACTTCGTCGAGTATGTAAAGTGCCGAGGCAAGCGCTTCCGCCGTCGTCAGTTGGAACGCGTTTCCATAATTCACTGGATTTACAGCGACTAGATACGGTAGAGCTCTACCGTTTTCGTATTCAGGTATCTTGTCATCTGCTTCTGTCCAGGTGCAGTCGATCGCCCTGATGCCTCCTTCTTCCGCTTTTTCTTTATCATCTGGAGATATAGCTTTTTCCGCTAAGGGGTTGAGGTAAATGCCGCCCTCACCCAGCTCTCTGTCGTTCACTATCTTTTCCGCAACTCCTTTATCTAACAGTTTTCTAGCTGTACACTTATCAGGGTCGCATTCTCGATAATCCAATATTAGGAGATTCATACGTGTTCATATTTAGGGCCACAGTAATAAATCATTCGAAAACAAACCATCGAGATAAGGCATGATATTTCACCCAAAAGATGGAAAAATATAAGAACATGCTAATCTATAATACCCTACCCGATGATGACGAATCCAAAGCTGACGATGACGAGGGACGACAGATCCCTCTCGGATGATGAGTGATGGGCAGTCTGAGGGTAAAAAAAATAATATTGTGATAGCATGGTCACCGGATTCGATTTATTACATAATAATAAGCCGCTTCAAAAACACTGGATAAAAAGAGTGATAGCATACCTTATCGATTTTCTGGTCTCGTCGCTTATAATCTACGTGCCGTTCTACATCATAAATATCAAGTTTTTCGCTCCGGCGATGATCTGGTATTTCCCGATGATAGCGGGGATGGTTCAGGTCTTCTATTCTGCGATCCTCGAATACATGACTAGAAAGACCCTAGGTAAAGCTATAATGAACCTGAGCGTAGAACAGCTCACACAGAGATTCAATATGTCCGAGGCCCTCATAAGAAATTTTAGCAAGATAAACGGGATCCTGATCCTATTCGATTGGGTCGCCGGCATGGCCACTGAAGGAGATCCGCGGCAGCGATATCTTGATCGACTCTCCGAGACCACCGTTAAAGGTGCGGGAGAACCGGTCCATTTCAGAGAGTTTATCGACGAACATCTCTTCGAAGGGGAAAAAACGGACGAACAAGAAGAGGAGATAGAAGAAGGAGAGAAACGCTGCCGGGAATGCGGAGGTAAACTCAAAGATATAGGAAGCGGAAGGTCCAGATGTACTAACTGCGGCCGTATACAGTAGAACGATGTTGATAGCGGTAGACGATACGGACTCTAGAGAGGGCATGTGCACCACTTTTTTAGCCACGGAACTAATCAAAGAGTTCGACGAATATCAACTGCTGGATTATCCAAGATTGGTAAGGTTGAACCCGAACGTTCCTTGGAAAACCAGGGGCAACGGAGCGATAGTTATCGAGCTGGGTGTTGGGAGTGAAAAGGAAAAGAAAATCGGTGAGATCAACGAAGATATATGGAGCTTTGAAAAGGGGAAAGAAATTCGGGACGACCTTTTCAAAAGAGTCGAAGAAGTGGTAGAAAATCTATCTGAGTTTGACAGCCCTAAAACTAATCCCGGCTTCGTGATAGCGAAAGAGAGACCGGATAGAGAGCTGTACGAAAAGGTAGTCCAAGATGTGGTCGAACTCGAAGAGGTCCTTGATATAATAAATGAAGACAATTTTCGATACAAAGGATACGGTGAGAAGAGAGGCTTGATCGGGGCTTCGGCAGCGCTGTCGTGGCGTCCCGATGATATTACCTATGAGCTTTTAGCTTATCGTGGAAAAGAGAGATGGGGAACCGAGCGAGATATTGACAAGACCGATGTTAAAACTGTAGACAAGGAAATAAAAAGTTCCTTCGACAGCTACGACTATACAGAAAACAAACAGACGATCGCACCGAATTCTCCCTGTCCCGTGCTGTACGGTGTAAGAGGTGAAGATCCAGAAGAACTAAAAAAGGCTCTAGATATAATCGATGGTGAGGAAGCCGAACGATGGATCACTTTTCTCACGAATCAGGGAACTGACGATCACATCCAGGAGATGGATATCACCGAAACAAAACCGTGGACTTCGGCAAAAGTTCAAGGTCCGGTGACCTCCGAACCTCGCGTCATAGAAGGGGGTCACGTCCTGTTCGAGATCGGTGATGAAAAGGAGAGTATGACCGCGGCGGCTTATGAACCGACCAAGGATTTTAGAAAAACGGTAAAACGACTGATCGAAGGGGATGAAGTCGTACTGTGGGGAGGGATAAGAAAAGATCCTAAGACTCTGAATATAGAGAAGATGAAGATCGTAGATCTGGAAGAAAAGATAGTCAAGATGAGTAATCCAGAGTGTCCGGAATGCGGAAAAAACATGTCGTCCATGGGTAAAGACGCAGGTTATAGATGCAAGAGATGCAGGATAAAAGCCGATGAAGATGAAGCGGTTAGAGAAAAAGTGGAAAGAGAACTTGAAGAAAGATGGTATGAGACGCCGGTCTCAGCTAGGAGACATCTCTCTAAACCACTTAAAAGGATAAGAAAGCAGAAGTGAAAGGTTTTTCTGTTGTTTATGTTCTATTCCGGATAGAACTCGTCTATGTATTTTTGATCTATCCTTTTGAGATCCTTTTTCGGTATCATCGTGAGTAGATCCCAAGCCAGGTCCAATGTTTCCTCAATAGTTCGGTCTTCTTCGACACCCTGGTTGATGAATTCCTCCTCGAACTCGTCTGCAAATTCCAGATAAAGTTGATCTCTGTCACTCAGGGCCTCTTCACCTACGACCGCGACGAGATCACGCAAGTCTAGTCCTTCGGCATATGCGGCGAAGAGTTGATTGCTGACATCGGAATGATCTTTTCTAGTCCTTTCTTCACCGATACCTTCTTCCATCAGACGAGACAGGCTTTCACCGGGAGTTATAGGAGGTCTTATCCCCTTTCTATGTAATTCTCTAGAGAATACGAGCTGACCTTCCGTAATATATCCAGTAAGGTCGGGTATTGGATGAGTTATATCGTCGTCGGGCATGGTTAGTATCGGAATCATGGTTATCGACCCATCTCTGTTCAAAATCCTTCCCGCTCTTTCGTAGATATTCGCGAGATCGGTGTACATGTATCCGGGATAACCTCTTCTACCGGGGACCTCTTCTCTTGCAGCGGCTATTTCCCTGAGAGCCTCGCAGTAGTTGGTCATATCCGTCATTATAACGAGGACCTGCATGTCTTCCTCGAACGCCAGGTACTCGGCAGCGGTAAGAGCCATCCTCGGGATGATTATCCTTTCGATCGCCGGATCGTCGGCAAGATTCAGGAAAAGAACGGATCTCTCCAGCGCGCCGGTCCTCTCAAAATCGTTTCTAAAGAAGTTAGCTTCCTCGGCGGTGATGCCCATAGCGCAGAAAACCACGGCGAATTCTTCTTCTTCACCTAGGACCTGGGACTGCCTTGCTATCTGGGCCGCCACGCTGTTATGGGGTAGACCCGAAGCGCTGAAGATCGGTAATTTTTGTCCTCTTACCAGCGTGAGCATGCCGTCTATAGTGGATATCCCGGTCTGTATGAATTCTCTAGGATATTCCCTCGCTGAGGGATTTATCGGATCGCCGTTGATATTCCTTCTTTCGTCGGGTATGATATCCGGGCTTCCGTCGATCGGTTCTCCGACTCCGTTGAATACTCTACCGAGAAGTTCTCTAGAAACACCGAATTTCATGACTTCTCCGGTGAACTGTACGCTGGTTTCATCGGTATCAAGACCTCTAGTTCCCGCGAATACCTGCAGGATGGCTCGGTCGGTTTCGGCTTCGAGTACCTGTCCCATCCTCTCTTCTCCGTTCGGCAATTTGACTTTGGCTATTTCGTCGTATGCGACATCGCTTATTCCCTCAACAACCATCAGAGGACCAGAAACTTCAGTAACATTCTGATATTCGGTCCTTTTCGACATCTCATCACTCATGTGTTATCCCTCCAATTCCTCGCTAACATCATCTTCCGATTCGAGCGCTTCCGGACCCCCTTCGCTTTCCAGCGGAGAGGATAATTCGAGAGAATCTTCTATCTCTTGGAACTCTTCGTTCATCTTCATCTCGACCTCGCTCGATTTCTCTTCCCATTCATCCTTGGGTATGTTCGATAATCTGCTTATATCCTCTAACACGTCCATCTCGGACAAAGTATCTACCATGACTCCTTCTTCGATCGCCTGTTGGCCGGTTTCATAGAACTCCATCATTATTTGTAACATCCTGAACTGTTTTTCCGGGGAACAGAATGTATCCACGTCGTGGAAAGCGTTCTGCTGTAGGAAATCCTCCCTGATTATCCTAGCGGCCTGAAGAGCGAACTGGTCCGAGGGAGGTAGAGCGTCGGGACCTACAAGTTGAACGATCTCTTCGAGTTCGGACTCCTTCTCCAAGAGCCGCATCGTTTCTCTACGCAGGTCTTTCCAGTTCTCGTTCACGTTCTCGTCCCACCAGTCTCCCATCTCATCCAGATAAAGTGAATAAGATGTCAACCAGTCGACAGCCGGGAAGTGACGTTTGTTCTTAAGCTCGGTATCCAATGCCCAGAAGACCTGAACTATCCGGAGGGTGTTCTGGGTGACCGGTTCGGAGAAATCACCGCCGGAAGGACTAACGGCTCCGATGACCGATATGGATCCTTCTCTATCGCCGTGCAGTTTGCACATGCCGGCTCTCTCGTAGAATGATGCCAGTTCAGAAGCTAGATAAGCCGGAAAACCTTCTTCTCCGGGCATCTCCTCGAGCCTCCCGGATATCTCTCTCAGAGCTTCGGCCCATCTCGAAGTCGAATCGGCCATGAGAGCGACGTCGTATCCCATATCTCTGTAAAATTCCGCTATAGTGATGCCGGAAAAAACCGAAGCCTCTCTCGCCGCGACGGGCATATTACTGGTGTTAGCTATGAGAACGGTCCTCTTCATCAAAGGTTCCCCGGACCATGGATCCTCCAGTTCTGGAAAATCTCTGAGAACTTCTGTCATCTCGTTGCCCCTCTCCCCGCATCCGACGTAAACTACTATATCGGCATCGCTCCATTTGGCCAATTGGTGCTGAATTACCGTGTTATGGAGGAACATAGGTGCGTTACCTCCCACAAAGTTGTGAGTATCCGGCACCGTCAAGTCAAAAACTTCCTGAGATTCTTCTTTCATCTCTATCGATTCAACGGGATCAGGTAAAAAATGATCTAAATGGTTCTCTGCTATGCTCTTCAAATCTTCATCTGCGGTCATAGAGGAGAATTTCCTAAATATTGGAACACTCATCTTTTCTTCCTGAGTGGTGTAATTCGCTACCTTTATTCCATTTTCTTTGAATTCTTTTCTAGGAACGCCGCTGTTTTCGAATTTCTCCTGCACCATTTCGGGGGAGACATTTACCGCATTCACTCCTCTAAAATGTTCACTGTCCTTTTCTAGATATCTTTTTATTTTTTCGTACTTTTGATGATCTATAGATGTTTTTTCGTAGAAATTTTCTAGTTCTTCCCCAGAAACCCTTATCCTGTAGCTTTCATTAGCTCGGGTCTCTTTCGAGGAGAGTCTCGGCAGAACGGCGATCCTTGTCAAAGCATAAGTGAGGTCGCTAGCCATCTCTTCACTCGAAGTATTTATTTCGACTTCATATTTAGAAAAACTCCCATCGGCTAGATAATAACCTCTTACAAAGGCAGCTATCGCCTCTTCTCCGCTTTTAAAGACTTTGCTCGGGATGCTACAATTTCTCGACTTGACTTCTTCCGGGAATCCTAAAGATACTAGCAGATCCCTAAGTGTTTTACAGTTTACTTTTACTGAATCAACCGTTCGAGCGTGCTCCCTTTCTGCTTCTAAATCGAAAAGTTTGTAGAATAGTTCTTCTACTCTTGACAAAAGCTCTTCATCGTTGTTGTAAAAGTGTATCGAAGTCGGCTTTAAACTGCCGTCTCCAAGCAAAAGACCTAATAGTTCCGCAAAGTCTTCATCGATATTTTCTGGGACCTTTATGGGAGTAGACCTCCTCTCACCTTTTACTTTCCTTATCTGATGATCGATTTCGTTCTGTTCGAAGATATCCTTAGCAACTTTGACTTTTGGCCTATTCCTTCCAAGGGCATATTCAGTAAGAACGTCCTCGCTTACATCCAATCTCTCAGCTAACTCCTTCCTACTGCCTAATTTCTTTTCTAGTTCATCTATGCTACTAATTACCTTTTCAAAGTCTTCACCATGGACCCTTTTCTCTGGCAATAAGTCTACTGTAGTCAATTTTTGCTCTCCTGTTTTTTCGTCCAAAGAGAGTTTTCTTGGAACCAAGAGAGTGTCCTCTTGTTCTATCTCTCGAGCTGGTTTCTCCACGATCTCCATCTCAGGGGTCAGAACAAACAGTTTATGGACTGGCGTAATCTCAACTTCACGACCCGACTTGGTTTTTATCACGACGGTCGAATCAGTCTTACCTTTGTAAAGACACGTCGCCTCTTTTTCAGATATCTCTCCATCATCCATGGATAATATCTCGAGGGGGCGGTCTAGTTCGATCAATTCTTCCTCACCGTCTACTTTCTTCTTCCCTTTTTCCTTATACTTTTCGTATATATCTTCTATAGGTTCTTTTGATCCATCAGCGAATAGCATGGGTGTATCGCCAGTTACGCATTTCCCGGTCCCGAAGCCCCCGGGGATAGCGGCTGTTCCGCCTTTAGCGATGGGGAAGAAAGTATCCAATACTCTCTGACCGGTAACGAGGAGTTCGCCCGGCTGTTTTTTATCTTGTATCGGTCTGCCTATCCTGACAGGCCATCTCTGCTTCATGCTTATCTCTTCTTCACCATCTTTGTTCTCTAAAACCGCTATAGTCTCGTTGATCGTATAATCGCCTTCAGGAACTATCTCCTTGATAGTACCTTCAGTATCAGGAGGCACCATCACCTTATGATCTACGGTAGGAGTCTCTTCGACTATACCTAAAATATCTCCATGTTCGACCTCTTCCCCTTCTTCAGCTTTGGGTTTGAACTCCCATTCTTTTTCCTCGTCCAGTGGAGATACGTCGATACCTCTTCGGATGAAATCGCCGGTCTTCTCGACTATACTCTGAAGGGGTCTCTGGATGCCGTCATAGATCTGCTCTATGAGACCTGGGCCCAGTTCTAAAGATAAAGGTTCGCCCGTTCTCTTCACTGGTTCTCCCGGCTTGACTCCGCCGGTTTCTTCGTACACCTGGATAGTCGCGACGTCTTCTTCGAGCTCGATAACTTCGCCTATAAGACCTTCTTCACCGACTTCTACGACCTCGTACATCTCCACGCCCTGTAGGTTATCGGCCTCTACGACCGGGCCGGCCACGTGGATAATCCTACCTTCACCCTCTTCTTCATCGGGTTTTTCGATCTTGCTTATACTTTCCTCAGCTTCTTCTACCATACTTTTGTTCCTCCTGAAATGATTTTGATATCACGATATTTTTGAGTATGATCACACATCATTTTTCCTCCTTCGAATCTTGAGTATTGACGTCTATACCGACGGCTCTTTTGATCTTGCCTTTTAGAGGATCCTCTTTTTCTTCTAACGGACCTCCTTTGTCGGGTATCTCTACTATTACGGGATAGACATCATCTCTTCTTTTCTTCTTTTCATCCAGATGTTCTCTAATTTTTTTCGCGATCTGTTCGGATAACAGTATGACCCCTATCTCGGGTGACTCTATCAATTTATCTATCCTCTTCTTTATCTCGTATTCATCCTGAGGCGAGAATACTTCGTCCACGCCCGCGAGCGAAAAGCCGAGAGTCATATCCTCCTTACCCACCACGACTACCTTCTTCCTCATGTGTTTTCCTCCATGATCATCAGTTCTTTTATCCTGTCCGAGTCGAGCTCTTCACGGAGACCCCTTATCAAAGTCTTCAGATTTCTCAATTCCACGTCTTTGGAAACTAGATATTTTATTATCGGCCCCACGGTCAAGATCTGCTGGCTGGATATCTCGGATACGATATCTAACAGCCTCTTATCCAGATATTTTTCCAGGTCGAAATCTGACATCGAAGTACCTTCGGTCCTGAGGTCTTCATAAGAAGTCCCTTCTAGTTCCACCATCGCCTCTTCCGCGTTATTCGAATCAATCATGTCTTCCAGCTTCCACTCTTCGAGCTCCCTGCCCGAGGGTAGTAGAGAATCCTTTATCTCTTCTTTATCGACGTCTTCCCTCAATCCTCTGAACACTATCTTTAGATTGGATATATCAGTATATCTGCCGAAGAAATACTTCACGTGAGCTTTCTCCTCGGTACCGACTTTCATCACCGCTTGTCTCATCTTTTCGAAGATGAATCGATCGAGAGCCACATCCATGCCGAAGAAATCGTCCTCCCAATCTCTACCGGCTAGAACCTCTTCGAACTCGGTGTCTTTCAGTACACCCATCACTTCTTGAAGATTCGTCGCGGAGGCGATCTCGTCTATCATCTCTTCGTCCAAGGCCTTGACCGGATATAATTTACGCAGAATCTCTTCTTTTTCTTTGCCTCTAGCGACCCCCTTCACGGCCCTCTTTATCATCTTTATATCGTATCTTTTGATCCAAACGTTGACCAGAGGTTTCGCATTCTCAGGTGAGGCCACGTAAGCTTTTTTCAAGAGCTCTATCGTTTCTTTTTCCAGGTGCTCCTCCACATCGCCGATATCTTCTAGACCTTCTTTCGGGATCTGATAGTTGTTCTCCCTGATCTTGGAATAGATTTCGTTTATATTCTTGCTTTCTGTCAAGGGTTCTAGCTCCTCTTTTTTGACGAACGGATTACCGTGAGCTCTGAATTTAGCGTTAGGGTAAGTGAAACTCGCTATAGTGATCAGCTGTCTGAAGTAGCTCATCAACAGAACTACAACTATAAGTAAGGATAAACCGACTATTATCAGCACCAGATTGGGCAGTCCTACGGTACTCAATAATTCTTCCAGCAACTATTAGTCCTCCGGAAACAGTATTTCGGATATTTCCTTTCTAAGTTCTTTCTTATTCCTTTCGATATTGGCCTCGAAAGTGAAGTCTATTTCAGCCCCTTTCTTCGAGGTCGCTTTGATACCGCCCAAGGAGTTGAGACCACCCTCGATATCCAAGGAGGGATCGAACTCCCGAGCTATACTTTGAACTTCATCCACGCTTTCTTCGTTACAGTGGATCACTATATCTTCTCCCAAAACTTGCATGGATTTCTTTATAGACTTTTTCAAATACTCTTCATATTCTGAAGGATCCAACTCTTCTAGGCGTTCTCTAGCTCTTTTGAATACTCGTTCGATCATCTCTTCTCTGATATTCATCTTTTTCTTTCGAGATTCCAATTTGGCTTGAGAGAGGATCCTGTTCTCCATCGTCTCTATCTCTCTCTTTTCCTTTTTCCTGATCTCGTCCAGTCTTCTCTCTTTCTCCTTCTCGATCTCCTGTCTGACCTCTTCTGCCTCTTCTTCTTTTCTCTCTAGTATCTCCTCTGCTTTTCTCTCGGCGTCTTTTTTGATCCTTTCGATTAATTTTTCAACTGGCATTTTAGATTCCTCACATAAATCCTAGGAAGACTATTATGAAGATAGCTATCAAGAGACCAAATATCGCGAAGGTCTCGGACATCACACTGAAGATCATCCCTTTACCGAACGTCTCTTCACGCTTCGATACGGCGGCTATCGCCGAACCCGATGTTATACCTTGACCGACACCGGAAACACCGGCGATACCTATAGCCAAGCCGGCTCCTACTGCTGCGATACCCATCTGGACTCCGGCTCCTGCGGGATAAACCTGGCTGAGCATACCGCTGAAGACCATCAGTAATATCGCGATCAGCATGCCGTAGATGGCTTGCGTTTCGGGAAGTACCGAGAACACCATACCTCTACCGAACATCCCTTCGTCTTCAGCTACGGTCGCTATACCGCTGGCGGAGGCTATGCCCTGTCCTATACCGGAAAGACCGGCGACGCCCACGGAAAGACCCGCACCGACACCGACTAATCCAAGGAACACCTGTATATCAGAGGAAGCATTCACCAGGCCCGCCTGTCCTAACAGTCCGCTAAATATCATCAATAATATCGCGATCAGCATGCCGTAGATAGCCTGCGTTTCGGGAAGTACTGAGAACACCATGCCTCTGCCGAATATCTCTTCCTTTTCCGCAACACTGCCTATCCCACTGGCGGCCGCGATACCTTGTCCTATACCGGAAAGACCGGCGACACCGACGGCAAGACCGGCGCCTATACCTATCAGACCTAGACTGTAACCTGATATACCTTTCATAGCTTCGATAGCCGAACCGCCGAGTAAACCAGAGAATACCATGAGCAGTATCGCGATCAGCATACCGTAGATCGCCTGAGTCTCTGGAAGGACTGAAAACACCATGCTCTTACCGAATAGATCCTCATTCTCCGCGACACCGCCGATACCCGCTCCGGCGGCTATGCCTTGACCTATACCGGACAACCCCGCGACACCGACCGCTAAGCCTGCTCCTATCGATATGACGGCTAGGCCTAAACCTTTAGGACCGAGCATGGCTTCGGAGATCCCGCCTCCGAGTAAGCCGGTGAAGACCATAATGAGTATACCTATCAGGAGACCGTAGATGGCTTGCGTTTCGGGAAGTACTGAGAACACCATACCTCTACCGAACAGTTCTTCTTTCTCGCTGTAGGCGGCGATACTGCCTGATGCGGCGACGCCCTGTCCGATAGCCGACAGGCCAGCGACACCGACGGCAAGTCCAACCCCCACGGAAGTTATCCCCACGGGGAGCGAAAGATAGTCTCCCCCGCCGATTATCCCCGTGAACAACAACAATAACACCGCGGTCAGCAGACCGTAGATGGCTTGAGTTTGAGGTAAAGCCTGGAATACGAGACATTTGCCGAATTTGCCGGGTTTTTCGGCTATAGTTCCAGCACCGGCGGCGCCCGCTATACCTACACCTATTCCGGCCCCCATCCCGGCGATACCGACTGCTAGACCCGCACCGAGCGCGGTAAGGAAGGTCCCTCTCTCATCTTTCACGGCTTCCACATTTAAAGTGTCAGTATATGTTTTATCACCGTAAGTGACCCTAAGAGTGACGTTGAAAACTTTCTTATTATTGTCTTCTCCAAGTTTGAACATATGGTCGACCTTTTTTCCGGTAGTGCTCGAACCGTTTTCAAATATCCATTCGATCTTGGACGGTTCTCCGGACGGAGTATCCTTAGAGCGGTAAGATAGAGTAAGATTGTTGCCTTCGCTCTTTTTTATGTAAAGCTTGGTATGGTTACCTACGTCTTCCCCGTTGACCAAGATATCCACTTTACCCTGCTCCTGTCCCTGGGCGTTTCCAGTCGGCGCTATACCGAGAAGCAAGATCAGAGCGACGACCATTATTGATATGTAACTTATCTTCACAGCTTTCCCTTTCAATAAATTCATTCCATCACGTCCTTTTCAAGTTTTGTGTGTTCCCTTTCTGATCTGAATGGAGTAAAGGGAGAACCTCCACCTTCATAAAAGTAGCCGAAGAATTCGACATATTGTAATCGTAAGGAATGGACGAAGGCACCTAAAGCCTGAAGAACGGCGTTGGCGAGGTGACCTCCAATGATGATGATCAATCCTAGTATGTAGAAAGGCGCTGAGGCGCTTATGATACCCAAATAACCTAAACCACCTAGAGCGCCCATCAGAAGTATAAGCGATCCGACTCCCTGGTACATCTTGTTTTTATCCATGAAGCCCTTAAGTATCACCGCAGCTCCCGCGATCAGTAAGATCACGGTCAAGTATATCGGCATCTTGGCAGCGGTGATGAGATCAGCTAAAACGTTGACGGTCAGGGCTATACCCGAAGTGGCGAGGCCCAACGCCAAAATCCTAGAGAATGATAGGAAGTCTCCGATGAATCCGGTGAGTTCAAAGAAAGATAATCCTTTTGCCCTGATCACCATGAGTGCAAGACCAATGGCGGATAAAACACCAGCTCCAAGATAAATAGTGGGATTATACACTGATGTAAATTGTTCCCATCCGAACAATTTACCAGAAAGAAGTATGAATCCGCCGGGTTCTAAAGTCCACCAAGATATGTTTTCGATCAATATCTGTCTGTAATTCCCTCTTTTGAAGTGTTGGACGACTTGGAGTATCATACCCAAGTTCAGATAAGCCAAACCGATCAGGAGAGAGATGACCAACAGGGTCAGCGGTCCCTGACCTTCCAAGGTCTGAAGTATGGCGGAATCGTTGATGAACCCGAGTCCTATCCTACCCATGAGGTTGGGATGTGAACCCTTGCTGGGGCCTAAATAACCTCCCTGCAGCACTCCGAAAATGACGGTAGAGGCCCCCGTAGCTAACAGTAAATAACCGAATTCTTTAGTTCCCTGCTCTACCTTCCCGATCCCCTTGATAAGGACGATAGAGGTGATCATTATCAAGATACCATAGACCGCATCACCCAGCATCAGGCCGAAAAACAGAACGAAAGCCGGAGCCAAAATAAGCGTGGGATCGACTTCGTCGTAGTTCGGTGGGGCGAACATATTGGTCAATATCTCGAACGGTTTTATGGGCTTTGGATTATCGAGCGAGACCGGGACTTCGTCGGGATCCTCGGGCTCCTCTTCCACGACTTCGGCATGACCCTCGGAATTCTCCAGCACCGTCTTTTCCACCTTGTCGACTTGGTCTTCAGGCGTCCAAGCCTTGATAACGCTGGTCTGATCCGTCATGCCGAAGTTCTTAGACACCTCTTTCTTATTTCTATATATGTTCAATTCTTCCCTTAGAACCAGATAATCCTTCTCCCACTCCTCTTTCATCTCATTCAATTCTTCTTCTAGAGTGACTTTCTTCTCTTTGAGTTCTTTTATTTTAGTGTAAACATTTCCCAGAGCCTCTTTGGGATGCCCTTTCAAACGATCGATATCCAATTTCTTAAAATTACCCTCGCGGAGAGCGGCTTCGAATTCTTCTTTTTTGCGGATATGAACTCCGGTGATAACAACGTATTCATCCTCGCCTATCTGGTTTATAGAATAAAACGATTCATCTATCTCCGACATCGCTCTTTTGAATTTGACAGGACTGGATATCTTTCCTATCCTTATGTCCGTGAAAGAAGAATCTTGAAGCATCGACAGGTCTACATCCAGATCCTCTATTTTGGTCAGATCTTCTTTTAAGGACTCCAGATCTTCCAATTCCTCTTCGATATCGGAAAGTTCCTCGTCTATATCTTTTATCTTTTCTCCGCTATTTTCGACGAGGTCGTCTATCTCTTCGAATATACTGGAAAGATCCTTCTTTTCTCTCTTAACTTTCTCTATCTCGGAAGGGTTGATCATCTCACCTAAACTTTCATCTTCCTCTTCAACCCTACCGAAAGTATCAAGAATAGAAGCCAATTTCATGTCGTAATCCGTGCATTTCCCGATAACTTCGGGAATACTGCCCTTTTCTTCCTCCAATGCTTCAAAAACCTCTTCATCTCTATCTACGGAGGTGATCTCGGCTATCCCCCTTTCGTGCAGGGAGTCGACCACTTCGTCTATGTAATCGGCGTGTACGACGATAGTGAGATCTTTCATCCGCTCGGGAAAGAGCACTCTTCTCATACCTCCGTTACCTTGTCTAAAACATGTTCTACGGCATCGGATATATTCTCTTCAGTGGATCTCTTGATCCTTTCACTTTCCTCTTCCGCTTCCTTCTTTATCTTTTCGGCCCTCTTTTCGGCCTCTTCCTTCGCTTCTTTCTTCTTCTCTTCATACTCTTTTCTCAGCGAAAATAGCGCGTCCTCTTTTTCTTGTTGAGCCTCTTCCTTCGCTCTTTCCACCATATCTTCGGCCTCTTCCTTAGCCTCTTCTATCCTGCTTATGGCTTTCTTTTCGGCCTTCTTCACACGTTTGATCTCATCGACTGACACGGCTAAAACCTCGGATTGAATATCAGGATATGAGAACCACTGATTTCGTATGTGGAAGAAACAAATCGGTTATAAGTATTTCGGTAAGTTCCTTCACATCCTTTGAAGAGATTCACTTGAAGCTCGAACGGAGAAATTAGTAAAAAGGCGGGATGTGACTGAAAAAATCTTTTAGATATACCGTCGATTGAAGAACGTGAGGAGCCAATGGTTAAAGAATTCCAGGAGGTGGTGGAGATCGAAGTACCGGTCGAAATAGTGTACGGTTATTTCGAGAAGAAATTCAGCGAGGTCGAGGAGAAAAAATACAGGTACGGTTCTCTCTCAAGGCACAACTTCAAGATCGTCAGCAGCAGTGAGAACGAAAGGATGATCTTTCAAGAAAAATACTTTTTTGCTCGCAGCAACACCGAGTTAAGATTCGAGGAGAAAGGGGAAGGGAAAACGAAGGTAGAGCTCAATATCGCTCTGACTTGGTCTCCATTCAGAAAAAAGATCGGGGAATCCTCGCTTCTCGGGCTCATCTCCGATCTGCGTTCGCTGGAGTTGATGTATAAAACTATCAGAGATAGTGATATCATTTAAGACTTATAGCGACATCCAACGCTTTCGCACCGTTCTCTAGAGAGGCCACGGGATTGAGATCTATATCGTTGATGGACTCGACCTGATACATCAGGTCGCCCACTCTCGATATGATCTCTGCAAGTGCGTCGAGGTCTTTACATCTTTGACCTCTAGCTCCCGTGAGTAAAGGGAACGAATCGATGTCGGCCATCATCCTGTGAGCTTCATCTAGAGAGATAGGGGCGATCCTGAATTCCACGTCCTCGAATATCTCTACATATATACCTCCGAGACCGAACATGACTACCGGACCGAAAGTGGGGTCCATCATACCGCCTATCACGACTTCTTCTCCCCCTTCGACCATCTCCGCGACCGATATACCTCTCAAGTTGGCCTGCGGTTTGCGGTTCTTCACTTTAGAATGTATGGCTTCGTAGGCGTTCTCGACTTCCTCCTTGTCTTCCAAGCCGATAGCTATACCGCCGACGTCCATCTTGTGGACTATATCTTCGGAGACCACCTTTAAGACCACGGGATAGCCTATCTCTTCCGCAGCCTCCAAGCACTCGTCTATGCTTTTCGTCACGCGCCCTTCGGGCATCGAGATATCGGCCAGTTCCAGAACTTTTCTGGCTTCGTGTTCCAGTAACTGGTGTCTTCCGTCCGCTTTGACCTTTTCTATGATGTCCTCTATGGCCTCGACGTCTATTTCCCAACTTTTTTCGGTCCCATAAGTTCTACATTCGGCTTCAGTGTCCATCGTATTTACCTCATTTGAATCTCATCTTCAAAATGATCTCTCCACCCTCTCTTCGTTTATCTATATCATAACCCATCTTCTGGAAGACTTTGAGCATCTTCTGATTATCGGCCAAGACTTCGGCCGTGAATCCGTAAAGTCCCTGGTCTTGAGCTATCATGGTCAGGTATTCTAGAAGTCTGGTACCGATCCCCTTATTCTGGTACTCGTCCCTTATCATCAAGGACACTTCCGCCACGTTCTGCCCCTCTTTTATCCGGTAATCGCCCACGCCGACCATCCTGTGAGGTCCTTCGATATCTGGATCTATGACGACTATCGCCATCTCCTTCTTGTAGTTGATCTGAACGAATTCCTGTCTTCTCTCGTGAGGCATGTCTTTACGGGCGCTCATGAATCTCTTGTATCGGCTCTCCTCCGAAAGAGAGTAAAACAGATCTTTAAGTAGTTCCTCGTCGGTGGGCTTCATGGGCCTGAATAGATACTCTTTATTCCTGATCTCGACATAATCTTCGTACTCGTTGGGGTACCTGCCGCCTTCTCCCATGACGAGCATCTGGTCCTCGTATATGAGATCGTGATCTTTGGCCTGCTGAAGTAATTCTTCTCTGAATTTCGGATGAGCTATATTTATCAGTTCCATAGCTCTTTTGCGTATATTTTTACCTTTGAGATAAGCCATGCCGTATTCGGTGACCACGTACTCGACATCGCCTCGGGTCGTGACGACGCCAGCCCCCTCGTCTAACGCCGGGACGATCCTCGATACTTCACCGTCCTGAGCGGTGGAAGAAAGCGCTATTATAGACTTTCCGTCCTCCGCATATCCCGCTCCGCGCATGAAGTCCGCGTGTCCGCCGATACCGCTGTAAAAGCTGTAACCCAGCGAATCGGCGCAAACTTGACCGGTCAGATCTACCTGAAGGGCGGTGTTGATCGCGGTCATCTTTTTATTCTTAGCTATATTGAAAGGATCGTTAGTGTAATCCGAAGGATGAAGTTCTATCGATGGGTTCCTGTGAACGAAATCGTACAAGTCTTTAGTCCCCATCAGGAAAGAAGCTATGCTTTTCCCGGGGTGCAGGCTCTTCTCTTTGTTGGTAACGGTGCCGTCCTTTATCAACTCGGCGAGATCTTCAGACAGCATCTCGGTATGTATACCCAGGTCTTCCTTCTCGTCAAGATGGGACATGATGGCGTTCGGTATCTCTCCGTAACCTACCTGAAGGGTGGCCCCGTCCTCTATGAGCGGACTTACGTTGGACGCTATCTTCTTCGCCTTTTCACTGGGAACGATAGGATCGAATTCCAAAAGTTCCTCCTCATGATGTACCAGATAATCGACATCGTCTACATGAACGAAGGAATCACCGTGAACTCTCGGCATATTGGGATTGACTTGAGCGATCACTGTCTTAGAGCTTTTGACAGCCGCTTTGATTATATCTACGGCTATGCCCAAACTCATCCACCCGTGTTCATCCGGGGGAGAAAGCTGTATAAGCGCGACGTCTATCGGGACGCGGTTGTTTTTGAATAACTTCGGTATATCCCTCATGAATATGGGGGTATAATCCGCCCTTCCTTCTGCGACCGCGTTCCTGGTATTGTCGTCGACGAAAAACGCGTTGTGTCTGAAACGATCTTCAAATTTTTCTTCAGTATATGGGGCTACACCCAAAGTTTGGATATGAAAGATCTCAGTATCGTAAAATTGATTGGCTAGATCGGTCAGTTTTTTGACTAGATACTGCGGTTCCGAAGCGCCGGAGCCCACAAAAACTCTTTCCCCTCTACCTATTTTTTCGAGAGCTTTCTCAGCTTCTACATAATCCACATCATAACTCATCTATTACCCAACCTTTTTATCGCTCAGGAAGGAGGTGAAGAGAGATATCGATATACCTCTCCGCCCTTGCACCCTACCATTCTATATCTAATCTAGGCGTGACTTCCTCTTTAATATTTTTGATTTTGAAGTCGTCTTCGATCGTCGTTATCGTATCCATCCTCTCGATCCTTTTCGATGCCTCGTAAGTATCTATCGGCACGGAGATCAGCGGTATGTTCTCTCTATCAGCTCTAGATATTATGTTGCTGGGCGGTATTATATCGTTGGTCAGCACGAGGCCCGAGGTTCCTTCGTCCAATGAAGCAAGTATGACGTCGGTCCTGTCGCCTCCAGTGACTATAAGTTTTCTATCTTCCTGGAAGGCCGGATTTCGGACCATCTCGTCGGCGCTCATCGCTCCCACGTACACGTTCTCGACGATGTTATCCAAACCGTCCTCGCCGGCTACGACTTTACCGAACAGCATGTCGTTGATGAAACTCACCCTGGTCAGATCCAAACTCGACATCTCCGGTATGGTTCCCAAAACGTCGAGTCCCATATCTTCGATATCGTCTATAACGAAATCCTGCGTTTCCTCTATAGATTCCACCTTGTTGAGCACGACGCCTTTGAGCTCGGCGCCCGAGTTTTCGAAATGATTCGAAACAGTGGTCAGCTTGTCGAGGATCTCGGTCCCGGTATCGGAGGTGACCAACACCACTTCCGCGTCCATCATATTCGAGAGGGAGAGTGGATCCAAGTTTATCGAAGAACCGAAACCCCAATGTTTTCCGGTCTCTATTATCATGCCCTCTTTGTCCTCGGAGAGTTCCTCTATCCTTTCCTGTATCTTGTCTTGGATCGTCTCTTGATCGTAGGCGTACTTTATCTTAGAATGATCGAAGCCGATACAGAACTTTTCATAATCCGTATCAAGACTTAATACGTTCTTGAACAGTTTGGTGTCATAATCTATGAGTCTTTTTTTCTTGTAGATCGGCCTATCGCCGAAAGGTTTGAAGTAATTCAAAGATCGATCTTCTCCTAGAGCCATCCCCAAACCGACGGTCGTTTTTCCAGCGTCTTCTTCCGTTGAAGATATTATGAGATTTTTCATTTCATATCACCTACTTTCAAGATTTATAGCAACATCTACCGCTTTACATCCTTCTCCTTGATCGAAAGCTTTGATCGGGTTGAGATCCATCTCCGCGATTTCATCCACTTCATTCATCAAATAGGATATCCTATATATAACATCTGCCAATGAACCGATATCTTTCCTGTTCTCGCCTCTAGCACCGACGAGCACCGGGAAAGAATCTATCTGTCCGATCATCCTTCTAGCCTCTTTTTTCCCTATGGGCGCGACTCTGAACTCGACGTCTTCTAGAACTTCTACGTAAACTCCTCCGAGACCGAACATCACCAGTGGTCCGAAAGAACTGTCTCTAGAGCCGCCCACTATGGTTTCTTCTCCACCTTCGAGCATCTTAGCTACGGAAATACCGCTTATATGAGCGTCGGGATATTTTTCCCTGCAGTTCGAATATATCGCCTGGTAAGCATCGACGACTTCCTCTTCGTTCTGCAGGTCAAGAGCGAGTCCTCCCGCATCGGATTTATGGACGATATCTTCCGAGACGACCTTCATCACGACAGGATATCCGATTTCCTCGGCGACTTCTACCGCGCGGTCCAGAGAATTGACTACTTCTCCTTCGGCCATCGGTATACCAGCCATGTCCAGGATCTCTCTAGCCTCGTCTTCGAGCAGGGTCAATCTATCTTTATCTCTTATCTCTTTGACTCTATCTTTGATACGCTCGATGGGGATATCCAGTTCTATCTCGTCTTCTTTCTCTTCCTTCCTATCCAGATAATTTTTCTTCTCGAATAGAGCTCCCAATGCAGAAACGCATTCGTAAGTGTCGGTATAAGCCGGGATCTTATGTTTTCTCAACCACTGCACGCATTCCTTGACTTTTTTGCCGCCCGTGAAAGTGTAAACCGAAGCTTTTTCGTCCCCATGATCGTCGTATACTTCTTTGATAGCTTCGGCCACCTCCCAGGGATCCGCTGTCCCGGTCTCGCAGTAAAGTCCTATGACCGATCCCGTCTGATCGCTCTCGAAAGCGCTCCTCAGCGCCTTTTCGTATTCCTCTTTTCCCGCCTGTCCCGTGATATCTATCGGGTTTTTCGTCGATCCGAATGAAGGGATCGAATCCTCGAAAGTTTCTTTGAGATGTGTTTGATCGTCGAGAAGTTTCACGCCGTACTTTTCCGACGCGTCAGCACTTAGAACACCTATGCCGCCCCCGTTGGTCACGACCACGGTATTATCTTTTTCCGGCAACGGCGATGTGGAGAAGGCTCTAGACCAGTTGAAAGCCTCCCGCAGGTCTTCCGCTCTCAGCACTCCACATTGATCGAAAGCTGAAGAGAAGATACGGTCGCTTCCGGCCAATGAACCCGTGTGAGAAGCCACCGCGGTGGCGCCCTTGTCGGAGCGTCCGGATTTTATGACGACGACGGTCTTATCGTCGGGAAGTTTCTTCACTTCCTCCATGAACCTCTTTCCGTCCTGGAGTCCTTCCATATATATCATTATAACGTCCGTTTCATCGTCATCACTGAAGTGACTGACGAGGTCGATATCGTCTATATCGGCTTTATTGCCTATACTGACTATGGACGATAAGCCCAAGTACTGCTGAGCGGTCTTTCCTATCATGGCGATACCGAGCGCACCGCTCTGGGAAAGCAGGGCTATACTTCCCTTCTCTATCTCGGAAGGCCCGAAAGTCGCATTCAGGTCCGATTTCGCCGAGTATATACCGAAGACGTTGGGGCCTAGGACTCTCATCCCGTACTTGTTGGCCTCCTCCGTGATAGCTTCTTCTTCTTCCACATTGCCGACTTCGGAGAAACCCGACGATATAACTATAGCGTGTTTAACGTTCTTCTCACCCAATTCATGTATAGTATCTTTTACTATCTTAGCTGGAACGACGATGACGGCAAGATCTATGCCATCCGGAAGTCCCTCGACCGATTCATATATCTCTTCTCCTAGTACCTCTCCACCTTTAGGATTTACCGGGTATAACTCGCCGTCGTAATCAGATTCTTTGATGTTTGAAAAAAGTGTGTAACCTACTTTTCCTTCTTTTCTGGAAGCACCGATCACAGCTATGGATTCAGGGTTGAACAGCCTTTCAAGATCGTCTTGTTTCGATGCCATCAACTCTGAGAACAATGGGTCCCTTATTAGTATTTTGGATTTTTTAGAAGGGTAGGTATATCTTCGTCTTGATTATGATTTCAGACACGTTATTAATAAATCTTAGAATCGATTTCAAGAGAGATCTTTTAGGAAAAACGGGGGCGGCTAAGCCTTCATCTCCTTGATTTTGTAATTCTGTTATTTTATATTTTTGTAATAACAAAATTTTGTTCTTGATTAACTCGAGATTGGGTTGATATATTTTCTAGGGCTTGTAAATCAAGTGAGAGGTAGATAAGATGAGGAAGCAAAAATGTCTGGCCAAAACGACCGCGAGGAAAAGTGGAAAAAAGAACCGTAAAAAGAGAAATCTTTTTACAAAAGAACGAATAAAAAAAGCAGAAGTCGAGAGGTGAGATAGATGAAAAAATCAGTCTGGCGATAGTAGCGATACTTGTGGTCAGTGGATTCGGGATAGCTTTGGGTTCCTCTAGAGGCGTTAGGTTTAGAATGGATAAAACAGATCCGCTAAAAGTTTCCTTCGCTGGAGGTAGCGGAACTGAAGATGATCCTTATAAGATCAGTAACGTGGATCAGCTGCAGGATATGAATGAGAATTTGAGTGCGCACTATGAACTGGTCAACGATATCGATGCGAGTGTGACTAAGGATTGGAACGACGGAAGTGGATTTATGCCTGTAGGAAAAGACGACGATAACAAGTTTACAGGAAGTTTAGATGGACAGGGATATGAGATAAGCGGTCTATGCATCAATCGCTCAAGTACTGATTGGGTAGGACTCTTTGGGTATCTGGGAGAGACTGCTTCGGTAGAAGATTTAGGACTCGTCGATGCAAACGTGATTGGAAACGATTGGGTAGGCGGGCTTGTGGGATATAACGATGGCAGGGTCAGCAACTCTTACGCTACAGGAAACGTGAGCGGAGACTGGCGTGTAGGCGGACTCGTAGGATATAACGAAGGTGAGATACAGGACTCCTATGCAACCGGAGAAGTTAGTGGAAACCACACAGTTGGTGGGTTGATGGCAGAGAACGAAAAAAGTTGGGTAGAAAACTCCTTTTGGAATGTGAACACAACAGGTCAGTCTTCCAGCGCCGCCGGTACGGGTAAAACGACTGCCGAGATGAAGGATATCGATACCTTCACGAACGAATCTACGGAAGGTCTTGATATTGCCTGGGATTTCGTCCGTGATCCGAACGATGATGACTGGAATAAAGACATATGGAAGATCGATGAGAGCGGTCAGATAAATAACGGATATCCTTATCTGAAGGATGTCGGAGTTGCTTCCAATAAAGGGGATTCTGGAAATGATCTGCCTGGATTCACTATGATCGGTTTATCGGTGGGTATTTCATTCGTAGCGCTCTACAGATACAGGAAGAAAAGAAAATAACCTGAAATCTATTTTCCTTTATCTTTTGAGAACCTCTATTACATCAGCTGTGATGGTTGAAAGTCTTTTCAAGATCATCTATCACATTACTGCAGTTATCATCTCTAAAATCCGTGTTGGGTCGGTACTATCTGTTGTGAATTATAAAATTTTAAGAGGATATAAGACCTAGAAGAGAAGTTATAGTGATCTATACTTCTTTACAATCTTATATCTCTCATGAGTCCCTCTAATCAATCTTCGGGATAGTCACAGTTTTTGCATTCTGATTCCTGAAAGGTCCGACTCAAACACTTCGACGAGAAAGACATCTACATACGGGAAGCTAAATTTCAATTCCTCAAAGGTCTGATTCAAACAAACAGTTTCGAGAACGTTAAAAGATATGAAAAACCGATTTCAATTCCTCAAAGGTCTGATTCAAACAAACAGTTTCGAGAACGTTAAAAGA
>CAYWJQ010000005.1:157746-167029 GCA_964458595.1 uncultured Thermoplasmata archaeon
TATGAAAAACCGATTTCAATTCCTCAAAGGTCTGATTCAAACCGGTGAAAAATCAAGCTTTTTTGATAAATTAATCCGAATTTCAATTCCTCAAAGGTCTGATTCAAACAGTCTAACTCTCTCATTTCTATCTCTCTTTCTGCCGCCTATTTCAATTCCTCAAAGGTCTGATTCAAACCATCTTCTTGCTCTTTTTGAACCTCATCAGCACCCTATTTCAATTCCTCAAAGGTCTGATTCAAACCTGATCCTCTTCAACTTTTTTCAATTGCCTAAGAGCATTTCAATTCCTCAAAGGTCTGATTCAAACTTGACGACTGTCGAGGTGGTTGTTGAAGTGCTGTGGTATTTCAATTCCTCAAAGGTCTGATTCAAACTCACTTACCACACCAAGATAGTTCAAAATTCCTTTGATTTCAATTCCTCAAAGGTCTGATTCAAACCGGTCTTTTCACCTTCTTTTATCATATCTATATGTTCATTTCAATTCCTCAAAGGTCTGATTCAAACTCAAGCTCAGATAGGGGGCGTATGAACGTCTTTTTTCTCTCAATTTTACATCTTTTTTTACCTACCCCCATAGGAGCTAATTTCCTAATCTAACAATGCAGGTAAGAACTAATAAAATTTCCGAAAAAAGTAGATCGATTTTCGTGTTTCCGTCTTATCGTAGTGCTTATTTAAAGAAGCACGAAAAAGCTAGATAATTTTATCCGTTTCGCCCTTTGTAGTACCTATTTCATCTCTATCTATGTATTTTTCCGTACTAACCTTATAGATCAATACGCTGTCTTCCGAAGTATCTACTATTCCTTTCAACTTTGATTTCATGCTTCTCAATTCGGCCTTGGTTACATTTCCCTGCAATACACTGTTCTGAACCCAAGTCAGGTGAGTCTTCAAGAATTTCCTGACTTTATTCACTCTATCCACGTTCACATCATAAACGACCACCACATACATACACATCACCACCACATGACCAAAGGCTCGTACTCTTCGGCGCCCAAGAAATGCTTTGTCAATTTATACAGCTCCAACCTAATCAATCTTCGATAAGATACCTTTTTATCTAAACCCTTATGCTTGATCGTCCTTTCCATCCTTTTGTCATATTCTTTCAAGAATAATTTGTTACCTGAATCGGAAAGCAGCATATCACCTATCTCACCTTCAAAGTGTTTATCTTTCAACATGCCTTTATTTATCAATTTGAAGATTACTCTATCTACCAATATCGGTTTGAATATCTCACTGACATCCAAGGAAAGCGAAAATCTTCTTTCTGACGGTTCATGCAAAAAAGACACGGCGGGATTCAGTTGTGTATTGTATATCTCTGACAAAACGGAAGTGTACAATTTAGAATTTCCGAAACTGATCAATGTATTCATCTTGTTATTCGGAGGCTGCCTGGTCCTCTTCTCGATCTGGTACTCGGGAGGCATCATCTCGTCTATAGCTCTGTAATATGTTTCTCTTATCTTCCCTTCGACTCTCATGATCGAAGGGATCTTTTCCTGATCTTGTAGATCAGAAAGCAGTGATTTTATATTTCTGATCCACTCTTCCAATCCTGCCTCGTTCTTTGCGTAATAATTGAGGTTCTTCAATATGTTTTTACCAGCGCCCCACACAAATTTTCGAGCGAGTGGTATCCTTTTCTCATCATCCAGATAATGATCCGACTGTTTTACCACCATATCGCCGGAGATCAACGTCTCCCTTGGGTACAGTGTACTCTTATACTATGATAACCCTCTCTTTGATTCTAGTAGCTCTATAGTCTCCCTTGGGTACAGTGTACTCTTATACCATCCATAATAATCGAAAAAATGGACAGGAATACCTTCTTTGCCTAAAAACTTGATCGCACCCGAAGTCATACTCAAAGAACCGTAGGCGTAGATGCTGTAGATGTTGTTCACGGGTATAGCTCTTTTAGTATTATCATTGGTAAAGTATATCGTGTTCTCTTTCCTCTTGAGTTTTCCATCCTGAGTTATATAATAATCATTCTTTTTCATCTTCTAACCCTCCTCGGCAAAACAAAATTCCTGATAAGCACATTTATCGCAGATCTTTTTCTTTTCAGGCTCGGGCATCTCGCCTGAAACTATCTCTTTTATGTCTTCCTTCACATCCTTCAGATCTTTCTTCTTTTCTTCATCCAACTCCACTTCTTTCTTCTTGTTGAGTTCAGGATAGTGGAGTTCACCTTTCACGTCAACGCCGTGCTCCTGCAGATAATCAAGATAAAAGTACATCTGGAATAGATGCGACTTCTCCATCTTGTTGCTCTTTTTGACTTCGTGCACGTAAAGCTGATCTCCTTTTTCCACGAAATCAAGTTTCATCTTGTCTCGGATGTTGACCTCCTTTTTGACTCTAGGATAGCGGTCCTCGTGGATCTGTTTGCCGATCTTCACGTTCTCATGCTCTCTTCAAGTTGGATGTTGTGGTGGAAGAGCCAGAGCTTGGTAGGGCAGATGAAGTAATAGGAGATTTCCACGCCAGTGAGATCATCGCCTTCCTCCATTTTCAGGATGTCAATATAGTTCAAATTATAATAATCTATCGAATGGACAGCCATTCCTAGAGAGGAATATATTTTACTTTTTTACCGTAGATCTCAGCCTTCCTTCTACTATTCGACGTAATCATGAGTCCTTCTTTTCTTTCAGCTTGTATTGTAATGATCTAAAATCAACAATTTCCGACCATTTGGACTCCCGAAAAGAATACTGGTCATGATCGTAGTAGTTATAATAATCCCTCTCTCGTGCAGGGTAGTCTCTTTTATTTTCTCACATTTAACACAGGTTCAACAGAAATAAGTGAAATATCTTATGAGGTCATTAATTCTGAGAAAGGTAGAAGAGAGCATGTACCGAACCGTGATATCGACTGGGGTCTTTAGAGAAGGGGAGACGCCCAACTTTCTCCGAAGGTTTTAAATGTGTAGGTATGAATACACATATATGTCAACGAAAAACATATCTTTGAGCGAAGATGCGTATGAAAAGTTGAAGAATCTCAAGGAAGAAGGAGAAAGTTTCTCAGACGTTGTTAGAAAGATCTCTGAAAACTATTCTAACATCACAAAGTTTTCCGGCGCTTTCCCTGAGATCGCCGAGGTAAAGGATCAATTGGAAAAAGAGAGGAAAGAATTCAGCACCCGGGACTTCTGAGGGATGATCGAGATGATATGTTTAGATACATCGGTGGTGATCGACCTCTTTAGTGGTGAGACAGAGATAGAGGAACTTTTATCTGAGATAGAAGGTGTTTTTGCAGTTTCGTATCCTATCGTCTGCGAGCTTTACAAGGGCGCGTACCTTTCGTCTAAACCGGAAAAGGGTGTAAACGAGATAGAAAAATTCATCGAGAATGTTCGTTTTCTTGAATCCGGACCTGATGCAGCAAAAGAATTCGGCAGGCTCCATGAAAGATATCCCGACAAAAATGATTTCGACCTGATGGTCGCAAGCGTATGTATCGCTGAGGGGGCTGAACTACTCACAAGAGATGACGATTTTGAGGGTCTCGAAGAACTCGAAAAAAAGATCGTTTGAGATATCTACACTTGACGAAATAAGAGAAATCTACATGGGTTCTGTCCCCTCAAAAGTTTTCTTTAGAACTCTTCGTGCCGTAGCCTATCCATCTCTTCTTTCGTAAAATTTTTATTAGGATATACTATTTACCTGCTATTATGGAAAGATGTGAGATCTGCGGGAAGCCGACTTCGAGCCACGAAATCGGTGATTCCTTCGTATGCCACACCTGCTGGACTGAGAAATCCGAAAAAGTGGACGAACTGAAGGAACGTATCGAAAAGGAAGAAGAAACAGAAGAAAAGAAAGAAAAGACGGAAGAAGAGATGAAGGAAGAAATAAAAGATAGCATCAAGAAGAGGGAACAGGAAGAGGAAGAAGCCGCAAAGAAATCGGGTGTAAAAGAGACTGCAGATCGTATATTAAACAAACTCGATGATGTGACCTCGAATGAGGAACTGTATTCTGTTTTCGAGGAGTATCAGGGAGAAATGAAAGATGCGTTGAGAAAGAGTTCTAAAAGAGACCTGTTCAGGTATTTGGAAAGGAAAGTCGCCGAGAAGATATCCGACGTTTTATTCGAATTCGCCAAGAAGGACGGCTGGTCTTTCGTTCTAGACTTCATCGAAAATTACGGTTATGGGAACGAAGAAGTGATAGACAGGGTACCCGTTGAAGACGTGGTGAGCAGGATGATCATCCTGACAAGAGCGGAAGAAGATGTGGTGAACATACCGGTCGAGGCATTGGAGTATCTTGCAAAATTTTACGATGCACCCGATGTGGAATGGGAATCCTCGTTTTCACTAGGATGGGGATTCGATCACCCAGAATTCGATTTCAAAGGTCTCATCGAAAAGATGATAGAGAAAGATGAGGGTATCTGGGCATCCGGTATATTGGAAAGGGCTTTCTATGCAGATCAAAAAAAGGCTGCTCCTGTCCTTATAGAATTCCTGAAGAGAGATGATATCTCCAACAAAGACAAGATGACCCTCACCCAATCCATCACTTACTTCACGGATGAAAGATGGGGAGAAAAGGAGACCTCGCCTAGATACTGGGACTGGAAAGAAGCTATCGGTCAGCAAACCTTTGAATGGGATGAAGAAGTGGAACGATCCTTGAAAGAAGTGATAGAAAAAGAATTGGCCGATTATATCGAGAGGGAGCAGTCAAAGGATTTAGATATGTTGATGAAATCCCAGAAAGGTCTCCCCGCCCACGAATGCGACTTTTCAGAGGACTGGTCTTTTACCGATCTTCAGATGTGATGGGAATACAGTAGGAATTGTTCGAAGAGATTTTAGTTCAGGGGAGGATAATTCGGGGGGCTTAACTTGCTTGTGGTCTTGTTCGGTGTTTTATCTAGTAGGATGTAATCGAGTTTAACTCTGCATAGTAATGGTGACTTGCCTTAATCCAAACACATCATCTGTGTCTCTCATTGTATTGGAAGCTTCCTATTTTTTTCCCTCTTTCTTTGTACGGGTGTGTAGTTATTTTGTTATATCGTCGGAATCAAAAGACAAAAGGGAAAGAAATTAGTCTCTCTGACTTTTCCGTAGGACAGTCTAAAAATCTTCAATCTTGATTTCGTCATCAATTAGTAACTTATACAGTTTTTTTGGAGTCAAAGATATCACTCTCTCCATATCGAACTCTTTCTTTGCTAGGAATATCTTGTCGCCTGAGAGATATTCTGTTCTATCCAAAAATTTATGAACGTCAGCTTCCGAAACATTTTCGCTCCATTTCACCTCGCCAGCGGCTAGAACATCGTCTCCTTCGGTGATGATGAAATCTATATCGAACTTATCGGAGTAGTGATATTCGTACTTACCATCGTAAAGCTCGGCGAAAAGATCTCCGCAGTAGCGCTCTATATGTTTCGGAACCCTATCGCTGATTACCTCATTTATCCTTTTTTCCGAGATATCATCTTCAAAAAAGTTATATTTTTCATCGAGAAGATAGCCGAGTTCCATTATAGGGGACTTTATGATATATCGGTAACCTTTTTTGTGATGCAGCGGGATCCTCGTCACCAAGTCCATCGCCATCATGTTATTGAAATACGGCCTTATCTTGTTTGGTTGAGGTTCGTCGATGTGGCCTCTGGAATGGAGAAGGTCCGCGATCTCTTTTAACTTCCATCTACCCAAAGCGAGAGACCTGATTATGCCCTCGTAGACCTTCGATAGGGTCCTCTCTTCCTCCAAGAAGACTTCTCCGGTCAAGGAAGGGATCGATCTTTTGGAAAAGAAAAGGATATCCTCTAAGCTAGTTTCTCCTTCTTTGAAATACTGAAGTGTCCATGGGTCTCTCAGATATGGTGAGAGTTCGAAAGCTCTTTCGATCTCCATGTGATCACCTAGTTCCTTGAAAGCGTTATCGGGAGATACTAGGGAAAGTTTGAACTCCGAAACCATCCCCAAGATTGGGGAATTCGGAGAGAGTATATCTTTCATCACGTGGAATGAAGAACCGGTGAGGATCAACCTTCCTTCGGGATGAAGAGATTGAACATGATCTAAAAATTCTTCCGGCAACCTCTGAAATTCATCCACAACAACAGTTTTATCGTCTCGGAGTTCGGACCTCAATCTTTCTAAAAAGAGGTCGAACGAATCTATGTTCGTTATCGAGTCGTCCTCGGCGATAATCCCTCCTCCACGCTTGACTATGAAGTAAAGATCGTGATCGATGAAGTTCTTCACAAGGAAAGTTTTGCCGACTTTTCTCCTTCCGTATATCAAAGTGTAGTTGGATAGGTTGTTCAGCTTTTCCGTGTGTTTACGGGTAACCGCTATTATGGTAATCACCATTAGGGTAATGGTAGTTATGGTATTTAAAGGCTTTGGTGGGTATTATAAATGACACTTGAAGCGTTTGTCGATTAGGTCTGTCTGTCATTCATTCAATATCTTCAAAAGAGAACGCAAATTGATATTTTTTTAGTTTGAGGTTTTCCACTGATTTTGATGCGTGAAGCACTCGTGAAGAAAAATCACCAGCTACTAATATACCTCTAACATCCTGATTTTTCTCTTCGCTTAATGTTGACATGTATGATAGGATTTGAGCAATGCTATCAGGAGAAGCAGTGCCTGATTTCAATTCAATAACGACCAAGCTTCCTTCTTTATCCTCAGCGGTTATATCAATCCTGCCGGATTCAGTTGTTAGTTCCTTTCCTTCATCGACAATGCTTAGTCCAGATTCTAATTGCTCGATGTTATGTCGGAGTGCTTCCTGTAGATCTCTTTCTAAACTAAATGTTGTTTCCAATGCATCTATGACTTCGTCAGTTTCAGATGAGGAAGAATACGTTCCCATAGTGAGATCTGCTTTTATAGCACTCACAGTTCCTGGTGAAACTCCTACTTTCTCTGCTATTTCTTCTCTATCTTTTCCTTCTTTGGTCTGCTTAATTATTTTTTCTTTCTCTTCTTCGGTTATGGACGTCATGGCGTAACACCTTTTTTAAATGAGTCGAGAATCAATAGTGGAATCTGGTACTTTGAAAACCCGTTTCATCGTCAAACCAATCCTCTAATACCTCATTTGAAATAACCCTGATGTTTTCATTGCCAATAAATGGATCCAAATCTTCGATTTTATTTATCGTTTCTTCATCTCCTCTGACAGATAACATATACTCATTCAAATCTTTACGCCATTTCAAAAATTTTTTCTTTCTCTCGACACCTTTTGTTTCAGATAATTCTTCTTCTAAATTCCACCTTAGCTCTTTTGCTTTTTCATCCCTTTCTACATACAAAGATATCGACTCTACATCTTCTTCTATAAGATCAAAATCAGAGACATCAATGAATTTTAATTTTTTAATATCATTTAACACTTTCTTATCCTGGGCTTTTCGTTGGAGGATCATTTCAAAGTAATTATTCGCTCCTTTCAAGTTGAATTCTTTTTCTCTTACTTCTTTATCCGATTTGTTGATTATATCTCTAGTGGCCCCTATAATTGTAGGATCATATATATAGCTATGATAGTCTTTCTTCCTATCATTATTTTCGTCTTTGAGTTTTATAACTCTCGTAACCCCCAAATCTTCGCCGAATTCCCGGTTACATCTACCTGCGGTCTGGATAATAGAATCTAGAGGGGCAAGATCACGATATATCAGATCAACACTGATATCCACACCGGCTTCTATCAATTGAGTTGTTACGATGATCTTTTGTTTATCACTGGTTTTAATATGATTTATTCTTTCCATCCTGGTTGAAGGCAAAATATGTGTGGAAAGATTTATCAACTCTCTATTTTCAAATTGGCAAATACCATTCTCGTCTATTGTAGGATGAGAATTTTCTTCTAGACGGTTCTTTAAATCATTATATACCTCTTTACAGGAATTGACCGTGTTCATAACAACCATGATATCCTTTTTGTCTTCTTCTTGAAGAAGCAAATTCTCCAACTCATCTAGTTCTTCTATCTCTAGATCAAATCCGTACTTGATTCTATCAAAGAACTCAAAATATTCTTTTTTGCAGTAGCAAGTTCGATCATCTCTTCTTCATCGAAAATCAGAGGTTTAGTTGCAGTCATGAACAGGATCCAGCAGTTGAATTTTTCAGATAAAATCGTTAAAATCCTGTTCACTAGTTTCCAATATTTGAAAGGTATAGATTGAACTTCATCTAAAATTATTATCGAATTCGTTATATTGTGGAATTTGCGCGCTGACCTATTTTTATTAGTTATCAGGCTGTGGAACAATTGAACAAAAGTCGATACGACTATTTCTGAATACCAACCTTCAGTCAAAAGAAGGGAATCTAGTAAGTCCTCATAATCGTATGTCTCATTTTCATCAATCTTTTCGTTGTATTTTACGTCCGCTAGATGGTGATGGGTGAGGAGTAAATTCGACGGTATTTCTTCTCTCAGTAACTCATCTTTTTCTTCATCACCCATCTCAAATACATCTTTCCAGTCATATCCAACTTTGTCAGATAGCACCTCTCGGAATACAGAGCTGTTCTGATCGATGATGCTGAGAAAAGGGAGAGAATAGATTATTTTCGGTTCGAAACCTTCGTTCTCTTTTATCCTGTTTCTCAATTCGAAGGCTGATGAAAGTGCTGTTAAAGTTTTGCCTGAGCCAGTAGGTAGATTAATGGATAAAATACGGTCGTTTGAACCTAGGTCATCTATGGAGTTATTTACATCCTCATATACTTCTTCCCGAATCTTGTTTATCTCTTTTTCTGCTTCTCCGAATTTGGCTTCTTTGTAATCATCCACTATCTTTTTATCAAGTGTTCCTTCCCATCTTGAGGGTACTTTTTCTATTTCAGAAGCGTCCAGTTTATCAGCATCGAGCAGAACCGAATAGAAGAACATGATGTTTACGTAATTAGCTATCTTTTTATCTTTACTCAGATCTTTTACCTCTTTTCGGATTTCTCGGTAAAGGTCTGTATCTAAATTGTCAAAGAACTCTTCTAAGGTGAGTACTCCCCAGGCTAAAGCCTGGGGCATCCTCGCTTATTGACCAGCAAAGTCTTGTAAAGAAGTTTGAGAAGTCCCCGAGGAATGGTTTGATTCATTTTGTATAGTCATTGAATCACTAGGATTGTTTGTGTAGTGATGAGATTGTGATTCCTGAATATAATGTTCCACTTTTTCAGGTGTAATCTCACCAATTGGTCGAAAGCATTTACCTGCTGACCAGAGGTGGTTTTCATCAT
>CAYWJQ010000006.1:0-152588 GCA_964458595.1 uncultured Thermoplasmata archaeon
CGAGTAAGTGGAACTTAATTCCAACGTATGAGCAAGACAGAGGTCTTGCGAGTAGGTGGAACGTAGTTCCGGTGCGTCATCCACAACTTTACGAGGAATTACATTCCTCGAAGCGAGGGAATGGAAATTCCCTCTATAGAGGAATATTCTATTCCTCGAAGTATCGAAATCAGTGATTTCGATTTTGTTAGAATTTTTGTCAAAATTCTGATACTCGTGTGAATTTCCATCACGAAATTACCACTAAATTAGAATTCCCTCTAGGAATTCTGATACTCGATGGAATTGCCAAGCAATTCCAGTAGATATTTCAGGAACATTGTTCCTGATATCACAGGAAAGAGTTGTTCTTTCCAGTAGACGTCAAAGACGTAAGAAAATCACAAAAAGTTACGTCTTTGACTATAAAAAAGGAGTTCGAACTTTGATATAAAAATAGAGAAAGTTAAAACGTTTTTTTATTTGAGTTCTTCGATCCTTTCCTCGACAGCTTTAAGTTCTTTTTCTAGTTCGCTTTTGTAATCCTCTAATTCGTCGATCTTTTCTTCCTTAGTTCTGAAATTTCTCCAGCCGTGGCAGCTGCATCCACAGCCGCATTCACCTTTCTTCCCATGTCCTCTTTTGTGATGTCCTTTTCGATGATGCCCGGTCTTTTTTCTTCCGCGTTCGGAATCACAGCAATCTCCACACATGATATCATTCCGTTACTAACTACAGATAATAAAGTACTTAAATCTGGAAGTTTAATGTGATTCACGTGGTTTAAAGACTTAAAGTAGGTGAAAGGATATGTCAGCTGAGGAAGAAGAATGTTGTGAACAAAAAGGTTCCTGTTTATGTCCCGCCGAGGGGATAATAGATATCATCTCGAAGAAATGGGCCATCTGCATAATCAGTCATCTCGGGGAGAAAGAGGATGGTTATAGGTTCAACGAACTCCAGCGTTCCTTGAACGGTATAAGTCCAAAATCTCTGTCCGATCGATTGAAAGAATTGAAAGAGGAAAAATTGATAAATAGAGATGTTGAAGAATCCGTTCCTCCCAAGGTCACTTATACCCTCACGGAAGACGGTAGAGATTTACACGAGAGATTGGAACCGTTAGTGGAGTGGGTAAATAAAAGAGAATAGGGTTTATGGCTTTGGCGTCTTAACTACCATCACTTTAGTATCCTCATCGGAAGTATTCCTCACATTATGCGGGATATCTTTTGGACTTAGAACTATATTCTTTTCTTCGACCTGTTCGATATCGTCACCGACTTGGATCTCTGCTTTACCTTCGACAACATAAAAGAAAACGTCCACCGGGGTGGTGTGTTCTTTCAAACCTTGACCCGGGCTGAAAGCCAATAACACGACTTCGACTTCTTCTTGTTGGATCAACCTATTAGGACTAAAACTCTCCTCTTCGGCTTCTATTCCGTCTAGATCTATTTTTTCCATACATATCACCTCATTTTTCTTCTCCTTTGATCGAGATAGTGACATCTTCCACCGGAATATTCTTACCAGAATCTGATAGGGCTCCGTTCACTAACTTTTTCAGACCGAAACAGCAGGGAACTTCCATATGAACCACCTTTATACTCTGGATATCGTTCTGTTTGAAGATCTCCGTCAATTTTTCCAGGTACTTTTCGGTATCATCGAGTTTGGGACATGCTATTATGAGCGAACTGTTCTCTAGGAAATCGGGATGAAAATTCGGATAGGCAAAAGGTACGCAGTCCGCAGCGATTACTAGATCCGACTCATCGAAATAGGGAGCCTGTATGGGAACCAGGTGGAGTTGAACCGGCCACTGCTGCAGCCTAGAGTTTAGTCTACCGCCTTCTTCTTCATCTGAAACCTCCCATTCGTCGGGAGTAGAGGACGGGCATCCACATTCTCCTTTGACCGTTTTGTTCTCCTCCATCGGGTTTTCCACACCTATCTCTTCTAGGTGATCGAGCGCTTCTTTTAGAAGCTCTTTCTGCTCGTGCTCTTTGAGATGTTCTAGATGAGCTTTCAATACTTTTTCGCCCTCCTCGACCATATTTTCCACAACGCTCTTCTCGTCATATGGTTCCGCTTCTCTAGTCTCAATATCTATAGCGTCTTCGGGACAATCCCCTATACAGGCACCTAAACCGTCGCAGAAGGCTTCGTTCACCAACCTCGCTTTTCCGTCTATTATCTGGAGCGCACCTTCCGGACAGCCCTTTATGCAGTCACCGCATCCGGTACACTTTTCGTGATCTATGTTAATTATCTCTCTTTTCATTTTATACACCTATTTTCTGTAAACATATCTTATCGCCTTGGAGCATGGATTTCTCCTGCTCAACATCTATTTCTCCTAGAAGATCTTTTATTATCTTCATATGGATCTCGCATAGCCAAGAGGCCTGCTCTTCGGGAAGATCTCCAAAGACACAATTTTCGTATCTGATAGAATAGTGATCGCCCTCTTTTTTGTAAGAGGAGTAAAACCCTAGTTCGTCCGAACTTGCCGTTATCTTTCTGACTTTATTTTCTATGTCTTCTTCCTCGTCGAGTTCAGGGAAGTACTCTTTCAGGTCTTCTACTATCAGATCGGAAAATTCATCAAGCTTCTCTTCGCCTAAATTCTCTTTCATATTTTTTATCAGCGTATTGAGGACCAATTCCGTTTCTTTGGGGAACAACTCTTCCCCTTTTTCAGTTATACTGAAATACTTTTTTGGTCTTCCCTGATCCGCTTTCTCGAAATAGCTCTCGATGAATTCGCGGTTCTCTAGCTTATTGAGATGTCTCCTGACCGCGCTTTCGTTGATATCCAGGAGATCGGCCAAATCCAAAGCTGTCAAGTCTTCGCTAAGTAACCTGTTTAATATCTCAGTGCGGGTGTTCTCCAGCGGAAGTTTTATCGTTTTTCCTTTCATCATGATTGTCTATAGTGGACAAGGTTTATATACTTTACCCACTTTAATGTGTTTAAAGTAGTTGAAAAAGATATAAGTCCGAGAGATAACTCTTTTGGGCTTTCGATAGATAAACGTAACGGAGGTATAAGATATGTCTAAAGAAAAATACGACGTGATAATAATCGGAGGAGGACCGGCAGGGTTATCTTCCGCTGTATACACATCTAGAGCAGAGTTAGACGTTCTGGTTCTTGACGAGGACGATAAGTTATTGGATAAAGTGACAACTATCGAGAATTACTTCGGATTCCCCGAAGGGATATCGGGTAAGGAATTGTTAAAAAGGGGAAGGGAACAAGCCGAAAAGTTCGGATCTGAAATAAAGAAGGAAAAAGTGATCTTGGTCAAAACTGAAGGAGAGGATTACACGGTTGAGACCGCGAAAAATTCCTATAAAGGAAGATCTCTGATATTGTCGCCCGGTATACAGCATGAGAAACCGAAACTTGAGGGTATAGAGGAGTACGAGGGAAAAGGAGTGAGCTACTGCGTTACTTGTGACGCTCCGCTGTTCAAAGGAAAAAAGGTGGGATTGGTGGGTTCTAAGGATCTAGTTGCTAAAGAGGCCATAGAACTATACGAGTATACCGATGATATAAAGATATTTACAAACGGAGACGATCTAGACCTGACCGAATCTTTACAGAAAAAGATAGATGATCTAGGCATCCCTGTGGTGAAGAAAGAGATCGAAGATATCGAAGGAGACGACCGATTTCAGTCGTTAGTGCTAGAGGACGAGGAAGAGGAGATGGACGGACTGATGATCGCCGAAGGCACCAGCGGCTCATTAGATTTTGCTCGAAGTCTAGGTATACAGGTGGAAGAAGGCAATCTTGTGGTGGACAGTAAACAGTTCACAAAGATGCCCAAAGTGTATGCGGCCGGAGATTGTACAGGAGGAGCTAGACAGATCGGTTCGGCGGTCGGTGAAGGCGCAAAAGCGGCCATAAATCTGATAAATGATTTGAGAGAAGAGGAGTATTTCGATTGGAAGCATTAGCGATGTAGGTATCTAGAAACGGGTAAATACATCATGATGAGAAATCATAGTCTAGGGAACTGATCCCTAAAGGGATATATACTAGAGAGAATGATTCTGAAGATTGGCATGGCACTGATACTTCTTTCACATGATCAGGCCTCATTTATCGAAACCGATCTGTTCAACCTTAATTCATAACGGAGTTTATTCTCTTACAGAACTTCGAAAGAATGGTCTAATGACCTTTTTGAAATTTTAGGAGTAACGAGTCTATAAGAAGGACTGGCTAAAAGTAACAAGTGATTTTAACTGTAATGATGATGGACCCGTCAGAAGCGAAGCTTCTAACTGCCCATTAAAACAAGTTTTGAGGAAAAACAACACTCTTTCCTCAACTCACTCGTTCAAAGAACTCGTGATTTAATGGACCCATCAGAATCAAAGATTCTAACTAACCATTTTTCATAGAAAAATGGACCCAGCGGGACGAACAAAATTCAATAGAATTTTGTGAGTAGTAGGAACTTGTTCCTACGTATTTTCAAATCACGCGGTTCACTGAGCGTAAGCGAAGTGGACCCAGCGGGATTTGAACCCGCGGCCTTCACCTGTCTCGCCAATACTAGATTGGATGCGAAGGTGACGATCTGCCAACTGATCTATGGGCCCGGAACGAGTGTTAACGAGTGAAGGGCGCATAGAAAGAAGGAATTTTCAATGAAAATTCCTCCGAATCTATGGACGCATCGTAACATGAACCATATAAGCCCAAGAGACATGGCAAAGGAAAGAGCTCTCAGGTGCATGGTACTTTGGGCCTTAGTTCCTAAGCCATACTCGGGGCTAAATTACTCTTGCGGTTCTAACTGAGATCCCACTGTTGGGCAGTTCGTTCCGAACAGCGATCTCATCGAGCCGCTGATTGTATGAAGGATATGGGGTATATCTGTTTTTTGGATTTTCTCCCTATATGGCAGTTACCAGCTCGCTATATGCCCGTCGGTTCTAGGCTCTGTACCTCCGCAGTAGACACCTTCATCGTTTTTCCATATGATCTGCCCTCGCCCGTAACTCCCCGAGTGCAGCGAATAGTTGATGTCATGACCTTTTCTAGATAGAGCTTTTCCAACATGATGTGGGAATTTCTTCTCCAAATGTACCTTTTTACCCTCTTCCCAGCGCCATCTAGGAGCGTCTAAAGCGGCTTGAGGATTGTGATCGAAGTCTATGGAGTTCATTATCACCTGTAGATGTCCCTGCGGCTGCATGTATCCACCCATAACTCCGAACGGTCCCACAGCTTGCTCATCTTTAGTAAGGAATCCCGGGATTATCGTGTGATATGTTCTTTTTTGGGGTTTCAGACAGTTCGCATGAGACGGATCAAGAGAGAACGTGTTTCCCCTGTTCTGTAAAGCTATGCCGGTATCGGGGACGACCAATCCGGAGCCAAAGCCCATGTAGTTGCTCTGTATGAAAGACACCATATTTCCTTCCTTGTCAGCCGTGGAGAGGTATACCGTTCCGCCTTTTGCCAGTTTACCCGGTTCGGGTTCTATCGCCTCCTCACCGATCAACTCTCTTCGTTCCGCGGCATAATCCTCAGAAAGTAGAGCCTCGGGATCCACGTCCATATGATCGGGATCTGTGATCGCTTTCTTGCCGTCGGAGAATGCCAATTTGAGCGCTTCGATCTGCTTATGGTAAGTTTCGGTAGAGTTTTTAGCGGAGAAATCGAAACCCTTCAGGATATTCAAAGCCTGTAAAGCGATCATCCCTTGACCGTTCGGAGGAAGTTCCCAAACATCGTAACCGCGGTAATCTATACTCAAAGGATCTACCCACTCGGGAGAAAACCCACTTAGATCTTCCTTGGATAGATAACCGCCAGTCTCTTTGGAGAACTCGTCGATCTTCTCGGCTAATTCACCTTTATAGAACGAATCTGCTCCTGTTTCTGCGATCTTCTTTAGAGTTTCTGCGTGATCTTTGGATTTCCACATCTCTCCGATTTCCGGCGATCTACCGTTAGGCGCGAACGTCTCGAACCAGTGGCTGAATTTATCTTTGCCACCTATATTTTCTTTATAAGCCTTGTAAGCGCCCTTCCAATATTTTCCGAGCGTTGGAGAAATCGGATAGCCGTTCTTAGCGTACTGTATCGCCGGCTGCAGCACCTTTTCGAACGGCAGTTTACCGTGTTTTTCGGATAATGAAGACCAGGCACCTGGGATCCCCGGAACGGTAACCGGAGTCCAGCCGAATTTCGGCATCTCGTCGTGACCTTTATCTTTGACTGTTTGTATATCAATATTCCTTGGCGAAGGACCACTAGAATTCAGACCGTGCATCTCTCCATCTTTCCAAACTATGGCAAATGCGTCTCCTCCGATCCCATTAGATGTGGGTTCTAACACCGTAAGACTCGAAGCGGTCGCGATAGCCGCGTCGATCGCATTTCCTCCCTTTTTGAGTATCTCTAATCCGGCCTGGGCAGCTAGAGGCTGTGAAGTCGCCACCATACCGTTCTTAGCGTAATTTACTGTACGTCGGGTCGGGTGAGGATATTCGAGCGGATCGAAATTCATGAATGGGAATCAGGATAGAAATTAATTACTTTTACGTATGGATTTGAGAAAATAGACAAAATATTAAAACGGATTAAACGAATATTGAACCGATGAGAAGTATTAAGGCCTTACTCCCGTTCTTGATCTTCCTATCGGGTATCTTACTCCTATTTTTTAGCGTGTTCAGAGGCGAATCTGAGATAGTCCTTCTATTTTTCATACCGGTCATATATGGTGCGGGTTTGTTCCTCGGTATCGGCATACTTCTGATCTTTTTCTCTTTTTTCCTGTTTTTCTTGATACCTTTTGCCGGATATAATAGCAAAAGTGAAAAGAGGCAGCAGCCCCATCAAGTAGAAAGAAAAACCAGGTCTGGAGGCGTAATTTTTATAGGCCCCATACCCATTATATTCGGCGGAGATGAGAGCACGGCCAAAAAGATGATGTACCTTGGTTTGGTTATAGCTCTTATCCTGGCCGCCATATACGCCGCGTATATATTCAGCTGAAAAGGAGAGGTAGAGATATGAGAAAATTCATAGAAGAAAATCTGCGAAATATGGTAGAGATCGATAGCGAAAGTAAAGGGAGCATGGACGATATCATAGGATATACTACCGAGCTTCTTGACGAGGTCGGTATAGATTACGAAGTGATCAGGGGAGAGGGATTCAACCCTGTTATAATAGCCTCCCATGGAGAGAAAGGTGTCTGTTTTTCTGGACATCTAGATACCGTGCCCGTCGGGGACGGATGGGAGCACGAGCAGGGTGAGATAGTCGATGATAAGATGTACGGCAGAGGAACTTTAGACATGAAAGGACCCTGCGTTTCAGTGATCGCAGCCGCTCAAAAATTATTAGAGAAAGATATCCCATTTTCGATCGTTTTCACCACGGATGAAGAGATCACGATGAACGGAGCGCAGCATATAGCGGATAGGTCGGAGATAACTGAGGCTCCAGCTGTCGTGGTCTGTGAACCTACGGAGATGCAGGTCGTCAATCAGGAAAAAGGTGTTTACCAGTTCGAGATTAGTACCGAAGGAAAGAACGCTCACGCGAGCATGCCCGAAGAAGGTGATAATGCGATAGTGAAGATGATGCCGATCCTCGAAAGTTTGATCAGGAAGAACAATATCCCGGCTGGAAAAGACGAATTGAGCTGCTGCGTTGACGTGATCGAAGGCGGCGACGCAACGAACGTTATACCGGATGAGTGCAGAGCCGAAGTGGATGTTAGATTCCCGGATCACTACAACAAAGAGATATTAGAGAAGTACCTCTTCGATCCGATTGACGAAGAATTCGAATACGAGGAGATACAGTACTTAGATTCAGTAAAGCTTTACGAAACTAAAGATTCAGTGCAGAAACTGCTTGAGATCGCAGACAACGGTACTTGGACTGTTCCCTACGGCACAGAGATGGTCAGATATTACGAAAAGAATGAGGATACCTTGGTTTTCGGGCCGGGTAAAGTCGACGTAGCTCATCAGCCTGACGAATATATAGAGTTGCCGCGATTGGTCAACGCGGTCGAGGTCTACGTAGATTACGCCGAAACTATGGCCGGCAGCGGTTAGGCGTTCTCGGGAACGGTATAGCGTCTCTTATGTGGTCTAGATCGCACAGCCACATTATTACCCTTTCTATTCCTAGTCCGTAACCCGCGTGGGGTACACTTCCGTATCTTCTAGTGTCTAGGAACCATTCATAGATGGAGGGATCTTCGCCTTCTTCTTCCAATCTTCTTTCCAGCGATTCAATATCTATTTCCCTCACGCTCGCTCCGATCAGTTCTCCAACGTGTGGGACCATAAGATCATAGCCTAGAACTTTTGAGGGATCTTCCTCGTCCCTTTTCATGTAGAATGCCTTTATCTCCTTTGGATAATGAGTGACGAAAACCGGCTTGTCGTAGAAAGAGGTAAGTCTCTTTTCCTCCGGAACTCCGAAATCCTCTTCATATTCGATATCCATGCCGTCTTCTTGTAACTGTTCCACAGCTTCTTCATAAGTGATGATCGGTAACGGGCTCTCCAAGTTCTCGAGGTATTCCACATCGGCTTCTAGGTTCTCTAGTTCTTCCCTGTTCTCCTCTAGCACTTTTTCGACTATGTGGATGACTAAACCCTCGCCCAGTTCTATCAAGCCGTCTAGATCGAGCCAAAGACCTTCGACTTCCGCATGCCAGTATTCAGTTAAATGTCTAGGAGTTCGCGACTTTTCCGCTCTGAAGCTTGGGGCGATAGTGTAAATGTCTCCCATACCGAATATCCCGGCTTCCGCATACAACTGCCAGCTCTGCGTCAAATAGACCTGATCTTCGAAGTATTCGACCGGAAAGAGGGTCGAACCTCCTTCACATGCTAAAGGCGTTAAAATAGGAGACTGAAATTCTTCATAACCTTCACCTCTAAAGAACTCGTGTATCGCGTTGAAAACGGTAGACCTCACATTTAAAATATCTCTTATCTTGGTCGATCTAAGCCAGAGATGTCTGTTGTCCAGAAGATGTTCTACACTCTGGTCTTCGTGGATCGGAAAGTCTTCGGAAGCGTGTACTATCTCAGCCTCTTCAGCCAATATCTCGTAACCGCCGGGTGCTCTTTCATCTTCCTTGACTTCTCCTTTCACTTTGAGCGAAGATTCGACCAATAGGTCCTTTATATCTTCGAATTTCTCTTCATCGAACTCGTCTTTAGCGAACGTAGCCTGAACTACTCCGCTGGGATCTCTTACATTGATGAAGGCCATATTGCCGATATCTCTAGTTCTATGTATCCAACCTCGGATCTTTACCTCATCTCCAGTGTGCTGGCCTTCCAAGATCTCCTCTACATCTACGAAGCCTTCTTTTCCCAGTCCATCGGTTTCTTCTTTCTGTTTAGGACCCATCTTTTCACTTGGGAATTCTGAGTGTAGTTTTAAGATAAAAGAGTTTTGGAGTTTTTCACGATCATGAAATCGGAAAGTCGTTTTATTAATGCACTAGGTTAAAAAAGCTGCTTCAATACCTAGGCTATACAATCCTGGGACATATTTTCTTTAGGATACTTCCAAATGTTTCTCCTGTGTTTTACCATTTTATCGAAACCCATCATTATCACGCTTTTAGAGAAAATGGTGGAAAGAGAAAAGGGTTTTCGGTATATTTCTTTCTATCCTTCCTGTATCCTTAGATGTGAGGAGATGTCTTTGTTCTTTATAAGTTTATAAGTCAAGTACATCCCTGCCAGGAATAAAACACTGAAAACCAAAGCTATCGTAGCATTGAAAGCCATAGCCCCTGCCATTGGGCTTCCTTCAGAGTTATAGAAGATGTGTAATATCTGTATCGCCGATCCAACATGGTTTATCGTGAGAAAAAGCAATGCGCCAAGGGATACAAAGGATGACTCATACCACCATCTTTTACCAGTAAAAACTGCATAACCGCTTATTACCACGATGCCTGCAAAGAAGACTATTTCAAGCAGTGAGGGCATATCAGTGGATGATATCAAAATTGGATCATAACTGACGATAGCTAACATAATAGCCATCATGGCTCCAACACATGCTATGCTTAATCCGAATATTTTATGCTTTAACTCCATCGCATATACCATATTGATCACCGTTTTTATGAAATAGATAGGTTTATTTAATAATTATTATGATCAGACTCTTTAGAAAGCTCTTTACTCTTTTTTTTTAAACACCCTTAATTCTTATCTTATTTCACTTCTAATGAATGTTTTTACCACAGCCGTTAGAAGAAAAGATATAAATATAGAATAATAATTAAAGTCTTGAGTTATGAGATTGATATGATGACCATGCAGATCACTCAGATGCGGTTTTTGGATTTAGCGGTTCAACTTGGAATTTTTCTTCTAGCCGGTATAATAGGTGGAACGATCCTTTCAGTTAAAAAAGGGGGAAAAGAAGGACTCTGGTTCGCGATACCCATCCTGTCCCTCGCAGCGCTGAACGCCATTTTTAACTTCGGAGCAATCTTTTGGATCATTTTGTTGGTAATATTGTATTTTTATGTTAAACCTGAAGACGGGAAATGGAGTGATAGCGCTGAATCCTACTGGTTCAATATAGGAGCTCTTACGGCTCTTTTGTTGATGATCGCTTCTTCCTTTATCGTTTACCTAACGGTCTAGAGATCACCTGATCTAGAATTTAAAAAGAGCAGTATTGGGTAAATTTTATTTATTTGAAAATTTTGTCCACTGTGCCGAGGGTTCAGATGAGCGGTACAAGATCACCTGTAATCGAAACTCAAGACCTTACGAAGATATTCAAATCAGAAGACGTGACCGCTGTAGATAATATAAACTTCAAAGTTGAAAAAGGAGATGTTTTCGGATTCTTAGGACCGAACGGCGCGGGAAAAACTACCGCCATAAAGATGCTCAGTGGAGCTTTAGATCCAACAGAGGGTTCAGCCGAGATAGTTGGATATGATATTGTTGATGAACCGTTAAAGGTCAAAGAAAAGATAGGGGTCATGCCGGAGGAACCCGGTTTTTACGGAAATATGACTGGGAGAGAACATCTAAAATTTTACGTTGAATTTTATGATTCGGACAAGTATGAGGAAAATATCGAAAAGGTAATAGAGCAGACCAATATAGGGGATTACGTAGATAGAAAAGTCAAGGGCTATTCTCATGGAATGAAGAAAAGATTGGCACTGGCACAATCACTGATCCACGATCCCGAAGTGTTGATACTTGATGAGCCTACTGGAGGGTTGGATCCACAAGGCACACATTTTTTCAGGAATTTTATAGAAAAATTACATGAAGAAGGTAAAACCATCTTTTTATCATCTCATATTCTATCAGAGGTTCAAGAGGTCTGTAATCGAGTGGGGATCATAAACAAAGGAGAGATACTAGAGGTTGATCTGATAGAGAATCTTTCAGAGGATATAGCTGAGAGCAAGGGCGAATATAAAATAAAAGTCGAAGCAGAAGGTATAAACGATGAAATATTCAATGAAATAGAAGATATAGAGGGAATTCTTTCACTTCAAAAGACTGAAATCGGTCTAACAGCGATGGTAAACGATGATGATCTATCAACGAAAATAAATTCAAAATTGATGGGAAATGGTGTGAAAGTAAAATCGATCAATATCAAGGAACCGGACCTAGAAGAAATTTTCTTGAACATAACGGAGGGAGAGTCATGAAAAAGATCTGGAATCTAGGTAAAAAGGAATTTTTGACCAACATGAAGAGTATCAGGATGCTGATCATCATCTTCATCTTGGCCGTGATAGTTATAGCCTCGGCTTATGGGTTTTCAATGGGTCAATCCCGCGAGAAAGATACTCCAGATTTGGTTTTCACACATCCTCTCGATCTCGATGATGATGGGTGGGAAGATGATTTAGTGGTTTATGTCACAGATTACTGGGGTAAACCCAAAAGTGATGAACCGGTTATTCTTAATGAAGGGTCTCCAGAGGCTGAGGTCAAGAAAACGAATGATAACGGGAGGGTTGTTTTCAAGGACACTCGTAAATATGTAATAAACAGTACTGATGAAAATGGCTTTTATGAATTTTTTTTGGATATAGAACTGCCGAACAGTGAAGGTTTGTCTGATGTTAAAGGAAACACCGATATCGCTGGTATTGGCACCCGTAGAAACATCAAAGAAAATAAAACTCATTTCAATGATATCATTGATACTAAACGGTTTGTAGGAGTAAGCAGGGATCTGGAAAGGAAGGGCTCCTTTAATGATTTAATCTATCATGGTATAACTCCTGATGGTTCTGCTTCTAAAAATGCAGAGTTGATAGTAAACGGAACAAAAAAGGCAGAAGCCGATGATGCAGGTTTTATCGAGCATGAATTTTCTCCAGGTCTTAGGAATATTACAATCAAAGATGAGTATGGCAATGTAACTCGAAAAAGGAATTTTAGAGAGGAAAGAAGAGCTCCACTTTATGGAGGGCCTGATGATATCCTCATCGAGATTACCTACATGATGATATTTGTAGTTCCCTTTATGACGATAGCATTGGCTTATGACAGCATATCCAAAGAAAGAGAGAGTAACTCATTATTTTTACTGATAACTCGGCCTATCCAAAAATGGAAAATTTTAACTGGAAAGTTGTTCGGGAATTTTGTTTCTTTAGCGATCCCGAGCACCATAATAAATCTTGTAGGTGTGTTGTGGATATGGAATCTTTCTGGTATCTCACCAAGTTTAAAACTGACTTCTATATTCTTATTGAGCTCTTTAGGCACTATATTGGTCTATCTTTCACTCCAGATGCTCGTATCCACTGTATCAAATAGCTCAGGAACGGCGGTCTTAGGAGGTGCTGGGATATGGCTGTTCTTTAACCTTTTCTATTTCATGATAATCCATACGATCCCAAGTTTACTAGGTATCGACGAAGGCAGCTTCCTCTATACAAAGACGGAAAATCTCCTGGGATTATTTAACCCCAACCTCGTGTTTAGAAACACTATAGAGATAATCTACCAAGAATACAACTATCAATATTTGACTGGAGTTCCAAATTATGGAATATTTTTGGCTTTGATCCTATGGGTGATTGTACCGGCTATAATCTTGACCTATGTTTTCCAGAAAACTATTACTAAATAATCTTAAACCAGGTCACCAACTGTCGGGAACTTTACCTCCTTTCTCCAGCGATCTCAATATGTCCCCTTTCATATCTATAGCTGCCTGTCGAGAGGCCTCTCTAAACTCTTCCGGCCCATATTCGTATTCATCCTTCTCGTAGGCGTAATCAATGCCTCTAGAGGAGTTCACGATCGCTCCGTAACCGTCCTCGTCGAAACACGGGATGATATCGTCGGCGGTCCCTCCCTGTGCGCCATAGCCAGGGACAAGGAAAAAGGCGTGAGACATGATCTCTCTCAGTTTTTCAGCCTCTTCAGGATAAGTAGCACCGACGACCGCACCGATAGAAGAATAACCTCTTTCGCCTCTCAAGTTCTCCCCCCATTCTTCGATGAACTCGGCCATCAACTCGTATACTTTACCGTCATCTTCCACAACTTTGTCCTGCAGCTCGTCAGATGAAGGATTGGATGTTTTATTCAATATAAATATACCTTTGCCGTACTCTTCACACACTTCGACAAAAGGCTGGATCCCGTCCGAACCCAGGTATGGATTTACAGTTACCATGTCGCCGTTGAACGACAGCGCTTCACCTTCTATCATGTCCACTTCGCCGAGATGAGCTGAAGCGTAGGCTTTCGCGGTACTACCTATATCGTTTCTCTTCACGTCCTCCACAACGATCAGATCTTTCTCTTGAGCGTAATTGATCGTTTTCTTGAACGCCTTTAAACCTTCTACGCCGTACTTTTCGTAAAAAGCGACCTGCGGCTTTACAGCGGGAACGATGTCCTTCACACCGTCTATTATACCTTTATTGAACTCCACTATCGCTTTCCCGGCGGCTTCAAAAGGGTTGGAAGCCTCTTTTTCAGCTTTTTCTTTGATATGATCGGGTATCCTCCAGAGTCGAGGATCGAGACCCACTACTGAGGGGTTCTTCTTCTCATCTATCACATCTAACAACCTATCCGCTAGATTATCTTTCTTCATATCTAACTCACCTATTCATCTTCTTTTAATTCCATTTTTGCTTTAGAAACCCATTCTGGATCTTGCCATTGTTCTCTTCCGACTGCTATCATATCGACTTTCCCCTCTCTTATGACTTTGTCGGCATATCTTCCATCCTTGACGCCACCTACCCCGATAACCGGCACATCTACCGCTTCTTTTATATCTTCAGCTAAGGGCACAAAATATCCCTGCTTACCTTCTAGTTCTTCAGGTCTCGAACCGCAGAGGTTACCTGAAACGTCTATCATCTCTATCCCTCTTTTTTCTAACTCCTCAGCGAATACTTTGGATTCATCCACCGTCTGTCCTTCGTCATCTCTATCGGTAGCTCCAAGTCTGTAGAGTAGAGACGTGTCCGTGATCACATCCTTAACGGCTTCTACGACCTCTAAAGGAAACCTCATCCTATTTTCCAAATCGTCTCCGCCGAACTCGTCTTCCCTCTGATTTGAATGGGGAGACATGAACTGGCCAAGCAGGAAACCGTGGGCTCCGTGGACTTCAACAGCATCGAAACCAGCCCCTTCGGCTCTTTTTGCAGCTTCGACGAAGTTATTTTTAATCTCTTCCATCTGATCCCTGGTTAGGGTATCCACATCTTCGAAATAAGCATCTGAAGGTGCGACTGGCTTCTCACCGATCAGCTCTTCCTTACACTGTCCACCGGCGTGATTGATCTGAATAGCCGATACCGCACCATTAGATTCGATTATATCTGCCAATCTTTCGAGTTTTTCAATATGCTCATCGGAATAGATGCCTAGTTGATTCTCGCTTAACCTACCCCTCGGATCCACATAAGAATGCTCGACGATCACCAATCCAGGATATTTCGATCTCTTTTTGTAATGGTCATACAATTTTTCCGTGGGAAACCCGTCCTCGGTGGACTTCTCTGAGGCCATCGGAGGGAATGCGACTCTATTTCTGAAATTTAAGGAATCGGTTTTTAGGGCAGTGAAGAGTCCGGTCATCCTATCACAGTCTCCTTTCGAGATAATCTTCTAATATCTTAAAGGCTCTTATCTTCTGATCGATGTCCGTGCTTCCGTGACCTTCTTCACTTAACTCTTCGTACTCGAAATCCTCTCCTTCTTTCCAGCCCATGTCTTCAAGCCCTTCTTTGAATATCCGAGCCTGTCCTACTGGACACCGCGGATCGTTAACACCGTGGATCATCAGTATAGGTCTTTTCATGTTTTCAACGTGTTCGATCGGACTTCTATCTCTCCAAAGATCGTGGTTCTCTTCTGGATCACCCATCTGTTCTTCAAGCATGGCTTGGAAATGGGGCATGTCCTCTTCATAAAGTTCGTGGAGATCACTTATACCTATCCACGCTATGCCGGTGGTCCATAATTCTGGATATTTGACCATCTGCATGTAAGCGGAGTAACCGCCGTAAGACCCACCGAAAACAGATATCCTCTCCTCGTCGATCCAGTCTTGTTTTTTGAGCCAACGAGCCCCTTCAGCCACGTCGTCCTGCTCTTTTCCACCCCAGTCCATGTGTATCATACGTTTGAACTCTCTACCTCTGCCGATAGAACCCCTGTAATTGGGTTGGAACACTGTATAGCCTCTGCTTACCAGGAATTGGGCATAGATATTGAACCCTTTAGTAGATTGGGAGTGCGGTCCTCCGTGGACCATGACAACCGCGGGCGATGGTTTCTCTCTGGAATCATATAGTAAAGCGCCTATCTCAAGATCATCTACTGAATCGTAAGTGACGTATTCCGCTTCGACGAAGTTATCCGGATCTATGTCGCCATATTCAGCTTCTAACATCACTTCGTGATCGTCATCTTCGATATCGTACTTGTAAAGTTCCTTTCTTTCGTCGGTCGTGGTATAAGAAAGTATTATATCTTTACTGGAAACAAAGATTCCGTCTCTACCGGCCTGTGGGAAGGTACACAATCCTTCATCCAATTCTAACTCCTTTATCGACCCGTCAACATCGAATCTGAGAGGTATCCAGCCCGCTTCTTTGATCCTGAATCCTAGGAATCCTTCTCCGTCGGGGACGAACGATACGGGTCTTTCCTCGTATTCATCGGATCCGTACCATTCTATACTTTCCTCCTCGATGTCGTAGATCCCACATCTAGGCATTCCGGTCGAGTTATCACCGATCAGTATAGATTCTCCACTGGGAGACCATTCCTGTACAGAGGCCTGATAACCATCTCCGTTTATGTCTAACTTTCTCTTCTCGGATCCATCAGGCCTGCAGATATATACATCCCGATTTTCGAGATCATCTGATTCATTGGTCTGATATGCTATCATCTCATCGTCCGGACTGAAGGCGGCTTTCATCACCGGCTGTTCATAACTGGTCAATTTCTCGAACTCGTCTTCCCGATGATCGTACTTGTAAAGATTTAGCTGCTCCTCCATGTCGCTCGAGAACAGCAGGTACCTCCCGTCACTGCTGACGTCCTGCAACATACATTGACCGTCGGCGGAAACAACTTTTTCGCTGTTCCCTTCCAAATCTATAGAGTAGATATCGTTCTGCTCATTTCCCGCTTCATCTTTATGGTAATATATTTTATCGCTTTCGCTCCCCCAAGTGATGAACCATCTCGCGTTCTTCGGAACTTCTCCGTCACTGATCTGTTCTATCTCGCCGCTTTTCAGGTCCATCACATGCAGTTCGTTTCGTCCGCTTTTGTCCCAGTAAAACGCTATTTTTTCCCCGTCAGGTGATGCTACCGGATGATAAAACTCTGGTAAACTCGCCAGTTCTTCAAGAGGATATTCTTCGACCATGTTGATCAATTGCTTAATGACGGACGTATTATTAGGTTTTTCTTTTAGATATTACTCTTTTTTCGATAATCTAGACAAGTTTAAAATAACCATTAGGTCACTTTTGAAGCGCTCTTAGGTGAAGTCATGTCAAGAAAAGAAATCATACCCTTACTTCATGACCATCATAATCATCCCAGTCAATACGCTTCCTTTTTTGATTCAGTAGACCTATCCGGTATTGAAGACAAGAAAAAAGCCCTTTCATGGATAAAAGCAAATTGCTCCGAGTGCGAGCTGAACGTTGTCTTGGGCTGGAACAATTCTTACTATGATTTCAACAAGAAAGATTTGAAAGATCTACCTCCAGTGATCATATGCAACGTTTCATTTCACGGTTTTCTTTCAAACCAGAAGGCGGAGGAACGTGTTCGTAAACGATTTGGAAGCACGGAGATCCTTAAAAGATTGAAAGACCCCTCTTGGATGGAAAAGAATTTGCCCGAGATAATGAGTTTTCTGGTTAAAGTCGCAGATATGGATGAAGAAAAAATCGAGTCTTTCTATGATTTTCTATCTGAAAAAGGCATCTGGAAGGTAGAGGACATGCTTCTTCCATCCGAGGAAGTTTTCGAAGTCTTTAGTGGTACCAAATATATGCGGAGGACGGAATTTTGGACGGACCTCGATACTTACGAGGAGCTATCTCGACATACTAAAGAACAGATAAAGGGGATCAAAGTTTTCATCGACGGAGCATTAGGTCCGAAGACAGCCGCACTGGAAGAAACTTATCTCGACGGTGGTAGAGGGGTATTGATCTACGAGAAAGAAGAACTGAGAAAACTGGTGAAGAAAATAGAAAAAGAAAAGATCTCCATACATGCGATAGGAGATAGAGCCACGCGGGAAATAATTCTAACGTTATCGGAGCTTGAGAAAGAAGGATTTTCATTACCGGATATCCGGTTGGAGCATATCCAATTTGTCCAGAAGAAAGTTGCAAAAGAAGCTAAGAAGCTAGGTATCAAACTCTGTATGCAGCCTAACTTCAGCTTGGATTCAGTTCATTACGCTGACAGACTTTCGGAAAAATATCTGAAGATGAACAATCCCTTCAGGATGTTGATCGACGACGTCGGCTTTAAAACGGGCGAGGACCTGATATTTGGCTCCGACGGGATGCCACACGGTGTCGAGACGGCTTTAAAAACTTCTCTGTTCCCTCCCTCCGATGGTCAAAAACTCTCTGTGAGAGAGTTCAGGGAAGGATACTGTCTCCAGGACGAAAAGAAAGGTGCAATAGAACTGAAGATCGACGAGTCGTATGAAGAAGTCTCGGTAGAAGAGATACGATTGGAAATATAGTGGAAGACATTATTTACGGAATAAAATAATGTCATCCGCAGTGCCAACGAGGATGAAGTGGGGCTTGTCCCACGTCATCCACAGCTATCCGCAACGCTAGTGAGGATCAAGTGGACGTCAGTCCGCGCTAGAGAAGGACTCAGAAAATACGGACTTCTGTGTCCTTCACTATATAAAGCACTTTCATCTACCCCTGTTCTTTATCCTTTTTACTCTTGAGATATAAATACACTACATGAGAGATACCTGTCCCGAGTGCGGATCCAAAAATTATCGACCTACAGAGGGTTGTGGCTACTGTCTTGACTGCGGCTATGACGGCTGTACTGTCGAAAAGGTTTCCTCCAGACAAGAGCCGAAAAAGATAGTTGATTAGGCTTTCAACTACACATGAAGATTTGGTCGGAATCGATGCGAAGAATTAAATAAACCAACCTTGAGTAGTTCAAAGCCGATGACTACACTAGTGATCTGTGAGAAGAAAAGCGCCGCTTCCCGGATCTCTTATCTATTATCCGGAGGGAACTCGACTCAGAAATCTTACTATGATTATCCTTATTTCGAGTTCGAGAGGGACGGAGAAGATTTTATATCCGTGCCTTTACGAGGGCATATCGTTCAGTACGATTATCCCGATAAATACAATAACTGGAGTAAAGTAGATGAGGAGGACCTTATCTGGGTCGAACCGGAAAAGGAGATAACCGCAAAAAGGATCGTTAACCTCCTCGAGAAGACGGGAAAAGAGGCGGATCGGATCGTAGTCGCGACAGACTACGATAGAGAAGGCGAACTGATCGGTTTAGAAGCGGTCAGGCTGGTGAACGAAGAACTTGGTGGTCTGCCCGTCCAGAGAGCTAGATTCAGTTCTATCTCAAAAAGCGAATTAGAGGAATCCTTCTCGAATCTTACCGAAGTCGATGTCAACCTTGCCGAATCCGCGGCGACAAGGCAGGTCATAGATCTGGCGTGGGGCGCCGTTTTGACGCGTTTTCTATCGAAAGCTTCAGGACAGTACGGCGACGATTATTTATCCGTTGGCAGAGTGCAGAGCCCCACTTTAGCTATCGTGGTGGACAGAGACCTTGAGATAGAAAAGTTCGATCCCGAGCCGTACTGGAAGATAAGTGCTCTGCTGGAAAGGAACATAGAGTTCCCGGCCGATTACACTGAAAGCAAGATTTGGGACAAAGAAAAAGCGGATAAGATATACGAGAAGGTGGAAAGGGCCGAAAAAGCTACTACCGTTTCCTTCAACGAGAAAACCAAAAAGGATTGGCCGCCTTCTCCTTTCAACACGACAAAGTTCTTATCGGACGCAAACAAGATCAATATGAGTCCGTCCCAGGCGATGAGCACAGCCGAGAATCTCTATACCGCTGGATGGATCTCGTATCCGAGGACCGAAAACACGGTCTATCCGGACAGCTTGCATCTGGAGAATCATCTGAAAAAATTGAAGAGCTCTGAACTTTCAGAGGAAGTCGAGGAGGTACTATCCCAGGACAAGATATGGCCCACTAAAGGTAACAAGAAGAGTACGGATCATCCTCCTATATATCCTATAAAACCCGCCACAAAATCCGACCTTAGCGGAAATGAATGGAAAGTATATGAGCTTATCTTGAGGCGTTTTTTGGCCACCCTCGCACCGATCGGTATAAAAAGGCTCAGGAACGCGAAATTCGATATCGAGAGTGAAGAATTCAAGTCCAGCGGAACCGAGCTGGTCAAAAAAGGATGGAGAAAATACTATCCTTACTACAATTTCAACGAGAAAAAGATACCGGGTCTCGAAGAAGGAGAGGAAATCGACGTCTCCGATGTCGAGATGGAAGAGAAAGAAACACAGCCTCCGAATCGATATTCGCAAGGTAAACTGGTCAAGCTGATGGAAGATAAAGGTCTAGGTACGAAAAGTACGAGGCATGGGATAATAAAAAAATTGTACAACCGCAATTTCATAACTGGAAAAGTTCCACGTTCTACGGTATCCGGTAAAAGCGTGATAAAGACGTTGGAAAAACACGCTGAACTGGTCACTAAACCCGACATGACGAGGACCTTGGAGGAAGACATGAACAAGATAGCGGAAGCCGATATAGAGAAAAACGAAGTTATCGAGGAATCTAGAGAGATGCTTGAAAAAGTAGTGAAATCGCTCAAAGAGGAAAAAGAGGAGATCGGTAAAGAATTGAAGAAGTCTCTCACCGATCAGAACGCGGTGGGAGAATGTCAAGAGTGCGGAGACGGCACTTTGGTGATAAGAAAATCGAACAACGGGAGATTTGTCGGATGCTCCAATTATCCCGAGTGTAAGAACACTTACAGCATACCCCGCTCCGGTACCGTTAAGCCGGCAGAAGGACAGTGTCCCGAGTGCGGGTCGCCGATGGTGAAAGTCTATCACGGCGGGGATACAGAAAAGCTCTGTATTGACGTGAATTGTGATTATACTAAGGAACAGAGGTATCGGGGAGAGTGCCCAGAATGTGGTGGAAAGATGCGGGAGCAGCGTTCCTACAGAGGTAAACGATTCTTAGGATGCTCGAACTATCCGGACTGTCAGAACACCTATCCTCTTCCTCAAAAAGGTAAATTGGTTTCCGCCGATAAAAAGTGTGAAGAATGCGGAGCCCCTATACAGAAGATGGTGAAGAAAAATAAAGAGCCTTGGGAATTCTGCCCCAACCCGGATTGTTCTTCTAACGATGAAGATGAAGAGAAATGATTTAAGAGCCTAGATTCACATACGTCGACTCTCTTTAGCTTTCATGCGGAGGTTCTTATGACCGCATTTCCTGCACTTTTCAGCCTCTACCGGATTACTGGCATAGCATTTCATGCATATCTTCTTGTCTAGCAGTCTTTTTTCAGCTTCTGGGAATCTTGCCATGTGTAACACCGCGTACGACAGAATCAACGGTTCCTCATATATAAATCATTAGGGTAGTTAAATCTTAATAAGCCCTTTCTATTGATAGACCATGTCAGATGAACCTCGCTACTTCAATGAATTAAACATGGACGAGCTTGAAGATAAAAAAGATTCAGTTCTTATCCTGCCCGTGGGTATAAGCGAAGGCCACGGTGAACATCTTCCGGTCGGAACTGATACTTATCAAGCCGAATATGTTGTAGAAGAAGTCTGTAAACGGATGGAAAGGAGTTCTATCATAGCTCCGATGATGAACTACGGCCACTGCAAAGCTACAGAGCATCTTTCAGGGACTCTATCTGTTAGATTCGAGACTTTGAGAGAGATGGTTTATGATATACTGGAGAGCTTGACAGATCGTGGTTTCAAGAATATAGTTATCATCTCCGGCCATTCCGGCTCCAGCCACATGACGGCGCTTCGGTTAGCTTGCGAAGATATACTCGATGATGCTGACGCCGATATACTTCTTCTTTCGGATTATGATTTCGCCTATCGGTTGAAAGGAGAGGAAGTCCCCGAGACCGACGGCCACGGCGGAGAAATAGAAACCGCTAGGATAATGGACATAAAACTGGAACTTGTTAAAGAGGATAAACCTAAAAATGAAGTCCATCATCCTGAGTTCAAAGTCATCTCGGATTATAGTCAACATTGGTTGGAAGGGATGAGAGGAGATGCGGGCGAAGCTACAGAAGAAGAAGGACACGAGATAAATGAATATGTGATCAAAAAAATAATAAATCTGGTCGAAGATTCGTTCTAGGAAGGGAAGATAAGATGAAAATCGAAAAAAGGAACGCAGGATGGAGAGCCGCCGAATACGTTGAAGACGGCATGGTAGTCGGTTTGGGTACCGGTTCGACGGCTAAATATGCTATAGAAAAGATAGGAGAAAGGGTAGAGGAAGAGGACCTTGATATAGTGGGGATACCCACATCTGAAGAGACGAAAGAAAGAGCTAGAAAAGCCGGAATCGAGATCATCGACTTGACAGAAGCGGATGGGATCGATCTCACTATCGACGGTGCCGACGAAGTCGATCCTAACAGAAATCTGATAAAAGGAGGTGGAGGCGCTCTTCTCAGAGAAAAGATAATCGCCCATAACTCTCAAAGATACATCGTGGTAGTCGACCCCAGCAAGATTGTGGATGTTTTGGGAGAGACGTTCGATCTCCCCCTTGAGATACTTCCCCGTTGGGAGGATGGGATCGCTGACTGCGTGAGAAAATTAGGATGTCGACCTAAACTAAGAAAAACGGACGATAATCCATACGAAACAGATAATGGTAACTATATATTGGACTGTGATTTTGACTCGATCGAAGAGCCTGAAAAACTTTCGGAAGATCTGAATGAAATACCGGGAGTTCTAGAGAACGGTCTCTTCCTAGACATCGCAGACAAAATAATAATAGGAAAAGGAAAGGGTTTTGAAGAAATACCTTGAGAGCAAGAGTTTTTCGGCTAAAAGCTTTCCAAGTACGACCGTTGATTTACTTATGAAAAAGAACTGACCAATTCTTTTATTTTGTTTAGATTTTGCTTGATCTCATCGATACGTTCCTTTTCTTTCTCTTCTATCTCTTCTATAATTTCCTCGATGGGTTTGTCTAATTGGTAACCGTGAACGGGTCGCCCCTTTCCTTCTTTTTTGATGTCACGTTTGGTAACCCATCCTTTCCCCCTAAGTTCTTGCATAGCTATAGAAACCTCTGGTTGCCGCAGGTCAGTCGCATCCTCTATTTCCCTGCTTTTGGTTTCGTTTCTACTTGCCACAAAGACCAATGTTCTAGCGATGTTTTTCTGTAATCCAGCTTTTATGAGTCTATCCACCAATTCTTCTTGCTCTTCCGTTAGACCTTTTCCTGCCATCTTTTCCACCTTTTTCGTTAATTAAATATTGAAATGGTAGTATATATCATTTACGAAATTCGTAAAGTCCTTTTTATATTTTAGGGTCGAATGTTATGTTCATAGATTTCCAACGGTTTTCTCACTTTAATCAGGAGAAAGAATTTATATACCAGACTGAGGTTGGATAGATGAGAAGGATGTTCGACAAAATATTGATAGCTACTGATAATTCACCGTTGATGAGAAAATCTATCGAATATTCCGCCACATTATTTCCTTATTCGGATTTCCATCTTATAAATGTGATAAATACTAGTGACCGCAGTGTTCCACAGAGTGACCTGATGCAGTCGAAGATGGCGAAGATTTCGCAGGAAGCTCTAGACAACGGCGAACAGATACTCAACGAGATGGGGATAAATGAGGTGAAAAAAACGAAACCTAGAGGAACACCCTCTAAGGAGATCATGAATTATATCGAAAATCATGATATCGATCTGCTGGTGATGGCCACCCATTCTAAGACCGGGGCTCAAAGACTCCATATAGGGGATACGGCACTTCATTCGCTTCAAGTGACTTCGATACCCTCATTGGTTTTCTCTTGTAAATGTGCGGCCGAGGCTCCTGAGAAGATATTCAATCCCACCACTTTCAGCACTTATTCGATCGATGCATCGATGTTGGCCCTGGAGCTTGCCGAATATTTCGATGCCAGTCTTACCACTTATCACATCGGAAACGAAGATCCCGGAGCTTCTTCTAGGAGGATCAAGAATAGAGCGTCTAAACACGGTGTAGATTATGAGTTGGAGATCAATAAAAACGCTTCTGAAAAAGAGATAATCGAAAGATCGAGAGAATTTGATTTCATCGTAGGGAGTCGGGGGAGAAGTGGTTGGAGGTACAAGTTAAGACATATATTTAGAAAATTTTCCCTCAGCGCTCTCGAAAAAGAACTTATAGAAGAAAGTACGGTTCCCTTCCTTATGGTCGGTGACTGAGGTTGAATTTCGCCATAATCGGGGCATTAGGGATATTTGCCGTCACATATTATGGGATAATCAGCAAAAAGATTCACAGGACTATCTCAGTGATGGGGGGAGCCGTAGGGATGATTTTTTGGGGTATAGCAACCGATTTTTATGGAACTCACGAAGCTATCGGTTACATAGATTTCAATACTATCGGTCTGCTTTTAGGGATGATGATATTGGTCGGTCTGCTCGGGGAGACCGGCGTGTTCAAATACCTAGCGATAAAGACGGCTAAATTCTCTAAAGGGAGTTATTATCAATTGTTGGCTCTTTTCGTTTTAGTAACCGCATTCACTTCGGCTTTTTTAGATAACGTGACCACAGTATTACTGATGGCTCCTATAACGATAACCATAGCCAAGGAACTGGACATCAATCCGGTTCCCTTTTTGATGGCCGAAATAATATCTTCAAATATAGGCGGGACCATGACTTTGATAGGTGATCCGCCCAACATTCTGATCGGAAGTGCAGGAAATATAAATTTTGCACAGTTCGTTATATATCTCGCTCCGATAGTGATAATAGTTTTGCTGACCGTTTTGTTGATATTTGAGTTCATGTTCAAAGATATACTCGAAAAGGACATGGAAAATTTTGATAAGATAGCGGCGATGGATGAAACCGAGAGTATAACTAACTGGCCATTGCTTTATAAATCTCTTTTTTCACTCTTTATCACCCTCGTACTTTTTACCGTACACCATTTACTGCATCTCGAACCGTGGCTGGTGGCGATCTTTGGAGCTAGTTTACTTCTTCTTCTCTCGCTTCCAGATCCAGAAGCGGCGCTGAGACACGTACATTGGACCACTTTGCTGTTCTTTGCGGGCTTATTCATCGTGATCGGAGGTCTGGACGAGGCCGGTTTTATACATCTGATCGCGGTCGAGATCGAAACATTATCTGGAGGCAGCCTTATCTTGGCTATGTTCTTCATACTTTTCATAAGTGGAGGTTTCGCCATGGCCGTTGGTAATATACCCGCTGCTATCACTTTAGTGTCGGTAGTGGACGTTTTCATCCAAAATACGAGCATGGGGACAGCTTACCCCATAAATCCGCTGTGGTGGGCCTTATCTCTTGGAGCCTGTTTCGGCGGCAACGGAACTTTGATCTCCGCACCCGCCAATCTAATAGTTTCCAATATATCCGAGAAGATGGGTCATCCTCTATCGTTTAGGAAGTTCACGAAGCATTCTCTACCGATCACATTATTTTCTTTGAATCTTTCCTTTCTGCTCCTATGGTTCTTCTTTGTTTTTTTGATGGGGTAAAGCTCGAGGGCTTTTAAATAAGTATTGATTCATCTATATAAAAATAAATTTTGAGTCTGGTTAAAAAGCGAAAAATTTAAACTCTATAAGTAATGGTGAATCGATATGCCCCTGAAGATATGGATCGCTTTTGCAGTACTCGCTGTTACTCTTTTCATGATAATGAGTAAAAGAATAGACAGAACCATCGGGGCCGTCGTGGGGGCTATAATAATGCTTCTAGTTGGTACTGAGATGGGTTTTTATTCCCAAGAGGCCGCGATCGAAGCTGTCGATTTCAATACTATCGGTCTGCTTCTGGGCATGATGATAATCGTAGGGATCATGGGCGATTCAGGGATTTTCAAGTACGTTGCCTATAAAGCTGCTCAAGCCTCTAAGGGTAGTTATTACAGACTGTTGGTTTTCTTTATGGGCGTTACAGCTCTCAGTTCTGCTTTTTTGGATAACGTAACCACCATATTACTCATGGCGCCCATAACGTTCAGCATCGCCGGAACACTCAGTATAGATCCCAAACCTTTCCTTATGACCGAGGTGATGGCTTCCAATATAGGCGGCACAGCTACATTGATCGGTGACCCCCCTAATGTTATGATCGGTAGCGCTGCAAACATTTCCTTCACACAATTTATCATATATCTAGGGCCGATGATAGCGATCATCTTCATGGTGATCCTTCTTTACTTCGAGATAATTTACGAGGATCATCTTGATATCGAGATGGAAAAATTTGAGGAGATAAAAGAAGTGAATCCAAAAGAGAAGATAAAAGATTATACTCTCCTTAAGAAATCATTATTCGTTTTTAGTATCACGATAGTCCTTTTCTTTTTACATCACACCCTTCATTTGGAGCCTTGGGCGGTAGCGATCACCGGGGCGGGATTACTTCTATTATTGACCTTCTCCGATCCTGAAGAAGCTCTTTCCAAAGTAGAATGGTCAAGTCTCTTATTTTTCGTCGGTTTCTTCATGGTCATAGGAGGTGTAGAAGCTTCAGGAGGTATAGGGATCATCACTGATGGCATACAGTATCTCGGAGGTAACAGTCTTTTCAGAACGGCCTTAGTTATTATGTGGCTTTCGGCTTTCCTTTCTATGGTAATCGACAACATCCCTATCACCATGGCTCTCATAGCCGCTATAGGCGGGATCATAGCCAACCATCCGATGGGTGGTGGTGCTTACGTGGTAAATCCGCTGTGGTGGGCATTATCTTTGGGTGCCTGTCTCGGAGGTAACGGCACTCAGATCGGTGCTTCCGCAAATATAGTCCTTTCTGGGATAAGCGAGAAAAAAGGCCATTCGATCAGTTTCGTTGAGTTCACGAAGATCGGACTCCCGGTGGCGGTTATATCGCTAACGTTGGCCTCTATAATGCTGTGGGTCTTCTTCTTCTTGATGAGCTGAAAAAGCTAGAAGCCGAATTCCGCGATACTTCCGAGTTCCTCTTCGATCCTCAATAGACGATTATATTTAGAAGTCCTTTCTCCTCTAGCCGGAGCCCCTGTTTTTATCTGTCCCGAAGATAGAGCTACGGCGAGATCCGCTATGAAATGATCCGAAGTCTCTCCCGATCGATGGGATACCATCACGTTGTAGCCGTTCTCTATCGACAATTTCGCGGCGTTCATCGCTTCGGTCAAGGAACCGATCTGATTTACCTTTAAAAGAACAGCGTTACAGATCTCCTGTTCGATACCTTTTCGGATCAACCGGGGATTGCTGACGAAAAGATCGTCCCCGACGATCTGAATATCCTCACCCAACTTATCGGTTATCTTTTTGAAACCTCCCCAATCATTTTCTCCAAGGGGATCTTCCATGGATATCAAGGGATAATCTTCCGCTATTCGTTCGTAGAACTCTATCATCTCTTCTGTGGTTAAGATATCGCCGCCGGATTTGTAACCTCCGCTTGTCTGGAGTTCTGCCGCCGCTGTATCTATAGCCAAATCGACTTTATCGGAATATCCGTTCTCTTCGATGGCTTCCATCATAAGTTCGAAAGGCTCGGTAGGGTCATCGAGAGGAGGAGCGAAACCGCCCTCGTCACCTAAGTTGGTGGAAGAAGGACCGTATCTTTCTTCCAATATATTTCCTAGAGCGTGATATGTTTCGGCACCTATCCTCAAGGCTTCTTTGAAGCTCTCAGCGCCTGTAGGGGCGATCATATATTCCTGGATATCTAGATCGTTTCCGCCGTGTTCACCGCCGTTGAGAACGTTCATAAATGGTACCGGTAAAACGAAGTCGTTGGTCCTTCCTAGATATCTGAAAAGAGACATATCTAAGGAGTCGGCACCCGCTCTTGCCGCTGCGAGCGAGACCGCCAGGATCGCGTTAGCTCCTAACTCGCTTTTGTCTTCCTGCCCGTCCAATTCTATCATCTTTCTATCGAGATAGGTCTGTTCCAAAACATCTTTACCGACGAGCTCGGGACCTATGATATCTTTAATATTTTTCACGGCCTTTTCAACACCTTTTCCCCTGTACCTTTCTCCACCATCTCTCAATTCCAAAGCTTCGTTAGATCCCGTGGAGGCACCTGAAGGCACCGCGGCTTTTCCTCCCCCGTCCGGAGTATTAACCTGAGCCTCGACAGTAGGATTACCTCTTGAATCTAATATCTCTCTCGCTTCGATCGATTCTATCTCTACCATGCTAACACGACATAGATAAAAAAGACGCAAATTAAAAACTTTACTGGGTCATAATGAAACACTCTTGGAATATCTGTCCATAATCTCCCCGTTGTGAGATACTTTAAATTCTATCTCGAACTCTTCATTACCGTCATTTTGAAATTCGAGACTGGATTTTTTCGTAGTCCTACCATAGATCGTGAATTCAGTTTGTCCTTCGTCCAACAATCTATTTCCTTTAGTGACTTCCCATTTCAAAGTACCTTTACCTTTAGTTTTGCCTATATTTGTGAGATATACATCCGCCGTCAGTCCATCTCCACCTTCTTTGAAATAGACGTCCTCTATCACGTAATTCGGCTTTTCCTGGGGCCCCATCTCCAAGAGAGCGTACACTATACCGCCGGTCAGAAGGATCAGGAGAACTATTATCAAGAGAAAGAATATTTGCGCACCTGAGAATCCCTCTCTATCGATCCTTTTCATCGTATATCCACCACCTGTAAATCGAATATATTGCCAAAATGGCTATGAAGATAGGAGTAGAGATCATGGGAGTGCCGGCTCCGGCTCCTTCACTTTCCTTTTTAGCCCCTGGTGAACCTCTTTCAGCGTCTTCTGCGGTCACGAAAAAGTCCTGTCTTCCCTCGTAGGTGAAGAGCTCGTCCTCATAAGTTCGATAAGCTATGGTGTATTCGCTTTTGGGAAGTATTATCTTGAAAGTGACTTCTTTTGAAGATCCGCTCTTCAGACCGGAGAGCTGTTTTCCACCGTTCTGGAAAACGATATTTTCGGAGGAATTCACCTTTTTCATCACCAACCACTCCAATCGAAGGGAATCGGCATTCTCTTCACCTTGATTTACCAGGGTCAGATGAACCGTGATGTTCGCTCCTTTCTTTGTCGCGTTGTGGAACTCGAATTGTGCTTCTTCAGCTCTTAATTTGGGTCTCTCTTTGAGACTCTGCCAAGAAACATAGGTATAGACACCTAGAGAAACGACTATGATGGCCATAACGATAGTTACAGCTATGAAGCTCAGAAATAGATTTCTAGAGCTTTTATCTCCTTCTTTCTGCCAATATCGTTTTTCACCGTTTCCTCCTTCCTTCTCCATGGGATGGTATTGAAAAACATATATAAAATTTCTTTGGAAATTTTGACATATGTCTTGGTTCAAAGGAGGGTTTTTATTCGAACGACCTTCAAAAATAGTTAAGTACCTCTTATTTTGATATCGGAAGGGATGAGTCCTCTCCAAGAGTACCAGTGGAGCTTGAAAGACCTAGCGCGGTACCCTTTTCTCGAAGAAGCTAAAGAGTATATTAGCGAAGAGGGTCCGTCGTTGGAGGAGTTGATGAATTCGAGGATTTGGGGCGCTTCTCGAAGAAGAGGTAAAGATAGGGTGCTTGAATCGCTCGAGGAGGGAGAAGTAAGCGTCAGAGATATGGGGGATGAAATAGAACAGGAAGAAGAACTTTTTTCCTATCCGCTGGCTAGGATGCTCGTTTCCTCAGTAGGAGACGAATATCTGGTCCGACGATATACTCTCGCCGAATCTGAAAGGATCAGCAATGAACTATATCGTGAGGATGATAGCGATCTACTGAATTTCGCCTCTAAGTTGGGTTTCGAAGTGGATGTTGAAGAGGATCACTTCAAGGTCCATTTTACCGATTATCTTGAGAGTAGTGAAAGATTGAAATCTTCAGAATGGAAGCTGGTGAACCAGGATCTAAGGAAAGGATACGTTCATCTCGAACGGAAGAGATTGATAAGGATAATGAAAGAAAAGGTCACGTCGATAGTCTCAGAAGGTCTACCGGCTCCCGTATCCGACGATATCTTAGAGGCGTTCGAGGCCGAGATTGAACAGATAGAAGAACTTCTAGAGGAAAGAAGGGCCGAGATCGAAGAGGTAGATATGGGGGAAGTCGAAAACGAGCTCTTCCCACCCTGTATCAAAAAGCTACTGGGCGGACAAAAAGAGGGCGAGAACCTCTCTCACGAGGGCAGATTCGCTCTCACCGCTTTTCTAAAAAAAGTCGGCCTGTCCGAAGAGGATATAATGGAGATATTTCAGGAGGCTCCGGATTTCGATAGAGAATTAGCTGAATATCAGATCGAACATATAATCGGAGAATTATCCGGTAAGGAATATATGCCGCCCGGGTGCGATACTATGAAGACAAACGGTATATGTTTCGATCCCGATTCACTCTGTGAACAGGAATGGATGAGTCATCCTCTCAGCTATTATTCGGTAAAGAAAAATAAAGAAGAAAACGAATGAGTTATTCATCCTCTTCTATATCGCTCCAGCTGTTTATTCCACGATATATGGCTGTCGCATTACCTGCCACGGCCAACCAGATCATCAGTATCTCGAAGATACCTAGATCGAATGCCCAGATAGAAACTCCGGTTCCTAAAACACCGTCTAGAAGAGGATAAAGTAGAGAAACTAAAATTATGAGTACCAAACGATCCGCTCTTCCAGCGATACCGCCGTAATTTCTAGAAACCCCGATAGCATCTGCTTGAGTGCCCATATAACTCGTCATTAGCACTCCTATGATGCCGAGGAGACCTAGCCACGTCCTACAGAGAGGACCCAAAGCTATCCCGGAAAGTATGAATATATCTGCGTATCGGTCGAGAGTATGGTCTAAAAAGTCTCCTCTTTTGTTTTGTCTGTCCGTTATCTTGGCTATCTTGCCGTCCAGCGCGTCGAGGAGAGAGTTCAAGATTACGGAGAACCCTCCAAGAAGAACAAAGAGAGGGTTTAAAGAAAAGTAGAAAAAGAGACCAGATAACAGGGCGAAAACCAAGGCTAGCCATGAGATCGTATCGGGATTCATCCCACTCAATTTTTCCGCAGTGGGCCTCAAAATCGAATCGGCCTGTTTCCTGTACTTATTCAATACCATCGTTTGTTAAATAAAATCAGGTAATAAAGTCTATCCCTTTTGAAGTAATTCATCGCTCCAATCCACGGACCCCGGTTCGTAATCCTCTTCTTCTCCTGATATTATATCAGTCACGTTCTCGGCAACCTTCTCTGGCGTTTTAGAGGTAGTATCGATCTCGTAGACATCGGAATCCATATCTAAAGCTTCTAGAAGGATAGTATCCAGCATCTCCGCCTCTACATTTTCTTCTATCTTTTCCTCGCTCCATCCTTTCTTTTCCATCCTATCTTGAAGTTCAGAGGGTGAACATCGAAGTACTATGACAAACGATACTGGCAGATAATGAGAAAGATGTCCTTCGATCATATCTGCATCTATTTCTCTTTCTTCGAAAACCTCACGTAAGCCTTCGGTGTCTACTTCGAATGATCTTCTATCTTCGTCCTTTTCACCTTTAAGGTCGTTTTTCTCTATGAACTCGTTGAGATCTAGTATCTCATATCCTTTCTCTCTCAGTATGTCTGAAACGCTGGTTTTACCCACTCCCGGGGTACCTGTCAAGGAACAAGTCATGGTTTGAAAAGAAATTCGGGAAGGTATTAGTATTTTCTCACTTTCGCCGGCCCCCTCCCGCACAACTATAAATATCTCACTCTAATTAATTGTACGGATGGATAAGAAAGACGAGATAAAGGAGCTGGACAGCAAGATATACTCAGTTTCGGATCTGAACCTTCACGTAAAGTCGCTATTACAGAACGATAATGATATACAGGACGTGTGGGTGAAAGGAGAGATATCGAATTTCACCCACCACGAAGGGAGACATATGTATTTCGTTCTGAAGGATGAGAAAAGTGAAATCGATTGTGCCATGTTCAGGTCTCAAAATAAAAAGATAGATTTCGATCCAGAGGGAGGTATGGAAGTTCTATGTCGGGGAGACGTAGGTATGTACGTCCCTAGAGGTCAATACCAGCTCGTAGTGAAGGAGATGATGGTCGGAGGCGTCGGAAAACTCTATCTAGCTTATGAACAGTTGAAAGAGAAGTTATCCGACGAGGGTTTATTCGACGATGAACATAAAAAAGAACTTCCTTTCTTGCCAAGAAATATAGGTGTAGTCACTTCCGAGGAAGGTGCGGCCCTTCGTGATATCTGCAGAAGTATAACACAGAGATTTGAAAACGCGGAAATTTTGTTAGCTCCGGCACAAGTTCAGGGAGAAAGTTCGGCCCGGCAGATAATCGAAAGTATTAGAAAACTCGATAGAAAAGATCTAGATGTCATAATAATCGGAAGAGGCGGCGGCTCCATAGAGGATCTATGGAGCTTCAATGAAGAGGAAGTGGCTCGGGCTATCTTCCAAGCTGGCACGCCTATAGTTTCTGCAGTGGGTCATGAGACCGATTTTCTCATCTCAGACTTTGTAGCCGATGAACGCGCGCCCACACCTACAGGAGCCGCTGAGCTCGTCGTTCCAAAGAAGACCGAACTCAGACAGAGATTAGATCGCCACGGTCAGCGGGCGAAAACCGCTATGAAAAATCTGATAGATCATCATAGGAGAGAACTGGAGAAGCTTAAAGACAGCCCCGCTTTTAGAAAACCTGAAAGGATTTTAGAGGATGCTTATCAGCGGCTGGATGAAAATAGAGAAAAACTTCATACGGGCTTAGAACGGCTGTTTAAAAGGTACAAACAGCGTTTGGAAAACCAGAGGGGCAAATTGAAAGCCTTAGGTCCCATCCAGACTATGGAAAGAGGTTATTCTATAGTTATGGACGAGGAAGGCAACGTGGTGAGTAGTGTCGATTCCGTAGACGAAGAAGAAGTTCTCTCGATAGATATGAGCGATGGTAATGTTAAAGCTGAAGCTAAGGAGGTAGAAAAATGTCGGAAGAATCTGGAAAAATAGAGGATGTAGATGAGATGAAATTCGAAGAGGCTTTGGAAAGGTTGGAAGAGATCAATCGAAAGTTGGAAAGGAAAAATGTTCCCTTAGAAGAGGCCTTGGAATTTTACCAGGAGGGCATGGAGTTGATCGAACACTGTGACGACAAGTTAGAAGAAGCGGAAGGCAAGATAAAGAAGATAACCGAGGAGGGAGATGAAACGGAGCTAGATCTAGAAATCGAGTGAGTAAAGTAGGGATTATCCTGCCAAAACGTATATATAACTTATCCACACTACATAAATCCCGCTTTTAAATATGCCCCCGAAAATAAGATTGTTCGAAGATTCTGAGACCCTAAAAATCGGTCTCGAAAAGACAAGGAAGCAGATTTTGGACCTTTTGAAAGTTAAAAACATGACAATTTCACAGATATCGGAAGCTTTAGGAAAAGATCAGTCCACCGTTTATAGGCACGTGAAAAAACTGAAAGAGGCTAATTTTGTTGAGATCAAGGGAGAAAGAAAAGAACATCATATCCCGGAACGGATATACGGAAGAACAGCTTCGGTATTTTTGATGTCTCCAGAACCCATAAGTTCAGAAGATACTTCTGCCGTCGGTATCGAATGGTCTCAAGAAAAAGTCGACATCCTTATCGAGACGCTCGAGGAGATGGGTTATTCCCTGGATGATAAAAAGCTTTTGAAAGATTTAAGCGGTCATCTTAGGAGGATCGATAATAAGATCAATGAGAACCTATCTACTTCTTTGGAAGAAGATAGAGAATTGGACTTTTTTACAGTCATACAGATAAAGTTCATACTTACCTTGATCAACCTCCTTCAAGAAAAAGAAGATTCTCAAAAAATCGAAGATTGCATAAACGAACTTGAAAATTTAGGAAAATAGATTTTAAGGATTTTATGTATGATTTTTGCTGAACTGGATTTTAAATCTCTTCCAGCAGTTCCTCTCTTATCCTGCTAGTGAACATCAGGTCGACCCCTTCTTTTATATCGTCATCAGTGACTTCTTCTCTTCCGTCGTATGCCGTCAAAGTTCTCGAAACCTCTTCCAAGAGTATATCTACGCCGGACGGCAGTGAAGCGTGTGCAGACAGATTCGATATGGTATTTCTCTGTCGAGACCCGACAGTCACGCTCGGCATGGTCTGCCTAGTCCTGACGATGCGGTCTCTTAGATCATGGATCTGATCTTCGTACTCCTTGTAGAAGCCCTCTGGATCTTCTTCGTAAGCTCTTTTTCTTTTGATAATCTCCCTTCTTTTATCGAGGTCTTCTATCATCTCACACTTCACGTGAAGATCGAGTGTATCTACGTAGGAAAGCATGTATTTATCCGCAGGAGTTAGATTTTTTACCGTGATCGTTGGTGTGTCCGTATCCGTCGATTTATCCATCTCCTTGATCGTCATGGCTCCGTTACCTAGAACAGTGTCTATCATCACCTGACTGTCCGTCTTGTGTGTATGTATAGTACCGGCCACGTATCTGTCTTTGTCGTTCCATACTTTGATATCCTCATCTTCCTTTTCGTTTACCTCTTCGATACCAGCGACAAGTTCTGCGATACCTACCAGAGCGGTTCGTTTACCGAATCCTTTCTCACCCCATGCTAGCACGCCGTTTATATTGGGATTGATAACGTTCAAGAGAAGAGCCCTCTTCATCCTTTCTTGTCCAACTATCGCCGGGAATGGATATACCGGTTCATTTAACTTTGTTTCTATCTGTTCGGTTAAACCGCCTTCACCTTCGAATTCGCCTCCCGGCATGGAGATTTGTCCCCCTACCATCAGACCTGTTCTTTTCTCTTTTTCCTCCTCCAAACGCTCCTGTAAATCATCTATTCTTTCATTGAGCCGGTTTTTCAAGTCAACTTTTTCTTTTTCCAGATCGTACTTCAATTCTTCTTTTTCTTCATTCAGCTTCTCCCTCAGTTCTTCTTTTTCTTCTTTCGCATTTTCCCTCAACTCGTCTATCTTCTCTTTGCTCTCTTCTTCCTTTTTCTCCAATTTTTCTCTTAACTCGTCCAACTCATCCTGAAGTTCCTTCTTTTCCGTCTCATATCTTTCCCTTAACTCCTCTTTTTCTTCTTTGAGATCTTCTCTTATTTCTTCTTTCTCTTCCATGTGTTCGTCCTTCAGTTTACTGATTTTCTCGTTGAGATCTTCGATCTTTTTCTCGTACTCTTCTCTAAGTTCGTCCTTTTCCTCTTCTTGTTTAGCTTTCAGTTCGTCTATTTTATTTCTCAATTTTTCATTTTTTTCTTCGAGTTCTTCTCTGACTTGCTCTTTTTCCCCTCTCTCTTTTTCTATCTTATCCATCAGTTCGCTCCTTTCCTCTTTATGCTCTTCTCTGAGATTTTCGATCCTCTCCTGCATCTCTTCCCTGATCTCTTTTTCTCTTTCTCTCACATTTTTTTTCATCGATTCCCTGATATTCTTTTCTCTTTTTTTAACCGTAGCCATCACTTTCTTTTCGATCATATCTCCTAAAGAAGAAAGACCTGAGGGCATCGATCCTTCTATCTCTTCACCTATCTCGATATCATCTTTTTTATCATCGGGGGAATCTTGATCAGAGTCAAAATCAGCCTCGAATAATGATCTTCCACAATTATCACATTTAGAAGCGTCCGGCTCGATAAGTTCTCCGCAGGAAGGACATCTTTTTTCTTCGTTCATGTTAAAAACCTCTTGAATTTAATCATGTATAGGGATACTCCACATATAAATTTTAAGAAAGATCGTTAAAATTCAGTTTTCATATATCTGAAATCTCTTCTGTGCCTATGGCCGGATTCTTTTTCAGTCTATATTCGTGCATGATTCTTACCGTTAGATAGCTCAAGAATAGTATGACCGGGCTCAATATCACATAGATCAATATAACAACGGCTAAACTTTGGAGGAGTATCGATAGGTGGGTGATACTGAGATTCGTCAAGTAAGTCAAAGAGAAGGGCAAGAAAAGCTGGAAGAAAAATATCAACCCGCTTGATTGTGTTCGGGTCTCCCATCTAAAAGATTAACCGAAACAATAATAAGTAGATATTTTTCTAAGAACAGATATGGATGAAATCGACGGGTTTCACTTGGCGGGAGAACGGGATATAAAAGAAGGTAGAACGACCGATATCTACTTCGAACACACTATGGAGGTCTTCGAACATGAGGGTGTAGGAGATGAAAATGTAGTCGCTGAATTCACCGTCTCGTCTTTTCCTTCTGACTGGAATTGGGCCGTGTTCAGCGGATTGGATGAGGTCTTATATCTTCTGAAGGGTAAAGATGTCGATATTTATTCCATGCCAGAAGGTTCTATATTTAGAACTGAAGGACGCAACGGCGTTTATACCCCGGTATTTTTCATCGAAGGCTCTTACAAAGAATTCTGTAAATTCGAGACGCCTATTTTGGGATGTATATGTCATCCTACCGGTGTCGCGACCAAGTCCGCCAGGGTCAACAAGGTTGCGGGTGACAGCACTATAATGTCTTTCGGTATAAGGAGGATGCATCCCGGGATAGCCCCGGTCATAGATAGGTCAGCATACATAGGAGGATGCGACGGTATTTCTTGTATAGCGGGCGCTGAAGAGGTCGGGTTAGAGCCGCAGGGGACGATGCCCCACGCTTTGACGATAATCTTCGACGAACCCGAAAAGGCTTTTGAAGCCTTCGACGAAGCCTTGCCCGATGATGTCAGCAGGATCGCACTCGTAGATACGTATTACGACGAGAAAAAAGAATCTATGATGGCCGTCGACAAGATGGGTGAAGATCTCTTCGGCGTTAGGTTGGACACACCATCCTCTAGAAGAGGTGATCTCGCTAAGATAGCTGAAGAGGTGAGATGGGAGCTCGAAAGAAGAGGAGTCGATACAAAGATAATCTGTTCCGGCGGTATGGACGAGTACAGCATACCTAAACTGAAAAAATCGGGCGTGGACTCTTTCGGTGTCGGTACTTCCATCTCTAACGCTAGGACCGCTAATTTCGCCATGGATATCGTGGAAAAAGAGGGAGAGATGGTTGCCAAAAGAGGGAAATATAGCGGAAAGAAGCAGGCTTATCGATGCCCGGAGTGTTTCACTTTTGAGATGAAGGCATGGGAAGAAGAGGCTACAGTTGAGTGTGAATGTGGAAATGAGATGGAACCTATGCTTGAAAAGGTGATGGAAGACGGTGAGATACTGATCGATTATCCTGAACCGTCAGAGATAAGAGACGAAGTTCTGAATCAGCTTGAAAAAGTGGAAGAGGATTGGCTGGATTGAAAGAGAGATAAAAGAAGAATCAATACTTTTTATTTTTATCGGAGCCGAAAAGCCAAGGCTTGCCTATGAAGATAGTCAGCAAAGTCAGACCCGCGATGACCAGTACAGGCACTGTATAACCGGGTATAGCCCCCTCGCTCTTTTTCAACGTGACCTTGATTTTCTGTACTTTGATGTTTCCAGCGGTATCTATACCCTTCACTTCTATGGTATGTTTTCCGTAGGGCAGGTCTTCGAACTTATGATTTCTTTTTGACCCTACATAAATCCATTTTCCGCCGTCGATCCTGATCTGGTAGTGTTCGATAGCCGTTGACTCGTCGTATCCATCCCAGGTCACATTTATCGACTTTGTCACCAAAGATTCACCATCAGATGGATTCAGTATTTTTATAAAAGGCCCGGTGTTATCTACTTTAAATACCGAGTCCTGTACCCTGATGTTGCCCGCTTTGTCAACTGCCTTAACGTATACTTTCAATTCTCCATCTTTGAGATCCGTCAATTTGTAGCTGGTTTTGCCTTGAACATCATTCCAGGTAATACCTTTTAAACGGACTTCATAGTGATCTATACCTGAAACCGCGTCCTGACCTCGCCATTTCACAGTTAATTCACTGACACCTATCAATGAGTCGTTCGCGGGTTGTTCGATCTTTAGTTCAGGAGAAGTCGTATCTACCGTGAAATTCACAGAGACCGTACTCGTATGGCCGACACCATCTAAAGCTTTGACCTGTACTTTATGCTGCATGTCGGGGATCGATTTGAAGGTATAATTTGTTTTATCGACATCTATCCAAACACCTTCGTTGATCCTGATCTTGTAATCTGCGATACCACTCACCGTGTCATTTCCTTCCCATCTGACGGAGATGTTTTGATCGCTGAACAGTTGTCCCTCTTCGATGTTAGTTATATCTACTTCTGGAGAGGACGTGTCTATTCCAAAATCTATCGAGGCAGTGGCATTATTACCCGCTCCATCGACCGCTCTAACTTGGACAGAGTGGGAACCCTCCGAAAGGTCTGAATAGATCTTTTCGGTGTCTTTACCCAAGTATTCCCAGAAGCCGTCGTCGATCATGATCTCATAATAGTTTATCCCGCTCGTCGTATCCGAGGCGTTCCATTCTATCTTCACCTCTCTTCTGCCGAAGATCTGTCCGTCCTCCATCCCCTCGAAATTAATATTTGGAATTACAGTATCTACGGTGAAATTGACCGATTCGTTATTAGTATTTCCAGCCAGGTCAAAGGCTTGAATATTTACTCTATGATTTCCTTCCTCTAAATCCTGGAATGTTAGATTTTCTTTAACCCCTTCATATTGGAGAACACCGTCAAGTGAAACCTCGTAATGATCGATGTCTTTCGATGATGAACTCCATTCTATATCCACCGTATCCTGATCCAAGATATCGCCATACATGGGAGAGTTTATCTCTAACGCCGGGGGATCGGTGTCCAATGTGAAATTCACACTCGCATTTTCAGAGTTACCCGCTCTATCTACCGCTTTAACATCGACGGTGTGATTTCCGTCATTTAAATCTTTAAAAGTGTATTTCTCCTCGTATCCCATATTTTTCCAGACACCGCCGTCTCTTCTTATCTCATAATCGCTAATCCCGCTTCCAGAATCGCTACCGTTCCATTCGACCGTGAGATCTTTTTCGTTGACATGTTCATCCTCTGAGGGATATGTGAAATTTACTCGGGGACTTTTCTTATCGATTATGAAGGATACGCTATCAAGTTTTTCTTTTGTCTCATTCGTGGCTTTTACCTCGCAAATATGTCTTCCTTTCGAAAGGTTCGTAAAAGTGTAGTTATTATTCGTTCCCACGTCTATCCAATCACCCCCGTCTAAACTCACATTGTGGGTATATCCGGGCTCTTTATTCCATTCAACCGTGACTTCTGTTTTATTGAAAGCCTTGTCATATTCTGGGGAAGTGATGATTCCCTGAGCATTGTAGGTGGTTAAAGCAAAATCTTGATCTAAAACACCGTCGTTATCGCAATCCGCCACGACATTATTGCCTTTTACTTCAACGGTATATGTTCCCTGTTCGACCTTATTTGGAGGGATATAAACGTTTCTTACATTGTTGTTGTCGTCCCAACCGTCGCCGTCATCATCGAAATCCGAGATGGCATCTTGCCCGGGCTGACTCCAACCGTTCGAGAAGGCATTACCCCTGTAAACTTTTCCACTTGGGGAGGTCACTTCAAGCCTTAGATTATTTTTCAGAGTACTTCCCAGATCAGAGTGATTTTCCTGATCGGTCCAGCAGAGCGTTATCTTCAACGGTTTATCCTTATCTTTCGGCTGTATCTTGTACGTTCTGTTTTCACCTGTCTGAAGTTCATACTTTTGATCTTTCAAAACGAAAGGAACCGGATCATTTTTCGGATACTTCAACTTAGAGATATCGACCATACCCCAACCTTCTTTTGGATTCGGTATAGGGGCGGTGTTTCCCTTGCTCTCATTCAGATCATGGGCCGTGTTGATGATCAGGGACTTCACCATCGCGGGACTCGGCCTCTCACCGTAATTTTTCTTGTACCATTCAACTACCACCGCTGCGGCGCCGGCCACATCAGGATTCGCCATCGATGATCCACTTTTCCATTCATATCTGTTATCCTCGCTGTAGGGATATTTTGCGGAGGCGAGTGGTGAACTCGTCGAAAGTATACCCGATCCGGGAGCTACAACGTCCGGCTTAACCCTATCATCATTTGTCCAACCCCTAGAGCTATAATCGGCCACATTAGCCGGATTATCAAAACTTGCATAACCATAAAGATCAGCGTCAGGCACATAACTTTCCGTTGCCCCGACAGTAATCACATTTTTCGCATTTCCCGGGCTGGCGATCGTTTGAGAAGAACCCCCGTTACCCGCAGCTACGGTAATCACCATCGGTTGATTTCCTGAGGTGGAACTGTCAGAATCCCTCACCGCCTTATCATAAGCCACATCTTGAGAATCATAACCCCCGTCCCCGTTGTCTTCGCCCCATGAATTTGAATGGATATATGCATCCGAATTCTGAGCGGCTTTTTCAACGATATCGAAGGAATTATCAGGTCCAACCCAGCTTCCGTTGCTGTTGAAGATTTTCACCGCATATAGTTTAGAATCATAGGCTAGCCCCTGAGAGGCGTAATAATTTCCATCCAGACCGGCATACTGAGTACCCGTCCCGGAATAGCTGTCCCCTGCTAGAGAACCAGCTGCGTGAGTTCCGTGCCCATGTCCATCTTCCCATCCTTTTTCTTCCCAACAATAACCCCCGACCACTCTACCGGTGAAATCTAGATGGCCCGCGTCTGGAGTCGTGCCGTTTCCGAGTCCTGTGTCGGCGATCGCTACAGTTACGTTCTTCCCGGTGTAACCGATCTGGTTGAAGTAGGCTCCGTGATCTCCGTGGAGTCTATATGCCGTTCCCGTATCCCCGTCCTCATCGTCCATCACCCAGGCACCCCCACCGATTATCTGGGAATCGATTTCCATCTTCAATTCGTTTGGAGTATGATCTGATATATAGTAAACGTCCTTAAGCTTGGCTAATGCTTCGATTTCTCCCTCATTTTGGACTTTCGTCGATATATGAGGTATTGCCCCCCTATTAGAAAATTTTAAATCGTTCAGATCGGAATCTATACTTTTTAGCTTTTTTAACACTCGTTGTGAGGTCTCAGAGAAGAGATGAACGGAGATCTTACCTTTTTTTAGATCATCAGTTATTTTATAAGCCGGATGGTAAAGACCGACCCAATCTACAAAATCTAATGATCTTACACTATCAGCCGTTTTCGGAGTCATCCTCACTGCATAGGCGTAATTAGGTACATAATTCAGCACTCTAACTCCTTTTCTTTCCAGAGTATTTCTCCAATCGGGATTTATCGGCCCCAACATATGAACTATGTAAAGCCCTTCGCTCCCTTTCTCATACCCATCTATCTTCAACCTAGATGGTATTTGCGGTCCCGGTCCAAAAACGTCAAAAGAGTGACCTCTTACCGATATCGTATTCCGTGAAGACAATTCATCTACTGAAAATCCAGCCTTTCTCAATTTATCGATCTTCTCGGATTCTATCTTTACCAACGTATGACTGCCGTAGGAATCCTTGATCTTGAGATCGTATGTTTTTAATCGCTCTCTTCCCCGATGATCCTCTGTTTTTACCAGTATAATTTTTTTGTTCTTATCCGTGTTTTTCCCAAAAGAACTAACGTTACCCGCTGCAAAAAAAAGCGAACCAAGCATCAGAGATACACATAATAAGGTGAGGAATTTATCGTTCATCTTAAGCATAAGTGGACCTCTTATTCACTCTATTTAAGACGGACTTGGGTATATATTAAACCTGTGGGCCAATTTTGGAATAGAGAAATACAGTTCATCTATCTTCAGATATGAAACCCCTCAAAAATATTATAACGACCTATTCAACTTTCTCCAATATGATGAATAAAAAGATCGCTCAGATGTTCAACGAGATAGCCGATCTTTTGGAACTGAAGGGAGTGGATTTCAAACCTAGGGCTTACCGCAAAGCGGCGAGAAATATAGAATCGATGAAGGAGGATATAAATTCCTATTATGAAAACGACAATTTGAAGGAAATAGAGGGTGTCGGAGATGCCATGCAGGGGAAGATAAGGGAAATAATAGAAACAGGCTCTTTAGAATATCTAGAAGAGCTTAGGGAGGAGCTTCCCGCCGGTTTGGTAGATGTCTTGAAAGTTCCCGATATAGGGCCAAAAAGTGCGAAAAAGCTACACGAAGAACTCGGCATCGAAGGTTTAGAATCTCTAAAGAAGGAAGCCGAGGAGGGAAATATCAAGGACATCAAAGGCTTCGGTAAAAAGACCGAGCAGAAGATAATCAAAGGCATCGAGATGTTAGAAGAGATATCTGGTAGGCACCTGATGGACGAAGTGATCCCGATAGCGGAAGAGGTTATCGATCATCTTGAACCCAAGGCCGATAAAATCGAAACAGCCGGAAGTCTTAGAAGGTGGAAAGAGACGATCGGTGATGTCGACATTTTAGCCACTGGAGATTCTGAAGAGTTAATGGACAGTTTCGCCGAATACGAAGATGTGGAGGAAGTCCTGGTCAAGGGAGAAACCAAAACGAGCATAAGGTTCAGGGGAGGAATCCAGGCCGATCTAAGGGTGGTCGACGAGGGAAGCTTTGGAGCCGCTCTTCAGTACTTCACAGGGGCGAAAGAACACAATGTCCCTTTGAGACAGATAGCTATCGATCAAGGTTATAAGCTCAACGAATACGGTCTGTTCAGGAAAGAGAATGATGAAAAAGTCGCCGGGAAGGAAGAAGAGGAAATATACGAGACTCTAGGTCTTGATTGGATCCCGCCCGAATTGAGAGAGAACCGCGGCGAGATAAAAGCGGCGAAGAAAGGAGAATTACCGGATCTAGTGGAACTCGAAGAAATCAAAGGAGATCTACAAGCGCACAGCGACTGGAGTGATGGAAAGAACACGGTATACGAGATGGCCGAAGAGGCACAGAACAAAGGTTACGAGTACCTTACCTTGACAGATCACTCGCAGGGGCTGAGCGTCGCAGGGGGATTAACCAGCGAAGAGATAGATGAAAGAGAGGAAGAGATCCAAAAAGCTCAGGAAAAATTGGATATCAACATAATGTCCGGAATAGAAGTCGACATAAAGAAGGACGGCACGTTAGATATGGACGCCGAGACCTTGAAAGAACTAGATATAGTTCTCGGAGCTGTGCACTCCAACTTCAAGATGGACGAAGAAGAGCAGACTCAAAGGGTCATCGACGCTTTCGAGACCGGACTTATAGATATATTCGCTCATCCTACGGGAAGAAAGATAGGCGAACGAGAAGGTTACGAAGTCGATATAAACAGACTGATAGATGCGGCTAAAAAGAACGACGTGGTTCTAGAGATCAACGCTTCTCCTCAGAGACTTGACCTAGATTCATTGAACGCTAGAGAGGCCATGGAGCGAGGCGTAATGATCTCGCTCGGTACCGACGCACACGGACTGAGTCATCTAGATTTCATGAAATACGGCGTCGCCACGGCTAGAAGGGCATGGCTGGAATCCGAAGACGTTCTGAATACGCGGTCGTATGAAGAACTGGTAGATTATCTCAACGGGTGATATTCATGGGAGAAGAGGAGTTTGAAGTTCCCAAAACAGAAGACGAGGCGGAAGACAGAGCCAAAGAACTGAGAGAAGAGATAAGGTATCACGACAGGAAATACTACATAGAGAACGATCCGGAGATAAGCGATCACGAATACGATATGCTAGTCAAAGAACTCGAAGCTATAGAGGAAGAATATCCCGATTTGATCACCGAAGATTCTCCCACTCAACGAGTCATAACGGCGGAGATAGACGAGTTCGAAACGGTAGAACATATGAGCGCTATGCTGAGCCTCGATAATACGTTTGATTATGACGAGTTAAGAGAATTCGATAATAGGGTGAAAAAAGGATTGGGTAAAGAGGACGAAAAGATAGAATATGTGATCGAACCGAAGATCGACGGTCTCGGAGTCGCTCTGTATTATGACGACAAAACATTCCAGCGGGGCTCCACGAGGGGAGACGGCGAACGCGGTGAGGATATAACTCCGAATCTTAAAACCGTGCATACCATCCCGCTGAAGTTGACCGACGAGACTGTTCTTGAAACTGCCGAGTTCAGAGGCGAAGTATACATGCCGAGAGACGAGTTCGACGAGATGAACGAGAGGCGGTTAGACGAAGGAAAGGATCCTTTCGCGAATCCTCGTAATGCCGCCGCCGGGACCGTGAGGAACAAAGATCCGACCGTCGTCGCGAAAAGACCGCTGGATATATTCGTTTATACTTTGAGCTATCACGAGAGCGGCAGCTTTGATAGCCAATGGGAAGCTTTAGAGGAGATGGAAAAGGCCGGACTTAAAGTGAACGATAATGTGGCGAAAAAGAGGGGTATCGAAGAAGTAATCGAGTACATAGAGGATTGGGGGGAGGAGAAGGAAGATCTCAACTACGAGATAGACGGGATGGTCATTAAAGTCAACAAACTCGAATACCACGATATTTTGGGAGCGACTTCAAAACATCCTAGATGGGCGATAGCCTATAAGTTCCCAGCGATGAGGAAGACCAGCACTATAAAAGATATAGAAGTGCAAGTCGGAAGGACCGGAAAACTCACTCCTATAGCGATATTGGAACCGGTCCAACTTTCTGGGACCGTGGTCGAAAGAGCGTCCCTCCACAACGAAGATGAGCTAGAAAGGAAAAACGTGAATGTCGGTGATAAAGTCTGGGTGGAGAAAGCTGGAGAGATAATCCCCCAGATAGTCAAGGTTTCGGAGAAAAAAAGCGAAGGATTTTTCCAGTTACCCGAGACGTGCCCTATCTGCGGCAGTGAGGCTAAAAGGATCGGAGATGAAGTCGCCAGGAGATGCGTGAACGCTCAGTGTCCCGCGCAAGTCAAGCAGAAGATAGAACACTGGGCCAGCAGAGATGCGATGGATATAGAAGGATTAGGACCTAAGGTGATAGAAAAGTTCGTCGAGGAAGAACTGGTCGAAAGTATACCCGACCTGTATCGTCTTCAGAAGTGGCAGATCGTTCAGTTAGAAAGGATGGCAGAAAAATCCGCTCAGAACTTACTGGATGAAATAGAGGAAAGTAAAGAACAGGGACTTTCGCGAGTTCTATACGGCTTCGGGATCAGGTACGTTGGGAGTCACATGTCGAACGTTTTAGCCGATAATCACAGCTCTATAGATGAACTCTTGGAAGAGGATGAAGAGGATCTTCTCGAAATAGACGAGATAGGACCGGAGACCGCTGAGAGCATCGTTCAATTCTTTAGCGACGAGCAGAACAGGGATATGATACAGGAATTGAAGAACTTGGGCGTGAACATGGAATCAGAAAGAGCGGTCACGGAAGATTTCCTGGAAGGAAAGAGATTCGTCTTCACCGGCGCTTTGGACAATTATACTAGGAACGAGGCTTCTGAGCTGGTAGAAAAATTCGGCGGGAGAGTCACTTCCAGCGTGAGCGGTGTTACGGATTTTCTAGTGGTCGGGGAAAACCCGGGATCGAAGTTGGATACGGCTCAAGAAGAAGGCACCACTATCCTGGAAGAGGAAGACTTTATCGAGATGGTAGAAGATAAAGAGGTGCCGGAATAAGTTCTGAAACTGATGGAAGATGGCCTTTAACTCTTACTTTTCACTCACATAGGGATTATCGCTTATGTAATACCTTAATTCCCACTCTGCCGCTTCGTCAGCGTAATCGATATTGATCCTTTCAGCTTCTTCGATCATGAATTCCTGACTATCTTTTGGTTCAGTTATGAATAATCTATCTCCTAGTAGATCTTCTCCGATGAATCTTTTATCTATATCCATCGCCATGCAGAGTTTACCCGGTCCGTCGGTCAATTTATACCTTTTAGCTCCGCTGATATCTTCTATTTCTCTCCTCTCCTGCATCAGTTTTATCCCGTCTATAGGCTCGAGGGCACGGATGAAAACTGCTTCGGGGTCTCCCTTTCCTCCCGTCACTACGTTGAAACAGTGGTACATACCGTATATAAGGTAGACGTAAGCGTATCCGGGAGGTCCGAACATCACCTCCGTTCTGTCAGTTCTCGTATCTTGGTAGGTATGTGCCGCCGGATCGTCTTCGCCTAGATAGGCTTCAGTCTCCACTACCTTTCCTGCCGTTTTTCCATCACAGGAATCGTGAACAAGATATTTGCCGAGCAGGTTTTTAGCTATCTTTTCTGTACTCTGTGTGTAGAAGTCTCTATCTAACTTGTTCAGTGTCATCTTTGAATCAAACAACATTTAATCCTCTTTAAGTTTTGTTTTTTATCTTAAATCAGGGCTAAGACCTCTTCCTTCGAGGAATTAATAAAATTCCTCTATATTGCTGGAATCACATTCCAGCTATCTTTTGAAATACGGAAGATTTCAAAAAATACCACAGGAAAACTGAGTTTTCCTGTTAGGTTTAGGGAGAGGATACAGAGGAATAGAATATTCCTCAACTCACTCAGGCAGGGCCTTCGTGATACAGCCTGATAGTAAAGTAATACAAGATGTACAATATATGTTTTCTCTTAAAAGTGGTATGAGGTGACGGGGGAAATATTTAAACAATGCTGACAATTAAAGATTTAATGGAGACTGCTCGAACATATCAAGCGAAGATACTCAACCACAGTCAAGTAAAGGATGAGCTTGATCAATGTGGTTTTGCCGCCTCTAAACTCTGGAACGTCGGTAGATATTACATACAGCAGGAGTGGGAAGAAACAGGTGAAATACCAAATGGATACACCCTCAAGACGGAGTTAAAAGACCATGAAAGCTACACGGACCTGCAATCGCAGTCCAGTCAGCAAGTTCTTGAAGAGCTTGCTGAGGCTTTTGAATCGTGGTACAACTCCGATGATGAGGACGATAACCCACCTGGTTACAGGAAAAGAGGCGATGAACACCCCAAATCAACAGTAACTTGGAAGCAACAAGGTTTGAAACATGACAAAAAGAACGATCGACTTAGGCTCTCGAAAGGTTTCAATCTCAAGAGTTCAAGGAATGACTATATACTATGCGAGTTCGAAACTAGACCTGATGTCACGGTCGAAAACATCAAAGTAGTCAGAGCTGTATGGAACGGTGATAACTGGGAACTACATATTATCTGTAAGAAGGAGATCGAAACTGAGGGAGAGCCGGATGGTAAAACAGCGGGTATCGATCTCGGTATCAGCAACTACCTCGCCATATCTTATGAAGACAGTGAAACAGAACTGTATCCTGGCAACACCCTGAAAGAGGATAATCACTATTTCACAAGAGAAGAGTACAAGACTGAAGGTGAAAATGGCCCGAGTGACAAAGCCTTACGATTGAAGAGAAAACTCTCCCGACGTAAGCGACATTTTCTACACACCCTCTCCAAACACATCGTCGAACGCTGTGTTGAGAAAAATATAGGCACCATCGCTATCGGTGACTTGAAGTATATACATAAGAAAGAGAACGGTGAGAACAAGAACTGGGGTAAATCCGGTAACAAAAAACTGTATGGCTGGGAATTTGAGAAGTTTACAGAGATGCTTGAGTACAAAGCTGAAGCAAAGGGTATAACGGTTGAAAGGATCGATGAAGAGGACACCTCTAAAACCTGTTCATCATGTGGTAAAGTTGACGGTAGTAACAGGGTTGAGCGTGGTCTCTATGTCTGTGATAGCTGTGGTGCCGTGATGAACGCCGACGTGAACGGTGCTGAAAACATTCGTAGAAAGATAACTCAGAATCCTGAGAGGGATATGAGTAACGGTTGCGTGGCACAGCCATCAACCTATCTGTTCGATAGGACGGCTGGCACCTTCCAGCCAAAAGAACAGAGTGGTTGTAAACCTTAGAAGACCAATTGGGAAGCCCCGTCCTTTAGGTCGGGGAGGATGTCACTCTATTTCAGTTTAGCTCTCGTGATGCTTAAGGACACCATTTAATACTAGGAACCTTTTTTCCAAAACAGAGAAAGTAGACCGAGGATATATGAGGTTTGAAACGATGGAAGTAGATGAGATAGAAGACATACTCGAAAGAGAACTTGACGATACGTGTTGGAGTTTCAAATATTGGAATAATGAAGATAGCTTTGAATTCCGAAATACCGGTGCCGCATTGACGGAGGAGGATGCTGATGAAAAGTTCGATGAGTTTTTGGATGATCTAGATGAATACTCACATAAACCTCTTTTGACGGGAAAACTGTGCCTTCAAAAGAAAAACGGAAAATTGATGAAGAAAAGGATCGAAGAGGATGGAGAGATCTCGGACGAGGGTCAGGAGATCAGCGAAAAAGAGGCGAGAGATTTGCTCGAAAAGAGTCTAAATAGGATAGATAACGATATAATCCCCACGAATAGAGCGGTAATTGATAGGGAGGAGATCCTCGAGATTTACACAGAAAACGTTCGAGGATTGAAAATGATCACCGTGAATATGAAAGAAGAAAAGATGTTGACGCTACGAGACGACGGAGGCTTGCAGTTCGAAACAAGATAAAATATAACAAACTTCAGCCAAAGTCTTCGAACTCTTCAAATTTTTCCGCCTTAGCTTTACAGATCGGACAAACTGGAGGTGGATCCTCTCTAGCGGCGAGATATCCGCAGACGCTGCATCTCCACACTTTTATGTCCTCTTTTTTCTCTCCCGTCCAATCGCTCTCTGATTCTTTTCCGGTCTTTACTTCCTCAACACCCTTTTCTTTTGCTTCCATGGCCGCTTCAATAATTTCTTTCGGGCGTCTTTCCGGTATGGGCTGTAATTCGGACGGGTCTTCGGCGACTTCTTTCGAGACGAAAAGACCGCAGTAACAGCTACCGTATTCCTCCACATCCGCATCTCTGTATTCGCACGGGCAGATTATATCGGAATCATAAGTTTTTATGCCGCTTCCTTCTCTGCAGGGGCAGGATGGATATCCATATCGGTCTACATTTTTTACCAGACCGTCTATAAGATCATCCAGCAGGTCTTCGTCGGGACAGAGATAGTAATCGTTCTCTTCGGCATCGTTCTTCACGTATTCTAACATCTCTTCTTTGTCATCCATCTCCGAGCGCCTCCTTTATCTTGTCTTCTTTGAACCCGATTATAATTTCTTCCCCCTCATCTATAACTATGGTGGGGCAACTCATCCTCGAGTTATGTTCTTTCAACTCCTCTCGGACTTTTTCCTTTTCTTCACCTTCCACTTGGTCAATATCCACGTATTCGTATTCCACGTCCATATCTTTCAGAAGTTTTTTCACTTTTTTACACCATGCACAGGTGCTTATGGTGAAAATTTTTACATCTCTTTCGTCCAACTCTCCCTCAACTTTTTCGAGACAATTCATGTTAATGCCATGGTCATTTTAAGATAAAAATCTTTAGGTGAGTGAGCACGAACTGTTAAGTCCGGTAAAATATCACGCTGCATTGATAGACTGCTTAGTCTTGTTTTCGTAGGTTTGACCAAAAGTACAGAGTTGGTTATAACTTAATACAGCACCTAAAACAAAGATTCCCCAAAATTCGATGGACAATCTTTAAATCGAAGATAAATATAAACTCAATAAAAGATGGACCTCCGGTTCGAGAAAAAAAAGATCGCTATCATCGGCGTGATCATCGTACTGTTGCTTTCATGGACACTGGGAAACTTGAGCGTGGCTTACTTTTCGATGGAAAATGAGAAGACTTGGCTTAAAAAGGAAAATAGTGAAACTGAACAGGATGGGGCGTCTCCCGCCGATTACGTGAATATCCCGAAAATCGTATTCAAAATATTAATTGCTATCTTATTCTTGATCGGAGGTATTGGGATAGTGGTTTCTTCACGAGAAGATGTCGAGGAGATGTTACAGAAGCTCGTCTTTTTATCAATCTTAGGGGGTTTAGTCCTATTTTTTGACAGTATAGGGTCCTTTTTAGGTTCATATATTAGCTTTCCACAGGTAAATTTCCCTTCTTTTCCGGACATATCTTTTGAAGGAATCTCTGGTCCTGTAAGAAGAACTCTGGGATCGTCTTATATTTCGGGTATAAGCATACTATTGGTTTTAGTTATCGGTTTAATCTTAACCTTTTTCCTATTTAGACATATGGAATCATCTTCCACCAGATCTGGAGATAAGGAGGAGAATATAAGTGAGACAGCCGATAAGGCATTAGAAGAACTGCACGAAGGAAAAAATGTTAGAGACGTGATAATCCGAAATTATCAAAAGATGTGTCTCATTTTAGAGAGAAAAGGAGTTCATCAGGAAGTCTCTTACACTCCTAGAGAACTGGAGAAAAAGGCTTTGAATCAATTATCACTTAAAGGGAAAACCATCGATGAGATGACGAAACTGTTCGAAGAAGCTAAATACAGTGATCATCCGCTGAGAAGAAATGAAAGGAACAGAGCTATAGATAATTTCAAACAGATCAGAGATGAATTAGGAGGTGAATGAATCTGTCTCCGATGCCTCTCGATATGGACGGTCTTTCCGAGGAAATGAGTCATCAAGGGATATTAGATTTCATGAAGCTCGTTACAATAACGATCTTCGTAATCATAACTCTTGCTATTAAAGGGGTTATGGCGGCGATCGTTATGGCGGCGCTGTTGATCCCATTCTTCTTTTTATCTAAAATTCTGCAGGGGGATAATAGCTCTTTAAAATTTTGGTCGAGTTCTTTTGAAAAAGAAAACTTTTCCAATATGCCCTTAAGGCAAGACACACACCTCGTGCGAAAAGCAAAAAAAGGTTCCAAGGTCAAACAGGCTCTTATAGAAGAAAGGTTGAGGGATGAAATCCTTTACACTCTAAAGAATGAGAATGAACTCACAGACGAGCAGACTGAGAAATTAAGAACCGATCGCGGTGATTTGAACGAGCTCATCGATAATGAAAAATTCCTGAGATATCTCAGGGATATGAAGTGCGTAGACGATATCAAGAGTGATCATGCTGGAAAAGAGAACGATTTGTTCTGCGATGATGGACAAAAGACCGAGAAGAGAAGAGATATCGATTTCGAACAGAAGGTAAAAGAAGCGATAGAAGAGTTGGAAAAAGTGAACGGATTGGATGGATATGATAGGGGATGATCTATGAAGACGACTAATTTTAATATGCTTTTCGTGATCTCTATCGTAACTCTTATCCTAAGTCTAGCAACTTTGAACTTCCCGCTTTTAATAATCACGATAGTTTCAATGGCCGTTATCGCCGTAGGATATCTTGGACTTCCATCCGATAAAGATTCTATCAAAATAAAAAGAGACCGAAAAGAGGTAAACACATACGAGGGTGAGGAGTTAGAAGTCGGTTTAACGGTAAAGAACGAAGGTGACGATAACGTTTTTCTCGAGATCCAAGATAAATTGTCTTCTAATACGGAATTAACGGAGGGTTCGACCCATCATCTGCTCCATTTAAATCCCGGTGAGGAAAAAAGGATAAACTATAGTGTAGAATTTTTGAAAACTGACAATTATCAGATCGGTCCCGTAAAGGCCCGATATGTAGATACTTTCGAACTGTTTTCAAAAGAGATGGTATTCGACGAAATAATGCACGTCGTCGCGATGCCGCCGGTAGAAGACCTAAGTAGGACAAAATTGAGGCCTCAGCATACCCGGGGATGGCTGGGAAATATCAAATCCTCTCAGATGGGATTGGGCTCGGAATTCTACTCCATCAGAGAGTATCATCAGGGAGACGAGATGAGAGATCTCAACTGGAAAGCTACGGCGAGATATCTCACCCCTAAGACCAATTCATATGAGGCGGAAAAGAGCGGAGACGTGATAATAATCCTCGATGGTTTTCACGTATCCAATGTAGGGGTCTTCGAGGACAATATGTTAAAACATTCCGTGAGAGCCGCGACCAGTCTCGCTTCGGATATCCTTTCAGACCGTAACAGGGTGGGGCTTATGGTCATAGGCGATTTTGTCAGATGGGTATATCCTCGCTCCGGGGAAGAGCAGCTTTATAAGATCATGAACAACTTGATGAGTCTTGACAGCGGAAGTATGTGGCGGCTCGAACATGCAAACTATATATTAGATAATATATTCCCCAACAGATGTCTTTTGCTGTTCATCTCTCCTCTGCTTGACGACGAGGTGACGGAAGCTATCGCCGGTCTCGCTAGAAAGAAATACGATATCGCGGTACTTTCACCTTCACCCTTAGACCTTCAAAAGAAACATTTTCAGAGAGAAGACGAGCTAGCGGAAAGATTAAGAACTATCGAAAGATTGAATCGGATGTCGGAGTTGAGAAATTATGGGCCTGTCATCGATTGGGATCCAAGTCAACCTCTAGAGGTAGCGATAGAGGGGGTGAGACGATACCAAATGAAAAGATAGAGGCGGCGAAGAATAAGAGAATATTAGAGAAAAGCTTTAATGAATTTATCAGAACCCTCTCTCCATTTACCAGGGCTTTATTCGTAATATTGGCTTTGACGGTACTTTCAGTCGTGTTCTCATATCCTCATATCTTATGGTACGTTTCCGTCATAGGGGGTATTCTATCCATTCTCGGCGTATTGATGATGTCTAGAGATCTGATCAATGTTGGTATTATGACTACGGCTCTGATATTTTATGTGAGCAACTTGAACCTTCCGTTCTCACTCTTTAACGTGTTCATATTGGTCTTAGCTTTCATACTATTTTATTCCGGATTGATGTATATTAACAATCTAGTGAAAGTTATGAGTGTACTTAAAAAAACGGAAGAGAGAGACAATGAGCTGCTTGAGGACTATAGGAAAAAATGGAATCAGTCGTTATTCAAAAATTCTTTTCTATCATTCTTAGTGGCGCTCACGGCGTTCCTTATAGCGTGGCTAGGTTCGTTCAACCTAGGCCCAGAAACGGATATAAAGGTCCTATTTGGGGGCTCGCTTTCATTTGTAATTTTCGCGATCATTTTGATATATCTATTGGTCATCAAGCTTCCGGAGTTTCACGGCTCTGAAGGATAATGACCGATATGGATTTAGATGTCATACCGAATTTGATAAAATATCAAAAGAAATCCGAAAAATTATATATATCTAATCCCAATCCCTCTTAATAATGGCTAAAAGAGTATTGATTGTGGATGACACTAAGTTCATGAGGAAGATGCTCAGAAAGATTCTTTCCGTGAAATACAACGTCGCTGACGAGGCAGAGAACGGTAAAGAAGCTGTCGAGAAGGTAAAGGAACTCGATCCGGATCTGGTGACTTTAGATGTAGTTATGCCTGAGATGGACGGGTTCGAGGCGTTATCGGAAATAAAGAATTATGATGAAACCCAGAACGTCATAATGTGTACCTCAGTAGACCAGCATGAAAAAGTGACGGAAGCGATTAAAAGAGGGGCTGATGGATATATCGTCAAACCTTTTAAAAAGGATAGCGTTTTAGAAGAGATCGGCAAAGTTTTAGAAGATTGATTGAATATTATAGTGGAAGACGCAACTTATTTGTAATTGCGTTGCGCGAGCAAGACAGGTGTCTTGCGAGTAGATGGAACATAGTTCCGGTGCGTCATCCACAACTTTACGAGGAATTACATTCCTCGAATCGATGGAATTGCCAAGCAATTCCAGTAGACGTCAAAGACGTAAGAAAATCACAAAAAGTTACGTCTTTGACTATAAAAAAGATAAGAGAGTGTTGTATTGTCACAACACTTAATTTTTTCCATCTTAATTTTTGAGGTGTAACTTTCCAGATATTTGCTTATTTAGATTAGCGAGTTCTTCCTCGCTATAGGACTCTTTTAGATATTCTACTGTGTTTCCTTCTTTTTCGTGCATCTTTTTGATCAGTTCGTCTACATTTCTTTCATCCATCATACCACCATCGTCTGACGCTTTGTCGGACAAAACAACGTTAAGGTTATTTATATATTTTTCGATACCTCATTTTTCATACTCTGGAGGGCGAAGCAGCAGCTATTTTGAGAATTTTACTCGTCTGACAAAAATAATTACTAGTAATTTTTGTCAATTTTGAGAAACTATAAATATCATCTTCAGTATATTTCACTAAATGGTTTCTAGTAATATCCGAGCTGTTGTTGTGGATGATTCAAACTTCATGGTCACTATCTTAACAGACATCCTAGAGGAAAATGAACGGATAGAAGTCGTTGGTACTGGCAGCAATGGTGAGGAAGCTATAGAGTTGAATAGAAAAAAAGATCCCGACGTCATATTGATGGACATCGAGATGCCGGTTATGGACGGACTCACGGCCGTTCAAGAGATAATGTCCGACGATCCCACTCCAGTTGTGATCGTTTCAGCCATGGAGGACGAAAAGACCGGTATGTCGGTGAAAGCCCTCGAAGCCGGAGCCGTGGATTTCATCCCAAAAACGTCTGGCTCTCTGTCGATGGACATAAGGAAAAAATCCGACGAGATCGTAAAGAAAGTGATAAAAGCGGGCGAAACGGACTTAGAATCTCTAGAGTTGGAAAAGGGAAAACCGATAGAGAAAGAATTCGTGCCAGAAAAATATGAAGATCATATCATAACGATCGCCTCCTCGACCGGAGGAACTAGGGCATTAGATAGTTTACTTTCCAACTTGCCCTCAAATTTTCCGGTGCCGATAGTGATCGTTCAGCACATGCCTCCTGATTTTACTGAATATTTAGCCTCTACTCTGGACACTAAACTGAAAGTCCCGGTCAGGGAAGCGAAGGATCATGATAAAATAGATCCCAACAATATATACATCATCCCCTCGGGCTATCATGGGATGGTAAGGATCTGGAACGAAGAAAAGTCTATCGTTCTAAAAAAGAAACCTAAATTACATGGGGTCAGACCTTCTGCGGATTATCTTTTTCAATCGGCTGCGGAGATATATGGAGACCGAGTGATCGGCGTTGTTTTGACCGGGATGGGAAAGGATGGAGCTACTGGAGCGGAGATAGTTAAAGATAACGAAGGTTTTTTGGCTCTTCAAAATGAACAAAGTTCCGTAGTTTATGGGATGCCGAAATCGGCAAAAAATAAAACTACCCCTGATTTTGAAGGGTCTCCCTCGGAGATCGGAAAGAAATTGGTAGAGATGTTTATGGAGGAGAAATGATGAGTGAAGAATACCAAGAAATGTTTGAAGAAGAAACCAGAGAACAGATCGAAAAGATGAATGAGAATCTTTTGGCGCTGGAAGACGATCCCACCGATCTAGAACTGATAGAGGAGATCTACAGGGCTAGCCATACTCTCAAAGGGATGGCCGGAACGATGGGTTATGACGGCATCCAGAAAATAAGTCATAGGATGGAAGAACTTTTTGATAAATTGAAAAGCGAGGGCGGAAAGGTCGAGGATGAACTTTTCGACTTACTTTTCGAATGTGTTGACACCATCGAGATACTCGCGAGCGGGGAAGAGGAAGATTATCAACATCTAGTCGAGGAACTCAATGAAATAATCGAGGGTGGAGAAGTTACCAAGGAGACAGAAACGGGTGAGAAAGAGGGAGAAAAAGAAGGAGAAAAAGAAGGAGAAAAAGAAGGAGAAAAAGTAGAAGCGGTGAAGGAGTTAGACGTACCTGAAGAGGTAAAAGAATTATTGAAAGAAAAATCGGACAAGGAACTTTCTATGGGCATCTTAGAGGTGTCTGAAGAGGAAAAACTGCCCGCCGTTAGGGGGATGGAAGTCAGAGAAAAGATTGATTTTGAATGCGAGATCTTCTATCCGGATCCGGATGAAGTGGATCCCGAACATAATCAATTTTATATCGTCACTCAAGAAGAAATGGAGAAAGAAGATCTAGATAAGACCGCAGGTCTTACCATAGAGGTCCGGAAAGCTACTGGAAAGGACCTTTTGAAAGAAAAGAAGGTTAAAGAAGAGGAAGAAGGAAAAAGTGATGAAAAAGAAAAGAAAAAGAAAGAAAAAAGGATCGAGACCTCCGATAAGATAAAAGTCGATCTAGAAGATATAGAACACATAATGAATCTTGTCAGTGAATTGGTCATATCGAAAGGGACTTTGGAAGATCTTTCCCGTTCTTTGGACTCGGATAGGCTTTCGAACGTGACTGGTAGGATCGATAGGATATCGAGTGAACTGAGAGAATCGGTCCTTGATATGAAAATGACCGAAGTTAAAACGGTCTTTAGACGATTCCCTAGGATGGTCAGAGATCTTGCTAAAGAAAACGATAAAAAAGTAGATTTTGAGATGCAGGGCGAAGAGATCGAGCTTGATAGAACTATACTCGATCGAATAACCGATCCTCTCGTACATCTGCTGAGGAACGCTATAGACCACGGGATAGAACCTGTTGAAGAGAGAAAAGAGAAAGGAAAACCGCCAGAAGGAAATATCAAGCTGGCTGCGAGGCAAAAAGAAGAGAACGTGGTTATCGAGGTCAGTGACGACGGTAGAGGATTAGATAAAGACAAGATCAAGGAAAAAGCCATCGATAACGACTTGATCGATGAAGACGAGGCAGAAGAGATATCTGATGAGGATTTGTACATGTTCATATTTAATTCTCACTTCTCTACAAAGGACGAGGTAACGAAGGTCTCGGGAAGAGGAGTAGGTATGGAAGTCGTCAAAAAGACCATGGACTCTCTCGGTGGCGAGGTTAATATAGAATCGGAGATAGATGAAGGTACAACTATAAGATTGACTCTTCCACCTTCCGTAGCTATAGTTCAGGCTTTCTTGATCGAGGTAGGCGATGGTACCTACGCCATACCTTTGGAAGATGTCGTCGAAACTGCCCAAGTAAGTATGAACGAGATAGAGAAGATAAAAGGAGAAGATTTCGTGAAGATAAGAGACGAATACCTACCTCTCATCTATCTACAGGAAGAGTTTGAAGACAAAGCTTCTAGCTCTATAAAGAAAGGTGAGGAGAAACTGACAGTTTCGATAATCTCGAAAGAAGGAAAAACTGCTGGTCTAGTCATAGACGATGTATTGACTGAAAAAGAGATAGTTATAAAGCCATTACCTGAACATCTGCAGGGACTTGGAGGCTTCATGGGAGCGACGATCTTGGGAGACGGTACTATAGCGATGATATTAGATACGCTTCACTGGATTAAAACTACCTCCTGACGAATACTCTCCTTTTAAGGTTATAGGATTCCACCTTATCCTTTGCCGGAGATCTAAGATTTTCCGACATCCCTATGATCAAAAATCCTCCTTTACTTAAACTCTCTACCAGTCTTTCCATCAGTTCACTCTTCGCTTCGTTGTTGAAGTAAATCATCAAATTTCTGCAGAGTATGAGGTCGAACTTTTTAGTGAAAGAGGTTTTGAATATGTCTTTTTCTTTGAGATCTACTAGCCTCTTTAATTTTCCTTTTACTTGCCAACCCCCTTTTTTCTCATCGAAAAATTTTCTTTTTTCGGAGCTAGATAGATTTTTCACCGATTTCCTGGGATACTCTCCGTTTCTAGCGAAATCTAAAGCCTCTTCATCCAGATCTGTAGCGGTTATAGAGAAAGAAAGATCATCCGAAGGTCTATTTTTCAAATAGCTGATAGCTAGTGAGTAAGGCTCTTCTCCGGTCGCGCAACCCGCCGACCAAGCGTCTAAACTTCCCAACACCCCCTCTCCTGTTCTATCGATGATCTCTGGAAATATCTCATCTTCTATTATCTCCCAGACTTCTTCGTCCCTTTTGAATCTAGTCACATTTACTGTCAATAGATCTCTCAGTTCTTCTATTTCCTCTTTATTTTTCTTGATGTACTCCAAATATTCCGAAAATCTAGGTGTGTCTACAACTCTCATCCTAGCATGGAATCTTCTTCTCAGATGACGCTTCGAGTAGTTATCGTAGTCAACGCCGATCTTTCTTGAAACTTCTTTTCTGAGTTCTTTAAACCCTTTGGAATCGGTGTCCTCTTGTAGTTCAGTCATCCCTACCTAACCTTCATCTTCTATCTCTAAATCCTCGATCTTTCCGCTTATCAACTCTCCCATATCGATCACTCTAATGCTTTGATTATCTTCTAAGCTTATTATCCATTTCAGCATTTTGTCTCTTAAATTAGTTATGGAAGTCGGATCGATCAACTGTTCTTTTTTGGGGGAGATCATATCTTTCAGTTTATCTACAGGCATCGCATATCTTTCCTCTTGATGATTGATCAAAAGGACTTCTTTCCATCCTTTCTCTGTTTTTCCGATGCCCAATATCTTTTTGAGATCGATTATAGGAACAACGTTCCCTCTAAGATTAGCCGCTCCTAATACGTAATCCGGCGCTCCTGGGATATTGAAGGGATCTACATCTTTCACTATCTCATCCATAACGTCAACTGAGGCCCCGTAATCTTCACCTTCTAATTCGAAGATCGTAAATAAAAGTTCATTTTCTCTATCCATTCCTTTCATATCTTTTATTTTGTCTTCTACTTCCTTATCGATATCTGACATGTCATCTTCGATATCTATATCTTCAACATTCATATGATCACCTCTCTATAGACTCTTCTACTTTTTTCTTTCCTTTCGAAGTGAGATCCACGATCTTATCTATCCCTATCTCTTCGATCAGACCCTTTTCTTTCAATCTTGCTAAGCTGTTTAATATCTTTTCATGGTCGTATTCTATCAGATCTGAGAGTTCCTTGGATGAATTTATACCGCTTTCTATAGCTATTACCATCTCTTTTTCTTGATCGCTGATGGGAATATCGGATACATCTTCTCCGGTCAGTATATTTTCGAAAAAGTCATACAGTATCGAAAGAGAAACTCCGGGTGAGTAAATAAGATCGGTCAGCTCATCCCCGTCCCTTTCATAACTTATCTTTACCGCATCATGTCCCTTGACTTTGTCGGAATCGATCCTATATATCTCCTTTTCCGAGAGTTCTATCATCAGCTTTTCATCTTCTCCTACGTTTTTCACCTTCATAGTCGTGGGGGTTATCTCTAAGATCCCACGTTCCCATCCTTTTTCAGTATTTATCCTGCCTCCAACTCTATAAGGAGAGATGTAATATACGGGAATACTCGATATAGAAGCGACCAAGATAGATCTTTTTAAATAATCTTTCTGGGATGATCTTATAAGCCCGAAATATGTCTTTTCCGATTTTTTATAGAAGAAATTCAGGATATTATCTCCTCTCCCCTTTTGAAAATCAAGCTTTTTATCCATGTTGAATATATTATTTAACGGGATGTATCCTTCCTTGTTCATACCTTTGTAGATTAGATATTTACTGGTTATCATTATCCGCGTTTTTTCCCAATTTATATTCCCGTAGACCTCTCCTTCTTCTCCAGAAGGTATTATCGCTTCATCTATATTGTTGTATAGTTGGTCTTGAGCCATCTTGATACCTTTAAGTCGTGATAACAATAAAACTTTTCATAAATATAGTTTCACATCGATTCTCCGGAATCTTCAAGGGCCTGTTTACCTTCAGAACTCAACTCTACGATCTTTTCTCTTCCCACCACATTTATCACATTCTTTTCTTTTAACAGGTCTATAGAGTCCAATACTTCTTCATGATCCATCTCCATCAATTCCGCGATCTCACTGGAGGAGTTGATGCCAGTCTGGATCGCCATCATTATCTCTTTTTCATCTTCCGAGAGTTTTCGTTTTTTTCCTTTCTTTTTCATCAGGACTTCGGAGAAGAAATCGCTTAAAATGGCCAGCGAAACTTCAGGGGAAAACATGAGATCGGCTAATTCTTCGTCTTCTTTCTCGTAACTGATCTTTATAGCGTCGTATCCCTTGATCTTGTCCTCGCTCTCTCCGAATATCCTTCTTTCCGGTATCTCATTTACTACTTCTCCATTGGGAGAGTTGATTATTATCTTATTTTTAGTTACCTGAAATATCCCTTTTTTCCATTCTTTATCTGTATGTATCCGACCTCCACTTTGGTAAGGGGATATATAGTGGATCGGGATATTGGAGATGGTGGCGATAAGTATAGTTCTTTTCAGATAATCCTTGTGATTTGTTTTAATAAGACCCATGTACGTCTCCCCGTTCTTTTTGTAATTGAAATTAAGAACGCTCCCGCCCTGTGCTTTCGAATATCCCACTTTTCTGTCCATGTAATATATATCGTTCAACGGTATAGAGTCCTCGCCTTCTGAATTTTTGTATACTAGATATTGGCCCGTAACGGCCACCGTCGTTTTGATCCAATCTTTATTTCTAAAGTATCGGTCTCCTTCAGCCGCGGGTATTATCGCTTTTTCCACCTGGTTATATAGTACATTTTGTTTTCCCATCTAGCGGACCCCTATTTATCAACTTCAATATATAAGATGAATCATCTACTATTTAATCCCAACGCTCTGATATTCAAGACCTATTTTTGGATCTTCTCCATCTTTTCTTTAATAGCCTTTTTTCTCTTTTTTATTTTAGTTAAAAGTTTTCTTTCAAACTCGTCTGGCAAAGTGAAACCGGTTGAGAACAATTTTTCTTTTTCACCTTCGCCGAACATATTTTCCAATGTAAGGATACTTTTATATTGATATATCGAAAGTGCAATATCGTTCATAAGCTTTGAGGAAGTCTTTAGACCCGAATCTGATATTTTATCTTCTATTTTATTAAAATCTAGGATCTCATCTAAGGATTCGTCTTCTACCTCTTTGACCTCTTCCCTGATCTTTCTCAACCCAAAATTCACCTTCTCTTTAGAAGGATATCCTTTTGGACTGAAAAAATCTTCTTCTTCGTATCCGATCTCTATCATTATCTCCACTAAGTTATTTATAATATCAATCATTATCTCTTTTTGTGTACCTCTAAGTTCTTTTTCCATCTCATCTATTCTTCCGAACAGATCATCTAGTGATATCCATGTTTTCTGAGATTTCGACTGTAGGATCACGCTGCTAGTCGAATCTTCTATATTTTTCAAAGCGAGTTCTTTTTTCCGTTTCAACCTTTTCAGTTTTTGTCGATCGGATTTTAAACTTTTCAATCTCTTCGTAACAAAATCGTTCAGATCTTTCGAGATCTTGAATGCATTTTGGTCCTGTACGGAGACTTCATGATACTTATCCGAGATCTTATCGAAAGTTTGTATGTGTCCTCTAAGATCGTCGATGTTTTCTTCTACTGAGATCTCTTCATATATCTCGCAATATTTAGAATATATCGGTTCGAGGTTCTCTATCGCTTCTTTTGGGATCGAATCGGTATCGATATCCACCTCTAATCCTTCGATCCAACCTCTGATCTCCTTGTTTTTTTCCTTTTCTCTGTCTATCTCAGTTTGGATATCTGAGATATCTTTTAACAGGTCATCTAGACTATCTTCACAATTATGGATACTTCCCTTCTTCAGATATATCTTGGATTTATCGAATCGCTCTTTTAGGTTCCCTATATCTATAGATTTTTCTCTGAATTTCTCTATATACTCCTGAATGGTCTTCATGTCGTTTATTATCTCTTTTCCTTTATCCTGTTTGCTCTTGATTTTTTTTCCGAGCTTGATAAATTTCCTATAGGTATTTTTGTTTTTGCCGGTACTTACAGGATCGATACCCTTTTTCAGATTTTCATATTCCTTTTTCAACTCTGGAAGCGGTATCATCTCCTCAGTATTTGATATCAACTCGTCTAGCGTTATGAGTTCATATCGAAAAGCATACATATTTTTATCTTCAGAACCAGATATGATGACCTTTTTATCTTTGAACATACCAAAATCTATCTCATTAATTGCCCCCCTTGGTACGTGTGATACAGATGAGAAACTGCTTTCTTCTTTCCATATAAATAAGCTCCCGACTTTTGTTCCCGCTACGATGACATTCTTACCGTCTATCTCCTCGATCTTCACGGTATTTATTTCCACGTCAGGAGTCTCGTCTTTAAATATTAGGTCACCCTTTCCGTTCCATCCATAGAGTACTCCTTCCTCGGAACCCGCGACGATCATATTTTTTCCGTTGAAGTAACCCATATCAACGCAGCGTAGCCAAGAATCTGGGTCGGTACTCTTCCAGATGAGATTCTTTTTTTTATCCCAGGCGTAGACGTTTGATGAAATGCTTATTATCCCCTCCTTTTTGCCCAACTCTCCGACAGTGAGACCAACTAGTGATTCTTCTGCTTCAGTTCCTTCCCATATCTTCTCACCGGTAGCGTTCCAACCATAAATATTGTTATCTCCAGAGCTCCCGATGACGGCTTTTTCTCCGTCCAATTCCGAGATCTTGACTCCGCTGATCCAAGAATTTGGTTCATCTCTAGCCCATAAAAGATTTCCTCTTTCATCCCATACTATGAGATTGGTTGATCTGACTTCAAGCCCTCCACAACCCGCCACTACAACATCTTTACCCTTTAAAGAGCCCGTTATCAGATCGGTTATCCAGGATTGTGGTTCTATACCGGTCCAGAGTGATCCTCCTTTTTCACTCCATGCGTAAACATTATTTTCCTCTGAGCTACCGAATGCTTTTCCCGATCCGGCAAGATTTTCCTCTGAGCTACCGAATGCTTTTCCCGATCCGGCAAGAACGACTTTTTCTCCGCCTAGCTCGCCAATGTGAAGACTACTGATGCCGCTCGTTATGTCTTCTTTTTTCCACTTTATCTCACCTTCGTCGTCTAATATATAGACCGTCCCCGATCTAGATCCGGCTCCAAAGATATTATTTTCTCCCAGTTCTCCGGCGCAGGCACATGAGATCGAATCCTCGCTTTCAGTGAAAGTCCATGGATTTTCTATAGTGGGAATGCTGTAAAGGATGGGGACCAAATCGGTATCTTTAGCTATCTCTTTGTAAGCCTTTTCAACTCTTTTTTTGACTTTACCATCTTCTTCTTCTAATGCATTCAATAGTTTAGGAACTACCTTTTTTGGATCGGCCTTTCCTTTATTTACTAATTCATTGAAGGCATCTTTTTTTTTCCAAAAACGTCCTAGATTTGATATCAAATCGTCCAAGGAGCTCATCATTATAGGCAAATAGAGAAAAACTAAAAAAAGGTTCGTATAGATTTTCAATAATAAAGCTAAAGAAAGACGCATAGAAACTTACTTTTATAAGGAAGTCAATAGATAAATACCGGATCACAGCGGGTGAAACAAAATCATGCCTTTCAAGGGAAAAGAAGGATATGAAAAGATCATCAATGGTATGAACGATGCTATATTCGTTCATGACTTAGAAGGAAATTTTATAGAGGTCAACCAGGCGGCTATCAATAGATATGGGTACACCGAGGAAGAATTCAACGAGATGTCCCTGCATGATCTCGATTCAGAAAAAAGTAAAGTGCATATCGAAGAAAGACTAGAAGAGATAGAAAAGAGAGGGGCTTTGACGTTCAAGGTGGAACATAAAACTAAGAAAGGAAATAAAATCCCCGTTGAAATAAATTCTTCATTGATCGATTTCAAAGGGAAAAAGGTCGTACTCAGTATCGCCCGAGATATCACAGAAAGGATGGAATCGAAAGAAAAATTGAAGATATCCGAACAGAGATTTAGAAGGAGTTTCGAAGTATCGCCCGACCCGATGTTCCTACTGGATGAAGAGGGCGTTTTCAAAGATTTGAATCGAGCGGCGATAGAGAAACTGCGATACGAAAAAGAAGAACTCGTAGGAAAGCACTTATCGGAGGCACCTTTCTTCTCCGAAGAAACCGCCGAGAGGGTAGCGGAGAGATTCTACAAAAGGAGACAGGGGGAGGATATTTCCCCCTATGAGATAGAATTTATTACTAAAGACGGAGAGAAATTGGTCACGGAGATAAATGTAGGGGGCTTCGAAAGTGACGGTTTCGGCGGTGAGATAGCTATAGCGAGGGATATAACAGAGAGAAAGAAAGCTGAAGAGAAATTGAGAGATCTTTTGGAGGAAAGGGAAAATATAATCAATAGATTGAGTCACGATCTGAAAACACCACTATCTCCTCTAGTAAATCTCATCCCTCTGATAAGAGAGAATGTAGAGAAAAGGTCGGACGACAAAACCCTGAAAAAGGATCTGGAGATATGTGAGAAGAACGTACATTACCTCAAAGAACTTTTAGAACATATATTGAAATTGGCGGAGTACAGTCAGAGCGGAAGGAAGGCGGACCTAGAAACGATAGAGATCAGAGAGCTGATCGAAGAGTGGTTATCTAATTTTAAACAGAGGAGGATGGATGATATAGAGGATGGTAAGGATATAGAATTTGAGAACGAGATAGATCAAGATACCGCGATAGAAATAGATAAAATGGGTTTGTTTGAGGTATTCGATAATCTAGCGGAGAATTCTATCGAACATATCTCCGATGAAGGTAAGATCACTTTTGAAATAGAGGAAAGTGACGGTACGGTGACTATCGTAGTTCGAGATACCGGGAGAGGGTTGGATGAGAAAGAGATGAATAAGATATTCAAATACTTTTATACGAAAGGAAAAACGACTCATAGGTTGGAGTCTACGGGTTTAGGCCTCCCCATCTCAAAATATATAATAGAAAACCACGATGGGGATATATGGGCGGAAAGCCACGGAGAAGGTCATGGAACCGTCTTTTATATAGAATTGCCCAAAAAACAGAAGGAGCTGATATAGATGGATAAGAAGATGATAATAGTGGATGATGATCCTCATCTATTATATACTTTTAAAAGGATATTTGAGGATGATGATATGGAAGTGATGACCGCTGAGAGCGGAAAAGAATGTTTGGAGATCCTCGATGACAGTTTCGAAGGCATAATATTGATGGATATCATGATGCCTGAGATGGACGGCTGGGAAACGGTCCGTGCGATCGCGGAAAGATATGATATGAAAAATGTGATAATATCTATGTTGACCGCAAAAGAGTCTCCGGATAAAAGGAGAGAAGAACTTCAGAGATACGTGGTCGATTACATAAGAAAACCCGTTACCAGCGAAGAGATTAAAGAAAAGATATCTGAATATTGGAATTATATTAAGTAGGGAAGATCATGTCATCTGAATCGACGGAAAATATCGTTTTAGTAGGTTCCGGGACTGGCGGCCCGAACGCACTAAAAGTTATACTTTCTCACCTGCCCGAACTAGATGCCGCTATAATCATAGTACAGCATATGTCTAAACAGCTGAACGAGGGAATGGTCAAGAGGTTCGATAAATTGACTGAGATGGAAGTGAGACTTGCGGAAGAAGGGGATGTATTGGAGTCCTCTACGATATATGTGGCTCCAACGGGAAAGCAGCTCAAGATAGTGGAAGATACTGAGATAGATTTCACTAGCTGTTCTACAGATAGTTTTGTATGTCCTTCTATAGATGAAACTATGAAGAGTTTGACCCTCAAAGAAGGTTACCAATTGGTCGGGATCATATTGAGCGGTATAGGACATGACGGTGTCGAAGGTATAAAACACGTCGATGACTTGGGTGGTTTGACGATAGCTCAGAGGGTTTCATCCGCTATAATATCTCATATGCCAGAAGGAGCGATAGATACGGGCAGCGTGGATTTTGTATTGAAACCTGAAGCTATCAGGTCTAAGCTGATAGAGTTATTCAAATCTTAGAGAGTGAGACTCCAGATGACAGGGAGAAATGTTCAATATGAAGAAGAAGCTAAGGCCATAATCCCGGCCGGCACGATAGACGAATTTGAAGAAAATTTTTTCAAAGATAAGGAATGGACCCCAACAAAAATATATCTCACACCCGATAAATTAATATATGAAACGGAGGAAGAAACAGAAAGCATAGATCTGAATTCTATTTTTTATCTCGATAGACAGATCAATTTTTTAAAAGCTAAAGAACATAACGTGCTCACTTTTAACTATATGACTTCTGATGGGGGTTATCTAGCTCTAGTAAAGACTTCGGCTAAAAGAAAACTGAAGAGAAGTATTTTGAGACAGATAATGACCGGAGCTCGTATTCAATACATAACCGAATACCAGGTCGGAAATGAGATATATGAAGAGAAGGAATGGAAAGGGGGCGAATATAGAGGGAAAGGCACGGACCACGTGCAGATACTAGGAGAGAACAATAGACTGATAGCTATACCGCGTGAGGAGATATTGTTCGTGGCTAGTGAAGAGTTGAAGGATAAGGACTCCTTGAAGATATATTACGAGAAAGGTGACGACGTGATAGTAGACGTGATATATCCAGTCGAAACATCGGTTTCGATGGTGTTGCAGTACTTCGAAAGCTGCTTTCTGAGAGAGGAACAAAAGATCCCGACCTTGAATCCGAAAGAATTGAAGGTCGTAAAAGTTTTGAATTCTATCGAAAACGGAGATCAATTTATAGCTTCGGAAATAGCTGAAATGCTCAATATGGACCTAGATAGGTTCGAGAACATAATCTCTAGACTAGAAGATAAAAAAGTTATAGATAAAGAGGATATAATCTTACGCCTGACCAACATAGGTCAATTCGTTGGTGATAGAAAATCTAGTTTCTACGAGGTAGACCTATCGTTAGATAAAGAAAAGTCCGAAGAAATAGTAAAACTTCTCATGGAACTTAGTGATAAAAAGAAAGGTGACTAGGAATAGCCTAGTAACGAACCAAAACATATTAAATGTGAGATTTTATATCGTTATGATAGCATGACTAAGATGCTCATCTGTTATTATTCTAAGAGTGGGACCACGGAGGAGATGGCCGAAAAAATAGCCGAGGGAGCGAAAGAAAGCGATGCGGAGATACAGGTCGATCTGAAAAGGGTGGAAGAAGCTGATGTCGAATCTCTGCCGGAATATGACTGTCTGATACTTGGTTCTCCTACATATTATGGACTACCAAGTGGAGAGATCAAGAAATTTTTGGACGATAGTATAACCCATCACGGTGATTTGGAATGTATGGTCGGCGGGGCATTCACTTCTAGTGCCAATACCGCAGGCGGTAACGAGACCACTATAATGGCACTTCTCGAGAGTTTGATCATCCATGGGATGATAGTAAAAGGTATGCCTAAAGGAGACCATTACGGTCCTGTCTTAATAGGAGACCCAGAAGAGGATGAACTAAAACAATGTAGATTTTATGGCGAATGGATGGCCGAATTTACCGATAAGATATCCGGCTTAGAGGATTAATCATGGAATTTGAAAAAGTAGTTCGGAACAGAAGAAGTGTCCGTTCATTCAAGGACAAAAGGATCCCGAAAGAAGATATAAAAGAAATAATAGAGATAGGGCACAAGGCCCCTTCTGCCGGAAATCTTCAAGCTAGGGATTTTATCATAGTGAGAGACGAGGAAGAAAAGAAAGAATTGGTAAAAAATGCATATGGGCAGTCCTTTATCGCCGAGGCACCATGGGTCATAGTTGTTTGTGCAAATAAGGAAAGATCGGCCGAAAGGTACGGGAAGAGAGGAAGAGAACTGTATTCGATCCAAGACGCCACCGCAGCCGTAGAAAACATGCTTTTAGCCGTGGTAAACAAAGATTATGCCGCGGTTTGGATAGGAGCGTTCGAAGAAGAAAAAGTGTCTGATCAACTCGGTATACCGGACGGGGTGAGACCTATAACGATCATGCCTATAGGCTATCCCGATGAAGATCCAGATGCTCCGAGTAAAATGGAAAGTGAAGAGTTGATCCACGAAGGAGACTGGTGAAAGAGATACTTATGAATGGATTAAATCTTTATCTTCTCAGATACGGTGAATTGGGAACCAAGAGTTCTAGGATCAAGAAAGATTTCAAAAACATAATGATCCAGAATATAGAGCGAATCTTTCTCTATCGGGATAAAGAAGTGATCGTCGATGGACGTCCCCACGGTAGGATATTCGCTTATACGGATAAAGATGAGTCTCACCTTTTTTCTAGAATATTCGGTATTGTTTCATACAGTGAATGTGAAGAGATAGATCCTATCACTTCTGCGCTGGAAAAGATCAAAAAGGAAGCTAGAAAATTCGCCCGCGAGAGCAGCGGTACGTTCGCCGCTAGGGTCAAAAGAGTCGGAGAACACGACTTTACCAGCCAAGATGTCGAAGAGGAATTGGGCGAGGTTATACTAGATGAGAATTCTGATCTAGTGGTCGACCTCGACGATCCTGACGAACGTTTTCAAGTAGAGATCAGAAACAAGAGAGCCTATATAGTAAAGGACATAAAAAATGCTCCCGGAGGATTGCCTCTGAGTTCACAGGGAAAAGTCGCTGCATATATAAGAGATAAATACGATTTCATCGCGACCTGGCTGATGATGAAAAGAGGTGCTAGACCCTATGTTTACTATGGAAATTCGGGATGGGCCGAAAGAGTTGAAAAATGGGATCCCAACCTTAGAAAAGAAGAAGTATCCGATTTTGACGATCTGTTGGATAAAGATTTACCAGATGAAATCGAGGCTTTAGTTTTAGGGGAAAGATTATCCGACTTTTCAAAAAGAAAGATAGACAAACTCACGCTTAGACCCCTCATAGGACTCACTGAGGAACGCATACAAGATATCTATTCTTCTATAAATGAACTTGAAAAAAGATGAGCTTCTAAAATATAATATCCTAGTTGATATTTTATCTATAGTCTTATCGAAAGATTTTCTCTTCCGCCTTTCCGGTACTCGTCTATCAATTGTGCGACTTTATCATAATCGTAAATGCCTTTTCTAGTTAGATCCTCTAAAAACTGGGCTCTTTCTTCCATAACATCATAGATTTTTCTAGTGTCATCATAACCCTGGATCTTTGCGATCTTATCTTCTAGGATGAAGCTGTTGTACATACCTTCGAATTCAAGTTCGTCTTCTTGTTGATTTCTTTTGAAGACTACTCTCATCATCACCCCGTCTTGTTCTTCGGAATAACCCATTATTTCACCGACTTCAGTAACTCTTCTCAGCACGGCTCCTTTAGTTCTAAAGCTGTCTTGTATCACCGCGACGTTAAGGTTGTCAATGAATGTTATAGGTATTCTGATAGGTTCTCCGGTTAGTCTTTGTATCATCCTGTGTATAGAATCCGCGTGAAAAGTTGATATCACTGGATGGCCGGTCTGCATCCCTTGAAATGCGACTCTACCTTCTTCACCTCTGATCTCACTGGGAACTATATAATCCGGCCTTGACCTAAGTGCCGCTTTCAAAAGCTCGAATTGACCGACCTGTTCATCTTCAGGACCTTCTTCTCTAACTATAAGCTGCTGCCAATTCTCATGAGGAGGTTGAACTTCTGGTGTATCTTCGACACTATACAATTTGCTGTCCAGATGGATGAACGGTAAACAAGCATTGAGGGTGGTTGTCTTACCGGAAGCGGTTTCACCACAGATGAAAATTGACATGGAGTTTTCCAAGCACAGCCATAGATAACCCGCCAACTCCGGTGACAATGTGTTCCATTCTATAAGGTTGGTGATAGAGATAGGATCCTCTGGAAATTTTCTTATCGTGAAAGATCTCCCTTTAGTAGAAACGTCCTCTGGATAGACGATATTTATCCTTGAGCCATCCGGCATGGCGGTGTCAACTATAGGATGCGCCTCCCCGACAGGACTTCCGATCCGTTGACTGAGTTTCTTCAAATATTCATCTAACTGTAATTCAGAGTCAAATGAGATGTTCGTTTTGATCCGACCAAAAGTCTGATGAATGATCGTTAAAGGTTGAGTTCCTACACAGTTTATATCTTCGATATTAGGATCGTTGAGCAGGGGGTCTAGTACTCCATAATCCACTAGATCTCTAACTACATAATATTTTAAGATAGGTATCTCATCATCCTCTACATCAAGTGTATTACCCTGGAGTTTTGAAAAAAAACTTCCTTCACCCACGATCTTATCGAAAATATCGTGTATCATCTCTCTGAGTTCTTCTCTATACTCGATTTCTTTCTCATAATCTGCCTCCCTATAGATGTACTTCTTAGCCTTTTCTAATTTTTCCTCTAATTCCTCATCTAATGGGGGTTCCACTGCAATATAATGCTTCTCTTCGTCTTCAGTTACATAGCAATGGATGTATACTAAATCAGTTATCGGATACATGATATTGAAGTCTTCTCTGACATCACCCCAATCGGGACATTCTTCTCTGAATTTTGGTACCCCTACATTTTTTCTAACTCTTTTGATGTAGTTTCCTAGGAAGGGATTTTTTTTTATGTGGGCCTTTAATTTTCTCTCCATCTTTGATCACATCCCGATAAGTCCCCCCATCACCGATCGAGCGATTATCGAAGCGATTACTCCTATCCAAGTCATCCCTACCGTGTGATACAGTACCGACATTTTGTGGCTCCCAGCAGATAGGACCAAAGAAAGAGAGGCGAAGATAGCGTGAATAAGTATAGCAACGAGGACAAATAATTGTATCATATAAGGACTGTACTGGACCTGGTGCAGTACACCGGAAAATTCCGAGGTTTGAGAGATCATCCCTATAGAATCGTTCATCATGACGGCTATATTTAAGGTCAAAGTAAGAGTCAGAGCAGCGCCTAATCCTAATCCATAAAAAATACCTATCATGCTGGAGGCCTGCTGGTACCTATCTTTTCTCAATGAAAGTATCCTTACAAAAGTTTCTGAGATAATGTCACTCACTTCACGAACATCTGCACCTAGATCAGTGGATCCAGTATAGATATTAGTAAAAGTTGCTATAAGATTACTTCCGGTTCCTGAGGCGAAAAACCTCCAAGCTCTTTCTTCATCGATCCTCGTAAGTAGTCTTTTATACAATTTTTCTATTTCCTCCGTTAATGGTCCAAAATCGTACTGTCTCAGTTTTTCTAGTGCGTTCTCGACACTCCCGCCTTTCATAGCTATACTGCTCGCTATAGCTCTCATGAACGCGTCGTAGTTATTGTCGGATCTCTTCAATTTTTTCTCCGAGAAATATATCATCAAACCGGGCGCGATCAACGGAGATAGGGAAACTGCTACTGTCCAAAATATATCTATACTTATATAATTGAAAAATACGTAAAAGAGGATAACACCCCCTACCACACACGCTGGGATCACTTTTTTCAGTTTATCCGTTAGAGGCGGTCTTTTATCCAGCTGATGCCATATCGGATCGTTCGGCATGACCGTTTTTACGGCTACGGCCATTATTATTTCCATTATTATGAAAACTACAAGACCACCAGTAAGAAGTAGCATCGCTGAATTACCACTGAATATGGGAAGTATACTCAAGAATACGAGTAGAAATAGTGTAGAAGTCATAAGAGCGATGAAGACTTCTTTCATCAAATCGAGAGTTTCTAGGGAAGATTTATACTCAGTTTCATAATCTTTCAAAACTACGGAATGCTCTTTTTTAAGGAAAGTAGTCATGTTTTCCCCTGCTTCCTGAGAGTGAGCGAGACGAGTTAAAAAATCTGATAATCGTTCACTAGGCGTTTCTTCAGCCACATCTCTAGCCGCTTCAGGAAGGGGCATGTCCCAGTATTCCATCCTACTGTAAACCTTTTTGAGCTCATCAGCTAGAGATCCATATTCGTCTACTTCAGAAAGCTTTTTTATCATCCTAGATTCCGATACTGCGGAAGTTGACAATGCCCAAAAGTAGGTGATCAACAGATGAAGGTAGGAATCTATTTCTTCCTCTTTTAATTTTCTTATTATTATCGGAAAGATTATAGCCAAAATGAGGATCACTGTTGGAAGGACATATTGAGTGAAATAAACTAGAAAACCTTCGAGAAGGATGCTAGGAAATATGAGTTGGGGAAAGAAAATTATAAGTATAAATATAGCTACGGCTGGGATCACACCGCCTAAGATGTAATCCCTAAAGGACATCTCCATCTTCTTGTAATGTTCCAATATCTCTATGTCCATATTATCTTAGCCTTTTATTTGATGCTAACTTGGGAGTCTTTTACTCTCAGGCGCGGTGGAAGAGATTCCATACCGCCTCTATGCCACTTTCTTAACACTTCTATGACTTCATCATAACCTAATATATCCTCTCTGATCATGTTTTTGATGATCTGGGCTCTTTTTTCCAGCTCTAGATATATATCTCTTTTTTCGTCAAACCCCATCCTGGGGGCTATCTTTTCCTCCAAAACTTGGCTGTTGAATTTTCCTCTAAAGTCAAAACTGTCACTGACTGGGTCCCATCCAAATATCTCTCGGACTTCTACACTATCTTCTTCCCTCAAATAACCGGTAATTTCCGTTAAAGCCAACATCCTTCTTAGGAATTCTCCTCCGACATATACCGCCTGTTGGATGACCACGAAATCAAGGTTGGGGAAAAAGTGTAATGGAACATTGATGGGATCTCCACTCATCCTCTGAATAAGTTTATGGACTGAAGCCGCGTGGAATGTGGACATAACCGGAACACCGGTCTGCATCGCTTGGAAAGCGATATTACCTTCTTCACCTCTGATCTCACCGACCAGTAATGCTTCTGGCCTACTCCTCATAGCGGCCTTTATCAGGTCAAAATATTCGACAGATATCTGCTCGTCTTCTGATTCTTTGATTATCATCTGCTGCCATGTTTCTTGAGGAGGCTGAACTTCCGCCGTATCTTCTACGGAGTAAACCTTGTTGTCATGGGGTATGAAGGGCAGCATCGAATTCAAAGTAGTGGTTTTACCCGAAGCTGTCTCCCCAGAAACTATGCATGACATGCCTTGTTCCATTGCCAGCCACATGTATGCACCCATCCTCGGGCTGAATGTATTCCACTTGATTATTTGTGGCATTGTCAGAGGCGTCTCTTCGAACTTTCTGATCGTGAAACTGGGACCTTTTATAGAGATATCTTCTGGATATATTATATTTAATCTAGAACCATCTGGCATCGCGGTGTCGAATACGGCGTCCGAAGCGTTCACGTCCACATTTACTCTATCTCCAAGATTCACGAGATATTCGTCCAGTTTCTCCATATTTTCGAACTGGAGGTTAGTAGTCATCTCATCGAATATCTTATGGATGAGTTTGATAGGCTCTAGACCAACCACGTATATGTCTTCTATATAAGGATCTCTCATAAGCGGTTCAAGAGGTCCAAGATCGGCTAAATCTCTCATGAGCCTGTATCTAACTCTTCTTACTCTCTCTTTTGGTATATCTCGGCTGAACAAAAGCCCGTTAGTTTCTTTTTCCACGAACTCATCTACGGATTCTTCGATAAGATCTTTTAATTTCTCTGGATCGTCTTTTACGTCTTCGTAAGCTGCTTTTTCAAAGATATAATCCTGTATTTCTTCAAGAAGTTCTCTACTTTCAGTATCTAGTTCAGGTTCTACACCGTTGTATTTGTATCCACTACCTTCGGTCCCATAAACGTGGACGAAGATAGGATCACCTATAGGATATATTATATTTATTTCATCTTGATCTTTTAGATCTCTATCAACTCTGTTTTTCAATACCGGTTCGTCGATGCCTCTACTCTGTAGACCTTTGATATACTCGTTGAGGTGCGAGTTCCTCTTTCTAGCTTGGGCTAATGAACTTTCATGCTGCTGTACAGGAGACATCTTATCCCACCGAAGTGATTTCTAATACGAAACCGATTCCAGGCTCCACCCTGAATGCGATACTTTGAGAAACACCGCCTCCAGCTTTAGCAAATCTTTTTACATTTATCTCCTGAGAGACCGTACCTCCGACTTGGTTAAGTTCCATCTCGAAGAGCATATGAGCCGCTGAATAGAACGGAGGGAACAATTTTTCAGAAGTAGGCCCTGATTCTATATTCAATAACATCGTCTTACCCTGTGCGAGAAGTCTTTGTGTGAAGGTCTCTAGTTTCTGTAAGGATTCTTCAGGATTAGAGTCTTTATTCACGAGAGCCGAGAACGTATCTACTATTATGATATCCGATTCGAATATCTTTTCTCCGCTCATGAGTTTTTCCACGTAATTCGTTGAAGACTCCTGTTGAAGCATTCCGTATATCGGTATGAATAGAAGATCATGGTTCAAGAGATAAGATGTGATTTTATACCCCAAAGAATCCATCTGCTCGATAAAACCTTTGACTGTCAACTCAGTAGATATCACTGAAACCTGATAACCATTTTCTAAAAACCCATACGTTAAGCGCTGAGTGAAAACTGATTTTCCTGTTCCATACCTACCTTCGACTATCCCAAGGGACGATGAGGGAAAACCTCCTCCGAGCATATCTGAGAGGTCATCTCGGGGTATATCTATCTCTCTTATCTCTACCATCTATATCACTTTTCTATATAGTAAATTCTAAGGTGTCTTCCGATTGATGAGAAGCTACGACTTTTAACCAGTGATCGCCACTTTCTAATTTAATATCGATTTTCACCTTTATAACCTCTGTGGGTGACCAGATGTTGTCATCCCCATCCACCAATTGGATAGACGAAGGCTGCTGTAAAGTGCCGTTGACAAGTATTTCTACATCGGTCTTATTCATGCTGGTCGAACCCGTATTTTTTACATAGACTATCAGAGGGTCATTCGGCATATTGTTTGGATCATTTATTATTGATATGTCGCTCTTCAATCTTTCGCTTAACGCGTCTTCTCTTGATCTTATCCCGCTGGAGATCGAATCGGTAGAGGTGATGAAAACACCCGCTAGAGTCGATGCTACGACCATAGAGGCCAGAAAGAAGACCAGGTGCGAGCTCGATATAGAGAATCCCATATTTTTTACCTCCTAAATTCTTTCATAATCTGTTATTCCATTTTCTAGAACTAGCTTTAATTTCGGACCCAAATTGAGTCTGAACCATCCATTCAATCCGTTACCGATGACTAAACTCCCGGCGACATCGATACCTCCTAATCGACTCCCCAACTCGTCTTCGATCGTCTGCACGAAGTTACCATCGGTATCGAAAACATCTATATGAGATCTAGAGTCGACAACATAAATTCGAGGTTCTGTAAAGTTTTGATCGCTGACGGTTATATTCGTCGGACTAGAGAGTTTCCCTCCGGAGATCAAATCTGTATGTGTGCTTCCGTTCAGAGCGTATCTTTCCACGCTATTAGAAGTTTTATTCACTATATAGATATGATCGCTAACATATATGTCGATCGCGCCATCCAGATTTGTTACCGCGGTATCATGATAGCTACCATCTAGATTATACCTATCCACATGATCGTTACCGTCTAATACGTAAATATAATCTTGACTATTCTCATCAGTGACTGATATAGCCCTAGGGGAGGTCAACTCACCGCCGTTAGCTATAAACTTGACTCCGTTTTTACCTTTAAGGTTAAATTTATCTATATGATTTTGATTATCGATAGCGAAAAGATTGCTGTAATTAGAAGAAACATCGGTAGCGTTATCCAAAACTCCTCCGTCTATAGTGTTTATCAAGTTATTTTTGTGATCATAAACCGAGATATTACCTCTATCTTCAACATTTCCGTCTTCGATCACGTAAGTATAATTAGAATTAGTGCTGATCGGACCCGGGCGTACGATCCCCTTGCTGATTTTAATTTTTATTCTTTCGCTTATATTTGATTTGAATTCCAGATCGATATTTTTCAATCTTATCTTTAGATCCTCTTCAGGCGGCCAGTGATATCCTTTACTTTCTAGGAGATCATAGCTAACATTTTCAGGATCTATTATTTTTCCGTCCAACATCACGTCGCTTTTCGTGGCGTTCAGAACGGTCGATCCAGTGTTTTTGACCTCTATCACAGTTTCATTATTTGTTCTATTGTAGAGAACGGACTGTATCTTTATATCCGTCTGCTGTCGAGATATCCTTCGTTCTGAACTGTTTTGTATCTGGGTCTCAAAACTTTCCATACTGGAATAGAATGCGCCGGACAGGACCGAGAAAGTGACGATCAACGCCACAAATATTATCCCGCTAGAGCCCGCTACTGAGAAGCCCATCTTTCTTTCACCACCTCTTCGTCCTTATCTATCGGATGGACATTATCTCCGATGCTTATTTCGCTGCCATCGAACAGGAGTTCTCCACCATATCCGATCTCATCCTCTATATGAACATTTTCTGACAATTTCACGTCTCCTCGGCAAGAAACTCTATTCACTTTGGTGTTTTTTTCCAAGATGACTTTTTCCTCCGCTTCTATATCGTTTACTTCACTGCCTCTAGAGATCAGCACGGTTTTACCTTCTATTTTTCCACCGACTTTACAATCTTCACCGATATTCACGTCTCCCGATTCCGACGTCACGTCATCCTGTATCTCGGTGCCTTCATTGATCTTTATATCACCTTCAGCGCTCAGAGAGCCCTCAACGTTGACATCATTCTCTATCTCGACATCGCTCTCTGATGCGATATTCCCCGATATCTCGGATTCGGGTTCAAGTTTTATCTCCTCTTCAGAATGGATTGTGCTGGTTTCGTCTTCTTCCGTTTTTTCTTCAGGTTCAGAAGTTAGATACTCCTCTTGGGTGATCTCTTCTGCCTCTTTTTGGTCTGATTCTTCCGTTTCTTCAGAGAGATCCTCAGAACCTACTTTGGCTTTTATATTCTCGGGTTCTTCGATCAATTCTTCCTCTTTCTCTACCACTTCCATCACTTCGTCCATCTCTTCTTCTAGATTTTCTTCAGGCTCGGGTCCTTCTTCAGACTTTTCTATCGAAGGTACCTCTTCTTCTTCGATATCTTCGTCTATTTCTCCAGTTCTTTCACTTGTCTCCTCGCCTGTCTTTTCTTTTATTTCCTCCAGATCACCGATATCCTCTTCTCTTATTTCTTCCTCATCAGCTACTTCTCGACTTTCTCTTCCTTCTTTTTTCAAATCCTCTATCTCGTCCTTTAAGGAATCGATCTCACTCTCTAGATTTTTTATCATGTCCATCAATGTGGATTCTTCTGTTTCCTGTTTTTCTTTCTCTTCTTCGGTAACTTCGGTGATTTCTTCTTCGGGAGATACTGCCTCTTCTATCTCTTCACTCTTTTCTTCAGTTTCTGGGAACCGAGGGGTTTTGATTTCCGCTTCTCCAGTTGGTTCCTCCGTTTCCTTTTCTTCACTTGGGACTTCTTCAGTTATCTCTTCGGTTTCCTCCTCTACCGTAGTTTCTGGCTCACTTGCTTCCAGTTTTTCTTCTCTCTCGGTCGTTTCGATCTCTTCGAGAGGCTCGGTTTCCGCCCCTTCTTCTACAGAGACGGTTCCTTCGATTGCCTCTTCTTTTTCTGGCGATTCTCCCTTGATCTCTTTCATATCCTCTCTTAATCGATCTATCTCTTTCTCTAGATTTCGTATAGCCTCGATGATGGCAGAAGGTTCTTCTTGTGTCTCGTCTCTCTCCTCTTCTATATCTTCTTCTAGTTCCTTTATATCTTCCAATGTTTCTTTCTCTTCTTCGAAGGTCTCCATCTTTTCCTTTATATCTTTAGCTCTCTCTGGCTCTACGTCCGTTTCTTCTTCCTCTGTCTCCTTCAATTTTTCTAGCTCTTTTTTCAACATCCTATTCTCTTCTTTTAGTCCCTCAATAGCTTCCATTATCACGGAGGAATCCATAGTATCCGATACTTCGGGTATGGTCTTTTCGTTGATCCTTTCGACCTTTTTTTCAAGACTCCTTTCTTGGTCCTCTAAGAATTGCATCATCCTTCTTACCTTGGAAACGAGATGTTCTTCTTGTCCTCTCTGAATTCCTTCTCTAGTTTCTTCGGAAAGTTCTTCTTTCTTCTTCACCTCTAGATCCAGCTCACTTTTGATCAAGTCTATATTTTCGTCCTCCATATCATCTGGATCGACAACGATCATGAATATGGTGGTCTTCACGGTTATCTGGTCCTGGAGAGATTGGATGAAATGGATGACCGTCGATTCGGGATTGTTTGAAAGTAGATAACCGATACCGTCTAGAAGGATTATCCCATCGTCTTCTGAGATGAATCTCTCTATCGTCAGTCCAAGTAGATCCAATTCATCAGGGCCTATAGCGATATCTTCACTAGAAGATGAAAGCCATCCGTATTCTACTCCGGTCATGTCGTACTTTTCTTTCACGTCGTCAGGATGTTTTCTAAGTAAACACAGCCCTGATCTTTCTTTAACTAGATCTTGGAAAACTTCATATGGGAACTCTTCATCAGATGTTTCTAAAAGGTACATCTTTCCATCTTCGAGTTCCTCTAACAGTTTTTCACTAGACAGACCTCCTTCTTTTTCTTCTCCCACTGGACTCTGAGTCATCTCCATTTCTTGAGGTTCCTGCTTAGAGACTGCGGGTCCCGGCTCTTGGATACTTTTCTGGCTTTTTTCTTCCTGAGCTGGTTGTTGAGTCGGCTGCTGGGGTTCCGCTTCAGTCTTTTTAGGTTCTTCTACCTGTGTCTGAGACTGTTGGGCGGTCTGTGGTTCTTGGGATGGTTGTTGGAGGGGTGCAGTTTCTTTCTTTTTAGGTTCTTCTACCTGTGTTTGAGGCTGTTGTGGGGGCTGAGCTTCTTGAGTGGGCTGTTCAGGCTGAGTCTCAGGCTCCTGTGGCTCTGGAGTTTCCGGTTGCTCTGGTTCTGGGGAAGGTGGTTGTTCTTCCTGTTGTTCTGACGCCCCTTCCATCGGAGGTTCCGGACCTTCTCCACCCTCCGGACCTCCGATATCGGGCATCTCGGGAGATTCTTCAGGTTCCTCTTCCTCTGGAGGTTCTACGAGTTCATCGAGAGGGGATTCTTCGGAAGTTTCTTCACTCTCTTCTTCGGAAGAACCACCGAAATCCATGCTGTCCCAATCCTCTTCTTCGCCGCCTCCGGAGCCGCCCTCTCCGCTGCTTAGACCTCCACCCTCTTCGAGGAAGGGGTTGAATTCGGCCGTTACCATCTCATAAACGTCCAATAACTGACTGATATCTTCTTCAAGATCGTTTACTCTTTCTTCGATATCGTCGACCGTGTCGTTCATCGTCTCTACTTTGTTTTCTACTTCACGTATATCGTCTCGATTTCTATCTATATCGTCTCTAACATCGGGTGCTACACCCATACCTCCACCTTCTCCTCCCTGTGGTCCGATACCTTCATCTTCATCCATATCGGCACCCATCGGACCCATTCCGCCCTCTTCTTCGTCTGCATCTATAATATCATCTATATCGCCTTCCGATCCTTCTTCGGCTTCGTTTTCTTCTTCTTCTTCCTCGTCATCTTTTCCTAACAACTTTCCGAAGTCTACCATATCTTACCACCTTCCAGCACAAATATGAATTTGGCATCTCACCTTATTTAAACTCTTCCGTATCATTTCAGATTCACCTTCCTCGAAGTGTAAACTGAAGGAGTAGTGAAGGAGATCTGAGTGGATTGACCCGTCTGAGGGATGAGTTTGATATCTACGGGCGTATTTGGTTCGAGATCGAGACCTATTGCATTAGCGTCGATGTAAATCTTTACCAAGGTGCCCTGTTCCATCACATTGGATTCGGCATAAACACCTTCAGGATCTCTCAGTACCTCGGTCGTAAAATTATCTTTATCCGCTCCGGTCGGATCATCGACAGTTGAGTTGTGAAGTAGCTCGCCTGTCGCGTTTCCATCGTCTATTATTATTACAACATCGTCCATATCTAAAGGTCCACTTCCCGCCTGAAGACGGACTATTATCTCTACAACCTGTATATTTTTCTTCGTTGGATTACTTGATTTTCCGTTTTTCTTTCTATCTCCTACGACCGATAGCGTATTCATACCGGTGCTCACCTCTGAAAGAGCTTGATCGGCTGTACTTTCCGATTGATTCTGAAGTTTTGTCACCGTGTCAACTAAGACTCCAGCGACGATCGCCGTTATCAGTATGGTAGCTATCAACAGCATCAGTGAACTTACCCCAGTAGACCCGGAGTCGTCTTTAGATAGACGGGTCTCTCTGTACGGGGAGGACTCTTGAAATAACTCAGTCTCTCTTAAGTCCTTAAGCATTATGATAAACAGGTCCGATTATCATATTATATTTAATGTCGTGATTATCTCTAGAGATAATAGCCTTCAGAAGTAAAAAAGATCGATAAGCTTATCTGAACGACTATATTAATGTCTTGATAAAATATAAGTATTTACACGATGTTATTAGAGCTGATAATAAGATCTGTTTTTCTAAAAAGATAAACCTATCTTATAAACGGAGTTGATTCTCTGTAGAAATAACCTTCTTATATAATTGATATTTGAAAACTTTTAGGATAATTGCTTCCGAATTTATATAATCGATTAGGGTGGTGATTAAACTAGAGTATCCGAAAGGAGATAGTAAAGATGAAAAAACTAAAACGAAAAGATGAAGAAGGGGCGATGGGCGTTGGGACGCTCATCATATTCATAGCCATGGTTCTAGTCTCGGCAGTGGCGGCCAGTGTACTCATCGACACAGCTAATAAGCTCCAACAGCAGGCAGAGAAAACTGGTGATCAGGCGATAAGAGAAGTCTCTACATCATTCATTGTAAAGGGTATTTTTGGATACGATGCCTCGAGTGGAGATGAAAGTCCAAATGAGATAGGGAACATATCTTTAAAAGTAGGTTTGGCAGCAGGTGCCCCTGCACAAAATCTTAATCAGACAGTGATCCAGATTACCAATGATACTAGTGAAGAGAATTTAGTAGCAGCAGGTGATAGTAGTACATCGGCAAATGGTGCTCATTATTCCTGGAATCCGATAATAGAACAACAGGGAAATGATAATCAGTATGTAGAACAAGGGGATCTTTATAATGTAACGATAAATATGAATAAGGCCTTAGGTGGACCAGTAGGAACACAGGCAGAAATATCCATTCAGATAATACCCAAGCACGGGACACCAACCTACGAAAAGGTGACAACGCCGCCCGTGATGACTTCAAAAATTGTCGATCTCACCTAGATCTATCACTTAAAAACCTTTATTTTTTCATTTATCTGATCTTGAAAAAATTTGTTTTCATCTTCACCCTAAAGTCTTATTGGTCTTGATAATAGAACAAAAAAATAGGCTTTGGTAAACAGAGTTTATTCTATAATTATGGAACAACTCTTAGTAATTAGAATTTAAAAATTAAAAGGATAATTTCTTCCGAATTTATATAATCGATAAGGGAGGTGATTAAGATAGTAAAAAGAAAGGAGGATACAATGGCAGGAACAAAACGATTAAAACGAAAAGATGAAGAAGGCGCGATGGGCGTAGGAACGCTCATCATATTCATAGCCATGGTTCTAGTGTCGGCTGTGGCGGCCAGTGTACTTATCGATACCGCTAATAAGCTCCAACAGCAGGCAGAGAAAACAGGCGATCAGGCGATCCGAGAAGTGGCGACCTCGTTTATAGTGAAGGATGTTATAGGATACAATGGAAAAGACGGTGAGATAGGAAATATATCTTTGAAAGTGGGCCTAGCGGCCGGAGCGCCCGCTCAGTCCTTGAACCAGACGGTTATACAGGTTCAGACCGATTCGAATCAGGCGCATCTTACGGCTGCGGCTCAAGGATATGGTCCTGGATCTAACAATTATTCATGGCGAGAGGTCATCGAACAGGAAGATACTTTCAACCAGTACTTAGAACAAGGAGATATAGTGAATATAACGATAAATCTGTATGAGATGTTCGGTAAAACAGTCGGGACTCAAAGCGAGATCTCCATCCAGATAATACCAAAGCATGGGACGCCAACCTATGAAGAGATAACGACGCCGCCCGTGATGGTAAGCAAGATCGTCGAGTTCACCTGAGGATAGATACAGAAAACCTTTCCCTCTTTTCATTATTATATTGCACACGTGCGTGAAGATTGGTTATATTTTTCTATTTTTTCAAAATTGATAATCAGGGATGAATAATCAGAGAAATAATCGTTTCCTAATTTATATAGTGAATAAGAGAGGTGATTATCATGCTGTATCCGAGAGGAGATAAAACATGAGAAGGATAAAACGAGAAGACGAAAAAGGAGCGATGGGCGTAGGAACGCTCATCGTATTCATCGCAATGGTACTGGTAGCCGCGGTAGCGGCCAGTGTACTTATCGACACAGCGAACAAGCTACAGCAGCAGGCAGAGCAAACAGGTGATCAAGCGATCAGGGAAGTATCGACCGCATTCCAAGTACACGATGTATTTGGATATAATGCTGCTGGTGACAATAAGATAGAGAATCTAACGCTTAAAGTAGGTTTAGCGGCAGGAGCGCCAAGTCAAGACCTGAATCAAACTGTAGTTCAGGTTTCAGGTCCTTCTAGCGAAGCGAATCTACTAGCAGTAGATAGCGACAATTATGATCTTGGCGAAGGAGCAGATAGTGATTCGTATGCGATAGACAATATAATCGAGCAAGAAGATGGTGGATCTGTAGAGTTTTCAGATGTCCGCTATTTAGAACAAGGAGATCTAGTGAACATAACGATAGCTATAGATGAAACTTCAGTAGGTGGGCCAGGCACTGGGATAGGTCCTCAAACAGATCTATCGATCCAGATAATGCCGAAGCACGGCACGCCGACCTACGAGGAAATAACCACACCACCAGTGATGACAACGAAGATAGTTGATTTAAACTAAGGTGATAACATGAGAAGGATAAAAAGAGAAGATGAAAAAGGAGCGATGGGCGTAGGAACGCTCATCGTATTCATCGCGATGGTGCTAGTAGCTGCGGTAGCAGCTAGCGTTTTGATCGATACCGCGAACAAGTTACAGCAGCAGGCAGAACAGACAGGAGATCAAGCGATCAGGGAAGTATCCACCGCTTTTACCGTTAAAGACGTCTATGGAGTAGACGGAGGAACTTATGGTGATGAAAACGGCAAGATAGACACGTTATACATGAAGATAGGCCTAGCGGCAGGAGCTCCTGCTCAGGACATGGACCAGACGATCATACAGCTGAAAAATGATACTGCAGAAGCAAATCTACAGAACGGAAGTAGTGCAGGATCTTCTGATTATACAATAGACCAGGTCATCGAACAAAGTGATCCTGAAGATGGTTACTTAGAACAGGGTGACATCCTCGAGATAGAAATAGATGTCACTTCAGCACTAGATGATGGATCGGCTACCGTTGGATTAGGTCCACAGGAAGATGTTTCCATACAGATAATACCGAAGCACGGTACACCTACCTACGAACAGATCACCACGCCGCCTACGATAATTAACACCCATGTAGACCTAGGTTAGATGCGATGAAAAACCCTTTCCCTATTATTATTTTTAATTCTTTTTTAATTTAACTCCTCTATTTTCAAAATAACTCCTCCTCTCTGTTATCGTTGTAGATAATCGTTTCCGAATTTATATAGTGAATAGGAAAGATGATTATCATGCTGTATCCGAAAGGAGATAAAACATGAGAAGGATAAAAAGAGAAGACGAAAAAGGAGCGATGGGCGTTGGGACGCTCATCGTGTTCATCGCGATGGTACTGGTAGCCGCAGTAGCGGCTAGTGTACTGATAGATACAGCGAACAAGTTACAGCAGCAGGCAGAACAGACAGGAGATCAAGCGATCAGAGAAGTTTCGACCGCATTCCAGGTGCAGGACGTGTTTGGTTATGACGCCTCTAGTGGGGGCTTAGAGAATATAACATTGAAGGTAGGCTTAGCAGCAGGTGCACCAGCACAAGATCTGAATCAAACGGTGATACAGATATCTGGACCAAGTAATGAAGATAACTTGATCGCACCCCATAACAGCAGTGACTATGCAGATGGTGGTAACTATTATATCAGAGGCATAATCGAACAGGAAGGTGACACAGGTACATTCTCAGATGTCCGGTATTTAGAGCAGGGAGATCTTGTTAATATAACAATATCTCTCACTGATAGTGATATAAGTAGTCCAGTAAGCACCCAGACGGATTTGTCGATCCAGATAATGCCGAAGTACGGAACGCCGACCTATGAAGAGATCACCACGCCGCCAGTGATGACATCGAAGATAGTAGATCTATGACAAAGGTGATAACATGAGAAGGATAAAAAGAGAAGACGAAAAAGGCGCGATGGGCGTGGGAACGCTCATCGTATTTATCGCCATGGTACTGGTAGCCGCGGTAGCGGCCAGTGTACTGATCGACACAGCGAACAAGTTACAGCAGCAGGCAGAACAGACAGGAGATCAAGCGATCAGAGAAGTTTCGACCTCGTTCACAGTTAAAGATGCCTACGGACAAGACAACGATGATGATGGCCTGATAGAGGATGTTGTTTTAAAGATAGGATTGGCTGCAGGTGCTCCTGCACAGAACTTAGGTCAAACGATGCTTCAGCTAAAAAATGATACGGCTGAAACTAACGTTAAAGTCACGAGTACCTCTTACAGTAAAGTGATCGAACAGGATTCTGATGGTCAAATAGATTATTTGGAACAGGGAGATATAGTGAAAGTTGAAGTTACAGGTATCGGTACTGCTAGTTATTTCGATACTGGGAATGGTCTTGGTACTCAGCAGGATCTTTCCATCCAGATAATACCGAAGCACGGCACGCCGACTTACGAGCAGATAACAACACCACCTACGATAGTAGATCAACACGTAGATCTTACCTAAAAGCGATGAAAAACACCTTTCCCTATTATTATTTTTTAATTCTTTTGAATAATGAATCATTTTTGAAGATAAAAGATCTTTTAAAATATTTTGATTATTAGGCTTCAAAATCATAAGCGAGATAAGATTTCACAATTATTCTAACTGATAATAATCGTCAAAGCTTTATGAATTTCTAGCTAGATAAGTAATGCGTTCTTAGAACAACCCGTTTCCTATTCAAAATGAATATAGGAGAGGTAAACCCCCTAGTGATAAAACATGTCCCTAGGTTCCGGGGAATTTACCTCTCTTTTCATCCTGAACCGGCCCATTTTCTTAGAGCCCTTCAACTTTTCTTTTGATCTCCTGCTCATTTCCGGCGACAAAGAATGTAATCCCTTCCATATCTCTGTTCTTATTGCAGCACATTATATTCAAACTATCCTTCCAGAACTATATCTGGGCAACAGTGAGATCGGAATCATCTAGTATGAATTTTGATGTACCACAGCACTTCCTCTGTTCCTTTTGAAATTATCCATCTCAAATTTAAAATCTACTATCTCTTCCGACATCTCTCTCATCTCATCCGGATAATATTCCCCCTGATCCTGGCTATCAGGTATTATATCCTCAAAACTTTCATTTCCCTCTTTTTCAGCTACCAGCCTATCTTAAACGACTTCACTGCCTTCAATGTTACTCAAAGACGGCAATATTACATGAGGAAATAAGTCGTCTTGGAATCTTTTTAATTTTCTTATATTTTTGAAAATAATAATAAGTTAAACCTTAAAGATAGAAAAAACATAAGTTATCCATCTACCATTTTAAACATTCAAAATCAAATAAGATCTTTATAGAAAAAATCGAACTCTAAAATAAAAAAAATTTTTTAATTCCGTATGGAAGAATTTTTTCATTTTCCTTCAAAAACTACTCAATGAAAATTTAATCTAAAATAAAGATGTTTTTCCTCTAATCAACTGGTTTTAGTATATATGAGATCGTTATCGGTTGCTCGAAATGATGAGTTTTTCTTTCTTTAGTAATCAAGGATGATTATTATAGAGAATAAATCTACTGCGATGTTTTCATCCTTGGTAATCAACCATCTCAAAAAACATTGATAAATAAACCATATAATCGTATTCAATGATGATTTTCAATGATGATAATTCGAGTGTTTTATCAAGATTGATACCACTTTCGAAATTACTATTTATATCGATAATGATATTTCATAACGAGAACAGGAATTGATTGCGCCTGTTCGTAATCGCCCTTTATCGGGTGTCTAAGAGGCGGATAGTTTATGAGACGACTAAAAAGAAATAGTGAAGTAGAAGACGAAAAAGGTATGATGGGTGTGGGAACCCTGATGATCTTCATAGCGATAGTACTAGTGTCTGCAGTATCTGCGGGAGTATTCATCCGAACAGTGACGATGTTAAAACAGCAGGCAGAACAGTCCGCGGAAGAAGCGATGGCCGAGGTATCCACTTATATCAAGGTGAGATCGATGCTTGGGATAAGAAATAAGACCGGAACCGGTCTCAAGAAGATTTACGTGAACTTGGGAGTAGGTCCGGGTACACCTCCGCAGAACTTAGAAAATCTGCTGATACAAGTCGATAACGGAGACGCACAAAAAGCCCTAGAATACAGTCCTGATAAAGCAAGCGGAGAGAATTTTACAGCGGTAGCTCTAAAAGATCCTGAAGGCGAATTCGATAGAGAAGACAACCCGTTGATCTCTAGTGGTACAACTCTGCAGTTGACTTTCAATATAACACAGATCGATGGAAATACGACGGGCTCTTTCGATCTACCACCACAGACCGAGATGAACATACAGTTCACTCCAAAACACGGTGCGAGTACGATAGAGATATTGGTCACACCTTCGGTTTACCACAAGGACATAATGCATCTGTAAAGATAAAAAATAATTTCCCACGACCCTTCATGGGCTGTTTTATCTTTATTTTTCTTGTGATGTTATCCGTTTTGATAATAATCTTTGAAAATCATCTTTGATGAAGTTTACATGGAAAATATGAAGCTACAAGAGACGATCAAGATATATAAGTGTAATAAACTCTGATAGCGATCAGTATTCCGACGATCACCGCAGCCGCTATCCCTATCCAGAACCATGGGATGATATCTATCCAAGATTGTTCTTCTACTTTGTTCGCACCCTTTATCGTCACATTTGTGGACTCGGTGACCTCATTGTTTTCCATAGACTCGGCGCTCAAAGTGATCTCGAGATCTTTACCTTCGATGGCACGATATTTAGTCAAGTTAAGGACCGCATGTCCCATCTCGTCAGGATTTAACCTCATCATGCCTCCTTCGACGAAGGCATATTTACTTCCTTCTTTGACATACACTAGTACTTCTTGATCAGTATTAGCCAGGTTTGTTACCGTTATATCCACTGTATAGTTCATCTTTCCAGGATTCGAGACCGTCTTCTTCTCAACAGAGAGTGAAAGATCATATGCAGGTTTTACTTTTAAAGTGAAATTTCCGGTAACGTTCAATCCTTCTTTATCAAGTGAACTTACTATGAGTTTTATAACATATTCTCCAGCTCTTTGATCACCTTTTGAATTTACCGAAAAATTAAATCTCTTAGTTTCTCCACTTTTCAAAGCTTCTTCGATCGGATCGTGATCCACTTTCATCGATCCTGGAGTTTTGAAGGAGACCTCTACCTCTTGAGGGATGTTTCCATCGTTGGTGAGATTATATGAGAAAGACCCGCTGTTACCTGGATTTACAGCCGTATGATTCGTTACGGGCGTCAAACTTAACTTGTAATATCGGATGAATATTTCTTTAGTAATCATGTTGTTTTCGTAAGTTTTTTCTATTTTATTTTTCCCTTCATTCACCACGAAGCTCAACTTTTGGATGCCCTTTTTCATAACCGTAAAATTGAACTTGAAAGTTTTCGTGGTTTCGGCGTTTATAGATATGTTTATTTCCTTCAGGAAATCTTCATCAACGCCGATATATAATCTTCCGGTAGTATTGATATGGGATTGTCCTAGATTTTTGATTTTGACATCCACATCTACTGTAGAATTGAACTCCGGTTCTTTGGGCTCGATCTTCAGATCAGATACCGTCAAATCCGGCTTGAGTGTTTTTTTGTGATAGATGTCCATAACATCTCGTCTGGAATCCTCCCAGATCAACTGCTGTTGGTTATGCCTGTCAGTGATCACGATCGGATCGGCGGAATATGAAAATGTGCCCGTGATCCTATAACTTGATTTGACAATATTCCCATCAAGATCTATCTTTTTTATATAGATATCGTGCGGTATATCGGTGATATTCTTTTTCTTATCTCCAAGATATCGATAATCTCTACTGTCGCTCCAGGAGATATACAGATAGCCGTCTTTTCCTCTGGAGATCGTAGGTAAAAAGGAGTTCGAGTCATCGTCTCTATCGGTCATCAACGTGTCGTCTATCAGTATCTTCCCTTTAGAACTCAGTTTTTGATATATCACGTCTCTCTTGTAATTGTGATATCTATCGTCGTCGAAGACCAGGTGTAGGTTACCCTTTTCGTCTCTCGCGAGATCATATCTGTTGAGTCTGTTGACGACTGTCAGTCTTTTTCTCTCGACCCATGTATTTCCGGCATAATCTATCTTCGTGTAAAAGATCCCGTTGTTATCTTCTATCGGTTCCAACCACAGAAGATGTAACTTGCCATCTTCGGTAAGTTTCAGTTTAGGGTCTCGAGACGGGCTGGAAGTATCGGTGATCTGGAATGGAGATATTATATTTTCACCTTCACCGTTGATCCTCCTATAGAAGATGTTTTGGGCTCCGTTCTTTTCTTTTTCGTAAAGTAGATGGAATTGGGTATCCCGTCCTCTCACGAAAGTATAATTCTTGGGCCCCGCTCTTCCCAGAGAAGTGATAAGTTTTCTCTCTATAAGAGTGGTCACTTCTTCGGCCGAGTAGCGGAGCTTAGAAAAATATAGATCCCAATCTCCGTTAGTTCGTTCTTCCCACACTATGTATATCTGATTTAAATAAGAGATCACCTTTGGATTCAAAGATCTTTTGCCGTTATCGCTCACTCTAAAATCGTTTATCAGTTTTTCTCCATCCTTGTTATCGATTTTAACATAGTATATATTCCAGTCTCCCCTCCTGTTATCCTCCCAACAAAGATCGATATCTCCTCTCTGATCGAGGTCGGTTGATATATTTTGAGAAGTCGAGTTCTTGAAAGTTATACCGTGTCTATCGCTCCAGATCTGAGGGGAACTGAACTCGTTTATCTCTTCGAAATCTTCTTCTATAACATCATTCAAAATCAAGTGAGAACTGGAGCTTTTCTTCTTTCCTTCTAAAGCTGATAAAACTCCCGCGGTGAAAATCGAGATTATTAATATTAGAGCCACCAATATTCTCAGTGGTTTCATGTTTTATCATTTCTCCGTTCGATTATAAATAATGGGTTTTGAAAATCATCAACGATAATTTCCTGGAATTATATCAACTGAACGGTCTATGTTCTTCGGTTTTTATGTCTTTCAATCCGATTTTTACTTTTTTCTTTCCTTCCCCGTAATCGATGAATTTCAGATCGAGCATAGATTTATACAGGCAGATCTCCTTTCTTTCAGTTTGAATTTTGTCGACCACCTCGAGATAGCCTTTTTCTTCCAATTTAGAAGCTCGGCGGTAACATTTGGCTAGAGGTATGTTCTGCGTCTGGCTTATCTCTTTGATCGATTTGGCCTTACTTGAACAACTGCCTAAGATCTTTTTTGAAGTAGGATCTTTCAATATCTGCAATTTTTCTCGGACGTTTTTGGACCTCATGTAGATTAAAATCTATCCGTATCACTATAAATATTCACTTCTAATTATCCTCTTCGATAATGCAGTTTTGAAATCCCGTTTTGGTTTGAAAAAGATAAAAAAGTTTATTTTCACCATGTATATGTGCAAGTGTGAGATAGATGTGCCCGGCAAAATCAACCAGCGCTGAAGGTGTAGAGTGGGATTTGAGTGACTTGTATGATGGGCCTGATGATCCAGAACTTGAAGAGGATATAGAAAAAACCATCAAAAAAGCAGAAAGTTTTCAGGAAAAATACAAAGGAAAAGTTGAAGATGCAAAACTTTCTCTAGATGAATTCAGAGAAGCTATGGAGGAATACGAAGATATCCAGGAGATGATAAGTAAGGTGACTTCTTTCGCTTCTCTTTATCATGCGATGGACACTCAAGACCCGGATAGGGGGGCTCTGCTTCAGAAAGCTAAAAATAAACAAAGCGAAGTTAAGAACAAGCTGATATTTTTTGAACTTGAGTGGCAGGAATTGGACGAAGAAGAAGCTGAAAGGTACATGGAAAGTGATGAACTCGAACACTATTCGAGCTATTTGAACAACTGGAGAAGATACAGCCCGTATATGCTTTCCGAATACGAAGAACAGATCATAGAGTCGCTACAGAACACTGGAAAAGAGGCTTTCAAAAGACTGTTCGATCAGACGGTAGGAGATATCACCGTGGAATTCGAAGCAGAAGGAGAAGAGTACGAGATGGTTTTGGATCAAGCTTTGTCCGTTCTTTATGAAGGCAACAGAGAGAAAAGGAAAGCGGCTTCGGATGCGGTAACGGAATCTTTGAAAGAAGAGAACAAGCTGCTCAATTTCATATTCAACAACATAGTCCAAAATCATACGACGATATGCAACTTCAGGGACTATCCGGATCCGATGACTCCGAGGAATCTAAAAAATAGGGTCGAGATGGATACCGTAGACGCGCTGATGGAAACGGTCGAAAATAATACGGATATAGTCGAGAGATTCTATAATGTAAAACAAGAATTGGTAGATTTCGACACACTTTACGACTATGATCGATACAGTCCTCTACCAGGAAGTGTTCCGGAGACAACTTTCGAAGAGAGTCGCGAGAAGGTTTTAGACGCTTATGAAAAATTCTCACCTAAGATGAGAGACATAGTGGAGAAGTTCTTTGAAAACGATTGGATAGACGCGGAGATAAAAGAAGGAAAAAGAGGCGGAGCCTTTAGTTCAGCTACCGTACCGTCCGTTCATCCATATATCATGTTGAATTTTTCGGACAAAACCAGCGATACTATCACGTTAGCTCATGAACTTGGCCACGGTGTTCATCAATATCTAGCTAGAGAACAGGGAGCACTCCAGCAGAGCACTCCACTGACGACCGCGGAGATGGCCAGCGTATTCGGTGAGATGCTGCTTTTCGACAAGTTGATGGGCGAAGTCGAGGACGACGAAACAAAGCTAGTATTGATAGGAAACAAGCTTCAGAGAGATTTTTCCACGGTGTTCAGACAGGTGATAATGACCAGGTTCGAACAGAAACTTCATCGAGCCCAGAGAGAAAAAGGCGAATTAAAAAGTGAAGAGATAAACGAACTGTGGATTGAAGCGAACCGTGAAGAATTTGGAGATTCGGTCGAACTGAGAGATGAATACGGCTGGTGGTGGAGTTACGTTCTGCATTTCGTCCACTATCCTTTCTATTGTTATGCATATGCTTTCGGAGAACTGCTCGTTCTAGCACTCTATGACATATATAAAGAAAAGGGCGAGGAATTCGTTCCCCAATATCTCGAACTTTTAGAGGCGGGCGGTTCAGAAGATCCTAAAGACTTATTGAAAGAGATAGGCGTGGATATCACCGATCCCGAGTTCTGGCAGAGAGGAATCCGAGTCCTTGAAGAACAGGTCGAAAGGATGGAAGAGTTGGCAGAAAAGGCTGGAAAGATCTGATTTCATCCAGCCGAACGTAATATTTTTAACATATAAACTTATAGACTGGACTGATAGTTATGGATTGGGAACAGGAAGAGATAAGAAATCTACAGGAGAGCCAATATATAATAATCGATGACGAGCCCTGTGAGATCGATAGCATAGATACATCTAAGCCCGGTAAGCACGGCGAAGCAAAGGCTAGGATCGAAGCCAAGGGGATCTTCGATAATAAAAAGCACAGCATGCTGAATCCCGTGACTACAAAAGTGAGAGTTCCGATAATAGATAGAAGGAAGGGCCAGATAGTCAACAAATCCGACGGTGAAGTGAACGTGATGGACCTAGATTCTTACGATACATTTCAGATAAACGTGGACGAAGAGACCTACGATGAAATAGAGCAGGGACAAAATATCAGATATCTTGAAGCGATGGGCAGAAAGAAAATAATCAGGACATGAGCCAAGATCTAGATTTTGCAAGTTTCGATTCTGATTTCGAGGAGGCAAGTTACTCTCTCGTAGGTATCCCCTACGATAAAACCTCTTCTTTTCGCGCGGGGACGAAGAAGGCTCCGGATAGGATAAGAGAAGCCTCCTACTGTTTTGAACCTTATCTTCATGAACATTCGGTCCAACTCCATGAATTGAAACTGCACGATGCCGGTGATATAGTAGACTGGCAAAATTTTGGATTGATAGAAGAAGAGTTAAGAGATTTTTTATCGAAAGTAACGGAACAAAGAAAATTTCCTATCATCTTCGGCGGGGAACATTCTATATCGCCCGTTTCTGTGGGAGCTTTAAAGAAAGAATTTCCAGATCTGAACGTCTTGACACTCGATGCTCATCTCGATTTTAGAGATGTTTACGAGGGCATGAAACACAGTCACGCCACGGCGAACAGGAGAATTTCCGAAATAGTTGGAATCGATGGGCTAGCAATCGTTGGAGTGAGATCTATCTCCCGATCGTTCTCTGATTCTGAAAGCCCATATTATTTGACTTCGAAAGAGATCAAAAACGATGATCGATGGGCAGATAAAATTTTAGAAAATATCGACGCTCCAATATACCTATCTATTGATATGGACGTGTTAGATCCTTCGTACGCACCGGGCGTTGGAAATCCAGAACCGTTCGGGATCTCATCATTTCGGGTAAAAGAGATTATCGATACTGTGTCAGATCGACTGGTAGGGATGGACCTGGTAGAAGTCAATCCAAAATATGATGAAGGAAATATGACTTCGAATCTCGCTGCTAGATTAATATATGAGATGATAGGTGCAAGAGAAAAAGAATAGATAAAGGTGTTTGGTGTTTTCAAGCTACTTCTTCGATATCCTTACTTTGGGTAGCGCTTCCGCTTATTATCTGTTCTGATTCTACCCCGGTAGCTACGATCATGACTTTCAGCTGATCTTCCAGCGTCGGGTCGACACTACATCCCCATATTATATTTGCACCATCTCCAGCTTTTTGCTCCACGCTTTCGGCCACCATCTCGGCCTCGTGAACACTCATATCTTCTGGACCTGTCACATTGATCAGAACACCTGAAGCCCCGGATATATCGACATCAAGAAGAGGAGAGTCGATGGCTTCTTCTATAGCTTCCTCGGCTCTCTTATCTCCGCCTGCCGACGATTCACCCATGCCTATCATAGCCTGGCCTGCACCTTCCATTATCGTTTTAAGATCATTGTAATCAAGGTTCACCAATCCAGGTTTAGTTATTATCTCTGTCATGCCTTTGATGGCTCTCATCAATACTTCGTCTGCTACCTTGAAGGCCTTGTTTAAAGGCAACCTGGGCACGAGATCCAACAATTTATCGTTGGGTATGACGATCACGGTATCTGCAACATCTCTAACGCGTTTTATACCCCATTCCGCGTTTTTCATTCTAGATTGACCCTCGGCTTCAAAAGGTTTAGTCAAAACAGCAATGGTCAATGCACCTGCGTCTTTTGCGATTCTAGCGACAGTACCGATGGATCCAGTACCGGTTCCTCCTCCTAGGCCGCAGGTCAAAAAGCAGATGTCGGAGTCTTCAAGTATGTTCTCATATTTCTCCTTAGCTTCCTTTGCCGCCTTCTCTCCGATCTCGGGCTTCGCACCAGCTCCCAGACCTTTAGTTAGATTTTTACCCATCAGAACTTTTCGGTTAGCCCTGACGGTCAGGAGGTCCTGGGCGTCGGTATTACCTGCGATCAGCTCAGCACCATGTATCCCTTCTTCAGAGATACGATTGATGGTATTACATCCGGCGCCTCCTAACCCGGTGATGTAAATCTTCGTCCTCAGCGACTCGAGGACATCTTTGAGCTCTTCGTCAGTTTCAGCATCTTGATACTTCTCATCTTCTAATTCTTCTTCGTCGCTAGAAAGGGCATCATCCACCAATGATTCCATAGTTTCATCGCCTCATACAAATCCTTATCACATGCGTAATTAACGAACTATTATTAATATTTATGGATTATAGAGTGGCCGTGGCTTTTCGTTACCCCCCTACCGAACTCTATAAATATCCATATGAAAATAGTCTAATCGATATCATGGATGATACCTTGACTGTTATAGGAAGTGGACCAGGGGGTTATGTGGCCGCGATATTGGCTTCTAGAAACGGTATGGATGTGAAAGTTATAGAGAAAGATGAGATCGGCGGAGTTTGTACGAACCGGGGATGCATCCCGTCTAAAGCTCTACTCTCTACGGCCGGAAAGATAGAGAGTATCAAGGGAGCTAGGAAAGACGGCATCAAAGTGAATTATGAAGGCGTCGATTTCGAAAGAGTGATGGCTAAAAAGGAAAGAGCCGTCAAGATGTCGAGAAAAGCTATAAAGAATCTATTCGATAAACACGATATAGAGGTCCTGAAAGGAGAAGCTGAGGTTATCGATGACAGTGAGATCCAAGTCGAGGGTGAAAGGATAGAAACGGACTATTTAATAATCGCCACCGGTTCGGAGCCTATCTCTTTACCCGGTATAGATATCGACGAAGAGGATGTCGTTTCAAGCAGGGGAGCACTCGACCTTGAAGAGATACCCGAATCGCTGTTGATAATAGGCGGAGGTTACATAGGATTGGAGATGGCCTACATCTATTCAGCATTAGGTTCCGATGTCATCATCGTAGAATTATTGGATAGTTTGTTACCCAAGATGGATCAAGACCTGAGCGAAGTCGCCGAGAAGATGATGAAACGGAAGCGGGTAAAGTTCTATAATGGATCTAAAGTTACCGATATCCAGGGTGAAGGACCTTTATCGGTGAGTATAGAAGGGGAAACCGAAAAAACCGTGGAAGTCGATAAAGTCCTTTGCGCGGTTGGGAGAAAACCCACGCCTCCGGATTCCCGAATAGATATGACCGGTGAAGACGGAGAGATAGAAGTTGACGATATGATGAGAACCGACATAGATGGAGTTTACGCGATCGGAGACGTAACGGGAAGATCGATGTTGGCTCATTCCGCGTTCAAACAGGCAGAGATCGCCGTCGATGATATCCTCGGAGAAGAAGTCAACGGATTTTCGGAGAAGAACGTGCCCGCCGGAATATATACCCATCCCGAGATGGCTAGTATAGGATTGACAGAAGAAGAGGCGAGAGAAAAAGAAGGAGACATCAAAATTGGAAAATTCCCCATTTCCGCTACCGGAAGAGGATCATCGACTGGACAAAGGATGGGGGTCGCGAAGATGATCGCCGACCAGGATAATAGAGTATTAGGGGCCCATCTCGCATGTCCGGGAGCCACCGACATAATAATGGAATGTGCAGCTGCCGTGGAAAAAGGGATGAAAGCCGACGAGATAAGCGAGATGATCCATCCACATCCAACATATTCCGAGGCGATAAAAGAAGCCGCTGAAAATATCTCAGGAGAAAGTGTACATTCGAGCTAATGACCACGCTATCTCAAACTACCGAAAAAGTCTTCATACTGTCTTCTTTATCTTTTTCTTCGTCCTCATCCCCCTCTTCTTTTTCTATGTTTGGAGATATTTCGGACAGCAGTTTACTGATCTTGGAAGAGGCTCTCTTAAAATCTCCCCCTTGTCCGAGATTGCGCAAATTTTTCAATCTTCTCCTATATTCTTTGGCCTCGTTTTCGGAGATATCCCTTCGTTTCAATATGCTCTTGGCTCTTTCCAATTTGATTGAGAACGAAAATAGATCGTCCAGCTTATCGAGGCCTTTATCCAGATGCTCTATGGCTTTATCTATTTTACCTCTTTTGGCCGCTTCGACACCTGTTTTTACGGGCACTTTTATCTTCTGAAGATTGGCGTTAGAAAATCTAGATATCCGCAGTTTTTTCCTAGCTCTATTGAGCTTATTTTCAAACTTTTTTTCTTTTCTTTCCGTATCTTTTCGCTTGATTTCTTTGATCTCTTCGGCCTTGTTTAAAGCTCCGAGGTAGTCACCGGTCTTACATTTCTTTCCTACTTCTTTGATCTTTGCTCCCAATTCTTTCTTCTTTTCGTTTGCCGATTCTATATCTCTTATCTCTCCTACGGAACTGAGGATATCATCTATATCCTTTATCACTTCTACATCTAGTACGAGTTCATGTAGAAGATTTACGGCTTCTTCATGATCACCTTTCTCTTTCAGAGAAAAAACACGTTTTATTTTCTTTTTTATATGGTTTACATCCACACTCTCGTTTTCTAGTCCGGATAAAACTTTTCTGACACGCTTGAGATCTTCTTTGAGTTCCCCCGGATAGAATCCGTATTCTTCAAACTCGGTATCTTTATCTTCCAACTTTTTGATCTCTTTCGTTAATTTTTCGATAATTTCGTCGTCAGAGGACATGTTTTCGGCTTTTGGGATTTTTTGAAGGTTTCTACTTTCTTTTATTTCCTTTTTCATCTGATCTAATTTTATATCTTTGACCTCCTTTTTATATTTAAGGAAATTTATCGTCTCTATTACGAATCTCTTATATGAAGGATGGAAATTAATTTAATATAGAAGAAAGATATGTATATAGGATATCATGGGAAATAGTCGGGAGCTAAATCCTCAAGAACTGGAAAAAGAGATTCTTCAGTTTTGGAGGTCAGAAGATATCAACGATGAATTGATCGATTCTAGGAGGGGTGGTAGAAATTATTATCTGGCTAGACCCCCTTTTCCTGTCAAAGATGAACTTAGCTGGGACGAATTATATGGCAATATAATCTACGATGCGTGGGCCCGATTCATGAGTATGCGCGGTTTTAACGTCAGAAACGGTATAGGGACGGACCCGTTGAGTCTCAGGATAGAGAAATTGGCCTTGAAAGAAGAGGGTCTCAGATGCTTGAAAACTTCACTTGAGGGTCATGAAAGTTTTTCAGAGGACCTCTCTGACAGGGCTGAAGTCCTAAAGGAAGAGACCTTCGATCATCTTCAGCATCTTGGGCTTTGGACGAACTCGGAATATGATTATGAAACTACCTCCGGTAAATTTATAGACTCGATATGTTGGACTATCAAAGAACTGATGGAAAAAGATTTACTCGCAAAAAAAGAGAAGCCCGTAAGATGGTGCCCAGAATGTAAAATTCCTGTGATGGGTTCCGAGAAGTCCACTAGAGAAGAACCGAGGAATGACCCCATAGTGAAGGTCCCTCTCGCGAGCGGGAAAGAGAGATATTTCCTAGTGGAGATAAAAGATTTGTGGAAACTACCCGCGAGCCTGTCTTTAGCCGTGAATCCGAAAATGAAATATTCGGTCATAAAATCTACTACAGGGGATGGAGAGGTCGAACAATACGTGGTTCTCCAGGAAAAAGCGGCCGAGATGATGGAGAAAGCGGGAAGAAGATACACCGTTTTGAATACGGTAGATGGTAAAAAATTAAAAGGACTTTCCTTCAGATATCCTTTGGGAGAAAAGATACCCGAAAAAGTAGAAATTGATTGTGAACATAAAAGAAGGGTTTTAGGTACAGATGAGGTGAATGAGGAGGGAACCGGTATCGAATTTTTGGTTCCTCCGTATGAAGAGAGCCATCTTGAGATCGCCGAAGAAAATGATATGAATATCTACGATCCGCTTCGGGATAATGGTTACTTTGATGGGGGACCGAGGAAGAATAAATATTCGGGTCTTTCGACTTTCCAAAGCGAAGAAGTGATCTTAGATGATCTTAGAGCTAAAGGATTATTGTTTTGGAATGAACGAGAACAAAGGAAAGTAGAAGTTTGCGACGCCTGCAAGAGTAAACTTATAAGACATAGAAAGAAGGAATGGTTCTTCGACAGTGAGAGATTCGAAGAAGACATAGGTGAGGGATTAAATCAGATCGAGACCCTGCCTTCCAATAAAAATTTGAAAGTGGACGATTGGTTAGTTACTAGGGATAATCACTGGGGCATGGCTTTCCCGATTTGGAGGTGTGAATGCGGTAAATCTTTTATACCCTCAGAGCGGAAGGAATTAGCCGATAACTCGGACTATGATGTAGATGATCTATTCATCCCGGAAACGATGAAAAATATAGAAGTGGAATGTCCCGAATGCGGTAAAAGGATGGACCGTGATGACAGGGTGATCACCCCCTCACTTTTGAGAGCCGCATCCCCCTGGGCTCAGATAGGATATCCCCATGATGAAAAAGGATATCAGTCGTGGTGGCCCGGAAAACTGATGATAGGTAGCGATCCAAGAGAGGACGGTTTATTTTCTGCAAATCTTAGTTTGTCTCTTTCTTTATTTGATGAGCCCAGCATCGAAAAGATTTTGCTCAAAGGAACGATCATAAGCGAGATAGATTATAAGAACGTGAAAGGACTGGTAGACAATCAGGGCCACGATACATTGAGAATACATCTTTTATCGGACTCACATCTCTGGGAAGATCGAAAGATCGAAGGAGATAACCTTCAAGAACCTCATCCGATGATAAGAGTCCTTTGGAACCTGCATCAGTTCTTTAAAGACAATTTGAGAACATTGGATTTAGAACTGGAAGATCTAGTATCGGAACCGGATTTGGAAAGATTAGAGGTGGAGGATAGATGGTTGTGTTCCTGTTTGGAAACGACCAAAGAGGTTTCCCATGAATATTACGAACATGGAAGGATAGACGAGGCTCAGAAAGTATTTCAAGATTTTATCCTAGAGGATTTTGCTCAATGGTATATAAGTTTAGCTAGAGAGAGACTCGGTGATGGTAAGGAGAACGAAGAAAATATATTGAGCGCGATGTACCGTTGTTTGAAGGACATATCGAAATTGATATTCCCTATAGCTCCTTTCATCGGTGAAAAGATATATCTCGATCTTAATGAAGATGAGAAGAGCGCTTTCCTCTCAGGATGGCCTGATTTTGAAGAGAAGTACCGTTCCCTCGAGTTAGAAGATGAGATGAAAGAGATCAGAAGAATAGTAAATGAAATAAAAGAGATCAAGCGGAGAGAAGAACTGCCTGAGAAATGGCCGCTAGATGAGATAATATACAAACCGAAGGATGAAGAAAGTAAGGACCTGATCGAAAGATACAGCCACGTTATCAAAGACAAGGCCAAAGTGAAAATAGTCAAAATTTTAGAGGTGGGAGAGGAATGGGAAGATTCCATCCTTAAAGTGAGACCCAACGAGGAGACCATAGGAAAGTCTTATCAGCAGTGGAAAAGCAAGATTGCTACCATGCTGCAACAAAGGTCTCCCGAAGAGATAAGAAAAGGCGTCGAGGAAGGCGAGTTCACCATGGGATTAGAGGGTCAGATCATAGAAATAGAACCGGAGATGGTGGAATTCGAAAAGGACATGCCCGAAGGATACAAAGAATTGTCTTTAGACGGACATGATATCTTCGTTAATCTGGAGGTCACTAACCAGATATGGGAAGAAGAGATGGCCGATGAGATCATACTTAGATTGAAAAGTATGCGAGAAGACATGAATCTTGCTGAGGAAGATGAGATAGACGCTTATATTTCAGGGGAGGATTACATTATAGAAGCGGTGGAAAATCATATGGCGGGGATAAAAGAAAGGAGCGGGGCGAGAGAGATTAAAGTCGATGACGAGGACACTGCCGAATGCGAGTACATCCTAGAGTGGGAAATAAACGGTCAAGATGTGGAGATAGGAATCAACCCTCTCTATAAAACGCAGGTTTTGGATTATTTCACGAGATTATCCGGAGTAGACGAACAGATCGCTGAGACCCTTTATGAAGCTAGATATACCTCTATCGAGCATCTCAAAGAAGCATCGGCTTCAGAGCTATCGGGTGTAGAGGGCATCAAAAGGAGCTTAGCTAGGAGTATAATCAACTCTCTAAAAGAGATCGAAAGTAAAGAAGAACTTCAGGAAGAGAAGAAACCCTCTGAAAAGCTAAAGGCCGAGGAAGAAGAAGAAAAAGAAACTGGTGAAAAAGAGATGGAGGAAGAACCAGAGGAAGAGATAGAAGAAGAGACTGAGGAAAAAATGGAAAAAGAAGCCGAAGAAGAGCCGGAAGAAGGACTTGAAGAAACTGAAGAAAAACTCGAGGAAGAAGAAGAGGAAACTATGGATAGAGAGAGGATCCAAGAGGAATTACCAGATAAAATTTCACTTGGCTCCACGTACTTGATCGAAGAAGAAGGAACGGAGGAATCTTTCAGCTTATTGAAAGAAGTATTAGATATGGGTCAGCAGGGTCTTTGTGTATCTAGAGATTATCCGGAAAAGATAAAGGAGGAATACGATTTAGAGGACGTTGAGATGATCTGGCTTTCGAACGTCGACAGGGAAGACGTGATCAGGCCGAAGAGTTTGGAAAAGCTCAGTTTAGCTTTAGAGAACTTTTTGGCAAGGAAAGGTGGAGTCATATTGTTAAACGGACTTGAGTATCTCATCACTAATAATGACTTCCGAACTGTGCTCCACCTCATCCAATCCATTAAAGATCAGGTTGCCATAAATGAATCTATACTCCTAATACCGATTAATCCCACGGTGGTCGAAGATAGCCAACTTGATCTATTGAGCGGAGAAATTGATGAATTGATCGAACCCTGATCGTAACCGATATTTGGAATCCTTGGGTGTTTGAGTATGGAAATAGGTGTTATCGGTGCGGGAGCGATGGGAACTTTTCTATCTGGAATACTAGGTAGAGATCATCCCGTCGATCTGTTGGGCCGAAAAGATAGAGATATAAAAACCATCGAGATAACCGGTGAAACTAGCTTAGAATCTTCCGTCAACTATACCGTGGATCCATCCGACTTCTCTAACGAAGACCTGATAATAGTCTGCACGAAATCTTTCGATACTGAAGAGGCGATAGGTACCCTTTCAGAGTATATATCTTCGGATTCTCTAGTCTTGACCCTTCAAAATGGGTTGGAAAATGAAGAGATCATCTCTGATTACGTCGGTAAAAGTAGGACTATCGGCGGCGTCACTAGTCACGGGATAACTTTCAAAAAGCCAGGGAAGGTTAAACACGCGGGTAAAGGGGACACCATCATCGGGCCTTATCCAAAAGGTCTAGATGAAAGACTGAAGAGGGTGAAGAACGTATCAGAGGAATTCAACACATGTGGATTGGAAACGAAAATCAGTGAAAATATCGTAGGCCATATATGGAAAAAAGCGATCATCAATTCCGCTATAAATCCATTGACAGCCCTGACCGAGGTTAAGAACGGATTATTAGTCGATGATCCCGATCTTTTCGAGCTTATGAAAAACACTGCATTAGAGAGTTACCATGTAGCCGAGAGGTATGTTGATCTTCCTGTCGATGACGTCGTAGATGAAACGATGAAGGTAGCAGAACAGACATCAGAAAACATATCGAGCATGCTTCAGGATAAAATGAAAGGTAATAAAACTGAAGTAGAGCAGATAAATGGTGCCTTGGTGGATAAAGGAAAAAGATATGATATATCTACTCCGATAAATAAGGTTCTTTACAGATTGATAAAAGGGATGGAAAATAGCTATCTTTGACTTTTATTTCGATCTAGGACCTCGCCCAGGAGATAAACGTCTTCGGCTTTTTTGATCTTGACTCTTTTCCACTTGCCTATGAGGTCTTTGTCTTCCTCTTTCAAAACAACGACCTTGTAATTGTTCATCCTTCCTTTCAAGGAATCTCCTTTACCCTCTTCTAAGACCAAAACTTCGGTTTCCCTATTGACGAAGCCTTCATTTATCTCTCGACTTATATCGAATCTCAGATCGGTCATCTCTTTCGATCTTTTTTTCTTTTCTCTAGAATGGACTTTATCGTCCATCTCAGCGGCTCTCGTGCCTTCTCTAGGGCTGAATCTAGTAACATTTATTATGTCCGGTTTTACCTTTTTAACCATTTCTTTCGTCCTTTCAAAGTCCTCCTTTTCTTCGCCAGGAAAACCCACGATCACGTCTGTCGAAAGCGTCAAATCTGGGAATTCTTCCTTGAAGATTTTAGCGGTTCTTTTCCATTCTTGAGCGGTATAGTTCCTGTTCATATTCTCGAGGATCTTATCGGATCCAGACTGCAATGGTAAATGCAGAAATTTGTAGACCCTCTCGTTTTTCATGACCTCTAACAGTCCATCTTGGATAGGCCTTAATGTATCGACGTTCATCATCCCGATCCTTATCCTGTGATCACCTTCCACCTTCAATAGTTCATTCAACAGTTCTATCAAGTCCGTGTCTCTGTCTTTCCCGTATGCCGCCGCATCTTGACAGGTCAATCTGACCTCTTTCGTAGAGGTCGAGATCAATTCATCGAATCTTTCTTTGATTTCATCTAAAGACCTGCTTTCGAGACCTCCTCTTGCAAGTTTTGTGATGCAGTAGGAACATCTACCGGAACATCCCGTCGCTATCGGTATCGTCCCGATGACTGAATTCTCTTGAGAATTCCTTTGAAATCTGCTGAATTCGACCTCGTCCGGCGCGATGAAATCGAGGTTCTTACATCTCCCTTTCATCTCGTCCTTTCTGATGGTAGAGAGACAACCGGCCACGATAACTTCCGAACATTCGTCTTCTAACTCTTCTATGCGTCTCTTCATCCTTTCTTCGGTCTTTTTTATCACTACGCAGGTACCGATCAGCACTTTATCCGCTTCTTCTATAGAATCCACTTCTTTGTGCCCCTCTTTTTCCAGAGATTCAGCTATCATCTCGGTTTCTCCCTGGTTCATGGTACATCCGTAAGATTCCACGTAGAACTTCATCTAAACTGTATTCAGGGATAGGGGTATTTTATACTTGTCTCTTATCTCGTAAAAAATATAAATAGGAAGATTACTCCCGCTCTTCCCTCATCATCTCTTCCATCTTTTTTTCCATGAACTCCCTTAGCTTTTCGTTCATCTCGTCCTTCATCTCTGGAGGTATGAGTTCGAATCCTAGATCAGCACTAGATTTCGCCAACATGGCATAGGCGTAGGTCTCTTTCATCTTTGCTTCCATCAATATTTTGACGTACTCCTTGAATTGAGACTTCAACTCTTCGTTCTCCTCTAATTTTGACCTGATATGCTCTTTTATCTCGTCTTTTATCAGCTCTTCGACCGCCTCTACCATCAGTCCTTCAGTGTCGATCAGATCTTCCCCTCCTTTCAGAAGAGACTCCATGGTTCTGTCTAACTCAGACAAGTTATCACATAGAAAGATTAAGAGTTAATGATATTAGTGTTTATCGGCTTATCAGGTAAAAACCCTTATATCATCATTTTATTATCTCAAAATATGAAGGTAACTCTCGCCCAGAAAAAACATATCCTCGGAGATAAACAGAGAAATCTCGAAACCATAGAGAGTACGGCCCAAAGTGAAAATACCGATCTGATGATATTTCCGGAGATGTTCCTCACCGGATACACGCTCAGAGATAGATCCTGGTACGAAAGCGAAAATATACCGGGCCCTTCTTCGAACGAGATATCCCGGTTAGCCGTAGAGAACGATATGAACATAATCTGCGGTATGCCGGAAAAGATCGAAGGAGAAGCAAGATTGAGAAACGTAGCTCTGTTAGCGACTTCCGACGGGGAACTGCACAGATACCGAAAGGTGTACCTTCCTAACTTTGGACCGTTTGAAGATAAGAGATACTTTAAGTCTGGAGATGAAGTCCCGGTCTTCGATACCCCTATAGGGAAGATCGGAATGCTCATCTGTTATGATCTTTTCTTTCCCGAATTGACTAAAACGATGGCTCAGAAGGGAGCCGAGATAATCGCGGTCATATCCGCTTCACCATCCGTAACTCGTAAGTACTTCGAGAGAGTTATCCCCGCCCGGGCTATCGAAACCACGAGCTATATCTTCTATTCCAATCTAGTGGCTAGAGAGGAAAGCATGTATTTCTGGGGTGGAGCTACCGCCGCTTCTCCGAAAGGCGAAATCATAGGGAAAGGGGACTACTTCGAAGAAGACCTCGTCCAGACCGATATCGATTTGCAAAACCTCTCCAATTCGAGAAGTGATAGACCAGTTTTGGACGACACTAGAAAGGAGGCGTTATCGGAATTAGAACTCTCTAGAGATGCGCATCCGTTTATAGATGATCAATAAAGTAGAACGAGAGCGACCACTATACCCTGTCCTATGAGTATATACCTGACCGCGTCGGTAAGTTTCACCTGGGTGATGATATTCTTGAAGTCTAATTTTTGGACCTTGCTAAACAAGGGATAAAGAGCTATCCCGACAGGGATAGTAAGAAGGATCAATATCCCCGCGGGGTTGATCAAAGTGCTGTATTCTAGATAAGACCCCAGAGCTATGTTCCGGGTCCCCGTCAAAACCGCCCCGGCGGGGAGTATGACATTTTTCATCCATATAGTGGATGTGGTGCCTATAAAAATAGTAAGCCCGGCAAGAACTACCAAGGGTTTCATTATACTCACTGGAGCCTCTGCCGATTCAGCCTCAGTACTGCCGTGATATATTATCCTGAAAATCGAAGAAACCGTGATAACCTGGATAAGGAGAAAAGAAACAAGCACGAAAGGTCTCGAAAAAGCCGATTGGATCATAAAAGATTTGCTGTAAAATCCGTTCAAAGGCGGTATCCCCAGCATCGATAGAAGTCCGATCAGGAACGTAGATGCAAGGATGGGATGTCCTTTCCTAATGTTCAGTTCCCTTATATCGCCGGTCTTATATATGTAAATGAACGCTCCGGCTGAGAGGAAAAGCAGGGTTTTGAACACGGCATGATTTATCATATGGAACAGCGCTGAAGCCACAGAGAAGGGACTCCATATACCGATACACGCGGTGATAAAGCCGATCTGAGCCACCGTATGCCATGTAAGGATGCGCTTTATCTCCCAATACGTGAGCGTCATCAGTGACCCGATCACAGCGGTAACCAATCCGAAACCTATCACCAGATCGAGAATTATCTTTATATCGAATCCTATCTTGAAGAGCCTCAGGAGGATATAGATCCCTACCTTGACCGTTATCCCAGCCAATACCGCAGTCATGGGGGTCGGGGCTGAAACATGTGCATCCGGAAGCCATGTGTGAAACGGGATCAGTCCGCTCTTAACCCCTACCGCCACCATGAAAAAGGAGAAGATGAGTATCTTGGTCTCGATAGCTAAACCCGGCAATGTCCTACCTATTGCTTTTAGGTCTAGGTAACCGGTATTGAAGTACAGTAGAGCGATACCTGAGAGGAACAGAAACGACGCAACACTACCTATAACCAGATAATAATAGCTCGCTCTTAGCGATTCTTTAGTCCTGGTGTAGGTGAGGAGTACATAAGTCGTGAGTACAGATAATTCGAAGAAAACGTATCTATTTATCAGGTCTCCAGTGAGAAAAACGCCGTAAAGACCGGCGGTCATGAAGAGGAAAAGGAAGTAATATCTTTCTCCCCGGGGAAGCATATTTTTGGATTCGAGTGAATAGACGAATGAAGAAAGCGTGACTATCCCGACCATCGTGGCCATAGTGGCGGAAAGACTGTCCAGAACGAGAGTTATAGCGAAAGGTCTCTTCCATCCGCCCAATTCGTATACCACGGGACTTTCCAGTATAGCAGGGGTGTATGAGAACAGAAGAACTACAGGAACGGTTAAAGCAATCAAAGTGATGACATCGTTTGCTCTTTCCGGGAGTTCTATCTTGGAGAAAAGTTCTAGCAGAAGACCACCGGTCAGTGGAGATATTATTATGATTATCGGAGCATGTTCAATCATCTATATCCTCCCACATCTTCGAGACATCTAGCGTTCCGTATTCTTTGTAAAGATAGAGTATGAGAGCCAGACCGAGCGCGGTAGTTGCAAGACTCACTACGATCGAGGTGAGCATAAAAGTGTGGGGCAGGGGATCGACCATCTTTCCCCCTCTACCTATTATCGGTACAGAACCACCGGGGGCATAGGCGACCGAGACGAATAAAAGGATAACTCCCGAGTTGACAACGGTTAAAGACATAAGGATCTTGACGGCATTCCTGTTATTCGTCAATCCGTAAAGACCTAAGAAGATCGTCAGTAATCCTATGTGGATCCCGTTCATTCTATCATCTCCTCGACACCCTGCTCGAAAAAGAAGATGGCGAGAACGACGATCCCCGCGAAAACTTTCATGGCGATGATCACATCTAAGAACAGCAGGGCGATCATGCTGTGCGGGGTGAGATTGGTCATAAAGCTCCTGCCCAAGAATATACCTAAACTTCCAAATATCAAGAAAACGAATACACCGAAGGAATTGAACCACTCGATATGACGAGATAATCTCTTGATCTTTTCTCTACCGTGAGTGATTAAAACCAATATGACCGCTGAGGCGAGCACAGCTCCGCCTTGAAAACCTCCTCCAGGTGAGTTATATCCGAAAAGGGTCAAGTAGATCCCGTAGATTAGTATGAAAGGAGCTAAAGCTCTCCCGAACGTCCTAACTATTATCGACTTCAAACCTCATCCCCCTCCTCCGACTCGTTATCCTTCAATATCTCTTTCCCCAGGATGATTATACCCTCTATGGAGATGTAAAGGACTATCACCTCGCCGAAGGTATCGTATGCCCTATAATCTAGCAGTATCGCCTCTACGAGGTTTTTAGCACCCGTCTTTTCGTGATTTTCTATATAATAATCCAGCATCGGAGAATCGGTTTTATCGACATGGTCCAAGCTCAACCCGTGAAGTATCACAGCGGATATCGCAATGACCAGTACAGCGGTCAATATCCTTTTAGGCATGCTCTCTTTCATATCCGAATTTCTCCAATTTTTTTATTATAGCGAGAAATAGAACCGTGCTCGCGCCAGTGCTCACTATCGAGTAGGTGAGCGCCACGTCCGGGGCTCTATATAGATAAAGGAGAAAGATCAGAAAGATGGAAGTGAAAGCGAGGAAAATAAGCGCTCTGATAAGGTCGTTTTCTAATATCACCAAAACGCTGGAGATCAAAAAAAGCACCAAAAATAGATCAATCATCATCTTCATCACTCCTTTTTTCATCTCTCTTTTCGAAGGACCCTTCTTTTTCAACGTCGTGGAAAGGGATCCGGTCGCTGACTTCTGATTTGTGATGAGCGGCTCTAGCGATAGCGTGCGAAAGGATAGGCCCAGTGAAAAGTATGAAGATCATGATAAGCAGTATCTTAGCGGAGACCTGTGTTAGGCCGATGCGGATAAGTATACCGGTCAGAAGAGCTATCGTTCCGCCGGTCTCCGCCTTTCCACTAGCGTGTATCCTCATATAGATATCTGAAAATCTTATGAGTCCCAAAGCGGCGGTGAACATCATCACGCATCCCAGCGATATCAACAGGATGGAAATTATCTCCACGATCACTCGAAGTCACCTCCTTCTAGATACTTGATTATCGCGATACTTCCCACGAAGTCGAGCATTATGAAGGAAAGAGCGATATCTAGATAGATACCTAGATTGGTCTCTACGCTCGTTAGGATCAAAATTATCGTCATCATTATACCGACTACGTTAAGTGAAACCAGTCTGTCATACACTGAGGGCCCCAAGAATAGCCTGTATGACGCTAATATGCTTATGAAAAGAAGTATCACTGCAGTCGCTAGATAGAGATTCAGGTGAACACCCCCTTTATCTTTTTGTCCCATCCAGTTATGGTGTTCTTTATGCTTTCTGTAAGATTTTCAGCTTTGAGATAAGAATAATGAACGACGAGATAATAATCGTCATCTTCCTCTTCGACATCTATCACTAAAGTTCCCGGTGTCAAAGTTATAAGAAGAGATATAAGAGTCACCTCACCTTCTGAGGTCAAGCTGACCTTCGCCCTTATGATCCTGGCCTCTACATCTAAAGATAGGGTTTGATATATCAGTATAGCATTAGCTATTATCAGCTTGAAAGTCACATCTACAAAGAGTGCTAAGATATTTTTTAGAGAATTGATATAATGTTTCAGTTCGCTTTTTTTTCTCTCCTCGCCATGTATGACGAATTTGTGCACGGTCAAAGTGACTACACTGGCTGCTATGACTCCGGCGATCAAACTATAGACGGATAGATCACCTCCTTTCAGGATCACCACGAACTCGCCGGTCAGCAGAAGCCAGAATATCAATAAAAGTATATCTAAGAGCGCATAGTGTCTATTGAACGCATCCTCCTCGGAAAACCCATCTTCCATCATCTAGCCCCTGTCAGACAGATATCTCAGAAGTTTAATCAACTATCGGTCCTATAAATCTATCGATTGCTCACCCCTTTTCTTTGGAATGATAAAAAGATTTAAATTTGTTAATTCAATACACGTCATGATCAGCATGCTAGAAGAGTCATCGGAATTGATAGGACTACAGGTGTATACTAAGGACGGAATGTTCCTGGGGACTGTTGACAATGTCGTCATGGATATAGAAGAAGGAAAAGTTAACGGGATATTTGTCGGGGAGACCAATCCTCTATTGGTAGAAGATTCGAAGAGTACTTTGGTTCCCTTCAGATGGATAACTGCTATAGGGGATATCATACTTCTCAGTCACTTCCCTGAAAGAGTTTCTATATCCGGTGAGACTGAAGCCGAATAATAGAGTAAGGAGGAGGAAAATCCTTGCCCCCTGAGGTTGACGATTCCTGTTATGTAGCACAAGATTCGACTATCATCGGAGATGTAGAATTGAGAGAGGGAGTTAGTGTCTGGCCTCAAGCCGTCCTTAGAGGAGATCAAAATTCTATCCTGATCGAAAAAGGAACGAATATCCAGGATCTCGTCATGGTCCATGTTGACCATGAAAATGACGTGGTGATAGGTAAAGACGTTACTATCGGCCACGGAGCCGTCATACACGGATGCGAGATAGGAGATGAAACGATAATCGGTATGAACGCCTCAGTATTGAGCGGGGCCGAGGTAGGGAAAGGATGCATAATAGGAGCTAACGCTCTGGTCCCTCCAGGTACTGAGATCCCGGACTACAGCATGGCTGTTGGAGTACCTGTCGACGTAGTGAAAGAAGGTGACGAAGATCTGATAGAAAAGACGAGGCAGAACGCCCAGCATTATCACGATTTGAGAGACCAGCATAAGAAAGGAGAATACGAAAGGTACCACTGAATCATATATCTCCTTTTTAGTTTTTTATTAGGAAAGACTTTCTATTTTTAAGCACCAGCTATATAACGAGTTGTATGAGCCACGGTATTATTTCATTGACAGGTGTCAGGAACCAAAGGACACTCGCTAGTACTATTATGAGTATCAAAACGATCATAAGCTTGATCAATTTCCAGACAAACCAGACTATGAGTAGAAAGACTATGATAGCTAATATCCCGGCTGCGGGCAACCAACTCATATCTATTACGCCATATTTCTAACAGGCCAATATTATAAAACATTTGCCTGTGATCAGGTGATTCATCTAAAATAGTTAAAATTAAATTGTTGATGTTTCCTGTGATTGACGATGTTTGAAGAAGCTACTAGATTCGCAGTTGATACGGGTAAAGGATACAGTACTACTTCTGCTCTAAATGCTGTAGATAAGGCGATGATCGACGCATCTGTAGGTCACTTGAATGTATTGGAAGTATCCTCTATTTTACCTGAAGGTATAGAAAAAGTCGAAGAGTACTCGGAAGAGACAGGTTCCTTCAGACCGGCTGTCGTGAGCAGAGCAACGGGCTCTGATGAAGACGTGGCAGCTGGATTAGCGTGGGGTTTCAATCGTCACGGCTCGGGATACGTGATGGAGCGTTCTAAAGAGGGTGAAGATATAGATATGGATAAGTTCCGTACTGGGTTAGAAGAGAGATTACTGGCCATGGCCGATGCTAGAGAGAACGAATTGAAGAAAGTCGAAATGGCTACCGAAAAAATCACGGTGAGTGAAGATGAATTCGGTTCTGTGATCGCGGTATTGGTGTATTTACCATGAGAACAGATGAAGAAAAGTACGGCGTTGTAGTCTGCAGCGACTGTAGAACGGCCAAGATCGTAGAAATAAAAGATGAAACGAGTGAATGCCATCAGTGTGGTAAAAGGTTGGACTTGGATAAAATGAAGACTCATTATAAGACGGATTCTAGAAAAGAAGCGAGTTGGGTCATCGGAAGATTGAACGCCAATATGAGAGGCGGAGAACTCCCGGAGCAGGAAGAAGAGGAAGAAGAGAAGGATCCTTATCTCAAAGCCTCTAAGAAGGCTGGAGTGGCGAGCGATGAGAAGGAAAGACTTCGTATCGTGAGCCGAATTTTGGATGAGGAAAAGGATGGTTTTGAGATATCCGACGTAGAGGAAGTATACGATCTCTTGGGAAAAGAAGATGTTGAGGACCTAGAGAGGAAATTGAAAAGGTTGGAAGAAATATATGAACCTGAGGAAGGGGTTTTTAAATCGGTCTAATCACGTTTTTACTTAGAACAGGATATATCTAACCTAGTTGAAGGAGAGGTGCTAGAAAACCGAACCAAGCTACCAAAGTGAACAGTAGCCCTAGGGCCATCATACTGATCCTGTATCTTTGAGAGAGATCGTCTCGATGGATCGATCCCAAGATCAAGAACAGGCTTATGAAAAATATCCCGAAGTCCTGTAGGAAATTACCGATATAATTCATCGTGTTTTGAGAGGCTCTATCGTCTGCTCTCTCTTCTCTACTCATGTCGTACTGTGCGCGTCCCCAGTTCGTGAAAAACGGAGCGGCGTGAACTAAAAGCATCCCTACCAGTATCAATATAAAACCAACAGTTATGAACTTGGCCAATCCATCGTTGCTGGTAACTCTTTTTAGGAAATCTTCTTTAGGCTGGCGAGGCTGGTGCGGCGGCACGGACTGCTGCTGAGAAGTCGGCGGTGGAGTCTGAGATGGTTGTTGAGACGGTTCCTGAGGGGGTTGTTGTCCTTCCTCATTACTACTTTGATAACCTTCCCTCTCTTTAGGTTCTGTATTTATCTGTCCTTCCTTTTCCATATTTTCACCGAATAAGATATATTAATAGAGATATTTAGTTTTTTCTTTATAATAAAATCAGTCTAAACAAATTCTTTTATAGGATCCTCCTCCGTCTAGAGCTTTTTTATCATGTAGGGTTCTTTCAGCTTGTAACCTTTTTTTCTGTAGTAATTTCTAGCTCCAACCCCACTTATGACTCTGAGCTCACCCTCATGTTTTTTGGCTATATCTTCACATTCACTTAAAAGCTTTGAACCGAAACCGGAATGCTGATAATTACCGCCTTTTTTATCTACAGGAGTCATCTCCCCTACCACTTTCAACTCTCTAACCATGGGCGACTTTTCGTCTTCCGTTCTGATCCTTGCATATCCTAGGAGTATATTTTCCGGATCACTAATCTCTAAAAAATGCTCTTTTCCTTCCGAAGCTTCATAAGATTTTTTCTTCAATCCTATGGAGTCCATATCAATATCCTTGTCGGAGTGTCCGGCTTCTCTACACCTGATGCAGTCACATTCTTTTCCTTGATCTTTCAACTCTTTCCTAGCGTACTGTCTTAGATTGCTTTTTTTCACTCCACCTTCGACGATCGGGGACGGGATATCTCTCTGAACCCTTTGTATCCTCACATAGGACGGAACTTCCGCTTTCATCTCGGCGATAAGTTCCGCGGCTTTTTCTGTCGATAATGGCTCGTATTTGCCATCCTCCCAATCACGATATATTTCAGTACCTTCGACGACCAGAGCAGGATAGATCTTCAACATGTCGGGTCGAAATCTTGGATCACTGAAAAGCTTCTTGAAGTCCTCTAGATCGTCCTGCATGGTCATCCCGGGAAGACCCGGCATGATATGATGACAGACCTTAAATCCCTTTTTCTTGGCTTTCCTCGTAGCCTCGATAGAATCTTGCACCGAGTGGCCTCTCTGGATATCTTCAAGGATCTCGTCTCTCAGCGATTGTACTCCTATCTCAACCTTCGTCGCTCCCAACTTTAACATCCTGTTCAATTCTTTTTCTTTACAGTAATCCGGTCTCGTTTCGATAGTCATCCCTACGCATCTTTTCCTCGCATCTTCGTTGATACTTTTAGCTTCTTTGAGATCATCGGCTCTCTCGTCGTTTAGAGCCTCGAAACACCCCTTGACAAATCTTTTCTGATACTCCCAATCTCTCGCGGGGAAGGTTCCTCCCATGATTATCATATCGATCTTGTCCGTTTCATGACCTATCGCTCGGTACTGCTTCAATCTATCTTTTACCTGCTCGTATGGATCGAAATCGTTTCTTTCTCCACGAAGCGCGGCCGGTTCTTCTCCCGTATAGGATTGAGGGCTCGGTTCTTGACTATCCGGTCCTCCAGGACACATCTTACATCTCCCGTGAGGACATCCTTCGGGCGAGGTCATGACGGCGATCACAGATACTCCCGATTTTTTTCTAGCCGGTTTTCTCTGAAGTACGTGAACGACATCTTCCCTTTTTACTCCATCTATCTCTTCGACTTTTTTCAATATCTCCGCATTTTTTGGAAGCTCATCTCTTTCATATTCTTTACAAAATCTCATCTTCGCCTTTTGAAGCTCATCGGGGGAACTGATATCTCCCTTGACTATCTCATCGATTATCTCTTTAAAGTAGCCCATCGGAAAACAATTTTATCTCATTACTATAACAATCTTTCCATCTAGATCGCTCTTCGAGCCAAAAGAGATATATAACCTCTTGCAGTAATCAAAAACGCCGAAAAAGGGGTCATAGTCTAGCCTCGAGGAATCAAAAAGGATTCCTCTAGCTCCCAAATCTTAAATTTGCTCATGGTCCCCACCTAGCCTATTCACAAACGGGCTCATAGTCTAGTTGGTTATGACGTCGCCTTGACACGCGTTGGATTCCAACAGAATCCACTGGCTTCGCGCTGACGCTCAAAATGGCGGAGGTCGCCGGTTCGAACCCGGCTGAGCCCACTTATTTTTCATGAATTTGAAGCGTGAAATTAGAAAAAATCAAGAAAATGAAATTGGTTAAAAAGAAGTTTTTATGATATACTCCTTTGTTTTTTCCAGTGATGTATCAATACTGTTGTGATCGTAATGAAAAGGACAAGTGTACTAGTGAAGCCCGGTATTTTATTCTCTTTTTCTTTGAAAACGGCTGTTATCTCTTTATCTCCGTCCATCGTTATAGTTATCTCTTTTTCCCCACTGCTTTCGGACACATCTCCTGTCCACTCTTTGAACTTCCAGCCCTCTTCGGCAGAGACTGTTAGTGTAACCTCTTCACCTTCTTCGTACGTTTTCTTCTCAGGATCGATCTCAACTTCTCCTTGACCTTGTGTAGTCACTTTGAGTTCATAGCCTTTCAAAAGTACGGATTGATTGACGCTTTTTTCCCTTGAAGACCCGGCCAAGCTGAGAGTCATCTCCACCTTGTAATTTCCTTCTTCTAGTCCTTCAGTGGGGACAGAAGCTTCAAACCGAGTATCTTTTCCATTGACCATTTTCGTCAAGTTAGTTATAGTAGTAATCGGTTCTCCTTCCTTATACAGTACCACTTCTTTGAGATCTAACTCTTCATCCTCGCCAATCGGGTATGTAGGAAATCCCTCACTTATATTCGCTAGGGCACTGACCTCGATATCGTTACCGATGATAACTTCGTCGGGAACTTGCAGATCGAAAATATCTATCTCTCTCTGGGGTTTCCAACGGTCCCAGTCGAAATAATCGGTATAGCCTTCGAATCTGGTGATTTTCAAATCAAATACTTCGTATACATCACTTATGTAGTACGGACCATAAGATATGAACAAGTTATCGTTTTCTTTGTAGAAGTCTATAGCCGCTTGTAGTTTCTCGGCGTATTCACTTGCGGAGAAGGTTAGATTGTCGGATAGGGGTTGAGATCTTTTTACATAAGCGGGGACAAAATCTTCTTCGATCATCTTCTGCATCGTCTGCGTGATTATCTGCCCTTGCCTTGAGCTGAGTAGATGTACCCAATTGTCCGCGACACCCTGCTCCCAAGCCCAACTTTCGTTACTCGTCGAAAGATCTGTATCGACTACTTCCTGAGTGAACGCTTCGTAAACCGGCTGAGAATTTCTCGGTTCCATCGTGTAGTATTTTCCTATCATATCTTTAGAAGGGAAAGTATAGTTCCCATAGATCGTATAATTACCTGTGGCTGGATGGAACTCGATGGCTTTGACGTTTTCCCACCAAGATTTTACCCGAGAAGCATACTCTTCATAGTAATAGTCCGGGTTGTTATTGTAATCATTCTGGTAAACCATGTTCTTTGTCCTTCCGTAGTACTCTGCTATAGTGTGAAGTCCGTGCTCAGTACCATCGTGCCATTTTCCTTCTTTGACGGAGATCGTAGCTTTGGTAGCTACATCCGGTACCTCACCATCATAATACTCTCCAACTGTCTTCCAAGTCTCGTTGTGAGGGTCGTACTCCATGGCTGAAGTTGGAATCTCCAATTTTTTCTGGAGTCGACCGTTTTCATCATAAGAGTAATTCGTTGTAACGTTCCAAGTGCTGCCCATCTCCATGGGTTTACCGGTCTTTGGATGAGACCCCGCCTGAAATCCAAGTACCCATTTTGCTTTATTTGGCTCGAGACGACTTTTTGAGCCGCCGTAGCGGTTGCAGCCGTACCCAAGGGGGATCATTCCAGTATCGAAGTGAGCCACCTTCAGATGATCCTCATCAGTATCGAGTGTTCTAGGACCGAATACCTGATCCCACCCGGTTATCGGATTGGTAACGACCGAGTTTATGCTGTCTTTATCGTATGTGTATAGATTGGTCTCAGTAGTGGTATAGACCCTTACTGAGTCTTGGACGGCCAATTCAACTGCATCTTTGATATATCGCCAGTACTCCACTTTCGTTTTAACATGACCAGCTACAAGAGGTTGTGTTAGATTGTTTAGCTTTTGACCTTCTTCTGTCATCCCATAGTGCCAATGACCATCCTTTGCATCCCCTTCCCCATAAGTGTAGTAACCGTAAGCCATACGTCTAAGGGAATTGTGAGGATAATAGTTGTTATCCTTTGGGAGCCATCCACCCGTGTAGAAATGCCAGGATACATTATCGAAAGGGGTATTGTGCCCATAAAACACGAGAGGGATCGCGTCTGCCCTAGTTTCTATCTTCTTATCGACTTTGATGTTCACTTTGTTTTCAAGTTGCTCCGCAAAATGAAGACCCATCTCGTTTCTCCAATCTTCCTCTCTAATGACGCCCCTGACTTCCACGATTCTCCACTCATCGAAACTCGGGTGGGTATACTCCCAGAAACCGCTGTCTCCTTCGCTGGGCGGTCTAAGCTGGCCCATGAACGGGACATCTGCTTCACCGTTGGCTATCTCCATCAGTGTATCGTTGATATAGTTCATCGCCCACTCCTGATCACCTCTAGGTGTCATCCCAAAATCACCATCGGTCGGATCCGGATCGCCGCTTTCGATCATTTCTCTGAACTTGTCTTGGTAAACGGCCGATCTTCTTGCTAGCCAGCTATACCTTGGCTCTCCAAAACCGTTTAAAAAGTCCTCGACATAGGATTGTCTGTCTATGAGATGGTTCATAGCATAACGTACTTCTTGGACCGCGAAAGGGTTGAACTCCCATTCACCTTCCTCATTGTTCACTTCGTATAGAGGGCCGTTTCGTTTCGCTTCTTCAATCCAGCCGTTCTCTACGGCGTTCTGCATAGCCGTCGTGTTCGGACCTTCCCATGCTCTGTTGAAGTAGTAGTTGATAGAACCTCCTGAGGCCTTCCAGTAGCCTAATTCATCTTTGATATCTTGGTCCATATCCTCATATATCGATGGAGATAAAGAATACATGAAGATATCCGAATCGCCTTCAGCGAGAGATCTCAGTGTTGAACTGCAATCTACACTAGTCTGAAAAGTCACCGTCTCCGGCTGTGTCTGTCCTCTAGCCGGTTCTATCATAACCGCAGCTCCACTGACAAATAGAAACGCGATCACGATCCAACAAAGTATTTTTTCCATGTTGGACTCTCCCCTATTCTTCTATTATCGAGAGAAAACATATATACTTTTTCAATCTCTAGTTCTCCTGCACATCGCACTTATCAGCTTTTCACCACAAATTAATATATTTGGTCTCTCTGTTTTGAATTAGAGTTCGGAGTCATCAATCATGGATGAACTACTAGTTCAAACCGACGGTGCCTACCGAGGCAAAGACGGAGGAGTAGCTTCCTACGGTTACGTAGTGAGCAGAGGTTCTAAAACGCTTCGTGAGGATTACGGATTGCTTCTCGAAGATAGAGCGACGAACAATTACGCTGAATACATGGCGGTCATAAAAGCCTTAGAATGGTTAAAAAAATCAAATGTGGATTTCGACAAGATAGTGATAAGGACTGATTCTCAGCTGGTTGTGAAGCAGATAAACGGAGAATGGTCGGTCAACTCGGACAATATGAGAGATCTTTGGGAAGAGTCTAAGGAACTCATCGCCTCTTTTGAAGACCGCTCTAAAGACGTAAAGATAGAGCACGTGTCTCGAGAGAACAATATCAAAGCGGATGAACTCACTCAACAGGCTTTAGAGGATCATTTTTTAGCTCAAGAATTGAAAAGCGACGAAAAAAAAGTGTGTCCGGAGTGTGGCGAAGATATGGTCGTTAGAGAGGGTGAGCACGGCAAATTCTGGGGATGCACCGGTTATCCTGAATGCGAGCATACGGAGAATTACGAGGAAGACTGATAGTTAGATATCATACTTTTTTCAGTCTCACTTCGAATCTGGCACCGCCCAGTTCCGAGTCTTTCACATCTATCTTCCCATCATATATATTTATCAGCTTATCGACAAGGAACAGTCCCAATCCGGTCCCCCTATCCGCGTCAGTGGTGAATCCTCTTTGGAATATCTTGTCCTTCTTCTCGTCGGATATACCTTTACCGTCGTCTTCTATTATACATATGCCTTCATCATCGGTCTCTTCGATTTTTATATGGATCTTCGTACCTTCAGAGTACTTGATCGAGTTCTCTATTATGTTTGAAAAGACCTCCTGTAAGAGCGGACCAGCTTTTACTCTGCAGTCTTTTTCACAGTCCATGGTGATCTCCATTTCTATATCCATCATCTGGTCCTGCAGAGCACCGACCGCATCGTGGAAAGTACTCTCCATACTGATCTCACCGATCTCTTCGTTGTTCGCTTCTCTAAGAGTCCTGATCTTTTCTATCAGTTCTACGCTGCTCCTCACGCCTTTTTCAGCTTTCAACAAGTATTCCTCCGCATCCCCCGAAAAATCGATCTCCTCTTTCATCAGATGGAGATAACCCTCTATCACCTGGATCTTGTTCCTTATGTCGTGTCTCAACAGAGAATGAAGGAATTCTTCTCTCTCCTTGGCCTCCTTCCTTTCGGTTATATCTTGAACGTAACCTACCGTTCCACTAACCTCTCCTTTACCGTCTCTGTAAGGCGTTGCACCCATTATAACACTCACTGACTCGCCGTTTTTCTTTTTCAACTCGGTCTCGTAGACTTCGCTGAGTCCTTCCTTACGGCTTTTGGTTTTCCCACTTATCTTTTCATAAACATCTTCCGAAGTGATCTCCGATACGTTTTTACCCATAATTTCTTCTTTATCGTAACCCAACATCTCAGCAAATCTATCGTTAGCAAATATTAACTCGTCTTCAAGATCGGTTATCGTGACTCCCACTACTGAATTTTCTATTATGGACCTGTACCTCTCCTCGCTATCTATTAGCTGCTGCTTCCTCTCTTCTCTCTTCACTATGCTGGTCAAGATTTCGACCACCGCTTCGAGAAGCTTAACCTCTTCTTCTAAAAAGATGCCGACATCTTCTTTGGGCCTTTCTTCTAAATAATTGACTTGGATAGATCCTCTCACGCTGTCGTCGATCGATAATTTCTTTTTCAAGTTCCTCCCGCTTTCTTCATAATCTTCACTTTTGTATTCATCGTCGTCGAACACTATTTTAGCGCTTGTAACTTCCGGGTACTGGAAAGCCTCGGGTATCATCTGCGCAGTTTTTCCAAATATATTCTCCAGTTCGATCTCGGGTTTCTGGGATAAACGCAGGATACTGTAAAGAAGATTGAGTTCTTTCTCACGTTCTTTTCTATCTTTTATATTTCTAGCCACGCTTAGGACCGCGGGTTCTCCTTGGTAAGAGATGTAGCTAGAATTGATCTCTTCCGGTATTTTTCTTCCTTCTTTGGTAACATGGACGGTCTCGAATATCAATTCTTTTTTGTCTTCGATATCTTTAATTTTTTCTTTGATGTCTTTTGAATGTTCAGCCGTATCGATATCTCCAGGCCCCTTCTCTAATAATTCTTCTCGAGTGTAACCCAATCGATCGACCGCTTCTTGGTTTACCTTCAAAAAGTTTCCGTCCATATCATGGATAAAGACCGCATCGTTCATACCCTCGATCAATTTCTCGTAATCTTCTTTTGCTTGAATGAGTTTTTCTTCCATCTCTTTTCTTTTAGTGATATCCTCCGTAAAAGCGATGGTTTGATCCTCCAATTTAACGACGTTTACGATCCAGTGTCCGTGACTACCGTCTTTCTTAAGAAAAGGAATTTCTATTCTAGTTTCTCCCGTTTCTAGCAATTCCTCGAAACTTTCCTCAGCCTTCTCATGATGTTCAGGAGGAGTCAGATCAAATATATTCATGCCGATAAGTTCCTCCTCAGAATATCCGGTCATCTCACATGCGCTGTCGTTGACTTCGATGTATTCACCCTCTAAATCCGTCACGAGTACTCCGATAGGAGCATTTCTCACGTAACTTTGAAACTTTTCCTTTGTTTTTTCTAGTTCTACCTCTCTTTCTTTTCTTTCCGTTATATCAGTTGCGGTACCCATCAACCGTTCTTTTCCTTCGCTATCTTCTATCTTTTCGGCTCTTATCTCTACCCAGATCCACTGACCGTTTTCATGCTTTATCCTCAGATCGACATTATTCAGCGTTCCGCTCTCGATAGCTTCGTTCAAATAAGTTTTAGCCTCGGATATATCTTCGGGATGTACTCGTTCTAAAAGCGAATCGAAAGTATGTTCTGAAGTCGAACCCGGTTCAAGCCCTACCAATTTTTCCATAGACTCGTACCAAACATTCAATTCATCTTCGATGTTATATTCCCAGATACCTGTGTCTGTCGTATCTAAGGCCATCTGAAGTCTTTTCTTCGTTTTCTTGAGTTCATTTTCCGCCTTTTTCCTTTTGGTAACATCTCTGCCGATCACTATCTCTCCTTCAAAACCTTCTTCTTCGAATACGGCGACATTTATTTCGGCATGAACTATATCTCCTTCTTTAGTGGTCAATTCCACGTCATATGGAGGAATCTTTTCTCCACTTTTTCTTTTTTTGAATCGTTCCATAGTCTTTTCCTGGTACTTTTCGGACAAGAAGGGGGCCTCTAGAAGCGATTTTCTCAGGATCTCGTCTTTTTCATAACCCAGTTTTTTTACCGCAGCATCATTCACATCCTGGAAAATTCCTTCTTTATCCAATAAAAACGTAGGATCGGGAGACGCGTTGTAGATTTTTTTGAATCTTCTTTCGGATTTTTCGAAACGCTTCTCGGCTATTTTTCTATCCGATAGATCTCTGATATTGCATTGTACCACCTTTTTGCCGCCAACTTGATAGGTGTTGCTCACGAACTCGACCGGCGTTTCCTCGCCTTCTTTAGTTTTCAGAGGCAGATCTTCATATCTAATGTAACCCTCATTGGTCAGCTCATCGAATCTTTTCTTGTTCTCGGCCACATTTTTGAAAGAACCGATCTGCCAGAGTTTTTTCCCGATCAGTTCTTCTTTGGAGTAACCGAGAAGCTCCTGGATGTACGGATTCGCATCCTCGATCTCCCCGCTTTCCGCATCGATTATCAGCATCCCGTCATGAGCGCTCTCGAATAATCTCCTGTATCTCTCTTCACTTTCTTTTACTTCTTTCTCTGATTTTTTAGACTCCCATTCTTGGACTATCGAATCCGCGAGCACTGCGAATTGACTTTTCGGCGACCCTCCTTTCTGTAGGTATCTTTCTGCTCCGAGATTGAGAGCTTTCATCGCGACTTCCTCTCTACCTTTACCCGTGAATAAGAGGAAAGGGATCTCATTTTTTCTCTCTTCTCTAACTATCTCTAAGAACTCTAGACCGTCGATCTCTGGCATCTGGTAATCTGAGACTATGACGTCGAAATCCTCGTCGTCCAATAACTCTAAGGCTTTCTCCGCCGACGAAACAGGGATTATATCCAATCTTTCATCTTCTCTTTCTAAAAATACCTTAGATTGGTCTAACAGACCTCTTTCGTCGTCCACGAAAAGAACTTTGATATCCTCATGCATGGTTTTTTCTTCCTCCCGACCCCACCTTTAAATTTTTTCTTTAGGTGACTTTATTCTAATACGAAGTCGTGTCTTCTATCCTCCAGTATATTTTACAGCCTCGGTAATATATAAAGTTGATGAGAGAGGTTTTCGTAAAGATCATCTTCTTGAGAACGGCCGTATAATGGATCGAGAGGTTTTGATGAAAAAAGACCGACAGATTTATCATATAAGCCAGTTATAATCTATCTGATAATATGGGTGAAAAAAGCAGAAATTTGAACACGTACGAAATTGAAGTTTCAAAAAAAGAGGGGTTCGAATCCGAAGCGGAGATAAGAAATTTTACATTAACTTCTGACGACTCTGGTAAGCTCGGAGGAAACAACAAGGGACCAACCCCAGTAGAATATCTGTTAGCCTCTCTCGGGACTTGTCTTGAATTCACCGGGAATCTGGTCGCAGATCAGATGGGGCACGAGTTGGAAGACTTCAACCTTAAGATCGAAGGAGATCTTGATCCGCGGGGAGTGATGGGTAAAGCAGACGTACCCGTAGGGTACCAGGATATACGGGTAAAAATTAGTGAGATCGAAGGTATACCGGAAGAAGATATACAAGAGTTCCTGGAAACCGTGATGGAAAGATGCCCTGTAGATAACTCTCTCGAGAATGAAGTAGAAGTGGAATTCGAAAGGTGAATCATCATGGCTTTAAAGATCGACCCGAATATCTTCGATCCGGAAGATCTTGGAGAAAAAACAGCCGAACTGGAGATGGAGCACGAGGAAGCCATCGAATACGTTAGGGAAGTCTGCGAGAACAACGGTTTCGGCATACTGGTCGAGTTCTCACCTTCAGAAGTGCTGAACAAGAAAGTGGACGCGGATCGTGATCCGTACTACGTCCTCGGTGCCTGTAATCCCGAGGTCGCGGATAGAGCTTTGGATCAAACGATGGAGATGGGAGCTCTGTTCCCGTGCAATATGGTCGTTCGGCAGGAAGAACCCGGGCTTCAGACCGTGTACCACGTCTCAATAATGAGGATCGCTCGACTTTTAGGGATGGCCCCTGATAACGACGAGTGGGAGGATATAGTTAAGGAAACTGGAAAGAACGTGGAAGCGGTTTTCGATGAGCTCAATTCGCGGTGAGGAGTAAAAGCAGAACGGATAATGGATAGACTTGGGAACGACATTTTAAAACATCTCTCGATACCGAAGTATCCAGCATCTATTGAGGGAAATACTTGTCTTTAAGAGAGCGTAAGGAAGAATTAGCCGTTTATATCACTGTAGCGATATTGCTGATATTGACGATCTGGTTCTTTTTTGGCGCTTCTAGAGAAACGTTAGATTTTGAAAAAGCTACTATCCTCATAAATAACTCGGAAGGTGAGAAAATCAACATAACCGTCGAGATCGCCGACGAAACGGTGGAACAGAAGCAGGGTTTGATGCACAGGGACTCGCTATGCGAGGACTGTGGGATGCTGTTCGTATATGATGAGAACGTTAACCACGGTTTCTGGATGAAGAACACTAAGATACCTTTATCTATAGCCTTTATACTTTTGTTAAGGCAGAAAACCCTATGGCTCTGCCGTAGGGATGAAAGCCACTTTCACTCACCCCTATGATGAACACTTAAATATCTGGGGTTGTATGTTTTAAGTGGAGTTCCAAACACGGGCCTGCAGAAAGTTTGAGAAGACCACTTTTGCAGGCAGGGGCCGATCATGAATCGACATGGTGTTGTGGCGCGGCCCCCTGAGCTGGAAGCGACGACCCGACCTCTGTGTTTGGGTAAAACAAAAGTCGGCGAGCGGAATGCAACTTCCGGGCTTGTGCAAGGAGTCAATGGCTCCATAGGAAGCCTCACCCTTCTAGGGTGAAGGAGGACGTCACATCAGAAAACGGTACGATAATGGAGATCCAGCACATGGAGCCCGAAACCATGGAGACTCATACGCCGGCAGAACCCTATCGGTACGCTCTAGAGGTCAACCGTGGATTCTTTGAGGAGAACAGTATCGATATTGGAGACAAGGTTAAAATACCGGATAGATATAAATGATCGAGGGATTAGAATAAGTTCGGGTTTAAAGACTTTCAATACCGCTGCCTAAGATCCGTTTATATGATCATCTCACTTCGACTTTGATATCCGTTTGTTTTTCCAACCTATCTTTGAATTCCTTCGGATCAGCGTCTCTCTCGTGGAAAGGCACCGCTACATCCGGTTCGATCACTTTAGCGGCCTCTATCGCTTCCTCTATATCCATGGTGTAGGTCCCGTCTATCGGTAAAAATGCGGTATGTATTCCATCAAGATGGACCATCTCCGGTATATTCTCGGTATCTCCCGGATGATAGATGGTTTTTCCCTCTGCAGTTATCAAGTAGCCGACACCTTCACCTTTAGGGTGAAACGGCTCGCCGGAATCTCTTTTTCTTTTGCGGTTGTAAGCGTGTACCGCTCTAACGTCTATGTCGTCCAATTCCACGGAATCTCCGGGATCGACCGTGATGAAATCACTCTCTATCTTGTCAGAGCAGATCTCGGGTGCTACTATCTTGGTATCTTCGTCCAAGATATGTTGAAAAGTCGAAGGATCGCAGTGGTCGTGATGGTCGTGGGTTATCAGTAACACATCAGCCTTCTCTCCCTTCTCATAAGATTCCTTCACCTCGTCCGGCATCGAGTCAGAGTAGTACGGGTCGATATAGGCGGTTTTATCTTCAGTTCCTATCTTTATGGACGAGTGACCGATCCTATCTATTTCAACCATGTCTTTCACCGTAAAAGTAGAATTTTTTCTCGCTAATAAATCTAATGTAAGATATTGAACTTACCTGATCCGATCGAGTTTTCTAGAGTACTTCTCCAGCTCTTCTATATGTTCTTCTTCCTCTTGCATTAGTTCTGAAAGTATTTCAAAAAATTCGTCGGGATCGTCTCCTTCCCAGACTCTTTCTACAAACTCTTGAGATGTGTTCGAGTATATCTTTTCGTAAAGGTCATGAGCCAATTTATCGTTCTCATAAACTTCGTACAAGATCTCCACGTCTTGAGAGTGTTTTTCAAAGCTTACGGATTCACGGGCTCGAGAATTTTGCTTGATAGTTTCTAGATCGAGTCCCTTTAGATTTGAAATCAATCCCTTCAAATTACCTTTGTGTCCTTCCGACTCGTGAGATAACTCAAAGAGGGTATCCTTGTATTTATCATCTACAGAAGTATAAGCTTCCCATTGTGTCACGCCTTCAAACTCGGATTCGATCCAGTACGCTCTCGCCAACAGCGATTCGAGTTCGTCCAAGGTTTCAATAACTACTTCTTTTGAGGGAGACATGTTTATCTGAAGTTATTTCTGACATTATATAAGTTTTGGAGTGACTAGGAGAATATATTAGAGTGTTTGTGCTAGATCGTCTTCGACTGTATCACTTTTTCGGGTTCTAGAACTTTAACTGCTTATATCGCCTTCTCTATATCTATGGTGTAAGTCCAGTCTATTGATAAGGATTTTGTGTGTATCTCTTTTAGAGCCTCCATCATTCGATTACTATGAAGGTCGGTGATAGATTTTGAAAAGCCTGCGTCATTGAAAAATTTGAATTTGGTAAAAATCTAAATATCGACGATGGATAAAAAAAGCCATGAGTGAAGATTGGATCCGCGATTTTTCGAGATACGTCAGGAAACGATTTCCTTCACTTGATAACGAAGTAAATGGACAGCCAATCGCCTATCTGGATGGACCCGGTGGGTATCAGGTACCACGACGTGTTATGGATGCCGTAGAAGATTACCTTACAAATTTTAACGCGAATAGGCACGGGCAGTTTAAAACTAGCCAGAAAACTGATGAAATCATCTTGAACGCTAGAAAGATATTTGCCGATTTCTTCAATTGTTCGGAGAAAGAAGTGATCTTCGGAGGGAACATGACCACACTGAATTTCATGTTAGCGCAGGCTCTTAAAAAAGAAATAGAGGAAGGAGAAAAGATCCTCATAACCCAATTGGATCACGCGGGAAACAGGACTCCCTGGGAGACGCTAGAAGATCAGGGTGTGATAGTGGAAGAGGTCGAGATAGATACGGATGATCTGACCCTCGATATGGATGATTTTCGGTCTAAACTGACCGAAGATACCGGATTGGTCGCGGTCACTTACGGCTCCAACGCGGTAGGAACAGTTCCCGACGTCAAGGAGATGATTCAAGAATCTCATGATGTAGGCGCTTATACCGTGGTAGACGCGGTCCATTACGCCGCTCACTTCCCGATAGACGTGAAAGATATAGACACGGATTTCTTACTATGTTCAGCCTACAAGTTCTTCGGTCCCCATATAGGTATCATGTACGCTAAGAAGGATATCCTTTCCCGGTTGGACACTCTTAAAGTCAGACCTCAAAAAGATACGCCGCCGGATAAATTCGAGACCGGTACGCTCAACCACGAAGGCATCGCCGGTGCGAAGGAAGCGTTTCAGTTTATCGCAGACGCGGGAGACAAGTTTTCGTCACAGCTGGACAAAGAAGTATCTGACTCTACTTCGGAGAGAAGAAAAAACATAGTCGCTGGATTGAAGATATTTGAAAAATATGAGCGAGTTTTGACCGATAGATTGGTGGACGGTCTGTTAGAGATACCGGAAATACAGTTGTATAGACCTCCAAAAGATGTGCAGAGTACATCTACGGTTTCGTTCACACACGAAAGATACAGTCCTGAGCAGATAGCCTCGTATCTCGCTGATAGAGGTATATTCGTGTGGGACGGCGATTTTTACGCTACCAGGTTGGTCGAAGTTTTGGGTCTGCAGGATGAAGGAGGCCTGGTCAGGATAGGTATTTCACCCTATAATACTGAGGAGGAAATCGATAGGACCGTAGAGGCTCTTAGAGATACTGAATCGTTGAGAGAAGAACTCGATTAAAGATATTTGAAGCTGGATCCCGTTAGAGGGATCAAAACTTTTTCACCTTTATCGAATTGCTGTTTGGTTTGAAGATCTTTGAAAGCGGCGTAAGCTGTGGCGGAAGTAGATTCGACCAGAAAGCCCATCTTTGCCAGCTCACGTTGAGCCCGCTCGATCTTTTCGTCACTTACGGATACCGAAAAACCATTGGTTTCCTTCAGTACTTCTTTCATCTGATCCTTTCTGGGCGGGTCCGTGATCTCTATACCCTTCGCCAATTCGCTTTTTTCCTCACTTTTCTTTTTAAGGCTTTCAAATCCTTTCCCCTCGACAGCTATCAGTTTGGGTATCTCTTCCATCACTCTGAATTGTTCAAGCTCTTTAAAGCCCTTATATAATCCTAAAAGTAGTGTTCCGCTGCCCGTCGGGACTAAAACCTGATCTATGTCCATTCTCTCTCCGATCTCGTATGCTGTTATTTTCGTACCCTCGATAAAAAAGGGATTTAACCAATGTGAAACGTATTGTCCGCGATCGAAATTCAGAGCTTTTTCATGAACGTCCATCCTCGACCCGGGGATTTTATGTATCTCCGGATCCAAAATATTCAAGATCTTTTCTTTCGTTTTAGAGATCCCTTCGGGTACAAAGATATGGGTTTTCATCCCCTCCGCTCCGGCATACAAAGCGAGACTTATCGCCGCATTTCCGGACGAATCCAAACTGACTTCTTCGATCCCGTTCTCCTTCAACTTCGCTATCGTCGCGTAAGTCCCCCTATCTTTGAAAGAGCCGCTGGGCATCAGATATTCCAATTTGAAGACGACGATCACATCGTCGATCGTTTTTTCGATGTTAGGTGTGATAGATGGAGTAAGATCCGGGATATATTCTTTTTTTATCGGTAAGAAATCGAGATATCGTTCAGTGTCCGATTCTTCAGGATTCAGTAGCTCTTCGAACGAACGCGTGAATTCATTTTCTACTTCTAGGGTCCCACCGCAGTCACATCTCAATCGGAAATCATCGGGATAGTTTTGGTCGCAGTTTAGGCATTTCATCACCATACCGATCCCTGTATAGTATATTCTAGTTATAGGTTTTACTTCTTATAATTTTTAGTCACTAATTGAATATCTCGACAAAAACTGGTACTATCTACGAAAAAATTTTCTTAAGGGGCTAAGGATGGACCAAAAAGGAAAACTATAAAAATAATATTTTTTAAATTTAAATAAGTCATTTGTCTAAAAATTAAACTAAAAAATATTTTTCTAAACCCACTTCATAAGAATATAACAGTATTTATATCAGTAAAATATAAATAATTGTTTTTTTTAACACCTACCGTCGGGTCGAAAAAATGAAAAGTAAACTGCTACAACTTACGGTTTGCGTGGTGATCGGGATCCTAGCTTTAACTGCCTTCTCTCCAGTAGCTAGAGGAGGAGTGTCTAAAGAATTAGAAGATTCGGTAGAAGATAGGGACGGCAATTTGCATAGTGCTTATATTGAGAATAAAAATATATATTATAAATTCGAAAGCGCAGATGGCAGAGATGAATTTAAGATTTTAATAAAGCAATGCAAATCTAAAGTTTGTAAGGCAAGACTGTCTATCGACGATAGTTTGATATACATCTCATGGTTGAGTTGTCATAGAGGGGAGTTAGAAATAAATTACTGCGGGGCTGAACTCGACTCTATCCGCGATTGGACCTCAACTAGAACGGTAGATGCTGAGTTCAACAACATCTTGGATTATGATCTTCGGGTGAAAAAAGGTAGAATGAAAGTGATCCATGATGGAGAAAAATTGATGGAATGGCTGGGAGATATCGATGGTGACTTCATACCTGATATAGTAGACAAAGCCCCTGCAGGATATGATTTTGATGAGAGCTCGGTAACGGCGGACTTTGTCAAAAGTTATGAGGATATGGGGGTATCTCTGGGTGTTTATATACCTGAATCGGCTTGGAGAAGACCTGTTTTTTATAAGCGGACGATCAAAGTCGTGAGAAATGGGGATCGATTTTCTATAAGAGGGAACTTGCCTCGTGGAACTGAGCTATCCTTAAAATACAGAGGTGAAGATTTTTCCGATGAAGCCAGATTCTATAGAAAAGATTTTAGATCATATAAACCTGTCGAGAGCGGGATTGACGGACCAAACGATTATATATGGCTCGAGACCGACCGGACGGGGAGATATACCATAAAAGATGCATCTAAAAGAGATTTTGACTCTGACGGGTTATCTGACCTCGTAGAGCTTTCTTCACCATCTGATAGAACTTTGACTGAAAAAGATTTTTCATCAACCAAATTCGAAACTAATTCTATTTCCAAGCTCGTATTCGACAGAAATACACATGGAAACCTCTTCTGCAGCAGAGCATATATAGAATTGAAAAATATGGATGGTGAGAGTATTGACGGACTCGAGGTAGACGTCGGGAATGATGGTAAAACGGACTGGGAAGCCGTTGGGACCGTGAAAAACGAAGTGTCATTCGGGAGGTTGAAGCTCGGCATCAACCTTTATTGGTTCAACCATTACGTCAATGAAAAGCCGAACGAAGTTACGATCCCGATAAGATTCGAGTCGATGGAAAACAGAGATGTAAAGATCACCGATGCCGAGATAGAATTTGAAGGTGTAGATACCAGCCCAGTTAAAGCTGATACAAATGGAGACGGTCTTTTGGATGGCTGGAAAGACGTCGACGGCGATATGGAATTTGAAAGAAAAGGTGAAGATGGTGTTTTAGCTACCTCTGACGACGAGACCCCTGGGGCCTTAGTCCGAGGTTTGGATCCAACCGAACTCGAGTATATGGGCAGGAAAGGAAGAGTGAGCTGGAACAGATACAAAAAAGGTGTCAATCAGGCGAATGGTAATCTATTCCTGAGCCATAACGACCTAAGTATAGATGCTCTTGGAATTAACATGGGCATAGGGAGACATTACAACAGTTTCGATCACGATAGAAAAGGCCCGCTCGGATATGGTTGGACGATGAATTATTTCGCAAACATCGTACCTTCAGAAGGAGATTTCGTCACATACTTTAACGGTGAGGGAACTGAATACAGGTTTGAATCTTTGGGAGGAGGTGATTATGAATCTCCCCACGGCTGCGGTTTCGATCTGGTCCGTGAAGAAGATGCATACAAACTGCGCTCCCCCTCTGGAAAGGTAAAAATATTCGATGAAAAGGGCAGATTGGCGCGTATCGAAGACAGGAACGAAAACTCACTCCACTTCACTTACGGTGAGAATGGAAATCTAAAAGAGGTGGAAGATGACTCCGGTTTGAGAATTGAACTTTATTATGAAGACGGAAAGTTGGTAAAAGTGAAGGGCCCGATAGGAAGGACCTGTCAATACGAATACAGCAAAGGCAGATTGACCAAATTCATCAATGCCGGCGGCAACGAGTACAGGTATATATACGGTCGAGATGATCTGCTGAAGACCATAATAAATCCCGTCGGATTATTCAAGTACTATGATTATTCTTATTCTGGTCTACCCAAAGTCGAGAGGATAGTGAAAGGGAAGTATGAGAACGGGATGTACATGAATTATCATGTCGACTTTGAAGCCGATTATGCCTATCCCTCTCATACCGCTTGGAAAGACGGAGAAGGTAATGAGATAACGAACAGTTTCGGTAAAGGCGGGGCCATGATAAAACACGAGAACCCCGACGGAACCGTTTCCTATCTAGAATATGACCTAGATCACGATCGTGTGAGGGTCGTTGATAAGAAAGGTTATGTTTGGCACAACGAATTCGGTCCGATGGGTAAAATCGTGAAGTCGAAGGATTCCACCGGAAACGTGACGAAAAAAGATTGGAAGAGAGTCGCCAACTCCGACGAATATATATGCGTAAAAGAATCTTCGACGGACAAGAGAGGCTACACGAGAGAAAGAAACTACGGCGAAGATTTCGATCTCAAGAGCACTGTGAAGAAAGACGGTGCGAGATACAGATATGTAAGGAATGACAAAGGTCAGCTGACTAAGTTGATAAAGCCTAACGGCGCCGTGACAAGATACGAGTACGACGAACACGGCAACAGGATAAAGAAGATCAACGCTTTAGGTCATGAGACTAGATATGTTTACAACGAGATAGGTTGGAAGAAGAAAGTGATCAAACCTAACGGTGCTGTTACGAAGTTCGAATATAACGAGCTTGGTGAAAGGACCAAGATAATAGACGATAAAGGCAACGTTATAAAGAAAGAATACGACGCGGTAGGGAATCTAGTGAAAAAGGTGAATAAAAGAGGGGGCGTGACTCTATATAAGTACGATGTTTTCGGAAATATGATATCAAAGACGGATCCTCTCGGAAATACGGTGAGGTACAGATACGATAACAACGGCAACAAAGTGCTGAAGATAGGTCCTCGGGGTTATCCGACCTATTATGAATATGACTGTATGGACAGGCTGGTCAAGAAGACCGACGCTTATGGGAATTCGGTAGAATACAGATACGACGAATTCCATAACAGGATCGAGACGATTGATAAGAACGGCAATTCATGGAAGAAGAAATACGATAAGATGGGCAGAGTGACAGCAAAACTGTGTCCTTACGGTAAAGCTATCCGATATGAATATAATTCCGAAGGTCAGGTCGTGAAGAAGATAGACAGGATGGGCTACGTTACTGAATACGAGTACGACAAGGTCGGTAGAGTAGTGAGGATGAAGAGGAAGCTTGGTCCGGAAGGTACGAACGTGACTTTGAGATACGACGAAGTCGGTAATCTGGTGAGCGTCACTCAGGCCGACGGAAACGACACTTCCACATGGCGGTACAAGTATGATCTTCTGGGAAGAAAAGTGAAGGAGATAAGTCCATTAGGTCACGTCGAGACCTACGATTACGACAAGATGGGGGATATAGTCGAGTATACCAATGCGGAAGGCGAATCGACTCAGTATGATCATGACAGTTTGGGACGCCTTACTTCGGTGGAATTCCCCGATGGAAAAAGTGTCGAAATAACTCATGACTTGGATAAGAATATGAAGATACAGGAGTACACTTATCCCGATGGTTCTGCGGAAAGTAAAGCACCTCACGTGAAGAAAGTGATAGAGAAATACGATCTGTTAGGGAAGACTACTAAGAGAACTACAGTGTGGGGTTCAGGTGAAGAGAGATCTATCAGCTACGAGTATGACAGCGCGGGCAACATGATAAAGATGAACGACCAGTTCGGGAGGACAACGGAATATTATTACGATGCTTTGAACCGACTCGATGCGGTCGTTGACTACGACGGCGACGTCACAACTTACGAGTACGACGCTAAAGGACATTTAGTGAAGACCACGCTGCCTACAGGCACTCGAGTCTACAGGGACTACAACAAAGCCGATAAGCTGACCGAGCTAAAGAACGTGAAGTCCAACGGCGAGGTCATCTCCAGCTTCGAATACGGCTACAACTGGAACGGCAATATAGTGAGCGTGACCAACAAGCACGGCAACACTACACACTACAATTATGACAAGGAGAGCAGACTGACCTTGGTAGAATATCCGAGCGGATCGAAGATGAAATATAAATATGATAAAAAAGATAATTTGCTGGAAAAGAAACGTATCGTGGATGGTAAGATCGTGAATACCGTGAATAACGAGTACGATAAAGAGAACAGGCTGATAAGCTCGAACGACAAGACCTACAGCTATGACAAGGACGGCAACCAGATCCGAGCGGGCGATATTAACTTCGACTACATGACATCCTTCGTCAACGGCAAGAATGTGAAGAGGTTGAAGAGCGTGTCCGAAAATGAGGAACACGTGGCTTCCTACTCATACACGCTGGAAGGTCACCGAACCGGCAAGTCCTTGGATTCAGGAGAATCAGAGATCAGCTACCACTACAACGGCAGAAACGTCCAGTACGAACAGTGGAGCAGCGGCAGAACGGTCAGATACACGCATCCGATCGAAGGCGGAAGCAGCTGTTCCAGCTGCGGATGCGGTGGAAGCAGCGGCTTCTTCACCGACCATCCGATAAGCATGGAATTGAATGGTACGAAGTACTACTATCTCTACAACGGTCAGGGCAGCGTCACCGAGCTGATAAATGCGGATGAAGAAGTGGTGAACAAATATAGATACACGCCGTTCGGCAGTCCTAGATTGAAGGTAGAGAGCGTGTACAACCCGTACGAGTACACGGGTAGACGGTTGGATGAAGAGACCGGACAGTATTACTATCGAGCGAGGATGTACTCGACTGAGCAGTGCAGGTTCACGACGCAGGACCCCGCTGGGATGCAGGAAGGTCCGAACATGTATGCTTACGTGAGCAACAATCCGGTGAATCATCGTGATCCGAGCGGGTTAATAGCCCCTGATGCAGTTATCGACGGCGGTGGTGGACTAGCGAATTGTCCAGAAGCGAATTATGATACGATTGAAGAGTGTGTAGATTATCATTGGTATGGTATGGGGGAAGCAGACGCCCGGGAATTCTGCCACAGTATCTGTTTGAATGAAAAAGGTACTGGTGGATGTACGTTCACCTCATATTATTGGGATTGTGTAGAGAGCAATTCATGGGACATAGTACATGGAACGAGTATTGTAATGAGTTGTGCATCGGGATGCCTCATGACAGGTCCAGCTTGGCCCGAATGTGTGGGAGCATGTTTAATTGGTGCAGGCGTCGCTGCATCATCCCCATACGTAGGATGTTTGGTTGCAGCGGCTTATGTATGTTAAATGGTAAAAATCATAAGGTGAAATGAATGGGATGGAAAACAACATCTAAACTAGTAATGGCGCTAATAGTAATAGCTTTCGTGATAGGCTACTATGTATTAGCAGGTATTGGTTATATTGAGTTGCCTAAATATTGGCAATTTGGCACTCTTCCTGTACATATTTTCTTAATCGGTATGGCCACGATTTTGTTATACCAAGTATTTGAATGATAAATAATAAACACCATCACGTTTAAGCTATACTAACTACCTACGGGCACGAAGATATTCAGGGACTACAACAAAGCCGATAAGCTCACCGAGCTAAAGAACGTGAAGTCCAACGGCGATGTCATCTCCAGCTTCGAATACGGCTACAACTGGAACGGCAACATAGTGAGCGTTACGGACAAGAACGGCAACACTACGAACTACGACTACGATAAGGAGAACAGGCTGACCTCAGTGGAATATCCGACTGGATTGACGATGAAATATAAATATGATAAGAAAGATAATTTGGCGGAAAAGAAACGTATGGTAGATGGTAAGGTAGTGAATACCGTAAATAACGAGTATGATGAAGAGAACCGTCTGATTAGATCGAACGACAAGACTTACAGCTATGACAAGGACGGCAACCAAATCAGAGCGGGCGATATGAGTTTCGACTATATGACCTCACGCATCAACGGTAAAAATGTGAAGAGGCTGAAGAGCGTATCCGAGAGCGGCGAACACGTAGCATCTTATTCTTACACACTGGAAGGACAGCGAACAGGCAAATATCTCGATTCAGGAGAGTCCGAGATCAGCTATCACTACGACGGAAGGAACGTCCAGTACGAGCAGTGGAGCAGTGGAAGAACAGTAAGATACACGCATCCGATCGAAGGCGGAAGCAGCTGTTCCAGCTGCGGATGCGGTGGAAGCAGCGGAGTGTTCACCGACCATCCGATCAGCATCAAAGTGAATGGGACGAAGTACTACTACCTTTACAACGGACAGGGAAGCGTGACCGAGCTCATAAATGCTGATGAAGAAGTAGTGAACAAATATAGATACACACCGTTCGGCAGTCCTAGATTGAAGGTAGAGAGCGTGTACAACCCGTACGAGTACACGGGTAGACGGCTGGATGAAGAGACAGGACAGTATTACTACAGAGCGAGGATGTACTCGACAGAGCAGTGCAGGTTCACGACGCAGGACCCCGCGGGGATGCAGGAAGGTCCGAACATGTATGCTTATGTTGGGAATAATCCGGTGAATCACCGTGATCCGAGCGGAATGGTGAGTATGAGCGAGTGTTTGACTTTATGTAGCTTGGGGGGTTGTGCAGCTCTATGCGGAATGGCAGCTTATGCTGGTCTTGTCGGTGCTGTAGTTGGTGTCGGCTGTGGGGTAGCATGCTGGTCTTTGGGTTGTGGGACTCTATGCGGGATAATACTTGGCGATGGTGGAGGCACCTGGCCTGATCCTATTGAACCCCCACAATGTGATCCTCAAACCCATCAATGTTTGATGCACAATGCAATATCGTAGGTGGAATGATGAGAAATGGAAATCGATATGGGGAAAATTGGTTATTAAAAAATCTTAAAGAACGTTTTTTTACTACTATTGGGGTTGCAGTAGGGGTAACAATCCCATTTTATATCACTAATATATACAGTAATCCACTCCAATTATTGCTCCTATTTGTTTCATCATATCTTATAGCTAATATCAGCGGATTAATCTGGTTATATGCTACAGAAAAAAGAAAGGATAAAAATAATGAAACCGACTTATAATTTATTAGATGGTAAAGTCATGGATCCATTACGAAACGATTACACCGAAGAAAGCAGGCTAATGGGATCAAATACGACAAAGATGGCAACCAGACAAGCCGGAAAGATGAGCTTCGACTACATGACTTCCTTCGTCAACGGCAAGAATGTGAAGAGGTTGAAAAGCGTGTATGATAGCAACGAACACGTGGCTTCCTACTCATACACGCTGGAAGGTCACCGAACCGGCAAGTATCTGCATGATGGTGAAGAAGAGATAAGCTACCACTACAACGGCAGAAACGTCCAGTACGAACAGTGGAGCAGCGGCAGAACGGTCAGATACACGCATCCGATCGAAGGCGGAAGCAGCTGTTCCAGCTGCGGATGCGGTGGAAGCAGCGGAGTGTTCACCGACCATCCGATCAGCATCAAAGTGAATGGGACGAAGTACTACTACCTTTACAACGGACAGGGAAGCGTGACCGAGCTCATAAATGCTGATGAAGAAGTGGTGAACAAATATAGATACACTCCTTTCGGCAGTCCTAGGTTGAAGATAGAGACGGTCTACAACCCGTACCAGTATACAGGTAGACGGCTGGACGAAGAGACAGGACAGTACTACTACAGAGCCAGGATGTATTCTGCAGAGCAGTGCAGGTTCACGACACAGGATCCCGCAGGCATGCAGGAAGGTCCGAACATGTATGCTTATGTTGGGAATAATCCGGTGAATCACCGAGATCCGAGCGGGCTTATGGTTTCAGCTGGTAGTGGTGGAGGAAGTTCAATTGATTTTGAAAAGTGCCCAGGCGATTTTAGATTTGATACTTTTTGGGAATGTTTTGATGAATATGAAAGTCGAGGATTCCATTCACCGGGTGATGTATGTATTACTTATTGCTATGATGTCCCATCGTTTGATTATGGTGCTTTTTGGAGTTGTTTATTTCCATTTAGGGCAAGTTGGAATAGTGCAATGATGTGGGCTTCCCATGCAGGTTGTGCTAGTGCAATAGTAGGTGGAATAGCCAGTGCAATGGGAACTGGGGGGCTTTCGACATCAGTAGCGATAAGCTTAATCGAGGCAGGATGTGCGGCTAGTGAGATAGCAATAGCAATGTGTCTAGATCAAGCAACATGAATCTTATATTATAGGAGGCGTAGAAAAAAATGAAAACAAACGAACGTAAATATGCATTTATAGTTGTAGGATTTTTGTCTCTAGTTACATTGAGTATATTGGCCATTTTTATGAAGACGGACACACATATGTTATTATTATCATTGGTACTATTAATATTGTCTTTTGAAGTTGTCCAACTGATTAGGATTTTCAAAATGGGCATGGTATATAAAAAATGGATAAATCACGAAATCTCATATTCAATATTTATTTTCGCATTATTTCTTTCAGTGCCAAATTTATTAAGATTTAGTTTTTTTCTTGGAACTTTGAAGTATTTTGCTATTTTTTCCTTAATTTGTATAACTATATTCTTATTTGGTTTAATGGCTATGAATATGATATATAGAAATAGCTTTTATAATTCAAATCCTAAGAGTTTCTCGGAAGTGAAAGATATTTTAGACGAAAAGAATATAGAATATAATATAAAAGAAAGCTTCAATAGATTTGGTTTTTTTAATAAAAAGAAAAGCAAGGAGATTCAGTTGCCAAAATATGGATGTGAGATCTTCAAAACTAAAGAAGATATCATTATAAAGCCAAAGGATAGAAAGAAGATGAAAAATGTTTACAGTATAATAGACATTTTGGAACAGTAAAACCCAATATTGAATGGTTAAAACGATTTATCTAAATCAACCCTGAAATAACAATTATCAGTAGAGTAACTGACTAGACCAAAGATGAAATATAAATATGATAAGAAAGATAATTTGATGGAAAAGAAACGTATGGTAGATGATAAGGTAGTGAATACCGTGCAGAACGAGTACGATGAAGAGAACAGGCTCATAAGCTCTAACGACAAGACCTACAGCTACGACAAGGACGGCAATCAGGTCCAAGCCGGAGAGACCAGCTTCGACTACATGACTTCCTTCGTCAACGGCAAGAACGTGAAGCGGTTGAAAAGCGTGTATGATAGCAACGAACACGTTGCATCTTACTCATACACGCGGGAAGGACAGCGGACGGGCAAGTCCTTGGATTCAGGAGAATCAGAGATCAGCTATCACTACGACGGTAGGAACGTCCAGTACGAACAGTGGAGCAGCGGAAGAACGGTCAGATACACGCATCCGATCGAAGGCGGAAGCAGCTGTTCGAGCTGCGGATGCGGTGGAAATAGTGGAGTGTTCACCGACCATCCGATAAGCATCGAAGTTAACGGTACGAAGTACTACTACCTTTACAACGGACAGGGCAGCGTCACCGAGCTGATAAATGCGGATGAAGAAGTGGTGAACAAATATAGATACACGCCGTTCGGCAGTCCTAGATTGAAGGTAGAGACGGTCTACAACCCGTACCAGTATACAGGTAGACGGCTGGATGAAGAGACCGGACAGTACTACTACAGAGCGAGAATGTACTCGACTGAGCAGTGCAGGTTCACGACGCAGGATCCTGCAGGCATGCAGGAAGGTCCGAACATGTATGCTTACGTGAGCAACAATCCGGTTAATCACAGGGATCCGAGTGGGTTAGTGACTCCTAATGCATTTATCGACGGCGGTGGTGGAATAAATTGGGGAGCAGATTATAATATGGACTATACTTATTGCATTTGTAAAGAATATTATTGTGAATGTGCGACCCAAGCAGGTTATGTTGATTTGAATTGTATTAATAAATGTCAAAATTGTATAGGAGACAATATTGGATGTAGCGACTGGGAGAATTACTATGATCAATACTCATATACTTCCTATTGTGGATATGATCCGATATCAAAAAAATATCCTTCAAATGCTCCTGCGTGTGAAAACTATCTGGGTTGTTATCCTAAATACGTAAATTCAGGGGATTGGATGGCAGGTTATTGTCCTCCCTGAGGTGAGAAAATGAAGAATATGCAAAAATTGTGTGTGATAGGGATATCGCTCCTGCTTTGCAGTATGGTGCTAACCATTCAGCCGATTAAAGGAGGCACAGAAAAGCCGAAACGAGATGATATGGGCCTAGCCAGATATTCGGCCGAGGAAAAGCCGATCAAAGAAGTGAAATCATATAAAGATAAAAAGTCCCATCGAACTATCAAGATCGACGGTGATACCGATTTTAGAAAGACGGCGAAAGCGGAAGGATGGGAAGGAGAAGGAACCAAAACCGATCCATACCTCATAAAGGGTCTTAAGATCGCAGGTCGAGACTACGGTATATACATAGGGAACACGACCGTCCATTTCAAGATAAAAGATTGTTGGATAGGGTCGGGGCCGCCGAATTTCACCAGCGGATGGTTGGACAGATTAGGTGCTGCTATATATTTAGATCATGTTGAAAATGGAAACATCACCGGGAACACTATACCTCTAAGTACCTTTGGAGTATATCTAGACCATTCATCTGGAACGACTCTTCATCATAATTCCATCAAAGATAATTCCTGGGGTGTATTTCTCTCTTCTTCGACCCATATCACACTCAAAAATAATCGATTGACCAACGATACCGTAAATATAGCGGGGAAAAAATTGAGATATTGGAACACCCACGTCATCCCGAAAACGAATATGGTCAACGATAAAGAGATAATTTATTGGAAAGATAGAGAGACGGGTGATATAGCAGGAGAACCCGGCCAGGTGATATTGGTTAATTGCACGGGGGTGACCGTAAAAGATAAGAAATTAACAAAAGTAGAAGTAGGCTTTTCCTCGAACAATGAGATCGTAGGCAATCTGATCAAAATTGAAAGCCCTACACCGAACTCCTATGGAGGGATATCACTTCATACCTCTTCTAGAAATAAGCTGATCGATAATGAAGTCAGGGGATTACATCACGGAGTGATCCTGCGTAATTCTGACGATAACGTGATAACCGGGCTTAACGCCTCCAACAACGCTTTCGGTGTATATCTCTGGAATTCCAGTGGAAATTTCCTAGATAGAAGCAGATTAGTGAATAATTCAGCAGGAATATCTCTCGCCAAGAGCGATGACAACAGGATAAAGAATAATCATCTCATGAATAGACTCATAGGGATCAGGCTCGAAGACTCTAAAAACAACCTTATAACCAAAAATACTATCTTCAATAATTCACGGGGTGTCACCCTCATAAATTCGAGAGCTAACGACATCTATATCAACAACTTTATCGATAACGGGCAGCAGGCATATCTATCCGGCGGTTCTAAGGGAGAAAATGAATGGAGTAATGAAGAAGGAGAAGGCAACTATTGGTCGGATTATGACGGGTTAGACGATGGGAGTAACGACAGAACGGCGGGAGACGGAATCGGCGACACTCAGATCCCACATCCAAAGACGGACAAAGACGAGGGCTACTATCACCTCGACAATCACCCGTTGGTGCGGTCTTGGCCCGAAGTGTTTTTACCATCTTCACCTCGACAATTAAAGACGGATCCTGGAGAAAAACAGGTGAATCTGTCATGGAGTCCACCCGAAGATACCGTTACAGATCGAATAATCCACTACAAAATATATCGAGGTCTCAGCAGAGGGGATCTAACCTATCATCACAGCGTAGAAGGAGATATCACCTCATATACCGACGATAACGTCACCGGTGGACAGACCTACTATTACAAAGTTAGCGCGGTCACCGAGACAGGTGAAGGAAATCTAACGGAAGTTGTGAAGGTAACTCCATCCGATAATGGAGTAGAGAACGGATCTATACCGGGATTTACATCGCCGCTGGTGATGATAGCACTCTTCTTACTCTTGATATATCAGTATAAAGGGAAGAGAGCATCGGATAGGACATCTTAGGTGTAATATTGAAAAGAATAGGTTGGTTCCTTCTCTCTATAGAATAGTACCAAATGAGCGAGGTCATGGAATATCCGAGTGGATTGACGATTAAATATAAATATGATAAGAAAGATAATTTGGTGGAAAAGAAACGTGTAGTGGATGGTGAAGTCGTGAAGACCGTGAATAACGAGTACGATGATGAGAACAGGCTCATAAGCTCTAACGACAAGACCTACAGCTACGACAAGGACGGCAATCAGGTCCAAGCCGGAGAGACCAGCTTCGACTACATGACTTCGTTTGTCAACGGCAAGAACGTGAAGCGGCTGAAGAGCGTGTATGATAGCAACGAACACGTGGCTTCCTACTCATACACGCTGGAAGGACAGCGGACTGGCAAGTATCTGCATGACGGCGATTCTAAGATCAGCTACCACTACAATGGCAGGAACGTCCAGTACGAGCAGTGGAGTAACGGCAGAACGGTAAGATACACGCATCCGATCGAAGGCGGAAGCAGCTGTTCCAGCTGCGGATGCGGTGGAAGCAGCGGAGTGTTCACCGATCATCCGATCAGCATCGAAGTGAATGGGACGAAGTACTATTACCTGTACAATGGACAGGGAAGCGTCACCGAGCTGATAAATGCGGATGAAGAAGTGGTGAACAAATATAGATACACGCCGTTCGGCAGTCCTAGATTGAAAGTCGAGAGTGTGTACAACCCGTACGAGTACACCGGCAGAAGGCTGGACGAAGAGACCGGACAGTACTACTACAGAGCGAGAATGTACTCGACTGAGCAGTGCAGGTTCACGACGCAGGATCCTGCGGGGATTAAGCAAGGTCCGAACATGTATGCATATGTAGACAACAACCCTGTGAATCACCGTGATCCGAGCGGAATGGTGGACACAGGAGGCGCAGAACCTTTGCCCGGACCTGGTGAAGAGAAGATAAACGGTGGTGGTGGCGGCGAATACGATCTAAGCACCTGTCCAGGTTCACCCTTGTTCGATAGTTACTGGGACTGTATAGGCGATGATAGAGATCTGATCCCAGATGAAGATTGCACAGCAGTTTGCTATGAAACTGGGTATGTACAGGGCGATGGCGAATGTCACTTGACTCAAGCATATTGGGATTGTGTCTCAGGACCAGTAACTGTAACGAGTTCTATAATAAGTATTGTAGGTGGATGTGTTGCAGCTTGTGTTTTCTTTCCGCCTTGTGTAGGAGGATGTTTGGCTACAGCAGGTATAACTGCCACTGCAGTTTTTGTTGGATGTCTAGCTAATCCGGGGGCGGTTGAATGCAACTAAGCAAACCAGTAGTTTATTGGGTAATACTCATAGTATTTCTATTAGTTATATTCCCGATTGGTTATTTTTTAAAACCAGAAAGATTTATAGAAGGGTATTGGAAAGTACTTTTAATCATGTATATAATCATAACAATAGGATATTATTTTTTGTTTGTCCATTTCCGATAACCTGCTTGAAAAGAAACATGTAGTGGATGGTGAAGTCGTGAATACCGTGCAAAATGAGTATGATGAAGGAAACAGGCTGATAAGCTCGAACGACAAGACCTACAGCTATGACAAGGACGGCAACCAGATCCGAGCGGGCGATATTAACTTCGACTACATGACATCCTTCGTCAACGGCAAGAATGTGAAGAGGTTGAAGAGCGTGTCCGAAAATGAGGAACACGTGGCTTCCTACTCATACACGCTGGAAGGTCACCGAACCGGCAAGTCCTTGGATTCAGGAGAATCAGAGATCAGCTACCACTACAACGGCAGAAACGTCCAGTACGAACAGTGGAGCAGCGGCAGAACGGTCAGATACACGCATCCGATCGAAGGCGGAAGCAGCTGTTCCAGCTGCGGATGCGGTGGAAGCAGCGGCTTCTTCACCGACCATCCGATAAGCATGGAATTGAATGGTACGAAGTACTACTATCTCTACAACGGTCAGGGCAGCGTCACCGAGCTGATAAATGCGGATGAAGAAGTGGTGAACAAATATAGATACACGCCGTTCGGCAGTCCTAGATTGAAGGTAGAGACGGTCTACAACCCGTACGAGTACACGGGTAGACGGCTGGATGAAGAGACAGGACAGTATTACTACAGGGCCAGGATGTACTCGACTGAGCAGTGCAGGTTCACGACGCAGGATCCCGCGGGGATGCAGGAAGGTCCGAACATGTATGCGTACGTGAGCAACAATCCGGTTAATCACCGCGATCCGAGTGGGTTAATAGCCCCTGATGCAGTTATCGACGGCGGTGGCGGCGGAAGTAGCGATCCGTGCTATCAGCTACCTGCTTATGATAGTGTCCAAGAGTGTATGCAAGACTGGAGCTATGACTATTGCGTAGAGCATTGTTATGGTGACGGTGGTGTTGGAGGGAGTTTAGTACCATCACCACCCCCGGGAGCGTCCTGTTACGTATCCTCTGTTACGGTAGCCGGAGCGGTAATAGGGTATCAATATGGATGTAATCTTGCGGCTACAAAATGGATCTCTGACGTAGCAACTATTATAGGTGCAGGAGCAACTTTAGGTGCTTTAGTAACCGGAGGAAGTATGGGTCCTGTAGCTGTATCTGCTGATTGGTTAGCAGCTCATGCTGTAATTTGTAAGAATTTAGGTAAGGGTTTGAATTACAAGAATTTGTTTAGTTCAGCTCCAATTCCATGGTGTAAATAATGTTTATAACAAATGAGATTGTATTCGTATTAATTTTATGGGTAATTTTATATGCAATCTTAATTAAAAACAGAGTCGGTAGTTATGATATGCCAAAAAGAAATAGATATTTATTACAATTGTATACTACTGTACTCATTTCAATGATTTGGGGTCTCGGCTTAATAAACTACTGGCTTGGTTTCCACTCTTTGGTTGGAGTATTCATTATTGGAATATTTGGTCTCATAGGGTTTGGTTATAAATTATGGTCGGAATACAATATCTATAGTAGATTAGAGCCTTAAAAAATATGATAAAAAATTTCATGCTGAAAATATCTCTAAAAGATGGTAAGGTAGTGAATACCGTGAATAACGAGTACGATGAAGAGAACAGGCTGATAAGCTCGAACGACAAGACCTACAGCTATGATAAGGACGGCAATCAGGTCCAAGCCGGAGAGACCAGCTTCGACTACATGACATCCTTCGTCAACGGCAAGAATGTGAAGAGGTTGAAAAGCGTGTTTGAAAGCGGCGAACACGTTGCATCTTACTCATACACGCTGGAAGGCCATCGAACCGGTAAGTATCTGCATGATGGCAAAGCCGAGATCAGCTATCACTACAACGGCAGGAACGTCCAGTACGAACAGTGGAGCAGCGGAAGAACGGTAAGATATACGCATCCGATCGAAGGCGGAAGCAGCTGTTCCAGCTGCGGATGCGGTGGAAGCAGCGGAGTGTTCACCGACCATCCGATCAGCATCAAAGTGAATGGGACGAAGTACTACTACCTTTACAACGGACAGGGAAGCGTGACCGAGCTCATAAATGCTGATGAAGAAGTAGTGAACAAATATAGATACACACCGTTCGGCAGTCCTAGATTGAAGGTAGAGAGCGTGTACAACCCGTACCAGTATACAGGTAGACGGCTGGATGAAGAGACAGGACAGTATTACTACCGTGCCAGGATGTACTCGACAGAGCAGTGCAGGTTCACTACGCAGGACCCCGCGGGGATGCAGGAAGGTCCGAACATGTATGCTTATGTGGACAACAACCCGGTGAATAAAAGAGATCCGACCGGGTTACTGGCTGGTGAGGACAAGATAGACGGTGGTGGCGGAGATTCTGCAAATTGTCCAGAAGCGAATTACGACACGATTGAGGATTGTGTAGAGGACCGTTGGTATGATGCAGACGCCCGAGACTACTGCTATGATATATGCCTCACCGAGAATGGTGGTGAAGACGGAGGATCCGATAGTGGGTCTGACGATGGAAGCAGTTACTGGGGTTGCGTAGCAGGTGAGTTGGGTCTTTGGTGTGTAAGTCATACTAGTTGGTGTCAAATGTGCTCTTATTCGGTAGGGATTTGTGTAGCGGATCCTTCAAAAGCAACTTGTATACCTGCACTGATATGTGTGGGTCTTCCCACAGTATTTGCTGCCGCAAAATGTGCCTAAAACTTACTAGATAAAGAAATGGTGGTTAAACATGAAGACGGCTATCAAAAAAGAGTTATTGAGGTTGTCTACATTAGTTATAGCATCCATCTTTATAACTAGTATATTAATGGATTATGTTGGTCAATATTACTTTTTGATTTGGGTCATGCCCTTTTTCATTATAGGAATGTATTTATTTTATATGAAAAAGGTCTTATCTATTGACAAGGAGGAAACAAGGGAAAGTAACCATTCTTTAAATAATAATCGATTGCAAAGGAAGATATTTCACCTTAGAATAGGGTTGTCTTTTCTTGGAATTCTGATCATATCTGGATTAGGATTGTATATCTGTCATATTAAAAGTGTTTATATTTTTATTCTAGGAGTGATTTATATAGCGGTAGTAAATGTTGCCTTTTCATGTGATGCTGTCCAGAATTTAATTGCCAGTAGAGGTGACGAAAAATGATCGAGAAAGCGAAAAATAAAGAAAATAAGAAGATGAAATTGAAACTCATAAACAGCTCGGTAGCAATAGATCTGATTTTCATAGGTTTTCTCATCTGGGGGAGCTCGATCGCCAATATGTTCAATAAATACATATTTCTGATACTTACATTTCTAGGTTTCACTACGATTTATCACTTGAGTTGGAGAACGATAATAATAAACAGGGATGGGGTAGAGCTACAGTCTATTTTTCCCTTTCTCAGCCCTATATCCATCTCCTATTTTGAGGTTAAAAAGACAAAATCTACAGGTCTTAGTTTTGTAATTGATTTCAGTGGCTTTAGAAAAAAGCTCAAGCTGGACCTCATATATCCTATCTGGGCAGAATTTTTGACTTTTACTGCATCTCCCGACCAAATAGATGAAGCTATAGGTTTGATTTACGAGTATAAAGAAGACAGACAAATTTTTGACGATGAAGATTCTGCAAGTATTTGATCAGTTTATATGGTCTACAAGAAAGTACAACAAAGCCGATAAGCTGACCGAACTGAGGAACGTGAAGTCCAACGGCGATGTCATCTCCAGCTTCGAATACGGCTACAACTGGAACGGCAATATAGTGAGCGTGACCAACAAGCACGGCAACACTACACACTACAATTATGACAAGGAGAGCAGACTGACCTCGGTGGAATATCCGGGCGGATCGAAGATGAAATATAAATATGATAAGAAAGATAATTTGCTAGAAAAGAAACGTATCGTGGATGGTGAAGTCGTGAGCGAGGTAAATAACGAATATGATGAAGAGAACCGTCTGATAAGGTCTGATGGAAACACTTACAGCTATGACAAGGACGGCAACCAGATCCGAGCGGGCGATATTAGCTTCGACTACATGACATCCTTCGTCAACGGCAAGAATGTGAAGAGGTTGAAGAGCGTGTATGATAGCGACGAACACGTGGCTTCGTACTCATACACGCTGGAAGGACAGCGAACAGGCAAATATCTGCATGATGGCGATTCTAAAATCAGCTACCATTACAATGGCAGGAACGTCCAGTACGAACAGTGGAGCAGCGGAAGAACGGTAAGATATACGCATCCGATCGAAGGCGGAAGCAGCTGTTCGAGCTGTGGATGCGGTGGAAGCAGCGGAGTGTTCACCGACCATCCGATAAGCATCGAATTTAACGGTACGAAGTACTATTACCTGTACAACGGCCAGGGAAGCGTCACCGAGCTCATAAATGCGGATGAAGAAGTAGTGAACAAATATAGATACACGCCGTTCGGCAGTCCTAGATTGAAAGTCGAGAGTGTGTACAACCCGTACGAGTACACCGGCAGAAGGCTGGACGAAGAGACCGGACAGTACTACTACAGAGCGAGAATGTACTCGACTGAGCAGTGCAGGTTCACGACGCAGGATCCTGCGGGGATTAAGCAAGGTCCGAACATGTATGCTTATGTTGGGAATAATCCGGTGAATCACCGTGATCCGAGTGGGTTAATAGCCCCTGATGCAGTTATCGACGGCGGTGGCGGCGGAAGTAGCGATCCGTGCTATCAGCTGCCTGGTTATGATAGTATCCAAGAGTGTATGCAAGACTGGAGCTATGACTATTGCGTAGAGCATTGTTATGAGGATGGTAATTATGATGAGCCTGGTGGTGGTCACATTGATCTTCCATCTGGAGTAAAATGTGTTTTAGCAAATCTTGCAGTAAATGCTGTTCAACATCCTACATGTTATTGGTTGTGTGGTGGGGCATTAAAGAGCTGTTGGTATCTAACATCACCTACAGCGATTACGATTTGTCTAGGAGCTGGTTGCGCATGTGCGGCACCGGACGTGGCTTGGGCTATTGCAGATTGCACATGATTAAGGAGGTGGAAAAACAATGGCTAATGAAAAGAAAGAAAATCTAACAAAATTACATCTGTATTTCATCTTTATTGGAGGATTATTGATGGTAGCTTCAACCGCATTAAACTATGGATATGTAGATTGGTTACTCGGGACTGTTGCTATTGCTATTTTCTTCCCGACGATCTTAACTGACCGATTTACCAAAAAAATAGTAAAAGGGACTCCATCCCACAAAAAACATGGTCTAATTGGTGCCCTTCTTAGTGCTGTCTTGGGAGGGATATTTACAGGCATACCAAACTATTTTTTCATGCCTTTTAAATATGGTCGAAGGGATATATTGCTCACATTTCTCTTTACTGGAGTAGGAGTCATTGCAGGCGCGATCGTGGGGTTCTTGATAACATATCTTCCAAAGAAGAAAGAATTTGAACAAATAAGTTAGATAGTCAGTAGTTGTTTAGGAGGAAATCAAAATGGAAAAAACGATGTCAAATCTATTTGAAGAACCCATAAAAAAATATCAAATTATGTTTTGGTTAATCGCTTTAATAGCTGTCTTAGTTTCTCAGATAGTTAAAACCACATGGATAAGTGCCGGTTTGCTTGTAGCTGGGCTCACAGTTTTTACAACTACTATTCTAACGCCGTTAATTTGTCCAATATACGACTATTCTTATAATTTTTCTGTAGGTACTTTTGTAGGTATGTTGGTAAGTTTTGCTCCAGCTATCCTATTGAAAGAAATGCATCCTAGCAAGTTATGGACGCTTATCCTTTTATTTGGTTGGGTATCCGGAGGATACTTAAGCATCACCGATCAAATAAAATCAGACGACGATTTATTAAACAACCCGATAGCAACTGGTTTAGCTATCGTGCCTATATTATTGGCATTTATGGTTGGTTTGATTATTTTCTCAATCATACCTTCTTTGATCTTCTCAATGCCATATTTATATGATGTGATTATATCTGGAATAATTATCAATATCTTTCTTGTTGAATATTTGAGTAAAAAGATTTTTTCTGAACGATTAGATAAGACAAGAGCTAGACCAAATTCTGTAGGAATATTTGGCTCATTTCTTGGTGCATTGAATGGTTTGATTTGGTTTCTCATTGTAAGGTATTTTTCTCAGGAGCTAGGAAATATATCAATGGGAAATTTTGTTTTATACTCATATCCAGGGTTGATCGCAGGAGTGTTAGTAGGGTATATATTAGGATATCGGCTTAAGGATATTTCTTTTTCTTAATCTTTGGAAAATTAGTACTCTCTCAATACTTACATATCAAAGTTAAACTTCCCATAAAATTTAGAGGCGCCGTCGTGAGCTTGACTGATAAGAACGACAACACCATGCATTAGGACTACAAGAAAGAGGATAGACTTATCTCCCATGGAATAGCTGATTAGATTAATGATGAAATATAAATATGATAAGAAAGATAATTTGATGGAAAAGAAACGTATGGTAGATGATAAGGTAGTGAATACCGTGCAGAACGAGTACGATGAAGAGAACAGGCTCATAAGCTCTAACGACAAGACCTACAGCTACGACAAGGACGGCAATCAGGTCCAAGCCGGAGAGACCAGCTTCGACTACATGACTTCCTTCGTCAACGGCAAGAACGTGAAGCGGTTGAAAAGCGTGTATGATAGCAACGAACACGTTGCATCTTACTCATACACGCGGGAAGGACAGCGGACGGGCAAGTCCTTGGATTCAGGAGAATCAGAGATCAGCTATCACTACGACGGTAGGAACGTCCAGTACGAACAGTGGAGCAGCGGAAGAACGGTCAGATACACGCATCCGATCGAAGGCGGCAGCAGCTGTTCGAGCTGTGGATGCGGTGGAAGCAGCGGCTTCTTCACCGACCATCCGATAAGCATCGAATTTAACGGTACGAAGTACTATTACCTGTACAACGGCCAGGGAAGCGTCACCGAGCTCATAAATGCGGATGAAGAAGTAGTGAACAAATATAGATACACGCCGTTCGGCAGTCCCAGATTGAAGGTAGAGAGCGTGTACAATCCGTATCAGTACACGGGCAGACGGCTGGATGAAGAGACCGGACAGTACTACTACAGAGCGAGAATGTACTCGACAGAGCAGTGCAGGTTCACGACGCAGGATCCTGCTGGGATGCAGGAAGGTCCGAACATGTATGCGTACGTGAGCAACAATCCGGTTAATCACCGAGATCCGAGCGGGCTTATGGTTTCAGCTGGTAGTGGTGGAGAAGGTTCAATTGATTTTGAAAAGTGCCCAGGCGATTTTAGATTTGATACTTTTTGGGAATGTTTTGATGAATATGAAAGTCGAGGATTCCATTCACCGGGTGATGTATGTATTACTTATTGCTATGATGTCCCATCGTTTGATTATGGTGCTTTTTGGAGTTGCTTGTTCCCAACAAGGCCTAGTTGGGGAAGCTTTGTTACCTATTCTTCCTACGCAGGATGCATATATGCAATATATGGAGGAATTGGTATGGCCGTAGGTAGTGGTGGAACAATGACGGCCGCTGCTGCCGGAGTGATTGCCATTGGGTGTTCTACAACAGCTGATAATGTTATAGATTGTTATAACCAAGCATCATAAAAGGTGATAAATATTAAGATGAAAAACAAAAAGAGGATTGAATTTATAATATTATCCTTTTGTTACATGGTAGTTATGGGAGTACCATTGATTTTAGTAGGTTTAAATATTATACCAATGATAACTAGCTATATAGGATATTTTTCTTTATGTTTGATTTTTGGTCTTTTTCAAACTGTAAGAATATTCCGAAGGAAAATAGTATACAGAAATTGGATAAACTTTGAGATACCATCTATAAAAATAACATATGTTATATTGCTGGTAATCCCAGGGTTTTTTTTCTCTATTAGTGATAATCCACTATTTTTCTTTATTATTATGATTGTTGCTATTGTTTCATTGATAATCTTATTAATTAGAATCATATCATATAGGAACAGTTTTATTAATTATAATATTACCGTCAAAGATATAGTGAAGAAATTGGAAAAGGAAGGAATAGAATTTAAAAAGTCTAAAATTAAGGACAATCTATTCTTTTTAATTAGAAGAAAAGATAAACAAATCCATCTTCCAGAATTTAGCTGTAAAATAATTAAAACGAAAAAGGGAATTATAGTAGAAGCTAATAATAGAAAAGCTAAAAATAATGTTTATAAAATAATAGATAGTGTAGCACCAAACAATGATACATATAAAAATTAACTAAACACCAGATGGTCATTACATAGGAGGCTTTCTTAAATAGAAGTAGGAGCGCCAAAGATTTAGTAATAGATGAGATATTTTAAGAAAAATCTTCTTGGATTAGTTCAAAAAGCCTCACTATTTTATTATTGGATATTGGACTTTATTTATTATGAAGTTCGGAATTTGATGAGGGTCACTCAAGCCGACTGTAATGACACTTCCACATGGTGGTACGTACGACTTTTGGGTAGAAAAGTGAAAGAGATAACTCCGCTAGGCAAGGTTGAGACCTACGAGTACGACAAGAAAGGCAACATAGTGAGCGTTACGAACAAGCACGGCAACACTACACACTACAATTATGATAAAGAGAGCAGACTGACCTCGGTGGAATATCCGAGTGGATCGACGATGAACTAAGTTACGAGCCCCACTATATTTCCCATTTGATAATCCAAAAGGCACATGTTCTCTAGTAAAGAGAGTGAAAAAAAAGAGAACTTCTTTTTCAAAAAGTCACGAGTACACGTATTCGTTCATAACGTGGAGGTGTGGGTTTAAAACCCTATGCTTACCCAACAATATTTTATTCCTATGTATTCCCTCCATAAACGAAGGGGTCTTAGTCCTGATTTAAGACAAGTCCATAGTCTTCTAGTCTTTCGAAGTCATTGTCTTTCGATTTTAAAACAAGATCATGGGCCATGGCGCTAGAGGCTACTAGTAAATCTGCGTCAGGTAGTAAATTCCCATCACTCTTTAGGCTACTGTAAAGGTCACAGTAACTCAAGATCACCTGATTCTCCAAACCTATCACGTCGAAGCTCTCTTCAAGCAACCGCTTGACATTTTGTCTCTTTGCTTCTTCTACACCTCTAACCACTTCGATAACTGTGATGACTGAGATAGCTCCTCTTTCGAATTCTTTTCTACTCAACATATCTATTATCGCGCTTGTATCGAATAGATATTGTCTTTCTTTCATTTCAGTTCAAACCCCTGTCTGAATTCATCACTCGATTCAAGTATTTTCTCGAGTTCTTCTTCAGAGAGTTCTTCTGCAAGTTTATCGAAAGCTCTTTTACACCTTTTTTCTCTAGCTTCTTCATATAAGCCTTTCAGGAAATCCCCCCATTCTTTGTCATCCTTTGCTTTTTCAAGTTCTCTTTTTACCTCTTCAGGGACAGAGATGGTTTTGTATTTGCTCATTTTCTCACCTCATAACTACATGGTCATATGACTATAAAAGATTATCCCTGAAATTCTTCTATAAAATTTCTAGTTCTAGATTTTCCTTGATCGTGGAGTTTCATAAATTGAAACCTTTTAGGTCTTTAAGAGAGGGAGTAATAATAGAACGGTCATGTCATATCCAGCTTCGAGTATAAATGTAATTAGAACAGTAACACAACGCAATACAATTGTGATAGGGAAAGCAGGCTGACCTCGGTGGAATATCCGAGCGGATCGACGATGAAATATAAATATGATAAAAAAGATAATTTGCTAGAAAAGAAACGTGTAGTGGATGGTGAAGTCGTGAGGGAGATAAATAACGAGTATGACGGAGAAAGAGTTCTCGTGAATCACAGAGATCCGAGCGGGCTTATGGTTTCAGGTGGTAGTGGTGGAGGAAGTTCAATTGATTTTGAAAAATGCCCAGGCGATTTTAGATTTGATACTTTTTGGGAATGTTTTGATGAATATGAAAGTCGAGGATTTCATTCACCGGGTGATGTATGTATTACTTATTGCTATCCCAAAGGGGGATCAGATATAGATGTTACGCCACAGGAAATAACTAAAAAAATGCTCATGTGTACAGGGATATGTACAATAGTTGGATGTCCGGGATTATGTTGGTGGTTAGTTTCAGCATTACCTGCAGCTTACGCATGTCAAACTTAATGTGCAGGAGGATGTGCAGCCCTTTATGCAGCTGTAACATGATGGAGGTTATAATTCATGGATAGAAGATACAAAAAAGGTTTTGGGATTGGTTTAGGAGCGGCAACTTCTTTAACCATTTATTCAGCAATTTTTTCAAATCTATCTGGTATTCTAAATAATATTTTATTCTTTTGTTTAGTTTTTTTAATTACTTTTAGTTTTGCCATATTAATATCCATGGTTGAAAAAAAAATTAAAAAGTCAAAAAGAGATGAAGTTAGTAACAAAGGTGAGTGAAATTGAATGACATACAATAATGATCAGTTTATAGACTATATCTACTATAAAGAAAAAGGCCAGTACTACTACAGGGCCAGGATTACCTCGGCTAGCCAGTCAAGGTTTACTACGCAGAATCCGGCAGGCATGCAGGAAGGCCCGAACCTGTATCCTTATGTGGGCAACATCATCGGGACTATTGTTCCGATGAGTGTAGGAAATCCATCGGATTTCCTGCTAAATCCGGTCAATAAGAGAGATCCGAGTGGTTTAGGTAATAGTGATAATTTTAACTTATGTATGATGTTGTGTAGCGCTGGTGGTTGTGCAGCTCTTTGTGGATCTGCAACCTTAAGTGGCCCCATTGGAGCAGCATTTGCTGTTGGATGCGCAGTTGCCTATGGAATCTTTGGATGTGGTTTGCTTTATGCAATGGTTTTTGGAGACGATTCAGGATTATGGCCAGGTCCAGGCCCTAACTCACCAGGGTGTGATCCACAGTCTCATCAATGTGTGAGATAAAAGGTGATGAAGTTGAGTCAATATAGGAAAGAGTGGATATTGAGAAACGTTAAGAAACTAATTCCACAATCTTTGGGACTTGCATTTACAATACCAATTTTACTTTACTTTTTCTCACCAAATAGTAATATTTTTTATTTTATATTGGAGTTCATCTTAGTTTATTTGATATCTACAGGTAGTGGATTACTTAGCTTGTATATAAGAGAAGAGAGATAAGAATAGATCAATAAGATAAAAAGGTAAGGCACTAATATTAATGAGGATGGGAAATTGAATCAGATTAGGTACGAGTACGATATCGGCAACAGACGGATCAGATCGAATGACAAGACTTACAGCTACGATAAGGACGGCAACCAGATCCGAACCGGAGAGACCAGCTTCGACTACATGACTTCCTTCGTCAACGGTAAGAACGTGAAGAGATTGAAAAGCGTGTATGATAGCAACGAACACGTAGCTTCGTACTCATACACGCTGGAAGGCCACCGAACCGGTAAGTATCTGCATTATGGAAAATCAGAGATCAGCTATCACTCCAGCGGCAGGAAGATTATGTGCGAGCAGTGGAGTAACGGCAGAACGGTAAGATACACGCATCCGATCGAAGGCGGAAGCAGCTGCAATTGCATATTTTGTTGGAGTGGTAGTGGGTTGTGCAGGTGGATCTCCTCTCTCTCGATATCAAGATGGAATCAATACGCTCTTTTGTGGCATAAAAGCACTCTCATGGCAATAAAATAATTTCATTCCAAGTGATAAAATGGGGGTTCATATAGTAGGTTACGAAGGAAAATACGCTAAGATCGGACTGATCTCCCAATTACTTCTACTCGGAGGTGCGATTGTAGGTATTCTGGTAGGATTCTTAGGAATGATATTTGAGAGTTACAGATTTTTTAGATTTATTTTTGATGAACCATCTTTCTTCTCTCATCTTTTTTTATTCATGGTCAGTATTATTGGGTTCATTGGTATTTTTACTCATAGAGATTTTATAGTTTTCAGAAATGGATTCAAACTTAATTATTACTGCTCTAAAAACAAATATGACAAAGCATTAAAATTAATAAACAAGAAAATCCAATCCAATTATCTCGGTTATAAACTAAATTGGAAGAACTTAAAAGCCTTGGTATTAATTGAGATGGACGAACTCGATAGGGCAGAGAAAATACTTGACGAATTAGAGGATGAATATCCTAATTTTTTACCCATGCTTCATTATAAATTTCGTTTGGAGAGTAAAAGAGAGAATATACAAAAATCCCTAGAATATTTAGAAAGAATTTATAAAGTACACAGAAAACTATTAGACCTTAGTAAAAATCCGTTATCGAAGTGGATCACCAAAAAAAGATTGAATAATTATATTCAAAAAATAAAAAATGACGAAGATTTAGGGCTCATACTCAAAAATAATATGGATCTTGAGAAACTGAAACTATAACCTAAATATGATATATAACACAAAGTTTTGATTTTTCAATTCTTTTTAATCGGGTTTAAAATATTATGGCTTCAAAAAAGTCCAAGAGAAGAATAAACGAGTCAAAGAAAATTGCAGAAGGATTAATAAGTGAAAAATATACTGGGCAGTGCAGGTTTACTACGCAGGATCCGGCAGGGATTAAGCAAGGTCCGAATATGTATGCTTATGTGGATTTCTTTACTCCTCGTGGTATTCAACATCGGGTCCAGAAGGTTTCTGAAACTGCTTATGAGGAGACCGGTGATGAAATCTATAAAAGGTATCGAGTCACGATCTGCGCCGGTTCTTTGCTCACTATCACCTGGTAGAGCTCGGGAAAAATGCTAGGCACATCATGGCCCAAGGTGGATGGGAGAGCTTTCAGGCGATCAAACCTTACCTTTCTAAACTGAGCAGGACCAATCTTCTATTCGATCACTTCTTTGGCGGTCTTTTCTCCTTTCTCGTATTGATCCATAGTCGCCCCGATCTCTACGTCTTTCTTTTTAGCCAGCTGGTAGATCTCATGTACGTTCGTATCGAGTAGTTCTGCCCCTCTAGACACCGATATCC